>JBJMHA010000091.1:0-13902 GCA_045807625.1 Thermoanaerobaculia bacterium | reverse complement strand
TGGGCGGGGGAGAGCCCCAGCTCGATGGAGCCCCCGCCCAGGGCGGCCACACAGGGCCGCCCCTACAGGATTCCTGTATTACGGCGTAAACAGCTCCAACCGCGCCGAATACATCACCGACTCCCCCGGCGCGAGCAGGGCCATGCCGGTGTCCGCGCCCTCTCCCCACTCCTCCCCGAACGGATCGGCCCGGTTGAATTGCGGCTCGACCACGATGAAATCCTTGTCCGGAGGGGCGTAGACCTGGATGGCCCGCACCGGCGGCGAGGTGGCCACCACCCGGAGACCGTGGGACGCCGCCGGATCGATCACCTCCGCGGCCGCCTCCCCCGCCGTCGTCTCCAGGTCCACGAAGCAGTCGTCCAGGAAGAGGCCGCCCATCGCCCGGCCACCCGGCATCGAGAAGTCGTAGGGGGGGCCGGCCACCGGCACCACCTCGCCGGTGGGGAGCACCTCGTCGTAGTCGTTGACCAGGGTCCGGCTCCGCGCCGGAAGATGAAGCCGGGCCTGCTCCCGGCGCCCGCTCAGGACCGTGAAATAGGGGTGCCAGCCGATTCCGACCGGCAGGGTCTCGTCCCCCACGTTCCTCGCCGTGATGCTGAGGCGGAAGGAGTCGGGACGCAGGACGTTCTCGAACGTCAGCTCCGTCCGCGAGGGCCATCCCCATCCGAAATCGCCGGCTTGGAGGGTGCCCCGCAGGACGTCCTCCCCTTCCGTGGTCCGGCGCTCCAGATTCCCGACCTCGGAGTCGAGGATGAGCCCGTGCATGGCGTACTGCTCCGCTCCCGGCCGCCGCCCCCCCGCGTTCGCCGGCAGCGTGACCTCCCGGTCCAGGATGCGGGCGGTGATCGTCCGGCCGTCCGGAGAGAGCTTCCCCCGGATGCGGTTGGCGTACGGGATCAACACGGCGCCGCCGAACAGGTACGACTCGTTGCCCGGAAAGGGCTGTCCCAAGCTCCGCTCGAACCGCGCCTGAGCCTCCGTGAGAGGAGGGGACGCGATCAGGTCCACCTCGCCCAGGCGCGGCAGCCGGGCGCGGACCTGGAGGGTCATCATGCCGCGGCCCGGGAGGATCTCGGCGCTGGTGAAGGCGGGCTCGGCGGATGGAGGGACCTGGAGGGTGACGGCGGGCGAGTCCATGTCGGGGATCATATCCCCCTCACCTTGCGGTAGACTCGCGCCAAATCCAGAACAGGAGGCCGTCATGCCCCTCGGAAGCTTGTGGCTGCCCGGCATCGTCTCGACTGTCGCGGTATTCTTCCTCAGCTCTCTCCTCCACATGGTCCTGAGGTATCACAAAGCCGACTTCAAGCGGATCGCGGACGAGGACGGGGTCGCCGCGGCGATCCGCAAGGCCGCTCTCTCTCCCGGCATCTACTTCATCCCCTACTGCTCCGAGCCGTCGCAGATGAAGGACCCCGCGATGCGCAAGAAATTCGAGGAAGGGCCGGTGGTGGGCCTCACGGTCCGGCCCAGCGGCCCGCCGGGGTTTGGCAAGAATCTCGCGCAATGGTTCCTGCTGTGCCTGCTGGTGAGCTTCGTCACCGCCTACGTCGCGCGCCATACGCTCACTTTCGGGACCGACGGCTGGACGGTGCTGCGGATCACGGGGATCGTCGCCTTCATCGCCTACGGGTTCGGGTACTTCCAGGACTCGATCTGGAAGGGTATCCCCTGGTCCAATTCACTGCGCGGTCTGCTCGACGCGGCGCTGTACGCGCTGACCACCGGGCTGGTGTTCCGCTGGCTGTGGCCGGCGGGCTAAAAATATATTACCGTGGTACTATTCAGTCATGGCGATCGCATACTCGAAGCTGACAGCCCAGGGACAGATCTCCGTGCCCAAGGAGGTCCGCCAGAGGCTCGGCATCGGCCCAGGCTCAATCCTGGAGTGGGACGAAGAGGGCGAACAGATGGTGGTCCGGCGCGCCGGCCGTTATACGTCGGAGGACATCCATCGCGCTCTCTTCGAGAAGGAGCCCCAGCCCCGGACGCTGGACGAGCTCAAGAGCGGGGTGCGGCAGTACATCAAGAGCCGCCATGCGCGCCGTTGACACCAATGTCCTGGTCCGGCTCGCCACACGCGACGATGCTAAACAGACCGCGGCTGCCGAGGCTTTTGTGGCCGCGGGAGCATGGGTTCCACAGATCGTCCTTGTCGAGGCCATGTGGGTTCTGGTGTCCGTCTACAATCTGGGACCGGAGAAGATCGCCACGGCGGTCGAGATGCTCCTCAGCCACAGAGATCTGACGATTCAGGACGCCGACACGGTCGAGGCGGCGCTCGAACTGTTCCGGAAGCGGCCAGCTCTGGGGTTCTCCGATTGCCTGATCCTAGAGGTAGCCCGGAAAACCGGCCATCTGCCACTGGGCACGTTCGACCGCGATCTCAGCAAGCTGGATGGGACCCAAAAGCTCTGATCTGGACGACAAAGGACGGGGCTCTCCCGGCCGCGTACGCGGAAAAGCCCCGTTTCATCCACCCCGGATGAAACTTTGCATCGATTGTCAAAGAGCAGCCTCTTTAGAAAAATCTGGGAGTAAGCGTTTCGAGGCGTTCTGGTATACGGACGGCTCGGTGGAGCCGTTGAGCCGGGCCGCACCGGCTCGCCCCGCGAGGCGAACGGCCACCGCCGGATTCCGCGCCTGTCAGACTTCGGCCTGCCCTCCTCGCCCCGAATCCGCACTACCTCGCCTTCGGCGGCGGGATCTCGCCCCGTGGGGCGAAGGACTACCGCCGAAGTCTGAGCCGCTCGCCCCGAATCCGCGGTGCTCGCCTTTCGGCCACGGTGACTCGCCTCGCGGGGCGAGCCGCTCACCCCGAAGTCGCGGCCGCTCCGGACGCGGCGGTGATCGCTCCCGCCGCGGCCAGCTCCGTGGCATCCTGGATGCCTGGGCCCTCAGATCCGTAGACCCTCCGTTCGCGCGGCCACGATGCTCACGGGGCCTGCGGTCCGGCTCTTTGACAAGCGATGCGAATTGCCAGGGGGCGGAGGCGGGGCCGCTTCCCTGGTCCTTCCCTTTTGCTACTCTTCTCTCCTCATGGAGCTCCTCGACTCCCGCCGGCTGACCGGCCCGAACCTCCTGCTCGACCGCCCCGGGGCGATCCTGGAGGTCGCGCTGTCTCCGGAGGAGGCCGAGACGGCGGTGGCGGCGTGGGCGGCGCAGGTACGGCGGATGCTCGACGCGGTGGGATGGACGGGCGCCGAGATCGCCGCCCGGCGGTTCCCCGGCGGCGCCAGCCTGGCGATCACCGCCCCCATCGACGGCCTCTATACCGCGACCGAGATCAACGACTGGGCGTGGGAGGCGGCCGAGGCGGCGGTGGCAGGCCGGGAGGCGCCGGACTTCCGCATGGCGGCGGCGCGGCTGCGGGACGAGATCGCCCGCGAGGCCAATCCTGCCCTCCTCGCCCTCCAGGCCGGCGCCGCGGCCCACGGCGTGGCCTTCCTCTCGGACGACCGCGCCGCCTCCGTGGGGCTGGGCAAGGGATCGCTCACCTGGCCCGCGCGCGCCCTCCCCGATCCCGCCGGCTTGGACTGGAGCAAGGTCCACGACATCCCCGTGCTCCTGGTGACGGGGACCAACGGCAAGACCACCACCGTCCGGCTCCTCGCGGCCGTCGTCGATGCCTCGGAGCAGATGGCCGGGACCACCTCGACGGACGTGGTCGAGGTCGGCGGCGAGGTGATCGAGCGGGGGGATTTCTCGGGGCCCGGCGGGGCGCGCCTGCTGTTGCGCGACCGGCGGGTGGAGGTGGCCATCCTGGAGACGGCCCGCGGCGGGCTGCTGCGGCGGGGGCTCGCCGTCGACCGCGCCGACGCCGCCCTGGTCACCAACATCGCCGCCGACCACCTGGGCGAATTCGGAGTCCTCGACCTCCCCGGGCTCGCGGCGGCCAAGCTGGTCGTCACCCGCGCCGTGGGGCCGCAGGGGCGAATCGTGCTCAACGCGGACGATCCCGAGCTCGTCGCCGCGGCGGCGGGGCTGCGCTCGCCCATCCTCTGGCTCAGCCTCGATCCCCAAAATCCGGTCGTGCGCCGGGCCCTCGATGCCGGCGGCGAGGCGTGCTTCCTCGAAGGGAGCTCTCTCGTGCTGGCGCGCGGGGGCGAGCGGATCGAGGTGGCGACGGTCGACAAGGTGCCGGTCACCTTCGGCGGGGCCGCCCGGCACAACGTGGCCAACGCCCTGGCGGCGATCGCGATGGCCTCGGTGATCGGCGTCCCGGCCGACGCCATGGCGAAGGGACTGCGGCGGTTCGGCACCCGGCCGGAGGACAACCCCGGGCGGACCAACGTGTTCGAGCGCGACGGCTTCCGGGTCCTCGTCGACTACGCCCACAACCCCCACGGCCTGGCGGCCCTGCTCGACGTCGCGCGGTCCATTCCTGCCGAGCGTAGGCTGCTGCTGCTCGGCCACGCCGGGGACCGCGACGAGAGGGCCATCCGCGACCTCGCCCGCGCCGCCCTCCCCTTCGAGCCGGACCGGATCATCCTTAAGGATCTCCCCGAGATGCTCCGCGGACGCCAGCCAGGCGAGGTTCCGGCGATCCTGGAGGACGAGCTCCGCCGCCAGGGCTTCCCCGCCGAGCGGATCGAGCATGCCGGCTCGGAGCTCGAGGGGGCGCGGAAGGCGCTGGCCGAGGCCCGGCCCGGGGATCTGCTGATCCTGCTGGCGCACACCCAGCGGGAGGAGGTTTTGCAGGCCCTCACCTCCGGCCCCGAGGCCTGAAGCCTCAATCCCCCGCCGGAGCCGCCGGCAGGCGGCTCATCCGCAACAGGGCATAGACCAGGCTATGGACGTAGAGCTCCCGCTCCTCCTGCTGGCGCAGGCGGCGGATGGTCTCCTCGCCGTCGAAGTGGGAGGAGGCGACCTCGTCGCGCACCCAGCGGAGGGCGGCGGCGCGCGGCGAGGGCTGGCGGCGCTCCTCGCCGGGCAGGCCGGAGAGCTCGGCGTCGAGAAGGTTGGCCAGGGCGTAGGAGGTGAGCCAGGGGGTCTGCATCCAGGGGGTGGCGGCGTAGGTCTGCGCCTGGGCGCGGGCGGCCTCGCGGAGATCCTCCCCTCCCGGCCGGCCGCGGCGGACCCGCAGCAGGCCGACGAGGAGGGCGTCGAGCTCGTCCCGCCGGCGCCGGGCCTCCGGGGGCGCGGCGCGCAGCCAGGACTCGACCGCCACTTCGAGGGCGCGCAGGGAGGTCGGCATGTAGGCGCCGTCGCGCCGGGCGTCCCGGCGGGCGCGGGCCACCACCTCCAACACCTCGGCCCGCGCCGGCTCGGCCCGGGGGAGGCGGGCGGCGCGCGCCAGCTTCTCGATCTCGTCCAGCAGCCGCTCGCAGCGGTCGGGATCGGCCGGGCGCTTGCGCAGGAGGCTCAGCTCGACGGGGGTGCGCCAGATCCGCTCGCCGTTCCGCGTCATGGGGATGCGCTCGACGAACGGCAGGAGCCGCCGGACCGGATCGCGGTCGAGCAGGCGGAGCACCTCCTCGCGGTCCTCCCCGGCCCGGCCCACCGCCCGCAGCAGCTCGACGTCCTCGGCCAGGAAGCGGGCCTCGGCGCCGGATGAGCTCGCGGCGAGCCCTCGTTCGGCCTCGGCCACGGCGGCGCGGAGGGCGGCGAAGTCGGGGATCTCCGTCCGGACCATCCCCGCGAGATCGGCCAGGATGCGCTGGCACTCCCGCTCCACGCCAGGGGGAAAGCCGATACGGGCGTAGAGGGCTTGGAGCTCGGGGGTCTCGTCGATCATGCGGCGGAGATCCTCGGGCTCGTATACCGGCTCGGCTGGAGGCGGAAGGGGTACGGTGGGGAGAGGCCGGCGGCGGCGCCAGCCCGCCGCGAGCACGGCCGCAGCGCCGAGGCCGGCGCCCAGGGCGAGGCCGGCGAGGAGGAGGGCGAGGCTCAATTGATCTTCACCAGCCCACCCTTGACCGTGAGCATCCCTCCCCCATCCACCGTCTGTGTGGCCGAAGCCTTGTTGGTGAGCGAGATCTGGGCCTCGTTGGTCATCGACATCCCGGCCTTGTTGGTCAGGTTCATCGCCGAGTCGTTGGTCAGATCGCCGCCCGAGGACTTGTTGGTCAGGCTGGTGCCGGCCTTGTTGGTCATCGCCGTGCCGGCCTCGTTGGCGAAGGTGGTACCCGACTTATTCGAATAGGCCTGGCTGGCTTCAGTGGTGATGTTGCCGCCGGTCGATTTGATCGTGATGTCGCCGTCTACCGAAATCGTCAGCTTGCCGTTGATGGTGAGCGAATAATCCCCCGTGACCGTGTGAGTGAATTTCGCCTTGTCGGTGTGGGTCTCGTCGCCGGTGACCGTGACGGCGCGGGTCCCCTTGACCTCGTGGGTCTCGTTGCCGGTGTCCACCTTGACCGTGCGATTTCCCTTCGAAACGGTGAGGCTCTCGTTCCCCTCGGAGACCGTGGTGGTGCGGTTGTTGGTGATCGTATTGGTCTCGTCGTGCTTGACCTGCTTGGTACGGTCGTTTTCGATCACCAGGTTGTGATCTTTCTGAGCATGGAAGTAGACCTCCTCGGAGCCGGCCTTGTCCTCGAATCGCAATTCGTTGAAGCCGCTCCCCCCCTTGGAGCTGTTGCTCTTGACCGTGCTCTTGGTCTGGTCGTCCGGCAGGGTGTAGGGCACGGTCTGCTCGGCGTTGTAGACGGAGCCGGTGATCAGCGGGCGGTCGGGGTCCCCTTCCAGGAAGCTCACCACCACCTCCTGGCCGATGCGGGGGAGGAACATCTGCCCCCAGCTCTTGCCGGCCCAGCCGTGGGCGACGCGGATCCAGCAGGAGCTGTTCTCGTCGTTCTTCCCCTTCTGGTCCCAGTGGAACTGCACCTTCACCCGGCCGTACTGGTCGGTCCAGATCTCCTCGCCGGACTTGCCCACCACGATCGCCGTCTGGGTGCTGGGGATGAACGGCTTGCGGGTGCGGCGCGCCGGCCGGTAGGGGACCGACGCCGGGAAGGCCTCGAAGGTGTTGGAGTAGTCGTCGAAAGTCGCCGAGTGGGAGACGCCTGCGAGCACCCAGTCGGCGTTGGCGTCCGGGCGGTAGTGCTTCTCCAGGGTGAGCTTGTAGCCGGGGAGGAAGGCGCGGCAGCGGCTGTCCCCGCGCAGAGCCTTGGCCGGCAGCTCGCAGGCCTCGATGCGGAGCTTGGCCCGCGACTCCCCCTTGCCCGTGGTCAGGAAGCCGCCGGGATATTCGTAGATCCGCCGCTTGGAGCCGTTGGTAGCCACGGTCGAGTCGACGCTGGTGATCAGGTCGGTCGACGGGGTCTCGAAGTTGAAGTCGTCGAGGGCGAATTTGCCGGAGATCACCCTCTGCTCGAGATCGCAGCGGGTCACGATGTTCTGCTGCTCCCAATTGGTGTAGGAGCCCACGGCCACGGTGGCGGCGCCGGGCACGGCGGTGGCCGCGGCCGAGTCGTCGGCCAGCACCAGGGTGTGCTTGCCGTCCGCGTGCTCGAAGTAATAGTAGATCCCCTCGTCCTCCATCAGCCGGGAGACGAACTCGAAGGCGGTCTCGTTGTACTGCACGCAGTACTCGCGAGGGTCGTAGGTGCCGGTGAGCGAGTCCTTGAAATCGGTATATCCGAGGTCGGAGAAGACCTGCTTGATGATGTCCGGCGTGCTCTTGCTCTGGAAGATCTGGCAGTCGGCGGTGAGGTCGCACAGCCAGAGCCAGGGGACCAGCTCGGCCTGGTAAGTGGCGAAGCGCTGGTCCGCCCCCGCCTGCACGAAGCGGCTGACGATGCCGTTGATGTAGCGATTCGAGCCATCGGCGAGGACGACGGTGATGGTGGCGCTCTTGCCCACGATCTGGGTGAAGTCGAGGTCGAAGGTCTCGGACTGCATGCGCAGGCTAAAGTGGAAGAGCTCCGAGATGCGCTCCTCCCCCGCGAACCCTCGCAGCAGCAGCTTGTCCTTGCCCAGCGGGGTGGAGATCGAGATGTACGTGTTGTCCTGGGTCCAGGCCATAGTGATACCGCCGGGGATTCGTTGCTTACGGAGAAACGGGACGAGGGAGATCTTAGCAGGATCGCCCGGGCATGAATGCCCGGGCTGCGCGGGAAACGAAAAGCCGGCTGAAGCCGGCTCCAGGACTTACTTCGAGGCTGCCCGCAGCCGGGCCAGCTCCGCTTCGAGGGCCCGGATCCGGTCCCTCTGCTCGTAGACCTGGTCCACCAGCTCCTCCACCCAGGGCAGGCGCTCACGGGTGGCGGTGTCGATCAGCCGCAGATTCTTCCTCTCAATCTGGAGAATCAAGCCGGTGACGCGGCTCTCCAGCGAGCCGTCCGTACGGCGGGGAATCGGCTCGTAGCGCCCCTGGACCAGCCGGTATCCCTGAAGGCGCGGCTTGAGGTAGTCCCCCTGGGGATCGTGGAGGATGTACTCCTCGACTCCCAACATCTCATAGCAGGCCTTCTTCTTGCCGACGTCCTCGTCGCTCGTCGAGTCGGAGGTGACCTCGATCACCAGGCTCGGGACGCGCCCCTCTTCCCAGAGCTTGTAGCTCTTCCGGTCCCCTTTGGAGACTCCGCGCACGAGGAAGACGTCCGGGGCCACCACCGAGCGGGGGTCTCCCTTGCGGAAGTACAGGAACAGGTTGCCGGCCACATAGACGGCAGGGTCGTCCCGATAGCGCCTGTCCAGGGCCGCGATCAGGTCGACCATCTCCTTCCGATGAACATCGGATTCCGCCATGGGTTGGCCGTCGGAGTACGGATACTCGATATCTTGCTGGAGCGAGATCGCGTCCATAAATGTCATCCTACCGCACCACGTACGCGAACCCGCCTGCGTCGTCCAACCCGACGTGGACACGGGTGATCCCCTCTCCCGCCGCCATGCGCTCCAGGATGGAGCTCGACAGCTCGGGGAGGAGGGTCTGGGTGAGGATGTGGTCCACGTTGCGGGCGCCGCTCTCGACCTCGGTGCAGCGGCCGGCGATCGCCTCGACCAGCTCCTCGCCGTAGGTCAGCTCGGCGTGATGGCCGGCGCGGATGCGCTCACGGATGCGGGCGAGCTTGAGCTCGACGATCTCGCGGATCTCGCGCTCGCCCAGGGGGTAGTAGGGGACCACCGCCACGCGCCCCAGGAAGGCGGCCGGGAAGTGACGGAGCAGCGCCGGGCGGACCTCCTCGACCAGCTTCGCGGGCTCGGGGCGGTCGCCGTCGCGACAGAGGCGGGCGATCAGCTCGAAGCCGACGTTCGAGGTGAGGAGGATCACCGTGTTCTTGAAGTCGACCGGCACCCCCTCGCCATCCTCCAGCAGCCCCTTGTCGAAGACCTGGTAGAAGAGCTCCGCCACGTCCCGGTGGGCCTTCTCCATCTCGTCCAGGAGGATCACCGTGTAGGGGTTGCGCCGCACCGCCTCGGTGAGCACGCCGCCGGTGCCATAGCCGACATAGCCGGGGGGCGCTCCCTTGAGGGTGGAGACCGAGTGGGCCTCCTGAAACTCGGACATGTTGACCGTCACCATGTTCCGCGCGCCGCCGTAGAGCACGTCCGCGAGGGTCAGGGCGGTCTCGGTCTTTCCCACGCCGCTGGGCCCCACGAGGAGGAAGACGCCGATGGGTTTGTTCGGATCTTCAAGCTGGGCCCGCGAGGTGTTGATCCGCCGGGCGATGGCCTCCAGGGCGTGCCCCTGCCCCACCACCCTCTCCCCCATGCGGTCGCGCAGGGAGAGGAGGGAGTGGATCTCGTCGGTCATCATCTTGCCGGCCGGGATGCCCGTCCAGGCCGAGATCACAGCGGCGACCACCCGGGAATCGACCCAGACGGGGACCATGGGGTCCTCCCCCTGGATCGACCGCAGCTCCTCGCGCAGCCGGCCGATGCGGGTGGCCAGGCGGCCGGCCTCGGCGGGGTCGTCCCCCTTCTGATCGGCCTCGGCCTGAAGGTCGAGGATCTTCTTCGCCAAGGCCAGCTCGCGTTTCCAGCGGTCCTCCAGCTCCGCGCGCTTGGCCTGGAGCCGGGCCAGGTCCGCGCCCAGCTCCTCCATCCCTCCGGTGCGCGATCCCATGCGGCGGCTGGGGGGCTGGCCGGCGGCGCGCTCGCGCTTGAGGGTGGCGATCTCCAGCTCCAGCCGGTCGATCTCGCGGAGGACGCTCTCCACGGGCTGCGGCGTGCCGTTGAGCCCGAGAGCCACGCGGGCGCAGGCGGTGTCGAGCACGCTGATCGCCTTGTCCGGGAGCTGGCGCCCCGTGATGTAGCGGTGGGAGAGGCCCACGGCGTCGCGGATCGCCTCGTCCAGCACCCGCACGTTGTGATGCTCCTCCAGGTGGACGGCGAGGCCGCGCAGCATGTCCACCGCGGCCTCCTCACTCGGCTCCCCCACCTTCACCACCTGGAAGCGGCGGGCGAGGGCGGGGTCCTTCTCGAAGTATTTCTTGTACTCGGCCCAGGTGGTGGCGGCGATGGTGCGCAGCTCGCCGCGCGCCAGGGCCGGCTTGAGCAGGTTCGCGGCGTCCCCCTGGCCGGCGGCCCCGCCGGCGCCGATCATCGTATGGGCCTCGTCGATGAAGAGGATGATCGGCTTGGGCGACCCCTTGACCTCGTCGATCACCGTCTTCAGCCGGCTCTCGAATTCCCCCTTCATGCTGGCGCCGGCCTGGAGCAGGCCGAGGTCGAGCAGACGGAGCGAGATGTTGCGGTGCGAGGGGGGGACGTCCCCGGCGGCGATGCGCAGGGCCAGCCCCTCCACCACGGCGGTCTTGCCGACTCCGGCCTCCCCGACCAGGATCGGGTTGTTCTGCCGCCGCCGGGAGAGGATGTCGATCACCTGGCGGATCTCGGCGTCGCGCCCCCGGATCGGGTCGATCTCGCCGGCGCGGGCGCGAGCGGTGAGGTCGAGGGTGAACTGGTCGAGCGCGGGCGTCGCCGAGGGCTCGCCGCTCCCCTCCTCCCTCTCCCCCTCCCCCTGAGATGCCGGAGAGGGGGTGGCCTTGAGAGGGGCGGAGGCCGCCGGGGCCTTCGCGGCGCCCACGTCCTCGACCGAGCCGCGGAACAGCGAGCTGGCGTTCTCCCGCAAGTGGTCGCGCGGGATCTTCCCCAACGCCGGCACGGACTGCACGGCCACACCGCGCAGGAGGTCGTTGTCCAGCAGGGCGAGGAGGAGCGAGCCGGTGCGCACCGCGGGTGATTTGAGCTGGAGCGAGGTGGCGAGCCACGCCTCGCGGAAGAGCTGGAGGATCTGCGGCGAGAAGGCGGGGGTGCGCGAGCTCCCGGTATCGAAACGGCCGAGCGCCTCTTCCACCTGAGAGACGAGCAGGGAGCGGTCGATCTCGTACTGCCGCAGGGCCCGCCGGAGGTCGGTGTCCTGTCCCTCGGGGAGGGCCAGGAGCTTGGCCAACAGGTGCTCGATCTCGACGTTGTAGTGCGTCCGCGAGACGCACAGCCCCGCCGCCTCTTCCAGCGTACGGCGGCAGAGCGGGCTCAGCTTGTCGATGAGGGACTTCAGATCGAGGCTGCTCACGAGGGCCCTCCGGTTCAGGTGCGAGACGGCGCTCAGGATCGTAGCAGGAAGCAGGCCAGAAGAAGGCGGCAGCGATCCCGAACGGCCTATAATCTTCCCGGAGGAGAAACGATGTCCAAGCCCGCGGCCCGCCTGGGCGACATGGTCCTGCAGGACTCGCCCCACTGCCACGCGCCGATCCACCCTCCGGCGCCGGTGCCGACCCCCTCGGCCCATCCGGCGCTGCCGCTGACCATCATCAAGGGGGCGGCGACTGTGATGATCGGCAATATGCCGGCGGCGCGGCTCACGGACACCACCTCCCCCTGCACGCTCCCGGGGTGCGTCCCCAACGGCCCGGGGATGATCGCGCTGGGCTCCGCCACCGTGCTGATCGAGAACATGCCCGCCGCCCGGGTCGGCGACATGACGGCCCACACGGGGTGCGTGGCGCCGATCCCCGGTCCCACGGGAAAGGTCCTGCCGCCCGGCTGCCCCACGGTGCTGATCGGGGGATGAGGCCCGGTCACCTCGAAGCTCTGCATCCCGTCTGCCCGGTCTGCCGGGCCGGCGGCGGTGAGAATCGCCTGGCACTTGTCAGCGTCTTCGAGGAGGAGGCCGGTCAGGTCGTTCAGGGGCTTCTGCGCTGCCCCAACCCCGGCTGCCAGCGGGAGTATCCGATCCTCGACGGCATCCCCCTCCTGCTCGCCAATCTGCGCGGCACCGTGGCGGGGGCGATCGACCAGATCAACGCGCGGGAGGATCTCGATCCGGCGATCGAGGGGCTGCTCGGCGACTGCTGCGGCCCCGGCTCCTCCTACGACACCACCCGCCAGCACCTCTCGACCTACGCCTGGGATCACTACGGCGATCTCGATCCGGCGGAGACGGGCGAGCCCCGTCCAGGATCGGTGCTGCGGGTGCTGGAGCGCGGGCTGGAGCTGGCGGGCGAGCTGCCGGAGGGTCCGGTCCTGGACCTCGGATGCGCCGTGGGCCGCTCCTCCTTCGCGCTCGCCGCCGGGGGGGACCGCCTCGTCCTGGGGGCCGATCTGAGCTTCCCCATGCTCCGGCTGGCCTCGGGGGCTCTCCGGCGCGGCAGAGTGCGCTATCCCCGGCGGCGGGTGGGGATCGTCTACGACCGGCGGGAGATTGCGGTGAGCTTTCCAGGGTCCGGGGCGGCCGATTTCTGGAGCTGCGACGCGATCGACCTCCCGTTTTCTGCCGGGACGTTCGCGGCCGTGGTGGCCTTGAACGTCCTGGACTGCGTGGCCTCGCCGCACGATCTCCTCGCCTCCCTCCCCCGGCTGCTCAAGCCGGGCGGCAAGGCGATCCTCTCCACCCCCTACGACTGGTCCCCCCGGGCGACGCCGATCGAGGCCTGGCTGGGAGGCCACTCTCAACGGGGAGAGACCGTGGGCGCCAGCGAGCCGGTCCTGCGCGCCCTCCTCATACCGGGGGCTCATCCGGCATCGATCGAGGGGTTGCGGATCGTGGCCGAGGAGGGGGACCTCCCCTGGCGGGTGCGGATGCACGAGCGGTCGAGCGTGGAGTACCGGGTGGATCTGGTGGTGGTGGAGCGGGGGTGAGTCAGTCCATCCCCTCGACTTCGAAGCTCGACCATTCCGGATCCAGGGACGGCGTTATCGCCTCGGAGCGGTACCCTTCCGCCATCTCCTGATCCCGCCCTGGAGGGGCGGATATTCGCCAGCCCGGGGTTTCAACCCCGGGTTCTGGCGCGGGTTCAATAACCCCGGGTTCAAGGTCGCCGCCGCCGCCCCGCCTGGGGTTGAAACCCCAGGCTGGCGAATATCCGCCCCTCCCAGGGCGGGATTCAGATGGGGAAGAGGTCTTCATTTCCCCTTGTACCAATCCTGCGGATCTTCCGTGAACGGGTGGAACCTCTCCGCCGGCATCCCGGACTGGTACAGGTTCTTGCGCGTCTGGAAATGGCCGGTCTTGTCGTTGTGGCCCACGATCTGGCCGTCGATGATGCCGACCTCTCCGGCCGCCACGACGGCGCGCTTGCCGCGCTGCCCCTCGGGCGTCCCCGCCGCGATCGTGGGGTGGCTGTCCCCCGGAAAGCCCAGCGTCGGACGGGGGGAGACGTAGACCGGACCCGTCCTCGACATCCGCACGAAGCCGCCGTAGACCGTGCCCGCCGGATGGATGCGGCCGGTCTTCACGTCCTCCAGAATGCACGGGCCCTCGTCCGGACAGTGGAGCGCGTAGACCGGCCAGCGCGGCGGCGGCGGCGGGCTGTTCCGGGACTTGACGTCCACGTAGACGACATAGTCGCCGCTCTGGGACGGCGGCAGGTGGGCCGGGGACGATCTCTCCGCGGTCTCCTCCTTGCGCTGGACCACGGCCTGGACGTGCGGGGCCGGTACCGGGGGCGACGCCGGCGCGGGCCGGGCCTGGACGGCGGGCGCGGTCCGGGCCATGGCCGCCTGCAC
>JBJMHA010000090.1:0-7593 GCA_045807625.1 Thermoanaerobaculia bacterium | reverse complement strand
ATGGCCCACGCCATCTTGGGTGCGCTGAAGCTTAAAGAGCTGCTGCAGAAAGCCTCGCCGCTCTGCCGCTATTTCTTAGACTCTCCCCGCCGCCAAAGGAAGAAACAGGCCCCCCGGACCATGAAGGCAGCCAGGGAGCTTGCTTCATAAGTTAGCGCATATGCCACGAAGTGGAGAGGGAGGGCCCAGAGAGCGAAATCTTCCTGATCCGGCAAGATCGGCTCAGTTACGTTCCCCCTCTCCACTTGTGGAGAGGGGGCCAGGGGGTGAGGCTTCGAAGGGCAGGACGACCCGAGCGCAAAGAGGTGCTGAAGGGTACGGCTCGGCTCGCTCACTGCTTCGCGGCGGCCTTCGCCCGCAGGCGCTCTTCCTGCTCGCGCAGCTCGGGGGTGAATTCGGCGCCGAAGTCCTCGGCCTCGAAGATCTGGCGCACCTCGATCTCGGCGTCCTGGAAGGGGGAGCGCTCAAGCCACTCGATCGCCTCGTCCTTCGACCTCACCTGCCAGATCCAGAAGCCGGCCACCAGCTCCTTGGTCTCGGCGAAGGGGCCGTCGACCACGGCCGGCTTGCCCCCTGAGAACTTGACCCGCGCCCCCTTGGAGCTCGGGTGGAGGCCTTCGCCGGCCAGCATCACCCCGGCGTTGACCAACTGCTCGTTGAACCTGCCCATCGCGGTGAGGATCTCCTGAGTCGGCATGATGCCCGCTTCGCTGTTCTTGTCGGCCTTGACCAGGATCATGAATCGCATTTGGGTATCTCCTTTTGATTTCGGTTTGGGTGCCGGGGCTGTGGGCCCCGGCTTCACTGAGTAGTCGAACGGGAGAGGAGGAGATCGACAGGCCGGAGAAAAAACTTTTTTATGGGCTAGCGGACCGGCAGCCCCGGGACCTCGACCACCGGGCGGATCTCGACCGTGCCCCGGCGCGCCATGGGGATCCGCGAGGCGACGTCGATCGCCTCGTCGAGGTCGCCGGCCTCGATCATGAAAAAGCCGCCCAGTTGCTCGCGCGTCTCGGCGAACGGGCCGTCGGTGATCAGCCGCTTGCCGCCGCGCACCTGCACGCTGGTCGCCATCGGCGTCGGCAGCAGCGGCGCGGTGGCGAGGAACTGTCCGGCGGCGTGGAGCTGGTGGGCGAGCTGGGCGGAATCCCGGTAGCACTGCTCCAGCTCGCTCCTGCTCAGGGCGTTCTCGTCGCCGTAGATGAGTAGCATGTAACGCATGATGTTCTCCTACCCCCCCGCCAGCGCCCCGATGATCATGAACGGCTCCAGCCCCGCCGCCACGGCGTCCGGCAGGGGAGCGTCCGGCGGCTCGAGGGAGAGGTCCTGCTCGCAGGCGAAGAAGCGCAGGAAGGGGCGGCGGCCCTGGTGGTCGCGGACCGTGCCGCGCAGCACCGGATAGCGGGCCTCCAGGGCGTCCAGGACGGAGCGCTGGGTGACCGCACCCTCCACCTCGACCTCCACCTCCGCGCCGGTGCGCGCCAGCGTCCGCAGATGAGCGGGGAGCGTGACCCGGATCATGGCAGCGTCTGGACCTCCACGGAAAGGACGGCCGGCAGGTCCCGCACGATGGCGTCCCAGGTGTCGCCGCCGTCGCGGGAAGCGTACACCTGCCCGCCGGTGGTGCCGAAATAGATCCCGCACTCGTCCAGCGAATCCACCGCCATGGCGTCGCGCAGCACGTTCACGTAACAGTCGCTCTGGGGCAGCCCGTGGGTGAGCGCCTCCCACTCGTTGCCCCCCGTGCGGCTGCGGTAGACGCGCAGCTTGCCGTCCGGCGGATAGTGCTCGGAGTCGCTCTTGATGGGCACCACATAGACCGTCTCCGGCTCGTGGGCGTGGACGGCGATCGGGAACCCGAAGTCGCTCGGCAGGTTGCCGCTGACCTCATGCCAGGAGTCCCCGGCGTCGTCGCTCCTCATCACGTCCCAGTGCTTCTGCATGAACAGCACCTCGGGGCGCGACGGGTGCAGGGCGATGCGGTGCACGCAGTGGCCGACCTCGGCGTCGGGGTCCGGCAGGGTGTAGGGGGACTTCAATCCCTGGTTGATCGGCCGCCACGTCTGCCCGCCGTCGTCGGTGCGGAAGGCACCCGCGGCCGAGATGGCGATGTACATCCGATCATGATTGCTGGGATCGATCACGATCGTGTGCAGACACATGCCGCCGGCGCCCGGCTGCCAGAGATGCCCCTTGCCGTGATTGCGCAGCCCGGGCATCTCGTGCCAGGTCTGCGCGCCGTCGGTGGTGCGGAACATCGCCGCGTCCTCCACCCCCGCGTAGACAGTGTCCGGGTCGGTGAGCGAGGGCTCGAGATGCCAGACCCGCTTGAACTCCCAGGGATGCTGGGTGCCGTCGTACCACTGGTGCGTGCCGGGGACGCCGTCGTAGACGAAGTCCTTGCCGGCCGCCGTCCAGGTCTTCCCGCCGTCGTCCGAGCGCTGGATGATCTGCCCGAACCAGCCGCTGGACTGCGAGAGGTAGAGCCGGTCCGGGTCCACCGGCGATCCCTTGACGTGGTAGATCTCCCAGCCGCCGAAATGGGGGCCGCTGACCTCCCACCGCTCGCGCTCGCCGTCCGACGTGAGGACGAACGCCCCCTTGCGTGTGCCAACCAGTACTCGTGCTCCGCTCATCCAGGCTCCTTTCCACAGTTCCCGGGATGCCCGCCGGCGGGCACCCTCAGAAGGTAGTCGAACGGACCGGCCTCAAATCGACAGCCGGACGGAATCTTTTTCGCTCCAGGCGGGGTCGAGCTCGCGGACGCGCCCTTCCAGGAACCGGCGCTCGGTCTCCTGCCGGGCGAGCGAGAGCGCCTGCCGGTAGGCCTCGGCGGCCTCGGAGGCCCGCCCCAGCCGGCGCAGGAGGTCGGCCCGCGCCGAGTGCGCGAGGTGGTAGTCGGCCAGCTCGCCGCGCGCCAGGATGCCGTCGACCAGGGCCAGCCCCGCCTCCGGCCCGTCCTTCATCGCCACCGCCACGGCGCGGTTGAGCTCGACCACGGGGGAGGGCACCATCCGCGCCAGCAGGTCGTAGAGCCCGACGATCTGCCCCCAATCGGTGGCGGCGGCGCTGGGGGCCGCGGCGTGCACGGCCGAGATCGCCGCCTGGAGGGTGTAGGGCCCGAGCTGGCGGGTGGCGAGCGCGCGCTCCACCAGCGCCCCGCCCTCCGCGATCTGCTCCCGGCTCCAGCGCGAGCGGTCCTGGTCCTCCAGCAGCACCAGCTCGCCGGTGGGGGAGGTCCGCGCCACGCGCCGGGACTCGTGGAGTAGCATCAGGGCGAGCAGCCCCATCACCTCCGGCTCCGGCAGCAGCTCCAGAAGCAGCCGCCCCAGGCGGATCGCCTCGCCCGAGAGGTCGGCCCGCGTCAGCGAATCCCCCGAGGAGGCCGAGTACCCCTCGTTGAACACCAGGTAGATCACCTGCAGCACCGTCTCCAGGCGGTCCGGCAGCTCGGCCTTCGACGGCACCCGGTAGGGGATGCGGGCGTCGCGGATCTTCGCCTTGGCGCGCACGATCCGCTGGGCCACGGTGGTGGGGGAGAGGAGGAAGGCCCGCGCCACCTCGTCGGTGGTGAGGCCGCAGATCTCCCGCAGAGTGAGCGCCACCCGGGCGTCGGCCGGCAGGGCGGGGTGGCAGCAGGTGAAGATCAGCCGGAGCTGGTCGTCCTCGACGTGGTCGTCGTCCCACTCCCGCGGGTCCTGGGTAGCGGCGTCGAGCCGCTCGGCGAGGTCCGGGGCGTCCTCGAACCGGGCGTTGCGGCGCAGGGCGTCGATGGCCTTGAAGCGGCCGGTCGAGACCAGCCAGGCCCGCGGGTTGGCCGGCACGCCGTCCCGCGACCACTGCTCCAGCGCCGCGGTGAAGGCCTGGTGCAGCGCGTCCTCCGCGCGGTCGAAGTCCCCCAGCAGGCGGATCAGGGTGGCGAGGATGCGGCGCGACTCGGCGCGGTAGACGGCGTCGAGGGTGTCTTGGATGGTGGGGGTGGCGTTGTCGGTCATGGGGCGGATTCTGTCGCGGGAAAGTGGGTTCATATTACGGCTGAAAAGAATGCGGCGAGCGCCGTGGGGAAGGATATCAGAGCCATCGGCGACTTCAAGGCCGTTGGCACCGGCCGGAGAATGCCGCCCCTTCGGGGCTGACCCTCACTCCCCAACCCCTCTCTCCCCGCCTCCCCCCCGTCCCGCCGGGAGAGAGGGGCTCAAAACGCTCTTCGACTGACCTCTCCCTCTTCTCCCGTCAGGTGGGGGGGAGGCGGGGAGAAGAGGGCCGGGGTGATGAGGGCCAACGGTCCGGGGTCGACCCATCTGCCCGGGCGGACCGCCATCCCCATCCCCCCCTGTCCCCTCCCACCCGCCCCAGGCACCACCTCTCTTGAAGCTCCCACTCTTTTCCAAAAGGAGAAAGCATGCCTCGATCGAGGAAGGTCTGGAGTGTGTCGCTGCTGCTGCTGGCCGCCGCCGGTCTCCGGCTCCCCGCCCAGGAGCCCTCGACCGCGATCTCGCTCAATTCCGGGATCATCGACACGAGCAGGCGCCTGCCGGAGATCCCCGAGGCGCTGCGCGTCCGCCCCGAGGACGCGGCCGAGGACGAGATCGTGCTGGTGAAGTTTCCAGCGCCCCCCACGGCGCGGCAGATCGAGGCCCTGCGCAAGGCCAGCCTGCGGGTCTACACCTACCTGCCGTACTACAGCTACCTGGTGAGGATGCCCACCGGAAAGCGCGACGCGGCGAGCCTCACGAAGATCGGCGCGAGCTGGGCCGGCCCCTGGCAGCCGCTTTACAAGATCTCCCCCGAGATCGCCGGCATGGCGGCCGGCGACGCCAGGCGCGAGACCTCCCAGGGGGACTACCGGCCGGTGATGATCCAGGTCTACCCCGACGCCGACCTCGGCGAGGTGGCGCGGAAGATGCGCGACCTCGGCGTCCGCGGGATCGCCGGCGCCAGGCGCAACCCCCTCTTCTCGCGCGTCCGCCTGCTCCTCACCCCCTCCGAGATCGCCGCCCTGCGCGAGCCGCTGGCCGGGATGCGCGACGTCTTCTGGATCGACCTCGACGGCCGCAAGACCCTGCTCAACGACACCACCATCTGGGTGGGCCAGAGCGGCCTCTCGGGCGGGCAGACCACGCCGGTCTTCAGCCAGGGGATCTTCGGCGAGGGGCAGACGGTCGCCATCATCGACACCGGCATCGATCCGGACGCCTGCTACTTCCGCGACACCACCCGGGGCCTGCCGCCCACCAACCTCTGCAACGGCGGTACCACCGTCAACACCAGCCAGCGCAAGGTGATCGCGGTCGACTTCCTCTCCTCCGGCGAGTGCAACGGCGGGATCAACAGCACCGAGTGGGACAATCAGAACCACGGCACCCACGTGGCCGGCACGGTGGCGGGGGACAACTTTGCCCACCTGCTCACCCACGACGGCGGCGACGGCATGGCCCCGGGAGCCAAGCTGGTGATCCAGGACGCCGGCTTCCGTACCGACAACTGCGGCGACCTGCCCGGCATCGGCTGCCCGGTGGTCGACCTCAACCCGATCTTCCAGCAGGCCTACGACCAGGGGGCGCGCATCCACACCAACTCCTGGGGGGACAACGAGAACGCCACCGTGCAGAACAAATACACGGCGGCCAGCCAGGACGTCGACGAGTTCCTGTGGAACCACAAGGACGACCTGATCTTCTTCGCCGCCGGCAACGCGGGCCCGGGCTCGGGATCGGTGGGGAGCCCCTCGACCGCCAAGAGCGCCGTCTCGGTGGGCGCGACGCTGCGCGGCACCAGCGCCAACTCGATGGCCTCCTTCAGCAGCTGCGGCCCCACGGCGGACGGCCGCATCAAGCCCGAGATCACCGTGCCGGGCTCAAACATCGTCTCCGCCCGCAACGACGGCAATTCCGGCACCAACAACTGCAGCACCCTCACCCTCTCCGGCACCAGCATGGCCTCGCCCGGCGCCGCCGGCCTGACCGCCCTCATCCGGCAGTACTACACCGACGGCTGGTACCCCACGGGGAGCAAGGTCTCGACCAACGCCTTCACCCCGTCCGGAGCGCTGCTGCGGGCCACCCTGGTGAATTCGGCGGTGAACATGACCGGCACCACGGCCATCCCGGCCAACTGCCAGGGCTGGGGGCGGGTGCTGCTGGAGAACGCCCTCTTCTTCACCGGCCAGACCCGCAAGCTCTGGCTCTCCGACACCGCGGCCGCCTTCAACACCGGCTCGGTCAATGAGGACCGCGCGTTCACCTTTACCGTCGGCACCGGTGAGTCCTTCAAGGCCACGCTGGCTTGGACCGACTTCCCCTCGACCCCGGCGGCTTCGGTGAACCTCAACAACGACCTCGACCTGATCGTCACCGGTCCCACGGGCACGGTCTGGCGCGGCAATGTCTTCTCGGGGGGGAATTCGGCCACCGGCGGCGCCGCCGACCGCAAGAACACCCTGGAGCAGGTGCTCCTCGCCACCCCCGCCGCCGGCACCTACACCGTGACGGTGCGCTCCTTCAACGTTCCGAACGGACCGCAGCCGTTCGCGCTGGTGGTGACGGGGAACGTGACCGGACCGTAAAGAGGAATAAAGAAAGGCGGGGCGGCGGCGCGCGCACCGGTCCCGGGCGCGAGAGGCCCGGAGCGTGGCCGCCGCGAAACAAGGCAGGAGCCGGAGAGCGTTCCCCGTCCGTTCTCCGGCTTGGACCATCAAATGTCAAAGAGCCTGAGGACGAGGCGCCGCGCCGCGAGGCCGGCGAGCCTCATTCCCCCGTCCTCCTCCCATGGGAAGAGGACTTCACGTCATTCAAAGACCACTTCGCGTCACGTTCCCCGCGCTTCGAGCCTCATTCCCTCCGCTTCGAGCCACGCTTCCTGCCCTTCGAGGGTCATTCCCTCCCCTTCGAGCCGTCCGAAGAGGAGGGAAAGCGCCGCGAGCTCCACTTCGAGAGGCGCGAAGAGCTCTTCGCGAGCCATTCCCTCGCCTTCGAGCCGCATTCCCTCCTCTTCGCGTCCCATTCCCTCGAGCTCGAACGGCGCGAAGAGGAGGGAATGAGGCTCGAAGCGCGGGGAACGTGACGCGAAGAGGAGGGAACGTGGCATTGCAAGCTCTTCGCGCGACATTCCCTGTTTATCGCATGACATTCCCCGTAGGGAATGAGGCTCGATCTCTCCTTCAGGAGGCTCCAAGAATAGGGAATGCCACGGAAAACGCAGTCACCAAGCCGTAAGAGCACCTTGGCGCCCCTTTCAGCCCTCCAGGCCTTCCTCCAGGAACCGTTCAAGCCATACCGAGCCAAGGACCGGTCTCTCGAAGGGGACTTGACGTAGCGGAT
Organism: Thermoanaerobaculia bacterium; assembly: GCA_045807625.1. GTDB lineage: Bacteria > Acidobacteriota > Thermoanaerobaculia > Multivoradales > UBA5704 > DATARR01. The sequence continues at coordinate 274 of JBJMHA010000090.1, read as the reverse complement.
CATATGCTACATACTCCGCCCATAGCAACACCCTTCCCTGGGAAGATCCTCGAAGGCGCCGGGCTTTCCAGGGATCGTCAGCCCGCGGGCCGACCTGGAGGAGCGGCATCCTCGCTCCTCCCGGTGCCATCAGGCCAGGCAGGCGCGAGACGGAACCGTCTCCGCCGCCTCGGGGATTCGCCCGCGGAACGGGCAGCAGGGCTCTTTGACAATGGATACACCTTAGCCAGGGGGACGGTGGGCGGGGCCGTCCCCTCTGGCTTCTTTTGGCGTT
>JBJMHA010000089.1:0-37688 GCA_045807625.1 Thermoanaerobaculia bacterium | reverse complement strand
GCGGAGGGAAGAGGGGTGTCGGATCACGGAGCCGTTGGAGGGCAAGAGGCCAAGGTCCCTGAACCTTGCTCTCCTCTCCACGAAACTTCAACGGATAGCGCACCGGCTTAGCGAACCCGTGATCTGAGGAACCGTATGCGGTAGTTCCGCACGTACGGGTCTGTGGGGGGCCTGGGTGGGCAACCACCCAGGCCTACCCGGCGACGGTCGTGGCCTGCACAGGCTGTGCTGAAACGGACTGGGACGTCTCTACCGCCTTCGCCCAAGGGTGGATGGCAGATCAGACGCTCGCTGAAGCTCCACGAGCAGAGCTGAGATCTACCAGTCTCCCTTTCCCTCAACCCCCAACCGCCGCCACCCCTCCAGCCCCAGGCGGCGGAGCGTCTCCATGTTCCTCTCGTAGATCTCGGCGGTATCCGGGACCGAGGCCACCGCGCGCTCGACGCTCGCCTCGCGCAGGAGATGGAGCGTCGGATAGGGAGAGCGGTTGGTGTAGTTCGTGATGTCGTCCGGCTCGGTGCCGACGAACTGGTAGTCCGGATGGAAGCTGGCGACCTGGAGGACCCCTTCGAGCCCGAGGTCGGCCACGGCCTCCTCAGCCACGCCCAGGAAGTCGTTGTAGTCCAGGAAGTCGCTCAGCACTCTGGGGTGGATCAGCAGCGTGGTCTCGACCTCATCGGGCTCCGCCGCCGCCAGGGCCTGAAGCTCGGCGATGAGATCGGCCAGCAGCGCCTCGGGGGTCTCCGCCTCGCTGACCACGTAGCGGATCTGCTCCCGGGCGTAGACCGGCCTGGCGAACGGGCAGAGGTTGAGGCCGATCACCGCCTTTTCGAGCCAATGCCGGGTGGCGGCGACGATCTCTTCGGGGCTCATGTTCATAACGCGAGGGCTCCAGGCCGGCGCCGATGATAGCGCAGGCGAAGACATGGGACGGCCTCCGGCCCCCCGAGGCCGTCCTGAATGAGGAAGGCCGGCGGGAACGGACCCGTTCCCAGTCCCGCCGGTGCTTCGATTGTCAAAGAACGCGGCCCATCCCATGGGGCAAAGCCCCGCGGTCCTCCCGGCGGCGGCTGGAACAGCGCTCGGCAAGGGATGATGTGGACGGGCGGCAACAACATATATAGTATGCCCATATAGCGGGAGGTTGTCAATGGGTTCGTCTCAGCCTGGGGGGCGCCTGACGCCGAGTGTTCCGGCGTATGATGCGGGTTGTGGAAATCCCGGTCGAGAGGCTCGTCGCCGTCTGCTTCCTGGTCACCGGTGTGTCTCACGTCGCTCAGCCGCGCGCCTGGGCGCGGTTCTTCATCATGCTTCATGGCAAGGGCGAGACCGGCAGCTTGCTGAACGGCCTTCTCAACTTCCCCCTGGGAGCCTTCATCGTCTCGTTCCACAACGTGTGGCATGGCTTGCCCTTGGTGGTGACTCTCCTGGGATGGAGCCTGGTGATCAAGAGCCTGGTCTATCTGACCTACCCGAAACACGGCCTGGGGATGCTGTCACGGATCTCGGAGGAGAGGTCTTGGATCTTCGTGGCCGCCGGGGTCCTGTCGATCGCGCTCAGCGGACTGATCCTGCTCATCTCGCTCCGGACCTAGCGAGAATGGAGCTCTCCTCCCGCCCCGTCGCCGAATGCGGTGCTCCCGCTGTAAAGGACCCAAACGACTGCAAGGACGCCAAGGACATCAAGGACTTTGGGGGCGTTTTTTGTGTCCTTGGTGTCCTTGCAGTCGTTTGGGTCCTTGCTTTTTCTTCCGCGCCGGCCTCAGCGCCGCCGCGATCTCCTTCCGCAGCTCGATCGCCGGCTCGAAGTCCGGCGCCCCTTCCAGCGCCTGGTTCACATGCTGGCGGGCCTCTTCCAGATGACCCAGGTGATACAGGCAGAGGCCGACGTTGAAGATCGTCGCCGGGTTCGGGCCGTAGACGGCCATCGACTCGTGGAAGAAGGGGAGGGCGTCGCCGTGGCAGTCGATCTCGCAGAGCAGGACGCCGAGGTGGAAGGCGAGGTCGCGGGCCTCGGAGAGCGGGAAATAGTGGCCCCAGACCTCGTGGACCGTCCGGTAGATCTCCAGGCGGAAGACCCCCGCCGCCGCGGGCGCGTGCTTCATCAGGGCCGGCCAGCAGCCGAGCAGGACGCTGGCGTCCCAACCGGAGAGGCGCACCCAGGCCAGGAGGTGCTCCAGCGTGAGGTCGTCGTACGCGTGCCCGAAGCCCACCTTGAGATCGAAGAAGTCGTCTGGCCCCGTGCGCTCGATCGCCTCGTCGAAGGCAAGCCGGGTCTCGATCGATCCCCCCGGCGGCGTGCCCAGGAGCCCCGCGACCACGCACAGGCTGGAGTGGATGTGGGAGGTACAGAGGATCTCGCCCCCCTGATGCGCGAGCCACCGGCCCATGGCGTGGTAGTTGACCATCAGCGAGAAGCTGCCATGGATGGAGAGCACGGGCGCGTCGCGGCCGGCGAGCAGCTCCTCGCGGCAATATCCCTTGTCCCCCGAGACCAGCAGCAGCCGGCTGTCCGCCAGCCGGCCGAGGTGGCGCAGGCAGCGGATGGCGGCGATGGGGAAGAGGACCGCGGTGTCGCTCAGGCCCTGCGCGTACTCCTTGAGGATCGAGTCGAGCTCCGGATCGCCGTAGGGCTCGTCCGCGGCAGGGCGCTCCTCCCAGGAGACCTCGACCCGCTGGAGGATCGTCGGGTCTTCGAGGTCCTCCTCCTCGTCCGGCACGGTGAGGGTGGCCAGGAGCTCGTGGAGCCGGCCGCCGCGCACGGCGAAGGCGTCCTGGGGGATGCCGTCGAAGACATAGTTGGCGAGCACGACCAGCGGATTGCGCAGGCTCCAGGGGCCGAGCACCTCGCCGGAGCGTTCGAGCCGGATCTCCCCGTCCGCGGACGCGTCATAGCGGGCGAAGTCGAGGATTCCCTGCTCGATCCAGGGCTGGAGCGCGGGATGCCGGCGCAAGGGCTCGAGATTCTTCTCGGTGAAGTCGGTCATCACGTAGCGGACCGGCACGTGGCTCAGCGAAGAGCGGCCGAGGAGATCCAGGAGCCGCTCGAAGAAGAGGTAGCCGAACCGCCCCGAGCCGCAGCCGAGCTCCAGGAGGGTGACCGGATGGCGGAGGTCGAGCGGCGGAAAGGATCTCGGCTCGCGGGCCGGTCCGGAGCAGTCGCGCAGCCAGCCGAGGACCACCTTGGCGTAGGCGCCGGCGATCCAGCGGTTGCCGGTGATGTAGTGGGGGACGATCCCCTGCGTCCAGGCCTCGGCGCCCAGGTTGTCGAAGAACCTCTGCTGGAGCCGCCAGAGGAGCGAGTCGGAGAGGCGCTTGCCCGCTTCGAGGGTGCAGGCGGTGTCCGTCACGTCCCTTTCTTCTTCTTGCGGGGTGGCTGGAGCTTCGCCTCGTCTTGCGGGAGCTCTCGCGGCGCGCTTCGACCTCTGACTTCTCTGTGCCAGTGAGCCTGGCGTGCCCGGGCCTCCTCGCTACTTTCAGGACGCTCGAAGGTATGGCGGGAGCCCGTTCCCGTCGAGCTGTAGCCGGTCGAGGCGCTGACTCTCGGAGTGGCGGGCCGGAGGGCGTCCATGGCATCCGTGATCGTGATCCCTCCAGCGTGCGCGAGCCTTATGACCGCGCTGTAGATCCTCCAGGTTCGAGCCGTGTAGCGACCCCTAGGGTCCAGCTCCGGGTCGAAGGCGTTGCCGATGTCCGTGTTGATCCCCGCATGGCCCGGGCGGACGTTGCCTGGGGCGTTGGAGATGATCCGCGACGCCGGCGCGATCGCCATGTCGTCCACCCTCTTGGCCTCCGAGAGCCGTTCCCAATCGCTGTCGGCCCGTTCCATGAGCTCGGGGTCGTCGGCCGTCAGGGCCTGGAAGAGCCCTCTCATGGCAGACGAGACGCTGGTCCGGGTTTCGGGGCCCGCCGTCTCGTCGCGGACCCGCCGGATCGCGCTCCAGTAGAAATAGCGGATACGGCTGTCCGCCAGGATGTGGTTGTAGGAGATCCCCAGCCGCAGAGTGCCGATACCGGAGTCGGCGTTCTCATGCAGCGAGAATCTCGTGACGTCGGCATGGACGGAAGCCTCCGCGTAGTGCAAAGGGTCCAGAAGAGCCTCGCCTTCCGCCGCGGAGAAGCCGCTGCGCCTCGCGTTCAACCGTCTCGGAGGTTGCGCGGGATAGCTCCACTCGGGATTGTTGCCGGCCCGGAACCGGGGCTCCTTGACCTCCCTCTCCTTGACCTCCCTCTCCTGGGCCTCGGGTCTCGCCCGCAGGACGCGGGAGCTCGGTGGCGGCGGTGGCGCCGGCTCTCGCCGCCGCGGTCCCCGTCCCCGGCGCCGCGCGGGCAGTGGTGGAGGGGCCTCCTTCTTGAATTCCTTGGCCTCGATGGCGTCCAGCATGGCCTCCAGCGATTCAAAGGTCCCAGGCGCTCCCAGGTATCTGCCGATGAAAGCGGTGAGCTCTCTCTCCGTATGGTCCCTGGTTTCGATCTCCCCCAGTGGAGGGACCAGAACCTTCCGGCGCTGAACCGCCAGGCCCGGCGGCCGGGGCCGCGCCCCGCTCACGGGAGAGGGCACGGGCGGGGCGGGAGGCCTGAAGGTCCGAGGCGGCGCGGCGGGCATCGCCTGGACGGCCTGGACGGCGTTCCGGACGTGCGGCGCTTGTGGGCGGCCGGGCGCTACGGCTTGCGGCAGCTTCGCCTGCGCCGGCGCCAGGGCGCGGCGGACGTGCTCCGCCAGGACCGGGACGGCCGGGGGCGGAGATGGCCACGGAGCCGGCACACGGTCCGGCAGCTTGGCTTGCGCGGCCCGCGCCGTGGCAGCCTGCACGTGGAGAGCCGGCTGCCGTGGCGGCGGGATGGGAGGCTTCGGAGCCATGAGCGTCGCCCCATTGTAGCTCTATACCGGAAGAAGCTCAGAGCGCCGTCACCGTCTCCCGGAACACCACCCCCCGCGCCGCCAGCTCGCTGATCAGGAACGCGTAGGCGGCGGCGTCGCGTCCCACGAATTCCGGCGGCGAGATCCCCTTGCGGCCGTAGAGCCCGGCGGCGACCAGGCGGACGGCGGCGGTGCAGGTATAGCCGGTGGTGCGCGCCATGGAGGTGGTGCCGGTCGCGCGGTCGTAGCGGTCCAGCAGGTCCCAGGCATAGCGCTCGCGGCGGCCGTCCTTCTCCCCCTCGACCACGATCCGCATCGCCGTGAAGTCCTCCTCGCCCTCCTTGAGCTGCCAGGAGGAGAAGAGGAGGCGGGCCGTCAGGTCGAGCGGCCGCACCCGGGCGCCCCCGGCCTCCAGCGGCTCGGTGCCGAAGAAGCCGGTCTCCCGCAGCATCCGCATCTTGTCCGCGTGGCCGGGATAGCGCAGGGTCTTCTCGACCATCGAGGGGACGTCCATGCGCAGCAAGGTCCGCAGGCCGTCGGTGTTGAAGGCCTCCAGGGTGCCGACGCCGGGGAAATCGACCGGCTCGACCTCGGTGAGGGCGGGGAGGGTCACCATCCGCCCGAACCGCTTGAAGCGCGCCGGCCGGGTGTACTCCTCCAGGACGTCGATGGGGGAGAAGACCGCCTTGAATTCGAACGGCCAGGTCCGCTCCGCCGGCAGGCCGCCCACGAAACAGGTGAAGCTGTCGACCCGGTCGAGCTCGGCCGCCATGCGCCCTAGGATGAGGTTGCTGCACCCGGGGGCCACGCCGCAGTCGACGATGGCGATCCGCCCCCGCTCCCGGGCGAGCTCGTCGAGCAGGAACGGGTCCTCGTCGAAGAAGGAGATGTCGACCACGTCCTTGTCCGCCTCCAGGACGGCCTTGAGGGTGGCGAAGCCCATGAACCCGGGGACCGCCCCAACCACCAGGTCGTGGCCGCGGACGGCCCGGCCCACCTCGGCCGGATCGGCGAGGTCGGCCCGTTCGGTCTTGAGCCCCCAGCCTTCGAGGCGCCGCAGGGCTTCCGCGGAGGCGTCCACCACGGTGACGTCGAAGCGCGGATCGGAGCTCAAGTCCCTGGCCATGGCGCTCCCCACGCGCCCTCCCCCCAGAACGACGATCTTCATGCCGGTCTCCTCTCGACGGTTGGCGGGGGAAGAGTAGTCGATCCGGAGCCTTCTGGGGAGGCGCCGCCAAGCTTCACTCCGTAATGTAGCCCGTAATGTTCGGCTGTCATCCTGAGATCCTCATAGATTCCCCATAGGCCGGCCGGCAAGAGAATGCCGGCCCTTTTTTTGGCCTGCGGCACCCAAGAGGATGAAATTCCGTAGGGGCGGCCCTATGTGGCCGCCCCTACACGCCCCCTATTTCGCCTTCGCCGTACACCCTCCCCCCGTCTGCCACATCAGGAAGCTGATCTGATCGACCGCCGCGGCGATCTCCTTGTCGGCCGGGGCGCCCATGCCGTGGCCGGTGTCGCGGTCGACCTGGAGGAGGATGGGCTTCGCCTTGGGATCGCTCGCCGTGGCGGCCTGGAGGAGGGCGGTCATCTTGCGGGCATGGAGGGGGTGGACCCGCTCGTCGCGCTCGCCGGCGGTCAGCAGCAGGGCCGGATACCTCACGCCGCGCTTGACGTTGTGGTAGGGCGAGTAGCGGAGCAGGACGGCGAGCTCCTTCGGGTCGTCGGGCGATCCGTACTCGGGGACCCAGTTGCGGGCGCGCAGGAACCGGGGATAGCGCGCCATGTCCATCAGCGGCACCAGCGCGACGCCGGCCGAGAAGAGGTCCGGCCGCTGGGTCACCGCGGCGCCGATCAGCAGGCCGCCGTTCGAGCCGCCGAGGATGGCGAGCCGCTCCGGGCGGGTATATCCCTTGGCGATCAGCCATTCGGCGGCGGCGATGAAGTCGTCGAAGACGTTCTGCTTCTTCTCCAGTATCCCGGCACGGTGCCACTCCTCGCCGTATTCGCCGCCCCCCCGCAGGTTCGGCAGGGCGTAGACGCCGCCCGCCTCCAGCCACGGCACCATGCCGCCGTCGAAGTAGGGGGTGGTGGAGATGCCGAACCCGCCGTACCCGTACAGGAGCGTGGGATTGCAGCCGTCGAGCTTCAGCCCCTTGCGGTGGACCAGGAACATGGTGATCCGGGTGCCGTCCTTGGAGGGGTATGCGGCCTGCTCGACCTCCAGGGACGCGGGATCGAACGGCAGGCTCGCGCGCCACCAGACCTTCCGCTCGCCCGTGGCGAGATCCACCTGATAGAGGGTCTCCGGCGCGTTGAAGCTGCTGAAGTAAAGGAACGCCTCCGTCCGGTCGGGCGAGGTCATGAGGCCGGCGCTGCCGAGGCCGGGGAGGGGAAGCTCTCCCTTCGACTGGCCGTCCAGCCCGAAACGCTCGAGGCGGGTGGTGGCGTCCTTCAGATAGTCGGCGACGAGGAGCCCGCGCGCCAGCGAGAGGCTCTGGAGCGCGGCGTCCTTGCGCTCGGGGACGATCTCCTTCCATTTCGCCGGCGCGGGGTCGCGGAGGTCGACGGCCACCACCCGCTTGTTGGGCGCGTCCAGGCTGGTGGTCATGTAGAGGGTGTCCCCCACGATGGGGTCCCCCTTGCGGTAGACGTCGGGCAGGCCGCTCTGGGCGTTCCGGCCGACGGCGACCGGCCGGCGCTCCGCCTTGCCGGCGCGCAGCCACTCCTGGAAGTCCATCACCCAGAGGTCGTTGGCGGCGCTGCCCGTCCAGTGCCCTACCACCGCCCAGCGGCCGTCGGGGCTGAGATGGGCGAAGGGGCCCCAGGTCCTGGCGCCCGGGCCCTCCCGGTCCTGCTCGATCAGCGTGCGGTCCTGCCGGGGGTGGGTGCCGACGCGGTGGAAACGGACGCGCCGGGAGGATGGATCCTTCAGGTCGGCGAGATGGTTGTAGAGGAAGCCGGAGCCGTCCGGCAGCCATTCGACCTCGCGCGTCTTGCCGGCGATCTCGTCCGCCAGCCAGGTGCCGGTGGCGGTCTCGACGAGATAGAGGGTCGCGTTCTCGTCGCCGGCCTTGAACAGGCCGCAGGCCACGAGCCGGCCGTCGGGGCTGGGCTCATACCAGGCGAGGGTGGTCAGACCGCTGGGATCGACGGCCACGGGATCGAGGAGGACGCGGGGCGGGCCGTTGCCCTGGGAGACCCGCAGGGCCGGCTGCTGATGGCCCCCCTCGATCTCGATGTAGAAGGTCAGGTCCCCGCGCCGGGCGACGTTCCCGCGGCCGCCACCGCCCGCCAGCGAGCGCAGGCGCGTCTCGATCTCCTTGCGGCCCGGCAGCCGGTCGAGCACCGAGCGGCCGTAGGCGTTCTGGGCGTCCGTCCAGGCGGCCACCCGGGCGTCGAGGGCGGCGTCCACCCTCGCCGGCTCCAGCCCCGCGCTCCCTTCGAGCCACCGGTAGGGGTCGACGACCTCGACGCCGTGCAGGACCTCGCGGACCGGCTGCACCTCGGCCGCCGGCGGGCCCGCCGCCACGGCCGCGGCGGCGAGGAGGGGGATCAGGAGCTTCCAGGCCATGGTCACCTCCGGATGTCAGGCTTGCCAGGGCTTTCTACGTTCAACGACCGCGGTGGTTGCAGGCGGATTCTTCAGGCACTCTCCCGTGCTATCCTGTCGTCCAGGAGGAAGACAAGGGGAGCCCGCTTTCCCCTGGTGTTTTCTGGCGATGAGGAATAAAATCTTCCCAGAAACGACTCCGCAAGGGAGCACGCCATGAGCCAGCCGGCCGCCGCGCTCGCGCCTCTGCCCTTCGAGCTCGTCTACGACGACGGAGAGCCCTTGGAGAGCGAGTGGCACACCCTCGAATACCCCTACCTGCGCCAGCTCATCGGCCAGGCCATGGCCGAGCAGGGGAGGACCGACTTCTACACCGGCGGCAACATGTTCGTGTACTACTCCGTCGAGCAGGCCCGGGAGGTCTCGGAAGAGATGCAGAAGGGGTTGCCGTGGCGAGCCTTCCGCGGACCGGACGTCTTCTGGGTGGGCGGCGTCGATCCGGAGCGCGAGCGCAAGGCCTGGATCTCCTGGGAGGAGGGCGGGCGGTTGCCGGACGTCATCGTCGAGCTCCTCTCCCCCTCCACGGAAAAGAAGGACCGGACGGAGAAGCGGGACCTCTACGCCCGGGTCTTCCGCACGGCGGAGTACTTCCTCTGCGACCCGGACACGCTGGAGATCGAGGGGCTGCGCCTCGCGGGCCGGTTCTACCAGCCGATCCCGCCTGACGAGAACGGGCGCGTCTGGAGCGAGCAGCTCGGCGTCTCCTTCGGGCTCTGGCACGGAAGGGTCGATAGGAGGATGGGCGACTGGGTCCGCCTCTTCCGGCCCGACGGAACCCTCGTACCCACGGGGGAAGAAGCCCAATACCAGCGCGCCGAGGCGGAGCGCCAGCGGGCTGAGGCCGAGAGCGAACGCGCGGAGGCCGAGCGCAAGCGTGCCGAGGCCGAGCGCCAGCGCGCAGACGCCGCGGAAGCGGAGCTCGCGCGCTTGCGGGCCTTGCTCGACGAGCGCGGACGCGCCGGCTGATCCCGGCGTCCTTCGATTCAGTTTTCAAAGAGCCCGAGCTCGCCTTCGGACCGCGAAAACGGCACCGCGAGCCTCATTCCCTCGATTTCGAGCCGCCGTCAGGCTCCAGGAGCCTTCATTCCCCGCCTCTCGCGCGGCGCCTGCGGGTCTTCGCGGTCCGTTCCCTCCCGTGAGCGCAGCCTGAAGCCCGCGCTTCGTCACGTTCCCCTCTCCTCGCGCCTCTCGAAGAGGGCTCAGAGGACCGCTCCCCGGAGATCAAGCCGTCCGAAGGGCGGGGAATGAGACTCGGAAGACTCTTCCCACCATGTACATCCGAAGAGGCGCGGCGTTTTGTGAAGGGAGTGCTCCACGAGCTGCGGGGAATGCACCGGGTCCCTCTCTTCGAGTCTCTTCCTCTCCGGGGAATGCCATCTGATCCCAGGGAAACGCGGCTCGAAATCCTCGTCGCGACCCTTGGAGTCTCCTTCAAGAACCCTGCTGGAGAGGCTTGACAGCCCGAAATCCAGGGACTATTGTATGCACATCACGGCGATTTGTCCAGGGTCTTCGGCGCAGGCTGAGAGAAGCCGCCGAAGAGGCTGTCCCCGGACGAGCGGCGCGGGTTCTTTGACAATCGAAGTGTCTTGGCCGGGGGAACGGAAGCGGGGCCGTTCCTCTCGGCCCTTTTTGCCCGGACCCCAAGGACCGCAAGGGTCTCAAGGACTGCAAGGACAGAAATCCCCCGCCTCCACGCCCATTCTCTGTCCTTGCAGTCCTTGAAGCCCTTCAGATCCTCGGTTTCGGCTCCAGGGCCGCGGCCTGCCCGGTCCTCCCCATGGCGCGCAGCAGGGTGGCGTAGCCCTTGAGCAGCGCCTGCCGTTCCGGATGGGCCGGCGGATAGGCGGCGTCGTAGATGGCCAGGGCGCGGCGGTAGAGCGCCGCGGATTCGGCGTAGCGCTTCTGGTCGCGGCAGAGGCCGGCCAGGGACTTCAGGGAGGAGGCGAGCTGGGGGTGGTTGGGCCCCAGGGCCTTCTCCCGGATCCGGATCGCCCGCCGCAGCAGCGCCTCCGCCTCGCCGCCCTTCCCAGGCTCCTGCGCCAGCGCGTTGGCGAGGTTGGTCAGGATCAGCGCCGTCCGCGGGTGGTCCGGTCCCAGGACCTTCTCCCAGATCGCCAGGGCGCGGCGGTGGAGCTGCTCGGCGCGTACCAGGCGGTGCTCGTCCTCGTCGAGGACGGCCAGGGCCTCCAGGTTGGCGGCCAGGTCGGGGTGGTCCGGCGGGAGCGCCTGCTCGCGGATCCGGAGGCCGCGCAGGAGCAGGGCCTCCGCCTGCCGGTTGTCCCCCTGGGCGGAGCGGGCCATCCCCAGGTTGTTGAGCGAGGCGGCGACGTCCGGATGCAGCGGGCCCAGCGTGGCCTCCCGGATGGCCAGGGCCTCCCGGAAGAGCCCTTCCGCCTTGGGATACTCGCCGCGCATGGCGTGGAGGACCCCCAGGTTGTTGAGCAGCTTCGCCACCTCCGGATGGCGCCGGCCGAGCGCTCCCTCGCGGAGCCGCAGCGCCTCCCGGTACCGCGCCTCCGCCTCCGGCCGGTTCTGCGCCTGGTCGAGCAGCGCGAGGTGCTCCAGGCTGGCGGAGAGGTCGAGAGGCTCGCCGGCCGGCTCGCGGCGGATCTTGAGCGCGTCCTCCAGCAGCGGTCGGGCCTCGCCGTAGAGCCCCATCTTGAAGTAGACCTGCCCGATGGTGTCCAGCAGCCGCGCCTGCACCGGCGGCTGCCCGCGGAGGTCCCGGCGGACCCGCCGCGCCCCCAGGTCCAGGAGCTCCCGCGCGGTGACCGTGCCCCCCCGCGCCTGCCCGGGATCGGAGACCTTGAACAGGTCGGTCAGGAAGCCGGCGATCTCGTCCCCCTGCCGCCGGCTCAGCTCCGTGGCCTGTTGCGCGCGCAGGGCCGCGTCGCGCTCTTGGCGCAGGTCCCAGGTGTACTTGCCCACCCCCGCGGCGACCAGGAGCACGGCCAGCCCGGCCGCCAGCATCCGCTTGCGCCGCCGCGGCTTGTCGCCGATCCAGCGCAACTGCTGAAGCGCCTCCGCCGCCGAGGGGCGGCTCTCGGGCGCTGGGGACTTCAGGCTCTCGATGAGGCCGGTCAGGTGCGCGTCGACCCCGGTCACCGGCAGGGTGCGCCCCTTCTGGACCTCCCGCAGGAGGTCGAGGCCGTCGAGGCCGGGGGGGTACGCCGGCTTGCCGGTGAACAGCTCCTGCAGCAGCAGGCCGAAGGAATACATGTCGCTGGCGACCGAGACCTCCTCGCCGCGCGCCTGCTCCGGGCTCATGCAGCCGGCGGTGCCGACCACCTTGCCCAGCGCGGTGCGGGCGAACTGGAACGACTCCTCGGACCGCGGGATGAAGAACGAGGTGCGGTCCGGGTCGAGCCCCGCGTCCGGCGCGGTCAGGTCGTCCTCGCCCAGGCGGGCGATGCCGAAGTCGAGCACCTTCACCCCGCCGTCCCAGGTGAGCATGACGTTGCTCGTCTTGAGGTCGCGGTGGATGATCCCCTGGGCGTGCGCGGCCACCAGGGCGTCGGCGATTCGCTCGGCGACGCCGAGCCGGGCCGCGGGATCGATCCCCCTCTGGATCGCCTCCCGCAGGGTCTTGCCGCGGATCAGCTCGAGGACCAGGAAGTCGGCCGGCTCCCCGGGGATGAAGTCGTGGATGGAGCAGATGTTCGGATGGTTGAGCCGGGAGAGGACGCGCGCCTCGCTCAGCAGGCGCGACCGGCCGTTGGACGTCAGGGCGTCCGTGCGCACCGCCTTGAGCGCCACCTCCCGGCGGAGCCGCTCGTCGAACCCCGCGTAGACGGAGCCCATGCCGCCTTCGCCCAGCAGCTTGTGAATGCGGATCGTGCCGACCTTCCGCCCGAGCAGGCCGCCGGCTTCCTTCTCGGCGACAGGGCCGCCGGCGGTCAGCGTGTCCTCCTGGAAACGATCGGATCTCAGTGCCATCTCTCGCGCCATCTCCCACCTCTCAAATGGAATCTCAGGTGGGAAGAGCATGACGCGTCAAGCTTACGGCGAGCATTACGGGCCGAAATGGTTTATCGTGGCCGGCCATCAGTCTTGGAAAGAAGGAGGTGCCATGAGCGTGACCATGCTCGGTCTGAGCAGCGATGCCCCCATGTACAGCAGCGAGCCCCTGCCGCGGCTGCGGCCGATCTGGATCGGCTTCGTCCTGGCGTTCGGGTTCCTGGTGGCGGAGATCTACGTCGTGCTCAGCGGATTGACGGACGGGACGGACAGGCTGATCATCGGGGTTGTCGGCCTCGCCGGCGTGCTCTACTGGCTCTCCTGTGTCCAGCGGTTCCACACGATCCTCAACCTGATCGCCCCCTGGGTGGCCGGCAAGTCGACCTATCCGTACACGCCCGGCCAGGCCGTCGGCTACCACTTCATCCCGTTCTACAACTTATTCTGGGTCTACAAGTGGCCGGCGGCGCTCTCCAGGTATCTCCAGGAGAACACGCCGGTGAGGATGATCTCCGGCGGGGCCCTGGGCCTGCTCTCGCTGTTCGCCCTGCTCCTGCGCTTCGTGGATGGATTCCTGGGGCTCTCGCTCCTCTTCCTGCTCGGCCTCTACATCTCCAGCAAGCTCCGGCAGGCGATGGCCGAGCACGAGAGGATGCGCGGAGCGGCCGAGGTGTTCACGTGAATCCCCCTCCCTCCTCCCGGTGGTAAGGTGGCGCCCCGGAGGAGGGTAGGCATGCGGCTGATCAAGATCGCGCTCGGCAACGTCAACCCCACGGTCGGAGCGGTGCGCTCGAATGTCGACCGGGTCCTCGCCCAGGCGCGCGAGATGGCGGCGGACGGGGTGACGGTCGGGTGCTTCACGGAGCAGGTGGTGGGGGGATATCCCACCGAGGACCTCATCCAGTGGCGCGCGTTCCTCGCCGCCCAGCGGAGCGAGCTCGAGCGGCTCGCGGAGGAGACGGTCGACCTGCCCACCGTCTTCGTGGTGGGGGTGGCGGTGGGGGTCGGCGGCCAGATCTTCAACTGCGCCGCGGTGGTCCATGGCGGCGAGATCCTCGGCTTCATCCCCAAGGAGAAGCTCCCCACCTACAACGTCTTCTACGAGGCGCGCACCTTCTCGCGCGGCGCCCCGGGGCTGGCTCTCGACGCCGGCGGCGTGCCGCTCGGCGACTACCTCTTCGCCTTCGATTTCGGCCTGCTGGCGGTCGAGGTCTGCGAGGACGTCTGGTCTCCGGACGGGCCGATGCGGCGGCGCTGCTACTCGGGCGCGGAGCTGGTGGTCAACGTCTCCGCCTCGCCGTTCCGCGTCGGCGTGGTCTCCACCCGCCGCGAGATGCTCGCCACCCGCTCGGCGGACAACCAGGCGACGCTCGCCTACGCCAACTGGATCGGCGCCCAGGACGGCCTGGTGTTCGACGGCGGCGGCTTCGTCTTCCAGAACGGCCGGCCGATGCTGGAGGCCCCCCGCTTCCGCGAGGGGTGGGCCGCCTGCGTGGTCGACCTCGACCGCACGGTGCGGGCCCGCCGTGAGGCCTCGACCTGGCGCGGCGACTGCGAGGACTTCCAGCGCCAGGAGATCGCCGTGCCGGTGCTGCGGAGCGGCCATCCGGCCGAGATCCCAGAGTCGCTGGCCTATCCGGTCCCGTCCTGGGAGAGCCTCTTCCTGCCGGCGGCCGGGGCCCCCGAGCGCACGGCCCGCGAGGAGGTGCTGGACGACCTCATTGAGGCGCTGGCCCTGGGAGTGCGCGACTACTTCCAGAAGTCGGGGGCCTTCCGCACCCTCGGAATCGCCCTCTCCGGCGGGCGCGACTCCATGCTCACCCTGCTGATCGCCTGGCGGGCGGCCTGTCTCCTCAAGGGTGATGACGGGAGGGCGGGGGAGCTGATCCAGGCCTTCTACATGCCCACCCGCTACTCGGGAGAGGGGACGCGCGGCGCCGCCGCCACCCTGGCTGGGGAGCTCGGCGTCCCGCTGCGGGTGGTGGCCATCGAGGAGGCGTTCGACCGCGAGGTGGAGGCCACGCGCGAGATGCTGGGCGGCGGCGAGCCCACGGATCTCACTCTGCAGAACATCCAGGCGCGGCTGCGCGCCGGCCGCATGTGGAACTGGGCGAACAGCTCGGGGGCCCTCTTCCTCCAGACCGGCGACATGAGCGAGAAGGCGGTGGGATACACCACCATCGGCGGCGACCTCGAGGGGGCGCTGTCGGTGATCGCCAACGTGCCGAAGACGGTGGTGGTGGCCCTGCTCGAACGCTTCCTGGCCCGCTTCGGCTTCGCCGGCATCCGCCAGACCCTGGAGACCGAGCCCGGCCCGGAGCTCGCCGCCGAGCAGACGGCGGAGGGGGAGCTGATGCCCTTCCCGGTGCTGGACGCCTGCCTCTACCTCTACGCGGGGGAGAAGCTCTCGCCCCCCGAGGTGGCCGCCGCCCTGCGCACGGTCTTCCCCGAGGTCGAGGCCGACCGCCTCACGGCCTGGGCCGGCCGCTTCGCGGCGCTCTTCACCCGCTCGATCTACAAATGGGTGCAGTCCCCCCTCGCCCTGCACGTCGGCTCGCTCGACCTCGACCGC
Organism: Thermoanaerobaculia bacterium; assembly: GCA_045807625.1. GTDB lineage: Bacteria > Acidobacteriota > Thermoanaerobaculia > Multivoradales > UBA5704 > DATARR01. The sequence continues at coordinate 22,682 of JBJMHA010000089.1, read as the reverse complement.
GAGAGGGCCCTGCAGCTCCCGGTGGTGCAGCGGAACGAGTGGCCGGGGTAGGGGATTGCCCCTGGCTCTGGCGGGGCGAAATTCCAGAGGCTCACCGCCCCCCTGCCAGCGCCGCCACCCGCCACTCCTGAAGCAGACCGGGATCCCCCTCGGCCCCCGCCTGCCAGAGGCTCCAGGCGCGGGCGGACGCCTCCTTGGCCCCGGCGGGATCATTGGCCGCGCGCCGGGCGTGGGCGAGGTGGGCCCAGCAGTAGCCCTCCATTCGGGAGCGCCGGCCCGCGTCCTCCATCGTCCCGGCGATGGCGAGCGCCAGGTCCGCCAGCTCGCGGGCCTGGTCCGGCGCGCCGCCGGCCGTCTCGAAGCTCGCCTCGCAGATCCGCTCCGCGAGGGCCCAGTCGGGATAGGCGCCTTGCGCCAGCTCGATCAGCCGTCGGCGCCGGCTTGAGGGGTAGGACTGGAGATTCTCCCAGATCTCCCCGGCCTCGCGGCGCTGCTCCTCGGGAGAAGGCGGCTCCGGCACGGCCGTGAGCTCCTCGACGATATAGGGGAAGACGGCCATCAGGGCCGGCTCCACGAGGGCCTCCATCATCCCGGGGTCGTCGAGCCCCTGGTCCTCCCAGCGTTGCTCGGTCCTGCGGATGACGGCGGTGAAGCAGCGGCCCAGGTCTCTCACGACCGGCCAGGGGATGCCCGCCGCCGCCGCGATCCGGCGCAGGGTCTCTTCGCTCGGCTCGCCCTTGCCGGACTCATAGCGGGAGATCATCGCCTGTCCAACTCCCGAGGCCTTCGAGAGGCCCGTCTGCTTCAGGCCGGTGTAGGAGCGCAGGAAGGTCACCAGGAGACGCGCTTTGCTCGGAGTGTGCTCTTCGTTGTCGGGCATGACGGCGGTCCTTTCCCGGGAAGCTTATGCCATGGGAAGCGGTGCCTTCCACCCGGGAGAGATTTCGTCGCTACAGCTTTTCTTGCGTGCATAGGGTATGTTGCCGCGGTACAACTTTTCCGGAGAGCCGCCCGTCCGGTCATGGTGGCCGCGTCCGGAGCGCTCTCCAGGGAGCCTCTATGCGCCGCACGACCGTCCTCGTCCTGTTCCTGCTCGCCGCTCTCCTGACCACACCTTTGGCTTCCGCCGCTCCCCGGCATGGGGGAGGGCGGCCGGCTATGGTTTCAGGGATGGTGGGGATGCCGGATGTACTGATTCAGGCTTGGAGATTTCTGACGGGGGTTTGGAGCAAGATAGGCTGCAACATCGACCCGGATGGCCGGTGCGTCACGACGACAGCCCCTTTGCCGACCAAAGAAGGCTGTCACATTGACCCGGACGGTCGGTGTGTTCCCGCGGCAGCCCCGGCCACCAGCCCATTGAGCTCAGCAGATGCTGGTTGCAACATCGACCCAAATGGCGGCCGTTGCGGCTCATGAATCCTTACCCTCGGCCTTTCCATTAGATAAACGGAGGAGAGGCCGAGGCCCTTGGCTCTCTAAATCCGCGATAATTCGCTGTACCAACTCCACTGTAACAGTCTTGCGTAGAGCGGCGTCGCTAAAGAGCGTGAGCGATGCCAGAGCCTCTCGTGCAATACCATGCGCCTGAAAGATCCAAGTCAGGGTACGTGCCAACTTCTGTACTTCCAGTAATCGCTCCTCCTGCAAGTAGAGCACTGCCAATTCCAGGGAAGCCAGAGCTGCATCGTAGGGGACTCCACGGGCCGTGAAATCCCGGCGGACCTGCTCCAGGTTCGTTATCGCCTCCGCAGTCTCTCCTTGCTTGGCCGCCAGCCTTGCCTCGAGCCAGAGTACGCGGATGAGATCTAATTCATTGCCCAGTTGCTCTGCCAATTCGCGTACTTGGGGCAGTTGTTTCGAAGCCTCGCCACAACGGCCGAGTTGGCAAAGATTGTTGGCAATCTTGAAGCGTAAAGCGAAGAGCAACCGATTGTTGCCTGATGCCTCGACAAGCGGGGCTGCCTGTAAGAGGGCTGTCAGGGCACCTTGCAAATCGCCAATCTGATCGAAGATGAACTCCTTGTTTAAGAGAATCTGCGCAGCCGCAGGCTTGTTGATTCTGTTCGTGGCGATAGCTCGATCGAGTAACTCTAGGGCCTCTTGGAATCGGCGTTCATCCCGCCGAAGAGAGGCTTCCAGGTCCAGCAAGCGCCACTCGGGCAGCAGATTGGAATCCGAGGAGGCTCCGGCTCGCCAGAGCTTCCACGCTTGAACAAACGCCTTATCAGCTCTGGAGAAGTCGCTGGCGACCCGGCGGGCGTTGGCGAGGTGGGCCCAGCAGTAGCCTTCCAGGCGCGAGCGCCAGCCTTGCGGGCCCGGAGACCTGGCGGCGATGAGCACGGCGAGATCCGCCAGATAGAGGGCGTCTTCCGGCCGGTGGGCCGCCGCCCGGACGCTCGCCTCGCAGACGTGCACCGCCAGCGCCCAGTCCTGGAACGCCGGCATCACCGTGACCAGGTCCCGCTGGTCCTGGCGCGGCGCGGCCTTCAGGCACAGCCAGAGGTCCCGCGCCTTCCGGCGGGCCGCGTCGGCCTTCCGCTCCCGCTTCTTCCGGATCAGCTCCTTGCGGATCTCCTCCAGGAACGCCTCGGTCGCCGCGAGGACCGTGCGGTCGAGAGAGCGCCGCTCCCCGGGGGTGAGGGCCACCGGCGACGCCGGCTCCGCGGGTGCGGAGGGCTGGAGCCACCGGTTGAAGCGCAGCAGGGCATCGACCGCTTCCGGGGGGTACCCGAGGACCGCGGCAATGGAGATCAGGCGCTCGCGGTGGAGCGGTTTGCCGCCCCTCTCGTAACTGGAGATCTGGGTGTGGTCGGTCAAGCCCAGCCGGTCCGCCAGCTTCCTCTGCGTCCAGCCGCGCTCGGAGCGCATGTACAGGAGGGCCAAGGCCTCCGGCGACGGCGGCTTCCTTTCCTTTCGTGGCATGGGGCTCCTCTCCTCCCGATCCGGCAAACGGTCGTGGCTTTCCGAAAAAAGACCTGAGCGGAGATAGTTTATAGGAACTTGAAGTTGCTTGTTGAAGGAAGAGGAGGGGGGCGGCCCGGTATCGGATCTTGCCCCTGACGGGGCAAGATCCAAGAAGCACGACCCGCGTGGTGGGTGGCTCCCGCCCCTTGACTTCCCGCACCCGGACGGGCAAGGCTGTCTGTTGCCTTGATGATGACAATCAAGCCGGTTACCGACAGCGGGCTGGTGACCCGGCGGGCGATGGCCTACGCGGCGGTCGTCCTCGGATGCCTTGCCGTGGCGCCTTGGGTGGCCCGGCTGGGCTGGGTGGGCACCGCCTACATCCACACGCTGCACGAGATGGCGGCCGTGATGCTCGCCCTCGCGGTGGCGGCGATCTCGCTGGTCCGTTTCCATAGCCGCAAGAGCGACACCTTCCTGCTGCTCGGCTCGGCTTTCCTGGGGGTCGCCTTTCTCGACGGCTATCACGCGGTTCAGGCTTCCAGCATCGTGACGACAGGGCCGCCGTGGAGCTGGCTCGCCTCGCGGCTCTTCCTGGCGGTCTTCCTCTGGTGGAGCGCGCCGACGCGCCGCTGGATACCGGAGAGGGCGCGGCTCAACGAGCGGCGGGTCTATCTGCTGGTCGGGGCGGTCACGCTCGCCTGCTTCGCGTTCTTCACTTTCACGCCGCTGCCGTCCGCCTATCTGCCGGATCTCGTCCTCCACCGGCCGGCCGAGCTCCTGCCGGCGCTCTTCTTCCTGCTGGCGTTCGTGCGCCACCTGCGGTGGGGGCGCTGGCGCGAGTGGAGCTTCGAGCACTGGCTGATGCTCTCCCTGCTGGTCGGGCTGATGGGGCAGGTCGCCTTCATGCCCTTCGCCAGCCGGCCGTTCGATACGCTGTCCGAGGCGGCCCACCTGGCGAAGACCTGCAGCTATTTCTGCGTGCTGGCGGGGCTGCTCGGCAGCATGTACTCGCTGTTCCGGCAGGCGGACGAGAGCGCCGCCGCCCTGGCCCGCGTCAACACCGAGCTGCAGGCGGAGATCGACGAGCGCACCCATGCCGAGGCCGAGCGCGACCGGTTCTTCGACATCTCGCTGGAGATGCTCTGCATCGCCGGCATGGACGGCTATTTCAGGCAGCTCAATCCGGCCTGGGAGAAGGTCCTCGGCTGGACGGCCGAAGAGATGAAGTCGCGGTCCTCGATCGAATTCATCCATCCGGACGACTGGGCCCTGACCCGGGCCGAGGGGCAGCGGCTGCGCCTGGGGGGCGGCTCGCGGAGCTTCGAGAACCGCTACCGCACCAGGTCCGGCGAATACCGCTGGCTCTCCTGGCGGGCGGTCGCCTCGCTCGAGCGGGGGCTGATCTACGCCATCGCCCGCGACGTCGAGGAGGAGAAGCGGATCGCCCAGATGAAGAACGATTTCGTCTCGGTGGTCAGCCACGAGCTGCGCACGCCGCTGACCTCGATCCGCGGCTCGCTCGGGCTGATCGCCGGCGGGGTCGCCGGGGAGCTGCCGGAGAGGGCGCGCTTCCTGGTCGAGATCGCGGCCAAGAACTGCGAGCGGCTGGTGCGCCTGATCAACGACATCCTCGACGTCGAGAAGATCGAGTCGGGCAAGGTGGGCTTCCACTTCCTGCCGGTCGAGCTGTCGCCGTTGATCGAGCGGGCGGTGGAGGACATCCGCGCCTACGCGGAGGGGTACGGGGTGGAGCTGCGGATCACCGCCACCGCCGCGGGGGCCCGGATCTGGGGGGACCCCGACCGCCTGTTGCAGGTGATGACGAACCTGATCTCGAACGCCGTCAAGTTCTCGCCGCGGGGGGGCACGGTCGCGGTCGCGGCCGCGCGGGGGATCGGCGACGTGCGGATCGCGGTGACCGATCACGGCCGCGGGATCTCGCCCGAGCTCGGGCCGCGCATCTTCGAGAAGTTCGCCCAGGCCGACTCCTCCTCGACGCGCGACAAGGGAGGGACGGGGCTTGGCCTGAGCATCTCCCGCGCCATCGTCGAGCGCCATCAGGGGCGGATCGGGTTCACCAGCGAGCCGGGGGTGGCGACGACCTTTTTCTGCGACCTGCCGGAGTGGGGGGCGGCGATGGACGGGACCGCCCTGGAAAGGGAGGGCCGCCCGCGCATCCTGGTCTGTGAGGACGACCGGGACGTGGCCCGCCTGCTCAGCCTGATGCTGGAGCGTGAGGGGTACCAGGCCGACGTGGCCCACGACGCGGCGGAGGCGCGGCGGCTCCTCAGCGAGCGCTCCTACGCCGCCCTCACCCTCGACCTCGTGCTGCCGGACCAGGACGGCGTCACTCTGATCCGCGAGCTGCGGCGGGAGAAGGCGACGAGCCGGCTGCCGATCGTCGTGGTCTCGGTTCGCGCCCTGGAAGGGGCGGCGGAGCTGAACGGCGGCGCCGTGGGGGTGGTCGACTGGCTGGTCAAGCCGATCGACGAGGACCGCCTGATGCAGGCCATGGAGAGGGCGGTCCTGGGCCCGGCTGGCGACCGGGCGCGCATCCTCCACGTGGAGGACGATCCCGACCTGCAGAGGGTGGTGGCGGCGATCGTCGATGTCGACGCCAGGATCGAGCAGGCGCTCAACCTGGCCGAGGCCCGGGAGCGGCTGGCGCGCCAGCATTTCGATCTGGTGATCCTCGACCTCGCCCTGCCGGACGGCTCGGGTCTGGAGCTGCTCTCCGCGCTCGGCGCCCTCGATCCCCCCACGCCGGTGCTGATCTTCTCGGCCCACGAGGTGGACCACGCCGTGGCCGGCCGGGTCGCCGCCGTGCTGGTGAAGTCCCAGACCTCGAACCCTGAGCTGCTGGAGCGCATCCGCTCGGCGCTGAAGGGGTCTCTCCGCAGCAATTTGACCTAGAGAGATTCGTCTATATAATTCGCCGCGGTCCTGAGGATGGACCTGGCAATCCGGCGATGCAGCCCGGATTGCAGATGTGAAAGGAAGTAACGATGTCGAAGAGCATTCTTCTCAAGCTCGGTCTCGGTACCCTGATCGCCCTCTCGACGCTGCTGGCTCCGGCGACGACCCACGCCGCCTCCAGCCAGCTTTGTATTTTCAGCTACACGAATTCGCACGGGGCCACCTGCACCTACGCCGGCACCCAGGGGAACTGCTGCGTCTACACCAGCGACGACGGCAGCAACTGCCCGAAGATCTGCAACCCCCCGGCCTGAGAACGGCCTTAATCCCTTAAGACAACCTGGTTCCGCCCGCCGCCCTTGGCTTCATAGAGGGCGGCGTCGGCGGCCTCCAGGAGCTCCCGGGCTCGTCCCCGCGAGGTCGCGCAGGCGGGCGAGCAGGTCTTCGACCTCGGCGGCGTCCGGGGGTGAGCCGGCGTCGAGGGAGCTCTTGAGCAGGCTTTCGAGCTGGCGGGAGGCCTCGCTGACCTCGGGGAAGCCGAAGGTGGCGCCGACGCCGGCGAGCGAGTGGGCCAGGCGGTGGAAGGTGCGCAGGGGCTCGTCCCGCCAGCCGGCGTCGCGGGCGGCGTCGCGGGCCGCCTCGACCTCGGAGACCCGCGCCGGCAGCCGGTAGGCGAAATACCGCCGCAGGTCCTCGGCGACGTTGCGTTTCCGGGGCGCCGTCATGGCCACGCTCCTTCAGGAGCCCAGGGAGCGCCAGATGGCCTGGACGGTCTCCGCGAGGGTCATGGGGTCGAAGGGCTTGGCGATGACGTCCACCGCCCCCATCTCCCGGTAGCGCGCGATCTCGTGCGCCTGGACGCGCGCGGTCATGAAGACCACCGGGACGCCGCCGGCCGGGAGCCGCCGCAGCGCCTCGAGCGTCTCCGGACCGTCCATGCCCGGCATCATCACGTCGAGCAGCACCAGGTCGGGGTCGACCTCGCCGAACCGGGAGAGGGCCTCGGCACCGGAGCCGCAGGAGACCACCGAGAAGCCGCCGAGCGATTCGAGGGCCAGGGTGGCGACGACCTGGATGTCCGGATCGTCCTCCACGAAGAGGATCCGGCGCAGGGGTGGAGCAGGCATCCTTCCCTCTTCATACCAGAGAGGCCGCGGCGCGGCAAGGCGGCCGGGCTGCTACAATTCAGGACTTACGGTTCAGGCTATGTCCGGCGACCCACTCCAGAAGGGAACCTCCGACCGCCGCATCCTCGCCGTCGAGGACGATCCGGACCTGCTGCGCCTGATCTCCCGCGAGCTGGAGGCCGCCGGCTTCACCGTCTGGGCCTGCCCCTCGGCCGAGGAGGCGCTGGAGACCATCGGCCGCAAGGGGCTCCCGCACCTGGCCCTGGTGGACATCCTCCTGCCCGGGATCGACGGCATGGAGCTCGCCCGCAAGGTCCATGAGTGGAGCGACCTGCCGGTCATCATGCTCACCTCGGTGGACGAGGAGGAGACGGTGGTGCGGGCGATCGAGGGCTTCGCCGAGGACTACATCCGCAAGCCCTTCAAACCGCGGGAGATGGTGGCGCGGGTCGAGCGGGTGTTCCGCCGCATCGGCGACTTCGCCTACACCCTGCAGCCGGTGGTGCGGGTGGACGACCGGCTGGCGATCGACTTCGCGCACCAGCGGGCGGTGACGGCCGGCCGTGAGGTGGCGCTGACCTCGACGGAGACGAAGCTCCTCTACGTCCTCCTGCGCAGCGCCGGCCGCGTGGTGGCGACCGACTTCCTGCTCCGGCGCCTCTGGCCCTCGGACGAGGTGTTCGAGGACACGTTGCGCGTTCACGTCCACCGGCTGCGCTCGAAGATCGAGCCCGAGCCCTCCCGCCCCCGCTACGTGCTGACCGAGCGCGGGACGGGCTACCGCTTCCCCGTCGCGACATCGTGAGGCTCCCGCGCCCGCGCCTGCTCACCCGGGTGGCCCTGGCGCTCGCCGCCGTGGGGCTGCTGCCGCTCGCCATCTCCTATTTCGGCCTGGTGGGGGTGAACCGCGACGCCCTGTTCGACCAGGTGCTCAACACCCACGCCTTGGCGGCGCGCACGGCGGCGGCCCGCGTCGAGGCCTTCCTGGAGGCCCGGCTCTCCCTGGCCCGCGGGCTGGCGGCGAACCGGGCGCTGGCCGATCCGCGCTCCCCGGCGGCGCAGGAGCTGCTCACCGGCAGCCTCCAGGCGTGGTCCGACCTCAACGTCGAGGCGGTGGCGATCGTCAACGCCCGGGGGGAGGAGGTGGTGCGGGCCCAGCTCAAGGGAATGTCCCCGGCGGTGACCGCGGCCCTCCGGCTCCCCGCCGCCGGGCCGGTGGCGGCGGTGCCGGGCGAGCTTCCGCCGGTGATCCGGATCGCGGCGCCGCTGCCCGGGGGAGCGGGCGCAGTCGTGCTGGCCTGCGGCGGCGTGGCGCTCCAGGACGTGGCGCACCCCGACGAATTGGGTGGCGAGGCCGAGCTGGCGGTGGCCGATCCGGAGCGGCGGGTGGTGGTGGGGGACGCCCGCTCCCTCGCTCCGTTCCCCCGCTCGCTGGTCGACGCCGCGCTGGCCGGCCGGGTGGCCGGCGCCAGCCGCTTCCGGGGCATCGGCGGAGAGGAGGTCCTCGGCGCCTACGCGCCGGTCCCCCTGGCGGGCTGGGTGGTGCTGTCGAGCCAGCCGGCGCGGGTGGCCGAGGCGGTGGCGGCGCGGCTGCGCTGGCAGTCGGTCAAGGCCTTCGGCGCGTCGTTGCTCCTCATCGCCCTCCTCCTCGCGGCGGCCTGGGCCGCCGTGGTGCGCCCGGTCCGCGACCTCGCCCGCGCGCAGCGGGAGCTGGCGGGGGCGGCGCCCCTGCCCGCCGGGAGGGACGAGATCGATGATCTCCGGCGGAGCTTCGAGGCGCTGCGGCGCGGCCTGGACGAGCGGCGGGCACTCGACGACGTCTTCCTCGGACGCTACCAGGTGATCGAGCTGCTGGCGACCGGCGGCATGGGCGCTGTCTTCCGCGGCTGGGACCCCAGGCTCCAGCGCCCGGTGGCCCTGAAGACGCTGCGGCTGGCCGGGGTGGAGCTCCCGCCGGGTAAGCGGGCTCAGCGCGTCGAGCAGCTCGTGCGCGAGGCGGTGACGGCGGCCCGCTTCAGCCACCCGAACGTGGTGGCGGTCTACGACGTGGCGGAGGCCCCCGAGGGGGCCTACATCGCCATGGAGCTGGTGGAGGGGATCAGCCTCGAGCGGCTCCTCCTGCAGCGTGGCCGGTTGCGGCCGGCGGAGGTGGTGCCGCTCGGCGCCGCGGTGGCCCGCGGCCTCGCCGCCGCCCACGCGCGCGACGTGGTGCACCGCGACGTCAAGCCGGCCAACGTGCTGCTCGGCCGCGACGGCTCGATCAAGGTGACCGACTTCGGCATCGCCGACCTGATCGCCGCCGCCGCCCGGGCCGACGGCCTGGTCTTCGGCACCCCGGGCTACCTGCCGCCGGAGGCGCTGCGGGGGAGCGGCCACGACCGCACCGGCGACCTCTTCGCCCTCGGCGTCGTGCTCTATGAGTGCCTGGCGGGGGTGAAGCCGTTCGGCGGCCTCGAGGTGTCGGACATGGTGCAGAGCACCCTCTTCGGCGCCGTGAAGCCGCTGCGCCCGCGCGTCCAGGGGGATCTCCCCGAGAAGCTGGAGATGATCATCCTCCAGCTCCTGGAGCGCGATCCGGCCCTCCGGCCGTCGAGCGCCGCCGCGGTGGCCGAAGAGCTCGACCGTCTGGCGGTCCGGCTGGGGGCCCGCTGGAAGCTGGAGGAGAGGCCCGGGTCCGGCCCCACCCCATCCACCGAGTACACCCTCGAGGCGCAGTGGGTGCCGACGCGGGCGGTGCGGTAGGGCTACCGCTTCCGCAGCGCGATCTCCTTCTTGCTGACGTTTTCCACCAGGTCCCGCGCCTCCACCTCCAGCACCAAGCGGTCGCCGTCGGTGCGGGTGCGGACAGTCAGGCGGTCGACCCCGGAGCCGGCGTCCTCGGCGGATATCCAGAGGATGCGGTTCTCGCCGAGTGTCCCCTGCTTGCCGTCCGCCGTCAGGGCCGTCTCCGGGGCGGCGAAGAAGGCCTGCGGATGGTCGCTCACGATCTCGACCGGCTGCAGCGTCCTCTCCTTGCCCGGCTCCACGTCCCAGGGGACCGGCACCTGCCAGACGCCGGCCCGCGACCGCCAGGCCTCCAGCGGGGCCTTGCCGCCGCCGCGCCGGCCGCGCAGGCGCCGGCGGTCCTGCTCGCTGTCCGGGGCCAGCCGGTCGGCCAGGGTCGAGCGGTCCCCCACCTCCCAGCGGATGGCGGGGGGCTCGGCGTCTACCAAGAAGGAGAGAGGAGCGACAGTCGCCCGGCCGCCGCAGCCGTCCTCGGCCACCGCCGCCACCGTGTGCTCCCCCGGGCTCCAGGAGGCGGGCCAGGCGCTCTCCGTCCTGCCGCCGATCACCGGCCGCCAAGGCGCGGATGGGGCGGCGGCGCCCTCCGCCACCACCTCGATCTTCGCCGTGGGCGCCACGAACAGCCGGTCCCCCACCCGCATCTGGGGACCGCCGGCCTGGAGAACGCCCGCGGCGGGGGTCTCCTTGGAGCCGGGTTTATCCGAGGTGATGGACAGGCGGACCGCCTCGCTGGGATAGCCGTCGAGCCCGGAGCGGCTGCGGGCGGTCACCCGCCAGTAGAGCTCGCCCACCGGGAGCGCGGCGGGGCGCCACTGGGTGGCCGTCTCACCCAGATGGCGGTCGACCAGCGAGCCGCAGGCGGGGTCGCGGCAGATCTCCACGATGTAGGAGGCGGCTTCCGGGACCGGCTGCCACGACAGGGGGGGATCGGAGCAGGCGCGCTGGCCGTCCGGCTCGGGAGCGGTGAGGACGGGGGCCGGCAGCAGCGGCTCCGGGGGAGAGGGGGGGCCCTGGGGCGCCACCGACGTGCCCATGCCGCGGGACACCTGGACCTTGGCGCCCCCCGCCTCCACCTCGCTCTGGCCACCGTAGGCCATCAGCTTGGCGCCTCCCTCCTCGGCCTTGCGGGCGCGGGTGCGGGCCGCGCCGGCGTCGTCGGGCCGCGAGGTCGCCCGGGTGGTGCCGAGCACGATCTCCACCTCAGGGGAGGGAAGCGCCGCCGACGCCGCCCGGGCGTCCAGGTCCGCCTGCCCCTGGACGATCTCGATCGACCGCTTCGGCGTGCCGCGCAGGCCGGCCCCCGAGCGGTGGAGGAAGACCAGCGAGTCCTCCGTGAGGGTGAGCCGGGCGCCGTCGAGGAACTGCATCTCCGCCGAGGACTTCTGGTGCGTGCGCACGCCGTCGCGCTCCACCAGCATGTCCCCCTCCTGGGCGTTCTGCCAGGGGATGGGTGAGGGCTGGTCCTCCACCTGCCGTGAGAGCCGGCTGAGACGCGCCGCCGGCAGGCTCGACTCCACGGAGGGGATGCGGATGCGCCGTCCGGGAGCGATCCAGTGGGGGTCCCGGATGTCGGGGTTCAGGCGGTGGATCTCCATCCACCGCTCGGCCGCGCCCAGGAACTGGGCGGCGATCCCCTCCAGCGTTTCGCCGGGACGGACGGTGTGCCAGCCTGTCCTCTCCGGCGCCGCCGCCGGGGGAGCGGCCGGCCGGCCCTGCGCCCGCGAGGCCGCGGGGGCGAGCAGCAGAGAGAGGAGGAGCGCGGAAAACGGTCGGTTCATGCGGTGCCTCCGGGCGGGCCCTCCAGGCGGGCTCGCGAAATCGGGCGTCTGAGCATCGGGTCGCATCCGTATACTAATCCGCTCTGGAGGCGCGACGTAAGATGCCCGGCATGAAAACGGTCCTGGTGGTGGATGACGAGCCCTCGGTGCTCTTCGCCCTGTCCGAAGGGTTGAGCGACCGGCGGGGTGGGGTGCGCGTGGTCACCGCGGCCAACGGCATCGAGGCGGTCGCGGTGCTGGAGGCCGAGCCGGTCGACCTCGTGCTGACCGACCTGCGGATGCCGGACATGGACGGCTTCGAGCTGCTCGCCTTCCTGCGGCGCAACCACCCCTCGGTGCCGGTGATCCTGATGACCGCCCTGGGGAGCGACGAGACCTCCGCGCGTCTCGCCACCGCCGGCTCCTTCGAGTGCCTGGCCAAGCCCTTCCACCTACCGGACCTCAAGCGCAAGATCGCCGAGATGCTCACCCAGCGGGTCAAGGGTCGAGTCGAGAACATCTCCCTCGCCTCCTTCCTCCAGCTCCTGGAGATGGAGCGCAAGACCTGCACGCTGTCGGTCCGCTCCCACGACCCCGAGGCGGTCCACGAGGGGAAGCTCTTCTTCCGCGCCGGCCGGCTGGTCGGCGCCGCCACCAGCGGCCTGGAGGGGCGGGAGGCGGCCCTGGAGATCGTCACCTGGGACCACGCCGACATCGAGATCACCGACGTCTGCCCGCCGGTCGATCCCGAGATCGAGGTCGCCCTGAGCTTCCTGTTGATGGAGGGGATGCGGCTCAAGGATGAGCGCGAGCGGGGGAAGGAGCCCGCGGCCTCTCCCGACGACACGGATCTCGACGAGGTGCTGGCGGACACGCCCTCCCGGCCACAGTCGGAGGAGCTGGGCCGCCTGCTCAGCGAGGGGATGCGCGGGGGGAAGGGGATGAAGGGGGTGGAGGCGATCCTGCTCGTCGAGCCCTCCGGGGCCGTGGCCGCCGTGGCCGGCCAGGACCCGGGAGACGCCATGGCCGCGGCGGCGGCCCGCTTCCTGCGCGACCTCGGGGCGGGCGAGCCGCTCCAGGAGGTGCTCGCCACCACCGGCAACCACTATTGGCTGGCCCGTCCGGTGGGCGGGGACGGCCACTTCCTCCTCCTCGTCCTCGACCGCCACCGCGCCAACCTCGCCCGCACCCAGCTCGACCTGGTGGCGATCGAGCGGATGTTGGGGGAACGGCTGGGGTAAGAGGGGCTACGGCAGCACCGGCACGAACCCCGCGTCCGTCTCCTCGACCAGCAGCAGGTGGAACCCTCGGCGGGGGCCCACGCGCACGAACCCCTCGTAGCCGGTGAACGACTCCTCGACGCCGAACGACCAGCGGCCGGTGCTGTTCGCCTTCTCGGCCCGCGAGGTCTCGACCGTCTGCGGATCGAAGCGGCGGGCGATCAGAAAGGCGCCGCCGACGTCCCCCGTCTTCAGGCGGGCCGTCTTGGCCTGGATCACGTCCTCCCGGAACCGCGCCAACACCTCGGGGGTGCCGTGCGCCACCCGGCGGGCGAGGTGGAGGGCGCGGCCGTCCTCGCCGAAGGTGGCGAGGTCGAAGAAGTCGCTGGTGGGCGCGCCCGTCCGCGGCAGGTCATGGTGGAGCCTCACCCGGCGCACGTCGGCAAGCCAATCGATCAGGTACTTCCACTTCGCCGCGCGGTCGCGCTCGCGGAAGAAAGTCGCGAGATCGGCGAGCATCCAGCGCAGGAAGCGGTAGACCGGATCCTCCGCCAGCAGCCCCGAGGCGGCGGGGACGCCGCGCGAGACGTCCAGCTCCGTATTGCGCAGCTCGCGCTGGAAGGAGAGGAAGCCGGGCGCCTGGCGCCGCTCCTCGACGTCCGCCCGCAGCGCCAGCCCCGAGACCCACTCGTCCCACGGGCGCTCGACGGGCACGCCGTCCCACCCCTTGGAAAAGAGCGAGAGCACCGGGCGCCCCTGGTCGAAGACCACCGTGCCCAGGGCGTCGCTGCGGCGCAGCCGGAGGGCGCCGTCGAACCGCTCCTCCAGCAGCTTGCCGGCGAGCGCGGCGAGGTTGACGTACGACGAGTCGAGCCCCTCGTGGCGGAGCCGCGGCGGATGGAGCAGCGAGGCGAGGCCGCGCACGCACCCCGCCCCGAGGCCCTCCGGAGCCGGGTAGAGCATCGCCGGGACCTTCTCGGGCAGAGCCTCCAGCACGCCGTCCCCCACCTCGCCCGTGCGGCCGTCGACCGCTCCCAGCACCAAGCCGTCGGCGAGCAGCAGCCAGGCGTCCCCCAGCAGGGCGGCGCCGGCGAACGGCGCCGCGTGCAGGGGGCGGTCGAGCAGCCGGTCGAGCAGCGGCCGCGAGGCCTGCTCACCGAGGTCGCGCGCCGGCCAGCTCCGGAAGGCGGCCACGGCGGCGCGGAAGGTCTCGGCCGGCAGGTCGCGCAGAGAGGCGGAGTGCTCCTCCACGGGGCGCGGAGCTGGCGCCATCACCGTGGGCTTCAGCGCCACCTCCAGCGCCGCCGCCGCCCACGCCTCCTGCAGGAAGCGGAGGCGGTACTCGCGGGCCGTCTCCGGCTCCTCGCCGGCCAGCATCTGGGCGTGCAGCGACTTGATCGCCACCCGCCGCTCCAGCGACGGCTCCAGGGCGCTGTAGACGATGCCCATCGCGCCTTCGCCGATGCGGGCCTCGACCTGATAGGGGAACGTCGGAGTGGGGCTTTGCGGGGGAAAGGCCATGCGTGCTCCCAGGGGATGGCGGCCCCCCGGAGAGGGGGCCGCGCTTTCATCTACGACACTTGAGATGCTTTTGGTTTGCCGGAGGTTTCACCGGCTCAGTTGCCGACGCAGGGGGGCGCGCAGTCGAGGTCCACGCAGATCTTGCCGCAGCACTGCCGATAACAGCAGACGCGGCCGCACGCGTCCGGGGCCGAGCAGTAGGTGACGCAGGTGGTCGCGTCCGCCGGACGCGGGGAGAGACCGGCCACGGAAGCACCCAGGACCAGCAGGGACAACATCATGAGCTTACGCATGTTCAGACCTCCAGAGAGTGTTGGTGGGAGTATAGCTTCCCGGGAACGGAAACGCTCCGGGAAGGCCCATCCCCTCTCGCTCCCGCCTACAGATCGACCGAATGGCCGTTCTCGTCGAAGATCCCCTTGCGGCTGATCGTCACCTTGGTGCCGTCGAACCGGCGGAGGGTGAACGACCAGTCCTTCTCGTGGTAGTCGTGGCGCTGCTTCTTGAGGATGTGGAGGGCGACCCGCTCGCCCAGGTAGACCGACTGCTGGTAGTCGCTGCGCCAGTGGACCCCCGCCATATTGCGGGCGATGGCGATGTTGGCCGCCACCTTGTTGAGCTCGCCGCCGACGGTGAGGCTGCCGGCGTCCGGGCCGGTGTAGTCCACCAGGGCGGTGCCGTCCGCGTTGGGCACCTGCGGCTTGACGGGGAGCGGCGCGTCCTCGTCGAACCAGGCCTTGAGGACCGTCACGCAGGCCCCGGCCACCGTGGCGTGCCCGGCGCCGTAGGCCGGATGGGTGGGGCTCCCCTCCGGGAAGGCGATCGGCAGCAGGAAGGAGCCGAATTTCGTGTGCGTCCGCTGCAAGGCCTGGGAATTGAGGATCTGCGGATGGATGGGGTAGTCCCGCGTCCCCGCCTTCTTGAGCTGGATCAGGCCGCCGTAGGCCTCGGGACGGAGCCGGCGGTGCACGAACCACTTCTGCCACCAGACCGCCTTGAGGGCCCGCGTCGCCACCTCGGTGACCAGGCTCAGGATGTGCGGCCCGCCGAAGGTGCCGAAGCCGATCTGCGTCTTGGCGTCCGGGTGCGGCGGCAGGTAGGGGTTGCCGGCGTCGAACGGCGCGCCGTTGTCGAGCAGGATCAGGCAGGCGTTGAGGTAGGCCTCGTAGAGGGCGTCGACGTGGACGTACTGGCCGATGTCCCGCATGTTGCGGATGTAGCGCGGCGTGGGGTCGAAGGCGTCCCCCGTGGCCGGGTTGTTGCCGTTCTGGAGGCTCAGCCACTCGTCGAATTTCGTCAGGTAGTCCTTGCCGGGCTGGACGGTCTGCTGGCGCTGGACGATCGTCAGCGAGCCGTAGCCGACGTCGTGGAGCAGGTACTGGGAGAGGAGCGGCCCGGCGAGGTCCCCCATCTCGCACCCCCGGAAGATCGTCTGCGGCGTGACGTGGCCGCCGATCTTGGGGCCGGTGTAGTCCTGGAGGCCGGAGAGCTCCGCGGCGGCGGCGGCCACGTCCGGGTTGGTCGCGAAGTCGGTGAACGGCACGTCGCGCAGCAGGGCCATCCAGTAGAGCTCGACCCCCTCAGCCGCCTCCTCGGCGGAGTCGAGGTTGGGAGCGGCGAGGATCTTGAGGTCCTTCGGATCGGGCCCCTCCTGGTCGGTCGCCAGCCCCGACTGCGGGTTGGTCAGCTTGCGGACGCCCCCCAGGGTGATCTTGTCGAAGTCCGTCTCCTTGTCCACGGCGTGGAGGAGGGTCTGGTAGGCCGCGGGGTTGACCTCGCCAAATTCGTTGTGGGGGAGGCCCTTGCTAAAATTGCCGATGAAATTCGGCTTCCCGTCCGGCCCCTTGAGGTGCTTTTCGTCGCCGTTGTTTCCCTTCTTCGTGATCGTGGTCGGGGTGCACTCATGATCGGGGGGCGGCGCCGGGGCGGCGGCTGCCGCGGCGGCGGTCCGGGGCGGCGCTTCGGGACGGGGGCGGCGGGGGCGTGGATGCTCGTCGAGAGGCTGCTGGGTCTGGCTGGCCATAGATGGATCTCCCATGGAGGGAGCGGCGGCCCGGCCTTGGGCCGCTTCCCTCTGTCTACAAATGGGAGAGGCGCGGAAAAGATTTCAGTTGTTACAAAATTCAGCGTCCGCCGCGCAGCAGCCCGCCGGCCAGGTTGCCGAGGATGTCGAAGAGGCCCGAGTGCTGGGGATGCGTCTGCTCGATCCGTTGGCGCTCGCCGTTGAGGATGTCGGTGATCCCTCCGGTCATCCCACCCGTCATGCCGCCGCCCGCCGGGACGTAGCCGCCCCCCGCGCCGGCGTTGACCGGCTGCTGCTGCCGCTGCTTGGCGAGGTAGTGAAGGACGAACGGGGCGAGCAGGATCAGCAGGCGGACCGCCTGCGCCTGGTTAAGGCCGGTCCGCTGGCCGATCTGCGAGGCCACCGCCGGCTGGTGGTTGCCGAAGATGTGGCCGAGGATGCCGCCCCCCTGGGAGCCGATCGCGCCGCCGCCGAGCAGGCTCGCCATGCCGCCGGGAGTGCTCCCTTCGTGCTCCGCCAGGGCGTTGTCAAGCTGGCCGGCGCCGCCGGGCTGCTGGGCGTTGTGGGAGAGGCCGCCGAGCAGGGCGGTGAGCGCGGCGGGGACCGCCTGGCGGGCGGTATTCGGATCGGTGCCGAGCTGTTGGCTGAGCTGGGAGACCGTATTGTCGTCGAGCTGCTGCTGGATCATGTCGATGAGAGACAAGGCTCACCTCCTGGAAGAAAGAGAAAGGGAGCCATGCCCCTCTCTCCGCCGTCTTTCCCGTAGCAAGGACCCTGCCCGTCAGAGGCGCGGCGGGTCTGCGGAGCGGTTCTTGTCCACGATGGCGGCGATGATCAGCAGGAAGGCCAGCAGGCGGATCAGGTAGAAGAAGTGCCGGTGCTCGTCCACCGGAGCGGACCAGAGGAGCGCGAGCCAGTTGAGGGCCAGGATCCAGAAGGCGAGGCCGAAGAGGGCGAAGAAGCGGTCGCGCGTCTCGCGCCAGAGGCGGAGGAAGAAGAGCCCCACCCCCAGGGAGCCCGCGGCGGCGACGCCGTTGAGGAAATCGATCACGAAGCGTCTCCTCAGTTGGAATCCCAGATCAGGCCCAGCAGCAGGACCAGGACCGCGACGGCGGACAGCAGACTGCGGTACAGCGAAAGGTCCACCGTGGGCACGACGACCAGGTCGACGAACAGCAGCAGGTTGTTGCAGGCCAGGCCGATGAACGACAGGCTGCTCCAGAGGAGCAGCCGCGCCCGGCTGGCCCGGTAGGCGCGCCAGAGGAGCACGGCGCACAGGGCGCTGGTGAGCGCGCAGAGCGCATAGACCACGCTAGCCATCCCGTTTGCCTTTCCGGATCTGGAACGCGTCCGCGAACCGCCGGGCGCTGCCGGCGCGCCGCTGCGCCAGCACCGCCGTCACGGCGTCCCGGTGCAGGTAGTGCGCCCGGGCGGTCTCCTCCACGAGCCCCGCCAGGTCCTCCCGGCCGGGCTTGTAGCAGTAGATCACCGATTCGGCGATCCGCACGTCGAGCAGGTTGCGGGCGCTGAGGTGCTCGAGGTGGCCCTGGACGGTGTCGGCCGGCATCGCGAGCTCGGCGGCCAGGGCCTGCGCCGCCCACCAGCGCGTGGGGTGCCGGTGCAGGAAGAGCAGCAGGGTGAGGCGCTCGACCGAGCCGACGCTGTCGGTCAGGAAACGCCTCACCGCGTCGGAGAGCGGCGCCTGCGTCACGCCACCTCGGTGTCGCTGTTTCCGGATGAGCTTCCCAAACCGCGGTACCCTCCCTCTGGACCGGCGCGGAGTATATCGCTTCGCGACCCCTGTTGATCCCGTGGCGAGATACCACATACCCTTCCCGCGATGGCTTTCCGCCGCCTCCTCTTCCCCCCCGTGAGCTGGGCCTCGCCGGAAGGCGTGGTGGCGGTGGGGGGGCGGCCCGATCCGGAGACGCTGAAGGAGGCCTACTCGCGGGGGATCTTCCCCTGGCCCCACGAGGGGGTGCCGCTGCTCTGGTTCTCGCCCGACCCCCGCTTCGTGCTCCCGCCGGAGAACGCGCGCGCCGGCCGCTCTCTGCGCAAGGAGATGCGCCGCGGCGGCTTCGAGGTGCGGGCCGACACCGCCTTCCGGGAGGTGATGCGCGGCTGCGCCGCGGCGCCGCGGCCGGACCAGAAGGGCACCTGGATCACCGCCGGGATGATCGCCGGCTACACCGCCCTTCACGAGGAGGGGATCGCCCATTCGGTCGAGGCCTGGCAGGACGGGCGGCTCGCCGGCGGCCTCTACGGGATCTCGATGGGGAGCGTCTTCTTCGGCGAGTCGATGTTCGCCCTGGCTCCCAACGCCTCGAAGGTGGCCTTCGCCACGCTGCTCGCCAACCTGATCCGCTGGCGCTTCACGCTGATCGACTGCCAGGCCTACACCGGCCACCTGGCGAGCTTCGGAGCGGTCGAATGGCCGCGCTCCCGCTTTCTCGCCGCGCTGAAGCGGGGGCTGCGCGATCCCACCCGCCCGGGTCCCTGGACGCTGGAGGTGGGGCCCGCGGAGGCCGCGGAGGCCCTATCATCCCGGTCATGAGCCTCCCGGTCATGAATCCTCCCGCCATGAGCTGCCGCGCCGGCTGCGGGGCCTGCTGCATCGCCCTCTCGATCTCCTCGCCCATCCCGGGCATGCCCGGGGGGAAGCCGGCCGGCGTGCGCTGCGCGCAACTCACCCGTGACAACCTCTGCCGGATCTTCGGCAGCCCGGACCGGCCCGAGGTCTGCAACCGCCTGCGGCCGAGCCAGGAGATGTGCGGCGAGACCACCGAGCACGCCCTGGCCTACCTCGCCGCCCTCGAACGGGCCACCGCGCCGGATTGAGCCGGTCGATACACAGGGGAGCCGGAGGAGAGAACCCCCGTCGTCCCTGGAGGGACATACCGGAATCGGGCTGTGGCCTGTATTTCCTCCCAATCGTCACTTCTGTATGATGATGCCGTTGGTCATCTATCGTTCCCCGATCTTTGCGCCGTTGCCCTGATTGCCTTGCCTACGATGCCGGAAGGGTCGTCTTTCCGGCTGGAGCTGCATGACACGCAGTCATTCTTCCTTCCTGTCAGTACCACAAAGGAGATCGTCATGCCCGAAGATCGTGATGATTCGAGGAGAGGTGAAGCCAAGGCCGCCGGAGAGGTGAGCCGGCGGGACTTCCTGCGCCTGGGGGCCGTGGCCGGCGCCGGAGTCCCCCTGGCGGGGTTGATGGGGGCTCAGGCGGCGGAGGCCGCCCAGGGGCCGCCGTCGATCAGCGAGGCGGCGACCCAGATCGAGGAGGCTACCATCGCCGAGCTCCAGGCGGCGATGACCCGGGGGGGCCTGACCTCCCTCGCCCTGGTCAACATGTACCTCGAGCGCATCGCGACGGTCGACGAGAGCGGCCCCACCGTCAACTCCATCCTGGAGGTCAACCCGGACGCCCGCCGGATCGCCCGCCAGCTCGACCGCGAGCGCAAGAACGGCCAGGTGCGCGGGCCCCTGCACGGCATCCCGGTGCTGCTCAAGGGCAACATCGACACCGCCGACCGCATGACCACCACGGCGGGGTCGCTCGCCCTGCTGGGCGATCCGCCGCACCAGGACGCCACTGTGGCCGCCCGGCTGCGCGCGGCGGGCGCGGTGATCCTCGGCAAGACCAACCTCTCGGAGTGGGCGAACTTCCGCGGCTTCAACTCCTCCAGCGGCTGGAGCGCCCAGGGAGGGCAGACCCGCAACCCCTACGTGCTCGACCGCAACCCCTGCGGCTCCAGCTCCGGCTCGGCCGCCTCGGTGGCGGCCAACCTCGCCGCCGCCGGCCTCGGCACCGAGACCGACGGCTCGATCATTTGCCCGGCCAACAACAACGGCGTCGCCGCCATCAAGCCCACCGTGGGCCTGACCAGCCGCGCCGGGGTGATCCCGATCTCCCACACGCAGGACACGGTGGGACCCCACTCCCGCACCGTGGCCGACGCGGCGGCGATGCTGAGCGCCCTGGTCGGCGTCGACCCCCGCGATCCGCAGACCGCGGCGAGCGCCGGCAAATTCTCGACCGACTACACCCAGTTCCTCGACTCCAACGGGCTCCAGGGGGTGCGCGTCGGTGTGCTCCGCACCTTCTACACCGGCTACAGCGCCAAGACCGACGCCCTCTTCGAGAAGGCGCTCGGCGACCTGGAGGACGCCGGCGCGACCCTGGTCGATCCGGCCGACCTGCCGACGATCAACGACCTGCTCAGCGACTCGTCCGAGACGATCGTGCTGATCTACGAGTTCAAGCGCGACCTCAACGCCTATCTCGCCACCCGCACCGGCGTGCCGATCCATTCGCTCGCCGACGCCATCGCCTTCAACGACGCCCACGCCAGCGAGGAGCTGCGCTGGTTCGGCCAGGAGTGGTTCCAGCTCGCCCAGCAGGACATCTTCACCGAGGCGCAGTACCAGCAGGCCCTGGTGCAGGGGCACATGCTGGCGGGCGCCCAGGGGATCGACGCCGCCCTCGCCCAGTTCAACGTGCGGGTCCTCGTCGCCCCCAGCGGCGGTCCGGCCTGGACGACCGACCTGGTCAACGGCGACCATTTCGGCGGCTCGAGCACCTACCCGTCGGCGGTGGCCGGATACCCGATCGTCAACGTCCCCATGGGCTTCGTCGACGGCGTGCTGCCGGTGGGCATGAGCTTCATCGGCACGGCCTGGAGCGAGGGGAAGCTGATCAAGTACGCCTACGCGTACGAGCAGCAGTCGAAGAACCGGCGGCCGCCGACCTACATCCCCTCCCTCGCGCTGCCCGACGGCCAGCCCGTCTTCACCTCGTCCGCGGCCTCCACGGCGATCCTCCCCGAGCGTCTGGAGTACCTGATGGACCGGCTGAAGGTCAGTCAGAGCTTCCGAACCCTGCTGCGCAACCTGTAGACGCGGTCTGCTCCGGCCGGTGCGAGCCCTCTCGCGCCGGCCCCTCAGGGTCCATCAATCTCCGCCGCTCGCGCCCCAGATCTCCCGCAGCCGGTGGTCGCGCCCGCAGCTCGTGCGGTAGAACCTGTACTGGAGGGGGTTCTTCTTGTAGTAGTCCTGGTGGTACCCCTCGGCGGGCCAGAAGGTCGAGGCCGGCACGATCTCGGTCTGGATCGGCTGCTTGAAACGCTTCTGGACCTCGGCCTTCGACGCCTCGGCGAGCCGCTTCTGGGCCTCGTCGTGGACGAAGATGGCCGAGCGGTACTGCGTCCCGTGGTCGCAGAACTGATAGTTCTTCGCGAACGGATCGACGTTATGCCAGAAGACCTCGAGCAGCTTTTCGTAGCTGACCTTCGCCGGATCGTAGACCACGTCGACCGACTCGGCGTGGCCGGTGCCGCCCGAGGAGACCTCCTCGTAGGTGGGGTTCTTCTTGCCGCCGCCGGTGTAGCCCGAGGCGACCGAGATCACGCCGGGGAGCTGGTCGAAGGGGTGCACCATGCACCAGAAGCAGCCGCCCGCGAACGTCGCGTGGGCGGGCGGCGCGGCGAACGACGGCGCTCCCGCGATCAGCAGCGCCGCCAGTACCATTCCTGCCCGGTTGAAGATTCCTTTCATGTCGCGATCTCCTCTCTAGGCCCCTTTCAACACATCGCGGGCGCCGGCCGTTCCCGGCGCGCCACCAGCACCATCAGGATCCCCGCCGTGATCGCCACGTCGGCGACGTTGAAGATGCCGGTGTGGAGGCCGCCCACGCCCAGGCTGACGAAGTCGATCACCCGCCCCTCGTTGAGCAGGCGGTCGAGCCAGTTGCCGAGGCCGCCGGCCAGGAAGAGCGAGAAGCCGACCCGCTGCCAGGTGCTCAGGGCCCGCGCGCGCAGCAGGAAGGCGAGGAGGGCGAGCTGGGTCGCGCCCACCAGCACCACCCCCAGGAGGAAGCGGACGCCCGCCGGCAGGCCCTCCCCCAGGCTGAGGAAGGCGCCGGGGTTCTCGGTGTACTGGAGGCGCACGGCGCCATCGAGCAGCAGTACCGGCGGGGAGGAGGCGAGCGCCCCCTTGGCGAGCGCCTTCACCGCCTGATCGCAGCCGACACAGCAGAGGAGGACCAGGAGGACCAGAAGGAGCTGAAGGTACTTCTTTTTCATCGGGAGCTGTTCCGCGGAGGGGATTGTACCCGAAAAGGCCATTCCACACATCTTTCCCCTCTGGGCGTCCTGCCCTTCGAAGCCTCACCCTCGGTCCCTCTCCACTTCGTGGCATAGGCGCTAACTTTATCGTTTAAAGTGAGGTTCTAATCGTGTATTCTAGTGCCCATGAGCGATCTTCGGGCATTTACAGAAGAGTGGGAGTTCCTTCGAGCCGCGCTGCCGGCCGTGGATTTGGAGAAGAGCCTTCGGGAGACCGGGGGGGCCCAGAGATGGCGGGCGGTGCGCAGTGCCGATGACCTCTTGCGTTTGGCGCTGGTTTACGGTTTCTGCGGCCT
>JBJMHA010000088.1:0-9359 GCA_045807625.1 Thermoanaerobaculia bacterium | reverse complement strand
GCCCGGCTGCCTTGGTTGCAATTGATTATCGCCACACTGCTGCCACTTGCGATTATCGTCGTAAGTTTGGCTATCCTGAATTTGGAACATGTCTTGTTCGATCTGATGGCTGGAATCCGCGATGAGGATAAGACGGCCAACGATATGGCCTATAGCATCGTGTTCTATCTCGCCTATCTTTCATTCATTAGCGCACCGATCTTGGGAATTGCTTATGTCGTATGCGTGTTCCGGGCGTGGAAGCGCGCCCAACCCGCTGGCGCGGCGCCGCACGGTTAGGCCCCAAGCGTTCGCCGTCAAGGCAGTAGGAGCAGCTCTTCAACATGGCTGTCAATCTTGAAACCAAGTCAAACAAACGGAAGCTACGCCAGCTTGCGGGTGTGGCGCATGAGCGCGAGCTCGGAGCCGAGCTTTCCAAGCTCGAGGCTGAGTTTGCTCGATGGCGACGCGGCGAGATCGATCCTTTCGAGCTGAGTGACCGGATTCATCGCTTCCATGACGGCGTATCTCGGGATCTCTACGTCCTGTATGGCCGTCTTCCTCCGAGTCATTCTGTTGCGCGCGCGGTAGCCCTCGAGGTACTTCGAGAGGCCGAAGTACCCTCTGAATTTCTCGAGGCTCTGGAGCGCCCCCTCCTCTTCTACAGAGAGCAGTTGACCGAGCCTTCCGAGCGGGCGGACCAGGACGAGGACTGACCGGCCTCGGCCACAACAGGCTTCGCCCCGTTGCTCACGATCATTGAGCCTGACCTGATCGTGGGTGCTGTCGTGGATGGTGTGTGTATCAACAAGCAAAGGAGGAGCTCATGGCAGAGGACAACGAGAAGCGGCCCGAAGAGCTGACAAAGGATCTGGATAATTCCGAGCTCGACGACAAAGATTTGGAGGGCGCCTCTGGGGGCGGGAGCGGTGACGACCGCTGAGTGAGTCGCTTGTCAGCCGGGCGGCGGCGGGAATGGTTGAGGTGGGTCCGCCGCCCGGCCTCCGGAAATGGTAGGGCGTGTGAATACTCGGGTGGCACCTCGGCCCGGGCGCCGCTTGCCGCGCGCCGAGGTCCAGGGATCTCCGCCAATGGAAGCTTACCGAGTCACGACGTCAGCTTCCGCCGCGCCAGATCCCGGGACAACCTCGCGATGGAAGCCGGCATTCCGGCAATGTCCGCGGATCCTCGCCGAGGGGAGCTTGCAGCGGCGCGAGGTCAGCTCCCTTCGCTCCAGATCCCGAGACAGTCCCGCGGCGGAAGCTGACATTCCCGCAAGGTCCCGGCATCTCCGCCGAGGGGAGCTGACCACGGCACAATGTACGCTTCCATCGCGCCAGATCCCGGGCCATCTCACGACGGAGGCTTGCGGCGCGGCGTTGTACGGGGATCTCTGCCGAGAGAAGCTCCCATTCCGCCGGATCCCGGGACATCGCCGCGATGCGGGCTTCCATTCCGGCAACGTCCGTGGATCTCCGCCGAGGGAAGCCGGCGGCGGCCCAACGGAAGCTCCCATCGCGCCAGATCCCGGGACGGCGCCACGATGCACGGGGATCTCCGCCGAGGGAAGCGCGCCTCGCGCCAGATACCGCTACATTCCGGGAAAGTGGGGAGAAAAAAGAGGGGGCGTGCCGGAGCACGCCCCCGAGGCAAAGCTACACGGTTTCAGGGTTCGAGGGGTGGGATGCGGGGGCCGGGGGCTTCGCGGTGGAGCCGGCCGGCGTCACCGCCGGTGGCGGCGCCGGCTCCGGGGTCTCGGGGGTCGGCTTCGCCTTGGTGCGGCCGCGGAACGGCTGCACGCCGAACTCGGCGAGCTTCTCCGAGCGGATGCCGTAGTGCTGCTTGACGGCCAGCTGCAGCACGTGGCCCAGCCGCTGCCCTTCGGTCAGGAAGGTCTGGAGCTGTTTGCTGGCCTCCTGCTTGCCGGCGATCAGAGCCGCCTGCTGCTTGGCCGCCTCCTGCGCCTGGGTCAACAGGGTGGCGAGCTGCGCGATACTCCCTTGGAGGTTCGGCAGGTCGCCGCTGTTGGCCGCCAGTGCCGTGGAGAGCTTCTGCAGCTTCCCCAGCTTTCCCGCGTTCGTGGTCTCTTTGGACATGGTCTTTCTCCTCTTTCTGGGCCCTTTCAGCCCGATTGAAACCTGTCCGGCGCCGGAATGGCGCCGGCAGGGTGATGCCACCTTCTCCCCGTCCGGCCCGCGGGTTCCCGTTCCTGCGCTGCCCGCCGTCCAGGGTCCTTCAACTACGGTGCGCATAGACTGCACGATTGCCATCACCATGTCAATACCCTCTTGACAGGATCTTTGTCGTGCGGCAGACTAACGCATATCGTAGGAGGGATGGATGCCCATCAATCGTGAAGTCCAGGACCAACGCCGCAAGGCCATCCTCGCGATGCTCGCGGAGAGGCCGATGACCCGGCAGATCGAGATCGGGCGCGCGTTGCGCCGGCAGGGGTACAAGGTGACGCAGTCGACCGTCAGCCGCGATCTGGAGGCCCTCGGCATCGTGCGCCGGCAGGGGGTCTACCACCCGCCGGTCCCCCAGGGGAGCGAGGGCGGGTTCGGGAAGATGGAGGAGTTCATCCGCCAGGTGCAGAACGCCGGGCCGTACATGCTGGTCTTCACCACAGTCCCGGGGATGGCCAAGGCCGTCGCGGTGTCCCTCAAGGCCACCGCCTGGCCCGAGGTGCGGGGAGTCATGGCCGAGGACGACACGCTCTTCGTCGTCACCGACAACGTGTACGACTCGCGCCTTCTGCTTCAACGGCTCAAGAGGATCATCCAGACGTGATCCTCCGGGGCCGCGCTCTTTGACAAGTGACGTACCGGCAGGGGGCGGAAACGGGGCCGCCCCCTCCGGCCTACCTATTTCTGTTTCTGGCACTCCGCGCCGCCAGCCGTGGAAAGATCCCCGGCCGAGCGGCCGGGGACCGGAGAATCGACCCGCGGATCGATCAGAACTCGAGGTTGCCGCCTCCCAGCGTGAAATCGAGGCCGGTGCCGAATTTGGCCTTGGCGGCCGCAAAGTTGCTCCGGGCGCTCGACATCAGACTTTTTCGGGTCTTCGAAGAGCTTTCGGCGATGGCCTGGTTGTTCTGGCTGATCGCCGTCTGGAGCAGAGTTACGGCGTCGGCGTGCAGGCCTTTCGGCTGCAGGTCGTCGATGGCGTCCTGGGCCTCGACGTTCGCCAGCCGGAGGAGCTCGTTCACGGTCTCCACCTTGCCGGGCCCAGGGTCGGGGCAGGGGTTTCCGTCAAGGTCAGCGCAGGGGGCGGATTGGGGCGTTGGGAGCGGGGAGGAGTTCTCCAGGGAGATGGCGGCGTCATTCCTCTGGAGGGAGAGGGCGAGGTTGAAGGACGCGTTGAGGACCCGGAGGAAGTCCGCCACGTCATCCTGTTGCTGCGCCGTGAGGTTGATGCCGCCGAGGAACTGACCGGAGGGTGAGGCCTGGAACTGAGGACTGTTGAAAAAGGCCACCGCATCCTCGATGGTGCTGGCGATGTGGCTGTGGAAGAACGGCGGCGTATCGGCCGCCTCGATCAGCGGCGGGGCATTGAACGTGCCGTCTCCGAAACAGTCGTTAACCCCGTCGCCGTCACAATCGAACGGGGCGGTCGCCCCAAAGCCGCCGTCGAAGGGGAAGCTCTGGACTTGGCGGGCAGGGTTCGGGAACCGTTCGACGCCGGTGTTGAAGTTGTTGTTGGTGCCGGCGGGAACATTGGCGCCGGCGTTGGAATGGCAGTTGAAGCACTTGCCCTGGGTCGGCGAGTTGAACACGAGCCGCCCCGCTTCAGCTCCAGCGTCGTTGAGGTGGACCTGCGCGAGGTTGAGCTCGTTGAGCCGGCCCACGGAGAGCGTGAAGGCCTCCATGGCGTCGAGCTCCGTGTCGGTGGGCAGACGGAAGTCCACTCCCGCGACCCGGTTGAGGCTCTTGGTGAAGTGCTGGGTCACGGCCCCCACGGGGAAGAGGCGCAACGTGACCGGGGCCGGGGCGCCGTCGCCGCTCCAGCCGACCCGCTGCTGGGCCGCGCGGCCGTCGCTGGGAGCGAGGATCGAGGTTGCCATCGACAGGGTGTGCGGTACGCCGCGCATCACGAATTTCACCGTCGGGTCCTGGAAGCCGTCCACGTTCTCGAGGATGAGACCGAAGTTGCGCATCAGCGTCGGCTTCTCGAGGCCGGGGACTCCGCCCTGCGAGGCCGGGATCTCGGCGATGAAGAGCGGATCGTTGGCCGGGAGCGTGGCGATGAACGCCGGATCGATGGTCTGGTTGTTGCTCACCGGATGGCAGGTGCCGCAGGTCCTGCCGTTGCCGCTGAAGGTGCCGCGGAAGAAGAGCTCGGCGCCGTCATCCACCTGTTGGGAGACGAAGCCGTGCGAGACGAGGAGCTGGTTGGCCTCGGCCTCCCGGGGGGACAGCAGGGAGGCCAGCGAGGAGGGGGAGAGCAGAGAGGCGACGGACGCGCCGCCCGACGCCCGCTGCCGGGCCACGCGCGTGCGGGTGTAGAGCCGCTCGTAGAACGGCCGGCTGCCGCAGAGGATCACGCTCTCCGCCGGAGTCTTGCCGGCGCGGGTCACGACGACCAGATCGAGCTCGAAGCGGTCGAAGAAGCTCCGGCCGAGCGACGCCGTTACCCGGAGCCGCTTGCCTTGCGGCTCCAGCCGGCCGACGCGGACCATCCGGTCCCCCGCCTCCGGCATCACGCTCTTGCCCGGTCCGTCCTGGTTGTCCACCAGCCAGACGTCCGCGGCGGTGTCGCCAAGGCCTTCCGCCTCGGCGGAGACCTCTCCACGCGGCATGTCGAGATCGACCCGGCCGAGAGCGGTGCTGAATTCTTTGGAGAGGCCCCGGACCCAACCGAGACCCACGATTACGTTACGGTCGCCACCGTTTTTGACATAGCGGGCCTGCCATTCCGCATACATACGGTCCATGCTCGAGTGTCTGGCGATGAGGGGCAGGTGTTCTCTGGCGGCGTTTGCCTCTGGCGTCGAGGCGGGCTTCAGAAGCGTGGCGAAGGGTACGCCGAAGATCAGGAAGATGCCGAGCAGGAGAGAGAGCTTGCTGACTTTGCTGTTCACCGTTTCTCCCTTCTTGATCTGGATTCGGGGGTGTAGTGAAGGCAGAGATGGGGTATCCCCCGGAACGGTGGACCGCGGCCGGGCGGGCCTCGCTGCATGGAACCGGTGGTGAGCACTCGTGCAGGTCCTCTCGGCCGCCGTGCGCGGCGGCCAAGCACTCTTAGCAACTGCGGTAATCAGTTTATTAGAATTTCTTAATCGCAACAAGAACAACCCAAGCTTTCGTCAGCAGGCCGGCGGGACGCCAGCGGTCCCAGGGACAGGACGGACCAGCCCCGCCTCACCCCGCTGGCGTTTGGCTCCCCTCGCCGCGCGTGGTAGCCTTCCAGGCTCCTCCATGAGAAGAACGACGTCGATCTTCCCGCTGGCCCTCGCGCTCCTTTTCCCCCTCGCCGCGCGGGGCGCCGCCGCCGGCTGGCCGGCGCTCCGCGATCAGCTCCAGGCCGACGCCGTGACTCCCCACAGCGCTCTGGAGGCGCTCATCGCCGCCAACCAGGATTTCTCCCTGCTGCGGCCCGAGGAGGCCAAGGACAGGATCCCCGTCCCGCTCTGGCTGCGGGTGCTCTGGCGCCGCGCCCATCCCGAGCTCGTCTACTCGGCGAAGGACCCCACGGGCGGCTATCCGCTGGTCCTCAAGGAGATCCACGAGTGGATGCGGACCCACCAGAGCCTCGTGCCCGGCCCGCCGGACCAGGACACGGCGCCCGAATTCGGGGAGGAGGTCCCCGCCAAGACGGCCACCGTCGGCGGTGAGAAGCGGATCTCGGGGGCCCAGGCCGCCCCGCGCAGCGAGTCCGACATCCGGGTCAACTACTGGGACCCGATGAAGATCATCGGCGCCTCGAACAACATCTCGGGGAGCGGCGCCCAGGCGCAGTTTTATTCGACCGACGGCGGCGCCACCTGGGGACAGACCAGCCTGGCCCTCCAGCCCGGCGACGCCTTCCACTCCGATCCGACCGTCGACTGGACCTCGGACGGCACCGCCTGGTCGACCACGATCGGCATCGACTCCAGCCACTCGGTGCTCCACATGCGGGCCTACAAGTCGACCGACAACGGCGCCACCTGGACCTTCGACGCCACCTTCTCCGGCAGCCAGACAACCACCGACAAGCAGATTATGTGGGTGGACCACAGCGCGACGTCGCCGTACAAGGACAACATTTACGTGATCTGGCACAACGGCTTTCCGGCGTTCATGAGCCGGCGCACCGGACCGGCGGGCTCCTGGCAGACGCCGATCCAGGTGAGCGGCGCGGAATCGACCGGCACGGCGATCGGCGCCGACGTCAAGACCAACGCCTTCGGCGACGTCTTCGGCTTCTGGCCGGCGACCGGCAACCAGAAGATCTTCGTGGTCAAGTCGACCGACGGCGGCGTTTCGTACAGCGCGCCCGTCCAGGTGGCCTCGACGTTCGCCGGCTTCGACATCGGCATCCCGGCGATGAACAGCCGCCGGGCGCTGATCTACGTCTCCGCCGGCGCCTACCGGACCGCCGGCAAGAACCTGGTCTACGCCTCCTGGACCGACCTCTCCGGCGCCGCCGGCTGCACCTCGCCGGGCAACGAGCCGGGGTCCAACACGGCCTCCGCCTGCAAGAGCCGCGTCTGGCTCGCGCGCTCTACCGACGGCGGCGCCACCTGGTCGCCAGCGGTGAAGATCAACGACCAGGCCTCGCTCAACGATCAATTCAACCAGTGGATGGTGGTCGACGAGACGACCGGGGCGCTGGAGGTCATGTACTACGACACGGTGGGCGACCCCGGCCGCAAGAAGGTGGACGTCTGGACGCAGTCCTCCTTCGACGACGGGGTCACCTGGGCTCCGGCGGTGAAGGTGACCTCGGCGCAGACCGACGAGACGGTCGCGGGCTCCGATTCGGGGAACCAGTTCGGCGATTACAACGGCTTCTCGGGAATCGCCGGCCAGTTCTTCCCCTCCTGGACCGACCGGCGGAGCAACGGGAGCGAGGAGATCTGGACCGCGAAGATCTCGGACACCCCCTGCACGCCCCCGGGGGCGCCGGCCATCGGCGCCGCCTCGGCGGCCGCCCCGAACCAGATCCAGGTCACCTGGGGCAACGGCACCCCCGCCGCGTCGGCGTTCAACGTCTACCGGGCGCAGGGGACCTGCGCGTCGCACGGCGCCTTCGCCGCCGTGGGCAGCTCCGTGGCCGGCTCCCCCTTCACCGACGGACCGGTCTCGGGCAGCATCACCTACGCCTACCAGGTGAAGGGGCTCGACGCCACCGGCCGCTGCGAGTCGGCCGCTTCGGGGTGCGTCCAGGCCACGGCGACCGGCCCGTGCACGCTGGCGCCGGGCTTCGCGGGGCTGGCGAGCGTCACCAACCAGGCGGCGGCCGTCTGCGGCCTCACCCTCTCCTGGGCGGCCGCCACGCCGGCCTGCGCCGGACCGGTCACCTACAACGTCTACCGCTCGACCACCTCCGGCTTCACCCCGGGCCCCGGGAACCGGCTCGCCAGCGGGATCACCGGCACCAGCTACGGCGACACCTCCGGAACGCTGGCGAACGGCACCTCTTTCTACTACGTGGTGCGGGCGGTCGACGTCTCCAACGGGTTGGAAGAGGGCAACACGGTCGAGCGCGGCTCCGCGCCCACCGGCGCGGTCGCGCCCGTCCTGACCGAGACCTTCGAGGGGGCGGGCGGCTTCGACAACCCGGGCTGGACGCACGCCAGGCTCCAAGGGGCCAACGACTGGAGCCTGTCGACGGCCCAGTCGCAGACCCCCACGCACTCCTGGTTCTCCGCCAGCGAGGGGGCCGTCGCCGAGCGGGTCCTGGTCTCCCCGGTGCTCAACCCCCAGGCGGGCTCCATGCTCACCTTCTGGCACACCTACGCCTTCGAGGGGGTGGCCACCTGCTACGACGGCGGCACGCTGGAGGCGTCGACGAACGGCGGCGCGTCGTGGTCGGTGGTCCCGGACGCCGCCTTCCAGGAGGGGGGCTTCACCAACACCGTGAGCGCCAGCTTCGCGAACCCGCTGGCCGGCAAGCGGGCCTGGTGCAGCGGCGCGATCGGCCCGATGACGCGGGTGACGGTCAACCTCTCCTCCTACGCCGGCTCCTCCCTCCAACTGCGCTGGCACGAAGGGGACGACAGCAGCGTCGGGGCCACCGGCTGGTACGTCGACTCGGTGAGCCTCGCGAACGTGGGCGTCTGCTCGGCGAATCCCCTCTTTGGCGACGGCTTCGAGAGCGGCGGCCTGGGGGCGTGGAGCGGGACGGCTCCGTAGGGGGGCCCTCACTCCCCAACCCCCTCTCTCCCAGCCCTCCACCCACCCGCCGGGGAGAGAGGGGGCTTGCAGGGGCGGCCCTATGTGGCCGAGAATTCATGCTCTACTACTCTCTATGTCCAGCCGAGCCCGAGCCTCACTCGGCGCCGCCCTCCTGTTTCTGGTGGGGTGTGGCCGCGAAAGCCCCACGGAGCCGCAAGGCCCGCCGCGGCCGCTCCCGGCCCGGTTTCAGTTGCTCGGCACCGCGAGCGCGGTGGAGGCCGACGGGACCACCGTCTCCTGCGACTTCGAGCTCATCTTCGAATTGACCGGCAGCCCTCGCGAGGCGCCGGGCGTCCTCGAGTACGACGGCGTCCACGGCGGGGATCTGCGCAGGACTATCCTCGACGCCACCGGCCGCGGGATCTCCCTCCAGCCCGATGTCTATGGCGCGGTGGTCGTCCGCTCTCGCGCGCCGAACCGGGTTGAGATCACGATTCCCCTCAACGCCAATGCCAAGGAACGTTTCTGGCGCGAGCTCTCCCACTTCGAGGGCACCTTCGACTCCCCGAGGGATGTCGCGACCGGCACCTGGAATTGCGCGCCGTTCGACATCAGCTCCGGGGGGTACATGGACACCAAGTACACGGCTCGGGGGTCGTGGAGTCTGGTGCCAGTGCCATGAGAGGCGATCGAGGTGCACTATCCAAGCGCCTGGCACCCGTTCCTCCCTCCCGGGAGATGAAGGAGGGAGAGATGCCTACACAGGTCCGACGAGGTCTCTCAAGCTCCGGCTTGCGCTGCGTCCTCCTCCCAGGGGGGTATCTGTTTACCGTTCTGAAGCCGTCATCAGGTCATGGTAGGAAGGCGGTCTGGGGCTGCGAAGAATCGTGCTGAAAAGAGCCAGTGAGTTGAGGCCGCGTTGCTGACCTGTCCGCAGAAGGCTGGTCAAGATGGACTGGGCCTTGGCGCCGTCGGACGTGCGGTTGCCGCCACACGATTTGCGGTTGACGACGGCGGGCCGAATCGCCTGCTCGGCGGGCCAATTGGTAGCCTCGACAT
>JBJMHA010000087.1:0-148974 GCA_045807625.1 Thermoanaerobaculia bacterium | reverse complement strand
TGGGCTACCGTCTGACGTAGGCCCCCGTTGTGAGTTGCATGAAAGAGGAGAAGGCGTAACAGATCTCCGGGCTTCTGAGTGTAGCGAACTCGCCGAAAGGCTCCTTTCTGGCAAGCCTGTTCCTCCCATCCGGTCGGAAGGAGGGCCTCAATAATTCTCCACTCGGATTGGCTGGCAGGGGTGTCCATGTCACTAGGCTACCATGGACGCCCCCTAATTAGGTTAACGCGTATGGGGCCAGGGGGTGAGGCTTCGAAGGGCAGGACGTGCCGGAATCTCTATTTCAGATACGCCAGCATCTCCTTCGCCGTGGCGGCGTCCGGATCGTTGGGCGCCATCTGGAGGAAGGTGTTGAGCTGCTCCTTGGCCTGGGCTTTCTTGGCGTCGTCCTTGGCGTAGGTGAGCCCCAGGACGTAGTGGGCCTTGGCGAACTTGGGGTCGGCCGGGGCGATCTGGACGACTTTCTCAAAAAAGACCGCCGCGTCCTCCAGCTTGCCGGTGCGGGCCCTCTCGGCCCCCTCGTTGAAGTAGCGCACCGCCGCGTCGCCATTCTTGGGATCGGCCGCCGCCAGGGCGTCCAGCGCCTCGCGGGCCTTGTCGTTGTCCCCCGCCCCTTTCAGGGCGTCGTAGCGCGCCCGCAGCCCCTCGGCGTCCCCCGGCTTCAGGGCCAGGAAACGGTCGGCGGCGGCGAGGGCGTCGCCGTAGCGCTTCTGGTCGAGATAGGCCTCGGCGAGCGCCACCTGCGCCTCCGGCAGCTTGGGGTTGAGCGAGGCCGCCTTCTCCAGGCTCGGCAGAGCGGCGGCGACGTTGCCCCCCTTCAGCGCCGTCACCCCCTCGTTGTAGGCCACGACGGCCTGGTCGGAGCCAGAGAGCTCCTTCGGCCCCTCGGCGGTGGCGGCCGGGGCCGCGATCGCCGGCAGGGTGAAGGACAGGCGCATGGTGTCGCTCACCTTGGGCTTGACCGGGCCGTCGTAGGGGCCGTAGCCCCCCTTCTCGATGTGGAGCTGGTACTCCTGGGTGGCGTCGAGGACCAGGAGCATGACCTGCCCCTTCTTATCGCTCACCTTCTCGATCTTGTAGGCCGTCCCCGTGCGGGTGAGGGTGACCTTCGCCCCCTCGACCGGCGCCCCCTTGTCGTCCGTGATGGTGGCGATGATCCTCCCCTCCCCGGCAGCCAGCAACGCCCCGCTGAGAGCGAGGGCCAGCACGATTGCGGCCAGGGCCGCGCGACGGATGGAAGTCATCATGGATGGTCTCCTATGGTTCGGTTGGGATGGGCTCCGGGAGGGATTCTAAAGGAAAGCCGCCCCAGATCTCAGCATGGCGCCGGGCCTCGGCCACGGTCTGGAGATGGATCTCGACCGTCTCGGCCACCTCGATGTTGTAACCGCCGGCCATCACCGCGGCGACCGGCAGGCCCGCCCGCCGGCAGTAGGCGAAAACCAGACGGTCGCGCTCCCTCAGGCCGGCCCGCGAGACCTTGAGCCGCCCCAGGCGGTCGCGCTCGTGGGGGTCGGCCCCCGAGACGTAGATCGCGAGGTCGGCCCGCGCCGCCGGAACGGCCCGCTCGAGCCCGGCCTCCAGCGCGGCCAGATACTCTGCATCCGCCGTGCCGTCCGCCAGCTCGACGTCGAGATCGCTGCGTTCCTTGTGGAAGGGGAAGTTGTTGCGGCCGTGGATCGAGAAGGTGAAGACGGTCGGATCGTCCTCGAAGATGGACGCCGTGCCGTTCCCCTGATGGACGTCGCAGTCGATCACCACCACCCGCTCCACCCGCCCCTCGGCCTGCATGGCGCGGGAGGCGATGGCGGCGTCGTTGAAGACGCAGTACCCCTCGCCGCGGTCGCGGAAGGCGTGATGGGTGCCGCCGGCGAGGTTGACCGCCGCGCCCTCCTCCAGGGCCGCGCGGCAAGCCTCGACCGTCCCCCCCGCCGAACGGCGCGAGCGCTCCACCATGGCCGGGGACCACGGGAAGCCGATGCGGCGCGCCTCCACCCGGTCGAGCTCCCCCACCGCCACCCGCCGCAGGTACTCGGCATCGTGCGCCCGCAGGATCTCCTCGTCGGTCGCCGCGTGAGGGACGATCAGGTCCCCCGGCGCCAAGACCCCCGCCGCCAGGACCCGCTCCCGCAGCCGGCTGTACTTCTCCATCGGGAAGCGGTGACCCTCGGGCAGAGGGAGGACGAAATAGTCGCAGTAGAAGGCCTTCACGGGTGGGGATTGTAAGGCCCTGGAGAGGAGCCGGAGGGTAGTAGTGGTATCCTCTGGGCAGGAGATGATGATGGCTAGTCGCGATCCCCTGATTACAGTCTCGCCAGACCGCTTGAGCGGAACGCCCGTGTTCGCGGGCACCCGGGTTCCCGTGCAGACCCTCATCGACTACCTCGAAGCCGGCGATCCTCTGGAAGCTTTCCTGGAAGATTTTCCAAGCGTCTCGCGCGAGCACGCCATCGCCGTCCTGGAGCTCGCGAAGTCTGCCCTCCTGGCCCACGCCGTGGCCGCGTAATCCGGTCTGACGGTCGCTGAATGCGGGTCCTGCTCGATGCCTGTGTGCCGAAGGGGCTCCGCCGAAGCCTCTCCGGTCACGAGGTGCAAACCGCCCACGAAATGGGGTGGGGTGACCTCGACAATGGCGATCTCCTGGATGCGATGCAAGGTGTCTTCGACGCCTTGGTAACCGTCGATAGGCGGTTGCCAAACCAGCAGCACATCAAGGACCGTCCTCTGGGAGTCGCTGTTCTCCGGGCGAATTCAAACCGTCTCGCGGACCTGCTCCCGTTGATCCCCGCTCTTCTGGCGGCCCTTTCAGCCCTGAAGCCTGGTACCGTCGCAGAAATCACCGGCTGAGGTCTCGACGACACAGCGTCCTGGTGAGTGAGGTCCGGGAAGAGGTTTTGATACCATCCCTCTCCTCGACATGGAGGTGCCATGCTGGCCGAACAGATTCCCGCCATCCAGTCCGCGCTCGCCGAGGCCGGCGTCGACGGCTGGTTCTTCGCCTGCTTCCAGCAGAACGATCCGATCGGGCTCTCTCTCCTGGGGCTCACGGGCGAGGGGAAGCTCGTCACCCGCCGCTGCTACTACCTGATCCCCCGGGAGGGGCAGCCGAAAAAGCTGGTCCATGCCATCGAGTCCGGCATGCTGGACCACCTGCCCGGCCCGAAGACCATCTACAACACCTGGCAGGGGCACCGCCAGGAGGTGGCCAACCTCGTCTCCGGATACCGCCGGCTGGCCGCCCAGTACAGCCCGAACAACGAGATCCCCACCGTCTCGCGCCTGGATGCCGGCACTTTCGACCTGCTGCGCGCGGCCGGGGTCGAGGTGGTCTCCTCGGCCGACCTGGCCCAGCGCTTCGTGGCCACCTGGACACGGGAGCAGCTCGAGGGGCACCGCCGCGCCAACGTCCATCTCCACCGGATCGTCCTGGAGGCCTTCCAGCGTGTGGCCGAGTCGCTGCGGCGAGGCGACCAGATCGACGAGTACACCGTCCAGCGCTTCATCCTCGATGGGTTCGAGACGGCGGGGCTGTGGGCCGAGGCGGAGCCCATCGTCGGGGTCAACGCCCACAGCGCCGACCCCCACTACCAGCCGGGGCCGGGGCACACCGCGCCGATCAACAAGGGGGACTTCCTGCTGATCGACCTCTGGGCCAAGGAGAAGGCGGCGGACAGCGTCTACGCCGACATCACCTGGTGCGGCGTCTGCGCCGCCTCCCCCACCGCGAAGCAGCAGGAGGTCTTCGCCGCGGTGGCCGGCGCCCGCGACGCCGCCTGGGAGCTGGTGCGCGGCCGCTTCCCCCACCAGCCCGTGCGCGGCTTCGAGGTGGACGACGCCGCCCGCGAGGTGATCCGCAAGGCGGGGTACGGCGACCTCTTCATCCACCGCACCGGCCACTCGATCGGCGTCACGGACCACGGCCAGGGGGCCAACATGGACAACCTGGAGACGCACGACACCCGCCTGCTCCTGCCGATGACCGGCTTCTCGATCGAGCCCGGCATCTATATCCAGGGCGACTTCGGCGTGCGCCTCGAGATCAACGTGGCCCTCACCCCCGAGGCCGCCGAGATCACCGGCGCCGAGCCCCAGCGCGAGCTCCTGCGCCTGCTCGCCTGATTCTCCAGTCTCCATCGCAAAGGCAGAGAGGGCCCCGGCAGGGGCCGTCTCTGCGCCCGTGGGAGCCGTCACGGCACGGGCCGGGGCCGCTCTGGCGCCGATTCGGGCCGGAGCTCCACCTGTCCGGGCCGCCGGGGCCTGTATTGGAGCAAGCGGGGCACCGATCGGTGCCGGCGCGGCCCGCGTGGGAGGAGCCATGGCACGGGCTCGGGCCTGGACGGCCACCATTCAGGGAGAGCGGTACCCTATCGGGGCAGCCGCTGCCCGGATCGGTGCCGTCGCGGCCCATGCGGCGCGATGCTACGCTTGCCGGGATGGAAACGGCGCGACCCCGGACCGAAGATCAGCCCTGCGATCCGTTCGCGCGCCATCCCCAGAGCCGGCTCGGCGGCGAGATCAGCCCGCCTCTCGCCGAGGTCAACGAAGAGGCCGCCGAGGAGCTCTGCGCCGGCATCGCCCGCAACCTCCTCGGCGACTTCGCTCCCGCCCTGCTCCTGCTGCCCGGCACGGATCGGCGGCGGGCCCAGGCGCTCCTCGCGTACAGCTATGGGCTCTTCGATTTCGCCCGCCAGGGGGGCCTCGAAGGGGAGAAGCTGGCGCAGATCAACCGCTGGGAATTCACCCTGGAGGCCGCCTTCGCGGGCGAGCGCACGGGGCAGCCGGTCTTCCTCCGCATGGCGCGCGAGAACGAGCGCCGCCGCTGGCCGGTCGACGCCCTCGACGATCTCGCCGCCTGCGCCCGCCGCCGGGCCCTCCGCCGCCGGCCGGCCACGGTGGTGGACGCCGACCTCGAGGCCCTCAGCCTGGGGCGGGCCGTGGCCGCCGCGCTGCTGGAGAAGAGCCTCAACGCCGAGGTCGACGGCCTGGCGAGCGCCCTCGTCCGCCTCGGCGCGCTCCAGCGCCTGGGGGAGGAGACCGCGGGCCGGCGCTGCCCGCTGCCGGCGAGCGAGGCCGAAGAGGGGGAGGACGGCGATTTCGATCCCGCGCACCTCCTGGCGGTCGCGCGCCGGGAGTGCCCGCGCATCCGCTCGCGCCTGCTGCGCGCCCCCCGCGGGCTGGTGGGCCTCCCCCACGGCTATCGCCGCGCCGCCGTCTTCTCGCTCCTCGCCGCCCTGCGCCTGCTCACCGAGATCGAGGCCCCCGAGACCGATCTCCTGAAAGCTCCCCCCCGCCTGCCTCTCAATTCGAGGATCGGCTTCCTGCTGCGCGCGCGGTGGGTGGGGAGGTAGAATTCCCTTGAGGTGAAACGATGACCCAAATCCAAATCGAATTGCCGGACGAAGTCGCCGTTGAGGTGAAGCGCCGGGCGGAGCGCCAGGGCGTGAGCGCCGCGCGGTTCGTTACCAAGCTGGTGGAGCGTGAGGTCGGGAAGGAAGGATGGCCCAAAGGATTCTTCGAGGAGGTCGTGGGCGGCTGGCAGGGAGAGCCCCTGGAGCGGCCCGCTCCTTTGACGCTGGAGACTCGGGAAGAGCTCTGAATGTACCTGCTTGATACGAACGCCTGCATTCACATCCTCAGAAACACCTCCCCAGTCCTCCTTGGCCGATTCCGGCAACACGACCCTTCGGAGATCAAGCTCTGCTCGGTCGTGAAGGCGGAGCTGTTCCACGGCGCCCAGCGGAGCACACAGAAGGAGGCCAATCTGCTCCTCCTCCAGCGCTTCTTCACGGCTTTCGAGAGCCTCCCGTTCGACGATCAGAGCGCGGACCACTATGGGCTGATCCGGTTCGAGCTCGAGCGCGCCGGCCTCTTGATCGGCCCCAACGACCTGATGATCGCGTCCATCGCGCGAGCTCACGGTCTTGTGCTCGTCACACACAATACTGACGAGTTTTCCAGGGTCTCGGGCCTGCGGATCGAAGACTGGGAGCTGGTAGTCTAGGCGACTACATCTCTGTTTCCTTGAGGGAGCCCGAATGAGAATCCGGCCGTTCGCCGCCATCGCCCTGCTCGCGCTCGCCGCGCCGCTCGCCGCCCAGGACTTCTCCGGCCTGAAGGAGCCGATCAACCCCGACCGGCCGGACTTCACCGACGGACCTTTGCTGGTGGCGCCGGGGCATCTCCAGGTCGAGACCGGATACACCTACGCGCGCACCGGCTCCGAGAAGTCGAGCTCCCTGGGGGAGCTCCTCCTGCGCTACGCCTTCGACGACCGCTGGGAGGCGCGGCTGGGCCTGAATTCCTACGACTGGATCGACAGCGGCGTGCCCGGAGAGCGGCGGATCTCCGGCTTCGAGGACCCCTTCGCGGAGGTCAAGATCCGGCTCAACGACGCCGCGGCGGAGCACCGCGCCCACGGCGCGCCCGCGATGGGCCTGCTCCTCAACACCACCATCCCCGTGGGAGCGCGCGCGCTGACCGCCGACGCCTGGCAGCCCACCGGAATCCTCGCCTTCCACTGGGACCTGCCCGCCGAGTGGTCGCTCGAGACCAATCTCGGCTACTCCTACGCCGCGGACAGCGGCCGGCGCTTCGGCCAGCTCTTCGCCAGCGCCTCGGCCGGCTACTCCATCAATGAACGTTGGGGGGGCTTCATCGAGGGGTACGTCTTCTCCAAGGAGAGCGCGGACGGCTCCGCCACCCACTACGCCGACACCGGCCTCTCCTACCAGGTCTCGAACGACCTGGCGCTCGACTTCCACATCGGGGTGGGGCTCGACAAGCCCCACCCGAATTGGTTCACCGGCCTGGGCGCCTCGGTCCGCTTCTGAAGTGTAGGGGCGGCCCTGCGTGGCCGCCCTAGTAGCTCTCGCCCGGCTTGAGGCCGATGACCTCGCAGGAGGACCCCTGGTCGCCGAGGGCCTTCTCCAGCTTCTCCGGCGTGCCGGTGAGGATGGGGAAGGTCCCCCAGTGGATCGGGATCACCTTGCGCGCGCCCAGGAAGCGGCAGGCGCGGGCGGCCTGCTGGGGATCCATGGTGTAGTAGTCGCCGATCGGCAGGAAGGCGAGCTCGGGACGGTACATCTCGCCGAGGAGCTGCATGTCCGAGAAGAGCGCCGTGTCCCCCGCGTGGTAGAAGGTGAAGCCCCCCTGGAGCCGCGCGATGTAGCCCGACGCCACGCCGCCGTAGAGGACCTGGTCGCCGTCGGAGATGCCGCAGGAGTGGTCGGCGCGCACCATGGTGACCTGGACTCCGAGCACGTCCTGGCTCCCCCCCAGGTTCATGCCGGCGCAATTCTCTACCCCCTTCCGGGTCAGCCAGTTGCAGATCTCGTAGTTCGCCACCACGGTCTTCGGGCGGTGCTTCTTGGCGATCTCCACCGCGTCCCCCATGTGGTCGCCGTGGGCGTGGGTGATGAGCATCGCGTCGACGCGGGGGAGCTCCTTGAGCTCCTTGGGGCAGGCCGGGTTGTTCTGGACCCAGGGGTCGATCAGCACCGTCTCCCCGCCGGGAAGCTCGCAGAGGATGGTGGCATGGCCGATGTAGGTGAACTTCGGACGCGGATGCTGGCTCATTCCTGTCTCTCCTCCCTTCAGATCGTCCCTTCGAATCGCCGCCGCCGCGGATTCTATCCGAGCGCGGTAGCATGGGCCCCCCATGAGCACCAAGACGATCGAGATCCTGCTCGTCCCCTACGACGTCGACCGTCCGGACACCCCCATGGCCCGGGGGGCGCGCGGCCTGCTGGAGAACGGCCTCCCCGAACGGCTCCGGGAGGCGGGGTGGGAGATCCTCATCACAGAGATCGCGGCGCCCGGAGAGGTTGGAAAGCTCGCGACCGTCGCCGGGATCGCCCGCGGGATCGCCGAGGGGGTGGAGCGGGCCGGCGCGGCGGGGCGCTTCCCCCTGGTCCTCTCCGGAGGATGCCTGGCGAGCCTGGGGGTGGTGGCGGGGCTCCAGCGGCGCGGTCACGAGGTCGCCGCCGTCTGGATCGACGCCCACGGCGACTGCAACACGCCGGAGACCTCCCCCAGCGGCTATTGGGACGGCATGGCCCTGGCGTCGCTCTGCGGCCTGAGCCTGCCGGAGGTCCGGGAGGGGTTGGGATCGCGGCCTCTCGATCGATCTCTCGATCCGGGCGCCGTGGTCCACCTGGCCGGCCGGAGCTTCGACCCGGAGGAGCCCGGCAACTTCGAGCGCTTAGGGATCGTCCGCGTCCCCCCGGAGGGGATCGCCGGGGAGGAGGCCCGGGAGCGGCTCCGGCGATGCGCCGCAGGGCGGTCGCTCTACCTGCACGTGGACGTGGACGGGATCGATCCGCGGGACGCCCCGGCCGTGGGCTTCCCCGAGCCGGACGGCGCGCGGCTGGCGGACCTCCTGGGCTGCCGGGAGGCGCTCCCCCCGGCCGTTGCCATCACCCTCTCCGCCCTGAGCTTCGATCGCGCCCGGCCGGAGGAGGCGGCGCGCACGGTGGAGGCCTGCGCGCGGCTGGTCCTGGCTTTTGTCGTCTAGAAAAGGAAAACGGCCGGGGTGGACCCCCGGCCGCTTCGAGAACAGGTCCGGCGCTACTGCCGCTCAGACCTGAAACTGCTTGAAGAAATTGTCCCGGAGCTTGCCGTTGAACTCGTGGTCCGTCAGACGGTAGTAGATCGTCTGAGCGTCGCGGCGCGGAGCCACCAGCCCGTAGGCCTTCAGCTTCGCCAGGTGCTGGGACACGGCCGAAACCGAAACCCCGAGCATCTCCGCGAGGTCACACACGCAGAGCTCCTTCATGTTCTCGAGCAGGTAGAGGAGCTTGAGCCGGGTGGAATTCCCGGCGAGGTTCATCAGCTCCGCCGCCTCCTCGATGTCCGGCGTCCCCTCAAGGTTCTGCCGGATCTGGGCCATTTCTTTAGATGACATGTTCGGCGCCTCACCTTTCATTGTCTTACCTCCACGTTTCATACAATGCAATCTCTATCTCTCTTACACCCTCCAGCGGTGCACCCGCTGGACGGAATGCAAGCTCCCCTGAAGATACTGCCAAAAGCTTCAATTCTCACAGCGATGTTGAACAATCTCGATTATACTCAGGACCGCGGACGAAATCCAGTCTCCAGAGAAATTTTCTTGAGGTCCTGTCCCGCTTTGGGGCCGGGACGCACCTTTACATGCCTCCAACAGAGTGTTCAGCCATTTGATTCCTCTCTGGAAGAGACTTGTTCTCCCGGCTGCTAGAATGGGCCCGAAAGGAGGGAGCATGTCCCCGACGAGCCCGATCTCCATCGAGTACTGCACGAGCTGAGGCTACTACCCCCGGGCCGCCAGTCTGGCGGCAGAGATCCAGCAGAAGCTCGGCGTTTCCCCGCAGCTCATCCGCGGCCGGGGTGGCGTCTTCGAGATCACCTACGGCAACGATCTGGTCTTCTCCAAGAAA
This sequence comes from Thermoanaerobaculia bacterium, assembly GCA_045807625.1. Lineage (GTDB taxonomy): Bacteria > Acidobacteriota > Thermoanaerobaculia > Multivoradales > UBA5704 > DATARR01. The sequence continues at coordinate 139,558 of JBJMHA010000087.1, read as the reverse complement.
CAGCTCGGGCGTTTCCCGCAACCCGGCGAGGTCGAGCAGGAGCTGCAGAAGCGGCTCTCGGCTTGACTTGACCCCGCGTGAGCCTCGCCCTTTCCCTCTCCCTCCTCCTCGGTGCCGGCCTCCTCGGGCTGGCGCTGGGGACGGAGGAGCGGCGGCGGCGGGCCCCGGCCCTCCCGCCACCCCTCCCCCAGTCTCCCGGAACCACCGTCCTGCTCCCCGTGCGCGACGAGCGCCTCAACGTGGAGGACTGCGTGGCGACACTGCTCGCCCAGACGGCGGCCCCCCGGGTGCGGGTGATCGACGACGGCTCGACCGACGGCACCGCCGCCCTGGTGGCGGCGCGGGCCGCGGCGGAGCCCCGCCTGGAGCTCCTCGCCGCCGGCCCCCTTCCCGCCGGGTGGCCGGGGAAGGTCCACGCCCTCTGGGTGGGATCGCGGGGGACCGAGACCCCCTGGCTCCTCTCGACCGACGCCGACACCCGCCACGCCCCCGACCTGCTGGCGCGGGCGCACGCCGCGGCCGCGGAGAGGCGGCTGGACGCGGTCTCCGTGGCCGGCGTCCAGGAGGCGCGGGGCCTCGGGGAGAACCTCCTGGTCCCGCCGGTCTTCGTCCTGCTCGACGCCTTCCTCGGCGACTGGGAGGCGGCGGCGGACGGCGCGGGGCCGGCGGTCGCCAACGGCCAATTCATCCTCCTGCGCCGGGAGGCCTGGGAGGCGAGCGGCGGCTTCGAGTCGGTGCGAGAGGCGCCGATCGACGACGTGGCGGTGGCCGGCCGGATGCGCGAGCACGGCTTCCGCACCGGCTTTCTCCGTTCTGAGGCGCTGCGCATCCGCATGTACCGGGGCTTCCGCGAGGCCGTCCGCGGCTGGCGGCGCAACCTGGGCGCGCTCTTCAGCCACCTCCCGGGGACGGCGGACGGCATCCTGGCCGTCCTCCTCCTCCCCGCGCTCGCCCTGGCGGCCGCGGGAATCACCGGCCGCTGGGTGGAGGCCGCGCTCCTGTGGTCCGCCGGCGCCGCCGCCTCGATCCTCCTGCGCTCCGGCAGCGGCCACCGGCCCGCCTACGGGCTGCTCTATCCGCTGGATGCCCTGCTGGTGGCGGGGGTGCTGGGGATGGGGATCGTGGACCGGAGGCGGAAGCGGACGGTGAGCTGGAAGGGGCGGACCCTCACGCCCCCTCACCCCTAGCCCTTCTCCCGACCCCTCCCACCCTCCCTCACCGGGAGAGGGGAACCGAGAAGGCGGTTCTTCTTATCTGACCGATCCGTCGGATCCCTCGGATCGGACCCATAAGGTTCTTGTTTTTCTCCCTCTTCTCCCGGTGCGGGAGGGGGGAGGGGTCGGGAGAAGAGGGCCGGGGTGATGAGGGCCCGGGCGGGCGGCGGCCGCCTATGGGGCGAGCCCCCCCTCATACCAGCACTCCTGCCCCGCCGTCTCCTCCACCGACACGGCGAAAGCCTCCACCCGCGATCCCGCGAGATGGGGGGCGAGGTCGTGCCAGAGCATGCGGGCCAGCAGCTCGATCGAGGTGTTGGCGAGCGGCAGCACCAGGGTGTCCGCGGCCGGGAAGCGGTAGGCCCGCTCGCCGAAGCGGATCGCGATCCCGTCCCCCTCCCGCTCCCAGCGCAGGCGCGCGCTCTCGCCGGGGATCAGCGTCCGGCTGTCCAGCCGGGCGCAGAGGGCGCGCAGGGTCCGCTTGAAGCTCTCGATGTCCACCAGGAGCCCCTCGCCGTCGAGATCCCCCCCGGCGAGCGCCACCCGCACCCGGTAGTTGTGCCCGTGGAGCAGCTCGGCGCGGCCGTCGCCGAAGAGGGTGAAATGGGCGGCGGAGAACTTGAAGTCTTCCTTGGCGAGGACCACTCGGTAGCGAGCCATGGGCCGATTGTATGCGGACAGTTCTATGCCGGATAACATAGCCGGCGTTTCCATAGGGGGAATCCATTGAGATCCAAGGCCCATCACGTCCGGTCGGTCCTCGCCGCCTCGCTCCTCCTGACCCTCGCCGCCGTCCCGGGCCGGGTCGAGCCGAGGTCCTTCGCTCCCGAGGGGACGCCCGCGCGCTACATGCCCACCCGCCAGTACGACCTCCAGCACCTGCGCCTCGACCTCGCCTTCGACTGGGACGCCCGCAGCGTCGCCGGCACCGCCACCAACACCCTGGTCCCCCTCCTGCCGGGGGTCGATTCGGTGGTGCTCGACGCCGCCGGGCTGGAGGTCCGGAAGGTGCGGGTCAACGGCGCCGAGCGGCCGTTCTCCCTCGATCCCCATGCGCAGACCCTGACCGTGCGGCTGGACCGCGGCTACGGCCCACAGGACCGCCTGGAGGTGGCGGTCGACTACTCCGCCCATCCGCAGGCCGGGCTCTACTTCGTGGGCCCCGACCGCGGCTACCCCAACAAGCCCCGCCAGATCTACTCCCAGGGGGAGGCCGACCTCAACCGCTTCTGGTTCCCGAGTTGGGACTCTCCGAACGACCGCACCACCACGGAGATGGTGGCCACCGTCAAGCGCCCGCTCCTGGTGGTCAGCAACGGCAAGCTGCTGGAGGTGACCGACCAGCCGGACGGCCGGCGCACCTACCACTGGCGCATGGACGTCCCCCACTCGACCTATCTCGTCTCGGTAGTGATCGGCGACCTCACCAAGGTCTCCGACACCTGGCGGGACATCCCGGTGGACTACTACGTCCCCCCGGGCACCGACGAGGCCACCGCCCGCCGTTCCTTCGGCGACACGCCGAAGATCCTGGACTTCTACTCCCAGGCCACGGGCCGCCCCTACCCCTACGCCAAGTACGCCCAGTCGGCGGTGATCGACTTCATGTGGGGAGGCGAGGAGAACATCTCCGCCACCACCCAGACCGCCCGCACCCTGCACGACGCGCGGGCCGAGACCGACTTCCCCAGCGAGGGGCTGGTCGCCCACGAGACGGCCCACCAGTGGTTCGGCGACCTGCTGACCTGCGAGGACTGGTCGAACGCCTGGCTCAACGAGGGGTTCGCCGACTACTACACCGCCCTCTACCTGCGCCACGCCCATGGGGAGGACGCCTTCGCCTGGGAGATGGACGAGCTCCGGGGCTCCTATCTCCGCGAGGCCGAGCGGGACTATCAGCGGCCGATCGTCACCCGGCGCTACGCCGATCCCATCGACATGTTCGACCGGCACACCTACAACAAGGGGGCCCTGGTGCTCCACATGATCCACTTCCTCCTCGGCGAGGAGGGGTGGTCCCAGGGGATCCACGCCTACGTCGAGCGCTTCGCCGGGCAGACGGTGACCACCTCCAACCTCCAGGACACGCTGGAGAAGACGACCGGGGTCTCCCTCGGCTCCGTCTTCGACCCGTACGTCTACGGCGCCGGACACCCCGAGCTCAAGGTCAAGTGGGACTACCAGCCGGACACCCGGCAGGTGCACCTGGAGATCCGGCAGGCCCAGAAGAGCGGCCTCTTCTCCTTCCCGCTGGAGGTGGCCCTGCTGGGCGAGACGGAGACGGCGGTGCGCCGGGTCCCGGTGGCGGCCCGCGACTTCCAGGACCTCTACATCCCCAGCGGCGAGCGCCCGCGCACGGTGGTGCTCGACCCCCAGGGTTGGCTCCTGAAGACGGTCGACTTCGCCAAGCCGGCGGCCGAGTGGGTCCTCCAGCTCACCGCCTCCAAGCCCCTGGCCGCGAAGCTGGAGGCGATCCGCGCGCTGGGCGAGCTCGGCGGCGACGAGGCCGCGGCGGCGCTCGGCCGGGCGCTGCGCGAGGAGCCCTTCTACGGCGCCCGCCGGGAGGCCGCGAAGGCCCTGGGCAAGATCCGGAAGGATTCCGCCCTGGAGGCCCTCCGCGCCGGCCTGGCGGACAAGGACAGCCGCGTGCGGTCGAGCGCCATCGAGTCCCTCGGCTCCTTCCCCGAGCACGCCGAGCTGATCCCAATCCTCCGGCGCGCCCTGGAGACCGACGACAGCTACGCCGTGCGGGGACAGGCGGCCGGCGCGCTCGGCTCCTTCGAGAAGCACCGCGGCCAGGCCGCTCCAATCCTGATCGCCGCCCTTGACCAGGAGAGCTTCCGCGAGCTGGTCCGCGGCAACGCGATCAAGGCCCTGGCCGAGCTCGACCCCGGCCGCGCCTGGGAGCCGGCCCAGAAGCTGGCGCGGTACGGCTCTCCAATCGACAGCCGCGGGGACGCTCTCGAAGCCCTGGTCACCATCGCCAAACACGACCGCCACCGCCGCGACGAGGTCCGCAAGATCCTGGAGGGCTATCTCGACGACCCCTCCTACAGCCTGCGCGAGGCCGCCTACCGCCGCCTCGGCGAGCTCGGAGACCCGGCCGCCATCCCCGCCATCGAGCGCCGGGGCCGCCTGGAGGCCGACGGCCGCCAGCAGCGCAACGGCCAGAAAGCGATCGAGAGGATCCTCACCAGCCAATCCAAGGAGAAGGAGGACCAGGCCCTCCGCGACCGCGTCGAGCAGCTCGAGCGGGAGACGGAGCTGCTCAAGGAGCAGGTACGGCAGGCGGGGGAGAAGAAGGGGGGAGGACAGTAGGGGATCTCGAAGCGAGCCCCGCACCTGCGGGGCTCTGACCTGGGGCCGCGCCTACCGCTCTTCCTTCCCCCCCTTGATCCTCGCCGCCTTCTCCACCAGCTCCCTCAGCTCGGAGAACCGGGGGTTGGCGGCGCTCTTCGGGAGGGTCTTGGCGGCCGTCTGGACTTGGCGGGCGACGTCGGCGAGGTTGCCCCTGGCCCAGGGGGAGCCCTTCAGGATCTCCGCGAACTGGGCCACCAGGGCGGCCAGCCGGAAGCCGGGCGAGGCCTTCTCCCAGGAGGGAGCGAGCTCCGAGAGCTGAAGCCGCTTCTCGGTCTCGGTGATGTTGCCGATCTCCGGCGAGCGGTAGCGCAGGCGCAGGGTGGCGACCACGCCGTCCTTCGGCGCGTCGGGCCGCAGCTCGACCTCGTACAGTGCGGTCACGCTGTGACCGGACCCGATCTGACCGGCAATGACCCGGTTGTCGCGGAACCGCTCGTCGGCGATCGCCCGGTTCTCGTAACCCAGCAGGCGGTAGCGGGCCACCACCGCCGGATTGAGCTCCACCTGCGTCTTGGCGTCCTTGGCGATCGTGTTCAGGGTGCCGGAGGCCTCCTCCACCAGCACCCGCTTGGCCTCGTCCAGGGTATCGATGTAGGCATTGCGGCCGTCCCCCTTGTCCGCGAGCTGCTCCATGAGATTGTCATTGTAGTCCCCCATGCCGAACCCGAGGGTGGTCAGCTCGATCCCGCGCCGGGCCTCGCGGCCGATCTGACCCAGGATGGCCTGGGGCCCGGCATGGCCGACGTTGGCCCCCCCGTCCGAGCAGAGGATGACCCGGTTCGCGGCATTCGGCCGGAGGTTCCTGCCCGCCACCTGGTACGCGACCGTCAACCCCTCCTCGAGGTTGGTCGCTCCCTCGGGAACCAGCTTCGCGATCGCCCGGCGAACCGCCTCGCGGTCGTTGGTGGGCTCCAGGAGGACCCGGGCATTGGAGCCGAAGACCACCAGGCCGATTCGGTCGGACGGGCGGAGCTGGTCGAGCAGAAGGGAGAGCGACTGCTTGACTAGCCCCAGACGGTTCGGCACATCCATCGAGCCGGAGACGTCGATCAGGAAGGTCAGCACCACCGGCCGACGGTTGTCCATCCGGACCTCGCGGCTGCGGAGGTTGAACCGCAGCAGCCGGTACTGTGGGCCCTGGGTGAACGGCGTGGGACCTCCCTCGGCCTTGATCGCGAAGTCGCCGTGGGTGGGCGGCGCGTCGCCGTAGTCGAAGAAGTTCACGTACTCCTCGACCCGCACCGACGCCGGCACCGGCAACTGGCCGCTCGTCAGGTACTGGCGCGCCACGGTGTAGGAGGCCGTGTCCACGTCCAGACCGAAGGTGGAGAGCCGGTCCTTGGCCGTCTCCTCGAACGGATTGACGGCCGCCGACTTGAAGAGGGCGTTGGGCTTGGCCAAAGGCGCCGCCTTGTCGCTGCTGTTCGTGACCCGCATCTCCTCGTAGGCGTCGAAGTCGTAGTACGAGGGAGAGCTGCCGAGAGCCTTCATGTCGGTGATCACGGTGCCGTCAACCGACCACACGGCTTGGTCGCCCCCGGAACCCGGTCCCACGTACCTGCTCTGCTGGCCGGCCTCGTTGCCCCCCACGTTGATCCGGTCGGTCACGACCCCGGGGGTGCTCTGCAGAACGGCCCAGGGGTCGCGGGCCGTCGGGACCTTCTCCAGGTCCGACTGCGAGATCGTCGGGGCGATTCCCTGGGATTTGGCGCGGGAGGATTGGCTCGCGCCGGTGCCGGCTCGCCGCTCATTCAGGAGCGGGGCCTCCGCGGCGCGCTCCTTCTTGTCCTTCTCGGCGGCCGGCGCCTGAACCTCGGGAGGCGCGGGAGCGGGGGCCGGCTCGGACGCGGGCACTGCCGGCGCCCCGGACAGACCGCCCACGACTCCGCCCTCACCCCTCCCCCGGGCCTCGGAGCTGACATAGCCCAGCGACTTGAGCTTCTCCTCGTCCCTGCGGGACAGCCGCTGCGGAGCCGGAGCCTCCTCAGTCTTGGCGAGCGACCGCGGGACCGCCCCCACCACCGGCGGCGGCACGGCGGGAGGAGGCGGCGGGACCACCCGCGGCGGCGGGGCCGGCTGGCGCAGGCCCGAGGCGACCCGGGCCGGCTCCTGCACGGGGGGGACCTCCCTCTGGAGGTGGAGGGCGAAGAGGCCCGCCCCGACCGTCGCCACCAGCGAGGCCGCGATCAGCCAGCGCTGCCGCGGCGGCATGGCGGGCCGGCGGTCGATCTCCGGCACGCCGATCCCGACGGGGATTTCCGGCGGGATCTCGCTCTTGATCTTTTCCAGCAGCACGGGGGGCGGCTCGAGCTCGTCGCGCTCGGCCAGCTTCCGGGCGATCTCGCGCTCGCTCCAGCGGCTCATCGGACGTCCTCCTCCAGGGCCAGCGCCAGCAGCCGGAACGCCTTCTTGAGGCGCTTGCGGATGGCGACCGTCGTGATCCCCTCCTGGCGCGCGATCTCCTTGACGGGCAGCTCCCCCCAGAAGACGGCGGTGACCGTATAGCGCAGATCCTCCGGCAGGGCGAGGACCGCGCGCCGCAGCCGGTCCCCCTCCATGCCGCGGCCCACCACCTCGTCGGCGGCGGGCGCGGGGTCCGGGACGGCGGCCTCGTGCTTCTCCTCCAGCGGCACGAGGCGCCGGGGCCGGCGCAGATGGTTCAGAAAGGTGGTGTAGGCGATACGGAACAGCCAGGTCGAGAACTGCGACCGCCGGTCGAACCCCGGCAGCGCGTCCCAGGCCTTGCGGTAGGTGTCCTGCGTGAGGTCCGCCGCCAGGTCGGGATCGCCGCACAGCCGGCGCAGCAGACCGTAGACCCCGCGGTAGGTCCGCTCCACCAGCCGCTCGGCGGCCTGACGGTCCCCGGCGGCCAGGGCGGCGAGCAGCCGCCCCTCCTCTCCTGCCTCGGCCCGGTTCCGCACTTCGCCTCCCCAGGTGCTCGTCGAGACTGCTGTTGCTAGAGGGCTCATCCTACCTGCTTTGACACCTGGGGATGGAGAGAGGAAACCGGGCAGTCCTTTGGGTCCTTGTTTTTCTACGGCTTCCGCGTCATCCGCTCCTCCGGCTTGCCGGGCTGCACCAGGACCGCGGCCGTGGCCGGACCCTGGCCCTCGCGCTCGAACCGCACGGCATAACCCGCGGGCAGCCCTTCCGGCCGGAACCGGGTGGCTGCTGTGGGGATCAGGAGGAAGCTCTTGGACTCGATCTCCAGGCGGAGCCTGCCCTCCAGCAGATCGACCTTGATCGTCTCGCCCTCGCCGGTATAGCTCCCCACCAGGGACTCCAGATCGGCCCGGCTGACGGGCACCTCCGGATCTCCCAGGCTGAGCACGAAGGCCGGCCGCTCCATCTTCGCCACGCAGGAGGTGTCCAGCCGCTCGACCGAGCCGTTCTCGATGGTCTTGATCCACAAGGTGTTGATGCACTCTTGCCCGGTGAGTCCCTCCAGACCGTGGCCGCCGCCGGGGACCAGCACGTAGCGGCTGTGGCGGAGGGTCCGCGCGGCCTCCGCGCCGTCCTCCGGCGGGGTCGCCGGATCACGCTCGCCGGCAATGATGAGGGACGGCACGTCCGAGATCACCGGCTTCAGGAAGCTCTCCGGGACCTTCGCCGCCGGCCATCCGGCGCAGGCGGCCCGTTGATTGCGGATGCGGAAGTCCCCCAGGAAGGTGCCGGCCACCGCGGCCGGGATCTCCGCGTCGCGGATGAAGGGGACGTCCTCGGCGCAGGTGACGCTGAGTAAATACCCCTGGCTGATGTCGGAGGTCAGTCCCTGGGCATAGGAGGCCGCCGTCTCCGCCAGCGGCTTCCAATCCCCCTGGGCCGCCAAGTGGACCCGCAGCGGCAGCTCGGCCGCGTCGGACGGGGTGTAGAGCATGGAGCGCACGGCCTGGGCGACGCCGCCGCGCGACAGGCGGATCTCGTAGGGCTTGCCCGATTTGGGATCGGTGAGCTGGACGCGGACCGGCTCCCGCTCCGCCCGCGCGAGTAACTCCGCGACCTCCTCCTTGAACCGGGGGAACGCCCGCGCGCACGCCGGTTCGGCTGCGCACTCCGCCACCCGGCCGTCCAGGGCCTTCTGCGCGCCGCGGGCGAAGAAGAGGGGTGAGCGGTCGTGGGTCGGCGCCACGCCGTGCAAGATCGCGGCGCGCACCCGGTCCGGGTGGCGGCGCAGGTAGACCAGGACGGCCCGGGTGCCGTAGGAGCCTCCCACGGCGTCCACTTGGGGGTAGCCGAGAGCGGCGCGCACCTCGTCCACATCGTCGACGGCGTTGTCGGTGGTGTACTGGGCGAGGTCAGCGGTCTTGCGCAGCCGCTCGGCGCAGGTGCGCGCCCCGTCAGGGGGCGTGAAAAAGTCGAGGAACGCCTGGGTCTCCCGCATCTCGGGACAGTCGAGGGGCGCCGAGCCGCCGGTGCCGCGCATGTCCACCAGCAGGAAGTCGCGGTGCTGGCGCAAGGATGCCAGCTCCTGGCTCAGACCGATGCCCCACCTCAAGGAGGCTTGGCCCGGTCCACCCGCGAAGACGGTGATCGCGTCGGGCTTCCGGTCCGGGCCGAGAGCCGGCAAAACCACCACCCGCAGGGGGATCTTGCGGCCATTTTTCGCCGCGCGGTTCTCGAAGACCTCATAGGTGCCGCACCGGGCATCCTTGGGCAGGGCCGGATCGGGGCAGGCGCCGAGGGTCAGGCCGGGCGCGGCGGGATGGGCGGCGGCGCGCCCGGCGCCGGTGGAGAGGAGAGAGAGGGCAGAGAGCCCGAAAATAAACAAAGTGTCAGCGCGGTTCATGAGACCTCCTTTTCCTTCTTCTACGACCACGGTAGAAGAATAGTTTCAGGAGATCCCAGAGGGCGTCTCTCAGAGGGAGGGAGGAAACCACTCGCGCAGACAGCGCTTCAGCTTCAGGAACGCGGGATCGGTGCAGCGGTCGGTGCTGACGCTCCGAGCCAGCTCGAGGTAGATCGATGAGGAGCGTGGCGTGCGAACGGTCCGTAACGCCAACTCGACCGCTTCCTTCGGTTTGGACGGCTTGGCGGCTCCGGCTTCCAGGAAGCCCTTCTCCTGAAGCCAGCTCCGTAAGGGGGATGAGCCTCGCGACCAGCCCAAAGCCCGCTCCACGTGAGGCGAGTCGCTCCAGACCCAGTTTTCGAGCTCCGGAGAGATCACAACAGCGGCCGCCCGGTCCTTCCATCCGACCTGACCGAGCCGCTCCTCGATCTGCGACTCCAGGATAGAGCGCTCCGCCGCATCCCGACCGCACCCCGCACGATCCAGCAAGACCAGGGCGTGCTCATAAAGGCCTACGAAGGGCCGCAGAAAGTCGTGCGACCGCAGGAGGCATCCTGGGTCCCGTTCAGGATGGACATAGGGATCGAAGGTTATCCGCCGAAGCCCGAGAGCCTGGAAACGCGACAGCAGCCCCTTCAGAGAAGCTTCTATGTTTTTGTCTGCTGCGAGGAGGATGAGATCTTTACGCCGGAGATCCGCGCTCATCCCAGGACCCCGGCGGCGAAGAGTGTCCCCAGAGTCGTCTCATGCTTCCAGGACTGCAACGCCGGATGCTCGCTCCCGCGAACGATCTCCGTGGCACCCTCCGAGGTCTTGGAGAAGCAGAGGACCTGCTCGGCCTCGACCGTGCTCAGGATCACCGGCGAGTGAGTCGCGAGCAGCACCTGGGCGTCATAGACCGAGGAGAGCGACTGGGTCATCGTCTCGATCGCCCGGGGGTGGATGCCGTTCTCGGGCTCCTCGATGAGATAGATCCCCTTGAAACCTTCCAGATAGGCCGGCAGAGTCAAGGCGAGCATCCTCAGCGTGCCGTCCGAGGCCATCCAGGAGGGGACCTCAAGACCTTCACTGTATTTGAGGACGAGATAGCGATGCCGGTCCTCGGGCCGCTCGACCGTCTTGATGTCCTGGAGATCCGGAAAGGCGGTCTGGAGATGGGCGATCCACTGACGGAAGCGTTCGGGCGAGCGGTGGCGCAGCTCCTCGACGACCCAGGGGAGATTGGAGCCATCCGATCTCAAGCCCACTCCTTGCCCCGGAGGGCTCGGTCGGCCGAGAAGAAGACCGCTCAATACAAGTTGCTGGATGCCTGAGGTTAAAATCTCCCTAAGCCACATGCTCACAGGGAATAGAGACTCGTCGCCAGGTAAATTCCCCAACGTCGATCGACGTGATCCGAATTTGAGCCCTGGCAGAGCTCTCAACGAAGTAACTTCAGAGTTAACCCAGTCATAGGTTTCTGGATCTTTGTCTAATATAGTCCGGACAATCGAAGACTGCCCCTTCAAAAGCACTCGCTCTCTTGTCAACCCACGTTCCTGAGTTTTGAGATCTATAGAAAGTACGACCTCATAGCGGACCGTATCCGTGTCTCTATCGAGCAAACGATTCCGCAGCTCTTCGGGAATCCGTGCCTCGATCGCCAACTCGAACCGCGTCCCCTCCCGTCCCCAGACAAGATCATAGAAATTCTGAGATCTCTCTTCGACCGCCGCGTCGGGGCCATTCGAAACCAGTCGTCCCAGGAACGCGATCACGTCCAGGAACGTGGTCTTCCCGCTCGCGTTCGGTCCGACCAGCACGTGGAAGGACCCCAGCGGCTGGCGGATGGAACGGAGGCAGCGGTAGTTGAGCGCTTCGATTAGGGTGATCATGGTCCGGCGGTGATCATACCGCTGCTCGCCACATTCCGCCCCCCTGCGGCCGTCGCCGACCGCTCCCGGGCCACCTCCAGCGCCTTCTCCATCGAGTGGTGGACGGCGATGCGGTCCCGGTGCTCGCGGATGCCGGATTTGGCGAGTACCCGCAGCGGCTGCCCCTGGACCCCTCCCAGCACCACGAACATCCCCAGCCCGTGCAGGCGCGAGACGGTCGACTCCAGGCTCACCAGGCCGGTGGCGTCCATCGCCGGCACCGAGGAGAGGTCGAGCACCACGACCTTGATCCCCGTCGGGACCCGCTGGAGGGCGCTCATCGCCTTCTGCGCCGCGCCGAAGAAGAGGGGGCCCGCCACCTCGTAGATCAGCACGTCCCGGGGCATCCCCTCCTTGGCGATCGGGTGCTGGTCCACCAGGCGGACGTTCGAGACCTCGGCCATCCGGCGCATGAAGAGGAGGGCCGCCAGCAGCACCCCCACTGTCACCGAGATCACCATGTCGAAGACCACCGTCAGGCTGAAGCAGGTGAGAAGGACGATGACGTCGCTCCGCGGCGCCACCCGCACGGCATGGGCGAAGTGCTTCACCTCGCTCATGTTCCAGGCCACAATCAGCAGCAGCGCGGCGAGCGAGGACATGGGGAGGTAGTTGAGGACGGGGGCCAGGAGCAGCACCGCCGCCAGCACGAACAGGGCGTGGAAGATCGCCGCGATCGGCGAGCGCGCCCCCGAACGGATGTTGGTCGCCGTGCGGGCCAGGGCGCCGGTGGCGGCAATGCCGCCGAAGAAGGGGGCCACGAGGTTCCCCACCCCTTGGGCCACCAGCTCGGCGTCGGGGTCGTGCGAGCCGCCGGTCATGCCGTCCGCCACCACCGCCGAGAGAAGCGACTCGATCGAGCCCAGCATGGCGATGGCGAACGCCGAGGGGATCAGCTCGCGGATCAGCCCGAAGGAGATGGCGAGCGGCTGGCCGTCCGGCCCCGGCAGGTTCCACGGCAGCACCGGCAGCGGCGGGAGCTGGGGGATGCCGTCCTTGAACCGGCTGAGGATGGTGGCCACCTCGAAGCCGGGCACCCAGTGGGAGAGCAGAGCGGCCAGGATTCCCCCGAGGCCGAGGGCGATCAGCGGCCCCGGCACCTTGCGGGTGACCCGCGGCCAGAGGATCAGGACGGCGAGCGTGAAGAGGCCGATCGCCAGGTCCGGCCAGCGCAGGGTGGGGAACGCCTGGGCCAGCGCCCCGACCTTGCCGAGGTAGGCCTCGGGCATCTTCGCTACCGTCAGCCCTAAGAAGTCCTTGAGCTGAAGGGTCGCGATGACCACGGCGATGCCGGCGGTGAATCCCGTGGTCACCGGGTAGGGGACGAACTGGATCAGCCCCCCGAGCCGCGCGGCGCCCATGATCACCAGGAGGATGCCGGCCATCAATCCTGCCAGGATCAGCCCGCCGAGGCCGAACCGGGCCGAGATCGGCGCCAGCAGCACCACGAACGCCGCCGTGGGTCCGCACACCTGGACCATCGATCCGCCCAGGGCCGCGATGACCGCGCCAGCCACGATGGCGGTATAGAGGCCGTGCTGGGGGGCCACCCCCGAGGCGACCGCAAGGGCCATGGAGAGCGGCAGGGCGACGATCCCCACCACCATCCCGGCCAGCAGGTCCGATCGCAGGTCCCTGGCGGAGTAGCCATGACGCAGGGAGGCCCGCAGCGCGGTGCCGAGGCGCATGGGAAAGGAAGGGGTGGCTCCGGAAGGAGCTTCGTAGCGGCGCGGCATGGGGTTCTCTGGAGATAAGTGCGGGGAGCACTATAAGAGGGAACGGCGGGGGTGTCACCGCCCGGATGGGTGGGGCGCTGAAGAAGCAAAGGGCTCCAGGGACAGAGACCATCTCTGGGAGCTTCTGTCGTCCCTGCTGTCCCTGGAGTCCCTTAAGTCCCTTGTTCCTCCCCCTTTACCAACTGCACCAGCGTCTCCATGTGCCCCGTCTGCGGGAACAGGTCGAAGAACACGAAGCTCTCGATCCGGTAGGCCTTCTGAAGGGTGCGCAGGTCGCGGGCGAGGGCGGCGGGGTGACAGGAGACGTAGGTCAGCCGCTGGGGCGGACGGTCCATCAGGGCGTTGCGCACGTCGCGTGACAGACCCCCCCGGGGGGGATCGACGATCACGCGGTCCAGCCCTTCGGGCATCTTCCTCACCCAGCTCTCGACCACCTGGTTCACCACCTCGACGTTGGCGGCGTGGTTCCGCCGCACGTTGAGCCGGGCGTAGCGCGAGGCGATCTGGTCGGACTCGACCGCGGTCACCTGGGCGTAGAGCCGGGCGAGCGGCAGGCTGAACAGGCCGACCCCGGAGTAGAGATCGACCGCCGTCCCCCCGGTCCAGGGGCCGACCGTGACCTCCACGAGCCGCGGCAACAACCCCCGGTGGGCCTGGAAGAAGCAGCGGGCGTCGTAGGCGTAGGTGAAGTCCCCCACCTGGGTCGAGACCTCGCCGTGCGGCAGGCCTTCGACCACCGGCGACACGGTGACCGCGCCGCCGTCCCCGGCCGCGAGGTCGATGCGCGGCGGCGCCCCCTCACTGAGATGGGCCGGCAGCTCGCGCAGCAGCTCCTCCAGCTCCGGCACCAGCAACGGGCAGCGGGTCACCGGGATCAGGTCGTTGCTCCCCCGAGCGTGGTAGCCCACGCGAATGCCGCCGGTCGCGGGATCGGCCTCCGTGTGGACCTGGGTGCGCAGGCGGTACCCCCAGGGCTCCCCCTTGATCACCTCGGCGTCCGGAGGAGGAATGACGTGGGCGAGGTGCTCCAGGGTCTCGCGCACCGCCTGCACCTTGAGGCGGGTCTGGGTCTCGTCGTCCAGGTGCTGGAGATCGCAGATGCTGGAGCGCGAGAGCTCCGGCACGGGATCGGGGCGGCGGTCGGGCCCGGGCTCGAGGATCTGGACGATCTCCCCCCGGCCGTAGTCCGGCTTCCGCTCGACGATCCGTATCCGCGCCAGGTCCCCCGGCGCCGAGCGGGGTACGAAGATCGGCACCCCCTGGAACCGGGCCAGCCCGTCCCCCCCGGCCACCAGCTTCTCGATCCGCGTCTCGATCTCGGTGACGTCGATCAGGCGGGCTCCCGGCGGGGGCGCTGGCGGCGGGGGTGCCGGGACAGGGGGCGCGACGCTCGCCTTCCCTTCGAGGACCTTCTTCGCGAACGTGTAGGCCTCGCGCCGCGCGGGCGCCGGGCCCCGGCGGTCGTCAGGAGCCCGGCGGTCGTCCCGGAACGGCGGCCGGCGCTCCCCGCGGTTCTCCCCGTCTTGGCGCGGCGGCCGGGGGCCGTGCTCCCGCCGCTCTCCGAAGGGACGGGGGGGACGCCGTTCCTCCCCTTCCCGGGGCGGACGGGGCGGACGGCCGCTCTCCGGCCCGCGGTCCCGCCGCTCGCGCGGGGGTCCTCCGGGGCCTCTCTGCGGTCCCCGGCCCCGGCTGCTACCTCCCGGACCGCGTCCGCCGCCGGGCCCTCGTCCGCCTTGTGGTCTCATCCTTCTTTCCCTTCCACCAGAATATGGATCCTCGGCGCCAGCTCCGGCAGGCGCCGCTCGATCTCGGCCCGCAGCTCCTCGACGCGGAACCGGCGAGACAGGTGATGCAAGACGACGGCCTCGTTGTGGAAATCCGTCGCCCGGCGCTCGATGTCCCCGAGGTGGAGGTGCTTGAAGCGCTCCCCCTTGTCCCGGTGCTCCTCGCCGAGGAAGGTGCACTCCATCATCAGCACCCGGCCGCGGAAGATCCGCGGCTCCATCTCGAAGATCCGCGGCCCCGTGTCGCCGCAGTAGGAGAGCCAGAGGTCCTCCACCGTCTCCGAGGTGTCCACCCCCCGCGCGCGCAGGGCGATCAGCTCGGCCGGCGGCAGGCCCACGAAGGCCGGGGCCAGCCGCCGCCGCCCGTGCCAGAGGTGGTAGCCGAGGGTCGGCACCACGTGGTCGACGGCGAAGGCCTCCATAGTCAGCCCCTTCCCCACCGGCACCCGGTCGCCGGGCTCGAGGGGGTGGAGATCATAGCGGTACCGGGCCCGCTCCAGCCGCTCCGCCGCGGCGATGAAGGCGCCCAGCGCCTCGGCGATCTCGGCCGGGCAGAAGACCCGGGTATGGACCAGCCGGTGGAGCGAGCGCTGGGAGAGCACGTACGGGAGCCCCAGCGCGTGGTCGAGATGGCCGTGGGTGATGAAGACGTCCGGCGCGCCGGCGAGCTGCAGCGCCCCCCGGCCGACGTCCAGCGCCAGCCCCGGCGGATGGACGCGGAACCAGTTGTCGTCGCCGGCGCGCGACCATCCCTCGATGCGGAGGTCACCGAAACGGAGCTCGACGGGTCGCATGCAAAGGCCGGTCAGATCTCCCGGTACAGCCAGCGGCGGAGCGGGCTGAGGCGGCTCTCCACGCTCTTCCAGTCCGGCTCGATCAGCCAGAGGGTCGCCGACACCGAGGAGAGCAGCGAGTTGCCGTCCTGGGGGGTGAAGCAGAAGCCGTAGACCTCGCGCTTGCGCCGCACGGCGAGGGTCGGCATCACCGCCACGGTCTGCGAGAGGATGCGCCCGTAGTAGCCGTGGTCGCGGCCGAAGCTGAAGATCAGGTTGGCGTAGCGCTTGTCGGTTACCGCCACCAGCGGGTTGCCCCGCAGGCGCGTCTTGACCTCCTCGACGGTGATGTCGCGGTCGAGCTCGAGGCTGAACCAGATCGAGTGCATGTACTGGGTGTTGAGCTTGACCGCGCTGGAGAAGAGGTCGAGATTCAGGTCGAGCGTCTCGAAGACGTGATGGGCGTCCCGCGCGTGGTGGGTGCCGAACTCGGGATCGTCGTGCTTGCCGACGTTGGGGGCCGGGATGTAGGAGTCCGACTGCGAGATGTCGTTCGCCCGCCGCATGCAGACGAAGGCCCCCTTGCGCAGGCTGTACTTGCCGTCCTCGTGCGAGATGGTCTTGATCAGGGTCGTGATGTTGTGGGTGTTGCAGGAGACGATCTGGACGAAGCGGTCCTCGCCGGGCACCAGCGTCTCGTCGTTGATGCCGCGGGCGTAGGGCTTGCCGAAGCCGAGCTCGCTCCCTTGGGCGAGAAAGCCCTTGGGGCCGCTGAGGTTCTCGTAGTACTTCTCCTTGTTCTCGTTGCCGGCCGGGGTGCAGTCGACCACCACCATGGCCCGCTCCAGGGCCTCCCGGGACTCGAAGCTCACCTCGTGCCCCAGCTTCTCGAACTCCGAACGGACGTCCTCGTCCACCGCCAGCCTGGCGCCGCGCTGGATCAGGTGGTTGAGCTTGGCCCGGTCAGACGCGAGCGGCGTCCGTTTGTGGAAGGTGACCTCATCGATTCCCATCCTGTCCCGGAAGTCGGTGAAGAGACCGAGCAGGGGCTCGCCAATCGTGCCCGTGCCCACGACGTGGACGATCTTTTTCATGGTTCCCTCTCGAAAACGGTTGAAAACAAAGCGAAGGAGCTGACCCGCGACGACGGGCGGAGATTAGCACAGGGCGTGCCAGCGGGGGACAGGGACCGAAGGCGGAGGAAGACGGCGTCAGCGGGCCTGGGTCCGGGCGCTGATATCCCCAGTCACCACGCACTCGACGTCGGCGCCGTGGAAGGTCTTCGGCAGCCGCCGGCCCGCCTCGGCGTCACGGACGTAAACCCGCAGCCTGCGGTCACCGATCCCGAAGCCCTCGACCCCCTCCAGGCCATGAAGCTCGCGCTTCGCCGCCGCCTTGATCGAGGCCATGTCCAGGTTCGCATCCATCGAGCTCACAGGATCTCCACGCCAAAACGGTCGAGCACCGGTTGGATGGGGGCCCGCCCTGGAGGGGCGGATATTCACCAGCCTGGGGTTTCAACCCCAGGTGGACGAGGGCGGTCCGGATCCCGATCCCCCCACCGCCTGGGGTTGAAACCCCAGGCTGGTGAATATCCGCCCCTCCAGGGCGGCCTTTTTCGCCGAAGCAGAAAACAAAAACCCCGCGTGTGCCGCGCGGCAGACCCGGGGGAGGTAAAATTCCTACACCCGAACCTTACCCGAAATCCCGCCAACACGCAACCTGAGAATCCCGGGGTCAATCTATAGTAAAGTCTCTATGTGATGAAGCCCGCCGCCACCTCAATCCACCGGATTCCCATCCCCCACGTCCCCGTGTTTGCCGCCGCCCCGCCATTCGGGGTCGCGGCGGGCGAAGGAGTCGATCTCCCGCGGCACCTCGACGATCGTGCGGGTTACGTTGGGATCGCAGACTTCGTTCTCGCACTCGTAGGTATAGACGTTCCACTCGTCCCGCCGGCTGAAGGCGGCCAGAGTCTGGTAAGTGTTGCAGTTGCCACACTTGATTGAGATGTTGCGGATGTTGATCGTCTCGTCGGCCATGAAAACCTCCGGGAAGGCGTCTCCCCATCTTCGTATGACAATGGCCCGGCTCTTGCACTGTTGGGCCGCGCCATGAGAGTAGCACCACGCCTTGGGGCGTTTCTGGCCTTGGCGGCGGGTCTGCTGGTGTCAAGTTGGCCGATCTTCTCCCAGGAGCCACAGCAGACCCAGACCCCGGCGTTTCAGGATGAGGTCTCGGTGGGCTTGGTGCTCGTACCCGTGGTGATCCGCTCCGGTGCCGGCTATGCCAAGAACTTGGAAAAGAAGGACTTCCAGCTCTCCGTCGAGGGGAAGCCGGTGACCATCGAGAGCTTCGAGCGCCGCTCGGACGCGCCGGCGAGCATGATCTTCCTCCAGGACCTCTCCGGCAGCATGGCGAACGGCGGCAAGATGGGCGAGAGCCGGGAGGCCCTGCGCTTCTTCCTCGACAAGTCGCTCCCAGGGGACGAGCTCGCCATCGCCACCTTCGCTGGCGACCAGCTCGATATTGAGGTACCTTTCACCGGAAACAAGGCCACATTGCGCGAGGCGAGCGACCGCTGGGAGGCCTACGGCACCACCGCTCTCCACGACGCCGTGGCCCGCATCCCCGAGATTTCCCTGGAGGGACGCAACCCCAAGCGGTTCGCCCTCCTGATCACCGACGGCGTGGACAACGCCAGCCGTCTGACACCCGAGCAGGCCCGGGCGATCGTCCAGCGGGCGCAGCTCCCCACCTACGTGCTGGGGCTGGGCTCGGGCGATCCCTACGAGCTCAACCAGGCCGGCAAGAAGCTCTACCGCTACGCCGACGTGCTCAGCCTGCTGGCGGCCGTCACCGGCGGGCGGTATTACCCGATCACGAAGCACGAGGACCTCCAGAAGGCGCTGGCGGAGATCCTCGAAGACGTCAGGCATCAATACGTGCTGGGATTCTCGACCGGCGACGGGGCGGTGAAGTTCCGCCCCCTCACGGTCGAGGTCAAGAAGAGCCGCGACCGCCAAGCCGTGGTCTTCCGGCGCGGATACAAGGGAACCCCGCCCGCGGGAACCCGCGCGGGCGGCTGAACCGCAACCGAGGACCGTTTCCTTTCGGGAACGGACCCCCGAGCCAAGGGAGAAACACTATGAGCATGAAGCCGTTGATTATTTCCGTCTCGCTGGTCGCCACCCTGATCGGCACCACCGGCTGCGCGACCAAGAAGTACGTCAAGCAGGAGACCGGCGCGGTCAACACCCGGGTCGACGAGGTGCAGGGGCAGGTCGAGCAGAACCAGACCCGGCTCAACACCCACGACAAGACCCTCGCCGCCCACGAGACGAAGATGGGCGAGATCTCGCAGACCGCCCAGGACGCGCTGCGCCGCGCCCAGGAGGCGGGCAAGCTCGCCGAGGGGAAGTTCCTCTATGAGACCGTGCTCACCGACGAAAAGGTGAAGTTCGGCTTCGACACCTCCGACCTCTCCCCCGAGGCCAAGGCCGCTCTCGACGAGTTCGCCGCCAAGATCAAGCAGGAGAACAAGAACGTCTACGTTGAGATCCAGGGTCACACGGACAGCGTCGGCTCGGCCAAGTACAATGAGGAGCTGGGCATGCTGCGCGCCGAGTCGGTCCGCCGGTACCTCAACCAGAGCCAGAGCTTCCCGCTCCACCGCATCAACGTCATCTCCTACGGCAAGACCTCGCCGATCGCGGACAACAAGACCCGCGAAGGGCGCGCCCAGAACCGCCGCGTCGCGCTGGTGGTGCTGGACTAGAAGCCCTCACTCCCCCAACCCCTCTCTCCCGGCCCTCCACCTCCCCGCCGGGGAGAGAGGGGCTTTAAGAAGATTCTCAGGCTAACTTCTCCCTCTTCTCCCCGGCAGGGTGGGAGGAGGGCTGGGAGAAGAGGCCCGGGGTGATGAGGGAGCCCCTCAGCTCTGCACCCAGGAGATCCGGCGCTTGTCCGGCACCCTCATCTTGAACTGCCGCCCCTCGATGGTGCCGGAGACCATCGCCACCGGCGGGCTCTCCTGCACGAGCTCCACCTTGGTGATCTCGTAACCCGAGATCTTCCGGTGGTTGATGTCGAATTCGTCGCGCCAGTCGGAGAAGTGGTCGTAGGCCTGCTCGAATTCGCCCGAGTCCTGGATCGCGTCGAGCGCCGAGTCCCACTGGCAGATGGCGGCTTGGAAGGCGAGGCTGTTGCCGTCCCCGTCCTTCTTCAGCCCCTCGAGGATCTTCTTGACCCGATCCTGCGCCGCGGCCTCGGGAGACCCGGAAGCCAGCGTCTCCATGGTCAGGCCGTCCAGCTTCTTCTTCATATAGTCCTTGCCGGCCCAGAACAGGACGCCGGCCACCAGCAGAAAGATCACCAATCCGCGCATTGTGCTCCTCCCTGCCGTGGATGCCACGGCCCGATCTCACGTTTTCGAGGGTCGATCCATTTCTACCACGGATTGACCCACCCGGACGAAACGTTTCATCTCTGGAAGAGCCCGCGCCTTCACGAAATGAAGAAACGGGGATAAAAGGACGCCGGCTTACGAGCCGGCCTTCTTGATGAGCTGGCGCAGGGTGTCGCCGTCGGCGATGCCGGACTGAAGGTAGGAGACCTGCCCCTTCTTGTCGATCACCAGGAGGGTGGGGAGGGCGAAGACGCCGAGCTTGGTGGCGGCCGCCTGGTCGGAGTCGAGCAATACAGGATAGGGGAACGGCGTCTCCTTGAGGAACTTCTTTACCTCCTCCGGAGTCTCCCCCACGTTGGCGGCCAGGAACTGGACGCCGCGGCCCTTGTAGTCACGATAGATGGGCTCTAGGATCTGCGCCTGGAGCCGGCACGGCAGGCACCAGGTCGCCCAGAAGTCGACCACCACCACCTGGCCGGGGAAGCTCCGGGGCCCCAGCTTGCGGCCGTCCACCGACGGCAACTGGAAATCGACCTTGGTGCCGGGAGCCGGGGGCTTGCCGATCTCCCCCTTGCCGGCGGACGAGCCGTCCTGGCAGCTCAGCAGAAGAAGAGAAATGAAAGCGGCCGCCGCCAGAACGGGGCGCCGGGAGCGGAGCGCGTGGGATAATGTGGTGGTCATCATGGCCTCACAAGGATAAGGGATGGAGGCTCCGCTCCGAAAGGCGGATGCCCAAGAGCGGAAACAGGGGGACGGGGCGGGGAAAATCCCGGCGGCCTGCGAAGGCTGGATGGCGGTTCCGTACGCCCGGATGAGGCTTCGCGAGCAGAGTTGGAGCGTTCAGGAACGAGGGGTGGCCCAGCGATGCAGGCCAAGATGCCTCGGTCTCCAGGGCGCGCTCATCCTTTCGCTTGAGAGCCTCGGCTTCACGAGGCTCCGTGTCCTCGCCGAGACCGGGTTAGGACCCTCGCCGGGGTCGGCGGTTGGTCCGCCGCGCCCGGCGGCTCATCCGCCGGGGTCGGCCGTTGATCCGCCGCGCTCGGCCGTTCATCCGCCGGGGTCGGCCGTTGGTCCGCCGGGGAGAATTGTTCGTCCGCCGCGCCCGGCGGTCCTCTCGCCGGGGGTGGCGGTCGAGCTTTTTCGCCCGGCGGTTGGTCCGCCGCGCCTGGCGGTTGGAAGAATACCCGCGGCGGTTCTCTTGCCGAGCCCGGCGGTTCGACGATTCCCCCCGGCGAGCCGGCCGCCGGGGGTGGCGGACGAACCATTCCCCGCGGCGAGCCTCCCGCCAGGCCCGGCGGACGAACAATTCTCCCCGGCGGGCCTCCCGCCGCGCGCGGCGGACCAACCATTCCCCGCGGCGGACCTCCCGCCGCGGGAAAAAACCCAACCGCCGCGGTTAAAACGCCATCCGCTGACCTTTTTCGGGCTCCAATTCGCGGCGCAGGCCCGACCGCCGCGCGATGCCGTGGAGCTTTCCTCAAAGCGAGGCTTTGCCGCCGCCTCTACGGGGCTCCGGGATCGTTTGGGCCTCCTCTCCCCGGGGCTCACGCCCCGGGCTACATGCCTTTTGCCCCTACGGGCAAGCTTCGTATCCTCCTCAGGAGCCCTATCGCGGCAAGACCGCCTCCAATTCTCTCCTTCCTCGGATTGTGATTTTCCCGATTCTCGTTACCGAGTCGCTCCATCTGACGGCTGCGCCGTCATCAACGGGCTGAGCCCACTTCCGGACGAACACTTTCACCAACCTTCTCTACCACATCGTCTTCAGCACCAAGGACCGCATCCCGGCCATCCACGGAGAGATGCGCGAGCGGCTCTACGAGTACATAGGCGGCATCGTCCGTGGGGAACGCGGGGTTCTGCTGGAGATCGGTGGGGTTCCCGACCACGTCCACCTTCTGGTGAAGCTCGCCGAGATGGTGAGATTGATGAAGTCCAACTCGTCCAAGTGGCTGAACGAGCTCGATAGCGCAAGGGCCCACTTCGAATGGCAGACCGGGTATGGAGCCTTCTCGGTCAGCGAATCCCAAGTAAAGAAGGTGCGCTCCTATATCCAGACCCAGGAGAGCCACCACGCCAAGGTCTCCTTCCGGGACGAACTCATCACCCTGCTCAAGAAGCACGGGATCGAATACGACGAGCAGTATCTGCTGGGATAAGGAGCACACGCCCAAAAACCGCTCGAGATCTTAGCCCCTACTCTTTTTCGGTCTCCCACTTTGGAGGACGAGCTACTCCATGAGGGAGCTGTGTTTTCCTATTTCCAAATGCAACCTCAATTTGAGAGTACGTCAAGCCTCTTGCGGTCGACAAATTTGCGAATCGCAGATTAGCTCTCTCCAAGCTTACCCCTTCCAATATGGCATCACGTAAATCCGCATTCTCAAAGTCGACAGTAATATGGTCATCTATAACGCCGTCAAGATCGGGGTCAGATTCAAAGCCGAAATCATATTCTGGGATATGAACGAGCTTGACTCCCCTCAAATCAGCTTTCCTTAAATCGGCCCACCTAAACTTCGCTCCTCCTATCCATGCACCCCTTAGATCTACACCATCAAAATTAGCCATCTTGAAATTTGATTGACCCAGGTCAGCATCCCTGAGATCAGCCTTTTGAAGATTCAGGTATTGCCCATGAATATTGGATAAATCGGCCCCTTGAAGCAGAGAGCCTTCAAGGACCACTCTTCTCAAGTCGGCACCAGACAAGTCAACTATATGGGGAGCCTTGAGCTTATGCTTATCCCTACGAATCACGCCTGCTGCCGCTTGAACGTCCTCAGGAGCAACGGGAGCCCATTCAGACGCCTTATAAGCGTATCTCACAAACTTGGTGGTCCCATCTTCGGGAATACCCACAGGAAGCTTATAGGGCTCTGATTCCACTTCCGTTCGCTCTCGATGCCGAAGGAACGTACAGAGCAACTCAATGATGGAGGCATGATCCTTTCTGGAATCAACAGCCAACCGCTCAAGCGCGAAAATCCCTCCCGCACGCTGCTCAATTTTTTCGCTGCTTAGCTGATCGACTGCCCGAGTGAACCGTTCCGTGATCTTCCCTTCTTCAGTCGCACGGAGATTTCTCCAGGTAAAATAGAACCCAACCAGAAGGGCTAGCCCTCCTAACATTTGCGCATTAGTTTTACGCGCCTCAAGCACAAGTTGCGCTCGCTGGAACTCTGTAAGATTCAATGTCTTCTTGACCTCGAATTCAGGCAGTCCCCAGAGAAAAAACCCTACGGAACTGAGCGCCACAATTATTATAAAAGGAAATACGAATCGCATTCTGCCTTTTTCGACCAACCCTGTGTTTTGGAATGACATTTTGAAGGGAGAGTATAAGGCGGGGACAAGCCCCGCCCCTACGGTGTTGCGGTTATCAGACAGGAATCATCCTAGCTGCACCCACTCGTCGACCCGCAGTTCAAACACTTGTAGCAGCTCCCGTTGCGGACCATGATCGACCCGCAGTCGTGGCAGCTCGGGGCGTCCTGCTGGTAGAGGAAGGTGGTCTTCACCTGCATCTCCTGGACGGCTTGGGCGACGGTGTCGAGACGGCCACCGCCGAGGAGGGGCATCGAGGCGGGGAGCTCCCCGGCGAGATCCTCGCGCAGCACCACCCCCGCCGCGATCTTGTCCTCGCGGGAGAGGAACTTCGAGGCCAGCCAGCGGAAGATGTAGTCCGTGATCGACTTGGCGATCGGGATCTCCGGATGCTTGGTGAAGCCCGAGGGCTCGAAACGGGTGTGACTGAACTTGTCGACCAGCGTCTGCAGCGGCACCCCGTACTGAAGGGCGATCGAGATCGCCGTGGCGAAGGAGTCCATGAGCCCCGAGATCGTGGAGCCCTGCTTCGCCATCACCAGGAAGATCTCGCCCGGCTGGCCATCTTCATAAAGGCCGACGGTGACGTAGCCCTCGAACTCGTTGATCGAGAACTTGTGGGTGATCGCCTGCCGCTCGTCCGGGAGCTTGCGCCGCACCGCCCGCCGCTCCTGGAGCGGAACGACCGCCACCTCCTCCTTCTTGTCCTTCTTGGTGGAGAGCGGCTGGCTGCGCTTGCAGTTGTCGCGGTAGATGGCGACCGCCTTGAGGCCCATCTGCCAGCCCTCGACGTAGGCCTGCAGGATGTCCTCGGAGGTCGACTCCTCGGGCATGTTGATCGTCTTGCTGATGGCGCCCGAGATGAACGGCTGCACCGCGGCCAGCATCTTCAGGTGCCCCATGTAGTGGATGGAGCGGCTCCCCTGCGCCGGCTTGAAGGCGCAGTCGAAGACCGGCAGGTGCTCGTCCTTCAGATAGGGCGCGCCCTCGATGGTGTCGTTCTCGTCGATGTGCTCGACGATGGCGCGGATCTCGTCCTTGTCGTAGCCCAGGCGCTTGAGGGCCGCGGGGACGGTGTTGTTGACGATCTTGATCATGCCGCCGCCGACCAGCTTCTTGTATTTGACGAGGGCAATGTCCGGCTCGACGCCGGTGGTGTCGCAATCCATCATGAAGGCGATCGTGCCGGTGGGGGCGAGCACGGAGATCTGGCTGTTGCGCAGGCCGTGCTCGTCGCCCAGGAGGACCACCTCGTCCCAGGAGCGCTTGGCGGCCTGGAGGAGGTCCATGGGCACGTGGGCGGCGTCGATCTTCTTGACCTCGTCGCGGTGCTTGCGCATCACCCGCAGCATCGGCTCGCGGTTGGTCTCGAACTCCTCGAACGGCCCCATGGCCTCGGCGACGCGCGCCGACTGGGCGTAGGAGGCGCCGGACATCAGGGCGGTGATCGCCGCCGCGTAGTCGCGCCCCGCGTCGGAGTCGTAGGGGAGGCCGCGCGCCATCAGCAGGGCGCCGAGGTTGGCGTAGCCGATCCCCAGGGGCCGGAATTTATGCGAATTCTCCCCGATCCTCGGCGTCGGGTAGCTGGCGTTGCCGACGATGACCTCCATGCCCGAGATCACCACCTCGCAGGTGTGTTTGAAGCTCTCGACGTCGAACCCCTTGTCGGCGTCGAAGAAGCGCATCAGGTTGAGCGACGCCAGGTTGCAGGCGGTGTCATTGAGGAACATGTACTCGCTGCAGGGATTGCTGGCGTAGATGCGGTCGGTGTTGGCGCAGGTGTGCCAGTCGTTGATCGTGGTGTCATACTGCATGCCGGGGTCGCCGCAGACCCAGGCCGCGTCCGAGATCGTCTTCATCAGGTCGCGGGCCTTGTAGGTGTCCATCGGCTGCTGGGTGATGCGGGCGCGGGTCTGCCACGGGCCGTCGGCGAGCACGGCGTTCATGAAGTCGTCGTTCACCCGCACGGAGTGGTTGGCGTTCTGGTAGGCGATCGAGTCGTAGGCGCCGCCGGGGACGTTGAAGCCTCCCGGATAGCCGGCGTCGATCAGGGCCCAGGCCTTGCGCTCCTCGACCTCCTTGCACTTGATGAAATCTTCGATGTCCGGGTGGTCGATGTCGAGGATGACCATCTTGGCCGCCCGGCGGGTCTTGCCGCCGCTCTTGATGACGCCGGCGAAGGCGTCGAACCCCTTCATGAAGGAGACCGGGCCCGAGGCGGTGCCGCCGCCGGTCAGGGGCTCGCGGGCGGAGCGCAGCTTGGAGAGGTTGCTGCCGGTGCCGGAGCCGTACTTGAAGAGCATGCCCTCGGTGTGGGCGAGGGTGAGGATGGAGTCCATGGTGTCCTCGGCCGAGTTGATGAAGCAGGCCGAGCACTGGGGCTTGGGCTCGATGCCGACGTTGAACCAGACCGGCGAGTTGAAGCAGGCGTACTGGTAGAGGAGGATGTGCTTGAGCTCGGCGTGAAAGGTCTGGGCGTCCTCCTCAGCGGCGAAGTAGCCGCCGTCGCGCCCCCAGACGGCGATGGTGTCCGCCACCCGGCCGATGAGCTGGCGGACGCTGTGCTCGCGCCCCGGCGTGCCGATCTGCCCCCGGAAGTACTTGGAGACGACCACGTTGGTCGCCGTCTGTGACCAGAACTTGGGCATCTCGACGTCCTTCTGCTCGAAGACCTTTTCCCCCTTCTCGTTCGAGATCACGGCATGGCGCAGCTCCCATTCGACGGTGTCGAAGGGGTCCACCCCGGGCGTGGTGTAGTAGCGCTCGAAGCGCAGACCCCGCGCCGGGACCGGCGCGGGGGCCGCCTCCTTCCTGGGAGCGCTCACGCCGGTCTCCAGGGTCCGGGTGCGGACCGCCGCTCGGTTGCCTCTCGCCTCGTCGGCATGCAAGGGGGAATGGGGCTCCATGCTCTCTCTCCTCGAAGTGGTTGCGCTCGTTGACCCTTCGGCGGGCGCGCACGGGGGCGCGTCCACCCGACGACTCCGCTCTCTACAGGACTGTTCGACGGACTCCCAGGGGAGGACTACAGGTCAGGCCCGCCGCGCCCGTCCTCCGGGCCGAAGCCCCGGGCTCGCCGTCGCCTGCATAGGATTGGAAGCTGGCGTCCATGCGTTGAAATTCGTGACCGACATCTCCAAAGCTACGCCCGCCTCAGGTCCATGTCAAGGGGAAAACCACAAGATGTTGTGGGATGTCACAAGAGCCGCCCCAAGAAGTGGGCAGAGAGCGGAAGAAAGTCTTACAATCCACATCTTCCTGACAGGATTTCCACAGCCGGATTTACGCGCTCCCTGGGAGGGTTGTGGAAATCTATATGTAGGGCTTGGATGGGGGGGGGCGCTACATGGAGGGGAGATCGGAGGGGCGGGTCTGTAGGGGCGGCCCTGTGTGGCCGCCCCTACATCCTAGGATCAGGGGGTCTTCGGCTTGACCCCGCCCTTCTTCGCCTCGCGGTAGCCGGCCTTGATCGCGTCGGCCTCGGTCATCCACTGGCCGCGCTTGGTCTTGCCGTACCAGGGGTCGCCCGACCGGTGGAAGATCTTGGTCTCCGGGTTCGCCCACACCATGCCCGGGGACGGCGGGGTCTGGGCTGGGGTCTGGGTGGTGGTTGTCGTCCTGGTGGTGGTCTTCGAGCCGGCGTTCGGATTGATGGGCTCGACCGGCGCCGAGTTGCCCGAGGCCATCGGCCCGCCCACGGTCACCAGCGGCGTGATCTGCTGGATGACCTTGGCGGAGACGCCCGCCCGGGAGAGTTCGCCCACCGTCTTGTAGGGACGCCCGGCGATGATCTTCTTCGCCGTGGCCGGACCGACCCCAGGGAGCGACTCGAGCTGTGCCTGGGTGCCCGCGTTGAGGTCCACGGGGCCGGCGTGGGTCGCGGCGGCGGCCTTGGTCTTGCCAGGCTTCGGCGCCGCGGGGGCCGCCGGAGCGGCGGGGGCGGCCGGGGCCGCGGGAGCGCCCACGGTCACGAGGGGCGTGAGCTTCTGGATCCCCTTCTCGGAGAGCCCCGCCTTGGAGAGGTCCTGCACCGAGGTGTAGGGACGGGCGGCGATGATCTTCTTCGCCGTGGCCGGGCCGACGCCCGGCAGCGCCTCGAGCTGCGCCTGGGTCGCCGTGTTGAGGTCCACGGGACCGGCGGGCGCGGCGGCGGCCGGGGCCACGGCCGGCAGAGCCAGCAGGAGCACGGTCACCCAAGACAGCAGACCAGCCCTATGCAATCTCAAAGACATCGTAAATTCTCCCTTTCCGGGTCGCGAATAGCGGAGACGGACCCCTTTCAATCCCTCTATCATAGCCCTGCCCGGGCTCCGTGTCCCCTCCTCTTTGTACTGTCTGGAACACTTTTCGCAGACTTCGGAAAGTGGAGGTGCAGAATGAAGCCATTCCGACAGTCCAGACTCGTCCTCGTCCTCCTGGCCGGCCTCATCGCCGGGCTGGGATGGCAGGGCTCCGCGGCGGCCCAGAGGGAAGACCACAAGGGCTCCGCCACGGCGCGGGGGGACGCCCCCGACGTCACGCTGATGCTCGCCGGCACCTACCGGCTGAAGAGCGACGACGCCGACCTTCAGCTCCAGATCACCAGCAACGGGGGCACGGAGCGCTCCGGCACCCTGCTCGCCACCCTGTCGGGGAGGTTCCAGGGCACAACCCTGAATCACCGGGGGGTGCTCCACGTGGACAACCAGGGGCGGCAGGTGCTGTTGACCGTCACCCCCCAGTTCCCCGAGGGTCCCGAGTCGACCGCCAAGAGCCCCCATCAGCTCTCGGCGACCGAGATCCGGGCCGCCTGCTCGATCTATCTCAACCCGGCCGGCGAAGGCTGGGCCGGCACCACCCAGGACCCCGGTAACTGCGTGAAGGCCCTGGCCCTGAACCGGGACGTGGGCCAGTGGCAGCTCCGGCTGCTCCCGGGCGAGCTCCGGGTCACCGACGCCACGAGCAAGCAGGTGTTGGTGTTCCAGAAGGTGAGCGAGAACGGCCGGGCGGGGCGGTAAGGGCTGGAGCACGGACGAGCACGGACCGGCACGGACGCCCACGGACAGCAGGGAAGCGGTCCGTGCATGTCCGCGCCGGTCCGTGCTCGTCCGTTTCTATAGAATCCCCCCATGGCCACCGAGACGCCGACCGCTGACCGCCCCGCCGCCGCTCCCTCTGAGGAGGCCGAGCGGCGGACCTCCTCCGAGATCCCCGTCCGGCGGTTCTATACCCTGCGGGACGGGGCGGGCCTCCCTTATGAGGAGAAGCTGGGCGATCCCGGCCAGTACCCCTACACCCGCGGCCTCTATCCGGACATGTACCGGAAGCGCCCCTGGACCATGCGCCAGTATGCGGGGTACTCCTCGGCCGCCGAGTCGAACCGGCGCTACCGCTACCTCCTCTCCCAGGGGACCACCGGGCTCTCCGTCGCCTTCGACCTGCCGACCCAGATCGGCTACGACTCGGACTCGGCCCTGGCCCGCGGCGAGGTGGGGCGGGTCGGGGTGGCGATCGACTCGATCGAGGACATGCGCCGCCTGTTCGACGGCATCCCGCTCGACCGGGTAACCACCTCGATGACGATCAACGCCACGGCGGCCATCCTCCTCTCGCTCTACCTGGCGGTGGCCGAGGAGCAGGGGGCCGCCTGGGAGAAGGTCGGGGGGACGGTCCAGAACGACATCCTCAAGGAGTACGCCGCCCGCGGCACCTACATCTACCCGCCCAAGCCGTCGCTCAAGCTGGTGACCGACATCATCGCCTTCTGCGCCGACCGGGTGCCGAAGTGGAACACGATCTCGATCTCCGGCTATCACATGCGGGAGGCGGGGTCGACCGCGGTGCAGGAGGTGGCCTTCACCCTCGCCAACGGCCTGACCTACGTGCAGGCGGCGCTCGACCGGGGTCTGGACATCGACGGCTTCGCCCCGCGGCTCTCCTTCTTCTTCAACGCCCACAACAACTTCCTGGAGGAGGTGGCGAAGTTCCGCGCCGCCCGGCGGCTGTGGGCCGAGTTGGTGCGGGAGCGGTTCGCGCCCAAGGACCCGCGCTCGCTCTGGCTGCGCTTCCACACCCAGACGGCGGGCTCGACCCTCACCGCCCAGCAGCCGCAGAACAATGTGGTGCGGGTGGCGATCCAGGCCCTGGCGGCGGTCTGCGGCGGCACCCAGTCGCTGCACACGAACTCGCTCGACGAGGCGCTGGGGCTCCCCACCGAGGAGGCGGCCCGCCTCGCCCTGCGGACCCAGCAGGTGATCGCCCACGAGAGCGGGGTGGCGGAGGTGGCCGATCCGCTCGGCGGCTCCTGGGTGATCGAGGCCTGGACGGAGGAGATCGTCCAGCGGGCCCGCGACTACATCCGCCGTATCGACGAGATGGGGGGCGCGCTCGCCGGCCTCGAACGGGGGTTCCAGCAGCGGGAGATCGCCGACGCCGCCTACCAGTACCAGATGGCGGTCGAGGAGAGGCGGGAGGTCGTGGTGGGGATGAACGCCTTCGCGGCCGAAGGTGAGGCGCCGACGGAGGCCCTGCGCATCGATCCCGCGGCGGAGCGGGAGCAGGTGGAGCGGGTGCGCGCCCTGCGCGAGCGGCGGGACCGGGAGCGCGCCGCCGCCGCCGTCCAGGCCCTGACCACCGCCGCCCAGGAGGATCGGAACCTCATGCCGGCCATCCTCGACTGTGTGCGGGCCGCGGTCACGCTCGGGGAGATCGCGGACGCTTTGCGGGGGGTCTACGGGGAGTATACGGAGGCGGGGCTGGAGTAGCCGCGCGTATTCAAGCTCTTGCTTCTTCCCCCTTCCTTGTCCCGGGCGTACAATCCGACGGCACAGAGGGATCAAACAGGGAGAGAGTGTGGAGGCGTGTCCGGTCCATGGGCGGGGCTTGGCCTCCAGTGCCGTCATGCGGAGCCGAACCTTACATCTGCCCGCCGGCCGATGCCCGCGGGAGATCCTGCTCGCCGCCAGCGAGGAGGCCGGACGTCCGCCCGACCTCGTGCTCGCGTTCCTGCCGCCCGAGAAGCGCCTGCGGGAGACCCTGGGGACCCTGACCGCCCTCTGGCCGGACGCGCTGCGCTTCGGCTGCGAGTCGGTGACCCAGTTCGCGGACGCGGAGACGACGAGCGCCGGCACCGTCCAACTCTTCTGGCTCGCGGACCCGCGCCACCATCGCGCCGCGGTCGAGGTGATCCCCGGCACCCACGGCGAGCCGCCGGCGGTCCGGCGGGTGGAGGCGGTGGCCCGCCGCATTGCCGCCGCCGACGGGGCGCTGCTGCTGGTGGACGGCCTGCGCTTCCCTACCGAGGGGTTCCTCGCCGACCTGCGGCGGACCCTGGTCAGCACGCCGCCGTTCGTGGCCGGCGGCCTCGCCTCCTACAACGAGCCGCTGACCCGGGCCGGCGCGCGGGTGTTCGTGGGAGACCGCATCCTCCCCAGCGCGGCCCTGGTGGTGACCCTGCACGGCTTCAGCATGCAGGTGGAGGTGGTGCGCGGCTGGAGCCCGGCCTCCCCCGTCTATACCGTCACCCGCGCCGGCGCCGGCGGGGTGGTCCACGAGATCGACGGCGAGCCGGCGGCCGGCTGGTACCGCCGCTTCTTCACCCTCGACGGCGAGCTCGCCCCCATGCCCGCCGCGGCCAACCGCTTCCCCCTGATCGTCGAGGGGCCGCGGCCGGACCGCCAGGGGCTCTACCGCAGCATGCGGCTGTTCGACAATCCCCCGGGCACCGTCGCCTTCCTGGGGGACGTCGAGACGGGGGACCACGTGCGGCTGGGCATGGGCAACCACCACTCCCTGCTGCGCACGGCCGCCCGGCTGACCGCCGGCACCGAGCCGGAGGCGGCCATCCTCTTCTCCTGCATGGGGCGCGAGGCGGTGCTGGGCGACCGCGCCGGCGACGAGGGGGCGGCGGTGCGCGGCGCGCTCGGCGGCGTCCCCCTCTCCGGCTTCTTCACCTGCGGGGAGATCGGCCCCACGCCGCGGGGGAACCTCGCCTTCTACAACCTCACCGCCATCCTGGTCCTCCTGCGCGAGGTGGGCGCATGACCCCCGGCCCGCACGAGCTCGACAACGCGATCCTGCGCAACCTCCTCACGGAGACGACGCGCGCCTACGAGAGCCAGATGGCCGAGCTCCACGCCGAGAAGGAGCTCGCCCAGGTGACCCTCGCCTCGATCGGCGACGGCGTGCTCGCCACCGACGGGAAGGGGCGCGTCAAGTACCTCAACCCGGTGGCCGAGAAGCTCACCGGCTGGGACCGCGCCGCGGCAATGGGCAAGCCGCTCCCCGAGATCTTCCACCTGGTGGGCCAGGGGGGCGAGCGCGAGGACCTCGAGGAGCTGTTGCGCCACTGCCTGGAGGAGGGGCAGAGCTTCCGTCTGGCCGAGCGCGTCACCCTGGAGCGGAGCGACGGCCGGCGCTACGCGGTCGAGAGCACCTGCGCCCCCATCCGCGCCTGGGAGGGGCGGATCGTCGGCGCCGTCCTGGTCTTCCAGGACGTCTCGGACAAGCGGCTGATGGCCCTGCAGCTCGCCCATCAGGCCACCCACGACGAGCTGACCGGCCTGCTCAACCGCCACGCCTTCGACGGCCACCTCCAGCGCGCCCTGGAGGAGGCCCGCTCGCGCCCGGTCGCCCACGCGCTCTGCTACATGGACCTCGACCAGTTCAAGCTGGTCAACGACACCTGCGGCCACCTGGCGGGGGACGAGCTGCTCTGCCGGGTCGCCGCCCTGATCCAGGAGTCGGTGCGCGAGACCGACCTGGTGGCCCGGCTTGGGGGGGACGAATTCGCGGTACTGCTCTCCCGCTGCGGCCTGCCTGAGGCCGAGCAGCGGGCCGGCGAGATCCACCGCGCCCTCCAGCAGCTCCGCTTCACCTGGCGGGACAAGACGTTCGCCGTGGGCGCGAGCATCGGCCTGGTGCCGATCACCCGCGACCTGCGCACCGTGGCCCACCTCCTCTCGGCCGCCGACCACGCCTGCTACGCGGCCAAGGACAAGGGGCGCAACCACGTCCAGGTCTACCGGGAGGACGACGCCACCTTCGTCCGCCGCCACGGCGAGATGAGCTGGGTGGCCCGCATCCAGCAGACCCTGGAGGAGGACCGCTTCCGGCTCTGCGCCCAGCAGATCCAGCCGCTCTCGCCCAAGGCCCCCCCCGGGCTCTACTTCGAGGTGCTGCTGCGCCTGGTCGAGGAGGACGGGCGGCTCCACCTCCCCTCGGACTTCCTGCGGGCCGCCGAGCGCTACGGCCTGATGCGGGCGATCGACCGCTGGGTGATCCGGCGCGCCCTCCGCACCCTGCGGGAGCAGCCGGCGCCGTTCCTCGACCTCCTGCGGCTCTGCGCCGTCAACCTGTCGCCGGTCTCGCTGGGGGACGAGGATTTTTACGATTTTTTGACGGGTGAGCTCGCCGGCTCGGGGGTACCCGCCGGCAAGCTCTGCTTCGAGATCACCGAGACGGCCGCCATCGAGAGCCTCCCCCAGGCGCAGCGGCTGATGGACCGTCTGGCGGCCCAGGGGGTCCGCTTCGCCCTCGACGACTTCGGCACCGGCATGTCCTCCTACGGCTACCTGAAGGAGCTGCCGGTCTCGTTCCTGAAGATCGACGGCAAGCTGGTCAAAGACGTGGTCACCGACCCGCTCGACCTGGCGATGGTCGAGTCGATCAACCAGGTGGGGCACGTGATGGGGATCCAGACGGTGGCCGAGGGGGTGGCCAGCGCCGCCGTGGTCGAGCGGCTGCGGGCCCTGGGGATCGACTACGCCCAGGGGAACTGGATCAGCCCGCCCCGGCCGCTGGAGCCCTCACCTCTCCAGCCCTCCTCTCCCGTCCCCACGCCCTCTCCCTCACCGGGAGAGGAGGGGGCCTGATGACATCCGCCCCGTCCCCCTGTAGGATTGGGCGAATTTTTTGGGGAGAACCTAATGTCGGAAAGCATCGCCGCGACCCCAGGCCGTAGCAAGGAAGCGTCGACCGGCTTCCTGCGCGAGCTCGGGCTGCTCGACTCGACCATGATCGTAGCCGGCTCGATGATCGGCTCCGGGATCTTCATCGTCCCGGCCGAGATCGCCCGCCAGGTGGGCTCGGCCGGCTGGCTGCTGATGGTCTGGGTGGTGACGGGGCTGCTGACGGTGGCCGCCGCCCTCTCCTACGGGGAGCTGGCGGCGATGATGCCGAAGGCGGGGGGGCAGTACGTCTACCTGCGCGAGTCGTACTCGCCGCTCTGGGGGTTCCTCTACGGCTGGACGCTCTTCCTGGTGATCCAGACCGGCACCATCGCCGCCGTGGCCGTGGGCTTCGCCCGCTATCTCGGCGTCCTCCTCCCCGGCATCGGGCCCGAGGACTGGATCGTCCACCCGATCCACCTGTCGTCGAAATACGCCATCAGCCTGTCGGCCCAGCAGCTCGTCGGCATCCTGATGATCGTCTTCCTCACCTGGCTCAACACCCGCGGCATCAAGCTCGGCAAGGTCATCCAGAACACCTTCACCTCGGCCAAGACGCTGTCGCTGATCGCCCTGATCGTGCTCGGCATCCTGGTCGGCCGCAACGCCGCGGCGATCTCGGCCAACTTCTCGGACCTGTGGACGCCGCGCGACGTCACGCCGATCACGCCGGACTTCGGCTTCGCGGCGCCGGTGCTGGCGACGATGGGCGCCTTCGGCCTGTTCATCGCCTTCTGCGTCGCCCAAGTGGGCTCGCTCTTCTCCTCCGACGCCTGGAACAACATCACCTTCACCGCCGGCGAGGTCAAGGACCCGAAGCGGAACATCCCGCTCTCGCTCGCCGCCGGCACCGGCATGGTTATCGGCCTCTACATCCTGGCCAACGTGGCCTACCTGTGTACCCTGACCCTGCACCAGATCCAGACCGCGCCGGACGACCGGGTGGCGACCGCCGCCCTGCAGGCGATCTTCGGCCCGGCCGGAGCGGTGATGATGGCGATCGCCATCATCATCTCGACCTTCGGCTGCAACAACGGCCTGATCCTGGCCGGGGCCCGGGTCTACTACGCGATGGCGCAGGACGGCCTGTTCTTCCGCCGCACCGGGCGGCTCAACGCCCGGCACGTGCCGGCCGCGGGGCTGGTCTTCCAGTGCGCCTGGACCTCGCTGCTGGTGCTGCTGCGCACCCACAAGACCGACGCCACGGGGGCCGTGACCTACGGCAACCTCTACAACGACCTGCTCGGCTACGTGATCTTCGCGGTGCTGATCTTCTACGTGCTGACCATCGCCGGGCTGTTCGTGCTGCGGCGCACGCGGCCGGACGCGGAGCGCCCCTACCGGGCATTCGGCTATCCGGTGGTGCCGGCGCTCTATATCGTGACCGCGTCGGCGATCGCGCTCGTGCTGCTGGTCTATCAGACCAAGACCGCCCTGCCGGGCCTGGTGATCGTGCTGACCGGCATCCCCGTTTATTTCGCCTGGCGCCGCAAGTCCAGCTAACCCTTCTACGGAGGATCCACCGGATGTCGCTGACCCGAACGAAATCGATCGACCAACTGATCGCCGAAGGAGCGGCGACCGGCGAGGGGACGCTCAAGCGCACCCTCGGCCCGGGTGCGCTCGTCGCGCTCGGCATCGGCGCCATCATCGGCGCCGGTCTGTTCGTCCGTACCGCCGCGGCGATCGCCGACCGCGCCGGTCCGTCCGTGGTGCTCGCCTTCATCGTGGCGGGCGTCGGCTGCGCCTTCGCCGGCCTGTGCTACGCCGAGTTCGCCTCGATGCTCCCGATCGCCGGCAGCGCCTACACGTACTCCTACGCCACCATGGGCGAGCTCGTGGCCTGGATCATCGGCTGGGACCTCTGCCTCGAATACGCCGTCGGCGCCGCCACGGTGGCGATCGCCTGGAGCGAGTACTTCAACCGGGTGCTCCACCTTGTGGGCTTCGGCGCCATCCCCTACCAGTGGTGCCACTCGCCGCTCGAGCGCATGGCGGCCGATCCGAGCGTGCACGGCATCATGAACCTGCCCGCGGTCGGCATCCTGCTCGTCCTCACTGCTCTCCTGGTGCGGGGTACGCAGGAATCGGCGTGGGTCAACAACATCATCGTGATCACGAAGGTCACGATCGTAGTCATGGTCATCGTGCTCGGCTGGGGCTTCATCAACCCGGCGAACCACACGCCCTTCATCCCCGAGGCCACCCAATACGTGACGCCCAACGGCATCACGCACCACTACGGCGGCATCATGGGCATCCTGGGCGCGGCGGGCGTCGTGTTCTTCGCCTTCATCGGCTTCGACGCCGTGTCCACCACGGCGCAGGAAGCGAAGAACCCGAAACGCGACATGCCGATCGGCATCCTCGGGTCGCTCGCGATCTGCACGGTGCTCTACGTGCTGTTCTCGTACGTGCTGTCGGGCATCGCGACGGTCCAGGACTTCCGCACCGTCGGCCGCGAGGCTTCGGTCGCCTACGCGATCACCAAGTACATGCCGGGCTACGCGTGGCTCTCGAACTTCGTGACCTTCGCCATCCTCGCCGGCTTCTCGTCGGTGATCCTGGTCATGCTCCTCGGCCAGTCGCGCGTCTTCTACTCCATGAGCAAAGACGGCCTGGTGCCGAAGGTCTTCTCCGAGGTGCACCCGCGCTTCAAGACGCCGTACAAGTCGAACTGGCTGTTCTTCCTCTTCACGGCGCTCTTCGCGGCATTCCTGCCCGAGGACCTCGTGGGTGAGATGACCAGCATCGGAACACTCTTCGCGTTCATCCTGGTGTGCGCCGGCGTCTGGATCATGCGCGTCAAGCGGCCCGACATCCCGCGTGGCTTCAAGGCGCCCGTCCTGCCGGTGACGGCGATTCTCGGCATCGTGGTCTGCCTCTCGATGATCTACGGCCTGGGTTGGACCAACTGGGCGCGGCTCATCGTCTGGCTGCTGCTCGGGTTCATCATCTACTTCGGCTACAGCAGGAAGCACAGCCTGCTGGCGGGCAGGTAGCGACCCTTCCTCAAGAAGCGTGACCGGCCGGCTCCCAAGCCGGCCGGTTTCGTTTCAGGGGTGGGTGGGCGCGGCTCGCGGCGCCGGGGCCCCCGCGCAGGGTCAGCACGGTCACCTCCGGAGGAGTGCCGAGGCGGAAGGGGATCCCCCAGTAGTTGGTTCCCGGATTGATGTAGAGCTGCGAGCCGTTCCGCTGGTGCCGGCCCATCGCGTGCTCCAGGAAGGGGGAGGCCAGGCTCCACCCCAGCCGCGGGATCGCGATCTGGCCGTAATGCGTATGTCCGCTCAACGTGAGCTCCACGCCGTGCTCGGCCAGGGCCGGCCAGAGCGCCGGGTTGTGCGCCAGCGCGATCGTGAAGCCCTCCGGCGGCACCGCCGCGAGGGTCCGCTCGACGTCCGGCGCGACCGGGGTGCCGCGCCGGCCCGCGGGATCGCCGGTGCCGGCCACCCAGAAGCGCGCACCGTTGCGCTCCAGCGGCACTGAGCGGTTCACCAGCACGGTCATCCCCATCGCCTCCAGCCCCTGATGGACCGCCGGCCACCCCGCGTAGACGTCGTGGTTGCC
This sequence comes from Thermoanaerobaculia bacterium, assembly GCA_045807625.1. GTDB lineage: Bacteria > Acidobacteriota > Thermoanaerobaculia > Multivoradales > UBA5704 > DATARR01. Next base: position 102,767 of record JBJMHA010000087.1, on the reverse strand, counting down.
GGGAATGGCGAACACGCCGAGCGGCGCGGAGAGCCCGCGAAAGGCCTCGGCGAACGGCTCGACGTCGCGGGCGTGGTCGTCCACCTGATCCCCGGTGACGGCGATCAGGTCGGGCCGGGCCTCGCGGACCGCCACCGCCACCCGCGCCAGGTGCCGGCGCGAGGTGTGCGGCCCGACGTGGAGATCGGAGATCTGGACGATCCGCATCCCCTCGAGCCCGGCGGGCAGGTCGTCGACGCGCACGTCCAGGCGGCGCACGACGAGCCGGCGCGCCCCGGCGTACCCCGCCAGCCCGAGCCCGGCCAGGACCGCGGCGCTTAAGCCCAGCGCCCAGCGGCCCGCCAGCCCGCCCGCGCCGAACGGCAGGCCGGCGGCAACGCCGGCCACCCCGGAAACCGCGAGCAGCGGCATGAACAGCTGGGCATACCAGAACGGACGCACCAGCCAGAGCCGCCGGAGCGCCGATGGATAGATCGAGCGGCCGAAATTGCGGACCATCCCCAGGCTCGGAGCCACGCACAGGGAGGCCAGGACCAGCACCGTGAGCCAGCCACCCGGCAGCACCGGGCGGAGCAGCCCTCCGATGATCAGCCAGCAGGCCGCCGTCCACAGGAACAGAATGACCAGGATGCGCCAGTACGCCTTCATGAGAAGGATCAACAGCGGGGGATCTCCCCCTTATTCTCCGCAAAGAGGGACCCGCAAAAAAAGACCCCGCCATCTCGGCGGGGTTTTGGAGGAGGGAGGTTTGGAGAGGAGATTGTCTTGGCTTGTTTCCGTCTCCACCCATCTATACGGAGCACCGCCCCCAAGTGTTTAGGCGGGGGTCCCACTTTCCCCGCGGACCGGGATAACATCAGGACAGCCGTCCTGCGAACGGCGAATGTCGCTACACGACTCTGATTTCTTCTAAGAGAGGGATTCCCTGTGAGCGAGCCGACGCGGACCGGAGCCTCGACGTCGACGGCAGGCTGGACGTTCCTGACCAACCACGCGCACGTGCTCTTCTGCATCGCCCAGGACCCGGAGGTCCGGCTGCGCGACGTGGCGGCGCGGGTGGGGATCACCGAGCGGGCGGTGCAGCGGATCGTGACCGACCTGGAGGGGGAGGGGTATCTGACGGTGGCGAAGGAGGGGCGGCGGAACCGCTACCGGGTCCATTACGAGCTGCCGCTGCGCCATTCCATCGAGCGCCACCGCACGGTGGCGGCGCTGATCGAGCTGGTGGTGGGGTCGGGCGGATGATCGTCGCCACCTGGAACGTCAACTCGGTCCGCTCCCGCCTGGAGCGGGTGGTCGGCTGGACGGAGCGGGCGCGCCCGGACGTGCTCTGCCTCCAGGAGATCAAGACCACCGACGACCTCTTCCCCCTAGAGCCCTTCGCGGAGCTGGGCTACCACGCCGAGGTCTTCGGCCAGAAGACCTACAACGGCGTGGCGATCCTCTCCCTGACCCCCATCACCAAGGTGGTCCGCAACCTGCCGGACGACGAGGCGGACGCCCCCCGGCGGCTGATCGCGGGGACGGTGAACGGGGTGCGGATCGTCAACGTCTACGTGCCCAACGGCCAGTCCCCCGAGAGCGAGAAGTTCGTCTACAAGATGGACTGGCTGGCCCGCCTGCGCGCCTTCCTGGAAGAGAGCGCGAAACCGTCCGCCCCCCTGGTGCTCCTGGGCGACTTCAACATCGCCCCCGAGGAGCGGGACGTGCGCTACCCCGACCTCTGGCGGGGGCACATCCATTTCCACCCCAGGGAGCACGAGGCGCTCGCCCGTATCACCTCCTGGGGGCTCCACGACCTCCTGCGCAAGCACCACGAGGAGGGGGGGCTCTATTCCTGGTGGGACTACCGCCAGCTCGCCTTCCAGAAGAACAACGGCCTGCGCATCGACCTCATCCTGGGCACGAAGAAGATCCTCGACCGCTGCACCGGGGTCGAGATCTTCCGCGACGAGCGCAAGGGGGAGTCCCCCTCCGATCACGTGCCGGTCGTGGCCGCCATCAAATAATGGCCGCCATCAAGTAGACATCCACCGCGCCGACTCCCAGCCCAGGTGGCCGTGGGCGTTGAACAGGCGGACCACCGGCCGCTCCCCCCAGTCGACGACGCTCAGGGTGGCGGGGTCGAGGAAGAGGTGGTGAGCGGTGGCGAGCGGCGCGCCGAGGGCGGCGCAGAGCAGGGCCTTGATCGGCCCCACGTGGCTGACCAGGGCGACGTGCTCCCCCCGGTGCTCGCGGGCGAGCTCGGCGGCGAGGTCGAGCATCCGCGCCTGCACTTCCGTCAGGGGCTCGCCACCCGGCGGGGAGGTGCCGAGGTCGGCCTCCCAGCGGAGCAGGCGCTCGCGGTCCCGCTCCAGGGCCTCGGCGCGGGTGAGCCCCTCCCACTCGCCGAACGACTGCTCGCGCAGGCGAGGCTCGATCCGCAGGTCGACCTCGCGCGCCGCGGCGATCCGGCGGCCGGTCTCCCGGGCGCGGGAGAGCGGGCTGCTGTAGACGGCCCGCACGGGCAGCGATGCGAGAGCCGCGGCCAGACGGTCGGCCTGCAGGATCCCGGAATCGGCCAGCGGCTCGTCGCGCGCTCCCACGTAGCGCATCTCGCGGTTGGCGAGCACCTCGCCGTGGCGGATCAGGAGAAGTCTGAGAGGAGGAGCGCTCATCGGGCCAGAAGACACTCTATACTGTAGGAACCTCTATGCGCCGGCTCAGCCTCCATCTCCTCGCCGCCGTCCTCGGGACCGCCCTCGCGGTCTCGCCGGCCGCCCTGCGCGCCGAGGAGGGAGGGAGCGTCCCCGTCCGGCTCACGAGCCCCCAGGACGGCGCGACGCTCACCGCCGGCTCGACCGTGGAGCTGGAGTGGGCCCCCCTCGCGGAGCTCGCGGGCGCCGAGGAGTGGGAGGCCTTCCTCAGCCTCGACGGCGGCGCCACCTACCCGGTCCGCGTCACGCCGCACCTCGACCTCGACCTCCGGCGCGTCCAGTGGCGGGTGCCCGCCGTCTCGACCCGGTCGGCCCGCCTCCTGCTCCGCTTCGGCGACGAGCGCGAGGAGAAGGAGCTCGAGCTGCCGCACCGCTTCGCGATCGTCCCGGCGCCGGTGCCGCCCCCGGTGGCCGACCTCGCGCTCGCCCGGGTGGCTCCCTCCCGGGGCGAGCCGGCCCGGCCGGGGCACGCCGGCGTCGTCTCCTGGATGGAGGGCTCGCGCCGCGGCGGCTCCCTGCGCCAGATGGTCGCGGCGGAGCAGCCGGACATCCGGGAGCGGCTCGCGCCGCCGGAGAGCCACGCCGAGCCCGCTCTGCTCACCACCGGGCACGCGCCACTGCCGCGGCTCGTCCGCGGGAGCCTGTCCCAGGCTCCCCCTCCCCACCATACGTCTCTCACCGCGCCCGGTGAGGGCCCTCTCGTCTCTTCCGACATCCTCAGTCTGATCCAGCGCCAGAACGAATAGACCGAGGCGGCGGACCGCCTCGACGAAGCCGGTCCACCCCCTGGGGGGGTTGGTCCGACCGATTATCCATGCATGCCTGCATTGCGCAGGAGGAGCGATCATGTCCGTTTCCGGGATCTTCCGCGGGCTCTCCGCATCCGTGGCATTCGCCTGTCTCGCGGGAGCCGCGCTCCCGCTCTCCGCTCAAGGGTCTCCCCAGGAGGAGGCCACCCCCACCGTCACCGAGACGATCCAGGTGACCGCCACCCGCACGCCGGAGGACGTCGAGACCGTTCCGGCCTCCGTCACCGTCATCTCCGGCGAGGACCTCGCAGCCCGCGGGGTCTCCGATCTGCCGTCGGCGCTCGCCCTGGCGGCCGGCATCTCGGTCGCCCCCGGCGGCGACATCGGGCCGGCCGGCTCGGTCCCCGAGATCTGGGGGCTGCGCGAATTCGACGCCTTCCTGCTGGTGGTCGACGGCGTGCCCTGGGGGGGCGCCTTCAATCCGGCCCTGCCCACGCTCGACCTCACCAACGTGGAGCGGATCGAGATCCTCCGCGGCGCGGCGCCCGTCCTCTACGGCGCGACCTCGTTCGTGGGCGTGATCCACGTCCTCCACCGGGCGGCCGGAGCCGCTGGGGGAGCGGTGAGCGTCTGGGGGGGCAACTACGGCAGCGGCGGCGCGGCGGTCTCCGCTCCCCTGCCGCAGAGCGGGGGCTTCCGCCAGTCGCTGACCGTGGACGGCGAACGCCAGGGCTTCAAGGACGATCGGACCCAATATGACCGCGGGCACGTCCTCTACCGCTCCACCCTGGACGCGGCCGGAGGGGTCTTCCGCTTCGACCTCGACGGCTCGATCGTCAACCAGGACCCGGCGAGCCCGCGGGTCCGCGCCGGGCGCGTCCTCTCGCCCTTGAGCCGGCTCGACGCCAACTACAACCCGAAGGACGCCAAGCTCGACGAGGACCGCCTCCACTTCGTCACCGGCTACGACCGGACCCTCGCCGGCGGCTCCTGGTCCACCACCCTGGCCCTGACCCACTCGACCCGCGATACCGTCCGGGGCTTCCTGACCGACCTCTCGAACGGCGATCCCAACGCCGAGGGGTTCACCCAGAATCTGAAGACCGACGACGTCTACTTCGATACCCATCTGGCCTGGAAGCTGGGGGCGAGCGCCCGCCTGGTGGCCGGCCTCGACCATCTCTATGGCAAGGCCAAGGCGGATTCCGAGACCTTCGACTACTTCGTCCCCCTGAGCGGCCACGGCGCGCCGCCGAGCGGGGACCAGCCGCGCGACCACGGCTTCGACCTCGACGACGAGCGCAACTTCTCCGGGCTCTACGCCCAGGTGGAGTGGGACCCGGCGCCGCGCTGGCACCTCCAGGCCGGCGGCCGGCTGAACCGCACCGAGGAGAAGCTCACGGCCGGCGACCGCGAGCTCAGCTTCCCGGACCCCGGCGACGAGGGGACCGACGAGCGCACCAAGACCCGGGGGAGCGGCTCGATCGGCGTGAGCTGGCTGGCCTGGGGGGACGCCACGAACGGCCTCTGGGCCTTCGCCGACTACCGCAACGCCTACAAGCCGGCGGCCCTCGACTTCGGTCCCGAGGCCGAGCCGGACATCCTGGCGCCGGAGACGGCCCGGAGCTACGAGATCGGCCTCAAGAGCCGGCTCGCCGGCGGCCGTTTCGAGTGGGAGCTCACCGCCTTCCAGATGGACTTCGAGAACCTCGTGGTCTCCCAGGCGAACGAGGAGGGCCTGCCCGAGCTCGTCAATGCCGGCTCGGAGCGCTTCAAGGGGATCGAGCTCGAGACGCAGGGGCGCATCCGCCCCGACCTCTGGTGGGAGGCGAGCTACTCCTGGCACGACGCCAAGTTCCGCGACTTCGTCCAGGACTTCGACGGCGTGCCGACCCAGCTCCGGGGCAACCGGCTCGAGATGTCGGCGCGGAACCTGGCCTCGGCGGGGTTGATCTACGCCCCGGCCCAGGGGCTCACCGGCTCCGTGGTGGCCAACTACGTGGGGGACCGCTTCCTCAACAAGCGCAACACCGCGCTCACCCCCTCCTACACCATCTGGGGAGCCAGTTTCGGCTACCGCTTCGGGAGCTGGGACCTCCGCCTCTCCGGCGAGAACCTGAACGATACGCGCCCCCCGGTCGCCGAGAGCGAGCTGGGCGACGCCCAGTACTACATCCTGCCCGCGCGAACCTTCAGGTTGGGCCTCGGATACCGTTTCTGAGGCCAATCCGCAGAGCCCCCCGCCCGCGCGGGGGGCCCCTTTTTTAAAAGCCTGCCGAACGGCAAAGCCTCATTTTAATACGCGGGAGCGTCCGCGATGCGGGATCTCTGTCCCTGAAGGGTGGCTCTGTGGCAACCTATAAGAAGCCACACTTAAGAAGCCACACTTCCGAGGAGGCACGGGATGAAGAAGGATTTCGACTTCGAGCGTCGCCCCATGGTCGACTGGCTGGCCCCGGGCCAGCTCGCGCAGACCGGCATCAAAGCCGTGGTCTCGGACATCTTCGGAGCCTACGCCGACAAGCGGGACGTGATGGCGGCCCTGGATCCGGAGCCCAAGATCTCAGAGGAGCACAGCGGGAAGGAGGAGATCTGGATCGACTACGCCGCCGATCTCGGGGACGGCTTCGAGTCCACCTATACGGTGGCCCGGCTGCTGGCGGCGGAGCGGCTCTCTCTGAGCCGCGGCGGCAAGGCCTACGACCTCCCCCGCGGTCAGGTCCTGGTGCTGGGAGGGGACCAGGTCTACCCCACAGCGAGCTTCGACGAGTACTACAACCGGCTGCTGAAGCCCTACGAGGCGGCGCTCCCCCGGGTCCCCCCGGGGGCGGGACCCGAGATGTACGCCATCCCGGGCAACCACGACTGGTACGACGGCCTGTCGAGCTTCACCCGCATCTTCTGCCAGAAGAAGTGGATCGGCGGCTGGAAGACCTGCCAGCGCCGCAGCTACTTCGCCCTCAAGCTTCCCCACAACTGGTGGCTCTGGGGGATCGACATCCAGCTCGAGGGGTACATCGACGAGCCCCAGCTCAGGTACTTCTTCGACGTCGGAAGAAACCACGTCCAGGATGGCGACCGGGTCATCCTCTGCACGGCCGAGCCGAGTTGGGTGTACGGGGTGACCAAGGGGCCGGACGCCTACCGCTCCCTGCGCTACTTCGAGGATCGCTACATCAGCCACCCCAAGGCTCATCCGGCCCGCCTGGCGGTGACGCTCACCGGCGACCTCCACCACTACATGCGCTACGCGTCGGAGGACGGTGAGGTGCAGCGGATCACGGCCGGAGGCGGCGGCGCCTACCTCTTCGCCACCCACGACATGCCCGAGAAATTCGAGCTCGAGGAGGGGTTCGAGCAGAGCGCCCGCACGGTCCGCTACGAAAAGAAGGGGTGCTTCCCCGACACGGCCACCTCCCGGCTCCTGACCTTCGGCATCCTGCGGCTCCCCATCCAGAGCTGGCGCTTCGGGCTGTTCCTGGCCGCCTTCTATGCGTTCTTCGGCTGGATCCTCCAGAGCGCCAGCAAGAGCCGGCAGGATCTGGTCGGCCCGTCGTTGATGCACTACCTGCACGGCAAGGGCCTGGAGAGCTGGCGGGAGGTCCTGCCGACCGTAGGCTCCCTCCTCGGCAACACGCCGATGAGCGTCTTCCTCTGCCTGCTCATCGTGGGCGGCTTCACCGCGTTCTGCTCCGCCAAGAACGGCCTCGTCCGCCTCCTGGCCGGCGCCGGCCATGGCGCCGCTCACGTCCTGCTCAATCTGGGCCTGATCTGGCTGTTCGCGTGGCTCGGCGTGGGTACGCTTGGATTCCTGATCGGGATGTTGGTGCTCGGCGGCCTGTTGGGCAGCATGCTGATGGCGCTCTACCTGCTGCTGTTCAGCTTCGTGGGGGGCTTCCACCTGGGGGAGGCCTACTCCGGCCAGCGCATCGCCGACTACAAGAATTTCCTCCGCATCCACCTGGACGCGACCGGGAAATTGACGATCTATCCCATCGGCATCCGGAAGATCGGGCGCTGGAAGCCCCGGCGGAATCCTCCCGAAGGGGAGCCCTGGTTCGAGCCGGACGGGCCGGCGCCCCAGCCCGAGCTGATCGAGGATCCGATTCCGGTCTCTTAGGAAGCCTCGGCGGCCTCGGCCATCTGGGAGGCCGCCGCTTCCAGGACCGCGGGCTCCGGGACCGCGCTCATCTTCTCCTTGAGGGCGGCGTACTTGCCGTCGAGCGTCTCGAAGACGGAGGCGATCTGCTCCAGCCGCTGGTCGAGGTCGATCGTCCAGTGCTCGTTGCGGACCGGCTCCAGCTTCAGGCCGCTCAGCCGGTAGGCGAGGGCGTCGAAGCGCAGCGGGATGGTGCCGACGTGGATCTTGGCCGAGAGGATCTCCGCCCCCTCCTCCAGATAGCGGAAGAGCTCGTTGAGGACGGCCCCGGCGAGGGTGACTCGGGCCTCCCGGGTGGCCAGGCGGACGCTGCCGGTCTCGGGCTCCACCATCACGTCCGGCTCCTCCAGGAGCGCGCGCAGGAAACGGCACCCCAGCACCGACTGCCCGGGCTCCTTGGGGATCACGATGTCGCTCATCTCGTCCGCCTCCGGCGCCTCGTCGAGCCAGGGGGCCTTGAAGTCCCCCTCGACGCCAGCCTGCCGGAGCAGGGTGATCACCGTCCCCAGATAGGTCTTGGCGGTGCTGGCCACGTAGAGGACGGAGCCGTCGACGCAGCATTCGATGATCTTGGTCCGCGGCGCCTGCCGCATGGCGCTCTCCGCCTCGGCCAGCTCGCGCAGCCGCTTGCGGGTCTTGGGGCCCACGAACGTCTTGCCGGTCGCCTCCATCTCGGCCTTGACCAGCTCCCGGAGCCGCTCCTTGACCGCGGTCGCGTCCGGCCGGATGCGGTCGATCCGCATGCGGAAGGCGTAGCGCCCCTGGGCGACCTCCCAGGGGGCGTCGAGCTCGAAGGGGACGAGCCCCATGCGCTCGCGCACCTCCGAGCCGGGCTCGATCTCCCAGAAACGGGCGCGCTCGAAATCCGGCCCCTCGGGGGGCACGGCGACGTTGAACCGGGTGACGGCGACGGTTCCGCTCAAAAGTCCCATCGTTGAAAAACCTCCTGCTGATGTCCGGCTGACCGGGGACGGGGAAAGGGATCTTAGCCGATGGGAGGGGGGATTGGAGCGTCGGCGGGAGCGTTCGGGGCCTCCGGTTGCTCCGGCGCCTCGGCGGTGGGCTCCCCGGCCTCGCCACCCTCAGGGGCCTCGGGGGCGGGCTCGGAGACCGTGGCGCCGTCCCCAGCCGGCTCGGCCTTCTCGGGCTCGGCCGCCGGCTCGGGGGCCTCGTCGTCGCCGGTCAGGATCGGCTCCACCACCACGGCCACGTCCTGGACCTCCTCGCCGGGCTGGAAGACCTGCACCTTCGCCGGGGCGCCGGCCTCTCCGGAGGGGCTCTCCGCCGTGTTGCCGAGGTCGGCGGTGAAGACTTGGCCGATATCGGCGTCGACGTAGAGGTCCTGCACCGTCTGGTCCGCCGCGGCCAGCTCCGCGGGGGGAGCGGTCTTGCGGATGTAGGGGACGTTGGCCTGCCATTCGCCGCGCAGCTCGCTGGCCGCGATCAGGGCGTTGAGATAGGAGGCGAGGTCGGCGGAGGCCTGGGCGACGCGCTCGGCCTCGGCGCGGAAGCGCTCCAGCTCGGCCGCGGTGGCCGCGTCCCGCCGCCGCCGGGCCTCGTCGCGCAGCCGCCGCAGGCTCGCGGCGAGCCGGCGCTCGGACCGCTGGAGCTGCGCGAGCTGCCGGCGCTCGGCCTCGCTCAGCGCGCCCCCCTGCTTCAGGCGAGCCCCCTCGCGGCCGAAGTAGGAGCGCAGGTTCCGGTAGTAGACGGAAGCGCTCCGGAGCTGCCCGGCCACCTGGTCGTTCTTCGCCCCCGTCCGGGCCCAGGCCACCCGCAGCTCGCCGAGGTCGGAGCTCCCCTGGTCCACCAGGAGGAAGAATTCGTCCCCCGGCTGGCCGAGGGCGGCCGCGATCCGGCTCACCCGCGTCCGCATCGCCTGGAGAGAGCTCCAGAAGGGGGCATACCGCGCATTGCCGGGGTCGAGCTTCCGTGCCGCCTGGGCCGCGCCCGCCAGCGCTCCGTCCACTTTATGAATGAGATCCCCGGCGGTGACGATGGGCAGATCGGCCCGGCCCACCTGAGGGACGGCCAGGAGGAGGAACAGAAGGGGGGCGATGCGGTACGTCCTCATACAACGTGCTCCTGCGCGCGGGCGCAGAGATGGCTCTGGATGCGTGCTCCTGTCCATCATACGTGGATCGGGGCCGGAGCGTCCAAGGACGCGGACGAAATCTGGATTGTCGGGGGGGGGGGGGGAGGATCTCAGCTCCTGGGGAGGAAACAATCAAGGCGGTGCCGCTGCGGGATCAGCGGCACCGCCTTCAACCCCAAAAAAGGAGAAAGACCATGGCTGCGCATGATACTCGGATTGGTCCCCCGTGGCAAGGGGGGGCTACGATTTGGGTCCAGATCGGCGGACGCGGGTTCAGCGGGGGCTCAAGGGGGATTAGGGCGGACCAGACATTATGGTTGAAAATCAACCATCTGATGGTTTAAAATCAACCACGCCGTGGCTGAATTTCAGCCACCTACCAGCCATGTACCCACGGAACCTCACCCCTATCCTGCGAGATGCCCTGGGCGACCGTCCGGTCGTTCTGCTGAACGGCGCGCGTCAGGTCGGGAAGAGCACGCTGGTCCAGAGCCTTGCCGGAAAGGGAGCGCAATACCTCACTCTGGACGATCCCACGGTGCTCGCCGCCGCCACCCAGGATCCAGCCGGCTTCGTGGTGGGATTGGGAGGGCCGGCCATCCTGGACGAGGTGCAGCGGGCCCCCGAGCTGTTCCTGGCCCTGAAGGCGGCCGTGGACCGCGACCGCCGTCCGGGCCGCTTCCTGCTGACCGGCTCCGCCAACGTCCTCGTCCTGCCGAGGGCCTCCGAGTCGCTGGCCGGAAGGATGGAGATCCTGACCCTGTGGCCGCTCTCCCAGGGGGAGATCGAGGGGGTCGTCGAGGGGTTCGTCGACGCCCTGTTCGCCAAAACCTTCGCGCCTCCCCGCCTGGAGCCGCTGGACCGGGGAGAGCTCTTCGAGCGGCTGGTCCGCGGCGGCTTCCCGGAGCTGGTGGACAAGCGTTCCGAGGCCCGGCGGCGCGCCTGGTTCACCTCATATACGACCAGCATCCTGCAGCGCGACGTGCGCGACTTGACCAACATCGAGGACTTGGCCGCCCTGCCCCGCCTGCTCTCGCTGCTGGCGGCCCGGGCGACGACGCTGCTGAACTACTCCGAGCTCTCCCGGAGCAGCGGCATCCCAGCGAGCACGCTCAAGCGCTACTTCGCGCTGCTCGAGGCGACCTTCCTCGTCCTTACCCTGCCCGCCTGGTCGGCCAATTTCTCCAAACGGCTGGTCAAATCTCCCAAGCTGCTCCTCAACGACGCCGGTCTCCTCGCCTCCTCGCTGGCCCTGAGCCCCGAGCGGCTCCTGGAGGAGCCCCGGCTCGCCGGTCCTCTGCTGGAGAATTTCGTCCTCCTGGAGATCCGCAAGCAGGTCTCCTGGAGCCGTACCCAGCCGGGCCTCTTCCACTACCGGACGCAGACCGGCCAGGAGGTCGACCTCCTCCTCGAAGACCCCACGGGACGGATCGTGGGCGTCGAGGTCAAGATGGGGAGCGCGGTCCAGGAGAAGGACGTCCGGGCGCTCCACGACCTCGCGGACGCCCTGGGGCCCCGCTTCGTACGGGGGGTCGTGCTCTACGCGGGGGAGCGGGCGGTACCGTTCAGCGAGAAGATCTTCGCCCTGCCGATTCAGGCGCTCTGGCGGACCCCGGCCTGAGGGGCCCGCCCCCTCAATCCGCCAGCACCCCCTCCACCAGCCGGCGGCGGGGGCCGCGGAGGCTCTTCTGGCGGGATCTGCGCTCGAAGAGACGGATCTGCAAGAGCTCGCGATCGGCGTGGTCGATCGTCCGCTCCAGGCTCTCGGTACCGTGGCGGGTGGCCCAGCCCACGGAAAAGGAGGGGATACCCTGCTCGGCCGCGGTCAGGCGCAGGCGCTGCCCCACCTCGGCCACGTAGTGCGCCGAGGCCCCGAGCAGCAGGAGCAGGAACTCGTCGCCACCCATCCGCACCACCGCGTCCTCAGAACGGGCGTTGATCTGGAGGAAGCGGCTGACCTTGATCAGTACCTCGTCCCCCGCCTGGTGGCCGAAGTCGTCGTTGAATTCCTTGAAGTTGTCGACGTCGACGACGATCGTCCCCCAGGTCTCGAAGGAGCTCAGCCGCTTCTGGACCTCTCCCAGGAAGCGCCGGTTGTAACAGCCGGTCAGGGGGTCGCGCAGGCTCGCCTCGTGGAACCGGCTCTCGAGCTGCTTGCGCCCCGAGATGTCGATCAGGATGCCGTGGTAGAGGAGCTGGCCGGTCTCGGCGTCGCGCATCACGTGGCAACTGTCGAGCACCGTGCGCTCCTGGCCGTCCGGCCGGCGGAGGGTGAGCTCGAGCTCCCGCACCTCCCCCGCGTCGGCCAGCAGCTCCATCTCCCGGTCCCGCTGTGCCGGATCGGCGAAGAGGTCCTGCGCCCGGTGGCGCTTCAGCTCCTCCAGCGAGGAGAGGCCGAGGATCTCCAGGCAGGCGGGGTTGGCGTCGAGGATCTCCCCCGCCTCATTTGTAATATAGACACCCTCGCGCAGGTTCTCGATGAACAAACGGAGAGTCTCCGGATCCTGCAGGCTCTGAAAGCGTCCTTGGGACATGTTGGGGTCTCCCGGCGAGATACGGCTCGCCCAAGTCGCACTACGACTAAGAGGCAAGATCGGGGCCAGCTTTGCCGCAGGGCGACCCGGACGTCCGGGCTTCAACGAAGATACCGCACTGGAAGAATATTCGCAATCATGCATTTCTGGCCCGGGAGGGCCAGAGGGAAGGGCTAGAGGTAGCGCTCGCGGAGGAGCGCCGTGTGGTGGGCGGTATGCCCGGCCACGATGTAGGCGATGGCCCTGACGGTGAAGGGGTTGTCGCTGGCGACGCCGCTCCGCGTCCAGGCCTCCGCCGGCAGATTGCGGAAGAAGGTCAGGGTCGCCAGGCGGACCGCCCGGAATTCCTCCGTATGACGGGCCCAGGAGACCTCGTCGGCCCGGGCCGCGCCGGCGCTGATCTCCTGCTCGAAGCTCGGCAGCGGGCCGGCGAAGCCGCGGGCGAACCAGAAGGCGCGGAAGACGAACACCCGCTCGGCGTCGCTGACGTGGTTGAGCACCTGGCGGAGGCTCCACTTGTCCGGCGCGTAGCGGTGGCGGGACCTCTCCTCGGGGATGCCGCCCAGAAAGGCGAGCGTCTCGTCCAACTGGGCCTCCAGGGTGCCGAGGACGTCGTCGCCCTGGACCTGGTCGATGTACCGGAAGTAGTACGGCGCGGCTTCCTGGGGCTCGGGACGGCCTTTCATGATCCCTGCTCTCCTTCCTGATTCTGGGCCTGCTTCTGGGGCCAGCGCACGAAGAAGCCGTCGGACCAGACGACGTCCTCGTAGAAATCGTCCGGATCGAACGGCTCCAAGCTGTATTCCGTGGCGGAGAAGACGCCGTCCCGGCCGGGGCTCCGGATGCCCATGACCCGCGAGGCCAGGGGGTGCGGGACGTTCAGGTAGTACTCGTAGCGGTAGCCCCACCCGTCCACCTCCGGCAGCGATTGCAGGTAGTGGGGGACAAGGATCTTCTCGAGCTCGGCGTGGGAGATCGGGGCGTAGCTCCTGAGGTCGGTCCACCGGCCGTTCCGTTCCCGCTCGGACTGCCCGGCCGCCGCGGCGCCGACCTGGTCGGTGAGCCAACTGAACATGGCGGTGCCGGTCGACCGGACGTCCGCGACGGTCTTCCGCTGGGCCTCCCGGTCCCGGGACAGCCGGGGGTTGATCTCGCTCCATTCGTCCTTGCCGGCCGTGGCCGTCCCGCCGGACCGCTGATATTTCCTCTCGCGCCCCGCGGAGCTGGTGAAGGTCGCGGCGCCGTCCACGATCGCAACCTGATAGACCTCGACCGTGCCGTTCCCCTTGAGAAGGGTCTCCACCTTGATCCGCCCGTCGTCCAGACGCTTCCAGGTGCCGCTCGCCGACTTCGCGCCGTCGTTGAGGATGAAGTCGCCGTCCGCGAAGTACTCCGCCCAGCCGTCGCCTTCCGCCTCCACCCACTTCCCCACGACCGGGTCCGCCTTCTGGCAGGAGGCCCACAGCACGGCCAGCGCGAGGACCGGCAGGATCTTCCGAAGTCTCATGAGCTCTCCCGGCTCCAAAAGGGCGGAGCGGCGATGGTTGACGATGCCGGGATTTTATCAGAGGCGCGGCGGTCCTCTCCGGCGCCTCCCCGTCGCGCTTTGCGCTACGATAGCCTCTCCATCCCGAGAGGAGGCCGGCGGCCATGACCGAGGTCCATCAGGAGCACCCGAGCCGGGAGACCGCCGCGCCTTTCGCTGGCGCCCGTTGCTTCGCAATAGGCTTGTTCTTCCTGGTCCAGGCCACAGCCATGGCCGGCCCCGCGCCAATCCTGAAGGTCAAGGCCGTCTCGCCAGGACCGGGCCAGGCAGATCCGAAAGCTCCCCTTCGTCGCGGAAAAGAGGCGAGGCACCGATCTGCTCTACGCGCCACCCTTTCAAGACGCTCCCTATCCACAGCGGGTCGCTTGGCTTTCAGTGAGCACGAACGGATTCGCGTTGTTGACTCCTGCTCGCTGACGCCCCAGCTCCTTCGCCCGGCCGGGCGGCCTTCACCGCCGCCACCCAGGCCTTGACGTTCTGCTCCAGCAGGTCGAGCGGCACCGCGCCATGCCGCAACACCTCATCGTGAAAGGCCCGCGGGTCGAAGGCCGGCCCCAGCTCTGTTTGCGCGGAGGCGCGCAGCTCCTTGATCCTCAGCTCGCCGATCTTGTAGGCCAGGGCCAAGCCGGGATCGGCGACATAGCGGTTGATCTCGGCTTCGATGGCGCGCTGATCCTGGGCCGTATGGTCCCGAAAATAATCGCTCGCCTGCTGTCTCGTCCAACCCTGGGAGTGAATCCCCGTATCGACCACCAGGCGCAGGGTCCGCCACAGCTCATAGGAGAGCTGGCCGAATTTGGAATAGGGGTCGCGATAGAAGCCCATCTCGTCCCCCAGGGTCTCTGCATAGAGCCCCCAACCTTCGACGAAGGCGGTGTAATCGTGATAATTGAGCACCTTCGGGACCCCTTTGATCTCCTGCGCGAGGGAGACCTGGAGGTGATGGCCGGGCGTGCATTCGTGCAGGGCCAGGGCCTCCATCTCCCACTTGGGCCGCGCCTTGAGATCGTAGGTGTTGACGAAGCAGGTGCCGGGCCGGCCCGCGGTCACGGAGCCGGCTCGTAATAGGCCGTGGCCTTCGACCGGGCCGTCTCCGCCGGAATGGGGACCACACGGTAGGACAGACCCGGCCGGGCGCCGAAAAGGGAGGCGAGCTTGAGGTCGGCCCGGCCGGCGATCGCGCGGTAGCCCTCCACAAGGTCCTCGGGCTTGTCGTAGAAAAAGCGCGGGTCCGTATGGAGGAACCGCACGAAGTCGGCGAAGCTCCCCTGGAACCCGGTGCCGGCGATGATCTTGTCCATCTCCGTCCGGATGCGCCTCACCTCGGAGAGGCCGATCTCATGGATCTGCCGCGGCGTCAGGTCCGTGGTGGTCGCCCTGCGCACGGCGTAGGCGTACCACTCGGCGCCGCCGGGCAGGGCCCCGAGGCCGATACTCTCCCGGCAGCCGGGGATGTAGGTCTCGGTGAGATAGCGCAGAAGCTTGCTGAAAGCCGGGGCGGCCTTCTTCTCATAAGCGTCCAGGGCCGCCTGGCGGATCCGCGTCTGATCGTCCGGCGGCACGCTGTCCGGGATCCGCCGGAACCGCGCGAGCAGGGGGCTGCGCCAGGGATCATCGGGCACCAGAGCGCGCACCTGATCGGGCACGCCCCGCATCAGGCTCTTCGGCGGCGTGACGCCGGCCGCGAGCCCCTTCGCCAGCAGGGCGAGGTTCTGGTCCACCAGCGCCGGCAGCGCGCTCAGCCGGGCCAGAAGGTCCTCATCATCGTGGAGGGACGCGGCGGGGGCGAGGGCGAAAGTCCGCGGGACGTCCAACTGGACGCCGTCGTATTGGGTGAGCACCGTCTGCTCGACGGGAAAGCGGAACCCCTCGATCTGACCTTCCAGCCGCCGGCGGAAGAGGTCGGCGTAGACCTGCTCCGCCGCCGTCAGCCGGCCACGGTCGATCGATTGCAGCTCTTTCAACTGCTCCCGGGCCAGGGCGTGGCGGCGCTCAATGCCGGCCGGGGAGTAGTCGGACCACCGGTCGTTGTGGCCGGGAAAGCCGATGTAGGTGGCGAGCTCGGGAGTCTGGCTCAGCTTGTTGTCCCAGGCGAGATCGAAGAAACGATGGAGCCGCTCGCTCTCGCTGAACGGGGCAACGGGCAGCCCGGCGGCCCGGACCGCGGGTAGGAGGAGGAGCAGGCTCCAGACGGCCAGAGGGGCGGCCGGGAGCAGAGACGGTCTTCTCATGAGGGTTCCCTTATCAAGGGTCTGTACCACCCAGCGATCCAAGGCGACGCTGTACTAGGATAACCACCTCCACCCGAGAGGAGGCCGGCGGCCATGACCGAGGTCCATCAGGAGCACCCGAGCCGGGAGACCGCCGCGACTCCGCGGACCGAGCGCCTGCGCGCCCTCGACATCTTCCGGGGCGCCACCATCGCCGGGATGATCCTGGTGAACGACGCCGGCGACTGGAACAAGACCTACGCCCCCCTCCTCCACGCCGAATGGAACGGCTGGACGCCGACCGACCTCATCTTCCCCTTCTTCCTGTTCGCGGTCGGCATCGCCATCCCCTACGCCTTCGCCGGGCGGCTCCAGCGGTCCGGCGGCGACCGCGGGCCGCTCCACGGGCAGATCCTGCGGCGGACGGCGATCCTCTTCGCCCTCGGCCTGTTCCTGGCTTGGTTCCCCTTCTACACCGTCGACTGGCCGAGCGCCCGCATCCCCGGCGTCCTGCAGCGGATCGCCGTGGTCTACCTGGTAGCCGCGCTCGCCTGGCTCCACCTCGGGCCCCGCTCCCGGGCGCTCCTGGCCGCGGCCCTGCTCGCCGGCTACTGGCTGACCATGACGCTCGTGCCGGTGCCCGGGCACGGAGCCGGGGACCTGAGCCCGGCCGGCAACCTCGCCGGCTGGGTCGACCACCAGCTCCTGAGCCGCCACACCTGGAAGAAGGCGCCGGGCCCCGGAGATCCCGAGGGGATCCTGAGCACTGTGCCCGCCATCGCCACCGCCCTCCTCGGCCTCTTCGTGGGGGACGGGCTGCGCTCGCCGCGCACCCGAAGGGAGAAGCTCGCGGGCCTGCTGCTCTGGGGTTGCGCCGCCACGGCCGCCGGGCTCGTCCTCGGCCGTTGGTTCCCGATCAACAAGAACCTCTGGACGAGCACCTACGTCCTGTTCACCGCCGGCGCGGCGCTGCTGCTGCTCGCGGCGATCTACTGGCTGGTCGACCTGAAAGGCCGCGACGCCTGGGCGCCCCCCTTCCTGGTCTTCGGCACCAACGCCATCGTGGCCTTCTTCGGCAGCACCCTCCTGGCCAAGCTCGGATATCTGATCCATCTCCAGGAAGGGGGCGAGAGGGTGACCCTGCAACAGTGGCTCTACCACCGCCTGTTCGCCTCCTGGCTGCCGGACTACGCCGCCTCCCTGGCTTGGGCGCTGGCCTTCCTCGCCCTCTGCTGGCTCCTCACGGCCCTCCTCTATCGGCGGCGGATCTTCGTCAAGGTCTAGAGGAGGGCCCGATCTCAGGAGTTGATGGTCACGAAGAACGTCACCGGCATGAACAGGGGATTGATCGCCCTGGGCTGGATCGTGAATTGAACCTCCGTCGAGCCGGCCTGCTTCGGCATGAAGATGACCCGGAACGACGACGCCCCGGTGAGCTCGCCCGAGGGGTACCACCCGCACTGCAGGACCTCCAGGTAGGCCGGATCGTACCCCTCCATCTGGGTCAATCCCGGCCCGGGAGGCGGTACGCCCGCCTCTCCCTTGAGAATGATGGACAGCAGAGTACCCACTGTCCCCGTGGCATACTGCTGCTCCTGAATTCCAACCGCCGCCTGTTCGGACATGGTTTCCCTCCTTGTGGCAGGTCCTGGGGATCCGCTGGATTTCGGTCTCCGAAAAGAGACCCGCCGATATCTCTTGAGTGGGACGGGAGGGCTGGTTATCGCATCCCACCCGTCCGCGCGGAATCCCGGTCGTCTTTACCGGCTGCAAATTCACTCCGCGCAGGCTACCACCTCGACTTCCACAAGCCAATCCGCGCCGACTGGAAACGGATCATGCCGGATGAAATGGACATGGGATGAGCTCCTCTGAGTCATAGGTTGGACAGAACAGGCCACACCGCGCTTACAGGCTGTAGATCGCATAGCCGAATGCGGTGCCAAGGACGAGGCCGACGACGACTTCGCTGACCGTGTGGCGTTTCAGAGCCAGACGAGACCAGGCAAGGACGGGAAGCGCGACCAGCAGGACCCAGCCCGCCGGAGAGCGCAGGAGGAGGAGGATGGTCGTGGCGAGCGCGCCGAAGGCCATGTGGAGTGAGAGCTTGATCCACCTCGTCGCGACCGCGCACAGCGCCAGCATGATCAGGGCTCCGAGGGAGCCTCGAATCAGGAAGGAGCCGGGCCGGACGGCGAGAGCGACCACGAGCAGCACAGCGAGGGAGACGAGGCCGACGGCGAAGAGAATTGGCCGCTCCGCGCGATGGGAAGCGTCTACGTGGGTCCAGGCCCCCCTGCGGACCTGGCGGCGCATGAGGATCGCCAGGGGCAGGAGCGCGATCAGTCCGACCAGGAGCAGACTCCTGACCGCTTTACGTGGACCTGCCAGGCGCAGCGCCACTCCGACAACGAGCACGATGGTTACTACGAACGGATGTCCAATGATCGAGACCCATCGAGCTACCGTGTTCATTCCCAGTGTCGCCTAACGCTCTCGGGTGAGATACGAGTTAGCCAGCGCTGCGCGTTGGTTTGCGCGCACTCATACAGCCTGCGGCCGGGCGCCCGCCAAAGGAGATGATGTAG
This sequence comes from Thermoanaerobaculia bacterium, assembly GCA_045807625.1. Taxonomy (GTDB): domain Bacteria; phylum Acidobacteriota; class Thermoanaerobaculia; order Multivoradales; family UBA5704; genus DATARR01. The sequence goes on along the minus strand of JBJMHA010000087.1, from coordinate 84,193 downwards.
CCATCGGGGTCTTCGACATAGAAGTCTTTCGTGCCCCATGCGGTAACCGCGAGCGGCTTGACGATCGTGACACCGCTTGCGAGGCACTGCTCGTAAAAGGCTTCGATGCCGTCGACGCCCGCCGCGGCGTCGAGATGCCCATGATCGCGCCGGTGTTGGCGCTCCGTTTCGTTCTTGGGCGCTTCTTTGAGGTGAAGCTCCATTCCATCCAGCTGACCGATGGCGTAGAAACCATTCCACGGCTCGCCGAAAGTGAAACCGATCTTCTGGTAGTACGAGATCGAGCGCTCCAGGTCGTCGACGAGGAACTGTGGAGCGAACGATGTCACACGCGCCTTCATCACCGTCGTAGTCATTCGATGGGTCCTTTCAGCAGGCGTGCGGCCATTGTTTAAAGCGTATCTCATCCCAGCGCGCTCGACCACCGGAGTAGGACTGACTGATTCACTTCATCTGGACAACGACCTTCCCTTTGGCCCGGCCCATCTCGAGATACGCAAGCGCCTCCTTCGCTTGGTCGAACGGAAATACCTTGTCGATCACGGGCCGAATGCTCCCCACCTTGAACAGCTCGCCGATCTCTGCGAGTTGGCTACCGTCTGGATTCACGAGCAGGAATGAATACTCGACGCCTCGTTTCTTGGCGAGGCGATGCATCTTATAGCTCAGCAACCACAGCGCGAACACCATGAGAAAGCTCATGCCCCGCGTCCGACCGAACGCGGCGTCCGGTGGCCCGACGATCGAAACGACGATGCTCTCGGGCTTCAGAATCTGGAAGGATTTCTCAAGCGATTCGCCCCCGAGGGTGTCCAGGACGGCATCGTAATCCCGCAGCACATCCTCAAATTTCTGCTCCTGGTAATCGATCACCTCATCGGCTCCCAGGCTCCGCACCAGATCCACGTTGCCAGCACTGGTCGTCGTCGCCACCTTGGCTCCGAGGTATTTCGCAAACTGGATCGCGAACGTGCCAATGCCTCCAGCGCCTGCGGGGATGAACACCTTGCGGCCGGGCTTGATGTGTGCACGCTCCTTAAGCGTTTGCCACGCCGTCAGTCCGACCATCGGGATGGAGGCCGCTTGCACGAAGTCCAGATGCGCCGGTTTGAGCGCGGCGGCGTTCTCGGTTACGACCGCAAGCTCAGCGAGAGCGCCCATGCGCAGCCCGTCGATGCTGGCGAAGACAGCATCGCCCGGCTTGAAGCGGGTGACACTACTGCCCACCTCCACCACTACACCCGCCAAATCGCTGCCCAGCGTGGCCGGTAACTGGAACCGGAGGATGGCCTTCATCTTTCCACTCCGGATCTTGTTTTCAACCGGGTTCAAGCCAGCAGCGTGGACCTGAACGAGAATTTCGTCCGGCTTGGGCACTGGCCGAGGAATATCAGCAAACGCGACCTGATCGAGTCCGCCATAACGTTTGAAGACAAGTGCTCTCATGTTTCCCCGTGGTATTCGGACCTAATGGCTGCGTTCACAGGATGCGCGTAGTGACGCCGAACGGCTCTGCCCCCTCACTGGCTGCGTCAGCAGTCCGGTGCAGAGGCGGGGTTCGACGTTCTAAGCCTGAACTACCACGTTCTTCTTCATGCCGCCTCTTTGGCGAACCGGCCGATCGCTGCGGCGAGGTTCTTGAAGAGATCGGGAAGCGCTTTGGACAGGTCGCCAAGAGCTTCATAGCCATCTCTCACCAGCTTGAGATCAAGCTCATTCTGGATGATGTACTGGTTCTTCCGAATCTTAGTGGCAATCTTATTTCGCCTCTTGCGGAGTTGACGCAACTTATCCTTCCGGGCCTCCCTCTTTTCTTCCCCCCCGTCGATATTGTTCCACTGTTCATAGATAGTTTCAAAGCTCTGAAGTTCTTTCCAAATCTGTCTCTTCCACCACGCGTCGTCAGGCAGTTCTGTTGCAGCGTTAGTGATGCGTGCAAGGGCCCTCCTAACCTTCTTGCAGAGTTCTTCATCCAAACCATAGTCCTCCAGTACAACGAGATCATCTAGCAGAGAACCAAGGGCATCAGACCGAAAGCGGTTGACGCTCCACAGAACAGATCCCTTTTCTACACTTACTTCGGGCATTGTAGTTTCCTCCTTTAGGTCAAAATCTAGCGTTGGGCACTTGCGTCGTCGAACGGCTTGGAAGGTGAGCGAGCGGGAATCGCGCTTTCTGCGGTTGCCGTCCGCTCGACCGGAGTGTTGGCAGATACCACAGTGGTGTGTGCCCTCCGATAGGTATCGTCGTCAAGAGCTGGCCTCTCGAGGCTTATCCAAAGATTTATTAACTCTTTGGGAAATCGGGGGTAGACTCCTTGATTTTCGTTCGCCACCAAAGTAATAACCAGTGACGCTGCCGATGAGCGTACTTGCGAAAACTAGCACTTTTTCGAATTGGCTGCTTGCCCAGACACCAAAAACAAAAATCGTCATGAATGCTAACAACACAAAGGCTGTCGCAAGTATCGGAGTGAACCTATTCTCCCATTTTGAACTTAGGGGTTCGGCAACACCTTTCCCCCAACATACAGAACATAACACAGGCTCGCCCTCTTTTGTTTGATAGTGCCTTAGAGATTTTAACCAGTACGCTTCGCAGCGGGCACAACCGCCGTTGGCCTTGCTATTTCTGCAGGTACCGGTTTCATTACAGTGCTTACAGATCACGAATTCAAGCATTTCCACTCCGTGGCAATTCGGGTTGATGCAATTTTTTGCCCTTCACCTACCTCAAGCCTTGACTCAGCACGCCAACTATTGGAGTCACCGTCTAATCACCCAAGCCGCCAGCCAGCCATCACGACAACCTCCAGGCTTGGCGAGATCACGGCGAGCGGTGACTAATCTCTCTCAATCTTCTTCTTTTGGTACAGCTTAGGTGTAGGCTACCGCTGAACCGTATTCGCGTCAATGCCATGCGGAGTGTCGCATAAGCAAGTGGGCGGATGGAGCTCCGGGGCCTGTGCTTAGACAACAGAGAGGCCTTCCGGGCACCGGGCGGGCTCCTTCCAGGCTTATGCGACACCCTCGCGGCTATAAGCACTCGGCTCAGGGTGTCTGGACGTGAGCTCAAGCTACTGACAAAGAAGAGGTTGGTCACTACTGGCGGTCGCGGAGAGCCTGGCTTACGCGACAGAACGTTGTCGGGTAAGCCTGTACAGGCCCTATTTGAATCCCCGGCCGGATCGAGCGGACGGCGACAGAGCTCTCGCGAGCCTTACAGGCCGCTTTGGTTTGCTCTGTCTTTCCTCCCAGGGCATCGGCCTGCGGCCTCAGCCCTCCCTGGGCTGGGCTCTGCCGGCCCAACGGGCCGGGTTTAGTGAGAGACTCACGAAGCGCTCACCCTTGAGCCGCTCCTTGAGACTGTGGACCTCCGTATCCCGGCGCGCACTTTGTGGGTCCTCGCGATCCCCTGCTCTCGACTCTGAATCCCCCGGACGGTCCAGGAATCCCGGGGCGGTCCGGGCGGGTTACCGAGGCGAGGAGGATCTCTCGCATGAGCCGAGCCCCGTCCGTGTTGGCGCTTCTAGTCTCTCCCCTGCTTCTGGCCGCCCTGCCTCTCGCCGCCCAGCCGTCCGCCCCCCATTGCCAGAGCGCGCGGGAGCAGGACCCGGACACCGGAGCCATCGTCCAGAAGACCCATCTCGCCCCGAGCGCCCCGGGCAGCGTCGATCCCCTCTTCGTGTGGACGTCGGACGATCCCGATTCGCTGATGTTCGCGGTGGTGCGGAACGGCGGCGCGCTCCGCTACGCCGGCTGCTTCGACATGACCCTCCAGGCGGACGGCCAACCCATCCCCCTGACCCGTCTCCGGCACGACAAGGACCCCGACAGCCTGCGCACCGTCGTGGAGTACGTGCGGGCCGAGATCCCCTGGGCCGACGCCCAGAAGCTCGCCACGGCGAAGTCGATCACCTTCACGGTCTGCAAGGACCAGCTCAAGGTGGACGAGAAGCTCGTGTGCGAGGCCCGCCACGTGCTGGAGGTGGCGGGGCGGTGGCGGCGGGAGCAGGCGGGGAAGAGGTAGCCCGGCTATCGATTCCCTGAGGTTCCGGTGGGCAGCAGCTCGTAAACCATCTGGGTTGGCTGATCGACCCGCCTCGAAGCGTCCAGAATCTCCATTGCGACGACGTTGCCGCCGTCATCGAAGTCCAGAATGACACCGGGCTTCTCTTCATCGCTCTCGGCGACTGGGTGATCACTCAGAATGATGCTGAGACTATCCGTGCCGGCGTCATAGATCACTCGCATAGAGCCTCCAATACTTCCCCACCTTGCTCGTGCGATAGGCGGACACGACCTCCTCTTCCGAGATACCCCGCCGCTCCATCTCGAAGCGGGCGTGATCCGAAAAGGTGAGCTCGTCGAGTGGTGGGCACGCCAAAGCCTACACCCCGAAATACCGAGCATCCGGATGCTGGAACACCAGCGCCGAGACGCTCGCCTCGGGGTCCATCATGTCCCCTTCGGTGAGGTGGACGCCGATCTCCTCGGGCCGCAGGGCCTTGAAGAGCTCGCGCTGGAAGGCGAGGTCCGGACAGGCGGGGTAGCCGAAGCTGTAGCGCTTGCCGCGATAGCGGGCGGCGAGCTTGTCTTCCAGCGGGAGGTCCTCGGGATCGGGGAAGCCCCAGTATTTCCTCAGGCAGGCGTGGAGGTACTCGGCGGCGGCCTCGGCGGTCTCCAGGGCCAGGGCGGCGAAGGCGTGGCTCTTCAGGTACTCGCCTTGATGTTTCCACTGCTCCACCCTCTCGCGCACTCCTTCCCCGGCTGTAGTCACGAAGAGGGCGATGTGATCCCCAGGTAATACGTAGTCGGCCAGGCTCAGCCCCCCCTCTCGATTCTGGCGCGGGAAGTCCCAGGAGGCGGCCACCTGACCCGTCTCCGGACAGCGGAGGGTGATGCGGTTGCCGTCCGCCTCGGCCGGGAAGAAGCGCCAGACGGCCCGGGCGTGCAGGGCGCCGCTCCGGCCGAGGTCCTTGAGGCCGTCGATCACCGCTTCCAGCTTGGCCAGCTTGGGGTCCCCGTCCGCCCGCAGCCTTTTGACCGACCCCTTCAGCCCCAGGTGCTTGCCGTAGATCATCTGCGGGTTCAGGTAGTCCCAGACCTTGTCGAGGTCGAGCTCGGCCACATGCCAGTCGAGGTCGGCCGGCGCGGGCACGGGGAGGTCCCGCCGCACCTCGGCGGCGGCGTTGCGGCCGGGCTCCGTGGCCTCGGTGGTCTCCTGGGGGGCATCGGCGTTGTCGGAGGCGAGGAGCTCGGTGACCTCTTTCTCCAGGTCCGGCTTCTGGCCGGGATCGAGGAGCCGCTCGACCAGCTTCAGGCCGTGCATGGCGTCCTTGGCGTAGGTGCAGAGGCCGGTATAGGCTTGGGCGATCTTGCGGTGGGTGAAGCGGCGGGTGAGGGCGGCGCCGCCCACGAGGAGGGGGGTGTCGATCCCCACCGCCGCGAGGTCTCCCGCCGTGAGCACCATCTGCTGGGCGCTCTTCACCAGCAGGCCGGAGAGGCCGATGACGTCCGGGCGGTGCTCGCGCACGGCCTGGATCAGCCGCTCGGAGGGGACCTTGATCCCCAGGTTCACCACCGTGAAGCCGTTGTTGGAGAGGATGATGTCCACCAGGTTCTTGCCGATGTCGTGGACGTCCCCCTTGACGGTGGCGAGGATGACCTTGCCGCGCGAGGAGCCCTCCCCTTCCTTCTTCTCCATGTGGGGCTCCAGGTAGGCGACCGCCGCCTTCATCACCTCGGCGCTCTGCAGCACCTCGGCCACGATGAGCTGGTTGTCGTTGAACAGGCGGCCGACCTCGCTCATGCCGGTCATCAGCGGGCCGTTGATGATGTCGAGCGGCTCGGGCCAGCGGGGATCGGCCAGGGCCTGGGCGAGGTCGTCTTCCAGGCCGGTCTTGCTCCCCTCGACCACCGCGCGGGCGATGCGCTGCTCCAGCGGCAGCTCGGTGCGGGGGCGCGCCGCGGCCGAGCTCCTGCCGCGGAAGTGGGTGGTGAAGGCCTCGACCGCCTTGTTCCCCGCCTCGACGTCTCCCAGGGGGAGGAAGATCAGCGCCTCGGCGAGCTCGCGCTCCTCCGCCGGGATGTCGGCGTAGCGGGCGAGCTTCTCGGTGTTGACGATCGCCGCGTCGAGCCCCGCCTTGGTGCAGTGGTAGAGGAAGACCGAGTTGAGCACCTCGCGGCCGGCGTTGGGCAGGCCGAAGCTGACGTTGGAGATGCCGAGGATGGTCTTGGTGTCCGGAAACAGCTCCTTGACCGCGCGCACCCCCTCGACCGTCTGGGCGGCCGAGCCGAGGTAGGCGGCGTCGCCGGTGCCGCAGGGGAAGACCAGCGGGTCCCACCAGATGTCCTCGGGCTGCACGGCCATCTCCTCGACCAGGATCTGGTAGCTGCGGCGGGCTACTTCGACTTTCCTGTCGACGTCGACCGCCATCCCCTTCTCGTCGATCAGGCCCACCACCATGGCGGCGCCGAAGCGCCGGGCGAGGGGGACCACCTTCTGGAAGCGGTGGAGGCCGTCTTCCAGGTTGATCGAGTTGAGGACCGACTTCCCCTGGCAGTAGGTGAGGGCGCGCTCCATCACGGCGGCGTCGGTGGAGTCGATCATCAGCGGCGCCTTGACCAGCCGGACCAGCCGGTCGAGGAAGGCCTCGACGTCGGCGATCTCGTCGCGGTCGGGGTCCTGGAGGCAGACGTCGAGGATCTGGCCGCCGGCTTTGACCTGGGCCCGCCCCACCTCGGCGGCGGCCTCGTGCCGGCCGGCTTGGATGAGCTGCTTGAATTTGCGGCTGCCGAGGACGTTGGTGCGCTCCCCCACCAGCACCGGGCGGTTGGACTCGGTCAGCTCGGTGGCTTCGAGCCCCGAGACCATCGCCCGCCGGTGGTGCGGGACGGCGCGCGGCGTCTTCCCCTGGACCAGCTTGGCCAGGGTGGCGATGTGGGCGGAGCTGGTGCCGCAGCAGCCGCCCACGAGGTTGAGCCAGCCGGCGTCGAGGAAGCGGCCGAGGACGCGCTCGAAGACGTCCGGCCCCTCGGTGTACCGCCCCTCCTCGTTGGGCAGGCCGGCGTTGGGGACACAGGCGACGCGCGTGCGGCAGATCTCGGAGAGGGTGCGCACGTGGTCGGTCATCAGCTCGGGGCCGGTGGCGCAGTTGAGGCCTACATAGAGGAGGTCGGCGTGGAGGAGCGAGACGGCGAGCGCCTCGGCGTCCTGGCCGCCGAGCATGGTGCCGGTGGTCTCGATGGTGGCCGAGACGGCGACCGGGACCTGCCATCCTGCTTGAGCGAAGGCCCGCTCGATGCCGATCAGCCCGGCCTTGATGTTGCGCGTGTCCTGGGCCGTCTCGAGGAGCAGATAGTCGGCGCCGCCCGCCATCAGGCCGAGGGCCTGGACGCGGAAGGTCTCGATCAGCCCCTCGAAGGTGATGCCGCCGGTGACCGAGATCGCCTTGGTGGTGGGCCCCATGGAGCCGCAGACGAAGCGGGGCTTCTCCGGGGTGGAATGGCGGGCGCAGGCGGCGCGGGCGATCGCGGCGGAGAGGCGGTTGAGCTCGAAGGCGCGGTCCGCGAGGCCGTACTCCCCCAGCACCAGCGGGGTGCCGCCGAAGGAGTTGGTCTCCACGACGTCGCAGCCCACGGCGAGGTAGCGCTCGTGGACGCCGTCCACCACGTCGGGGCGGGTGGCGCAGAGGTTCTCGTTGCACCCCTCGAGCTCGGGGCCGCCGAAGTCGGCGGCGGTGAGGGTCACCCCCTGGAGGGCCGTGCCGGTGGCGCCGTCGAGCACGAGGACGCGCTCCTTCAGGGCCGCCCGCAGGAGCGTCGTGCGCTCGTCCACGTCGGCGGGCCGCGGTGGGAATGGAACGTCGAAGACCGGGTCGCTCACTCTCTCCTCCTTCTGCAGGCCAAAACAAAAAACCCGCCTCGCGAGCATCACGAGACGGGTCTTCCGCTCCGGACACTTAATTGTCGCTTCGCGACCGCATCCTCGCCTGGTGGCGAGAGGGCACCTTGGGTGTCCGTCCCAGGTTGCCGAGCCCGGCGGAGCCGGACCGCTCGTAATGCAATCCGGAGAATAGCGAGAGAGGGCGGGAGATGTCAAAGGGGGGTACGAAGCGCCCTATCACCCAGGGCATGCCCTTGGTTACGTCCCCCGAGATCCTGTGGTAAGGTCCCGGCGGGAAAATCGTGGGCAAGCACGATCTCGGCTATCGTCTCTTCTTCGCGCATCGGCGCATGATCCAGGATCTCCTGCGGGAGATCGTCGGAGAGCAATGGGTGGAGCGGATCGACTTCTCTTCCGGCGAGAAGGTCGACGCCTCTTTTGTCTCCACCAAGTACGAGAACCGCGAAAGCGACGTCATCTGGAGGAGATGGAGACCATGTTGGCTGAAAGCATCGACCGTTGGAACCAGGAGATCCTGGAGAAAGGCCGCCAGGAAGGCCATCAGGAGGGCCGCCAGGAAGGGGAAGCCCGGCTACTGCTCCGGCTGCTCCGCTTGAAGTTCGGTCCTCTCGAGCCGGAAATCGAGGACCGGGTTCGTTCCGCGGATGCCGAACGTCTCATGGAATGGGGCGAGCACGTCCTGACCGCAGAGAGCCTCCAGGAGGTCTTCCGGGACTGAATCATCGGCTCCTGTCCCGGCCGCGAGGAACCCGAAGCGTGGCCGCCGCGATGAAAGGTGGGAGCCGGGGAGCGTTTCGGAGTGCGCGCGTTGGGGGAATCAGAAGCGCTGGTATCCCTCGCACGCCACCACTGGCAGGGGCGGGTACTTCGGGAACCGCGCATCCACAGCGGCGAGGCCGCAGCGCACGAAGACGCTGCGGCGGGAGGCCAGGAGGCGCAGGTGCTCGCAGGTGGCGCAGAGGCCGGGAGGCACGGCGAGCCTTTCGAGCAGGCGGCGCTCCTCCTCCGTGGCGTTCCGCTCTTCCTCTTCCGTCTTATCTTCCATCAGCCCTCCCCCGTCTCCGCCTGGTGCTGGGCCAGGGCCTCCTCAGCCATCTTCCCCTCGGCCAGGGCCTCCACTTTCTCGGCGGGGCCGAGGAGGAGCAGGAGATCCCCCGTCTCCAGACGGGTGCCGGCCTCGGGCATGACGGGCTCCTCGCCGCGGTCTCCGCGCCGCCGGATCTCCATCACCCGGGCGCCGAGGGTCTGCGGCAGGCGGGCCTCGGCCAGGGTCTTCCCCACCAGGTGCGGCGGCACCGGCACCAGCCGCAGGGCGAAGTCGGGAGGGATCTCCACGTACTGGCGGTTCGCCTGCGCGTCCTGGCTGGAGACGAAGGTGGTGAGCAGCGCCGGCCGGCCCACCACCTCCTGGGCGTAGACGGCCAGCAGGTCCCGCTTGGCCAGGATGCCCAGGAATTTCCCCTCGGCGTCGACCACCGGCAGCCTTTCGTAGTCGCTCTGGGCGAAGATCTCGGTGGCCAGGTGCAGCCGCTCGTCCGGATGGATCACCCGGGCGACCGGCGTCATCAGGTCGAGCGCCACCACGGCGGTCAGGGTCTCCGGGTTCTCCAGGGCGTACTTGATGTCGTGGAGCGAGACCGAGCCGAGGAGCCGGCAGTCATCCCCCACCACGAACAGGCGCTGGCGCGGGGTGGCGAGGAACTTCCGCACCACCTCCGAGTAGGCCTCCCCCGGCCGCAGGGTCTGCGGGTCGGGCCGCATCAGGTTCCGCGCCTTGAGCCCGGCCAGCACCGCCTCCTCCATACGCAGGTCGATCCCCTTGCCGCGCAGCGACTCGGTGTAGATCGAGTAGGGGTGGAGCTTGCGGGCGAGCAGGCTGGACAGGATCGCGGCCAGCATCACCGGCAGAATGAGGTCGTAGTTGCCGGTGAATTCAAAGATGATCAGGATGGCGCTGATCGGCGCGTAGCTCGTCCCCGCCATCACCGCCGCCATCCCCACCGCGGCGTAGGCGCCGTAGGGGGAGGCGAGGCGGGGCCAGAGGGCGTGCATGAAGGAGCCGTAGGCGCCGCCGATCAGGGCGCCGTAGGCGATCGAGGGGGTGAACATCCCCCCGGCGCCGCCGCTCCCGCGGGTCAGGGCGGTGGCGAGCAGCTTGACCGCGGCGATGCCGAGCAGCAGGAGCCCGGTGAGCTCCTGGGAGACGGCGATGTGCGGCGGCAGCTTCAGGGCGCCCGCGAGGGCCAGGTTGATCGTGCCGTACCCCCGGCCGAGGGCGTGGGGGACGTAGAGGCCGATCACCCCCAGGAGGGTCATGCCCACCACCGGATGGAACGGCCGGGGGAGGAAGCGCAGCTTCGCGAAGGCCTTGCCGCCGAGATTCACCCCGATCATGAAGAGGACGGAGGCGAAGGCGCCGGCGATCCCGAGCCCGGCGTAGGGGAGCATCTCCCAGTAGCTCTTGAGGGCATACTCGGGGGCCGCGTAGAGCGGCTGGTTCCCCGTGATGGCGCGGGCGATGAGGGTGGCGATCACCGAGGAGGCGACGATGGGGCCGAAGATCTCCAGGGCGAAGTTGCCCAGGATGACCTCCATGGCGAACAGGGTCCCCCCGATGGGGATGTTGTAGGTGGCGGCAAGGCCGGCCGCGGCGCCGCACCCCACCAGGATCTTGAGCCGGTGGGGCGGGATCTCCAGCCGCTGCCCCAGCCAGGCGGAGATCATCGCCCCCAGCCGGATCATCGGCCCCTCACGGCCCAGGGAGCCGCCGGCGCCCACGGTGACGATCGCCGCCAGGGCGTTGACCAGCACCGGCCGCGGCGCGATCCGCCCGCCCGAGAGGGCGACCGCCTCGATCAGCATCCCCATCCCCTCGCCGCTGCTCCCTTCCCCAGCCTGGCTCCGGCGGTGGGTGCGCCAGTAGATGATCCCGAGGAGCACGCCGCCGGTGGCCGGCGCCGCTACCACCACCCAGCGGTGGACCTTGGGGGCGAGGGTGAGCAGGTCCCCCGGCGATCCCCAGAGGAGGGTCTGGAGCCCCCCGATCAGAATCTCGGTGGCGACCCCGAGCAGCCCCCCGACGACGCCGACCGCGCCGATGAGGAGGAAGAAGAGGCGGTCTTCCCGGTTGGCCAGGCCGAAGCGGCGGGCCAGGGTGAAGTCGAGCGATCGGGCCCAGTCGCGAAGACGGCGGAGCCAGCCGGGGGAGCGCGTCTCCATGGGGGGGACTGTATCAAGGCTTCAGCGGCCCCCCGCCCGAGCCCTCACCCCCGGCCCCTCTCCCGACCCCTCCCCCCTCCCTCACCGGGAGAGGGGAGAAAGACAGGATAGGGGTTTTGCTTTTCTCCCTCTTCTCCCGGTGCGGGAGGGCGGGAGGGGTCGGGAGAAGAGGGCCGGGGTGATGAGGGCTCCAGCACCTCAGCCAACACTAGAGGCGAAGAGCTGCTGTTCCATAAACATGCTCACTTGTGTATAATCACCCCCGAGGTCGCCCTCCGGGGTGATCACACCTTCCGGGATTCCGCCGGTGAGCGTCCGCCACCGGTTCTTGGAGTCCCACGGCGGAAGTTCCGCCCCGCGGTACCAACCTTCCTACCGCGGCGCTTCCGTAACCGGCGTCGCGCGCCACGCCCCGAGGGGACCGGATTCCGGTCCCCTTCGCCTTTTCTGGAGGCCCTCACCCCGGGGAGAGGGGATCAGGCGCCCTTGCGCACCGCGGAGGTCTCGGCGAGCATCGCCGCGGCAGCGGGCCGCCGCTCCTTGCGGGGGGTGAGCACGGTGGGGGCCGCCGGCCGCGCCGCCTCGGCGCGGGCGGCCTCGGAGCGCTTCTGGCCCACGATGCGGGCGTAGACCGAGAGCGCCTGCGCCACCACCTGGTCCATGTTGTAGTACTTGTAGGTGGCGAGCCGGCCCACGAAGTGGACGTCCGACCGCTCCTCGGCCAACGCCTGGTACTTCTTGTACAGCTCGTTGTTCTCCGGCCGCGGCACGGGGTAGTAGGGGTCCCCCTCCGCCATCGGGTACTCGTAGACCAGGCTGCTCTTGCGGTGCTCCTGGCCAGTGAGGTGCTTGAACTCGGTCACCCGGGTGTAGAGGTGCTCGTTGGGGTAGTTGATCACCGCCACCGGCTGCACCCACTCCTGGTTGACCGTCTCGTGCTCGAACTTGAGCGACCGGTACGGGAGCTTGCCGTAGCGGTAGTCGAAGAATTCGTCCACCGGGCCGGTGTAGATCATCCTCTCGTAGGGGATCAGGTCGACGATCTCCCGGTAGTCGGTGTTGAGCAGGATCTTGATGTTGTCGTGGTCGAGCAGGTTCTCGAACATCCGCGTGTAGCCGCGCAGGGGCATCGCCTGGTAGGTGTCCGCGAAGTAGCGGTCGTCCCGGTTGGTGCGCACGGGCACGCGGGCGGTGACCATGGCGTCGAGCTGCGAGGGGTCGAGCCCCCACTGCTTGCGGGTGTAGCCGCGGAAGAACTTCTCGTAGAGCTCGCGGCCGACGCGCCCCACGACCACGTCCTCGGAGGTGCGCACCGTCTCGCGGGGCTCGGCCACGGAGGCGAAGAAGCCCTCCACCTCCAGGCTGGTCAGCTTCAGCCCGTAGAGCTGGTTGATGGTGTCCAGGTTGATCGGAATGGGGACGAGCTGGCCGTCCACGCTCGCCCGCACCCGGTGCTCGTAGGGGCGCCAGCGGGTGAACGTGGAGAGGTACTCGAAGACCTCTTTCGAGTTGGTATGGAAGATATGGGGTCCGTACCTGTGGATCAGGATCCCCGCGTCGTCATAGCAGTCATAGGCGTTGCCGCCGATGTGCGGCCGACGGTCCACCAGGAGAACTTTCTTGTTGGATCCGCGGGCCAGCCGCTCGGCCAGCACGCTCCCCGCGAACCCCGCCCCCACAATCAAGTAATCGAACATCACCGGCTCCTTTCGAGTCGTCGTATCCCAGATGCGCACGGAGCGGTCCTTCCGCCGCGGGCCAGCTCTAGAAACGTCTGTCAATTCGTCTCGTCCGGCCCACCGCGGCGCCGCAGCACGGCGCCGTCGATCAGGTCGGACATGTGTCGGAACGTGCGGCTCCAGGAGCCGCGGGCGAGGAATTCGTCCACCTGGGCCAGCCACGCCTCGCGCTCGGGGGACCCCTCGCCGAGGCGCCGCATCGACCGCTCGGCGGCGGCGACGAAGGTCTCGGGGTCCTCCGCGATCTCCACCAGCGCCAGCTCGCCATAGGGGCGCACCACGTCGCGGATGGGGGTCGAGACCACCGGCCGTCCCCCCGCCAGGTACTCGGGCGTCTTGGTGGGGCTGATGAAGCGGGTGGATTCGTTGCGCGCGAAGGGCATCAGGGCGGCGTCCCAGCCAGCGAGGTAGGCCGGCAGCTCGTCGTAGGACTTCATGCCCAGATAGTGGAGGTTGCTCCGCCGCGGCAGGCTCTCGGGGTCGATCTTGACCACCGGGCCCACCATCACCCACTGCCAGTCCGGCCGGGCGCCGGCCGCCGCGGCCAGGAGGTCGAGGTCGATCCGCTCGTCGATCACCCCGAAGTAGCCGAGGCGCGGCCGGGGGATCGTCGCCTGGTCGGCGGGATCGGGGGCCGGCCGGCGGGCCCGCCCGAAGTGCTCGTGGTCGATGCTGCTCGGGAAGGCGTGCACGGAAGGATGGCGCTCGCGCTTGGCCTCGTAGAGGCTCTGGCCGCCGGTGAAGACGAGGTCCGCGAGCTCCAGCAGCCGGCGCTCCCGTTCCAGCAGGGCCGGCGGGGCGCCGCGGAAGAGCGACAGCTCGTCCATGCAGTCGTAGACGACCGCCGCGGGCTCCACGCCCTCCGAGAAGCCGAGGGCCATCGGCGTGTAGTACCAGAGGACGTAGTCGCTGACGCCGTGGCTGGCGAGCATCCCCTGGAGCAGGTCGCGCTGGGCCGCCTCCACCTCTTCAGGAGAGAGGCCGTGCGGCAGGCGCGGCACGGCGACCTGGACGCCCCCGGGGCGCTCGGTGACGTCGAGGCGGGCGGGGCCATCTTCGACGCTTGGATCGAAAAATACCGGCTCCTCGAAGAAGAAGACCCGGCGGTCGCGGGCGAAGCGGCTCATCAGGTGCTGGGGCCGCTGGTAGACGAAGTCCCATCGCAGATGCGAGAGGCAGACGAGGTCCGGCTTGGGGGCGAGGCCGGGCATGACGTGTTGGGCCTCCTTCTCAAAAAGCTGCATGCTCACTCTCCTGGTTGTCCTCCTGGATGGCCGGCGCGCGGCGCGCGTCCGGGTCCTGGTCTCTGAACGGCTCCGGCTCGTCCGGGAAGCGGGCGATCTGCCGCGCCAGCTCCTCGGCGAGCGGAGAATGGATCTCCCGGTGTCCCACAGGGTCGGGGTACCCCCAGAGGCCGCTCCGGCAGTAGCGGTCGTCGTCCCAGCCCGGGTAGTCGAGGATCGGATAGAGGCAGATGCCGCGCACGGGGATCCCCTCGCGCCGCGCGGCCGTCACCTCGTCGGCCACGTAGCGGAGCCAGCCGTGGCGGTGGCAGTCCTGGGCGCCGGTCTCGGCGACCACCAGCGGCCGGCCATAGCGCTCCCAGGCCTCGCGCAGGATCTCCCGGAAGGGGCGGTAGAGCGGGTCCCCCCGCTCGATCGCCGGTCCGTGGAGGATCCACTGGTTGTTCGGGTAGTAGTTGACGCCGACGGCGTCGAGGTAGCGCTCGTCGCCGCCGAGCTGTGGCCAGAGGGTGCCGGCGATCATGTCCCAGGCCTGGAATTGCGCCAGCCGGTGCCCCTCGGCCTCGGCCCGCATCCCGGGGCGCTCCGGGCCGGCCGCGATGTGGATCGCCGGATCGCAATGGAGGATGCGGGCCCGCGAGTCGACGCTCCAGACGGCGTCGACCGCCGCCAGGGCCGCCCGCGCGAGCTGGGCCTTGAGCTCGAACCCCCGGCCGCTGGCGCAGGGGTTGAGGTAGCCGACCTCGCCGCCGGCCCAGGACCAGAAGGAGATCTCGTTGACCGGCGCGTACCAGGGGGGCTCGTCGGTCTCGGCGGCGATCAGCCGGGCCACGGCGCGGCTATACTCGGCGAAGCGATCCACGAATTCGGGACGAAAGATGTCGAGGCCGTCCGGCCAGCCGTAGTGGCAGAGGTCCCAGACCACCTGCAGCCCGGCCTCCCGCGCCGCCCGCACCAGGGGGAGCAGCGAGGAGAGGTCGTAGCGGCCGGGCGAGCGCTCGATGCGGTGCCAGCGGGCGCCGTCGCGCACGGTGCGGACCCCCAGCCGGCGCACCCGCGCGTAGTCCTCGGCGGCGAAGCGGTCGTGACCGGTCGCCGCGATCAGGTCGAGCCGCCGGCCGTCGTTCCGCCGGTGACAGGAGCACTCAAAACCTACCATCCAAAAACTTCTGAACATCAAATCTTATGCCCTCGCGGGCGGGAGGGGTGCAAGATGCGGACCACTGCCGGGGCCCGGGCCGCCGCCCCGGGAAGAAGGTCTCGGGCCATCCGGCGAGGCCCGCCTTTGCCCAAAAGAGGCCAAAAGAACGTTGGAAGGGGCTACAGGAGGGCGTGCAAGAGCTACAAGACCGGCCTCCGCGGGCGAAAGCACCAGAATGGATAAGGGCGACCATCGCGGTCGTGGTGACCGCGCCGGATCGCCTGTGCTTGGAGGGTTTCCCATGCGCTCCCACACTCTGCGGAGAGCCGCCGCCACCCTGTTCGTCGCCGCCGTCACCCTGACCTGCGCCGCCCCCTCGCAGGCCCTGTGGAGCCAGCCCCGCCGCGCTTCCGAGGAGCCCGCGAGGACGGAGCCCGGCCGGGGCTTCGTGGCCTTCCTGCTCCAGCTCTTCGGTTTCGCCGGCGGCGCCATGGACCCCAACGGCCACCAGTAGATCCTCCTGTGGATTCGGCCGGCACCGGCGCCTTTGGGCGCCGGTGTCACTTTTTCCCCCCCAGAGGCAACTTTAAAGATATAGGCGTATAGGCGGGCTTCCCAGTACCCCCGCTCTACGATCTCCTGGGGGAGGATCAGGTTGATGAACGTGCGTCACCCGGACCGGAACGCTTTCGAGAGGTTCTCGCGTGGCGGAGCCTCCGCGGCCGAGGAGCGCTGGATCGAGGACCACCTGCGCTCGGGGTGCCCCGTCTGCCAGGAGGAGGTGGACGACCTCCTGCTGCGCTCCTTCGCGCCGCCGGACGAGGAGACGGCGGAGCAGGACGCCGCCTGGGACCGCCTGTTCGCCGGCCTCGGGGTACGGCTCGCCCGCGCCGCCGCCGAGCGCAAGGAGGCGCCCGCGCTGCTCGCGGAGCTGCTCAGCCGCCCCTGGGAGGAGTGGCCGGTCCTCTTCCGCCTCGACCGCCGCCTGCAGACGGTCGCCGTCTGCGAGCTGCTGATCGAGAAGAGCTTCGAGGAGGGGTTCCGCGACGCCGGCCGGGCGATCGATCTGGCCGACCGCGGTCTCCTGCTCGCCGGCCTGCTGGAGGACGAGCGCTACGGCCGCGCCGTGGTGCAGGACCTCCAGGCGCGCGCCTGGGCCTACCTGGGCAACGCCCGCCGCATCGCCTTCGACCTCGCCGGAGCCGAGGAGGCGCTCGCCCGCGCCGAGCGGCTGGCCGAGGGGGGCTCGGCCGACCCGCTGGAGGAGGCGCGCATCCTCGACCTCCGCGCCTCCCTGCTCAGCGACCAGGGGCACTTCGAGAAGGCCGCCGAGCTGCTCGACGCGGTGATCGACATCTACGACGACGTCCACGAGCCGCACCGCAAGGGGCGGGCGATGATCAGCAAGGGGCGCTGCCTCGGCTACGCCGGCTGGCACGACGAGGCGATCCGCCAGATCCGCCTGGGGCTCAGCCTGGTCGACTGGGAGCGCGAGCCGCGCCTGGTGCTGATGGCGCGGCACAACCTCGTCTGGTTCCTGAACGACTGCGGCCGCGCCGACGAGGCCCGCCGGCTCCTCGAGCGCTTCCGCCACACCTACCGCGACTTCCCCGACTCCTTCACCGGGCTCCGCCTCGCCTGGCTCGACGGCCGGATCGCCGCCCGCCTGGGGCGCTTCGAGGAGACCGAAACGGCGCTGCTGGAGGTCCGTCGCCGTTTCCTGGCCGAGGAGAACGGCTACGACGCCTCGCTGGTGACCCTCGACCTCGCCCACCTCTATTTGGAAGCCGGGCGCGCCGCCGAGGTGCGGACGCTCGCCGCGGAGATGCTCGACGTCTTCCTCTCCCACGACATCCACCGCCAGGCCCTCGCCGCCCTCGCCGTCTTCCAGAAGGCCGCCGAGCTCGACAACGCCACTCCCGGCCTGGTGCGGGAGATCTCCTCCTACCTCGTGCGAGCGCGCAAGAACCCCGAGCTGCGGTTCGCCAAGGCGGCGGCGTAGGCCTTTCAGGAAGGCTTATACAGCTTGAGGAGCCCGACTCGCGCCATCCGGCCGAAATCGGAGTCCAGCGACCAGACGGCGGCCTGCTGCTGGGCCGCGAGCACGCCGATGAGCAGATCGGCGAATCCGAAGTGCTCGCCCGCGGCAGAGGCGGTATCCACCCACTCGTCGATGAGTGTCCACGTGGCGGCGTTCGGATAGAAGACCGGCAGAGCCGAAAGGGAGCGGCGCAAACGAGGCCGATCTCGGCCCGACGCGCCCACCAGAATCTCCACCCTGACCGGCGCCGCCAACGCCACCTCGTCCCTGTCCAGGAGGCTCTGCAGATACCGCGCCTCTTCCCCCTCCCTCGAGCGCAGGGCGGCGATCCACACCGAGGTGTCGACGAAGATCATCCGCGGCGGCGGGAGGCGGGGATGTCAATTTCCAGTTGAACGTTGCCCATCATCGCTTTCAGATCCTCGATCCGCTTCCTGCGGATGAGCTCCTGGAGCGACAGGACTACGGTGTCGGTCTTCGACTTGAATCCGAGGAGCTGCCGAGCCTCTTCCAACAGGGGCTCCGGGATGTCGAGCGTGGTCCGCATATAGATAAGGGTAGATCGTATGCTTCTCGGCGTCAACTTTCAAAATCACCGCGCACCTTCAGCTATCCTCTCCCCGTGCCACTCAAGCCTTCCTCCGCTCTCCCCACCGTCCCCGCCGCCACCGCCCGCCGGCTCCTCCTGGGCGCCCAGGGGCTGCTCGACGATCCCCGCCGCAGAGCCACCGCGGACAGCCTCTACGAGGCCATCGAGCGGATGGGCTTCGTCCAGATCGACTCGATCAACGTGGTCGAGCGGGCGCACCACCTGATCCTCGCCGCCCGTTTCCAGAGCTATCAGCCGCGCCTGCTGGAGCGGCTCCTGGAGCGCCAGCGCCGGCTCTTCGAGCACTGGACGCACGACGCCTCGGCCATCCCCACCCCCTGGTATCCCTACTGGAAGATCCGCTTCGAGCGCTACCGCCGCCGGGTGCTGGAGCACCCCTGGTGGCGGGAGCGGGTCGGCCCGGAGCCGGAGAAGGTGGTCGACCACGTGCGCGAGCGCATCGCCCGCGAGGGGCCGCTGATGACCCGCGACTTCGAGGGGGAGCGGGTCGGTGGCGAGCAGGGGTGGTGGGGGTGGAAGCCCCAGAAGGCCGCGCTGGAGTACCTCTGGCGGACGGGGGAGCTGGCGATCGCGGGGCGGTCCAGCTTCCACAAGATCTACGACCTCGCCGAGCGGGTCCTCCCCGAGGGGCACGCGGCCCCCCGGCCGAGCGACGAGGAGCATCGGGACTGGGCCTGCCGCACCGCCCTGGAGCGGCTCGGCATCGCCTCTCCCGACGAGATCGCCGGCTTCTGGGCCGCCGTCTCCCTGG
The DNA here is from genome assembly GCA_045807625.1 of Thermoanaerobaculia bacterium. Classification (GTDB taxonomy): domain Bacteria; phylum Acidobacteriota; class Thermoanaerobaculia; order Multivoradales; family UBA5704; genus DATARR01. Next base: position 65,540 of record JBJMHA010000087.1, on the reverse strand, counting down.
AGGAGGCCCGCGCCGGGTGCGCCGAAGCCGCCGCGCGGGGGGAGATCGTCCCCGTGCAGGTGGAGCCCGCCGACGGCTCCAAGCCCCGCGCCTCCTGGGCCGTGCCGGACTGGGAGGCCCGCGCCGCCGCCCTGCCGCCGGCCCCGCCGCGCATCCGCCTGCTGGCGCCCTTCGATCCCATCCTGCGCGACCGCAAGCGCACCCTCCGCCTGTTCAACTTCGATTACCGTTTCGAGGCCTTCGTGCCGGGCCAGCACCGCAAGCACGGCTACTACGTGCTGCCGATCCTCGAAGGGGAGCGCCTGATCGGCCGGCTCGATCCCAAGCTCCACCGGGAGAGGGGGTTGCTGGAGGTGAAGGGGCTCTGGTGGGAGCCGAAGGTGAAGGAGACGAAGGGGAGGCGGGCGGCGCTGGAGACGGCCCTCGACCGGCTGGCGAGGCTGACCGGGGCGGAGCGGTGGTCTATCTCCCCACCTTCTCCGTAGCCCGCTGCATGAGCAGGTCCTGGCTGCAGCGCGGCTCCTCCCCCGGCGCTGGCCGGCGCTGCACGTAGGAGCCGTCGGAGCGCATGTCCCAGGCCTTGCAGTTGTCGGCGAGCTGGAGGTCGAGGATCGCCTTGAGCTCCTCCTGGAGGCGCGGGTCCTCGATCGGCACCGCCGCCTCCACCCGCGCGTCGAGGTTGCGCGACATCCAGTCGGCCGAGCCGATGTAGTACTCCGGCTTGCCGCCGTTGGCGAAGTAGAAGACCCGCGCGTGCTCCAGCAGACGGCCGACGATGCTGATCACCCGGATCGTCTCGCTCTGCCCCGGCACCCCCGGGCGCAGCCGGCAGATGCCGCGCACGACGAGGTCGACCTCCACCCCGGCCGCCGAGGCCTCGTAGAGCGCCTCGGCCATCTGCTTGTCGTCGAGCGCGTTCATCTTGGCGATGATGCGGCCGCCGCGCCCCGCCCGGGCATGCTCCACCTCGCGGGCAATCATCTCCAGGAAGCGCTGGCGCATGCTGACGGGCGCCACCAGCAGCTTCTGGAACTGCGGCTGATGGACGAACCCGGTCAGCATGTTGAAGAGCTGCAGGGCATCCTGGGAGATCGCCTCGTCCGAGGTGAAGAGGCCGAGGTCGGTGTAGAGCTTGGCCGTCTCGGGGTTGTAGTTGCCGGTGGCGATGTGGACGTAGCGCCGCAGGGTGTCGCCATCCTGGCGCACCACCAGGGCGACCTTGGCGTGGGTCTTCAGCCCCACCAGGCCGTAGCAGACGTGGGCGCCCACGTTCTCCAGCGCCTCGGCCCACTCGATGTTGGCCGCCTCGTCGAACCGCGCCTTGATCTCCACCGTCACCGCGATCTGCTTGCGCGCCTCCGCCGCCCGGATCAGCGCCTGCATGTTGGGCGACCCCGCCGAGGTGCGGTAGAGGGTCTGCTTGATGGCGAAGACCTTCGGGTCGTCCGCGGCCGTCTCGATGAAGCGCTGGACGCTGGTGGCGAAGGAGTCGTAGGGGTGGTGGACCAGGATGTCCCTCTCGTCGACGGCGCGGAAGATCTCGGTCTCCTCGCCCACGTCGAACACCAGGCGCGGCTGGGTGACCGGCACCCAGGGGCGGAAGCGCAGCGACGGCAGCGGGGCCTCGCCGGCGAGCGACAGCAGATCCTTGAGGGCGAGCGGGCCCTCGACCTCGTAGACCTCGGGCTCGGAGATCTCGAGCTGCTCGCAGAGCAGCCCGGTCATCCACCTCGACATCCCCTTCGACGTCTCCAGACGCACGACGGTGGCGAAGCGGCGCTCCCGCAGCTCCTCCTGGATCACCTCCAGCAGGTCCTCGGCGGTCTCCTCGTTGCGGTGGACGTCGGCGTTGCGGGTCACCCGGAAGTAGGCGGCCTCGACGATCTCCATGCCCGGGAAGAGGCGGTCGAGGTTGTGGGCGATCAGCTCCTCCAGGGGGACGTGGCGCAGCGTCTTCGGCACCTGCACCCAGCGCGGCAGGATGTGCGGCGCCTTCACCCGGGCGAAGCGCGGGAGCTGCCCCTCCCCCGGAGCCTTCACCGCCACCGCCAGCGAGAGGCTGACGTTCGAGATGAACGGGAACGGGTGGGCCGGATCGACCGCCAGGGGGGTGAGCACCGGGAAGATCCGGCGGTCGAACTCCTCGCATAGGTGGCGGCGCTCGCTGGCTTTCAGCTCGTCCCAGGAGAGGATCTCCAGGCCGTGCTGGCGCAGCAGGGGGAGCAGCTCCTGATTGAGCAGGCGGCGCTGGTGGGCCACCATCGGGCGCACGGTGGCGTTGATCTCGGCGAGCTGCTGGCGGGGGGTCCCCTCGCCGTCCGCCCCGAGGTCGCGCACGTTGCTGGCGATCTGCTGCTTCAGGCCCCCCACCCGCTTCATGAAGAACTCGTCGAGGTTGGAGTCGAAGATGGCGATGAACTTCAGCCGTTCGAGCAGCGGGCTCTCGGGGTCCTCCGCCTCATGCAGCACCCGCGCGTTGAACTCCAGCCAGGAGAGCTCGCGGTTGAGGAACCGGGGCTCCCCCTCGGCGGCGGGTCTCTCCAGGATCTCGACTCGGTTCGGCTCGGCCATGGCCGAAATCTTGCCACAACCCGGGTGAACGCGGTGTGACAAGCCCCGGGTTCCCGATCTCCTCCGCGGACACCGTCTAGAATGTCCGCGTGAGCGCTATCGCGGACGATGCCCCCCAGCCCCTGACCTCCCCCTCGCCGGACGCCGAGCGCCTGGCGGCGATCGACATCGGCTCGAACTCGATCCACATGGTGGTGGCCGAGGCGGCGCCCAACGGCGGCTACCGGCTGCTGGGGCGCGAGCGGGAGATGGTCCGCCTGGGCAAGACGGGCCTCGGCGACGGCGCCCTTTCCGAGGCGGCGATGCAGGACGGCCTGGAGGCGCTCGCCAAGATGACCACCCTCGCCCGCCTCCGCGGCGCCGAGCGGGTGGTCGCGGTCGCCACCAGCGCCGTGCGCGAGTCCGCCAACGGCGCCGACTTCCTGGCCCGGGTCAAGGCCCTGACCGGCCTCGACGTCCGCCTCCTCACCGGCGTCGAGGAGGGGCAGCTCATCTTCCGCGCCGTGCGCGAGGTGGTCGACCTGGGACCGGAGACCGCCGTGATCGTCGACGTCGGCGGCGGCAGCACCGAATGGATCACCGCCCGGGCCGGCGAGCTCGGCCAGGTGGTGAGCCTCACCCTCGGCTCCCTGCGCTGCGCCGCCGGCCTCGCGGGCGACCCGGCGACCGCCGCCTCCCTCGACAAGCTCCGCCGGAAGATCGACCGGCGGCTGGCCGAGCGGGTGCCGAAGGGCCCGGCCGAGCGCCTGGTCGCCACCTCCGGCACCGCCGTCTGCTGCGCCGACCTGATCGACTGCTTCGCCGACCGCCCCTGGAAGGAGGTCTCCGGCGCCCGCGAGGTGCGCACCCGCGACCTCGCCGCCCTGGTCGAGCGGCTCCGCCCGCTCAAACGCCGGCAGATCGCCGACCTCCCGCCCGTGGGCGCCCCCCGCTCCGACAGCCTGCTGGCCGGCGCCGTGCTGCTCCAGGCGCTGGTGGCCCACGCCGGGGTCGACCGCTTCCAGGTCTCCGACCGCGCCCTGCGCGAGGGGCTGGTGCTGGCCGCCCTCGGCCAGCCGATCCCCCCGGCCGCCGAGCCCGCGGACCTGCGCCGCCGCCAGGTGCTCCAGCTCGCCGAGCGCGCCGAGACGGTCTACCGGCACAACCAGCAGACCGCGCGCCTCGCCGTGCGCCTGTTCGACGTCACCGCCTCCCTCCACGGCCTGGGCGGGCGCGAGCGCGAGTGGCTGGAGTACGCCGCCTTGCTCCACGACATCGGCTACTCCATTCATTACAAAGGGCACCACAAGCACGCCTACTACCTGATCACCAACGCCGTGCTCGACGCCTTCGACCAGCGCGAGATCGAGATCATCGCCAACGTCGCCCGCTACCACCGGGGATCGGCCCCCAAGGCGAGCCACCCCAACCTGGCCTTCCTCAAGCCCTGGCAGCAGCGCACCCTCCGCAAGCTCGCCGCCCTGCTGCGCGTGGCCGACGCCCTCGACTTCACCCACGCCTCGCGCGTCGAGGAGGTCTACTGCGCCATCCGCCGCCGCAAGGCCACCCTGGAGGTGCTCTCCCGCTACTCGGTCGACCTGGAGCTCGAGGCCGCCCGCGAGCACGGCCGCTTCTTCGCCAAGGTCTTCGGCTGCGGCCTGCGGCTGCGCCAGGGGCTGGAGGTGGCGGGATGAGTCACGAAACAGCGTTCCCTTTTTACAGCCCCTTGTAAGAACTTCTTACGCAAAAGCACCCCTGACAATGCCTGTCACACGCCGGTAACACTCTCGGTCACAAAGAGTTAACAGGACTTTTGCAGGGATTTCACACCGCATCTGTGGAAAACACACCATGGATGATCCGTCAAGCGTCTCCCCGCGAGGAGAAACCTAGGCGAAAGTGTAATGAAATCAATCAGTTGTGACGCGTTGCACAGCCGTCTGGTCAAAGAGGAGAAAGGCCCGGAAATCAGGCCTTTGCTCCCGTTTCAGGAGGGTTTTCCACAGGTTTTTCCGCACCGGGTGTGGAAGACTCCATGGTAGCCTTTTGTCACATGGCACGCGAACGCATTCTGCTCATCGAAGACGAGCCCGACATCGCCGAAGTTTTACAGTACAACCTGGAGAAGGAGGGCTTCGACGTGGAGCTCAGCCCTCGCGGGGACAGCGGCCTCGAGGCCCTCCGGCGGCAGGCTCCCGACCTGATCCTGCTCGACCTGATGCTGCCCGGCATCGACGGTCTCGAGCTGACCCGGCTGCTCAAGCGGGACACCGCCACCTCGCGGATCCCGATCGTGATGCTCACCGCCCGCGGCGAGGAGGTGGACCGCATCGTGGGCCTGGAGCTCGGGGCCGACGACTATATCAGCAAGCCGTTCAGCCCCCGCGAGGTGGTGCTGCGCGTCAAGGCGGTGCTCCGCCGGCTCCAGCCCGAGGAGCCCGCCGGCGACAAGCGGGAGATCGGCGGCATCCAGCTCGACGTCTCCGCCCACCAGCTCCGGGTGCGCGGCAAGGAGGTGCCGCTGACCGCGACCGAGCTCCGGCTGCTCCGGCTGCTGATGGAGCGCGCCGGCCGGGTGCAGACGCGCGGCACCCTCCTCTCCGACGTCTGGGGGTACGCCGAGGACATCGACAGCCGCACCGTGGACACCCACATCCGGCGCCTGCGCCGCAAGCTGGGGCCCGAGGCCGACCGCATCGAGACGGTGATCGGCGTCGGCTACCGGCTGAGGCCCTGAGCCGTGCGGCTCCTCGGCCTGCCGCCGAAGCTGCGGCTCGCGCCGGTCTGGCCGGCCCTCGCCGCCGTGGTCACCGCCACCCTGCTGCTCTGGTCGCTGCTGCCGAGCCTCCTCCAGCGCACCGCCGCCGTCCAGCTCTTCGACATGCTCGACCTGCTGGCGCCGATCGCCCGCGACCGGCTGGCCGACCCCCGCGCCAACCTGGAGGGTTGGGCCGTCCAGCTCGGCGCCGACAGCGGCATCCGGGTCACCCTGATCCGCCGCGACGGCGTCGTCCTGGCCGACAGCTCGGTCGAGCCCGAGCACGTGCGGGAGATGCAGAACCACCGCGGCCGCCCCGAGGTGCGCTCGGCCCTGGCGAGCGGTCGGGGGATGAACGTCCGCAAGAGCGCCACCACGGGCAACACCTACGTCTACGTGGCCCGCACTCTCTCGGGGCCCGGCGGCGACGTGATGGTCCTCCGCCTGGCCGAGCCCCTGGCGCAGCTCGACGCGCTCAAGACCCGGCTCGCCGCCACCATGGCCCTCGCCGTGCTGGCCGCCGGCATCGCCATCCTCTTCACCTCCCTCTGGCTCGACCGCCGCCTCTTCGAGCCGGTCTCGCGCCTGATCGCCGGCGCCCAGGACCTCGCCAGGGGGAAGGCCTCCCGCGTCGCCGTGCCGGACGAGGAGGAGCTCGCCGCCCTGGCGCTCGCCCTCAACCGCCTCGCCGCCACCTCCGAGCAGCAGCTCGACGCCATGAGCCGCGAGCGCGACAACCTCCAGGAGATCCTCGCCAGCATGTCCGAGGGGGTGCTGGTGGTCGACCGCGACGGCCGCGCGCAGATGATCAACCCCGCCTTCTACCAGCTCTTCGACCTGGTGGGGGACTTCACCGGCCGGCCGGCGCTGGAGATCATCCGCCACCCCGGCTTCGCCCGCCTGATCGAGGACACCCTGCGCAAGCGGCAGCCCCAGAGCGCGCAGATCGTCCTCCCGTCGTCCGAGCGGCGGACCCTGCTGCTGGCCAGCGCCGTCCTCTCCGGCGGCGAGCGCGGAGCGGTGGTCGCCGCCCGCGACACCACCGAGCTGACCCGCGTGGCCGACATGCGGCGGGACTTCGTGGCCAACGTCTCCCACGAGCTCAAGACCCCGCTGGCGGCGATCCGGGGCTACGCCGAGACCCTGCGCGACGGCGCCCTCGACGAGCCCCCCACCGCCCGCCGCTTCACCGACCGCATCCTCAGCCAGTGCCGCCGCCTCCAGGAGCTGCTCGACGACCTGCTGATCCTCTCGCGGCTGGAAGGGATGGACGCGGCGCTCGACCGCGAGCCGGTCGATCTCGAGGCCGTGGCCCGCCGCGCCGTCGAGCTGCTCACTCCGGCGGCGCGCGAGAAGCGGGTCGAGATCGAGATCCGGGAAGAGGAGATGCCGGCGGTCCAGGGGGACGCCGGGAGCCTCGAGCGCCTGCTCCTCAACCTGATCGACAACGCGATCAAGTACAGCCGGCCGGACGGCAGGATCACGGTGCGCCTGGGGCGCTGCGGCGGCGACGCCGTGCTGGAGGTGAGCGATACCGGGATCGGCATCCCGGCCGAGTCGATCCCCCGCATCTTCGAGCGCTTCTACCGGGTGGACAAGGGGCGCGCCCGCGAGGAGGGGGGCACCGGCCTGGGGCTCGCCATCGTCAAGCACATCGCCCAGGCCCACGGCGGCCAGGTGGACGTCGAAAGCCGCGTCGGCCGCGGCTCGACGTTCCGGGTGCGGCTGCCGCTGGCGGCGTGAGGAGCATGGCTTGCCCCAGAGCTGTGCAAGCGGCCAAGCCCTACCAACCTGCTATCGTCCATCGTCGCCATAGATCTCTTCGCGGCTCCAATTGGTGGACGGCGAAGCTTGCGAGAGCTTCAGCTCGATCGGGGGAAGGGGTGGCGACGGCGGCTCCTCGCGGGCAATCGCAGTGAGGATGTACCGGAGCTCCCCCTCCAGAGAACGCTCGTGCCGGGCCGCTCTCCGCTTGAGCGCCGTGATCACCTCGGGGGAGACGTCTCGGATCTGAACCGCCGGCATGCCCGAATGCTATCACATGCAAATTGCCGGCACCCATACCTCCCCGCTGCTCACTCCCAAGCGTTTCACTCACCCCTTGGAAGAGGGGTGGCATCCAGCCGCCCCTCCATCCAGGAGGTCACGACGTGCAACCCCACGGGCCCCCAGTGCCCCTGAGCCCGGGCCGCCCAAGGCGCCCGGCTCACAGCCATCTCCTCAAGGAGAGGACGAACACGGACGAGCACGGGCCGATACGGACGAGCACGTTTTTCGTCTTCGCTGTCCGTGCTCCTCCGTGTCAGTCCGTGCCCGTCCCTCCACACCACCGCCACAATCTCTCCCCGTTTCTTCATCACCCCTTCATACAGCCTTCTTCTGTGAGCCGCAGAGTAGCTCCATGGCGAGGCGCACCGCCCGCCAAGGAGGATGAAATGAAACGGTCATGCAAGGCAGGTTTCCTGTTTCTCGGGCTGGCGCTCCTGATCGCGCTCCCGGGAGCTCCCGCGGAGCGGGCCCAGGACAAAGACCAGGACCGCACCCTTTCGCCCTACTTCTTCGTCGAGAACGGCGACCCCGCCGTCGACAAGCTGCCGCTCAAGGAGACCAAGGCGGACGTCCACATCGCGGGAGTGATCGCCGACGTCGTCGTCACCCAGGTCTATCGCAACGAGGGGAGCCGCCCCCTGAACGCGCGGTACGTCTTCCCGGCCTCCACCCGCGCCGCCGTGCACGGCATGACGCTGCAGGTGGGCAACGAGCGCATCCGCGCCAAGATCCGCGAGAAGCAGGCGGCGAAGAGGGAGTTCGAGGCGGCCAAGGCGGCGGGCAAGAGCGCGGCGCTGCTGGAGGAGCAGCGGCCCAACGTCTTCTCGATGAGCGTCGCCAACGTCATGCCCCAGGACGAGATCCGCGTCGAGCTCCACTACAGCGAGCTCCTCGTGCCCAGCGAGGGCACCTACGAGTTCGTCTACCCCACCGTGGTCGGCCCCCGCTACTCCAACGCCCCCGAGTCGAAGGCGGAGTCGAGCGGCTGGGTGAAGAGCCCCTACTTGCACGAGAAGGAGGAGCCTCCCTATGCATTCAATATCGAGACGCGCGTCGCCGCCGGCATGCCGATCGACGAGATCCTCTGTCCCTCCCACCAGACCCACGTCGATTGGGAGGACGGCACGACGGCCAGGGTCCGGCTCGATCCCCGGGAGACGAACGGCGGCAACCGGGACTACATCCTGCGCTACCGTCTGCAAGGCCAGCAGGTGCAGACCGGCCTTCTGCTCTATCCAGGTCCATCCGGTCAGCCGGGCCAGGACGAGAATTTCTTTCTGTTGATGGTGCAGCCGCCCCGGCGCGTGGTGCCGGCGCAGATCCCGCCGCGCGAGTACATCTTCGTGCTCGACGTCTCCGGCTCCATGTGCGGTTTCCCGCTCAATACGACGAAGGTGCTGATGCGCGAGCTGGTCGGCGGGCTGCGGCCGGTCGACCGCTTCAACGTGCTCCTCTTCTCGGGTGCCTCGCGCCTGCTCGCGCCGCGATCGCTGCCCGCCACCGAGGCGAACCTCAGCCAGGCGATCGCGGAGATCGAGAGCGAGCGCGGGGGCGGCGAAACGGAGCTTGGGAAAGCGCTGGACCGCGCGATGGAGCTGCCGGAAACGAAAGGAGTCTCGCGCACGATGATCGTCATCACGGACGGCTTCATCGACGCCGAGGCCGGAGTCTTCGAGCAGATCCGGACCCGGCTCAACCGTTCCAACCTCTTCGCCTTTGGCATGGGGACCTCCGTGAACCGCCACCTCATCGAAGGGATGGCGCGCGCCGGGCAGGGGGAGCCGTTCATCGTCACCGAGCCCGACGAGGCCAAAGAGGTGGCGAAGCGGTTCCAGGAGTACGTGAAATCCCCCGTGCTCACCCACATGGAGGTCGAGACCTCAGGTTTCCAGAGGTTCGACGTCGAGCCGCTGTCGATCCCCGACCTGTTCGCCGACCGTCCCCTGGTGATCTTCGGCAAGTGGAAGGGCCAGCCCGGCGGCACGATCCGCGTCACCGGCCTGGGCGGCGACGGGCGCTTTGAAAAGGTTTTCGACGTCGCCGAGACCCGGCCCTCCGCGGACAACCAGGCCCTGCGCTATCTATGGGCCCGGGAGCGGGTGGCGCGCCTCACCGGGTACGGCGCGGACGACGGCGAAGCCACCCGCCAGGCGGTGACGGGGCTCGGGCTGAAATATGAGCTGTTGACCCCCTATACCTCCTTCGTGGCGGTCCACGAGAAGGTGCGGAACCAGGAAGGCTCCGCGAAGGACGTCGACCAGCCGCTCCCCCTGCCGCAGGGGGTCGAGGACTCCGCGGTCGGAGTCCCCGAGCCGGAGCTGCCGCTGCTGATCGCTCTCGGGATCCTGCTCCTCGGCCTGACCGCCGCCGCCGGGCGGATGCGGCCGCGGCGCGCGAGCCGGTGATGCGGCGTCCCTGGCTCTCGTGGGTGACGGCCATCGCCGTCGCCTACGGTCTGAAGCTGTTCTACAGCCGGGCCTCGGCCGAGGATCTCGCGTGGATCCTCGTGCCGACGGCCCGCGCCGTGGGGTGGCTGCGCGGCGAGGGGCTCACCCTGAGCCCCGGCGCCGGCTGGATCGCGCCGGACGGCTCGTACTACATCGCTCCGGCCTGCGCGGGGGTGAACTTCATGATCCTCGTGCTGGCCGTCTCCGTGCTCGGCTTCGCGCACCGGCTGCGCTCCCCCCGGGCGCGGCTCGGCTGGTGGCTGGCCTCCCTGGCCGGCGCCTACGCGCTCACGCTCGCCGTCAACACCCTGCGCATCGTGGCCGCGGTGGAGCTCTACCGCCTCGGCCCCGTCGCCGGGCTCGCCCCGGAGGCCGCGCACCGGCTCCTGGGCATCCTGTTCTACCTGGGCGCGCTCTGGGGGCTGTACACCACCCTCGACCGGCTCACCGGCGGGCGGAGCGGCGGAGGGCTCCTGGTGGCGGGCGTCTACCTCGGCATGACCCTGCTCGTGCCCCTCCTGACCGGACACCCGGGCGCGCGGTACGCCGAGCATGCCATGATGGTGTCGGTGGTTACCCTCATTTTCCTGGGGATGCTGTGCCTGACGGGCCGGTGGGCGGTGCTCCGGCGGAGGAAAGCAGAGACCTGAGATGGAGAAACCGACAATCCTGGTGGTCGAGGACGAGCCGGCCATCGCCGACACGATCCAGTATGCCCTCGAATCCGAAGGCTTCCGTTGCCTGCGCCTGGAGACGGGCACGGAAGCCGTCGAGGTGCTCGACCGCCAGCCGGTGGCGCTGGTGGTGCTCGACATCGGCCTGCCGGACGTGAGCGGCATCGAGGTCTGCCGGCGCATCCGGCAACGGCACGACGTGCCCGTCATCTTCCTCACCGCCCGCGGCGGCGAGGTGGACCGCGTGGTCGGCCTGGAGCTGGGGGCGGACGACTACGTGATCAAGCCGTTCAGCCCGCGGGAGCTGGCGGCGCGCGCCAAGGCCGTGCTGCGGCGGGCCCGCCCCGCCACCAGCGCCCCGCAGTCCCCGCCGCCGGGCGCCGCCTTCAACCTCGACGAGGAGCGGCGGCAGATCACCTACTTCGGCCGCCCCCTGGAGCTGTCGCGCTACGAGTACAAGCTGCTCGCCGTGCTGCTCAAGCGCCCCGGCCGCGTCTACAGCCGCGACGAGCTCCTGGAGCGCGTCTGGGACGCCCCCGAGGCCAGCCTCGACCGCACGGTCGACGCCCACGTCAAGAACCTCCGGGCCAAGCTCCGGGACATCCGGCCGGACGTCGATCCGATCGCGACCCATCGGGGGATGGGATATTCGCTGAGAGAGGGCCTCGAAAGATCATGAAGCTGGGCCTGCGGATCTTCCTCTTCTATCTGGCGATCTTCGCGGCCTGCCTCTACTACACCACCGACTGGATCTGGTCGACGCTGCGCACGCGCTACATGGAGAGCGTGGAGGAGCCGCTCGTCGACGCCTCCAACCTGCTCGCGGGCCTGATCGAACGGGAGATGGCGCGGCCGGACTTCACCTTCGCCGATCTCGACGTGACTCTCGACCGGGCCTACAACCGCCGGCTCTCCGCCCAGATCTACGATCTCAAGAAGTCGGCCGTGGACCTCAATCTCTACGTCACCGACGCCGGAGGCAAGGTGGTGCTCGACACGCGGCACCCCAGCGCGGTGGGCCAGGACTACAGCCGCTACCACGACGTGCAGCTCACCCTGGCCGGGAAGTACGGCGCCCGCGCCACCATGCGGAACCCCAACGATCCGTTCTCGACCTCGCTCTACGTGGCCGCGCCGATCCACCGGGACGGCCGCGTGGCGGGCGTCCTCACGGTCGTCGAGCCGACCGCCAGCATCGACGCCTTCCTGCAGCTCGCCCGGCCCGCCTTCATCCGGGCCGCGCTCCTCACCATCGGCGCCGTGGCCCTGCTCAGCCTCGTCCTCTCCTACCTGCTGACCCGTCCGATCGACCGCCTGGCGCGCTACGCGGACGGCATCAGCCTGGGAAAGCACCCGCCGTTCCCCCGGCTCGGGAGCACCGAGATCGCCGGCCTGGGCCTGGCGATGCGCCGCATGCAGGAGGCGCTGGAGGGGCGGCAGTACGCGGAGGAGTACGTCCAGACGCTCACCCACGAATTGAAGAGCCCGCTCTCCGCCATCCGCGGCGCGGCGGAGCTCCTGCAGGAGGGGATGCCCCCGCAGCAGCAGGCCCGTTTCCTCGCCAACATCCGCACCGAGGCCGAGCGGATCGCCCGCATCGTGGACCGCATGCTGGAGCTGGCCCGTCTGGAGAACCGCCGCGAGAAGCCGGAGATGGAGCCGGTGGAGCTCGACGCCATGGTCCGCACCGTGGCCGAGAGCCACGAGCCCCTCCTGGCCGCCAAGGATCTCCAGATGGAGATCGCCGCCCCGGACCGGCTGACCCTGAACGGCAACGCCTTCCTCCTCCACCAGGCCCTGGAGAACCTGGTCCAGAACGCCATCGAGTTCAGCCCCAAGGGCGGCACGGTGAGGGTCGAGCTTAACCCCGAGGGAGATCAGGTCAGGATCGCCATCACCGACCAGGGCCCGGGCATCCCCGACTACGCCCTCGGCCGCATCTTCGACCGCTTCTACTCGCTGGGACGGCCGGACACGGGGAAGAAGAGCACGGGATTGGGGCTGAATTTAGTGCGCGAGGTGGCGAAGTCGCACGGGGGGACGGTGCGGGTGGTGAACCGGGCGGAGGGTGGGGCGTTGGCGGAGATGGTGTTGCCGCGGGGGTGAGGGGCTCGGCGAGGGATGAACGATGTGGTTGTAGACGTACTCCGCATCTCGCTTTTTTGAGCTGCGGCCGTAGATCTCAGAGCCGTGGTACTCGCCTAGCCGGCCAAGCCAATGCTTTTTGAGTTGTATACCACTAAACACGGCTCATCAGAAGGTAAGTCTCGAATCGCTTCTTGAAGCACCTATGTTGATCAGTTTGTGCATCTAAGACCTAACTCCTCTGTAGCCAGCTTTTCTTGAGGTAGCGGCGACGTAAGTCGTCCATTTCACAACGTGTCATACGGATTTGGTATTGGATTGACCTTGAGGTTCTGTTCTTTCGGCTTGAGCATGCCTCCCTTGCAACTCGCGAGTAGCTCCCATGAGGATATTGCCGACCATCTCTGTAAATGTGCTCACATCGCTTGCGCTTAGAGGCTCGTTTTCTAGCAGACGGCGCGCATAAGCTTGATCCACTTGATGTAACTGGCGCAAATATCCGAGAAATACTATCTTGAGCTGCATCAGGTGATCTACCGATTCGCGGACCTGTTGCCGAGGTTTTGCGACTAATATGCTATAGAGAATCCCGAGCAAGCCGGTGCCTCCAGCGGCTATCGCACTTACGCCTGCCCATTTCTCCAGCGTGCCCTCTCTCAGGAGCACACCTGCGGCACTAACAACAATTAGGACAATCCCTACGGCAAACACTGAGAGGTCCATACGACTAGCCATTTTAAATCCCGCTTGAGCTTCCTCCAGAGCCTTCTCAAAAAGATCTCGAACCTTCTTCTCTGTTTCCTCAAGGAGGCTCAAATACTGCGTAATGGCCACCTCACGCACCCTGAGCTTCTCGAATGCATGCAGACCGCCAACTTCTCTTAGGAGAGTCCGAGCAGAGGCTTGTTGGCTTTCGGACCCACTAAGCATGGCGGCTTCAAGTTCATCAACAACCGGCTTACGGTCCATCCATCGCAAAGCATTAGCGAGCTGCCCAGCCTCTTGCACTCCGGACCTCATGGCGGCCTCAAGGATTCTCTGCACGGCCAGTCTTACCCCTAGCACGCTTTCTAAAGCGTGGGCAGCTTCGTAGACGATTGCGGGGCTTTCATCAGACAACTCTTCGATGATTACAGACGCTGTCCACTCAAGACGCAGCTTGCCCAATCCTATAAGAGCCTTTGTCCTCATTGCGTCATACATTGGCCAGCGATAACGCGTAAGGAAAGTCGCAAGAGCCTGCCCAACCTTTGGCGCTTGGCGACTTGAGCGAGGGATCTCACCCAACGCTATAATAGCATCATATACTATATCAGAGTAGCCTCCCTCTTCTACTATACTGATCAGCCAATTTACAACAGGCGTGACTGTGATGGGTACTATACGGAGGGCTCGCAGCATGGGCCACCACTGTTCGGGCACACTATTTTGCTCTACTTCCTGCACATAGCGAAGCGCGTTTCTGTCGCCGTAAGAAGCCAATATTACATTACCGAAGCTCTTCATTAAGACATGCTCGTCTTTTGTATCTAGTGACCTCGCAATGTCTGGAAGTCCAGGGTTCTTTCCCGCTACCAATCCTTCGAGAGCCCAATAGCGGGCCCAGAGGTTAGGCTCATACTTGCCATCAATATGCCTGCGAACTAACTCGAAAGCCTCGGAATTTCCATTACACAACCTACCCAACGCAGCAAGCAGCCATCCTCTAGCGTCAGTAGTATCTAGATCCTCTTCCTCGGAGGGGTCTGTTGGTGGCTGGAAATCCTTAGCCAGAGCGCTTATGATCAGAACCTGGAGTTGTTCTCGATCGAAGTCTATCGCCTGATTATCGATGATCCTGATAGCAGCAGCTTTGACAGTTCCTCGCCCTGAAGCCAAGGATTCAAACAGTCCTGCCGCCGAGTAATTCGATCCCATATTATTGTTCATCTGAGCTGATCCGTATAACCGTAATATAGTCTGATCTTCACCGTCTCGCCGTCAGAATGTTTACGACAGGCGCCAGATCCATCTACGAAGCGAGGTCGTCGCATGTTCTCTCCTCAGACTTGCAGTATCGTATACTCGATTTTAGAGCCCGGTCAAGCTCAGAGGATTGGTTACATAAGTCTCTATGGCTGTGAAGCACTGCCGACCTTGCACATCTCGCTCTTCAGCCCGCAGGAGCGCCATAAATTAGTCCGGAGGCGTAAGCCCATAGGATTACACACATCTTTTGCCCCCTAGCCCGCAGGGCGGCAGGAATTAGCCCGGTGGCGTAAGCCCCGGGAAATGAAAGGTTTCCAGTTTCTCCAGAGCCCCGTAGGGGCGACAGGAATTCCTCGTAGAACATAACCCCCCTGCGGCCGCCGCGCTCTTTGCCCCGCGAAATCTGGCGTTGTCGAAGAAGACCTGCCGCCCCTGGCGGGGCTATGGGTACCCGGGAATTCCTTCATTTCCCGGGGCTTACGCCACCGGGCTAATTCCTGCCGCCCTGCGGGCTGGGAGCAAAGATGTGTGTAATCCTATGGGCGTAAGCCCCGGGAATGAAACGCGTTCCCAGTCTTCCGAACCGTCAGGTTCCTCGACGGAAGGACAGAACTCCGTCGCACACGATTCCTTGACTCCGCGAGATCCTGTTCGGCGAAAGAGTCCTGCCGCCCCTGACGGGGCTCTGAGGGGTGGGGGTGACCATTCCCCGGGGCCTAACGGCCCGGCTAATTCATATCGCCCCTGGCGGGGCTGGACTGCGGATGCGTGTTGTTCCGCGAGCCCTGGCCAGCGATCGACGCGGGGGCCGTCGCGAGCAGGGCGGCGGCGGTGAGGATCATGAGCTTTCGCATGCGGAATCTCCTATGGAAGGCTGCGAGCCGCGCGCGACGCTATGAGACCCTCTTCGCGACAGCGGTAACGCCGGCGTGCAAAACCGGAGACAGACCGTGGAGAGCGGCGGAGGCCTCCGGTGCCGCGCCAGATCCGGCGTGGACGGCTCACGCCGCGAGGGCAAACGGCGCCGCGGTTGGGGAGAACCGTCCAGCCGATGGGGCGGGGGCTCAGGCGATTGGGGGGAAGGCCGATTCCGTGAGGGGAAACGCCGCCGCGGTTAGGGGGAACGCCCATTCCAGGAGGGCAAACGGCGCAGCCGGTTGGGCGAACCTCGCTTACCTCGGGGCGGAGGCTTCGCAGGTTCGGGGAAACCTCGAAGCGATTCGGGGAACGGCGGCTGATGCGGTCCGCCGGCCGGGCTCCTAGGCTCAGGGCCCGGTCTGCCGCGGCTCCCGAAGCTGGGCTCCGCCCTAAGGCAGTCCGTATTTTATACGCTTGGAGGGGGTCCGGCGCCCATGGGTGGGTCGCGGCAGAGGGCGGCCAATCGAAATTCGCAAGGCATAAAGGACCTCAAGGACTGCAAGGACAACAAGGACCGGAAAGCACCGGGCTCAGCGCTTTTTCGTGTCCTTGCTGTCCCTGGCGTCCTTGCAGTCCTTGAGATCCTTGCTCTGAGGTAGGGCCCAGCGCGGCGGGAGGCGCCATGAAACGGAAGATCGTCGGCTTTCATCAGGACGAGCGGCTCGACTGGGTCGCCGACCTGGAGTGCGGGCACGGCCAGCACGTGCGGCACGATCCACCATGGACGCTGAGGCCGTGGGTTGTGACTCCGGAAGGACGGGAGAGGTGGCTGGGGGTGGAGCTGGACTGCAAACGGTGTGATGAGGAGGGCCGGGGCCCCGCAAGGCCCCGGCAAGGATAAGCCTACCCTACTGGCACTTCTGGACGCAGGACTTCCAGGTGGTGCCGTAGTCGGCGGGGTTGAGGCACCAGGTGCTCCCCGGCACCGCGCCGTTGCAGCAATTCGTGTTGCTGAGTGTGTCGTCCCAGCCGCCGGACGGGATGCAGCCGTTGACCGGCGCCGTGCCGCAGACGTGACGGCAACTGGCCCACGTCGTCCCGTAGTCCGACGGGATGGTGCAGACCGTGCTGCCGCTCACCGCGAACCCGCTGCAGCAGGACCACATGCCGAGGGTGTCGTCCACGCTGCCGTCGGGGATGCAGCAGGCCGCCGCCTTGCCCGTCACCACCTTGAAGAAGCCGGCGTCCACCAGCTCCTGATCCGCCACCGGTACCTGGCGAACCTTCGCGTTCTCGCCTGCCCATGCCGCCGAGCCCGCGAGAGTGAGGAGCGCCACGATTGCGAGGATCAGGGTGCACTGAAAATTCCGAGTCATGAGGATCTCTCCTTGGTCAGTACCAAGCTCCCAAAAGAGCCTTCGGTGTGAATATCTCGGCCGAGCCTGCGAGCTCTCCGGAGCTCCCGGCGTCAGCCGTTCGAACCTGGTACCGCGCGCGGCTTCCCATCTCACCCGGGCGGGCGTACTATAGAACTTTAGATATGCATTGTCGACAGAAGAAAGCGCGCCGGCCGCCCGGAAAGGTGGCCGGCGGGTTGGCTGGCCTAGGCGCAGGTGTCCTGCGTGGCGACGCAGCTCACGCAGGTGTGCTGGATGCTGCAGATCCTGTTGCTCTCCAGCGGGCAGGCGCCAGCGGCGACCCCGCCAAGGCTCTGGGCCTCCAGAGGCGCCAGTGTCTCCTTGGACAGGCTCAGCTTCTTGCGATCGTTCTTCTTTCTTTTCATCTTCGTACCTCCTCGTACGTGGGACGGGCATCGTACCACACTAAAATAGGCATGAACGAATATCTCGGGCACCCTCCTAGAACGATCGCGATCGCGCGAATCCCTCACCCCTGGCGCGCCGCCCGCGATCCCGTTAGAGTGGCGCCCGGCCTTTCAGGAGGACATCCCGTATGCCGACCGAAGCGGCGCTGCTCGCCGGTGTTCCGTTCTTCCAGTATCTCGACGACGAGGAGCGCGAGGTGCTCGCCCGGCAGCTCGACGTGGTGCGCATCCCCGCCGGAGAGGTGGTCTTCTATGTGGACGACCCCGGGGGCACCCTCTACGTCATCCGCCAGGGGTGCGTGGAGGTGTTCCTGAAGGACGACACCGGCGAGCGGATCGTGCTGGAGACCCCCGGTCCGGGGGAGGTGTTCGGCGAGCTCTCCTTCCTCGACGGCGGCGCGCGCAGCGCCTCGGTGGTGGTGACCGAGGATTTGGAGGCGCTGGCGGTCGACCGCGACGACCTCAACCATCTCTTCCGTACCCATCCCGAGGCGGGGCTCGACATCATCTCGGCCATGGGCAAGCGGCTGCGGCGCAGCGTGGAGCTGCTGCGCCGCACCGCCACGCGCAACGTCAACGAGGAGGCCGAGGACCGCCGCTCCACCGTGGAGAAGGCCGCGGACTGGATCGCCGCCTTCTCCGGCAGCATCACCTTCCTGATGATGCACGTCGTCTTCTTCGCGGTCTGGATCGGGCTCAACGTGGAGTGGCCGGGGTGGCGGCCGCCGATGTTCGACCCCTTCCCCTTCGGCCTGCTCACCATGGTGGTGTCGCTGGAGGCGATCATCCTCTCGGTGTTCGTGCTGCTCAGCCAGAACCGGCAGGCATCGAAGGACCGCATCCGCGGCGACGTCGAGTACGAGGTCAACCTCAAGGCCGAGCTCGAGGTGGCGCAACTCCACGAAAAGATCGACCGCCTCCACGTCGAGGCCCTGGTCCGCCTGGACGAGCTGCGGCGCGGCCTGCTCAAGGGGCATGTGAGCGGCTGACCGTCAGGCCGTCACACGGCTGACGGAAACCTGTCACAATCCCGCAGAAGGGACCCGGTATCATTCCGAGCTGAAAGGAACGCTCATGGAACGACGACTGGATCAGGATCTCGACCGGGTACGCCAGGCTCTCCTCAAGATGGGTGGCATGGTGGAGGGGATGGTCGCCAAGGCCACCCAGGCCCTGCTCGACCGCAACAACCAGCTCTGCGTCGAGGTGATCGACGGGGACAATCAGGTCGACCACCTGGAGATCGAGATCGACGAGGCCTGTCACCTGATCCTCGGCACCAAGCAGCCGACGGCGGTCGACCTGCGCTTCCTGGTGGCGGTGATGAAGATCAACAGCGATCTCGAAAGGATCGGCGACTCGGCGGTGAACATCGCCCAGTCGGTGGAGCAGCTCAACGAGCAGCCGCCGCTCAAGCCCTACATCGACCTCCCCCACCTCTCGCAGCTCGTGCAGGACATGGTGCGCAAGAGCCTCGACGCCTTCGTGCGCCGCGACGCCCAGCTCGCCACCGAGGTCTGCAAGTCCGACGACGCGGTGGACGGCCTCTATAAGCAGATCTTCCGCGAGCTGCTGACCTACATGATCGAGGACCCCAAGACGGTCAGCCGCGCCCTCCACCTTCTCCTCGTCTCGCGCAACCTGGAGCGCATCGCGGACCACGCCACCAACATCGCTGAGGACGTCATCTACTACGTCGAGGGGCGGGACATCCGCCACTCCCACGGCAGCGACCTGCTCAAGGTGGGGTGAGCCCCCTGTCCCCTGTTGTTTGTAGGGGGCGGCGTCCCTGTGTGGCCGCCTCTACATCCATTCCATTGCCTTTCCCCGTCTTCCGGGCGTACAATGAGTACTAATACTTATCTTCTGAATCGGTAACCACCCCGAGTCTCGAAGGCGTGTCACGATTTTTTGACACGCCTCACCAAGAGTTTCAGAAGTGGGTCAGGAAAGGGGAACCCCGTGCTGCGCACCAGCAGCTATACCATCTACGTCGACCTGCCGGACAACGAGGAGGAGATGCTCCTCGTCCATACCTACACGGGCGCGTTCGACCGCGTCTCGCGGCGGGTCGCCACCTGGGTGCGCTCTCTGGAGGCGGGCCGGCCGCCGAAGCCGCTCTACGGCGAATGGACCCCCGAGCCCCCCTCCCCCACCGGCGAGGCCGTGCCGCCCACCGAGGCGACGATCGAGGTCCTCCACCGGCGGGGGTACCTGACGCCGATGAGCCGCGAGGAGGAGGAGGCCTTCTTCACCCGGTACGTGGAGAAGCTCCATACCCTGCACCTGCGGCGCTGGCCCACCTACCTCTTCATGCCGACCTACGACTGCAACCTGCGCTGCGGCTACTGCTTCCAGGACCACATGCGCACGGACGGCCGCTTCGCCCACCTGCTGCGGCGGATGACCCCCGAGATGGCCGACCGTCTGTTCGCGGCGATGCCCGCGATCGAGGCGATGCACGGCATCCCGGCGGACGCCGAGCCCCAGGTGGAGATCGGGTTCTTCGGCGGCGAGCCGCTGCTGGCCGCCAACCGCCCGATCGTGGAGCATGTCATCAAGAAAGGCCTGGCGCGCGGCAAGGCCCGCTTCTGGGCGATCTCGAACGGCACCGAGCTCGACGCCTACGAGGACCTGCTGAGCCCGGACCTCCTGGGCAGCGTGCAGATCACCCTCGACGGCCCGCCGGGCGAGCACGACCGCCGGCGGGTCTACGCGGACGGCAGCGGGTCGTGGGAGCGGATCGCCCGCAACGTTACCATGGCCCTCGACCGGGGGATCGTGGTGGCGGTGCGCACCAACGTGGACCGCACCAATCTCCACGGGCTGGCCGCGCTGGCGGAGGAGATCGCCGCCCAGGGGTGGGACCGCTATCCGAATTTCTCCTCGCAGGTGGCGCCGATCCGCGCCTCGAACGACAAGACCGACGCCGGCACCACGTTCAACACCTGGGAGCTCGACCGCCAGCTCACCGCGATGCGCGAGAGCCATCCGGCGGTCGCCGTGCTCGGCCGCCAGGACGACGGCCTGCGCAACCAGGCCCGGCGGATCTTCTCCCGGCGGGGGCTGCCGGCCTTCAAGCCCAGCTTCTGCTCGGCGCACACGGGGATGTACATCTTCGACCCCTTCGGCGACATCTACGCCTGCTGGGAGAAGACCGGCGACGAGAAGGTCCGCATCGGCCACGTCGACGAGAGCTCCGAGGCGCGCTTCAATTTCGACCTCCGGGCCCTCTGGCAGGGGCGGACGGTCGCCTCCAACCCGGTCTGCCTCAAGTGCCGCTACAACCTGTTCTGCGGCGGCGGCTGCGCCGTGCTGGCGGCGGACCGCTCCGGGGGGGACTTCTACCGGAATTACTGTGACGGTTTCGCGCACCGCTTCCGGGCCTCGGTGGCGGAGGCTTACCTCGATCACGCGGAGGGCAAGGCCTTCGCCGAGAGGCCGGACGCCTTCTGCGATCTCTGATCGCGATCAGGAGGGATTCTCATGAAAAAACAGAAACGGGGCGGGCGGGCACCAGTCCAGGAGATCGTCAGCTTGAACGACGAGCTCTTCAGCCTGGTGACCGGAGATCCGCTGGCGGCGCTCGACGAACGGCTGGCGCTCGTCGCCGGAGGCGGCCCGAGCTGCGAGACCTTCACCTGCAGCTCCTTCGGGGCGTGCAGCGGGTTCAGTTGCGGGACGTTCAAGATCGCTTGAGGCGACGCAGGCCGCGATGTACCCACCCGATAGCGCGCAAGCCCGCCGGCCGCGGCTCGCCCTGCTGATCGTCGTCAGCCTCGCACTGGGGATCGGGGCGATGTCCACCGTCGGCAGCATCGTGGAAGCGGTGCTGCTGCGGGCTCTGCCGTTCTCCTCTCCGGAGCGCCTGGTGCTGGTCGGCGAGGCGGACGCGGCGAACCCGGAGCTCTGGACGTCCTCCTCGTACCCCGACTACCTGGACTGGAAGTCGCAGAGCCATGGCTTCGCGGCCATGGCCATCTCCCGCACCTGGAGCCCGACCCTGCGCCTGCCGGCCGAGGCGGACCGGCTCTCCGGGGCCCAGGTGTCCGAAGGCTTCTTCCCTCTCCTCGGCTTGCGGCCGGAGCTGGGGCGGGGCCTCCAGCCGGCGGACTTCCGTCCCGGGGCCGAGCCCGTGGCCGTGCTGAGCCACCAGATCTGGGCGCAACGGTTCGGCGGGGATCAGGGCCTCCTCGGCCGGCCGCTCTCCCTCGACGGGGTGATGACCACGGTCGTCGGCATCCTGCCGGAGAGCACCGCTCTGGACGAGCCGGTGGTCGCCGGCGAGGCCGATCTCCTGAAGCCGCTCGAGGTGCCGGAGCCGTTCAGGAGCCGGGGCTACCGCGCGATGCGGGTCATCGCCCGCCTGGCGGACGGCGCCACCCGCGAGCAGGCGGCGGCCGAGGCGCGGCAGATCGCGGGGCGCCCGGCGGCCGGCCGGCCGGCCGGGGAGACCCTCGTGCGGGTGGAGCCGCTCCGCGAGGTGGCCGTCGGCGGCTCGCGGCCCGTCCTGCTGGCGCTGCTCGGCGCGGCGGCCCTGCTGCTGCTCATCGGCTGCATCAACGCCGCCAACGTGCGGCTGGTCGAGCTCACCGTGCGGCGGCGGGAGCTCGCCGTCCGCGCCGCCCTGGGCGCCGACCGCGGGAAGCTGTTCCGCCAGCTCCTCCAGGAGAGCCTGCCGCTGGTGGGGATGGCCTTCGTGCTCGGCCTCCTCCTGACCCTCTGGGCCTGGGACGTGATCGTGGCCCTGCTGCCCACTCCGGTCGTCCATCTCACCGGGCTGGCCCTCGACGGCAGGACGGTGGCGGTCACCGCGCTGGTCTCGCTCCTCGCCCTGGTCCTGATCGACCTGCTGCCGTTCCTGGAGCTGGCGCGCCTCCCCCTGCTCACCATGCTCAACGAGAGGTCGTCCAGGACGGGGGAATCCAGCTCCAGCCGCCGCAGCCGCAACGCGCTCGTCGCCGCCGAGCTCGCCCTCTCGCTGGCGCTGCTGATCGGTGCCGGGGTGCTGATCCGGAGCCTCGTCCGCCTCTCGCGGGTCGACCTCGGCTTCCGTCCCGAGCGGGTGCTCGCCCTGCGGCTCGACACCTCGCAGGCCTATAAAGATCCCGCGCGGGGCCGGGAGCTGCTCGCCACGCTCCTCGGCAACCTGAACGGCCAATCGGGCGTCCGCTCGGCGGCGGCGGTCACCAGCCTCCCTCTGCAGGAGGGGGGGAACATGAGCACCGGCCTGGGGCTCCGGCCCAACGCCCCCTTGAGCTGGCAGATCGACCTGAACGGCGTCAGCCCGGGCTATTTCTCGACCCTGGGGATCCCTCTCCTGCGCGGGCGCGACTTCAATCAAGGGGAGGCCGCCGGCGACCGCCATCAGGTGGTCATCCTGAACGCCACCGCCGCCCGCAGGCTCTGGCCGGGCGAAGAGGCCGTCGGCAAGCGCGTGATCCTCGACTGGATGAGCCCGGTCCCCCGGGAGGTGGTGGGCGTCGTCGGCGACCTGCGGACGGTCGGCCCGCAGACGCCGCCGCAGCCCGAGGCCTATCTCCCCTATCCGCAGATGTTCTTCGGCGCGGCCAGCCTGGTGGTCCACACCGAGGGGCCCCCCCTCGCGATGGCCGAGCAGGTCCGGCGCCAGGTGCGGGGGCTGGACGACGGGATCCTGATCGGCAACGTGACCACGATGGAGCAGCTCGCCGCCAGCAAGGTGGCGAGCCCCGCCGCCAACGCCCAGATCCTGGCGTCGTTCGCCGTCACCGGCCTGCTCCTCGCCATGATCGGCGTCTATGGGGTGACCTCGTTCGCCGTCTCGCAGAAACGGCACGAGTTGGGGATCCGCATCGCCTTCGGCGCCCAGCGCCGCGAGGTGGTCTGGACGCCGCTGGCCCAGAGCGCGCGCTGGATCGCCTTGGGGCTCGTCCTGGGGCTGGCAGGGGGGGCCCTGCTGTCGCGGCTGTTCGCCAGCTCCCTCTACGAGATCAGCCCGCTCGACCCCTGGACGTTCGCCACCATGCCCCTGTTCCTGCTGGCGGTGGCGCTCTGGGCCGGCTACATGCCGGCCCGCCAGGTCACCCGCATCGACCCCGTGCGCGCCCTCGCCGAGGGGTGAGGATCAGGGGGGCTCGCTTTTTCGTTTGTGCGGCACCACTCTCCTTGAAGCATCCCATGGGCATGATTTTTCGATGCGATCTCAGGAGATCAAGATGAGAGTCAGGCTTTCCCGTTCCCATATCCTCGCCGGAGCCGTGGTGGCCCTGACCGCCGGCGCCATCTCCCTGCTGCTGCTCGCCGGGCTGACGGAGGCGTCGCTGGGCCTCGCGTTGATCCTGGGAGGAGCCGTGCTCTCTCTAGGCCTCGGCCAGATCTTCGGGCCGCGGGCGCGGCGCGACCGCTCCGAGGCGTGAGGTCCGGTAGATCTCCCGGTCGAGCCCATAGCACAGCATCTCCCGTCCGAAATGGTGGATGCGGCCTTCCAGCCTCTCGCCGATCCGCTCCGCGACGCGGATGGAGGCCCGGTTCTCCGGAGCGATGAGGCTGATGACCCGGTCCTTCGCCAAGACGTCGAACGCGTGGGCCAGAGCCTCCCGCGCGCCCTCGGTCGCGTAGCCCTGCCCCCACCAGCGCCGCGCCAGGGTCCAGGCCAGCTCGAAGCCGGGCCAACCCTCCGGCGCGGCGAAACCGAGCGCTCCGAGAAAGGCGCCGGTCTCCCGGTGCTCCACCGCCCACATGCCGGTCCCCCCGAGCAGCCAGCAGCCCTGCTGAAAGGCCAGGTGCCGCCAGGCCCTCCCCCGGTCCCACGGTTCCGGTCCGCCTCCGAGGTGGCGCAGGACCTCAGGGTCCGCGTACAGGGCGGCGTACTCCTCGAAGTCGCTCGCGCGGAACGGCCGCAGCCACAGCCGCTCCGTCTCCAGGGTCGGGATTCCGGTCGTGCTCACCATGGGCAGCGATGGTAGACGCGGCTCAGCTTCCGTTAAGATGCTGCTTGTGGGTGAGCGGGAAATTTCTCCCGGGACGGAACGGCCGGACCCGATTCCCCGCCTCCTTTCGCGCGCGGGCGGAACGATGCCCGGCCCCCCGTGTCACACTTGAAGGCTGAGCGGTACCTCTCTTCTATGGGGAAATCCAAAGCCGATGCCGCGCAACCTCCGGTCGCTCCTCGTCTCGATCCTGGCGCTCTGGCACGGCCGCAGCCAGAAGCAGCTCGGCGCCGCCTCGGGTATCCCGCAGAAGCGGGTCTCCCAGCTCCTGCGCGGGGAGGAGATTGAGGACGAGGTGCTGGAGCGGCTGCTGGCGGCGGCGGCGGCCCAGCCGGCGGAGGTCTCGATCGTGACGGCCTGCCTGGAGTCCCTGGCCCTCCTGGAGGAGGACGAGGAGCTGACGGCGGCGGAGCGGGCCGAGGTCGAGCTGGGGGTGCGGGAGCTGGCGGGGGTCAACCGGAGGGCGCTGGTGGAGGCCGTGCGGCGGTCCCGGACTGGTCCGGCGCTGGACCGCTATCCTCTCCCCGCCGATCGCGAGCCGGCCCGCTGGCACGCTGGGATGCTGTTCGGGCTCCTGCGGGAGCTTCCCGAGGAAGAGCAGCGGGCGCGGGTGAGAGTCGCGCCGGAGTACCGGAGCTGGGCCCTCGTCGAGCGGCTCTGTGACGAATCAGAGGTGCAGGCCTCCCGCGAGCTCGGGCGCGCGGCGTTCCTGGCGCGTCTCGCCCGTCTGGCCGCCCGGAGGGCCCAGGGGCCGAAGGGCTGGGTCCGCCGCGTCCGGGCCTTCGCCGCCGCGCACGCCGCCAACGTCCTGCGGGTGTCCGGCAGGCTGAAGGCCGCCGATGCCCTGTTCCAGAAGGCCCGGCGGCTGTGGGAGGCCGGAGACGATCCGGACGGCGTTCTCGATCCCGGGAGGCTGCTCGATCTCGAAGCCTCCCTGCGCCGGGATCAGCGCCGGTTTGCAGACGCCTTGGCCTTACTGGAGCAGGCCCGAAAGGTGAGCCGCTCCCCCGGGCGCGTCCTGATCAAGAAGGGATTCACACTGGAGGTCATGGGGAAGTACGAGCGGGCCATCGAGACTCTCCTTGACGCGGAGATCCTGCCGGACGTGAAGACTGATCTGAGATTGCGCAATATCCTTCAGAACAATCTGGCTCTCAACTTCTGCCACGCTGGGCGCTTCGGTGAGGCAGCCGAGCTCGCACAGCAGGTGCGCGAGGCTGCCGCCGATATGGGGGATGTGATCTTGCTCCTCCGGGTGACCTGGATCGAGGGTCGTATCGCCGCCGGGCTGGGCCGGACCGGGGAAGCCTTGAGCCTGCTGGCGCAGGCGCGGCGGGAGTTCGCGGCCCGCGGCATGGGGTACGACGTGGCTCTGGCTCTGCTGGAAGAGGCGGCCCTGCTGCTGGACGAGGGTCGGACGGCCGAGGTCAAAGCGCTGACGCGCCGCCTCCCAGCCATTTTCGCCGCCGAGGAGGTCCACCGGGAAGCCCTGGCCGCCCTGCGGCTCTTCCATGAAGCCGCACAACGGGAGGCGGCCACGGCCGAGCTCGCCCGGCGCGTCCTGCGCTATCTCTTCCGCGCCCGCCACGACCAGGGCCTCCCGTTCGAGCCATGAGCCTTTTAATGGCTTCCCGAGGGGTCCGCCCCAGGACCGGCATCCGTGGTCGTCTGCGGCACCGTGAGGCTCCGGCCATCGGGGTCCACGCCGGGGCCCGCCTTGGTGTACGACCCGTCCCAGAGACCGGAGAGCAGGCTCCAGAGCGGCTGGAAAAGTCCGGAAGGGGAGGCGGTGAGCGTCGATGCGGCCAGGAGAGCGATCAGAGAGCGGCGCATGGTAGGTCTCCCGCGCGGCGCCGCTCGCGGGCCTCCGTGGCCCGCGCGGGCCGCGCCTGCGACATCTTAGGTGCCGCCGGCCCGGAAGCCCGCGAAATTTCCCTCTCTCGTGCTAGTGGCGTCCCTTCATCAGGGATATCTTGAAGAGGATTCGCGAGGGAGACCCCAAAAAAGGGGAACGGTCCCCCAAAAAAGGGGAGGGGTCCCCCCAAAAAGGGGAGGGTTCCCCAAAAAAGGGGAGGGTCCCCCCCAAAAAGGGGAACGGTTCCCCAAAAAAGGGGAGGGTCCCCCCCAAAAAGGGGAACGGTTCCCCAAAAAGGGGAGGGGTCCCCCAAAAAAGGGGAAGGGTCTCCCCAAAAAGGGGAAGGTTCCCCAAAAAAGGGGAAGGGTTCCCCAAAAAGGGGAGGCTCTCCCCACTTTCGCCCGGCCTTCCCCAGGATTAGACGGGGCCTTGGAACTTTTGGAGGAGCGGATGAGACCCAGAAATCGGCTGGCTCGCCTGGCGCGGGCGCTCTCCGGCGAGACGCAGAAGGAGTTCGCCGAAAGGACCGGCGTCCACTTGACCCTGCTGGCCCAGTACGAGCTCGATCAAGTCGAGCCCGGCCCCGAGAACCTGGAGCGCCTGGCGCGGGGGGCCGGCCTCACCGTCGCCGATTGCGAGGAGATCCTGCGGCTCGCCGACACCCTGCGCCGGGCGCGGCGGCGGGCCGGCCAGGGAGAGGCGGAGCTCTTTCACGAGCTGCTCGCGGCGCAGGTCTCCAGCATCCACCAGCGCCTGCTCCGCCTGCCGCTTGCGGAGACCGGCCCCGGGCCTACCCGAATCGGCCGGTGATGTAGTCCTCGGTCTGCTTCTTGATCGGATTGATGAAGATCTTCTCGGTCGGGCCGTATTCGACCAGCTCGCCCAGATAGAGGAACGCCGTGAGGTCCGACACCCGCGAGGCCTGCTGCATGTTGTGGGTGACGATCACCTGCGTGTACTGACTCTTGAGGTCCTGCATCAGCTCCTCGATGCGGGCGGTGGCGATCGGGTCGAGGGCCGAGCAGGGCTCGTCGAGCAGGATCACCTCGGGCTCGACGGCGATCGCCCGCGCGATGCAGAGGCGCTGCTGCTGGCCGCCGGACATGCCGAGGGCGCTCTCGTCCAGCCGGTCCTTGACCTCGTCCCACAGCGCCGCGCCGCGCAGGCTGCGCTCGACAATTTCATCCAGATCCCGCTTCTTGTTGATCCCCTGGATGCGGCAGCCGTAGGCCACGTTCTCGTAGATCGACTTCGGGAACGGGTTCGACTTCTGGAACACCATGCCGATCCGCTTGCGCAGGGCGTTGATGTCGAGCTTGGGATCGTAGATGCTGCCGTCCTCGAAGCGGATGTCCCCCTCGACGCGCACGTTGTCGATCAGGTCGTTCAGCCGGTTGATGCAGCGCAGCAGCGTCGACTTGCCGCACCCCGAGGGGCCGATGAAGGCGGTGATCTGCTTCTCCGGGATCTGCATCGAAATGTTTTTCAGCGCCTTCTTCTCGCCGTACCAGAGCGAGAGGTCCTCGATGTTGAGGATCGGGCGCTCGATCCGCGGCGCCAGCGCCGGATCGCGGACCGCTTCCGCAAGGGTTTCCGTCATGATCATCGTTCTCTTTCTGCAGCCGGTCTACACGGCGCTCCCGGCGTACTTGCGCCGGAGGTGGTTGCGCAGCGCGATCGCCACCAGGTTCATCAACGTCACCACCAGGATCAGCAGCAGGGCGGTGGCGAAGACCAGCGGCGTGGTGGCCTCCACGTTGGGGCTCTGGAAACCCACATCAAAAATGTGGAAGCCGAGGTGCATGAACTTCCGCTCGAGGTGCAGGAACGGCGGCCGGCCGTCGAGCGGCAGGGTCGGCGCCAGCTTCACCATGCCGACGATCATCAGCGGCGCCACCTCGCCGGCGGCGCGCGCCATGGCGAGGATCATGCCGGTGAGGATGCCCGGCGCCGCCGCCGGCAGCACCACCCGGCGGATGGTCTCGAATTGGGTCGCCCCGAGCGCCAGCGATCCCTCGCGCACGATGCGCGGGACCGCCGCCAGCCCCTCCTCCGCCGCCACAATGACCACCGGCACCGTGAGCAGCGCCAGGGTCAGCGCCGCCCACAGGATGCCGCCGGTGCCGAAGGTGGGGGTGGGGAGCGACTCGGGGTAGAAGAGCCGGTCGATCGAGCCGCCGATCAGGTAGACGAAGAAGGCGAGGCCGAACATGCCGAAGACGATCGACGGCACCCCCGCCAGGTTGTTGACGGCGATCCGCACCATGCGCACGAGGGGGCCCTGCCTGGCGTACTCGCGCAGGTAGAGCGCGGCGAGCACCCCCATCGGGGCCACGGCGAAGGACATCAGGAAGACCATCAGCACGGTGCCGAAGATGGCCGGGAAGATCCCCCCCTCGGTGTTCGATTCGCGCGGATCGGCGCTGATGAATTCGCTCGTCCAGGAGAGATAGAGCCCGAGCTTCGACAGGCTCCCCATCTCGTTCGGTTGGAGGGCCCGCACCACCGTGCCGACGGGCATCTCCTTGCTCTCGCCGTCCGCCGTCCTCATCACCAGCGTCTCGGCCTGGAAGCGGTCGCGCATCTGGGAGAGCCGGGCGGCGAGCGTCTCATAGCGCGCCTGGGCGGCGGCCACCTGCTTTTCGATCTCCGCCTTGCGGCGGCCGCGCTCGGCGGGCGGGATCTTCTCCAGGTCGAGCTTCTTCTCGGAGAGACGGAGACGCTCGATCGAATAATTGACGTCGCCGATCGCCCCCTTCTCCAGCGCCTCGATGGCGCGGCGCTCCCGCAGCTTCCGCTCGTGGAGGGGGCCGAAGGCCTTCCAGACGGCGTCCGGACCGGTGGCCAGCACCTGGGGCCCTCGCCGCAGCTCGGCCATGGTGCCGTAGAAGCTCCCCCACTCCAGCCGCTCGAGCATCACCACACCCCGGGGCCGCATGCGGCCGGCGATGTCCTTGGCGTTGATCCAGACGAAGTCGAGGCCGCTGACGTCGCGGTTGCCGATCTTCAGCCGCAGGCGGTCGATGGCGGCGGCGGCCCGCGCGCCGG
Organism: Thermoanaerobaculia bacterium; assembly: GCA_045807625.1. GTDB lineage: Bacteria > Acidobacteriota > Thermoanaerobaculia > Multivoradales > UBA5704 > DATARR01. Next base: position 36,452 of record JBJMHA010000087.1, on the reverse strand, counting down.
TCTCGGCGGGGGACTGCTCCTGGCTCCAGACCTCGCCCAGCACCTTGTGGCCGTCCTTGAGGGTCAGCTCGATCAGGTCCTTCTGCCAGAAGTAGCTCAGGCCGTTCCAGGCCAGCAGCAGCAGGATGGAGATCACCAGCAGGAGGTTGAGCGCGAGGGCGCCGCCGCAGAGCCAGGTAAGGGCCTGGCCGACCGCGGCCGAGCGCCGGCGGTAGCCGCCGAAGAGGCTGGCGGCGCGGGGCTCGCGGCGGGAGACCGCGCGGGAATCCATGGCGGCCGGGGCGCGATCCACCGCCGAGACGTGCGAGGTATGGGAAGAGCCTGCCACGGTCCTCTCCTCAGAGCTGCGTATACCGCTCGCGCAGCCGCTGCCGCACGATCTCCGCCACGGTGTTGATGAGGAAGGTGATCACGAACAGCAGCAGGCCGGCCAGGAACAGGGTGCGGTAGAGGGTCCCCCCGTGCGGAGCCTCGGGGATCTCCACCGCGATGTTCGCCGACAGGGTGCGGAAGCCGTTGAACGGGTTCCAGTCCATGATCGGGGTGTTGCCGGTGGCCATCAGCACGATCATCGTCTCCCCCACGGCGCGGCCGAAGCCGACCATGACGGCGGAGAAGATGCCGGGGGAGGCCGAGGGGAGCACCACGCGGGTGACCGTCTGCCAGCGGTCGGCGCCCAGGGCGAGCGAGCCGGCCACCAGGTTCGAGGGGACGTTGGAGAAGGCGTCCTCGGCGATGGCGAAGATGATCGGGATCACCGCGAAGCCCATGGCGAGCCCCACCACCACGGCGTTGCGCTGGTCGAAGCTGAGGCCGGTGGCGTGCAGCAGCCAGCTCTGGAAGTCGCCGCTGAAGGCCAGCCGCTCGAAGCCGGGCGACAGGCCGAGGCAGCAGGCGATCCCCCCCGCCAGCACGAAGACGAAGAGCAGCGCCTCGGTGCCCACCGGGAAGCGGCCGCGGAAGCCGCGCGGCAGCCGGCTCCAGAGATAGCCCGCGAGCAGTACGAAGAGCGGCAGCGCCACCGCCATCAGCAGCAGGGCCGGCACCACCCGCTGGATGCGCGGCGCCAGCCACAGGCCGGCCAGGAAGCCGAGCACCACGCTGGGCAGCGAGGCCATGATCTCGACCATCGGCTTGACGTAGCGCTTGTAGGCCGGGTGCATGAATTGCGAGACGTACATCGCGCCGAAGACGCCGAGGGGGATCGCCAGCAGCAGCGAGTAGAAGGTCCCCTTGAGCGTGCCCACCAGCAGCGGGGTGAGCGAGAGCTTGGGCTCGAAGTCGTCCGAGCCGCCGCTCGACTGCCAGACCCAGGCGGGGTGGTCGTACCCCTCGTACCAGACCTTGCCGAAGAGCGACCGCGGCGTGACCTCCGGGTGCGGGTTGCGGATGTCGAGCGCCGCCACCTGGCCGCCCCCCGCCAGCAGGGCGCCATCCGCCTTGGGGGTGTAGAAGAGGGCCGAGACGCCGCGCAAGGGCGCGGCGCCGGTCCACAGGGTACGGTCGGCGGTCGAAAAGTAGAGGCCGAGCTCCCGCTCGCCCGCGGCGAGGAAGCCGCGGTCGCGCTGCGAGGGGGCGATGCGGCGGATGGCCCCCGGCTGGCGCGGAAATTCGTGGGTGCGCGCCAGGCGCACGGTGTCGCCGGTCTCGTTCACCGGAAACCAGACCGACAGCGCGCCGTTTTCCTGCCCCACGGCGAGCGAGCGGCCGCCGAGCAGCAGGTTGAGCGCGGTGACCGGAGCGCCCGCGTTGGCGGTGTGGAGGGCACCCGGCTGGCCGTTCTCCAGGGTCCACCAGAGCAGGTCGCCGCCGGCCGTGCCGGCGTAGAGGCTCTTCTGCGCGGCGTCGATCACCAGGGCGGTGATCCTGCCCGGGGCGTCCACCTCGGCCCGGCTGAGCGATTCGGTGGCCTCGCCGGTGATCTGGTTCTTCTCGATGCTGCGCCGCGCCACGGCCAGCTTGCCGTCCGCGAGGGCCGCCGCGGCGATCACGTTGCCGTCGGCGTCGATCTGGGCGGCGAAGGCCCCCAGGGGGCGCTTCCCAGGATCGAGCTCCAGGGCGATCGGCGGCGTCTCGTCAGGCGTCACCACCCGCTCCGACCCCTGGAAGGAGACGCCGAAGCCCATGCTCTTCACCAGCACCCGGCCGTCCGCCGTGGCCGCCGCGAACGCCTTGCTCTGCGGCGGGACGGCGGCGGCGGTCACCCTCAGCTCCCCCTCTCCCGGTGAGGGAGGGTTCAGATTCGCCGTGTACACCACCTTGCCGTCGCTCAGCCGCTCCACCCGCACCACGCCGTGCTCGTCGAGCGTGGCCACGTGCGTCCGGTAGTCGTCCGAGAGCACCGCCTCGACCGCTCCGGCCCCGGGCACCGCCACCTTGCGGGTGGTGTGGACCCGGGCCGGCAGCACCAGCGGGAAGACCTCCACCACGATGAAGATGAGGATGCCCAGGATGCTCGCGATGATGCCGATGCCGCCCGCGGAGACGATCCAGCGGGCGGCCCGGTCGGCGATCAATCGCCGCCTCGGTGTCTGACGGCTGCGGTCAGGTTGCATGAGCGGCCTGATCCTACTGGAGCTTCGCCAGCTCTTCCTGCACGATCTTGTTGGGCAGCGGGATGAAGCCGTCCTTCACCACCGTCTGCTGCCCCTGCTGCGACAGCACGTACTTGAGGTACTCGCGGATCAGCGGATCGAGCGGCTTGTTGGGGGCCTTGTTGACGTAGACGTAGAGGAAGCGCGCCAGCGGGTACTTGCCCGAGATCACGTTCTCCGGATCGTCGCCGACGCACTGGCCAGGCTTGGCGGCCACGGGGACGGCGCGCACGCCCGAGGTCTTGTAGCCGATGCCGCTGTAGCCGATGGCGTACTTGTCCTCGGTCACGCCCTGCACCACCGAGGCCGAGCCCGGCTGCTCCTTGACCGTGTCGCGGTAGTCCCCCTTGCAGAGGGCGTGCTCCTTGAAGTAGCCGTAGGTGCCGGAGGCCGAGTTGCGGCCGTAGAGGCTGATCGGCTGGTTGGCCCAGCCGCCCGCGCCGGCGCCGGCTTGGCCCCAGTTGTTGATCGCCTTGCCGCCGCACGCGTGCCCCTTCGAGAAGATGCCGTCGATCTGCTGCAGGGTCAGGCACTGGACCGGGTTGTCCTTGTTGACGAACACGCCGATGCCGTCCACGGCGACGCGGAAGGGGGTCGGCTTGTAGCCGTACTTCTTCTCGAAGGCGTCGATCTCCGCCGCCTGCATCACGCGGCTCATCGGCCCGAGCTGCGAGGTGCCCTGGATCAGCGCCGGCGGGGCCGTCGAGGAGCCCTTGCCCTCGATCTGGATGCGGATGTTCGGATACTCCTTCCGGTACCCCTCGGCCCACAGAGTCATCAGGTTGTTCAGCGTGTCCGAGCCGACGGAGCTCAGGCTTCCGGAGACGCCGCTCGTCTTGCGGTAGCCAGGGATCCCGGCGTCCACCTTGACCGCCTGCGCCGAAAGGACGGCGCTCCCGCACAGGGCCAGGGCCGCGGCCAGCGGAGCTGCCACACGGTTGCGATTCATCGCTCTCTCCTTTGGAGGTTGCTGGTGCTTGTCATTGGAGCAGACCGTTGCCGGTCGGCAAGACGAACTCTCGCAAAAGGGTTTGGCAGCGCTCCTACCTTGATGTGACAGCGGCGTGACAAACGCCACGATGGTTGCGCATTCCCAAAAAAAGGCATGTCGCAGGTCTGTCACTCCGCCGTCGCAGCGCCGCGCAGGGCGGTTTTTTATCCTGACGTCCGGCTCACTTGAGCATCACAGTTTCAGGACCATCACATCGAATCCAAAGGAGAGCAGGATGCGTGGAAAGGCTCTATTCAAGGCCGGTCTCCTGGCGCTCGCCCTGGCGCTGTCGGCGGCCCCCGTCGCCCGCGCGCAGGTGGCGGGCCTCTATTACCAGGAGGTTGAGAAGGACGGACGCGTCTACGTCTTCAACACCCCGGAGAAGTTTCACTCCTGGGAGACCAGCAACGACATGGGCACCGCCGTCACCCTGATCGGCCGCGGCCCCAACGGCGAGACGGTCGTGGCCGAGAACGAGACGGCCATGGACCTCTACCTCTTCAAGCACAATCTGCCGGCCTATGAGCGGCCGACCCCGAAGCCGTCCAAGCCGGCCGACTACCCGGCCAACAAGTTCGGCATCCGCGTCTACGCCGACGCCACCACCAAGAGCAACAAGGACGACTTCACCGGCATCAAGAGCAGCGACAGCGGCGTGGGCGTCGACGTGAAGCGCACCTACTTCACCTTTACCCATCAGTTCGATCCCATGTGGTCGGCGGTCTTCCAGTCCGATATCGGCGACCAGGGGGCCCGGCGCTATGACGTCTTCGTGAAGAAGGCCTATGTCGAGGCCAAGGTCAACCCGCTGGCCGTCTTCCGCCTCGGCTCCGCCGACACCGCCTGGGTCCCCTACGTCGAGGGCGTCTACGGCCTGCGCTATATCGAGCAGACGGTCACCGACCACCTGAGCTTCGGCGCCTCGGCCGATTGGGGCCTCCACCTCCTCGGCTCGACCCCGCTGGTGCAGTACCAGATCTCCGCCGAGAACGGCCGCGGCTTCAGCAACCCCACCCGCAGCAAGAGTGTGGACTTCGAGGGCCGGCTCTCCTTCACCCCGATCAAGGGGCTGAGCCTGGCGGTGGGCGGCTACAGCGGCAAGCGTGGCCTGGACACCGACGCGGCCCCGGCCAAGCACACCGCCACTCGGCAGGACGCTCTCGTCGCCTACAACACCGACCTTTTCCGGGTCGGCGGCGAGTGGTTCGAGGCCAAGAACTGGAACAACGTCACCACCGTCGCCACCGACAAGTCGGACGGCTACTCGATCTGGGGGCAGGTCAACATCAACCTCGCCTGGGGCGTCTTCGCCCGCTACGACGACTCCAAACCCAGCAAGGACCTCAAGCCGAAGCTGGAGTGGACCTACTACAACGCGGGGCTCCAGTGGACCGTCAACAAGGCCTTCGCCGCCTCACTGGTCTATAAATACGCTGAGGTCAAGGGCGGCACGGTGGGCACCGGCAACGGCACCATCGGCTCGGCCAACGCGAATTCCAAGGGCAAGTACAGCGAATTCGGCCTCTGGACCGTCTACAACTTCTGAGCTCTCGCAACCTCTCCGAAACACCAAGGCCGCCGTAAGGCGGCCTTGATCTTTGGTGAGAACAGGGACAAACACGGACAAACCAAGGACGTAAGACGCAGTCTCTGTCCTTGTCGTCCTTCGCGTCCGTGTTTGTCCCTGTTCACTGACTTGGGCTTGCCTCCTAGATCCGCACCCGCAAGAACCCCATCCAGGACAACGGGCGGCCGCCGCCGTAGATCTCCCGGAGACCGCCCGGAATCCGCGCCACGCTCCCCACCGCCCCCACGCCCGTGCGCAGGTTCTCCTGGTGGAGGAAGTCGTAGATGTAGCCGAGGGAGAGCTTGCCCAGGGTGAAGACCTGGTCGGAGCCCTCCGCGTGCCCGAAGAACTCGTCGTTCTCCTGCCGCTCGACCCGCCCGAAGACGGTTTGCCGCCCGGCGGTGGCCGCCGATTCGAGGAGCCAGGAGTCGGTGGTCGTCCCGGGATGGCGAACGTTGCGCCCCCAGGCAAGGGTGGTCTGCCAGTTGCCACCCGCGAGCGGCCGGTTGTACATCGCCGAGGCCGTGGTGCGGTCGGCGTCGACCTCCGGCTCCAGTTGCTCGGGGCTGTGGAGACGGCCGTGGCTCACCTGCAGCGACCAGTCGCGCGTCGGCTGCCAGGAGACCCGGCCGGACCAGGAGTCCATCTTCGGCGACTCGATGTTGGTCCGGTTCTGGTCCGGCTCGCGGCCGGTGAAGACCGAGCCCTCCAGCTTGACGTTGCCGCGGATCCAGCCGAGAGTCGCCACGCCGAAGCTGACGTGGGTCGAATCGAGCCAGTGATGGCCGAGCGGCGCCTCGGGGTTGTCCATCCCCGAGAAGCGGTGCATGTAGGTGGCCGGCCCCAGCGCGGGCTCCCCCGGCAGGCCCGCGTAGACGAAGACCGAGGAATCCGTCCCAACCGGCACGCTGTAGGTGGCGGCGAGCTCCATCGGGAGGTCGTGCGGGTGCTGGCGGTCGACGAGCGGCGTGACGCCGTTGGCGGTCTCGCCGGTCTGGAGGAGGAGCGGATAGCCCTCCCGGCCGATCGTCCACGGCTCGGCCGAGAGCATGGCGCGCAGCCCCAGATGGCCGGGGCCGAGATCGCGGGAGGCCATCCCCATCAGCATGTTCTCACTGAAGGTCTTGGTGTCCCCCCGGTCGCTCCCCTGATGGTCGTAGACGAGGTTGATGAAGCCGTGGGTCATCAGATCCCAGCCGTTCCAGGAGGTGTGATACCCCACGTGCGGCGTGGATTCCGGCTGCCAGGCGGTGCCGGAGGCCTCGCGCGACATGGAGTAGGCGCCGAGCATCCCCCGCATGGCGTGCATGCCGTGGTCCATCCCCTTCATGTCCATGCCTTCCATACCCTGCATGTCGTGGCCTTCCATACCGTGTTGATGCTCCGGGTCCTGCGCCGCCGCGGGAGCGGCGATCCATAGCGAGAGCACGAGAGCGCTCAGAAACAGCGAAGTCTTTCGTTCCATGATGCTGAATCCCCAAAAGTTTGTTCAGGGGCGCCCCTTCGGAGAGAGCGGGGCCCCAGGTCTCCGGCACGAAGCCGGACGGCTACCACGACGTGCGGGATTCAGGCCAGGGGGACGTGATCGATCGGGAAGACGACCGGCGGCGTGGCGCGGTGCTCCGGCGCGGGGACCTGCTCCTCGAAGGCCAGGAGCGCCGGCGCGGGGAGAGCCACCCGCAGCACGGCGGCCGTCTGGCAGGCGTGCTCGCAGAGGGACTCCCCGTTCTTGCAGCAATCCTCGCCGCCCGGCATGGGAGCCTTTGGCTGGGATTCCTGATGACAGGAGGCGTGCGCCGCCGGCGCGGCCGGAGGCGCCATTGCGTGGCAGGGGTGCGGCCCCGCGCCCAGGCGAAGGCCGAGGGCGAGCAGCAGGAGCAGGGCGATGGAGCGCAGCCTCATGACGGAAGGATGTTAGCAGCTCCCCCCCTCTCCACAAAGCGGAGAGGGGGGGAACGCCCGAGAGGCTTTCAGTGGACGAAGGTGACCACCGGCTCGCTGTTGACCTGCGTGCAGGTCTTGCCGAGGAGCTGGCAGAGGTCGACGCGGCGACGGTCGATGTCGTTGAAGTTGTGGGTATGGCCGCAGAAGTCGGAGACGTTATTGATACCGGTCAGGAATTGCGCGAGCGCCGACGGGGAGCCCGCGGCCCGCGGCTCGACCTGTTTAAAGGTCGTGTTGGTCTCTGGCGTTCCGTGGCAGCCGCTGCAGGTGTTGACGGAAAAGCCAAAGCGCGCCTCCGGATTGGTGATCGAGGTGCAGACCGGCGTCGGGCCGTCCCAGCCCAGCTCCAGATGGTTCGGCGCCGCGCCGCCGCGGAAGGGGGCGCCGTTCCAGGTGAGCGGCACGATGTAGTTGTTGGCCAGGATGGCCGCCTCGTTGGCGTTGACGAAGGTGGAGATCGCCGCGGTCTGATTGAGGTCACGGTCCGGGGTCTGGGCGACCGTGGTCTGGGTGAGCGGTGCGGGACCGGGCGTGGCTACCACGTTGGCGATCGGCTTGAATTCGCGCAGCTCCCAGAGGGTCGACTGGGGGAGCACGAGCTGGACCTCGTTGGTGCGTACCTGGTTGATGGCGCTGCCGTTGGGCTTCCTGGGCGAAGCGCCGATGGTGGCGAAGCGGTCGGTGACCGCCTGCAGCGCGGCGTTGTAATCCGGCCCGAAGGTGTGGGGGCCCAGCCCGTGCCAGAGGTTCGCCCAGTTGAGCACGGCGGTACAGTCGGCGGCGTCGAGCCCATACTCGAAGATCACATTGAACTGCGTCGTACTGCCGTTGAGGAGCACGTTGTAGATGAAGCGCGCCTCGCCGGCTGTGGTGCCGCCCGAGTAGCCCGCGTTCTGCCGCAGGTCGAGCCGTGCCACGATCGCCAACAGCCGGAACGGCGCCTTCTTCATGTCGAGGGTCTTGCCGCCGCTCGCCGCCAGCCAGGGATCGATGAGGACCGACTGGATGTTCGGACGCGCCGGCACCAGGTCGCCGTTGACTGTCTGGTCGACCTGCCAGTTGTGGAGCCAGTTGAGGGTGAACGTCGATAGCGCGGCCGGATCGGTCGTGCCGGCGACCGACTGCATGCGGGCGCCGAACGTCCAGGCCCCCTGGGTGGCGGGGGGCGGCGGCGGAGTCCCGGTGCTGACGCAGGGGCCCCAGGTCGTCCGCAGGCAGTCGTCCACCACCGAGACGTCGGTGACGAACAGCTCCTTCTCCGGCACGACCGTGCAGGACGACCGGATCGGCAGCCCGCTGACGTCGCGGCTGGTCCGCACGGCGGCCTGCTGGTCCGGCGTGCCGAGCTCGGTCCGCGAGACCGACAGGGAGGCCGACGAGGCGATCAGGGATCCGCTGAGGACGATCACGAACAGGGCCAGGACGACCCTCGGGCTCAGATGAGAGCGAAGTCGGCTCATTGCTTCCTCCTTTGGGACAGCTCGTCCCTGAGTAGGGATTCCGTCCCCCTATAAGGAAGGTGAGCCTCCGCCCTCCATTGGAGACAATTACGAATAACTTGCAAAGCAGATATCAACGAGCCGGCCGCTCAGGCGTACCCTTTGGTCAGGAGCATCCGCGCGCTGATCTGGTACCCCCGGGCGTCGGCCAGCTCGAAGCCGAGCGAGTCCGCCACCCGGTTGATGAGGTTGAACAGGGCGCAGACGTGGATGGCATCCTCGATCTCCTCGTCCGAGAGGCCGGCGGCGCGCAACGGCGCCACGTCGTCCGGCCCGGTCTCGTCCGGACGCAGGGTCAGCTTCTCGAGAAAGGCGAGCATCGCCCGCAGCTTCTCGGAGATCGGCGCCGTGCGGTAGTCGGCGAGCACCGCCCGCACCACCGCGTCCTCACCATGAGCCATCGACGCGACCGCGCCGTGAGCGTCCTGTCAGAAGACGCAGGCGTTGCATCGGGAGGTGAACGAGGCGAAGAGCTCCCGCTCCCAGACGCTCCACTTCGACGGCCCGCGCATCACCGTCTGGATCCAGGCGTTGTAGGCGTCGCCGAAGAATTTCGGGCGATAGATGAGAGTGCGGACGATGTCCGGCACGCGCCCGCCGACCTGCCAGCTCCGCAGCGGCAGGATGAGCCGCTTGATCCCCTCCCCCTTCCGCACCCGTTCGAGCCTCATCGCTTGCCTCCTTCGAGAGCGGCGAGCCCCCGCTCCAGCCGGGCGAGACCGCCGCCGATCGCGGCGCTGAGGGCGATCTCGAAGATCTCGTCCTCCGACCAGCCCGCCTGGCGCAGGGCCTGGACCTCCTCGTCGGTGATCCGGTAGGCGTGGAGGGCGGTCGCGTCCACGAAATCCCGCAGGCCGGCGGGGATGGCGGCGCCGGGCGGAGCGGCGGGGCCTCCCCCGAGCTCGGCGGACCGCGCGGCGACGGCCTGCCGCAGGGCGGGATCGGTCTTCCCCTTCCCCTGGAGGACGGAGGACCGCAGGCGCTCGACCAGCTCCGTGTAGCGTCGCATCCGGATCTCCTCTTCGTATCGACGGATCGCCGTAGCTCGATATCTTACCCCAGAGGGCGGACGACCGTGACCTCCAGCATCTCCCAGCCGGGCCAGCGGGAGACCGGATGGAGGGTGAAGCTGCGCGAGTCACGAGCGTCGAGGTCGGGCGACGCGAAGCGGGTGCCGACGGCATCTCCCGCGGGCTGGATCACGAACACCCGCCGGCCCTCGCCCAGGGCGTCCGCCACCAGGTTGCGCTGCAGCCGCAGGAGCCCGATCGGCTTGCGCCCCTTGAGGAGGCGGTAGAGCGCCCGCGCGCGCTCGGGCTGGAGGGGGTTCGGCGCCCGCGGGTCCCGGCGGCCCAGCCGTTCGATCGCCTGGGGGAGGAAGAGGTTGCGGCCGTAGAGCCGGTACCCGTCGCCCGCGTACTGGAGATAGAGCAGCGGCTGGACCGGACCGAAGAAGACCGAGCCCGCGGGGGCCGCCGCGAGCGCGGCCTCCGCCGTGTCCCGGGCCAGCGTCTGGTCCTCGTGGATGCCGCGCAGGATCGGCAGGGCCTCGCGCACGCCGTAGGCTCCGCACGCCAGGACGAGGGCGAGCGCCAGCGCCGGCTGGACCCGCCGGCGCAGCCATTCCGGGCCGGGGAGCGGGCGGGTCAGCAGCCAGGCCATTCCCAGCGCCAGCGGCGGCAGCAGGGTGAGGAAGAAGCGGGTGTAGGCGACGTCCTCGACCGCCCAGTAGTAGGCCGCGTAGAGGAGGAGGCCCGGCAGCGCCCAGGCCCAGAGCACGAGCCCCAGCCGGCGCTCGCGCCCCGCGAGCGCGAGCAGCGCCAGCCCCAGGACGGCCAGGGGGAAGAGGAGGGGCAGGCCGAGGGTGAAGAGCTGGCGTGGCACCAGCCCCGCGTGCCGGACGAGATGGTCCAGCCCGAAGGCGGTGCTCTCGTGGGTCGCGCCGTAGCCGGTCAGCCGGTGGAACACGCGCAGGTTGAAGGCGGTCTGGAGCCCCACCGGCAGCAGCCAGCCCGTCGCGAGCGCCGCCGCGCCGACGAGCCGGCGGCGACGGTCTCCGCGGTCTGCGAGACCGGAGAGCGCCACGAGGGCCATGGGGAGCAGCAGGAGCCCCTCGGTGTAGCGGGTGACCGCCGAGAGCCCCAGCAGGAGCCCGGCGAGCGCCGCGTGGAGGGGCCTCCCCGCCCGCCACCAGCGCAGGAGCAGGAGCATCCCCCAGGTGGTGAAGCAGACCACCGCCCCATGGCTGTCGGGATCGTTGGTCTCGGCGAGCAGCACGGGGCTCGTGGCCATCGCCAGCATGGCGAGGAGCCCCGCGAACGGGCCCAGGGCATCCCGGACGAGCAGGAAGACGCCGAGGAGCCCCAGCGTCATCAGGACCGGGCTGACCCAGAAGGCCGCCCGCAATCCGCCGGCCTTGACCGCCGCCGCCACCAGGAGCGTCTGGCCCAGCGGATATTTCGGATAGCAACGCCCCGCCGGGGCAGTGACCCACATCATGCCCACCAGGGAATAGGGGTCGGCCGGCGCGAATCCCGGCGATCCGGTGCGGGCGAGGAGCTTGCCGGAGATGAGGTAGGCGGTCTCGTCGAGGTTGGAGTCGGCCGGCACCCAGTAGCGATGCGTCGCCAGGAAGAAGAGGGCCGCGACGGCGAGCGCCAGGACGAGGGAGAGGCGGCGGCGCGCGGGCTCCCCGGCGGCTGTCTCCTCGGCGGCTGTCTCCTCCGCGATCATCCCCGGTCGAGCTGGCGGGTGCCGGGAGAGTATTTGACCACCCGCACCTTCTCCAGGGTGACGAGCCCCTCCGGAACCATTTCATCCAAAATGGCGAGGAGCGCCTCCACGCGCTCGTTCGCCTCGACCATCTCGATCAACACCGGCAGGTCCTCGGAGAGCCGGAGGAGCTGCGTGGTGTGGAGGACGCTGCGGGCGCCGAAGCCGGCGACGCCGCGCAGCACGGTCGCCCCCGAGTACCCCTCCTTGCGCAGGCGCTCGACCAGGGCCAGGGCGAGCGAGCGGTGGTGCCACTGGTCGCCCTCGCCGATGAAGACCCGCACCAACGTCGCCTCGCCGTCGAGGATCCGCATGGTCCGTCTCCTCAGCTCCCCGCGAGGAGCTTCCCGCCGAGCACGCCCAGCGCTCCCGCCGCGAGGCAGGCGAGCAGGGTCGCCGCCACGTTCGAGAAGGCGGCGAGCCACTCGTTCTGCTGGAGGTACTGGAGCGTCTCGTAGTTGAAGGTGGAATAGGTGGTGAACCCGCCCATGACGCCGGTGGTCAGGGCGAGGCGCAGGGCCGGCGAGAGGAGGCCGGTGGTCAGGGAGACGTGCATGATCAGCCCGAGCAGGAACGAGCCGATGACGTTGACCGCCAGCGTCCCCCACGGGAAGCCGGGGCCGGCGGCGCGCAGCAGCCAGCCCTCGAGCAGGTAGCGCGCGCCGGTGCCGGCCGCGCCGCCGAGACAGATCCAGAGGAACCGCGCCATGGGACCCCATTCTAGTCCGTGAGGGCGCGTGGTACGCTCCCGCGCCGCAGTGTTTTTCCTCACCAGGCCCGACCGCCGCCAGATCGACCGGTTTCTTTCCGCGCAGCGGAACCGCACGTTCTCGTACCGCGAGGTGGGCGCCTCCCGGCGGCAGGCGCCCGCGGGCTACCGGGAGGACCACAACCGGGTCCAGCTCGGGGAGGGGCGGGCCGCCTTCGCGCGCGCCGTGGACGCCATCCGGAGCTGGAAGCAGATCGACCTCGGATGGGTCTCGGCGCATCCCTCCACCGCGCCGCTGGAGCCGGGCGTCACGGTGGCGGTGCGGGCCCGGCACCTCGGGTTCTGGTCGCTCAACGCCTGCCGGATCGTCTACACGGTCGACGAGGAGGGCCCGGTCGTCCGCTTCGGCTTCGCCTACGGGACGCTCCCCGACCACGCCGAGCAGGGGGAGGAGCGGTTCACGGTCGAGTGGCACCACGAGGACAACTCGGTCTGGTACGACATCCTCGCCTTCTCGCGGCCGGCGCACCCCTTGGCGCGCCTCGGCCTGCCCGCCGCCCGCGCTCTGCAGAAGCGCTTCGCCCGGGACTCCAAGCGCGCCATGGCCCGGGCCGCCGCGGCGCAGTGGCCCGGGGCGGGAGGGCGGGGGCGGTAACCGCTACCGCGTCTCCGCCCGCCGCGCGCCGGCGACGCCGAAGACCCCCGAGACCACCCCTAGGGTGATCAGCGCAAGGCCGATCAGGGAGCGCAGGTGATCGGGCGCGGCGCCGCTGAAGGCCTCGTTGACCAGCGTGGGGAGGCCGGCGTCGTGCGGGATGATGAAGAGCCCCGCCGCCGCCAGGAGGAAGCCGAGGGCGGCCAGGTTCTGCCCCGGGGGCTTCGCCGGCCGGCCGCTCTCCCGCCCCACCACGCTGTGGGTGTAGCCGTAGGAGAAGTAGACCGACATCCCGAGCACCAGCCAGCCGATGAACCGCCACCAGGAGGTCGGCGGCAGGTAGAACATCAGGAAGATGCAGAACAGGGCGCCCAGCATCGGCAGGAGCCACGGCCCCAGGGGGACGCGGAAGGGGCGCGGCCGGTCCGGGTCCTTGTAGCGCAGGATGGTGATGCCGACACAGACCAGGACGAACGCGAACAGCGTGCCGATGTTCGTCAGCTCCACCACCTCGTTGATGTTGGCGACCGCCGAGAAGACGGCCACCACGATGCCCGTCAGCCAGGTGGTGACGTGAGGGGTGCGGTACTTCGGGTGGACCTTCGCCGCCCACTGCGGCAGCAGGCCGTCACGGGCCATGGAGAAGAAGATGCGCGGCTGGCCGAGCTGGAAGACCAGCAGCACCGAGGTGGTGGCGAAGACGGCGCCCAGGGAGATGATGATCGTCGGCCACCGCAGCCCCAGGGCCGAGAAGGCGGTCGCCAGCGGCTCGGCGGTGTCGAGCTGCTTCCAGGGGAGCATGCCGGTGAGCACCAGCGCCACCAGGATGTAGATGAAGGTGCAGACGACCAGGCTGGAGAGGATGGCGATCGGCATGTCGCGCTTCGGATTCTTGGTCTCCTCGGCGGCGGTGGAGACGGCGTCGAAGCCGATGTAGGCGAAGAAGATGATGGCGGCGGCGGTGAACACCCCGTGATAGCCGTTGGGCATGAACGGATGCCAGTTGGAGGTCTTGACGTAGAAGAACCCCAGGATCACGAAGAAGGCGATGATGGCGAGCTTCAGCAGCACCATCGCCGAGTTGAACCAGGCGCTCTCGCGGATGCCGATCACCAGGACGACGGTGATCAGCATGACGATCAGAAAGGCCGGCAGGTTGAAGACGAGAGGGATGCCGAGCAGGTGCGGCGCCGCCGCGAGCGCCTGGGCGGCCTGGACGACGGCGGCGCCCAGCGCCTGGACGGCGGCGGTCCCGCCGTGGGCTTGCGCCTCGGCCACCTGCTGGGCGGCCTGGGCGGCCGAGCGGTAGTCGATGCACATCCAGCCGGGCAGGTCGATCCCCGCGTTGTGGAGCAGCTCCTGGAAGTAGCCGGACCAGGAGATGGCCACCGCCACGTTGCCCACCGCGTACTCGATGATGAGGTCCCAGCCGATGATCCAGCCGACCAGCTCGCCGAGGGTGGCGTAGGCGTAGGTGTAGGCCGAGCCGGAGACCGGCACCATGGAGGCGAACTCGGCGTAGCAGAGCGCCGCGAAGCCGCAGGTGATGGCGGTGAGGACGAAGGAGAGGGCGATCGCGGGGCCGGCGCCCGCGTGCCCGCCGCCCCCGGCCGCGGCGGTGCCGACGGTCGAGAAGATGCCGGCGCCGATGATGGCGCCGATGCCCAGCAGAGTGAGCTGGAAGGCGCCCAGGGAGCGCCGGAGCTGGGACTCGGGGTTCTCGGCGGAGGCCAGGATCGCGTTCAGCGACTTGGTGCGGAAGATGCCCTGCAGCAAAGGTTTCCTCCCCGCGGGATTGCAGCCGGCCGCCCGCGTGCCAGGGGTGCGTGAATGCGTCGCGGGAGTCTGACACGGCCGGGGGGAGGGGCGCAACGGAGGGCAGGATTTGTAATCCGCAGGCGTTTTCCTCTAGCATTCCGCCCGCCTCATGACTGAGAAGAAGAGACAACTGCCGCCCCACACCAAGACCCCGCCCGGCGGCTCGCCTGGCCGGCCCGGGGAGATCCTCGCCCGTTTCTCGGCGCCGGCAGCGTAGCGGGACCCTCGGAGAGCCGCCATTTCAGGGCTTTCCGGGGAATGGGGGAAGTCGGTACAACTGTTGCATTGGGTCCGCATGTCGAGGTGGGGCCGGGAAGGGACGCCGCCCCTCCGAAACCTCCTCCGATCGGACCGAATCTTCCGGGAACTCTTTTCGAGCTCCCCCCTTCTAAGTGGTGGAGAGGTAACTATGCAGAGAACATTGATCCTTCCCGTGGCAGCCCTTCTCATCCTGCCGCTGGCCGGCTGCGGCAAGATTCAGGCCCGGGCGGAGCTCAAGAAGGGGAACTCCTATTACACGCAGGAGCAGTATTCGAAAGCCCTGGATTACTACAAGAGAGGGCTGGAGCTCGACCCGGACGCCACCTTCGCCTGGCGCTCGATCGGCTACTCCGCGCTCGCCCTCTACCGCCCGGGCGACAACGATCCCAAGAACCAGCAGTACGCCACCACCGCCATCGACGCCTTCGAGAAGTATCTGGCCGAAAATCCGGACGACACGAAGATCGAAGACTACCTGATGGCCACCTACGTGAACGCCGAAAAGTACAACGAGGCGCTCTCCTTCATCGATCGCCGCATCCAGGAGCGGCCGGCGGAGGCGAGCAAGCTCGGGCAGGCCAAGGTCAATATCCTGACCAAGGCCGATCGCCTCGACGAGGCGTTCAAGCAGGTCAACAGCCTCCAAGGCGAGGACAAGACGAAGACGCTCTACGCCATCGGCTCTACCGCCTGGGACAAGGTCTACCACGACCCCGGCAAGCTCGACCTCGAGGGCAAGAGCCGGATGATCAACCTGGGTCTCGACGCCCTCCGGCAGGCGCTCGCCATCGACCCCAACTACGTGGACGCGATGGTCTACAACGGCCTGTTGTACCGCGAGAAGTCGAAGATCGACACCGACGGCGCGCAGCGGCTGGCGGACGAGACGACGGCGCACGAATGGACCGAGAAGGCCCTGGCGGCGCGCAAAAAAACGCAGGCGCAACAGGCGGCTGCGCCCTCCAAAACCTAACCTGGGACAGGTGAGATCATGTTTGAAAACTCGCTGATCGATCTGGACAAGAAGACCAAGCGCGGTCTTCGCTGGTGGCTGATGCCGGTCGCGCTGATCATCCACCTGGTGGCCGGTGGCGCGCTGCTGTTCGCGCAGTACTGGAACGTGCCGCCGGTGGAGGAGCCGCCGATCAACGTGGTGTTCGTCAACACCGCGCCGCCGCCTCCCCCCCCGCCGCCGCCCCCGCCGCCGCCGGCCAGCGCGCCGAAGCCGGTGGAGGTGCCGAAGGAGGTGCCGCACATCCAGCCGACCGAGCCGGTGCAGCCGGTGCAGGTGCCGGAGAGGGTGCCGCCGCCGTCCAACAACCCCCCCGCGGACGCCGGGGTTGAGGGCGGTGTCGAGGGCGGCGTCGCCGGTGGCGTGGTCGGCGGAGTCGTCGGTGGCGTGGTCGGCGGAGTCGTCGGCGGCACCCCGGGCGGCGTGGTCGGCGGCCAGGACGAGGCGCCGCTGCGCGTCGGCGGCGACGTCAGCCGGCCGGAGATCATCACCCAGGTCAAGCCGGTCTACACCGAGCTCGCCCGCCGGGCCCGCGTCACCGGCACGGTGATCGTCGAGGCGATCATCGACCAGCAGGGCAACGTCACCAACGTGCGGGTCCTCAAGGGCCAGCCGATGGGTCTCGACAAGGCCGCGGTCGACGCGGTGCAGCGGTGGAAGTTCAGGCCCGCCATGCTCGCGGGCAAGCCGGTCAAGGTCTACTACGTGCTGACGGTCAATTTCCAGGTGCAGTGAGCGCCTAGGCTTTAGAAAAGGAGACGCGCATGGATCTGAATCCTCTTGTCCTCTGGGAACAGATGACCATCCTCAACAAGGGGGTCATCATCATTCTCATCTGCCTGTCGGTCTGGTCGCTCTACGTCTGCGTCGAGCGGGCGATCGTCTTCCGCAAGGCCCGGCGCCAGTCGCTCCTGTTCGCCCGCCAAGCGACCGAGCACCTGAAGAACGACCGCGCGCAGGCGGCGATCGACGTCGCCATGAAGTACCCCCAGAGCCACCTGGCCCGCGTCGTCTCGGCCGGCCTGCAGTCGTTCCAGTTCGAGAGCCAGACGAGCCCCCTCTCCGAGGTCGAGATCGTCGAGGCCGCCACCCGCGCCGTCGAGCGCGCCACGCTGCTGACCACCTCCGACATGAAGCGCGGCATCGGATCGCTGGCCACGATCGCCACCATCACCCCCTTCATCGGCCTGTTCGGCACCGTGATCGGCATCATCAACGCCTTCCACGGCATGGCCCTCACCGGCTCGGGCGGTATCGGCGCGGTGTCGGCCGGTATCGCCGAGGCGCTCGTCGCCACGGCCTTCGGTCTCGGCGTCGCCATCCCGGCGGCCTGGATGTTCAACTACTTCACCAACCAGCTCGAGCGGCTGCAGATCGAGATGTCCAACTCCTCGTCCGAGCTGGTCGACTTCTTCATGAAGCGCCAGAGGAGCAAGCATGCTGCCTAAGCACAACAAGCCCACGCTCGTCAAAGAGGTGCGGAGCGACATCAACGTCACCCCCCTCGTCGACGTCTGCCTGGTGCTGCTGATCATCTTCATGGTGGTCACCCCGATGCTGCAGAAGGGGGTCGCCGTCACCCTGCCGGAGACGACCAACCCCGCGAAGATGCCCGAGAACGCGAAGCAGCTCACGATGGCGATCAACGCGGACGGCGCGGTCTTCGTCAACCAGAACTGGGTGCCGAAGGAGAACCTGAAAGCCACGCTCGCCCAGGTACACGATTCGACGCCGGACAAGGACGTGATGATCAAGGCCGACCGGCGCCTGAAGTACAAGGACGTGCGCTCGCTGATGCAGATGGTCAACGAGGCCGGCTTCAGTCATGTGGGCATGGTGACCAAGAAGAAGACGGCCGGCGCCGGCGGCGCCTAGGCCGCAGCACAAGCCGAAGGAGTTACAGCCATGGCAATGAACATGAGCTCTACAGGGGGAGTCCGGAGCGATATCAACATCACGCCTCTGGTCGACGTGGTGCTGGTGCTGCTGATCATCTTCATGGTCGCGGTGCCGCTGCTCCAGATGGGCTACCCCGCGCAGGTACCGCCGAAGGTCACGACCGCGACGCCGCCGCCGAGCGAGGACCAGATCATCGTGCGCATGGATGCCGCGGGCCAGACCTACATCAACAAGCAGGCCATCCCCTACGCCAGCTTCGGCGGCGCCCTCCAGCAGGCGCTCACGGGCCGCCAGCAGAAGGTGGTGTTCTTCGCGGCCGACGGCGAGCTGCCGTTCGACAAGGTCATCGACTTCATGGACCTCGTCCGCAACAACGGCGCCGAGAACCTCGGCATCGTGTTCGACGACCTCCGGCCCGGCGGCGCTGCTGGAGCCGCCCCCGCGGGCGCGGCCCCGTAGCCCGGGCTCCCAAAGGTCCGGCGCGTCCTTCCCCTTCCCCCCGTGCCCGCTCCGGGCCGGGGGGAAACTGTTTTCAGGGGACCTCCTGACCGCCTTCAGGAGCCGCCGCGCAGCGCGTGGCGGATCCGCCCCAGCAAGACGTTGAGCGGGTTCGAGCGGTGGAGGAAGGAGAGCACCGGCAGGCCGCGGATGCCCATCTCTTTGTAGAGGGCGACCAGCTTCGGGTTGTGGCGGTCGACCTTGAGACCGGCGCGCACCGCCTTGACCGCCCCCCGGCGGTCGCGGGCCAGCAGGCAGGTGCGGGCGAGGTTGAGGTAGTTCTCGGGCTCGAAGAGCTCCACCTCGATCGCGTGCCGGC
Organism: Thermoanaerobaculia bacterium; assembly: GCA_045807625.1. Classification (GTDB taxonomy): domain Bacteria; phylum Acidobacteriota; class Thermoanaerobaculia; order Multivoradales; family UBA5704; genus DATARR01. The sequence goes on along the minus strand of JBJMHA010000087.1, from coordinate 17,914 downwards.
AGAGCTTGAGCCCCTCGCGGATGCGCTTGTCGCGCAGGGCGATGCCGTAGCCGAGGTAGGAGTAGAAGAGCCCGGGAAGGTTGCTGTTGGCGTCCTCCGCCTGCGTCACCTTCCCCAGGTACTGCAGGCCGGCGTTCCAATCCCCTCTCCGGCAGCACTCGATGCCGATCTTCACGGACGTGGCAACCTCGGGGCTCAGGGCCATCTCGAACACCTCCCCGGCAAGCCGGGACGTCAGGCAAGGTACGAAGTAATAGGAGAATTTATATAAAAGAACCTCAAGGTTCAAGCGGCCGTGCCCGCCTCAGCCCGTGCTACACTCTCTCGTCTACTCCAGCACTGAAGGGAAAAAGCGCGGCGTATGAGCAATCCGCAGAGCCCCCCGCACCAGGAGGTCCAGGAGCTGACCGATCTGGCCCACCGCTTCAGCGAGAGCGGCCGGTATGAGGAGGCGGCGGACATCCTCCTCCTGGCCCTGCGCCTGGACCCGAAGAACCTGAGCGTCAAGCTGGGGCTGGCGGAGATCCGCAAGCTCCAGCAGCAGCATACCGGAACGAGCTCGCGCAGCCTGCGCGACGTGCTGCGCGAGGGGCTCCGCCGCAACGCCATCGACGCCGCCCACTTCCTGGGCCTCGCCCACCTCTACGCCGAGAAGGGGGAGAACGCGCGGGCGATCGAGTGCATCGAGGTCGCCAAAGCCAAGGACCTGGCCAACCCCGCCAACCACAAGCTGCACGGCCGCCTGCTCTTCCGGCGCCGCGACTTCGACGGCGCCGTGGAGGAGTTCGGGCGGGCGCTGCGCTACAACCCCTTCGACCGCGAGACGGCGGAGAGCCTGGGGCGGGCCGAGTACGAGCGCAAGAGCTTCGAGGCGGCCCTGAATTCCACCGTGCACGCCTTCCTGCTGCTCAACGACGGCGACGAGGAGGGGGTGCGGCGGCTGCGGCGGCGCATCCAGACCCTGAAGCAGATCCTCGGCTGGGGGAACCGCGAGCTGGCACGCGTCTTCCGCGAGCGCCAGGAGCTGGTGCACACCGCCTTCGACCGGCTGGAGTGGCACCGCGAGCGCTTCCTGGAGCAGGGGGGGATGCCGGGGACCACCCTCTCCTTCAGCACCCCGCCGCCGAAGCGCCGGGACCCCGGCGGCCAGCTCGAGACGGCCGCGCGCCTGCGGCGGCTCAAGCCCCTCGCCCACTTCTCCGACGAGCAGATCTTCCGTCTCACCCAGGCCGTCCGCGAGGAGGTCCACGACGTGGGCAGCCTGATCTTCGGCCACCGCACCCAGGAGCGCGACCTCTACATGCTGGAGCGGGGGGAGATCACCGTCCAGCGCACCACCTCCTACGGCACCTTCGCCCTGGGGGTGGTCGAGCCGGGGGACTTCTTCGGCGAGGCGAGCTTCATCACCGGCCAGGAGCGCAGCTCCGACGCTCTCGCCGCCGCCCCCAGCCTGATGTTCCGCGTCGACGCGGCGGTGCTCGACAACCTGATGGAGGCTTCCCCGGAGCTGGGGGTCCAGGTCTACTGGACCCTCTGGCACAGCCTCGCCCGCAAGCTGCGGGCGACCAACGAGCAGCTCAAGTCCTTCTTCTCCGAGGAGTCGATGCCGGAGAGCTTCCTGCGCCTGCGCAAGCAGACGGCGGGAGGGAGCCCGGCGAACGTGCGGGTGGAGCCTTCGGACAAGATCCGCCTCTTCCGCGAGCAGGGGCTCTCCCGCCGCGAGCTGATGACCCTCGCCACCTTCTCCCGCGAGAAGCGCTTCAATGCCGGGGCCTCCCTCTTCCAGGAGGGAGACGAGGGGTCGGAGATGTACATCATCCTGGAAGGAAGGGTGATGATCTCCAAGTTCATCCCCGGCGCCGGCGAGGAGGCGCTCGCCATCCTGGAGCGCGGCGACTTCTTCGGCGAGATGTCGCTGATCGACGGCGAGCCGCGCTCGGCCGACGCCCGCGCCCACGCCGGCCCGCTCACCGTGCTCGCCCTCGACCAGGGGACGGTGCGCGAGGTCCTCGCCATGGACCCCCACGCCGCCCTCGAATTCCTCCAGCTCCTCTGCCGCCTGGTCGCCAACCGCCTGCGCGAGATCGACGAGAAGGTCATCGGCTGGCGGATCATGTCCGGCGAACGCAACGAGAGCGTGTCGGCCTAGTATGCGATCGAGAGGTCTGGCTGTAGCGCCCCTCATCCTCCTCATCGTGGCGTGCGGAGGCTCGGGAGGCGGCTCCTCCTCCCCCACCGAGCCGAAGCCCCCCACCGAACCGGTCTCCCTGGAAGGAAGCTGGTCCGGGTCGGTCACGATCAATGCTCCCACCCCGGCGACCTGTACGCTATCCCTGACCTTGTCCAGGGACGTATCGGGCGACATCGGGAATTGGGAGGCGCAGTGCTCCGACGGCAAACAGGGAACCGGGCTCGCCTTTGCCAACCTCGTGCCCTTCAACCAGGTGCTCATCGCCGGGCTTCTGGGACAGCCGGTCTTCGGCGGCTGCGGCTGGGCGAGCCTCGCCCTCCGCGAGGGGAACCGGATACGGGGGGACTGGAACACTCCGCAGAACTGCCAGACCGGACCCGTCCTCCAGGGCCGGATGGAGCTGACCAAGAAGTAGCGAGGGCTCACTCGTACCGCAGCGCCGACGACGGGTCCACCCGCGCCGCCTTCCAAGCGGGGGCGAAGCAGGCCAGCACGGTGACCAGCAGCGCGAAGCCGACCACCGCCAGCACGTCCCGGGGCACGACGCGGAAGGGGACGGAGCTCACGAAGTAGATCGCCGCCACCTCCGGGTCGAAGCGCACCAGCTCGAAGGTGGTGAGCACCCAGCAGATGCCGGAGCCGAAGAGCACGCCCAGCAGCGTCCCGAGGGCGCCCAAGAACCCGCCGTAGGCTAGGAAGACCAGCCGGAGCTTGTCTGGCTTCAAGCCCAGCGCCCCCAGCAGGCCGATGTCGCGCATCCGCTCGCGCACCAGCACCACCAGGGTCGAGGCCACGTTGAAGGTGGAGACGAGGACGATCAGGCCGAGGACTATGAAGAGGGCGATCTGCTGCAGCTTGAGGGCGGTGAACAGCTCGCGGTTGAGGTGCTGCCAGTCGGTGACCACGAAATCCGGTTGCAGGATCCCTGAGACGGCGTCGGCGATGCGCGGTGCCTCGTGGGGATCGGCCACCGTGAGCTCGAGGAGGTCCACCGCGGTCTGCCCCCCCATCAGGCGCTCCACCAGCGGGCGCGAGAGCAGCGCCCAACTGCGGTCGAACTCGGCGAAGCCAGTCGCGAAGGTCCCCGAGACCCGGAGGCTCTGATAGCGGAACTTCGGCCTCCCCTCCTCGAAGCCGAGGGCGACCAGGCGGAGCACCTCCCCCGGCTTCACCCCGAGCCGGTCCGCCAGGTCACGGCCCAGCACGACGGAGGGGATGCCGTCCGCGGACAGGCGGAGCTGCTCCGCCGTGGCCGTGAGCTGCCCGCCGCCGGGATCGATGCCGCGCAGCACCACCTCCAGCCCCTGCGGCACCCGGGCGCTGGCGAGGGAACCCTGCCCATAGGCGACGCTGCCGATCCGCCGCACCCCCGGCACGGCCAGCAGCTTCCGCCGGCGCTCGGGGGAGACCGCCCCCGTCTCGCCCCCCACCGGATAGGCGATCACGGCGGCGTTGCCGCGCACGAGCTTGCTCTGGAGGTCCTGCCGGTAGCCGGTCATCAGGGCCATGGCGATGATCATCGCCATCACCCCCAGCGCGGTCGAGAGCAGCGCCGCCCGCGCCGTGCCGTCGAGCAGCCGGCTGTGCCGCCCGCGCAGGAAGCGCCAGGCGATCACCCACGGCAGGGGACCGGCGAGGGAGGGGTCGCTCACTTGCGCGTCGTCGCGTCGAGGAACCGGTCGAAGAGGAACGAGGCGTCGTGGGGGCCGGGGGCGGCCTCGGGGTGATACTGCACGGACCACACCGGCTTGTCCGAGACGGCGAACCCCTCGACCGTGCCGTCGTTCAGGTTGACCTGGGTCACCGCGCAGGAGGCCGGGAGCGAGGCCGGATCGACGGCGAAGCCGTGGTTCTGGCTGGTGATCGCCACCTTGCCCGTCTCCAGGTCGCGCACCGGCTGGTTCCCCCCGTGGTGGCCGAACTTGAGCTTGAAGGTGCGGCCGCCCAGGGCCAGCCCGAGGAGCTGGTGCCCCAGGCAGATGCCGAAGACCGGTATCCGCGCCGCCACCAGCTCGCGGACGTTCTCGATGATCCCGGTGAGCGGCTCCGGATCGCCCGGGCCGTTGGACAGCACCACGCCGTCCACCGGCAGCGCCAGCACGTCGCTCGCCGGCGTGCGGGCCGGCAGCACGGTCAGCCGCGCCCCGCGCTCGGCCAAGGACCGGAGGATGTTGGTCTTCACCCCGAAGTCGTAGACCGCCAGGTGGCGCCGCTCCTCCCCCACCGCCGGGATCTCGTAGGGCGCGGGGCAGGTCACCTCGTCGACCAGCGCCCGCCCCTCCATGGTGGGAAAGGCGGCCACCTCGGCGGCGAGGGCCTCGATGTCGGAGCGCTCGGTGGTGAGCACCCCCCGCAGGGCGCCGCGGTCGCGCAGCCGCCGCACCACGGCGCGGGTGTCGAGCCCCTGGAGGGCCGGCACGCCGTGGCGCCGCAGGTAGGAGACCAGGCTCTCGTTCCCCACCGAGCCCGAGAAGCGGACGGTGAACTGCCGGGCGATGAACCCCTCGACCCACGGGCGCTCCGACTCGGCGACCTCAGGGGTGGTGCCGTAGTTGCCGATGTGCGGCTGGGTCATCACCACGATCTGGCCACGGTAGGAAGGGTCGGTGAGCACCTCCTGGTAGCCGGTCATGGAGGTGTTGAACACCACCTCGCCGAAGCGGGTGCCCGGCGAGACGGCCTCACCCTCGAAGACGGAGCCGTCCTCCAGGACGAGCAGGCCGGTGGATGGGGAAGCTTTCAATTCGGGGCTCCTCGAGTCCGGGGGGACGTTCCCCCGGAGGCCGCGACAGGGTATCATGGGCCGATTTTCGCGGAGGAATCAGATATGCGGTGCTCACGCGTCTCGCGTCCGGCCATGCTGGCGCTGCTCGTCCTGCTCGCCGGGGCCTCCCTGCTGCTGGCGAAGGCGGCCTATACGATCGTCCTCAAGGACGGCTCCACCCTGGTCGCCAAGGAGAAGTACACGGTCCAGAACGGCCGGGCGATCATCACCCTGCTCAACGGCACCCAGACGTTCGTGGCCGCGGACCAGATCGACGTCAAGCGCACGGAGCAGATGAACCGGCTCGGGGTGGGCAACGGCGTGGTGATCCCCGGCTCCCCCCAGGACGTCGGGACGGTGCCCGCCCAGCCGCGCAAGGACGAGACCCTGGCCGACCTCATCCACAAGCGGGGGGCCGGCACGCGCGAGGTGCCCGGGAACAAACGGCAGAAGGATGAGCCCGCCGCCGGCAAGCTCCTGAAAACCAAGGCCGGCTACAACGACCTCTCGACCCTCCCGCGCAAGCCCTACGCCCACGCCGACGTGACCGCCGAGCTCCAGCAGTTCTTCCACGCCCAGGGGTTCGACGCGGTGGAGATCTACGAGGGGACGCAGGCGGACCGGCCGCTGATCGAGATCAGCACCAACTCGGAGGGATCGGTCTTCAAGGCGCTCAACACCGCGGCCACCGGCCTGCTCAAGGTCCGGGACACCTTCCCGAACCGGCTCTCCGCCTTCGAGGTCCTGCTCACCACCCCGGCCAACGAGCGGGCCGGCCAGTTCACGCTCACCCCCGAGATGGCCGCCGAGCTGGTCGCCAAGAAGGTGGACGTGGCGTTCTTCTACGTGCGGAACGTGCAGTTTTAGGGCTTCTGAGGGCGGGGGCGCCTACGACGGCACCTCCGTCTCCTCCTCCCCCTCCTCGGGGTGGAGCCCGAGATACTTCTCCACGTCCATCCCCACTCGCTGCTGAAAACGCTGGCGGTAGCTCTCCACCTCGCCGACCGCCTCGTCGAGGAAGATCCTCTCGACGCGGAAGAGGGGGACGAACATGGTCGAGAGGCCCAGCGTCTGGTCCCCCTTGCGGACCGCCTGGGCCATCCAGTCGTCGAAGCTGGAGACGTTGATACCGCGCAGCATCACCCCCGCCACCCCGAGCTCCTGGAGGAGCCCCCAGAATTTCTCGGTCGGATTGACCAGGTGGACGATCACCAGCGAGCCGGGACGGATCATGTGAGCTCGCCCCTCCCACCTCCGGGGTGGTGAGGGTCCCCTTCCGACAGCTCCAGCAGCACCCCTCCCGCGCTCTTCGGATGGACGAACTGCACCCAGCAGCCGCCGGCCCCGCGGGTGGGCTCGGGGCGGAGCACCTGGTAGCCCGCCTCGCGCAACCGGGCGTCGTCGGCCCGCACGTCGTCGCTCCCCAGGCAGAGATGGTGGATGCCGGGCCCCCGCTTCTCCAGGAACTTGGCGATCGGCGAATCCTCCGACGTCGGCTCCAGCAGCTCGATGCGCGACTCGCCGCAGGGGATCAGCGCCACGCGCACCCCCTCGTGCGGCACCTCCTCGACCGCCTCGACGTGGAGCCCCATCGCCTCGTAGAGCCCCTTCGCCTCGTCGATCGAGCGCACCGCGATCCCCACGTGGTCGATCTTGCCGATCATGCCATCCGCTCCTCGGTCGGACCCGCTGGACCGTCCTCGGCCGCCAGCTCGACCTCCTCGCGGGCGTCCTCGCGGGCGTCCTCCAGGACCCCGGCGAACAGGCGGTCGGCCACCCGGTAGGGGTCGACCCTCTTCTCATGCCCGCGCTCGACCTCGCGGTCCACCCCCAGCACCCGGTCGGCGGCGGCCACCACCCGCTCCTTGAGGATCGTCTCCACCCGCAGCCGCAGGTGGGAGCGGCGGCGGCGTTCGATCTCGCCGCTCGTCCGCATGTAGTCCCGGTGGCGCTCGATCTCGGTGAGGAGCTTGTCCACCCCCTCGTCGCGGGCCGCCACGGTCTTGACGATCGGCGGCAGCCAGTCGCCGTGCTCGCCGATCGATAGCATCATCTGGAGATCCTTGGCGGTCTTTTCCACCCCGTCGCGGTCGGCCTTGTTGACCACGAAGACGTCGGCGATCTCCAGGATCCCCGCCTTGATCGCCTGGATGTCGTCCCCCAGGCCGGGGACGGTCACCACGGCGACCGTATCCACCGTGCGGACCACGTCCACCTCGTCCTGCCCGACGCCGACCGTCTCGACCAGGACCCAGTCGAAGCCGGCCGCGTCGAGCAGGTCGACGGCGTCGCGGGAGGCGCGGGCGAGCCCTCCCATGGCGCCGCGGGTGGCCATGGAACGGATGAAGACGCCGGGGTCGGTGTAGAGGGTCGCCATGCGGATGCGGTCGCCCAGCAGGGCGCCGCCGGTGAATGGGCTGGTGGGATCGACGGCCAGGATGCCGACCGTCTCCCCGCGCTGGCGGATACGGCGGGCGAGGCGGTCGACGAGGGTGCTCTTGCCGGCGCCGGGGGGGCCGGTGATGCCGATCACCCGCGCCTTGCCCGTCTCGCCGTAGACGCGCCGGATCAGCTCCCGCTGCCCCGGCCCGCCGTCCTCCAGGATCGAGATCGCCCGCCCGAGGGCGCGCGGATTGCGCTGGAGCAGGCGCGGGACGAGGTCGTCGAGGGAGCCCCTCACCTCACTTCCCCTTCAAAAGCTGCCGCGCGATCACCAGCCGCTGGATCTCGCTGGTGCCCTCGCCGATGGTGCAGATCTTGGCGTCGCGGTAGTACTTCTCGGCCCGGTAGTCCTTGATGAAGCCGTAGCCGCCGTGGATCTGCACGCCGCGCTCGGAGCAGAAGACGGCGGCCTCGCCGGCGTAGAGCTTGGCCTCGGAGGCCAGGCGCGAGACCTTGCCGCCGCGGTCCATCGCCTCGGCCGCGGCGAAGGTCAGCGCCTGGGCGGCGGCGACGCGGGTGGCCATCTCGGCGAGGGCGAACTGCGTCGCCTGGAACTCGGCGATCGGCTTGCCGAACTGCTCGCGCTCCTTGGAATAGGCGAGCGCCGTGTCGAAGGCGCCGATCGCCGTGCCGAGCCCCAGCGCCGCGATCGAGATGCGGCCGCCGTCGAGGATCTGCAGGGCCTGGACGAAGCCGTCCCCCTGCTTGCCCAGCAGCCGGTCCTCGGAGACGAAGCAGCTCTCCATCACCACCTCGGCGGTGTCGGAGGCGCGGATGCCGAGCTTGTTCTCCTTCTTGCCCGGGCGGAAGCCTTCCATCCCCTTGTCGAGCACGAAGGCCGAGATGTTGTGGCCGCGGGGCCCATTGGGGTCGGTCACCGCGAAGACCACGCAGATATCCCCCACGCTGCCGTGGGTGGTGAAGGTCTTGGCGCCATTGAGGATCCAGCCGCCGTCCACCCGCTCGGCGCGGGTGCGGGTGCCGGCCGCGTCCGAGCCGGCGTTGGGCTCGGTGAGGCTCCAGGCGCCGATCTTCTCGCCGCTGGCCAGCGGCACCAGCCAGCGCCGCCGCTGCTCCTCGTTGCCGAACTTATAGATGTGGTTCGAGCAGAGCGAGTTGTGGGCCGCGACACTGATGCCCACCGAGGGGTCGACCCGCGACAGCTCGGTGACGACGATCACGTATTCGATATAGCCGAGCCCCGCGCCGCCGTACTCCTCGGGGAAGATGATGCCGAGGAACCCGAGCTCCCCCGCCTTCCGCATCACCTCGCGGGGGAACTTCTGGCTCTCGTCGATCTCGTCGACGATCGGATCGACCTCGCGGCGGGCGAACTCCCGCGCGGTCTCCTGGATGGCGCGCTGCTCCTCGTTCAGGGAAAAATCCACGGTCTGGTCTCCTCTCGGCCCTCAGGAAGGGCCGGGCGATGCTATCGCGCCCCCCGGTGCTTGGCAACGCGGTGTCCACCCCCAACCGCACCCCCGTCCTCCAGAGGGGTCCCGCCCCGAAATCCCCCTGGAATCCCCCTGGGGAAAGCCCTGGCATAGCTCTTGCCCTATAGATCCGGTGACCGCGCCGCCGATCCTCGGCGAGCATACCGACGCGCGGAAACCAAGCGAAAACGGCGAGGTGCCATCATGAATGACTCCATAAAAAGCACACGCAACGTACTCTTCGCCTTGCTCCTCCTGAGCAGCGTCGCCGGGGCGGCCTCGGCCTCGACCTCGGTCGCGGCGGGGATCCACATCGGCCCCTCCGGGCGCGCCACCGTGGATCTGGGCTTCTTCTACGACGATCTGGCCCCCTACGGAAACTGGATCGAGCGGCCGAGCTACGGCTGGGTCTGGACGCCCACCGTGGTGTCCACGAGCTGGCGCCCGTATCAGGACGGCCACTGGGTCTGGACCGACGACGGCTGGGTCTGGGTGACCGACGAGCCCTACGGCTGGGCCACCTACCACTACGGCCGCTGGTATGACGACCCCGAGATCGGCTGGGCCTGGGTGCCCGGCGACGAGTGGGGTCCCTCCTGGGTCTCCTGGCAGGCGGGCGCCGACTACGTCGGCTGGGCCCCCCTACCCCCGGGCGTGAGCGTCAGCGTCAGCACGGGCGGCGGCTACGTCGGCTACGCCTATGGAATCGCGCCCGAGGACTACGTCTTCGTGCCTGAGCGCGACTTCCTGGCGCCGCGGCTCGCCACCTACGCCGTGCCGTATACGCGGGTCCGCAGCTTCTGGGGCCAGACCCGGAACTACACCAACTACCGCTTCAACGGCGGCCGGGTCTTCAACCAGGGGATCCCGGTCGACCAGGTCCAGCGCTTCGTCGGCCGCCGGGTGCCGCGCTACCAGGTGGCGGACCTCGGCGCCGACTACAAGCGCTACCGTGGCGGCGCCCGCATCCAGGGCGACCGGCTGGCGATCTTCCGGCCGCAGGTCCAGAAGGCGGCCCGCGTGACTCCGCTCCAGCGGGCGGCGGCCCGGCGGGCGGTGGTGAGCGCGGCCCAGTTCAAGGCGGCCCATCCGCAGCGCGTCGCCTTCGCCCAGCGGCAGAGGCAGCAGAGGGCTGAGGTCCGCGGACAGGCCCTCCAGCAGCGCCAGACCCGGGTCGATCAGCGCCAGGCCAAGATCGACCGCCAGCAGGTCCGGGTCGACCGCGCCCAGCAGCGGCAGGCCCAGGTCTCCCGCCAACAGCAGAAGGTCCAGCAGCGCCAGACCCGCGTCGACCAGCGCCAGGCCCGGGTCGATCATCAGCGGGTCAAGGTCGACCGGGCCCAGCAGCGGCAGGCCCAGAGCTTCCGCCAGCAGCAGAAGCTCCAGCGCCAGACCCGGGTCGACCAGCGCCAGGCCCGCGTCGACCGCCAGCAGGTCCGGGTGGACCGGGCTCAGCAGCGGCAGGCCCAGGCCTTCCGCCAGCAGCAGAGGGGTGCGGCCCAGCAGCAGCGGCAGGCTCGCATTGACCGCCAGCAGGTCCGGGTCGACCGGCAGCAGGCCCGGGTGAACCGGGCCCAGCAGCGGCAGGCGGCGCAGCAGCAGCGGGCCGCCCAGCGCCAGGGCGGCGGCGGCCGTGGGCAGGGCGGTGGTGGCCGCGGCCAGGGCGGCGGTGGCCGTCACGGCCATGGGCGGCCTCCGGGCGTGTAAAGACGCCCCTTCGTAACCCGAGAGCCCGGTGCGAGCCGGGCTCTTTCTTTGCCCTCTGGGGCGTCCTGCCCTTCGAAGCCTCACCCCCTGGCCCCCTCTCCACTCACGTGGAGAGGGGGAACGTAGCTGAGCGATCTGGCCGGATTCAGAAGATTTCGATCTCTGGGCCCTCCCTCTCCACGTGAGTGGAGAGGGATCGAGGGTGAGGCTTCGGAGGGCAGGCGTACCGAGGGAGGCAGCTCAACCGGAGCCACCCTCCCCCCACCGTCCCCCCACTCCCGCAAAACCGTCCTCTCCAGAGGTCTCTTTTCTACGCTTTCCCCAGGAGAAACACCTGGCACAACCCTTGCCCTATACCAGAGTCGGGTGATCCGCGCGGGAATCTGAGCAAGGTAGGACAACAAGGCCGGCACCCGCCCCAAATTAGGGTAAAACACCACGGCGAGGTAAACTTCATCATGAAAACCACACGCAACGTACTCTGCGCCCTGCTTCTGCTGGGCGCCCTTCCCATGGCGGCCTCGGCCCAGCTCTCCATCGGTGGTGGAGTCAGCCTCGGCTCCCATGGGCGCGCCTCGGTGGACCTGGGCTTCTTCTACGACAGCCTGGCCTCCTACGGGAACTGGATCGAGCGTCCGAGCTACGGCTGGGTCTGGACGCCGCGCGCGGTCTCCGCGAGCTGGCGCCCCTATCAGGCCGGACACTGGGTGTGGAGCGACGAGGGGTGGACCTGGCTCTCCGACGAGCCCTACGGCTGGGCCACCTACCACTACGGCCGCTGGTATCAGGACCCTGAGATCGGCTGGGCCTGGGTGCCCGGCAACGACTGGGGCCCGGCCTGGGTCTCCTGGCAGGAGGGGCAAGACTACGTCGGCTGGGCTCCCCTGCCCCCCGGCGCCAACGTCGCGGCCAGCTACAACGGCGGCGGCTATGACGACGGCTACGGCTACGACAACGGTTACGATAACGGATATGGCTACGACAACGGTTATGACGGTGGCTACGGCTACGACGACAGCTACTCCTATGGCGGTGGCTACGGCGGCGGCTACGGCGGCTACGGCGGCGGCGGCTACTACGGTGGCGGCTACGGCTATGGCGGCAGCTACGCCTACGGGATCGCGCCCTCGGCCTACCTCTTCGTGCCGGTGCGCTCCTTCCTGTCGATAAGCCTATTCGACTTCTACCTGCCGTGGGTGCGCGTGAGCTCCTTCTGGGGCCACACCCGCAACTGCACCTACTACGGCTACCGCGGCGGCCACTACTTCAACCGGGGCGTGCCGTTCGAGCACGTCCAGCGGTACTACCACAACGTACCCCGCTACCAGCTCTCCGAGCTCAACGGCTTCCGGGACCGTGGCCACCGGATCGAGGGCAACCGCATCTCCTTCTTCCGGCCGCAGGTGCAGCGGACGCGCGGGATCACCCCGCTCGACCGTCCGAACGCTCGGCGCTCGGTGATGCGAGCAGACCAGTTCCGCGCCGCCTTCCCGGACCGCGTGACCCGGGCCCAGCGGGAGAACCGCCAGGGCTTCCGCGCCGGCGAGATCCAGGGAGCGTCCCCGCGGCAGGGCCGCAACGGCCAGCGCATCGACTACGGCCAGCGGTATCAGCAGGGGCAGGCGCAGGGCCAGGCCGATGGCCGCTTCCGGAACCAGAACCAAGTCGACCGCCAGCGGCAGTACGACACTCCGCGGCGCAACCGCGAGCAAGTCTACGGCCAGCAGCGCCAGTACGACGTTCCGCGCAATCAGGACCAGGGCTTCCGCCAGCGCCAGCAGTACGACAATCAGCAGCGCGGGCAGGTCCAGGCCGAGCGTCAGCGCCAGTTCGAAAACCAGCGCCGCAACCAGGAGCAGGTCTACCGCCAGCAGCGGCAGTACGACAACCAGCAGCGCTGGCAGCAGAACCAGGCTGAGCGCCAGCAGAGGCAGAACGACAATCAGCAGCGCTGGCAACAGCAGAGGCAGTACAATGCTCCGCAGGTGCGGGAGCGGGGCTACCAGCAGCCCCAGCACCAGAACGACAACCAGCGCTGGCAGCGGCAGGCGCCGCCCCAGCGGGAAAACCGCAACGAGAATCGCGGCCAGGGCAACGGCCGGGGCCGCGGTCAAGGCCAGGACAACGGCCGCCGGCACGGCGGACGGGGTCACGACGGCCAGTAGGACCATCTGTAACCCGTCCTGAGAAGAGCCCGGCACCTGCCGGGCTCTTTTTTTGCCTTCTGGGGTGGTCTGCCCTCCGAATCCTCACCCCCTGGCCCCCTCTCCACTTCGTGGAGAGGGGGAACGTAGCTGAGCCGGTCTGCCGAATCTGTAAGAGCTCAATCTCTGGGCCCTCCCTCTCCACGAAGTGGAGAGGGACCGAGGGTGAGGCCTCGGAGGGCAGACCGCCCCAGTCAGCTAAGGCGCCTGGGAACGATCTCCTGGAGCGCTTCTCCCGTCCCCTCCCAACCCCCAACCCTCCTTCCCTGGGGTCCCCGCTCCGGTTTCCCCCTGGGGAACCGCCTGGCACGGCTCTTGCCCCTATATCTGGGGTGACCGCGCGAGGGACCACACTGCGAGAGGCCAACACCGCGCGGATCTTCAAACCAACGAGGTGACTTATGAAAACAACGCGCAATGCGCTCTTCGCCCTGCTCCTCCTGGCGGCCGGCACCGTGACAGCGGCTTCGGCCCAGGTCTCGATCGGGGCGGGTATCCATATCGGTCCCTCGGGGCGAGCCTCGGTGGACCTCGGCTTCTTCTACGACAGCCTGGCCTCCTACGGGAACTGGATCCAGCGCCCGAATTACGGCTGGGTCTGGACGCCGAGCGCCATCTCCTCGAGCTGGCGCCCCTACGAAGACGGCCACTGGGTCTGGACCGACCAGGGGTGGACCTGGATCACGGATGAGCCCTACGGCTGGGCCACCTACCACTACGGCCGCTGGTACCAGGACCCCGAGATCGGCTGGTCCTGGGTGCCCGGCGACGAATGGGGTCCGGCCTGGGTCTCCTGGCAGGAGGGCGGCGACTACGTCGGCTGGGCTCCGCTGCCCCCCGGCGTCGACCTCAGCTATGACAGCGGCTACGGCGGCGGTTATGGCTACAACGGCGGCTACGGGAGCTACGACTACGGGATCGGCCCCGACGCCTACGTGTTCGTGCCCGAGCGCAACTTCCTCTCGCTGAGCATCGCGTCCTACGTCGTGCCGTATACGCGGGTCCGCAGCTTCTGGGGCCAGACCCGCAACTACACCCACTACCGGCGCGAAGGGGACCGGATCTACAACCAGGGCATCCCGGTCGACCGCATCCAGCGGGTGATCGGCCGTTCGGTGCCGCGTTACCAGCTCGCCGACCTCCAGACGCGGGACTACAGCCAGCCGCGGCCCCGGATCTCGGGCAACCAGGTCCAGATCTTCCGGCCGCAGGTGCAGCGCAGCGTCCAGGTGGCTCCGCCGGTCTCGCGTCCGGCGGCCCGGAGAGCGGTGGTGAGCGCCGAGCAGTTCCAGGCCGCCCATCCGAACCGCGCCGCCCGGCGCCAGCAGCAGGTGGACCAGCAGCAGGCCATCCGGCAGCAGCGCCAGCAGCAACAGCAGGGCGCCCAGCCGGACCGGCAGGTCCAGCCCTACCAGCCGCGGACCTACACCCCGCCGCCGCAGGACCAGTACCAGAACGGCCGCCGGCGCCAGGTGAATCCGGACAACGACCAGCAGGACCAGAACGGCCGCCGGTACAATGACCGGCGCCGCTATCAGCAGCCGCCGCAGGACCAGGGCGACCAGCGTCCGCCGCGGGCCGTCAATCCGCAGCAGGACCGCCAGCAGGCTCCTCCGCGGGCGAACCGGCAGCAACAGCCGCCCCCGCAGTCCCAGGGGAACCATAACGGCCAAGCCCGCCGCCAGCAGCAGGACGACCAGCAGAAGGGGAACGGCAAGGGCAAGGGCCGCCAGCAGCGGAACCGCAACCGGGACCGCAACCAGAACCAGGACCAGGACCAGAACCGTCCGCCGGTCCGCTAGTCCCGCCTTCCATCCTCAACCCTGAACGAGCCCGGCCCCGAGCCGGGCTCTTCGTTTTTTACCCCCCTGGGACCGCCGGCGTCCTCGCCGGCCTTCTAGCCAAGTTTTCCCCCCCGGACCTCCCAGACCGTCTCCGTCGTTCCCTGACGAAACATTGCCACCCCGCGAGATTCCGCCTTTCAACGCTATGATCCCCGCTTCCGAGATCCTGGAGGGGAGATCCACGAATGGAATTACAGGAAGCCATCTCGCAGTTCCTTTTCCACTGCCGCTACGAGAAGAACCTCAGCCCAAAGACGCTCAAGGCCTACTCGATCGACCTCCGCCAGTTCCGGGAGTACCTGGCCGAGCACCTGGAGATCGCCACCCTGCCCGCGGTGGACAAGACCGCCCTCCGCGCCTACATCAAGAGCCTCTTCGGCCCCCTGAAGGAGAAGAGCGTCAAGCGCAAGGTGGCGACGCTGAAGGCCCTCTTCCACTTCCTCGAGAGGGAGGACGCGATCGCCGTGAACCCCTTCCGCAAGATGGAGGTGAGGATCAAAGAGACCCACCGCCTCCCCCGCACCATCCCCCTCCCCGACCTCAAGCGCCTCTTCAAGCACCTCTACCGCCTCAAGCAGGACCACCCCGACTCCGGCTCCTACGCCTACAAGGCCCTGGTCCGGGACATCGCCGTCCTGGAGATCCTCTTCGCCACCGGCGCGAGAGTGGCGGAAGTCTGCCACCTCAAGGACGAGGATGTGGACTTGCGGCGCGGAAGAGTTAAAATACTAGGAAAGGGCGGAAGAGAGAGGATTCTGCAACTCTGCGACGAGGAGGCGCTGGGTGCCGTGAAGGACTACCGTGCGCTCTGGGAGGAGCAGGTGGAAGAGGCCGAAGGTAACGGCTACTTCTTCCACAACCGGTTGGGAGGACGGCTGTCGGAGCAGTCCGTGCGGGCGGGGCTGCGGCGGTACGCGGGCGGGGCGGGGGTGGGAGGGAAGGTGACGCCGCATATGCTGCGGCATTCGGTAGCGACGTTGTTGCTAGAAGAGGGGGTAGACATCAGATACATCCAGCAACTCTTGGGTCATAGCTCAATTTTGGTTACCCAACTCTACACTGAAGTCCGCGATGGCCAACAGCTCAGACTCTTGACAGCGAAACATCCACGACGCCACTTTCGGATAATACAGCCGCAGGGACATACTTCCTCATAAGCAAGTAGTCCAAAGGAATCGACTCCGCGCAGGTTAAAGTAGACACTGCCAAACACAGATAACTAGGAATTATCGGGGATATCAGTACACAATGGTAGGTCTTGACTTTGATTGGACAATATTCGCGAGCGAAGATGGTGGACATCGCTTCGAACGCTTCTGCACGGATCTTCTGCGTGCTCAGGGCTATTCTGTTGAGCATATGTCCAAAGGCGGCAACGACGAGGGCAAGGATATTCTCATTCACCAGAGAGCGAAGACCATTAATGGTCCATCGCCGGAGGTCGTCTGTCTTGTCGAATGCAAGTCACGAACTACGAAGCACCGACGAGCGATCAGTCTCGAGGACATCAATCGCTCGCTCTGGGCCTTGCTCGAAAACAAATGCAGCTGCTTGGTAGTGTTCTCAACGTATAAATTTAACAGCCAAGCTGTAAACTGCTTCCTGCGCGTGAATGAGCGCGGCCGCATGAATATCTCCTGGATTGATCAGGATGATCTTATCGAGATGGGACGTCGCCATCCCGAGGTCTGGCACTCGCATCTTGGTGTCTATCCGCCGCCAAGTCCGGCGCAATACGACACTAGAGTCGATATGCGCGCTTATGTTGATAACCGCCCAATTTTCTGGGGAGACAGCCAACCGCTTCAAATCGTCGTGCATAACTCAGGACGGATTGGCGGGCGTGCCAAACTTCGTAAGGACGGCATCGTCGTGGATGAAGTCGACCTACACCACCACGCAAAGAGAGTTCTCCGACTTGCAGCCGATCGGGTGGGGCATCATCCTTATGATGGATTAACAGTTACATTCGAGCCACCCGATTGCGACACTCCGCAAAGCGAATGCGCGGTTGAATACGACCAGAACCTAGAATCGCGTCGGCGTATCGACCACATCTTTGCGGACCCTGGCGGATTACTCCCACGCGTACTCGCTTTGATGAGCGGTGGCCAAAGTGTCCACCTGCGCGGCGGCGCTGGATGCGGGAAATCACGAGTGCTCATCGAATCTCAACGGAGGCTCTCGCAGTCGCTATATGTGGACCTATCTCGTTCGGACAAACCGGACGGTCTGCTCGAAACAATGGTGCAGCACGTCACCGGCTGGCCCGTACAATTTCTCGCACAATTGCCCACCAAACTCGTTGAGGATCTGTCAAGATCTGTGGCTTGCAATTACCAACATTTGACGGTTGTGGCCGACTTCTGCGGCGAGCGCAGGGGACACATGCATTCGGCAGTTGCACATTCTTTGGTGACCCTCGTCTCGTCCACCTCGAAACATCTGATCATCGACAACTTGCAGGACGCCACTGAACTGGATGAGGCGATTGTCGTTGAGGCGCTATCTCCCTCTTCAGGAATACCTTGTCTGTTAACGACTAGGACTGATGGTGCCGGCCTGCCGCAAAAAGTGGAGCGGATTATCCGGCGACATACTCAGCCGGTCGAAGTTGTGTTAGAAGCAGAAACGCAGGCGCGACTAAAGGCATTCGTAGAAGCCGCCTCGCGTGATTCAGCCACGCAGGCATTGTTGTTGGCGCTCATAGACGAACCATCATTTCAAGTCTTCATGTCGAGGCTCAAGGCACTTCGCCAACTCGGTACTTTGAGCGTGCTCGATGATGGTCGGCTGCAACTTCATGAACATTCCAGTCGATCGGACTTCGGCAGTTATGCCCAACTGCAGGAACTGATCCTCTACAGCCGCCTCCCTTCCGAACAAAGACAGTCATGTACCGCCGCCATCGAAGCGGCGGCGATCTTTGGCGAAACGTTTCCGGCTTCTTTCATTGAACACCTGCTTGGACAAAAGGGTATCGATGCACTCGATGAGTTAGAACGGCGGGAACTCATCGTCGTCGTACAGGATCCAAGCCCGTACGGCGTCAGCTTCCGGTTTGACCATGGGCTTACTTCTACTTTGTCAGACTGGCGCAGGGGTCTTGCCTTTGGGTGCCTTGGCGGCGTAAAGTTACGGCAGGGCGGGATTTAGAGTTTCCGGGAGGCACCAAGAGTCCCCCAGGCCCGCCCCAACGGATGTAAGTCCAAGGAGACCACCAATGCCCCAGTCCCGCTCGAAGGGATGGGGTTTCGATTTCAGGATTTCTCCAAGCGCTTCGAGGCGCATTTCCGACGCTGGACGCGTTCGGTTGCCGCCCAGGCCCA
>JBJMHA010000086.1:0-25219 GCA_045807625.1 Thermoanaerobaculia bacterium | reverse complement strand
TGATCTCCTCTTAACGAGATGCCAACGGATAGCGCACCGGCTTAGCGAATCCGTGATCTGAGGAACCGTATGCGGTAGTTCCGCACGTACGGGTCTGTGGGGGGCCTGGGTGGGCAACCACCCAGGTCTACCCGGCGACGTTGAGGGCCTGCGAGCGCCGTGCTGAAACGGACTGGGACGTCTCTACACCCTCCGCCGGAGGCTCCTACTGGGTCTCTGCGGAGCCCTCCGACTCCCGCCGCGCCCACGCCGTCGGGTCCGTCTCCGGATCGATCGGGCAGTTGAGGTCGCGCCTTTGTTCGAGATCCTTCACCACGGCGCGGCGGAACCCCTTGGGGCCCCCCTCCTCCAGGCGGGCGGCGCGGTAGGCGGCCATGTCCACGATCTCCAGCCGCAGGCGGATCGTCTTGAAGAGGCGGGGGAAGCGCTCACCCGGCACCTGCACGTGGTGCAGGCCGCCGCTGTAGGCGATCAGCATCCGCCCCTCGCCCATCGTCTCCAGGATGTCGGCGATGCCGCCGCGCACCGTCATCGGCTTCCCCTCGGAGTCGAGGCCGTTCGCCCGCTTCATCCGCCCCTCGGGGAGGATGATCACCATGGCGTCGGGGTCGATCTGGCGTAGCACCTCGCTCCAGGTCTCATCCCGCTCGCGGGTGATCGACACCACCCGCGCGGCGACTAAGCCGTAGAAGCGCCCCACAAGGGCGCGGTCCTTCGTCTTCTGGGCGATCGGCACCACCCCGTGGCGGGCCAGGCGCCAGAGGAAGTGGGCCGGGCAGGCGCCGGCGAACAGCGCCTCGTAGAGGCTGGTGTGGTTGAGGATGGCGGCCAGGCGCACCCGCCGCCAGGGATCGGGCGGCACGTCGCCGATCCACTTGACGTCGATCCGGTAGAAGAGCCGGGCGAGGACCTTCACGATCAACAGGACCAGGAAGACGAGGTAGGAGCGCATGGTGTCGGTGGTTTGGGCTCGCGGGCGGGATTCTAGCAGGCGGAGCGCTCTGATAGGCTTGGCGCGGAGATTCGTATGCCCGCCCGAGACCCCAACTCATCCGCCCGGCCGCGCGTGTCGGCGATCATCACCACCTTCAACGAGGAGGCGAACATCGCCGGCTGCATCGAGTCGCTCCTCTGGTGCGACGAGATCCTGGTGGTCGATTCCTTCTCGACCGATCGCACCCCCGAGATCGTCCGCGGCTTCGAGAAGGTCCGCTTCTACCAGCGCACCTACTACGGCTCGGCCTCCCAGAAGAACTGGGCCATGGACCAGGTCGCCAACGAGTGGATCCTGATCTTCGACGCCGACGAGCGCTGCACCCCGGCCCTCCACAAGGAGATCCAGGGGCTGCTCGCCTCGGGGCCGAAGTTCGAGGCCTACACCGTCAAGCGGCGGGTCTACTTCCTCGACCGCGTGATCCGCTTCTCCGGCTGGCAGCACGACCGCGTGGTCCGCCTGATCAGGAACGGCTCGGCCCGCTACCCCAACCGCCGGGTCCACGCCGACATGATCACCAAGGGGCCGGCGCCGGTGCTGAAAAGCTTCATGGACCACTACATGGCCGATTCGCTCGACGAGTACGTCCGGCGGATCGAGAAGTACAGCTTCTGGGGGGCCGCCCAGAACTGGCGCGAGAAGCGGAAGTCCGGCTTCACCCAGATCTTCGGCCGCTCCATCTGGCGCTTCTTCCGCACCTACATCTTCCAACTCGGCATCCTCGACGGCATGCACGGCCTGGTCTTCTGCATGCTCCAGGCGTACGGCACCTATATGAAGTGGGCCCTCCTCTGGGGCTGGCACGTCAACGCCGCCCGCGGCCGCGCCCCCAACCTCCCCATCTTCGACGACAGCGAGGAGACCTGGCGGGGGCTGGAGGAGGAGAAGGCGGTGGTGGTGGAGCATTAGGCAGAGCCCCCCGCCCCCAAGACCCTCATTACCCCGGCCCTCTTCTCCCGTCCCTCCCACACCGGGAGAAGAGGGAAAAATCCCTCCAGCGTTTTCCGTCCTTGCCGTCCTTTGGGTCCTCTGTCTTCGGTTTCTTAATGGCTGGCCAGGACCTGGGTCACCCGCGCCCAGCGGCGTCGCACCTCCTGCCACTCCTGCCGCACGTCCGGGCCGGGCTGGACCTGGGCCATCAGCCGGTCGATGCGGCCGACCGCGCCCGCGACGTCCTGTGACCTTCGGCGGATCGCCTCCTGCTGGTCCTGCCGCTTCAGGCGGTCCCAGGCGCGGACGAAGAAGCGCTCGTTGACCCGCTTGTTGAAGCGGTCCGCGGCGGCGGTGAGGGCGTCCATCTCGTCCTTGAGCTGGTTGTCCGCGTCGGTGAGCTCGGCGCCGCCGTCCTCCTTCTTGTCGAGGAACCCCTTGTAGAGGTCCAGGAGCTTCTCGCTCCTCTCGACGAACTCGCCGGTCAGCCGGGGGAGGTCCTGGGAGAGCGCCTCTTCCTGGGCCGGAGCGGGCTCGGGCGCCGGTGCCGCCTTCTCCGGAGCAGGCGCGGGCGCGGCGACGGTAGGCTCCGGGCTCACCGCAGGCTTCGGGTTCTCCCGCCGCTTTGGAGCCGGCAGTGGCGGAGAGGCGCTCACCAGAGGCGCGGCCGGCTGGGGAGCCGGGTTGGCGGCCACCGTGGTTTCCGCTTGGACGGGAGTGGGACCGGAGGCCGCCGGGACCGGCGCCGGAGCGGGGTGGACCGGCTCCGGCTCGCGGCGGGTCCCCAGGAAGAGCGCGGTGAGCGCGGCCGCCAGCACCAGCACGGTCGCGATCGCGATCAGGATGCCCCGCCGTCCCCCCGCCTCGCGCACCGGCCGGTAGGAGGTGCCCGGCGGCGGACCGGCGGACAGGCGCGGCCGGTCGGTCTCAATCGTCTCGGGAGAGGCCGGAGGCGGCGGAGTGGCCGCCGTGCGTCGCGGCGGCAGGATCAAGGTAGGCAGATCCTGGATCTCCGCGTCCGGCAGCGGGAGCAATCCCTGCCCGGCGAGGAAGACCCGCAGCTCGTCGACCGTCTGGAAGCGGTCCGCCGGGGCCTTCGCCAGCGCCTTGAGGACGATGCGGTCGAGCCAGACGGGGATCTCCGGGACCACCGCGCTGGGGGCCGGCGGCGGGTCCTCGAGCTGGGCCTTGAGGATCAGGAAGTCGGTCGGCCCGTCGAACGGCACGCGCCCGGTGAGCATCTGGTAGAGCACGACCCCCAGCGCGTAGAGGTCCGTGCGGCGGTCCACCTCCTCCCCCCGGATCTGCTCGGGAGCCACGTAGCGGAGGGTGCCGATCAGCAGGCCCGTGCGAGTGAGATGGCTGCTCCCGGGCATGCGGGCGATCCCGAAATCCATCACCTTGAGGGTGTCGGCCTCGGTGAGCATGAGGTTGTCCGGCTTGAGGTCGCGGTGGATGATCCCCGCCCGGTGCGCCTGCTCGATGCCGTCGAGGGCTGTGCCGAGCAGCGCCACGGCCCGCCGCCAGGGCAGGGCGCCTGCCGCGAGCACCTCCGAGAGCGTCCGGCCGCGCACGTACTCCATGGCGAGGAACAGCTCGCCGCCGTCGTGAAAGAAGCTGTAGATGGTGGCGATCGCCGGATGGTGGATGCGGGCCAGGATCTTCGCCTCGGAGCGGAAGCGCTCGACGATCTCGGGCTCGCGCGCCAGCTCGGGGCGGATGGCCTTGACCGCCACCTCCCGCTCGAGCATCTCGTCGACGGCCCGGTAGACGGCGCCCATGCCGCCTTCGCCGATCTTCTCCACGATCCGGTAGCTGCCGACGACTCTGCCGACCATGTTGTCTGTCTCCGTGAGAGGAAACGATTCTATCGCGAAGGGACCCTCATCCGGCCCGATCCTTGCAGTTTTCCGGGTGGGGACCGCAGCCGGGAGATCTGGTCCCTCGCCGGGCGGCGCTGCTCCCCGCGTTCCTGAAAACCCCGCCGCCACGCGTTCCTACGGATACCCGGCCAGGAGGTTCTTCAATGGCCGAAATCAAGATCGAGCGCAAAAAGGGGTTGCCCGTCTGGGCGATCCTCCTCGCCATCATCGTGCTGGCCCTGATCGTCTGGGCCTTCTTGGCGAACCGGAACCACACCACCCAGAACGTGAACAACACCGCGGTGCTCCAGTGGAGCGCTCCGGCGCCGGTCCACGCCTTCGTGCCGGCCACCCGGTGCGCCTGACCCGAGCGCGAGCTCGAAGGAGGCTATCCATGAGGAATGACGACGTTCGTGCCACGGGCACCACCGTGGCGCCTCAGATCGCTCCGCTCAAGGAGCTCAAGGGCTACAAGGTCGCGAGCGACGATCCCGACGTCCGCGGCTGGAAGGTGCTCGGCCGCGACGGCCGCAAGATCGGCGAGGTCCATGACCTGCTGGTCGACACCGCCGCGATGCGCGTCCGCTATCTCGACGTGGAGTTGGACAACGACCTGCTCCGAAGCCTGCCTCCCGTCCCCGGCGTGGCCTACACCGGCGCCCTGCTGGAGCACCGGCACGTGCTGGTGCCGATCGGCACCGCCCGGCTGGACGACGACCACGACGACGTCTACGTCGATTCGCTGGATGCCCACGACGTGGCCGTCCTCCCGCCGTACGACCACAAGGCGTTCGGCCGCGAGTACGAGAACGGCGTGCGGCAGCGCTGGGACAGTGGCTACGTCCCGCCGCCCCCTCCGGCGCCCGGCGCCGCCTATCCGGACCAGAGCTACTACGCCGGCGACCTCTACGACGACGAGCGCTTCTACGGCCCCCGCCGGCGCAAGCGCGGCCTGTTTGGACGGTAGATTTCGAGGGCGCCGCCCGTCCGGGGCGCCCCCGTGACTCCTCTTTTGAATCCAATTTATTGAATTTGGCGATCCGTGTCAAAAAAAGATGGGGTGCGGCAACTTACTAGATGAGCGGCTTCCGCGGGGAGGGTTGGTCGCCCGGTCAACCTACGCGGAGAGCCTCCTCTCATTCAACGGCGCGTGACGGATGTCGCGCGCCTCTTTTTTTGTCCTCCGGCTTCAAGCCTTTACTCTTCAGGTCTTTCGCCGAAATCTTTGAGCACTTTCGCGACGAGCTCTTCTGCCAGCCAGACTCCAGAGCTCTGAAGATGCCGCAGAAGAGGAGCGACAGCGGGGATGAGACCTTCCCGTTTCGCTACTGCCAGGATGCCGAGAGTGCCCTTGACCTGAAGGCCTAAAGCCTCGGCTGCCAGACGGGCCGGCCGGTCATCCGAAAGGATCCACTGGGCCTTCCGCTCCATGGCCAGGCAGATGGCAGCGGTTTCCCCTGAATCGAGGTGAGTCCTGAGGAGACGGAACAGGTCAGACTCGGGGGAGTCGCTGACTTCGATCCAGTCGGCCTCGGCGACCTCGGTGCCGCCGGCCAGACCCTCCCCCTTCTTCACGACCTCGTCGTAGACGAGCCTGGGAATCAGAATCCGGCCGTAGATCTCGCGCAGCAGGCCGAGAGAGCTCACCAGGCTGAGATGAATGAGGGGACCTGCGTCCGATACGACGATCAAGAGCCGGTCCCGAGCTCGCGCGCCAGCTCGTCGGCGTCGTAGTCGAAGGAGGTGACGTGGTGCTGCCCCATCAACGCGAGGAATCGCGCCAGGGGAACCCCCGCCAGCTCGGCGGCCTTGCCATAACCCAGACGCCGGGAACGGACCTCTTCGAGGAGCCAGAGGAGACGCATCTCCTCCGCGATCTCATGGGGCTCCCAGGGACGGTGCTGGAAAGCCTCATCCGGAAGATCGACCCGCACGGTCCGTGCCTTCGCCGCAGCCTTGGCCATGAAGGAAGTATACCGGTCTCCCGATTCGACCGCACCCCGGACATCTGTCCGCCCGTCCGCCGGACACCTGTCAACCGGACGTCCGGCCGGACACCTGTCCGCTGTTATAAACAACGGGAAATAAAGGGTTTCTATGATTCTCCGCCCATGGCACAGCCGTTGCCTATAAGGGTCGGCATGATCCAAGAGACCGATTCCATGGACCAGATCGTCGACAAGGCGCCGGGGCTCTCCCGGCGCGTGAAGATCGGGCTGGCGGCGGCCGCCGGGGCCGTGACCCTGGCCGCCGTGCTGGCCCCCTCCCTCCAGCGCTGGGCGCGGGCGGAGCAGTCGGTCGACCTCGACCGGCTCCAGATCGCCACCGTCGTGCGCGGCGACCTCCAGCGCGACGTCTCCGCCCAGGGGCGCGTCGTCGCCGCCAACCACCCCCGTCTCTACAGCCCGGCCCAGGGGATCGTCGCGCTGGCGGTGAAGGCCGGCGAGGCGGTCCGCCAGGGGCGGATCCTCGCCACCGTCGAGAGCCCCGACCTCAAGTCGCAGCTCGCGCAGGAGCAGGCCCGGCTCCAGTCGATGGAGTCCGACCTCGCCCGCGGCGAACTCTCCGCCCGTCAGCAGAACCAGGGGGACGAGCAGACCGTGAAGCTCCGGCGGGTCAGTCTGGAGGCCGCGCGCCGCGACCTGGAGCGGGCCGAGAAGCTCCGCAAGGAGGGGCTCCTCAACGAGGTCGACTACGAGCGCGCCCGCGACGGAGTGCGGGTGGCCGAGGTGCAGCTCGAGCAGGCGGACAAGGGGGGGAGCCTCGGCCGCGAGTCGCGCGACTTCGAGGTGCAGGACCGCCGCCGCCAAGTCGAGCGCCAGCGCCTGGTGGTCGCCGACCTCGAACGGCGGGTAGGGGAGCTGACCATCCGCGCCCCGTTCGACGGCCTCGTCGCCACCGTCGACGCCCAGGACCGCGACGCCGTGGCCCAGAACGCGCCGCTGCTCACCATCGTCGACCTCTCCAAGTACGAGATCCAGGTCGAGATCCCCGAGTCCTACGCCGCCGAGGCGGCGATCGGCACGCCCGCCGCGATCTCCTACGGCGGCCGCGAGGTCCCCGGCACCCTCACCGCCCTCTCCCCCGAGGTGCGGGCGGGGCAGGTCGAGGGGACCGTGCAATTTCAGGGCGCCCCGCCGGAGGGTCTGCGCCAGAGCCAGCGGGTCTCCCTGCGGCTGGTCTTCGAGACCCGTCCCAACGTCCTCGAGGTCGCCCGCGGACCGTTCCTCGAAGCCGGAGGCGGCCGGCAAGCCTACATGCTCGCCGACGGCCTCGCCACCCTGCAACCCATCCGGGTGGGCGCCACCAGCGTCTCCGAGGTGGAGATCGTCGATGGGCTCAAGGAGGGGGACCGCGTCCTCCTCTCCGACACCGAGCAATTCAACGGCGCCAAAACCGTTCTGGTCCGGCGCTGAAGCCCTTGATCCATAAGAATTTTACGGAGGCTGCCATGCCGATGCTCAGGATGGACAACGTATCCAAGATCTACCGCACGGGGATGGTCGAGACCCGGGCGCTGCGCGACTTCTCGCTGTCGGTGGACGAGGGGGAATTCGTCACCATCACCGGTCCCTCGGGCTCGGGGAAGACGACCTTCCTCAACGTCTCGGGCCTGCTCGACGCCTTCGAGCAGGGGAAATACTGGCTGGACGGGATGGACGTCTCCCGCCTCTCGGACCGCGAGATGTCGCGCGTCCGCAATGAGAAGATCGGCTTCATCTTCCAGGGGTTCAACCTGCTGCCGGACCTCGACGTGTTCGACAATGTCGACGTCCCCCTGCGCTACCGCCGCCTGCCGGCCCGGGAGCGCAAGGAGCGGATCGAGAAGGCGATCGCCATGGTGGGGCTCTCCTCGCGCCTCCGCCATCTGCCCTCCCAGCTCTCGGGCGGTCAGCAGCAGCGGGTGGCCATCGCCCGCGTGCTGGCCGGCGATCCCAAGCTGATCCTGGCCGACGAGCCCACGGGCAACCTCGACTCCGCCATGGCGCGCGAGATCATGGAGATCCTGGAGGCGGTCAACGAGGCCGGGACGACCATCATCATGGTCACCCACAACCCGGAGCACGCGGCGCGCGCCCACCGGCAGCTCCACATCGCTGACGGCCGGCTGGTCGACTTCGAGCGGATCACGCCGTTCCCCCTCAACCGGGTGGAGCGGGAAACGTCCTCGCGCCAGGTGGCGAGGTAAGGAGGCGGCCATGCTGCTCTACAACCTCCGCCTGGCCTGGAAGAGCGTCCGGCGCTACCCGGTGCTCTCGGCGCTGATCCTGCTCGGCATCGCCCTGGGCGTGGGGGTCTCGACGACCTTCATCACCGCCTACCACGTGCTGGCGCGGGACCCCGTGCCGGGCAAGAGCGGTTCCCTCCATTACGTGCGGATGAATTCCTGGGGGGCGGCGGACGACCCCTTCCTCCAGACGCCGCCGCCGCTGGTCACCTACCGGGACGCCCAGGAGCTCCTGAAGAGCCGCATCCCGGCCCGTAGCACGGCCACGTTCTCCTCTCTGGCGACGGTCTTTCCCCAGGATGGAGCGCGCCCCTTCCGCGAGAGCCTCCGCCTCGCCACGGCGGACTTCTTCCCGATGTTCGCGGCGCCGTTCCGCTACGGCGGTCCCTGGAGCCGCGAAGCCGACGCCAAGCCGGAGACGGTGGCCGTGATCAGCTCGGCGCTCAACGACCGCCTGTTCGGCGGCGCGAACAGCGTCGGCCGCACGCTCCGCCTGGGGAGCCACGAGCTGCGGATCGCCGGCGTGCTCGCGCCCTGGCGCCCGCGGGTGCGGGCCTTCGGGCTGTTCGGCAATTCCCTGGAGGCGCCGGAATCCATCTTCCTGCCGCTCGCGCTCACCGGGCCCATGGAGCTTCAGCCCAATGAGATGCAGATGAATTGGCGGACCCCGCAACCCGGGGAGGACAAGCTCCCCTACGCCTCGCAGCTCATGGTGAACGAGGTCCTCTTCCTGGGCTTCTGGGTGGAGTTGCCGGACCCCCAAAGGGTCAAGGCCTATGAGAGCTTCCTCGACGCCTACGCCCGCGAGCAGAAGAGGCTCGGCCGCTTCCCGCATCCGCTCAACAACCGGGTCACCTCCCTGCTCAACCTGATGGCGGAGCTGAAGGTGGTGCCGCCGCAGACCAAGGCGCTGGCCGCCATCTCGCTGCTCTTCCTGGTGGTGGCGGCGCTCAACCTGATCGGCCTGTTCCTGGGCAAGTTCCTGGCCCGGGCCTCCACTGTGGGGGTGCGCCGGGCTCTGGGGGCGAGCCGGTGGACCATCTTCGTCCAGCACCTGGTGGAGTGCGAGCTGATGGGACTGGCCGGGGGCCTCCTGGGGGTGCTGCTCTCGCTCGCCGGCCTCGCGGTGCTCAACCGCGTCTACGGCGACGGGCCGGAGGGGGTGGCGTTCTTCCAGCTCGACATCCCCATGGTTTTCGCCGCCGTCGTCCTGTCGCTCCTCGCCGGGGCCATCGCCGGCCTCTATCCCGCGTGGCGGATCTGCGCCATCCCGCCCGCCCGTCACCTCAAGAGCCAGTAGGTAGGAGAGACCGCCATGGAATTCGGACCCATCTTCCGTTCCCTCCTGCGCAACCGCGCGCGGGTGATCCTCATCGTGGCCGAGGTGGCGTTGACGCTCGCCATCGTGGCCAACTGCCTGAGCCTGATCCTGGACACCCGGGCTCAGCTCGCCAAGCCGTCAGGGTTCGACGACGAGCACCTGATCGCCATCCGGAGCAACCCGTTCGACGACCGTCTGCGGGACCAGAAAGTCCTCGACCGGCTGGTGGACCAGGACCGGCGGGCCTTGGCGGCCGTGGCCGGCGTGCGCGCGGTCTCCCACACCGCTCTCCGGCCCTGGGAGAGGAGCGGCAACATCACCGCCATGCGCGTGCCCGGCACCCGCAACGAGCCGGCCCGCACCCAGCGCGCCGAGGCGGATCCCGGCCTCTTCGACACTCTGGGGCTGCCCATCACCCAGGGGCGGGGCTTCACCGAGGCGGAGTACGACCATGGCGGCGACGCCCCTTTGAGCGAGGTGCAGCCCGTGGTGGTGAGCCGCGCGCTCGCCGACCAGCTCTATCCGGGCGGCAACGCCGTGGGCAAGCCGATGGCCGACGCCGACGAGTCGCAGCGCTTCACCATCGTGGGGATCGTCGACCACTTCTACAACCCGTTCGGCGACAGCTCCGAGAAGATCATGTTCGTCCCTTCCCGCTCGGTGGGCTTCGACTACGGCTCCCGCTATCTCGTCCGCGCGCGGGGGAACCCGGCGCCACTGATCCCCCAGTTGGAGAAGGCCCTGCTGGGGGTGGAGAAGGGGCGCTTCGTCCGCCTGCGGACCACGGTCGAGAACCGCGACGAGTTCCACGGCCGCGACCGGCTGCTGGTGGCTTCGCTCAACGCCGTGATGGCGCTGCTGGTGCTGGTGACGGCCCTGGGGATCGTCGGCCTGACCTCCTTCTCGGTGGCCGAGCGGCAGAGGCAGATCGGCACCCGGCGCGCCCTGGGAGCGGACCGGCTGGCGATCGTCCGCCATTTCCTGCTGGAGAACTGGATGGTGACCAGCTTCGGGGTGGTGCTCGGGGTGCTGCTGGCCTATGGGCTCAACTTCGGGATCGTCACCTGGGTCGCCGGGGCGAAGCTGAGCCCGGCGACCGTGGCCGCTGGGGCCGTGGCGCTCTGGACGATCGGCCTCGGAGCGGCCCTCGGCCCCGCCCTGCGGGGAGCCCGGGTAGCCCCGGCGATCGCGACGCGGAACGTGTAGGCCCTCATCACCCCAGCCCTCTTCTCCCGACCCCTCCCGCCCTCCCTCACCGGGAGAAGAGGGGGGCCTGTCCGCGGGGTGTTTTGTAGGGGCGGCCCTGTGTGGCCACCCTATGAGGAGGCCACCCCCGCCCAGGGCGGCCACACAGGGCCGCCCCTACGGGTTTTGCCCCTCTCCCGGTGAGGGAGGGTGGGAGGGGTCGGGAGAGGGGCAGGGGTGAGGGTCCGGGCGGGGGGCTCACCGCCGGCCCTACTGCACCTGCTCCTTCGTCTTCAGAAGCTTCAGATTCGGCCACTCCTCCCCCGTCGTCTTCAGGTGCCAAGCGTTGCGCGCCAGGAAGACGGGGGAGCCGTTGTGGTCCTCGGCCATGGCGGCGTGGTTGGCGTTGGTGAAGCGCTTGAGGAGCTGGTGGTCCTCAGTGTCGACCCAGCGCGCGGTGAACAGGGTCGTCCCCTCGAAATGGACTGGGATGTTGTACTCCGTGCGGATGCGGTCCGCCAGCACGTCGAACTGCAGGGCGCCGGCCACGCCGACGATCCACTCGTTGCCGAAGGCCGGCCGGAAGACCTGCGCGGCTCCCTCCTCGGCGAGCTGGAGCAGGGCCCGGCCCAGGTGCTTCGAGCGCATCGGATCCTCGGCGCGTACCCTCTTCAACAGCTCGGGCGCGAAGCTCGGGATGCCGGTGAAACGCAGCTCCTCCCCCTCGGTCAGCGCATCGCCGATCCGCAGGTTGCCGTGGTTCGGGATGCCCAGGATGTCCCCGGCCCAGGCCTCCTCCGCCAGCTCGCGGTCGCGGGCCAGGAAGAGCACGGGGTTGTGGATCGACATCGTCTTGCCGGAGCGGACGTGCAGCAGCTTCATGCCGCGCTCGAAGCGGCCGGAGACCAAGCGCACAAAGGCGATGCGGTCCCGGTGCTTGGGGTCCATGTTCGCCTGGATCTTGAACACGAAGCCGGTCACCTTCTCCTCGTGGGGGTCGACGCCGCGCGTCTCGGTCGCCGCCGGGCGCGGCGGCGGCGCCAGCTCGACCAGCCCCTGGAGCAGCTCGCGGACTCCGAAGTTGTTGACCGCGCTGCCGAAGAAGACCGGCGTCAGATGCCCCTCGCGGTAGGATTCGACGTCGAGTGGCGGGCAGAGGCCCCGCGCCATCTCGACCCCCTCCCGCAGCCGTTCCACGGCATAGCCTGGAAGGAGCCTGGCGAGCTTGGGATCGTCCAGCCCCTCGACCACCTCCCCCTCGCGGACCACGGCGCGCTGCGAGCGGTCCATCAGCACCAGGCGCTCGTGGCGGAGGTCGTAGGCGCCGAGGAAATCCTGCCCCATGCCGATCGGCCAGGCGGCGGGGGTGACGTGGAGCTGGAGGTCCTGCTCGATCTCGCTCATCAGGTCGAGGGGGTCGCGCCCCTCGCGGTCGAGCTTGTTGATGAAGGTGACGATGGGGACGTTGCGCAGCCGGCAGACCTCGAACAGCTTGCGGGTCTGGGCCTCGATCCCCTTGGCGGCGTCGATCACCATCACGGCCGAGTCGACGGCGGTCAGCGTGCGGTAGGTGTCCTCGCTGAAATCCTCGTGGCCGGGGGTGTCGAGCAGGTTGAAGGTGCAGCCGCCGTACTCGAAGGTCATCACCGAAGAGGTCACAGAGATGCCGCGCTCCTGCTCGACCTTCATCCAGTCCGAGCGGGCGCGCCGGGCCTCGCCGCGCGCCTTGACCGCGCCGGCCATCTGGATGGCGCCGCCGAAGAGCAGGAGCTTCTCGGTCAAGGTGGTCTTGCCCGCGTCGGGGTGCGAGATGATGGCGAAGGTTCGCCGTTGGGAAACCGGATCGTTCGTCATGTCCATGGATTGTGCGCTCCGCGCTCGGCCGGGCGAATGTCTGAAGGGGCCGGGACGGGAGGTCCCACCGGGATAACACGGGACGGGCCCGTAGCCTTCCCTGAAGAGGCCCGGGATCTTACCATGGACGGCCGGCCCGCCCGGAATCAGCTCCGGAGCGCGCCTCTGGCGGACCGGCGACCGGGTTCCATGCCCCGCGGGGCATGGAAGCGGCCCCGCGGGGTTTGGAACGGGCCCGCGCCAACACCTGGCCCTCGCCTTGCAATCCCCTCCGCTCGTCAACCTCAGAAGGCAACAGGGACGTATCCGAGGACGACGCTCGTCCAAGGGAAGGAGGCGGTCGATGAGCTCGATGACGGAAGAGTTGACTGACCAAAATTGGCAGCCGGGTAACAAATTTTCTCCCCTGGGTTATCTGAGGTATTGGTGCTACAAGGTGCTTTATTCGGCTCTGGTCGGCAGGTCCGCTTCGGCCGAGGCCCTGCGGATTCCGGTCCGCTCCGAGTCCAGAGCTCCGTCCTCCCGGATCTCCCGGCGGTGACCCGTCGCGGCCCCGTTCCGGTCTCGCCGGGGATGGGGCCGCGCCTGTTGTCTCGATTCCGAATCGCCGCTATCTCACCGTCTCAAGAGCGTTGACGCAGACACGGGACTGGCTTATGCTATCTTGGCGTCTGGCCTTCAACAAGGTGATCCGATGTTTACCGGAAGTCTGGCAGCGATATTCCTGGTGACCGCCCTCACCGACTTTGGCTTCATCTACAACGACGCTGCCGAGGAGGAGCGGGCCAAAGTCGTCGCGGCTTGGCGTGAATTCGTAGCCAAGACGCCTCCTGGGAAGCTCTGTACCTCGTTTTAGTCTTACCCGGCAACGGCGGATGTCATGACTCCCGCTGTCTACAAGCTCTGCCTCGGCGCCGGCATCAAGGTCCTGGTGCTTCTGCACTTCGTGCTCCTTCGGTTCCAGGCGTCCAACCGCAAGGTAACGATCTTCGCAACGTTCGACAGGCTTCATGTCCTACTAAGCGACATTGCCCACAACTATCCGGATGTCGAGATGAGGGGCTGCTGAGGACGGCGGATGAACAGATCGCGGACGAAGCTGGAAGGTCTTCTGTTCTGGTGGCTGGTGGCGAATTTTTTCCTTTTGGCGTTTCTGGTGCTTCTCGCCGCAACTCTACCTTCATCTGTTGTCCATATGACTCTCTACGGCTCGACGTCACTGGTGCTGGCGCTCATAGCCCTGGTTCCTGTAATCAGCGCCTGGATCTATCTGGCCTGGAAGATGCGCGCTCCCACCTCCCGTACTCTTCTGTTCGGTGCGATCTTCTTTCTTCTGAGTACGGTGTGCGTCGAGTGGCCGGATGGATTGTGGAGCTTGAATCCTGTTCTGGCCTTCCGGGTGCCGCTGATCGACAATCCACCGTTCATGATTCATCTGGACGTGGTGGCGGGTGTGATCTCGATACTGTTCTTCGTCGCCTGGCGTCGAAGAGCCGCTTTTCGACAGAACGCTACAGTGGAACTTGGCCCAGGGGGCCGTGAACGGCGGCGCGGGGGGGATCCCGGGGGAGACGGTGGTGGCGGCAGCGGCGGTCTGGGTGGTGGCCATGATCGATTCTCTTCTTGAATGAAGCGGTTTTCCTGGTGTCGTTGCGAAAGGCTTTTCGTACCGGTACAGCGAGAGGAAAGGGCAAGGGGCGTGCCATGCCGCCGCTCCTGGAGAGCGGCGCCGCGGCGGTTTCAAAGCGGGACGGAGAGCGGAGAGAGGGCGTTTCGCGGTCCCGAAAACGGGAGTTGGCGGGCGGGGATCGCCGGGCTGAGATCGAAAGTCGCGCGACGAGCCCCCCGCCCCGGATCAGGGGCCGGCCCGGAGGCTGTTTTCCGGAGAGCTGCAGAGGGGAAGACCTACAGGAAAAGACCCCCTCTCCGCGAGCGGTCGCTCCTGCCTCCGTGCCGGGAACGGCGCGCCACCGCGATGCCGGACAGCGCCAGAAGGGCCGCCAGCAGGAGGAGCGCCCATTCTGAAAGGGTGGGTATCGGAACGGCCGGCGCCGCGATCACCTGAACGTTCTCGCGCGACTGCGCGGTGCCCGCGCCAAAGCTGAGGACGCCGGACACGGAAGGCGCGGTCACGGAAGCGACGTTGTCGATCGATACGGGAGTCGAGGGCATCAGCGCCTGATAGGTGAATTTCAAGGCGGTATTGGGGCCGAAGGTCGCGATCGTCGCGCTCAAGCCGGACGCGTTGCTGGTGATGCTCGGGCACACCACGACCCCCTTGGGGGAAGGCACGAACGGCTGAGCGGTGATGTCGGTGCACGTTACGTTGACGTAGCCGCTGGGATTGGTGGCGAGCAGGGCCGCGGGCAACGCATCGGTAAACACCGCGTTGTTGGCCGCGGCGGCGCCAATGTTGCTCACGATCACCGTGTAGGTCACCAGCGTGCTCGGCGCGGCAATCTGCGTCGACACTTTCTTTTGCAGGCTCAATTCGGGAATGGGAGGCGGGACGATGAATACGGTCTGGCTCGCTGGAGTCCAGCCGTTGTGGTCGTTCTCGCCCGAGAACGTTGCCGTGTTCCTGATGAACGTGAAGTCCCGGGTCGGATTGCTCAGTTGCAAGGTGATCGTGAATTTGACCGCGCTGTTGGGCGGGAACGTGTTATTGCCGACGAAGCCCCATTCATGGTCGATGTCGAAGGGGTCCGGGAGCGGCGTCGGGCTGCCGACGGCCGGGACCTTGATGCCCGCGGTCACCGGAGTGGGCGGGCATTGCGCTCCGCCGCTCAGCACCGTACAGCTAATGCCGACCACCGAGAGGGTCACGCCGGGGGCGGCCGGAGTATCGACGAAATGCGGTATGTCCAGGGTCGCCGTGGCGGACGTATTGGTCAGCGTAACGGCATACGTGATCAACCCGCTGGGCGGAATGCTGCTCGGGGTGGCAGGCGCCAGGATCACCTTCTGAAGGCTCAGCACGCCAGGAATACAAGGTGGCGTGCCGATATACTGATTGACCGAGCTGGGGCCGGCAAATCCGCTGCCACCCACCGCATCGACGAACGCCGCCGACACGGTGTTGCTGGTCAGCGTGACCGGTTGACACTTGTTCGTATGCGTCGGCGTCGTAAAGGGAATGAGGTAGGTCAAAGTCGCCAGCGGCGCCAGGCCGACCTGCGTGTTGCCACCGTGCAGCGCGGGATTGTAGCTGAGCGTCAATTGATTGTTGTAGCCGCTGGGAATGGCCGTCGTCGCCAGCTCGTGACAGGTCTGGGTTACCGGCGACGCGATGCAGGTGATTCCCCAGTTGGCCAGGGCGGTGCCGGTATGGGTGAAGCCGGAAGGAGGCGTGGCGTTGACCCCGGACAGGAAGAAGTTGGTATCGGAAACGTTCCCGAGCAACAAGGGCACGGTACTGTTGGTATTGGTCACGACGACCTTGTACCAGACCTGGGTCGCATCGGGCAGGAAGGTGCCTGAGGTTTGACCGATCAGCGGTGTGCCCGCGGTGGCATCGGCGGCGGACGCGAACGGACCGGACTTGACGATGGCGATGCCGGGAGGCGGGCCGCTACCCCCTCCGGGGCACTGGGTCAGCCCGGTGACGGTGACGATCGTCTGTTGGCCATTGTTGCCAAAGAACGTATTGATCCCTGGCGTGAAGTCCACCGGTTGAGGCGGCGTCGTGGAGTCGTAGACCGGATCGAAAACCGCCGGCGACGGATCCGCGTGGCCGGACAGATTGATCGGCACCGAGGTACCGGCAAACCAGCAGGCGGTCCGGGTCTCCGTCACCTGTTGTGAGAACGTCACGGTAGCCAGCGGCGGCAGGGATGCAATCGTCGTGGCGAAAGAGAAGCCGCCGGTGTTCCCGATGCCTCCGGTCAGCGGAGGGCAGAGGCTCGACGGTACGGAGGTACATGTCAGAGGGCCTTGCGTCTCGGTAAATGCGAATTGGTGATGCTCGAAAGTCACCGGCACGTTCGTGGCTGTACCGGCGGAGCCTCCCGAGCTGAGGTTCGTGACGGTGACCGTATGGGTCCAGGTGCCGACGCCACTGCCGTTGAGGCTGAAGGTGGGGGGAGCACCGCTGGTGGTGAATTGGACGTCGGCCACCTTGCAGGTGCCGGGCACCTGGGTTATGACGGTCGCCGTGTTGTCCGCGGGGGTCGCTCCCGTTTTGGTCTCCGGGAGGCCGGTGATGCTGAACGTGAAAACCAGATTACGATTCCCGGTGTCTCCCGCACCCACGCAAACGGGGTCGCCCACCAGAACGTGGGCCCTGAATCTCATTACGCCGCCGGTCGGCGGAGCATCCAGAATCCCCGGCAGGTTGTCCAGGAAGTCAATGCCCGGAAATCCGGTGATCGGAGACGTGTTGGTGCCGCTGGAGGACACGGGGATCGGGATCAGGCCGGTGGTCGGGCAGGCTTGCCAGGGCGCCGGCGTGCTGGGGAACACCGATCCGGGAGGAAAGGTCCCCAGCACCGTCGACAGGCAGTCGATGGACTGCAGGATGGTGTTGGGCAAGGTCGAGCCGCTGGCGCCATTGGGGTTGTTGGTCGCGGTCAGCGGCAGCATGGTTCCCGTCTGCCCCTGAATCGTCGCCAGCAGCTTCAGCTTGTCGGAAGGCCGGTCGCCCGTGCTTCGCACCTCGAAGTCATAATCGGCGATCGTTCCAGGCGCCGCCGTCGCGGGAAAGCTCGTGATGGCCACCTTGTATTCGATCACCGGCGGATACAGAAAGATGTTGGTGGTGGCGGTGTTCGTCGAGCCCAGCGCCTCGGCTTCGGCCGCGCTGACGGTAGCCGTTACGGGATAATTCCCCGCGGGCTCGCCGTGACACCTCGTCTCCTGACCGGGCGAGCCGTTCGCCGCCGGACAGCGCGCCCGGTTGTCGAACTGGACCATCACCTGGCTCTGACTGGGGATGGAGGGGATCGTCACCAGAAGCATCGTGCCCATCCGCGTGAAGCTCGGCGATGGGGCGGTTCCCGACCCGGCCGGGCAGACCGCGGGACCGTTGGGGTTGGGCCCAGGCACGGGCTGGCATGTGGCGCTGGCCTCGAAGGGGATGTCCGCCAGCGGGTGATTCACCGCCAGCGCTACGTTGGTGGCGGGGTCCGGGCCGTTGTTGGAGATCGTGACAGTGAAATGCTCGAGGTCGAACGACATGTACGCGGGCTGGTCGCTGACGATGTTGACGACCAGATCCACCGTCGCGGCACCGGCTCGGTGAGCACCGGCGAATGCCAGACCGAGCTGCAGAATGAAAGCAAAGAGAAAGAGCGGCAGGCCCCCGCGACGCTTGGGCAGCTTGCCGGCATGAAGGACCCGTGATCTCGGCAGGGAGGGAATTCGGCAGGGGCGCATGATTCCTCCTCTATTCTGATGCGCAGACAGACCTGCTGCGTCTGCTGTAATCCCCAAGTCAAACGGCCCGCGCCGGCTCAGCTTCTCATTTGGGTGTTCTCATGACGAGGGCGGGCGTCCCTCATCTCACATCTCAAAAATAATTATGGCCAAGTTACCCTACGGCAGCCGGGTACGCCTGTCAAATAGGGAAGTGGGAATTGCGCTATGTCAACGTCTTCGTCAATGAGCTGGTCGCCGAGCACGCGGCGTGGCAGTGGGCGCGACGTTTTGCCTCGCGGTCCCGTCCTGAAACATCCGTCCGCCCCGCTCCGTAGGATCTGTCCAGACGAAAGGGCGCACCTACATGGAAACTCTGCTTCAGGACCTTCGCTTCGCCGGCCGGACGCTGCTCAAGCGGCCGGCGTTCACGGCCATCGCCATCCTCACGCTGGCCCTGGGGATCGGCGCCAACACGGCGATCTTCAGCGTGGTCGATTCGGTGCTGCTGGCGCCGCTGCCGTTCCGCGATCCCGGCCGGCTGACGATGATCTGCGCCTCGAACCCGGAGCTGGCCCGGCAGGTCGGCCTCCCCGACAAGCTGCCGGCCTCGCCTTCGATGTTCTACGAGTGGAAGACCGCGAAGTCGTTCGAGAAGCTGGCGATCGTCTCCGCCGACCGGCTGAGCCTCACGGGGGACGGCGACCCCGAGCAGCTCGCGGCGGTGAAGGTCTCCGGCGAGCTTTTCCAGGAGCTCGGCACGCCACCCCTGCTCGGCCGCACCCTGCTGCCCGAGGACGACGACAAGGGCAAGCGGACCACCATCCTGCTCTCGCACGACTTCTGGCAGCGCCACTTCGGGGGGGACCGCAACGTGATCGGCCGCGTCCTCCACGTCGACGGCGAGCCGCTGGCGGTGGTGGGGGTGATGCCCGCCGGCTTCGGCTTCCCGCGCGGCGGCGAGATGCCGCACGGCTTCGGGTTCGCCGCCCAGCCGGACGTCTGGGTCCCGCTGGCCTTCCCGCCCGAGCAGCGGCAGAACCGGGGGAACCACGCCTACCTCGCGGTCGGGCGGCTGAGGCCCGGGGTCAGCATCCCGCGGGCCCAGGCCGAGATGACCGCGATCGCCGAGCGGCGCGAGAAGGCCTATCCCGATACCGATGCCGGCTGGCGCAACCGCGTCCGGCCGTTGCGCGAGCAGATGGTGGGGGACATCCGGCCGGCCCTGCTCATCCTCCTCGCCGCCGTGGGCGTGGTGCTGCTGATCGCCTGCGTGAACGTGGCCAGCCTCCTGCTCGCCCAGGCGGCGGCGCGGCAGAAGGAGATCGCCGTCCGCACGGCCCTCGGTGCCGGCCGGGGGCGGATGGTGCGCCAGCTCCTCACCGAGAGCGCCCTGCTCGCCGCGGCCGGCGGAGCCGCCGGGCTCCTCCTGGCGCTCTGGGGGATGCGGGCGTTCACCCTCTGGATCCCGGCCGACGTGCCGGTCTCCAGCCATCTCACGCTCGATCCGCGGGTCCTGCTCTTCACCCTGGGGGTGACCCTGCTGACAGGGGTGCTGGCGGGGCTCGCGCCCGCTTTCCAGATGACCCGGCCGGACCTCGCCGAGTCGCTGCGCGACGGCACGCGGGCCGGCTCCGGCACCTCCCGGGGCAACCGCACCCGCGGCGTCCTGGTAATCGTCGAGACCGCGCTCGCCGTGGTGCTGGTGGTCTGCGCCGGCCTCCTCATCCGCAGCTTCGCCCACGTGGCCCGCGTCGACCCCGGGTTCCGCCCCGAAGGGGTGTTGACGCTCCAGGTCCCGCTCTCCCCGGTGAAGTACCCGGATTTCCCCAAGCGCTGGGCGTTCCTGAGCCAGGCACTGGAGCGGCTGCGGACCCTGCCGGGGGTGGACATGGCCGGCACGGTCTCCAACCTGCCGCTGAGCGGCGAGGAGGAGATCGACGGGATCATCGTCGAAGGCATGCCGCGCCCGAAGCCGTCGGAAGCCCCCTTGGCCGACCTGCGGCAGGCCTCGCCCGGATACTTCGAGGCGATGGGCATCCGGGTCCTGCGCGGCCGCACCTTCACCGGTGAGGACCGGGAGGGCGCGCGGGGTGTGGTGGTGGTCAACGAGACCCTGGCCCGCACCCACTGGCCGGGCGTCGACCCGGTCGGCAAGCGGCTCCGCTTCGGCATCTACGACTCTTCCGAGAAGGTCTGGCTCTCAGTGGTGGGGGTGGTGGACGACGTCCGCAGCTCCAGCCTGGAAGGCGCGCCCCGGGCGCAGGCCTACCTGCCGGCGGCGCAGGTCGCCTTCTCGGGCCAGTACCTCGTCCTGCACACGAAGGGGGACCCGCAAGGGCTGATCGCGGCCGCCCGCTCCGCCATCTGGTCGGTGGACCGGGATCAGCCGGTGGCCGAGGTCCGCACGATGTCGAAGGTGGTCTCGCAGTCGGTGGCGGGGAGGCGGTTCAACATGGTGCTGCTGGAGGTGTTCGCGGGGCTGGCGCTGGTGCTGGCGGCGGTGGGGATCTACGGCGTCACCGCCTACTCGGTGGCCCGGCGGACGCGGGAGATGGGGCTGCGAATGGCGCTCGGGGCGGGGCGGGGGACGGTGCTGGGCCTGGTGCTGCGGGAGGCCGGCGGGCTGGCCCTGGCGGGGCTCGCGGCCGGGCTCGCCCTGGCCTTCGCCGCCAGCCGGGTGATGGCAAGCCTTCTCTTTGGAATCGGCGCCACCGACCCCACCACCTTCGCGGGAGTCGCGGCCACCCTGGCCCTGGTCTCGCTCTTCGCGGCCTGGGTGCCGGGGCGGCGGGCGACCCGGGTCGATCCGATGGTGGCGCTGCGGACGGATTGAGCCTAATTCGGCTCGTCGAGGACCGCGGAGATCGAAGCGGCGACGGCGGACTTTTCCAGCCAGCGTTCCAGACGCTCCGGGTCCTTCTGGGCCAGGATGCGCTCGCGGGCGGCGTCGGGCACCGCGAGGCCGCGGGCCCGCAGGACGGTCAACACGGCCCGTGCCTCCTCCTCGGCACGTCCTTCGGTGCGTCCCTGCGCGACGTATTTCTTCGCGAAATCGCTCTGGTATTCGTAGCCCTTCATCATCGCCTCCAAGGCGCGGCGAGCCGCCTCGCTCAAGGAATTGTACAGGCCGGAGACGCCGTCAGCCCGGGCTCACGGCACCATCCCGCTCCACGCCGCGGTGGTACCGCTCTCGAAGCCGTCGCTGAAAATCCCGCCGTTGGCGTCCTCGCCGTCGATGAACAATTCACCGGTGCTTCCGGCGTCCAGGTAGGGGGCGGCGGCGGGCCAGGAGACGCTGAAGCGGCCGTAGACGTCCGAGAGGCTGTCTCCGGACACGCCGCAGAAGGAGGGGCCGCCGTGCAACTGGCCCACGAAGCGGCGGTCCTTGTCGTAGAGCGGCGAGCCGGAGGAGCCCCCCTCGGTGACCTGCGGCGGGATCGTCAGGGCCGGGTTCGGCGGGAAGACCGGAGTGGGGTCCCAGTGGACCCAGAGATGGGTGCCGTCGCCGGGCGAGCTCGGCCAGGTATCCCAGCTCACCGGCTGGATCGCCTGCTCGGCGAAGGTGATCCGCTTCTCGTTGCCGGCCGGGTGGTGGATGCCCGCGCAGAGGGCTCCGGAGCCACACTGGTAACAGCTCCCCTGCGGGCAGGAGACATCGCCGTTCGAGCGGTCCCATCCCGCCCAGTAGTAATGGAAGGCGGGGACCGGCGGATCGTCGAGCTCGACGAGGGTGAAGTCCGAATCCCCGTTCTCGGCGCGGAAGATCGATCCGGTATGGAATTGGTTGAGCTGGCCGTCCCCGATGCCGCCGCTGGCGGAGGAGCCCGGCGTGCGGCAGGTCGAATTCTGATAATTCCAATACACCACCAGCGAAGCGGCGTTGGTGCTGACGAGGCCGCAGTGCTGGGCGGTAATGAAATACATTTTGCGGTCCCGCGCGGTGTCGTTCACCAGCGAGCCGGTACAGAGCGTGGTGCCGCCGATCGAGATGCGGCCCACCGCGCTCGCGGTCTGCTTCTAAGGGTCGAAGCTGTTGAGGCAGGCCACGTCCATGTTGCAGGAGCCCGACTTGAGGGTGGTCCCCTTAAGGTCGCCGAAGCCCCGGTAGCCGTGGCCGACCTGGCCGATCTCGAGGTCGACGTCGCCGCGTCCGGCCGCCGGCACCGCCAGCTCGACGACCAGATCGTCGGTGGGGACCGCGGGCGTCCAAAGCTCATGGTGCCGCGCATTGTCCGCGGAGGTGAACGGCCGCACCACGGAGGCGAGATCGGCGGAGTAGATCTGGAGACGCCCGCCCTCCGGCAGGTGGAAGCGGGTGAAGCCGAGGTTGATCGAGACCGCCCCCCTCGGCGCGGAGGCGCAGGCGCCAGAGCCAGCGGCCGTCCTTGAGCTCTTCCCAGGTGCCGCTCGTCCAGGGCGTCAGATGGACCGGCCGCGGCACCGCGTAGCGCGGAGCGAGCCCCTGCTCCTTGCGCGTGGCGTCGTCCACTGCGAGCCAGCCGCGCTCGAGGGGGCCGAAGCTCACGGTCTGGACCCGGGAGAGCGGCGCGGCCGAGAGCGTCTCGGCCAGGGGCCGGGGGACGTCCTGCGCCCTCGCCGCGGCGGGCAGAGCGGTGGACAGGGCGATGGCGAGGACCAGCGAAGCGGCCGTCTTGTTTCGCATGATGGGGGTCTATTCTACCAGGAACCCTGGCGCCGCCTGCTACAGGTTGTTCACCGCGTCGATGAAATCGGTGTCGTTGGCCAGATTTTTCGGTTTCATTCCGCGCGGGAAAATATCCTTGCGAATGTCGTCGAACTCGGTCCAGTCGTGCTGCTGCCCGCCGTTGGAATCGTTCACCTCCCAGGCGATCCATTCGGGGATATTGCAGAAGAGGTCCCGCAGCCTGTCGACCTGAGTCTTGCTGGTGTTCCTCTCGAGAGTCTTCTGCTCCTGCGGGGTGAGAAAGCCTTCGAGCTCATCATCGGGATACAGGATGCTCACCTCCATGGTGGTGTCCTGGTTGGTGAGCGTGCTATTGAGCTGGTTCTCCTCTTTCTTGTAGGCGATGCAGTTGAACGTGTGCGGGAGAGGCACGGTGTTGGTGACCGACGTGGGGCCGCCGTAGCGGTCCGCGATGAGATGGCCGCCCTCGAAGCGTACGATTCTCGTCAGGAGGTTGGCGTCTCTCAGGAATGCGTTGAGATCGAAGGACGTGTCGGTCGTCTTGTGCCTGGTGGTGGATTTTCGTCCCCGCTTGTTGCCGTGGCGCACCGGCCCACGGACGTTTTTGACGCGAGTGTCCCCGCCGCCGATCTTCGACGAGGAGAACTTGGTGATGGGCTTGATCCGCTGGTTTTCCGATCCGTACCCTATCGTGGCTTTGGATTTTATCTTGGGCTTGCCCCTCCCCATCTGGAGCACGCCGAAGCCCGCCGCGGCCGGAACCCGCGGGGCGGGGGCCGGCGAGGCCTGGACCGCGCCCGGCTGGAAGTGGGCGATCAGGGCCCCCCGGCGCTCCGCCTCGGCCTCCAGGCCCGGGTCGTGGACGACGACCGTGCCGCCGCCGAAGGGGTTCCGCACCTGGCCGGACCTCTGCTGCACCACATGGGTGAGCTCGTGGGCGAGCAACCGCTGGCCGTGCGGCGTCGCCGGGGCGTACTGGCCGTGGGCGAAGAAGATGTCGGACCCCTGCGTGAAGGCCACGGCCCCCAGCGCCGCCGGCTGCGGGCCGACATGGACGCGGACGTCCGCGAAGCTCGCGCCGAAAAAGGCTTCCATCCTCGCCTGCACCGCCTGCGGCAGGCGCTCGCCCGGGCCGTGAGGGGCGATCCCGGCGGTCCCCGGCGGCACCTGCACCGCGTGCCCGCGGCAGGGGAGGATGACGCCCGGCGTCATCGGCAGCCGCGGCAGGCCCCCCTGGAAGAAGCCCTGGATGATCCGGGACGGCAGGCTCGCGGCGGGCGGCGCCGGCCGGGGGGGCGCGGGCGCCCGCAGGCTGTCGGCGAGCCGCGGCTGAATCGCCGGCCCCGGGAGAGCCGGCGGCGTGGGCCGTGGCGCCTGGCAGCGCTGGATCGCCGCCTGCACGTGCGGCGCCGGGGGACGGGGGGGCGGATTCCAGGCCATGCTTCGAGGTCCTCGTTCGAGATCTGGGGGCGCAGTATACCCCGGGAATCCTCCCCGTCCGTCTGCTGTTTTCTGGTAAGCTAGAGACTCGCTCGTCCGAGGAGCGCTGCAGGAGGAGTCCCCTCCCAGGCTCGGACGCCGGCATGACCGGAGCACAGTAACGGCGCTCACCTGAACCCTTTCCGGGGACGAAACCAGGTGAGCCCCTGACGCCCCGGGATCTCAGAGGAGGTCAATCATGACCGTCGCCACTCAGACGACCGCCGCCCCCACCACCACCCACGACTATCACGTCGCCGATCTCTCCCTGGCCGACTGGGGCCGCAAGGAGATCCAGATCGCCGAGGGCGAGATGCCGGCCCTCATGGCCATCCGCAAGGAATTCGCCGCGAGCCAACCCCTCAAGGGCGCCCGCATCGCCGGCTCCCTGCACATGACCATCCAGACCGCCGTGCTCATCGAGACCCTGCGCGCCCTCGGCGCCGAGGTGCGCTGGGCGAGCTGCAACATCTTCTCGACCCAGGACCACGCCGCGGCGGCCATCGCGGCCGGGGACATCCCCGTCTTCGCCTTCAAGGGGGAGAGCCTGGCGGACTACTGGGAGTTCACGCACCGCATCTTCGAGTTCCCCGAGGGCTCGGCCAACATGATCCTCGACGACGGCGGTGACGCCACTCTGCTCGTCCACCTGGGCGCCCGGGCCGAGGACGACCCCTCCCTGCTGGACCATCCCACCAGCGAGGAGGAGCGCGTGCTCTTCGCGGCCATCCGCAAGCGCAACGCCGCCCAGCCCGGCTGGTACAAAAGCCAAGCCGCGGCGATCGAGGGGGTCACGGAAGAGACCACCACGGGCGTCCACCGCCTCTACGAGATGGCCAAGCGGGGGGATCTGAAGTTCCCCGCCATCAACGTCAACGACAGCGTCACCAAGAGCAAGTTCGACAACCTTTACGGCTGCCGCGAATCGCTGGTGGACGCCATCAAGCGGGCCACCGACGTGATGGTGGCCGGCAAGATCGCCGTCGTCTGCGGCTACGGCGACGTGGGCAAGGGGAGCACCCAGGCCCTGCGCAACCTGAGCGCCCAGGTGTGGGTCACCGAGATCGATCCCATCTGCGCCCTCCAGGCGGCCATGGAAGGCTACCGCGTGGTCACCATGGACGAGGCCTGCGACAAGGGGGACATCTTCGTCAGCGCCACGGGCAACTACCACGTGATCACTCACGACCACATGGCGCGGATAGGAGGCCACATCCACTCCAGCCGCTGTGGCCGCCGCCTCCGAAGCCGTTAACCAATTATTGATGTCGCATCCGGTGTGCGGGTAACTGATGGTATATGGTCCGGCAACCCGGCCGGAGAAGGAGATCAGTCCTCTCGAATT
>JBJMHA010000085.1:0-167430 GCA_045807625.1 Thermoanaerobaculia bacterium | reverse complement strand
GAGATGTAGCCTTCCGCTTATCCCACTACGTCGGCTCCCCGTTACAGTCTCTCGAGGCTGGTAACCACGGCCTGCACACTCGCTGTCTACGCTTCGTGGCTGGAAGACTCACTAGGGCCACGCAAGACTCGCTTCCGGTGGGTGGCTAGCCCTTGCCGGGTAGGATTCGGACCTACTGGGTCCACTACGAAGGGTTTCAGGCTCTGTCTATTGCATGCCCCTTCCCCCCTTCCCAGGCTTCGCCTGGCGCGAGGGGCTTCCCATTCGATGGAGAAGAACGCCGCCTTCCTTGCCCCACTTGGTGGCCGCGAGCCCAGCAAGAAAACCTCCGGCGGCTGCAATTATGGCTGCATACCGGAGTAGCCCCCATTCAGCCCCCGTCCCGGGCCCCGAGATCTCCTTGATCTCGAGAGGCTTCACCACCAACATCGGGCTTGATGGCTGTACAACCCTAAGAGACAACCAACCGTTGAGAGGAAAGGCGACCCGCTTGAGATCTGGCGATTTGACGGTAAGTGGCAGAAAGGCAACGCTTGACTTTGATATCAAGGCCACTGATGAGTTAATGGGCTCAATCGCCACACCGGACGCCGAGCGGAGGGCAACGGTAGGCAACACGGAGACATCATGATCGAGAGAGCTCCGGACGAGCACCGAGGCATTGATTGTCCCATCTCGACCAGCGGTGACGGCTGGAAACACAGAGTCCACGAAAGCGATTC
The DNA here is from genome assembly GCA_045807625.1 of Thermoanaerobaculia bacterium. GTDB lineage: Bacteria > Acidobacteriota > Thermoanaerobaculia > Multivoradales > UBA5704 > DATARR01. The sequence goes on along the minus strand of JBJMHA010000085.1, from coordinate 166,708 downwards.
CCTCTGTCGACGGGCTGGTTCCCCCATCCTTCCGCGACATTGCCCCCCGGCATCTGAAGTCTGTTTCGGGGGGTAATTGGACACCGCCCACGTTCGCCAAGAGTATGGCTGCCGCAACCGCGGCAGCAGCCGTCAATGGTGCACCCACAGTAGACATTCGTCACCTTGTCCTTTCAACGAACATTGTTCCGAACCACCACCTATCGATCCACCAAAGACTGGACGGACGTAGGCGGTTTTTCCTCATGTCCGACCGAGATCCGCCGGTGCTCGGTCTGCAATCTGGCTCGTGGGATCTCCCTTCAAGCATCTTTGCACCAAGCGAGCAAGAGCCTCCCGCGGAAATTCTCCGGGCCTGTCCGTCTACTCGATCGACAACGCAGACCCGGCGCATTCAGCGCCGGGCAAAGAGTCCTTCAAGGAGGCATTCCATGGCCCTCAACAGGCAGGCCAGCGCCAAGCTCACCGCCCTTGCCGGAGCTCCCCGGCTCGAGCTGACCGTCGCCAAGACCGGAGGCCCCGTCTCGACCTCCGTGGAGGTCACCTCTACCGGCACGGACGACCAGACCTTCTTCGACGCCGCCCTTACCCCGGGACCGGCGGTGACGGATCTGGACCCCGCGAATACCTACACCCTCGTCTGGGCGGGCGCCTTTGCCGACGACGGCACCGCCAGCCTGCACGTGAGGGTCCTCGACGGCGGAGGCGGCGTCACCGACGACGAAACGCTCAACATCGAGGGAAAACAGGGCGACGTCTTCTTCCGTCTCGTGCTGCTGCCCTGACCATCCCGAGACTCAAAAGGAAGGTTTGCCATGAGACAAAAAATCGCAACGGTCCTGCAGATCCTTGTGCTGTTCTCTCTGCCGGTGATTGCGCAAAGTGATCCTTGCGCCACGCCCGACTCAAGGACCCTCAGACAATATTTCACAGATCTTTCTGCAAAGATCTCCGACGACTTCAACAAGAAGGGAGCTGATACTGCGACGGCTCAGGCCAAGGAGGATACGGCCAACGCGCTGGCGAGCCATGCCAACGGTGACGGCGTCACCGGCGGCCAGCTTGACCTCATCCGGCGCGCGTTCGTCGCCCTCAACCTGGGACAGATCCAGGAAAAGGACGGCAGTCTGGTCTTCAACTTCAATCCCGAAACGCTCAACCTGGACGCGGGGCAGTTTTCGCCGCGCGTGATCGTCAACAAGCCCACGCTGCTCACCGCTCTCGATCAGAAGATCGATACCCTGAGCCTGCCGGACGCCGACCGCCAGAGCCTCAAGGACAGCCTGAAGAAGGATCTTGGCGACTTGGACGACGTCGAGGCCCACTTGCGCTGGACTCAAAGCTCCGGCACCCCGAGGCGGCTGCTCCAGGAGATCGCCGACGATATCTATAAGGACGTTTACAGAAAGGCAGCCGTAAGGCCGAAGTTCCAAAGGATTGGAGAAGAAGACGTCAACAACGCTCGCCAAGCCTTGACTCAAATGGGATTTTCGATCACATCCACGATCGGCGAAATCTGTGCTAAACCCGAAGCGGCGCCCGTGCTGCAGGACGCCGTGAAGGCGGTCGAAAAAGACGGAAAGGCCGCGCTGACCGCCCTGCACGACGAGCTGACCACAGAGCAGTTCTTCGCCCTGGCCGACCTGATCGAAGGCGAGCCCAAGCTCACCGCCGAGGGCTCCTTCCGGAGGAGGGCCGGGGCCGCCGGACCGGACGAGGGGACGTTCAGCCTGCGGTACGAGATCGGCAGCGTCTCCTACAGCGGTATGAAGCGCTGGGCGCATCGGACGGGCAAGGATCTTAAAGCTGTCGCCACGGTCCAGGAATACCTGAAGACCCGGCCCGCGTCCACTCCGAGCTTCTCCTTGACCGTGGACTACACCAGGACCCGCGACTTCCACTTCGCCCTCCCCAGTGCCGCGGCGTTCGACAGCCCGGGCTCCCACACGCTCACCGCCAAGCTTCACGGCGGTCTGTATCTCGGCAACACGCGCGCCCGGCGCCTGGAGCTCGACGCGACCTACGACGACGTGACGGACGATCCGGCGCGCCAGGACCGCTTCGTCGGCAGCGTCAGTTGGATCGAGAGCCTCAACGATTCGCTGGCCAAGGTGGTGGGAGGGAGCGAGTTGGTCGTCAAGCTGGTCTACGCCAACAAGCCGAAGTTCCTCGGCGACGTCGACCGGGACCTGGGGCTCCGTTTCGGCCTTAAGTGGTCGCTGGGCGGCACCGCCGTCGCGGGGCAATAGAGCGGCCCCACCCGAGCCCTCACCCCTGCCCCTCTCCCGACCCCTCCCGCCTTCCCTCACCGGGAGAGGGGAAAAGACAGGGAGAGGGGTTTTGCTTTTCTCCCTCTTCTCCCGGTGCGGGAGGGGGGAGGGGTCGGGAGAAGAGGGCCGGGGTGATGAGGGCCCACCCCTCCGGGTAGCCCCCGGGTAGCCCTCCCGGGGCGGCCCGGAAACCCTCCCTCCGTGTGGTGCGCAAGCGCCCGGAGGCTCCTACGCTTACGTTCCATGGACGACCTCTGGCAGCCGATCCGCTTCGACCGGGAGATGATCGTCAAGTACGACCGCCCCGGCCCCCGCTACACCTCCTATCCCACGGCGCCCCAATTCACCGAAGACTTCGGGCCGCTCCAGTACCGCGAGGTCCTGGCGCGCAGCGGAACGGAGGCGTCCCCCCGGCCGCTGTCGCTCTACGTCCACGTCCCCTTCTGCGACGTGCGCTGCTTCTTCTGCGGCTGCAACGTGACCATCTCTCGCGACCGCACCTGGGGACGCCGCTACCTCCCCATGCTGGCGCGCGAGGTCGAGATGGCCGCCGCGCTGCTTCAGGCCGACCGCCGCGAGGTGGTGCAGATCCACTGGGGGGGCGGCACGCCGACCTTCCTGCCGGCGGACGACCTGCGCGAGCTGATGGCGATCCTCCGCCGCTCCTTCCGGCTCGCCCCGGACTGCGAGATCGGCGTCGAGGTCGACCCCCGCGAGGCCTCCCCCGAGCAACTCGACGCCCTCGCCGAGTCCGGGGTCAACCGGCTGAGCTTCGGCCTCCAGGACCTCGACCCCGAGGTGCAGAAGGCGGTCAACCGCATCCAGTCGGTCGAGGAGACCTGGGGGGTGATGCAGGGCGCCCGCGTCCGCGGCATCGACAGCCTCAACGTCGATCTCATCTACGGCCTCCCCCTTCAGACCCCCGAGCGCTTCGCCGCCACGGTCCAGGAGGTGCTGCGCATGAGCCCGGACCGGCTGGCGCTGTTCAACTTCGCCTACCTGCCCGAGATGTTCAAGCACCAGCGGGCGATCGACGCCGCGGCCCTCCCCGATCCCGACGCCAAGCTGCGGATGCTGGAGGAGACCATCGCCTCCCTGACCAGCGCCGGCTACGTCTTCATCGGCATGGACCACTTCGCCAAGCCCGGCGATCCGCTGGCCCAAGCCCTGCGGAACCGGACGCTCACCCGCACTTCCAGGGCTACACCACCCACGGCGACTGCGACCTCGTGGCCTTCGGCGTCTCCTCGATCAGCCACGTGGCCGGCGGGTTCGCCCAGAACGTCAAGTCGATCCACGAATACGCCGCCGCCGTGCAGGAGGACCGCTTCGCCACCTGCCGCGGGCTCGACATGACCCCCGAGGACCACTTGCGGCGCGACGTCATCCTCCGCCTGATGTGCCACTTCCGGCTCGACAAGCGGGACGTGGAGCGGCGCCACGGCATCGATTTCGATCGCCATTTCGCTGACGACCTTCCGAAGCTCGCGCCGATGATCGACGACGGCCTCGTCGAGGCCACCCCCGACCGCATCGAGGTGACCCCGCTCGGCCGCCTCCTGGTACGCAATATCGCGATGTCGTTCGACGCCTACCTCGGCGCCCATGCAACGCGTTTCTCGAGGACCGTCTGATGCTTGAGCCCGCATCCGCCGAACCCGTGCCCCAAGGCCGCACCGAGGCCGCGAAGGTCCTCCCCTTCCCCATCCCCGGCGCCCGGCCCGCCTCCGAGACCGTCCTCCTGGTGGGCAATCCGAACGTGGGCAAGAGCCTGCTGTTCAAGAACCTCACCCACCGGTACGTCAACGTCTCGAATTTCCCCGGCACCACCGTCGAGATCACCAAAGCCCGCGCGACGTTCCAGGATCGGGAGATCGACGTCGTCGATTCCCCCGGCGTCAACGACCTCTCGCCGCGCAGCGACGACGCCCGCGTGACCCTCAAGCTCTTGGAGCAGAACCCGGGCGCGACCGTGGTCCAGGTAGCGGACGCCAAGAACCTCCGGCGGGCCCTGCTGCTCACCCTGCAGATCGCCGAGCTCGGCCACCCCATGGTGCTCGTGCTCAACATGCTCGACGAGCTGGCGGCCCGCGGCGGCCGGATCGACCGCGAGAAGCTCTCGCGGATCCTCGGCGTGCCGGTGGTCGGCACCATCGCGCTCAAGAACCACGGCACCGTCGAGCTGATCGAAATGGTGAAAGAGGCCCGCCCGGCCTCGCTCTTCCTCCCCGAGGCGGTCTCCGAAGAGGCCTACGAGATCAACCGCGGTCTTCTCACCCGCGTCAACGAGATCCTGGCCGAGACCTACACCCTGAGCCAGCCGCGGCATGCCTCCCTGAGCGTGCGGCTCGGCTTCTGGGCCATGCATCCGTTCAAAGGTCTTGCCTTCCTGCTGGTGATCCTTTCGCTCGTCTTCTGGTTCGTCGGCCTCCTCGGCGCGGGCACCCTGGTCAACCTCATGGAGACCGGGCTCTTCAAGCAGCGGATCACCCCGCTCGCCATCCGCGCCACGGACGCCCTGCTGCCGTTCCCCCACACGCACGAAAAGAAATCGATCGCTTTTACCTTCTCCGTGCCGCTGACTCCGGTCAACAACATCCCGCTGGGCACGATGGAGCGGACGGTGATCGTCCCCACCTACACGACCGCTCCCGGAGCCCACCTCGGCCCCGGAGCCCAGACGCTCCGCTTCTTCCACGATTTCCTGGTCGGGCAGTACGGCGTGGTCTCGATGGCCCTCTCCTACGCCTTCGCCATCGTGCTGCCGATCGTCACCACCTTCTTCCTCCTCTTCAGCCTGCTGGAGGATTCGGGCTACCTGCCGCGCATGGCGATCATGGTCAACCGCCTGTTCCGCCTGATGGGCCTGAATGGCAAGGCCGTGCTGCCGATGATCCTCGGCCTCGGCTGCGACACCATGGCGACGATGACCACCCGCATCCTGGAAACCAAAAAAGAACGCGTGGTCACCACCATGCTCCTGGCCCTGGCCGTCCCCTGCTCGGCGCAGCTCGGCGTGCTCCTGGCCATGATGGCAAGCCTCTCGCCGATGGCCGCCTTCGCCTGGATGGGCATGATGATCGGGATCGTCCTCCTGGTCGGCTCGCTCACCGCCCGCGCCTTCCCGGGCGAAGCCGGGGACTTCATTCTCGAGATCCCGCCAATGCGCCGGCCGCAAGTCTCCAACATCTGGCGCAAGACCCTGGGTCGGCTCGACTGGTATTTGCGCGAGGTGATTCCGCTCTTCGTGGTGGGCACGGGGGCGCTCTTCCTGCTCGACAAGGTGCGCGCGCTGCCTGCCATCGCCCGCGCCGGCGAGCCGCTGGTCACGGGCTGGCTGGGGCTGCCGAAAGAGATGTCCAACGCCTTCCTGATCGGATTCCTGCGGCGCGACTTCGGCGCCGTCTATATCCTGGACGCCGCGACCGGCCCGCATCCGCTGCTGTCGCACCTCCAGATATTCGTTTCCATGGTCACGATCACCCTCTTCATGCCCTGCATCGCCAACTTCCTGATGATCGGAAAAGAGCACGGCATGAAGACGGCGCGGGCGATGGCCGCCTTCATCTTCCCGTTCGCCTTCTTCGTCGGTGGCCTCGTCCACCATCTGGGGTTATGGCTGAACATTTTCTGACCTGTCCGCTCTGTGGCTTCGAGTTCCGGAAATCGGATTCGCTCTGCCATCACGGCTGCCCGCTGGGAGCCACGTGCAACCTCAACCGTTGCCCCTACTGCGAGTACGAGTTCCCGGAAGGGCCGCAGAAGGGCTCCTGGCTGCGCCGCCTGCTCCAGCGCAAGGAGGCGGCCGCCGTACCGCCCCTGCCGGACGAGGGGCTCCTCACCGTCAAGACCCTCGCCGCCGGAGAGCGGGCCGAGGTGCTCTGCCTCGCGGGGGACAGCCCTGGGCGACGCAACCACCTGGCCGTCTTCGGCCTCGTCCCCGGCTCCGAGATCCGTCTCCTCCAGCGCCACCCCTCCTTCGTGGTGGAGATCGGCGAGACCGTCCTGGCCCTGGACGCCGACGTGGCCGCCGACATCGTGCTGAAGAGGCCCGCCGCCTGAGCCCTCACTCTCCCAACCCTCTCTCTCCCAACCTGGGAGAGAGAGGACTAATTAAAACCTCCAGGCAAGCCAAGCTAACCACTTCCTCTTCTCCCGGGTCGGGAGAAGAGGGCCGGGGTGATGAGGGCCTCCTTGTCCCCTTTCTCCCCGCCACCACGCATCTACCACTGAACCGGTCCGAAGGATCTCGAAAAAACCTTTCGGACCCCGAACGTTCCGTCCCGGGATGGGCCCGGGAGTGAATCTTCTCGACGAGGATAGCGATATGAGATCGATGCGTGCTCGTACAATGGCGATTGCCATGGTGATGGTATCTGGCATCTCCCTGATGCCCCAGGCGGGCTGGGCTTGGCCGGCCTGCCCCCTGGACCCGGTGACCAGCGCGGCGAAGAGCCACAAGCTCTTCCTCTACTTCCCCACCGCCAATGACTCGACGTTCCCCGCTTACGCCGCCGGCGTCAGCCCGGCGAAACCGTTCGACGTCGCGGACCTCGATCCGAACATCGGCAGCACCAATCAGTTGCGGAACCGGGTCTATGACGTGGTCACGGACGATTATTGCGAATTCAACGTCGAGGTCCAGCAGACCACGACCAACCCGGCCTTGCTCCCCTCGCCCCCCGCGCGGCGGACCACCGTGGCCGTCGGCTCGGACCCCAACGGCGCCTGGGGCCGGGCCCAGGAGGTCGACCTCGGCAATAAGATCAACGTCGACTTCGCGCGGGTCTGGGGTGGCACCTACGTCAACTGCGAAGGCGGCAGTGGAGGGGGTGGATGCTCCATGACCGGCGCCCTAATCGGTGCCAACGCGACGCTCGACCGCTGGGCCGAGGCGATCGGCGGCACGGCGGCCCATGAAGCCGGGCACACCTATGGCCTCTCCCATACCGACGACAACCCACCGGTCGGCTGCGACTCCGCCGGCCCGGCGCCGCTCCCCGGCGAAGACAGCTTCAAGAAGCACCTCATGCCGGCCGGCTGCAACCTCGACGGCGAGGACCGCGCGGGCTTCCGCCGCCACATCAGCGACCGCACCTTCGGCCTGTTGGCGACCAACGTCGGCCTGGCGATCGAGACCATGCACAACTGGGATCTGATCAATCCGAACGCCCAGGACGCGACCAGCCTGACGATCGAGTTCCTCAGCACGCTGCCCGCGGTGAGCGTGGACTGGGTGTTCAACGGCTCCGAGAGCCCGTGGATCCAGCCCGTCGTGAGCGGTCCCTTCGGCACCACCGTCTGGCAGGGGACGACCTTCAACCGCTTCCGCATCACTTGGTCCAAGGGGAATCCCGCCTGGGTCGGAAGCCCGGGCCTGCTCCCCGGCGGAGCGACCTTCCACGTCGGCGCCACCTTCACCGGCGTGGACTTCAACCAGCCCGATCCGATCATCATCCAGAACATTACCCTGTTCGACGAGAAGGCGAACCCGCTCACCCTGCACCCCCGCCTGCCCATGTACGATTCGGGCACGCTCGACCCCGCCACGAACGACTTCTGGCTCCACTTCTATTACACGGCGATCGATCCGAATCCGCTGATCCTGCAGGAAGCGATCATCTACCAGCTCCCGCGGGTGGCCTCGATCGAGTCGATGATCGGCGACGGCAAGCCCCTGAGCTTCGACGGCCTGCCGATCACCCCGTGGTCGTCCAGCAAGTGCGAGCCGTCCACGGACGGGCGGACGGCGGCGAGTTGCAAGCTCGGCAACCTCGCCGACCGGCCGCACGTCGAGGTGACGCATCTCATCGGTGAGAAGGGCGTCTACGACTGCAGCAAGGGCGTGCCGATTCTGCGGACGGTGGGCGACTCCCCCGCGAGCCCCGACAACGAAGGCCCGACCTGCGCCGGCAGCTCCCGCGACCCCTTCCCGTCGACCACGGTCTACGTGATCGCGACCTTCGTCGACCCGAAGGCCGAGCACTGGGACGCCACGCGGAAGGAGATGGTCGTCGGCCCGGTGACCTCGAAGGTCTTCTACCAGTTCGCCGGCGTCCGCGATCCACGGCGGCTGGCGGAGACCGCGCCGAAGCGGTAGGGCCCGAGCCTAATAGAGGGTTTCCTGTAGGGGCGCCCCTGCGTGGGCGCCCTGTTTTCGTTCCCGGCAAGGTGGAGGGCGGCCAAACAGGGCCGCCCTCCACGAAACACGCCGCAGGAGACCTCCCTCTTCTCCCGTCGGGAAGGGGGGGAGGCGGGGAGAAGAGGGCCGGGTGATGAGGGCCAACGCCCCGCCGTGCAACAATGTGCGCCTTCATATGCCCCCCCTCCGAGTCCACCCCGACCACCCCAACCTCTTCCAGGACCCCGAAGGCCGTCCCGTCGTCCTAGCCGGCTCACACCACTGGGACAACCTGACCGACAACGCCGAGCGTCCCGGCACCTTCGACTTCGAGCGCTACCTGGAACGCCTCACCGGCTGGGGGCACAACTTCATCCGCCTCTGGACCCACGAGGCCTGGACGCACGACCTCCATCCCCGGATCTACGAACGGACCGGCCCCCGCCGCGCCCTCGACGGCCGCCCCCGCTTCGACCTCACCCGCTTCAACCCCGAGTACTTCGAGCGCCTCTGGAGCCGGGTGGTCCGCGCTGGCGAGAGGGGCTTCTACGTCTCGGTGATGCTCTTCAACGGCTGGTCGATCCACAACAAAGGCGAAGGCAACCCCTGGGACCGCCACCCCTTCAACCGCGAGAACAACGTCAACGGCATCGACGGCGACCCCGACGCGCGAGGAGAGGGCTCGGACGTCCATATCCTGCGAATCCCGGAGATCACCCGTCTCCAGGAGGCCTACGTCGACAAGGCCGTGGCGACTGTGGGAGACCAGGACCACGTCCTCTGGGAGATCTCGAACGAGAGCCCCGGGGAGTCGGTCCCCTGGCAGTACCACCTGATCCACTATCTGAGGAAGATCGACCCCGCCGGCCACCCCATCGGCATGACCGCCACCTTCCCCGGCAACCGCAACGAAGACCTCTTCCGCAGCCCCGCCGACTGGATCTCCCCCGGCAATCAAGGAGGCTGGCGCAAGAACCCACCCCCAGCGGACGGCCGCAAGGTGGTCATCGTGGACACCGACCACCTCTGGGGGATCGGAGGGGATGAGGAATGGGTTCGGAGGGTGCTAAGTGCCGGACACCATCTGGCTTATATGGATCCGCTGGATGAGGATCTGGGGCGGGAGGGGGCGCGTGGGGCGATGGGAGAAGGTGCATTACGATCTACGTGCTCTGTGTAGATGACCGAAGTTAAGCCTAACTTCCACGTCGCGGGACGCTGAGCGAGGTAGATCCGGTGGGGGCCACCATCTTTCGGGGCTGGATCGAACTGAGATCGGGTAGCGGTGCCGGACGTCGCCGGGCCTGCGGAGATGTCGCCACCCTTCCTGCGGAGGGAAAACGGCGATGTCTCACGACACGATCGTGTGGTAGCGCTCGTCGAAGACCCTCTGCTTCCAGTCTGTCAGACGACCGACCTCCCCGCCAGCTTCGAGCTGAAGTAGCCTATGAAGCTGGCGATCTACTGGGCATCCTGAACCCAGAGCAGCCGGAGGCTAGGAGGTGCCATAAGCGCAAGGTTCCACCCTCGAGCACCTTGAGCCTGTCTTCTTCTGTCCAATCTAGTGGCACTGTTACTTCTCGAATCGGGGTGGAACTAGCTCCCCGGGGCAGAAGGGCAAATTGGGCGCCGAGAGCGGTTCTTCCTGGCTTCGGCGCCAGAGGCGTTTTATAAGCGGGTGGAATCTATCTCTCGGGGTCTTTGCTCTTCGCGGCATAGACGCCGCCATCAGTAATGCCCTGCTTTAGAGCTTTCGTCATAAGGGCATCGTCAGTCTGACACGGTCGAACTTGTCTTCAGCCCGGCCGGAGAGCTCACTTAACGTTCAGGTACGCAGTCCGCGAGTTCTTATAGCCGTTGGGGCAAGTGGGGGGAACCGCCCCCACCTCCGATAGGCAGTAGTTCGACACGGGAGCCTTGCCCTGAACATTGGAATAGAAGAACTTCGTGTCGAACTCGTTACCCGAATTGTCGCAAGCTGGCAAGAACCCTGTGCCTGGATTGGGATAACGGCAATATCCATAAAGCTTACCTTCGTTAGCTGTATACCAATATTCATTATAGCGTCGAACCCAGTCAAGTACTGCCTCGGTTCGCGACACATATGACGATTTTAAGTTATCACGTACACCGAAGATAGTGTTCGTCTTCGAATTGTAGGACTGCCCACAACTACTTTCGGCGCATACGACGGCTGATGCGTATACTACACAATGGTAAGGGTCACGGGCATATACTTTGCAGACATTTATAATCACGTTTGCCAGTTGCTTATCGATCCCTGTTGTGCTTGGCTTTAAGGCAGCCGCCATCCGGTTCCTGAGGCTGTATGTAGCTGAGGTCCACGAATTAGGCATAGGTGGCTCTTGCGACCAAAGCGTCCAGTTTGAATTGGAGGTTGTGCTCAGCATTCCGGCTTGCTGTGCATCCGAATAGACTCCCAAAGCCTTAATAGATACCTTCGGATCAGGCTTGGCCGTGCAACGGATATTGCGGCCTTGAGCTGGCGGACAAGGGCCAGTGTCGACTGCAGCTGCAGTGGTGGGGACCGAAATCAGGAGTAAAACTGCAAATGCGAGCTTACGGCCTATAGAGGCCTCAAAATAACGAGCGTAGGTGGTGGTGAGGGTTAACACTTTTGCCTCCCGTCTGAAAAAGGGCGGTACCGGTATGGCCGCTTTCCGAATTCTAGACATGAAGCGATTGATTGCCTATACTCTAGGGGCCCCCCTGTGAGTTCACCGAGGGAGTAGATAGAGGTGGCCGAAAGGAGTAGGACTCCCATTCGGCCAGTCGCAAGGGTGCATTGGCCTGTGGGCTCTTAACCAACTCAAGTAGAGGTCGTAGCGATAGGAATCTTTAGCCTTACCGACCTACTACTTACTCCGCTTTGAAATCAAGCCTCTCTGCCAAGCCAAACTGATCGCTGCGGCCCGTGACTCGACTCCAAATTTGGCGAGAATGCTGCCCACGTGCTTCTTGACAGTACCAATCTTTATACGCAGCTTTCCGGCTAAATCTTCGTTACACAAATCCAAGAACTGAAGAACTTCCAATTCCCGCGGGGTTAATTCTTGGCCTTGGCGTGAAGATTTCGTGATCTGTTCGATGATCTCTCGACTGAAAAAGCCGCGCTGGCCACAAGCAACACCACGGACTGCTTCAACGATAAAGCTCAATGATTCAGTCTTGAGCAAGTACCCGGCCACGCCCTCGGCCAACATGCTCAACACATAACCCTCACGCTCGAAAGCGCTGAGTACTAAGATAGGAATAGTGGTCCCAGCACTGCGCAGGGCCGCGGCCACAGTAGCGCCATCTTCCTCCTTGCGGAAGCCTTCAATGTCCATATCCAAAACCAAGACGTCTGGCTGCACGGCAAGGGCTTTGTCGATTGCGCTCTGCACTCGATCTGCTTCAGCAACTACTTCGAGATCTGGATTTTTTAACAACTCTGTTCGGATCCCAAGTCGAAAGCCTTCATGGTCATCCACCAACATGACTCGTTTTATCGTCATATTCTTCCTCTTCGATTAAAATATATTCTAATAGTAGCCCAAAGACTCCGAAGAGCGTAGAGCCCAAACCTCCGGTGACTCCGCCGAACCGGGAGCCAAGCTTGAAACACCGTACCGGCTTGCGGTTTAGATTTCACATCGAACTTGCCACCAATTGACTTTACCGCATCGAAGGAACTCAAGAGGCCATAGTGCTCTGGGGCAAGCTCCGACCAACGGGCTGGCACCTCGAACCCAACTCCGTCGTCCTCAATCTCCAAAAAAGAAGAGTTACCGACCCTGCGCACTCGCACTAATACTCGCGTAGCATTCGCATGCTGAATCGCGTTATTAAGACCCTTTTGAAACAATCTGTATGCGATCACAAGATCTGACGGGCGGAGGAACTCGTCGACATCTTCATCAACGTAGACGTCGACCTTAGGTAAGTGGCGCCTGCGCCTCTTCAGGCCGCTAATATGGTCGTACATGGCCGTAGCCAAGCCCAACTCGGCCAACTTCGGTGGCCGTGCCGTTTCCCAGCAAATATCCCTCAATACGCGAACAATACCTTCCAAATCGTTCCGGACCTCCGGTAAGCCAATCTGGTTGCGCACAGTAATTATCGACTGAATAGGCCCCTCGTGAATAAGGTCTGCCATCTCAGTTCGTTCTGCCTCTCGGCCTTCAAATAGGCGTCTCTGGAGTCTTCTATAACGCTCACGCCGCCGATGTAGCCGTACCAGAACAGAAGCTAGAGCTAGCGCGGCTAATGCGCCCCAGAAGGACCCTCTTTGCCAGAAAGCGGCGGGCACTGTAACCTGGGCTGTGGCGAAGTGTTCGCTCCAGCGGCCGTCCCGATTGGTACCGCGGACCTTGAAAATGTAGGTCCCAGGGGAGAGGAAACTGTAACTCGCTATCCGCTTGTGGGCATCCGCCCTACGCCACGCGCGATCGACCCCTTGGAGTATATACTCGTAGCGGTTTGCGTTTGGGCTGCGAAAGTCTAAGGCGGCGAAAGAAAACGAGAAATGGTCATCACCCGGACCTAGAGCCAACATTTGGTTAGGAGCCAATTCTTCCCAGGCGAGACCAGATGCAAGAGTGAATTCAGTGATTACAACAGGAGGCTGAAAATTACTTCGACGCTCGATCTCATAAAATGTAGTGATACCCTTGATGCTTCCGAATAGCTTTCTACCCTTTGCATTCAAGTGATAAGCACCAAAATTAAACTCGTTCGTAGGCAAACCGTCGTGAACATCGTAGTTGACAAACTTCTCGGTGCCGGGATCGAAATTCGATAGACCATGGTTAGTGCTCAACCATAGCGTACCGTCTCTGTCCTCAAGTATTCCGTAGATGGTATCGTTCGGCAGATCGTGGGTCGCCTCGGTGTAACGGCGAAAACAGCCGCAATTTTTTTGGAAGAGGCTCAATCCGCCATCCTTAGAGCCCACCCAGATTCGCCCCAAACGATCTTCATAGAGAGCCCACACATGATTACTTCCGATCGTCTGGGGGTTACTTTCCTCGGAAGTGTAATGACGGAAAGTCTTTTTGTCAGAGCTAAAGACGTCGATGCCACTACCGTCCGTACCCAACCAAAGCTCGCCGCTGCGTGTCTCAAGAACAGACCAGATTCGATCATCGCTCAAACCGGAATCAGGATCGGTCGTCTTGTAAGTACGATAGGTTCCTGAGCGAGGATCGAAAGCTGAAAGTCCACCTCCGTTGGTACCAATCCATATTGTTCCATCATGACCGGTCTTTAGGACGCGAATCTCCTTACCGAGCAAGCTAGTATCCACACGTTTCGAAGTGCTCGTAGCTGGATCGTAACGGACTATTCCGGAACTATGAGTGCCAATCCAGATCTCTCCCGACAATGATTCGGCAAGAGCCCAAACACTGGAATCGGGCAGAGGAATTCGACTCGGCTGCTCGGCTTGGAATCGTTCAAAACCCTCTGCGCCCGGAGCACGGTAGTTAAGGCCTCCTGTAGCTCCAACCCATAGGCCACCATGGCGATCCTCAAGGATTGACCACACGGCATCATGGCTCAGGCTTCGCATGTCTAGCGGATTGTGTGCCTCGTTGTGGAAGCGCCGCTCTGTAAGCTTGCCCAGACCGCCGGCAGTGCCAAAGCCGAGCCAGAGTAGACCCGACGGATCTTCCACAATAGACCAGATTGTATCGTTTGGCAGGCGCACAGGAGAGTCCAATCTAGAGGTTAGATGAGCCATCCACCCTGCCTTGATATCAAGGATGAATAGGCCATCATTACGTGTGCCAACCCAGTGTCTTCCTGACCCATCCTCATGAAGCGCCGTTACATGGATGCGTCCCAGCTGCGCGAAGATCGGCAGAGTCTCTGTCTCAAAGCTACGAAATATTCTCCGCACAGAATCGAAAACATACAGACCGGAAGCTGTTCCCACCCACAATCGACCATCGGCCTGCTCTCTGATGACACGAACATTGTCGGCGTCAGGCATCCCCTTCCGGTAACTGCGAGTAGCCCCGGTTTCTGGATCTAAAGATAGGATCCCATTGCCCCAGGTACCGAACCACATAATCCCCTTTGAATTTTGGGTGACGAATCGATACTGCCATTTGGGTAGGTCAACTTGGTCAAGGCGGTGGGTCGAACGATTCAAACGGAAAACACCCTCGTCGGTTGTCAGCCAAAGCCGGTACCGTCGGTCCTCATAGAGTCGCCAAGTCTGAGAGCTTTCGCTCTGAGATGGGATCGTGAATCGATCGACCCTACCAGTCGCTCGATCGAATCGATTCAGACCTTTCTGCGTTACTATCCACAACTGTCCCTCGTGATCTTCCAGGATGTCAGAAATCCAATTGTCTAACAGGGTTGCAGGGTCCCCCCGTACGGAGCGGTAGATCCGGAAGTCGTAACCATCGTATTTGTTGAGCCCATCCTCGGTCCCCAACCAGAGGAAGCCACGAGAGTCCTTGAGCATACAGAAGACTGTGCTCTGGGAGAGTCCTGCCTCAATCGAGATCTGGTCGACGACTTGTAGGTCCCAGTCTTCGGGCCAAGGCGCCGCGAGCGCTTCTCCGCCCCGCAAGGTCAAAGCTAGCAAACCCGCGATTAGACCAGAGCTTACCCTGCGCACATAGCCTTTAGCCATAAATCTCTGGGGTATCATCTATAATTACAACCCAGTATAATATAACTAGGCGTGACTACACTGAAGAGCCCGGGGGAACAGGCCGGGCCGGGCGGGGACAGGTGCCAGCTAAGTAGACATAGTAGGCTCTCGATAAGCGCCCGTTCTCCCCCTCTCCCCGCTCCTCTTCAGAGCGCGGAAGAGGTGCCACCCTTTCCGCGGGGGAAGAGGTGCCACCCTTCCGCTTCCGCAAGATCCCGTCATTGACCCGTAAAACGCCATGTGACACACTGTGACACATGAAACAGGTGACCCTCCGTGAGCTGCACAAGAATACAGGGAGCCTCGTCCGCGAGGCGGTGCGTCTGGGCGGTATCGTGGTCACCGATCGCGGCACGCCGATCGCCCGGATCGAGCCGGCCGGGCGCCGGTCATCGGACAAGCCGTTCAAGCGCCGGCGCGTCCTGCCGGCCTACCAGGAGCTTCTCGACACCGGCGCGCTCCAACGTGGCACGGACAGCACGCAAATCGTTCGCGAGGACCGCGACGGCAGCTAGAATTCCGAATGCTGTACTTTGACCCAGCCTTCATCGCCAAGTTCTACCTTCAGGAGCCAGAGAGCGACGCGATCCGCTCTTCGTTGAAGAAGTCCCCGGCATCGCCAGCCTGGTCATCGGACGGCTCGAGACGGAGCTTGTGTTTTCGCGCAAGCTTCGCGAAGGTGTGCTGACACCGCGTGGTCATGAGGTGCTGATCGATCAATTCAAGATCGACTGTGAGGATGGCCTCTGGACCTGGCTGCCCGCCACGGACGATCTCGTGGCCTCCGCGCAGGAGATGACTCGCCGTCTGCCCACCGGGGTTTTCCTGCGCAGCCTCGACGCCTTGCACCTGACCTGCGCGCGCCGGCACGGCCACGAGCACATCTACTCGAACGACCGCCACCTTCTTCTCGCAGCCCCTCATTTTGGGCTGCAGCCCGGCTCGTTCAGCCGCTGACCAGGCGGCAGCGGCAGCAGCGCACCTCGAAGGGTCGCCATTCCGCCAGCGCAAAAAGAGGCCAGAGGGCACGGCCCCGCTCGCGCGCGCCTGGCCTGACGGCACCGGGAGGCGCGAGGCTGCCGCTCCTCCTGGCCGGTCCGCGGCCTGACGATCTCTGGAAGCCTGGTTGCTCCGGCTCAGCGCCTTTCCAGGAGCTTCCAGGAGAGGGGGCGTTGCAATGGGCACACTATGCAGCATAGAATATGTCCCGTCAAGCCCTCTTCGAGAGATTCGCCTTCGGCTTGGCATCGAGAAGTTGGTTTCCGAAGCGGGGATCAGGGGACTTCGAGGGCCGTCATAGTGCTTTTATGGCTCATTCCCTGCACTTTCTGTGGTATTCCCCGTTCTTCGAGCCGTGCGAAGGAGAGAGCGAGGCTCATTCCCCACAGGGAATGGAATGCGATACGTGGGGAATGTCGCTCGAAGAGCTCGAAATGCCACGTTCCCTCCTCTTCGCGTGGCATTCCCCGTTCTTCGAGCCGCGTTCCCTCCTCTTCGAGCCGCATTCCCTGCTTTTCGCGTCGCTCGAGCTCCGGGGAATGGGACGCAAAGAGCTCTTCGGGAGGCGCGAGGGCGGGGGAATGGCTCACGGCGGGCTCTTCGCGCCTCTCGAAGTGGAGCTCGCGGCGTTTTCCCTCGCCTTCGGACGGCTCGAAGGCCGGGGAATGAGGCGCGAAGAGCAGGGAACGCGGCGCGAAGAGGTCTTTGAAGGACGCGAAGTCCCCTCCGGAAGGGTGGGGAACGAGGGAATGAGGCTCGCCGGCCTCGACGCGCGGCGCCTCGCCCTCGCGCTCTTTGACAATTGATGGTCCAAGCCGGGGAGCGGACGGGGAACGCTCCTCGGCTCCCACCTCATATCGCGGCGGCCACGCTTCGGGTCCCTTGCGGCCGGGACCGGTGTGTGCGCCGCCGCCCCGCTCGATCCCGAAGGCTCATCCGCGGAAGGCACGCCTTTCGGATACAATCCTTGAGTCGATCCCATTTCTCCTCAAGGAGGACCGTGGATGGAGCACGGTGAACGCGGTGAAGGCGGCGGCCGAGAAGCGGCGGCCATGAGCTGGCTGGACGGGCGCTTGTCGGGTCCGGCTGTGGAGCCGGAGCAGGTGCACAAGGCTCTGGAGCAACTGGAGGAGCGCTTCGCGCAACGGGAGCCGTCGGTCCGGGCTTTTCTGCTGGAGCCAGGCCGCTTCAAACGCCTGCACCGGGAGGCGGAAGAGGCCTTTGCCGCGCATCCGAGTCCTCGCTCCCGCGGCCCTCTGTTCGGAGCTCCCCTCGGCGTCAAGGATGTGTTCCACCTCGACGGGCTCCCCACCCGCGCCGGCAGCCGCCTGCCGCCGGAGGAGCTGGCGGGCCAACAGGCGGGGGCCGTCGCCCGGCTCCGCGCCGAGGGCGCGCTGATCGCGGGCAAGACCGTCACGACCGAGTTCTCCTACTATGCATCCGGCCCGACCCGGAATCCGCACAACCCGCTGCACACGCCCGGCGGCTCGAGCAGCGGCTCGGCCGCCGCGGTGGCGGCCGGCCTCTGCCCGGCGGCGCTCGGCACGCAGACGATCGGATCGATCATCCGGCCGGCCTCGTATTGCGGCGTGGTCGGCTTCAAACCCAGCTTTGGGCGGGTCTCGGTCGAGGGGTTGATCCCCCTGGCTCCCTCGCTCGACCATGTCGGTTTCCTCACGTCCGACGTGGCGGGTGCGAGCGCTCTCGCAGCGGTCCTGCTGAAAGATTACAATCCGGCCCGCGCAGGCCGTTTCCGCCAGCCGGTGCTGGGGATCCCGGAAGGCCCCTACCTCTCGCACGTGTCCGAGGAGGGTCTGGCCCACTTCCGCGAGACCTGTGAGCGGCTTGCCGCGCAGTATGAGGTGCTGCCGGTGCCGGCGATGCCGGATTTCAGCCGGATCGTGGCCCGGCATCACCGCCTGATGGCGGCCGAGGCGTCGCAGGTCCATGCGGATTGGTTCCGGCGCTTCCCCGAGCTGTACGCGCCGCAGACGGCGGAGCTGATCGAGCGCGGGCGGGAGATCCCGCCACATCAGACGAAGCAGGACCGCGCCGGCTGCAAAACGCTGGGCACCGAGCTGACCGAGCTGATGGACAAGCACGGCATCGACGTCTGGATCTCGCCGTCCGCGCCCGGCGCGGCGCCGCGCCGGCTCGCCGGCACCGGCGATCCGGTCATGAATCTGCCCTGGACCCATGCGGGCCTGCCCGCCCTGGGCGTCCCGGCGGGCCGCAACGCGGAGGGCCTGCCGATGGGGCTTCAGCTCACCGGACGCTGGCTCGCCGACGAAGACCTGCTGAGCTTCGGCCATGAGATCGCGCGCGTGGTGGCTCCGGAATAAGTGTAAACCGCGCTTTAAATTCGCGGCGGCTCGCCGCAACCGGCCGTAGAGCCCCGCGGCTCACCCCAGCCAGCGCTTGCGGAGAGCCCAGAGGTACCACCGCAGGTAGAGAGGGAGCCAGGCGGCGAGGCGGAAGCGGCTCTCGCCCGCTGTCCGGTCCCGCCAGGTGGCGGGGATCTCCTCCACCCGCTTGCCGGAGAAGTGGGCCTTCACCGTCAGCTCGAGGCCGAGGCTGAACCCCGCCGCGCTCTCGATGGGCGTGCGCTCCAGGAAGTCGCGGCGGTAGGCCTTGAAGCTGTTGGTGGGATCGCGGGTGGGCAGGCCGGCCAGCCAGTGGAGGCTCAGACCCGCCAGGCGGCTCAGCATCCCCTTGAGCCAGGGCCCGCCGATCTGCCGGCCCCCTCGCATGTAGCGGCTGGGACAGACGACGGCGGCGCCGGCCTCGGCACGGGCCACCATCTCACCTACGATCCGGTAGTCGTCCGAGAGGTCCACCATGGTGACGATCACCACCGGCCCCCGGGCCGCGCGCATCCCGGCTTCGATGGCCCAGCGCACCCCGCGGCCCAGGGTGTTGTGGACCAGGCGGACGGCGGGCGGCTTCTCCTCCGCCGGCAGCGCGGCGAGGGCCGGCAGGGTCCGGTCCTCCGGCATGTCGTAGCAGACCAGCAGCTCGTAGCCCGGAGGGAAGGAGCCGAGCACGGCGCGGCAGAAGGGGCCGATGTTCTCGGCCTCGTGGAACACGGGCACCACCACGGAATATCGCGGCAAATATTGCGGCGCGGGCTCGCCGTTCACGGCTTGCGCCCCCAGGTGACCACGAAGGTGCCGAGCCAGCGGCCGAGGCCGATCTTCTCCCACAGCCAGTCGGCCCGGTTGTAGAGCGGCAACAGGGAATTCATCCCCCGCGGCGCCACCTGCCGGTAGGGGAGGTCGGACTGGCACCGCTGGCCGAGGTCCGCGAGGCCCGCCGCCATGAAGTCCTCCCGCAGGGTCCGGGGCGGCAGGGGCCGCTCGTCCGGGCTCACCCCCTCGGGGTTGTAGAGCGGGCTCCTCGGGTGGCGGAACAGCAGCATGGCGGGGTGAAGGAGGTTGGGATCGAAGGCGAAGATCCAGCCTCCCGGCCGCAGGACCCGCGAGCCTTCGGCGAGAGCGGCCCGGCGGTCTCCCACGTGGTGGAGCACGCTGCTGAAGGCGACCACGTCGAAGCTGCCGTCGCGGAAGGGAAGGCGGAGGGCGTCCGCCTGCAGCCACGAGGAATCTCCGGACCGGCCGCGCGCCAGGGTCAGGGCGCTCAGCGACAGGTCGATGCCCGCGTAGCGCGAGCTCCTCGCCTGATAGATCCGCCGCGACTGGCCGGTGCCGCAGCCGACGTCGAGCACGCTGAGCTTCGCCGCGCCCGGCACGGCGGACTGGAAGCGCCGGGCCAGCGTCTCCCAGCCGCGGTCGGTGAACGGGTTGAAGTCGCCGCTCTCGCCGACGAGCCGGTCGAAGTAGCGGCCTTCCCGCTCGGCGGAGCTCAGATCCGCCCCGCGGCGATCTCCTGATCGACCCATGGGATGACCTCGTCGAGCACCTCGGAGAGGGTCGTCGACGCTTCGAAGCCCAGCACCTCCCGGGCCTTCCGCGTCTCCGGGATCCGCATCTGCACGTCGTGGGGATAGGGGGGATCGGAAACCCAGCGGAACGGCCTGGAATCCCCATGGACCTTGCGCCAGATCAGCTCGGCGAGCTCAAGGACCGTGGTGGCCACGGGGGTCGAGAGGTTGAAGTCCTCGTTGTGGGCTCCCCGGTGGAGCATGGCGGCGAGAATGCCGCGGGCGAGGTCGCCGCCGTAGGTGTAGCACCGTACCTGCGTCCCTGAGCCCAGGACGTGCAGCGGGTCCTGCCCCTTGAGGATCTTCTGCACCAGATCGGGAACCACGTGGCTCATCGCCAGCTTGATGTTGCCGCTGGGGATGTCCCGGTCCCCCAGAGCACGGCTCTCGCCGACGCCGACGCAGTTGAACGGCCGGCAGATCGTGTACGGGAGCCGGTACTGCTCCCAGGCGCCGCGGGCGAAGTACTCGCAGGCCAGCTTCTGGAAGCCGTAGGTGCTCGTCGGCGGCGGGCACTCCCGCTCGTGCCCCTCCGGGCTGGGGAAGACGGTCGCGTTCTCGTACACCATGCTGCTCGACAGCACCGTGATCTTCTGCAGCTTATGGTGCCGGTGGGCGTGGAGCGCGGCGTCGAAGGCGGCGGCGGTGATCCGCTCGTTCTCGGCCAGCAGGTCGTAGGCGTACTCGTGGAAATAGGAGATGCCGCCGATGCGGGCGGCGCAGGCGATGAAGTGGTCGCACTCCGCGGCCAGCTCCTTCAGGAGGTCCACGTCCCGGGCGTCGGCTTGGAGGAAACGGAAGCGGGGGTCGGCCTGGAAGCTGCGCTCGACGGGGCCGTACTTCGAGAAGTTGTCGAGGCCGATGACCTCGTGGCCCGCTTCGAGGAGCTGCTGCACCAGATAGCCGGCGATGAAGCCGGCGGACCCCGTCACAAGGATTTTCACGTCGTGGGCTCCGTCACGGAAGGAGAGGTTGAGGGCTGGGCGCCTGGGGCTTGCGCAGGCAGCCCCAGATGTCGACCACCCGCTTGTCCGCGATCGGCGGCAACTGCCGGTAGACCGCGTGGGGGGTGGCGACGAAGAGGACGTCCGACTCGGCGAGGACGCGCTCCAGCGGCACCAGGGAGGGATCGCACACGTAGGGGTCGGTGCTCAGGACCTGGCGGGCCTCCAGGGCGAGCAGCTTGCGCAGCTTGTAGCTCAGCGAGTCGCGGGGGTCGTCGCTCTCGGCCTTGAAGGCCATGCCCAGGATGCCGGCCCGGGCCTGGCCGAGGTCGACCTCCCGGCGGGCCAGCTCGATGAGATGGCTCGGCAGCCCCTCGTTGATCAGCATGGCCGAGTGCCCGAGCATGAAGTGGTTGTGGCTGAAGGCGGCGAGTTGCATCGTGTCCTTCACCAGGCACGGGCCGGCCGCGAAGCCGGGGCCGGGCATGCCGGCCATGCGCGGGTAGTTGTGGCGGCAGCCGTGCAGGATGTTGTCGAAATCGACGCCGCTCGCCGAGGCCAGCATGTAGAACTGGTTGACGGTGGCGAACTGGATGTAGCGCCAGGCGTTGGTCATCAGCTTGCACAGCTCGGCTTCGGCGGGCGCCATCTCCACGAATTCACGGGCGAAGCGGCCGAACAGGCCGCGCACGGCGGCGAGCGTCTCGCCGTCGAAGGCCGAGAGGATCTGCGGCAACTCGCGGAACTCGCGCAGGCTGTAGCCTTGAGCCACCCGCTCCGGGCAGCAGGCGACCCCGATGCGCAGCCCGGCGTCGCCAAGGAACCGCTGGATGCGCTGGCTGGTGCCGGGGAAGACGGTGCTGCGCAGGATCAGGATCTGCCCGTCGCGCAGGTGCTGCCGGGCGGCGCCCAGGGCGCGGTCGATGGCGGCGAAGGTCGGGTTCAGGTGCTCGTCGACCGGGGTGCCGATGATCATCACCAGGAACCGGCACCGGCTGATCAGGTCGGGCCGGTCCTCCACCGTCAGCAGGCCGCTGCCGAGGACCTTCTCCAGCATCTCGTCCGCCCCCTCCTCGCGGAAGGGCATGACGCCGGAGCGGATCTGCTCCACCTTGCGGCTGTCCAGGTCATAGACGACCGTGCGCAGCCCCGAGTCGGCGCAGATCAGGGCGAACGGAAGCCCCACGTGGCCGCCGCCGCCAATGACGCAGACGTCATGTAGGAAGGTCGTCTCTGGCATCGTCGTTCCGTCCGTTGCGGAAAAACGGAATCCTAGTCCAGCGCTTCGGGGCTGTAAAGGGCCGGCCCTAGGGCGGTGGCGTTCCCGTCTGCGGCTCCCCAGCGAGACGCCGAAGAAAAACGGGCGCGGTTCCCTGGGGCTCGATCCGGACCTCGGCCGCCTTGGAGGGACTGATCGCGAGCGTTTCGGAGCGCCACTCGGGAGCGGTGAGGCCATCGAATGTGAAGCTCCGACGGGGACCGCCTTCCAACGCGAGGGAGAAGACCCGTCCTCTCTCGGCGAGATATTCGATCCGGACCATACAAGGACGGCTAGCGCACCGGGTGGTTGAGACCGGCAGGACGGTGGGCCCCTCTACGATGAATTGGGGGAACGGCCGGGCGATCCATGGCAGGAAGGGAGCCGTCTCCTGGCTATAGTCCTCGGGAGGCGAGAACGACCAGACTCCGGCGAGCCAGACCTCAGTCTCGGGTTGGAGCGTAAGGTCCCCGTCAACAGGAAGCGCGACGATCGGCCACGAGGGCTGGCCTTCCCTGGGCGAGCGGACCGTCACCGGCGGGCGGGCACTGCTCGCCACCGTGAATGCGACTCCCGGGCTGCGGAGATACCGGATGGCCACCCACGAAGGCCCGGGTCTCAAGGGGAGCTCGAGCGGCTGGCCGGCATAGACCCGGAACCAGGGCCAGGCTCCGCTCTGCCATTCGAGGAAGGGCGCCGAATCGAGGTCGTACCTCTCGGGAAGCCGCCAGGTCGCCGGGCTCAGCTCTTTCACAGTGCGCGTGCGGCCATCGAACATCAACACCAGGCTCGCCGGGTCGCTCACCCGCCGGGCGAGCTCACCCAGGGAGATGGGACGGCTGGCGTTGGCGAATTTGCCGTCGGCGAATTGGGCATAGGTGTAGAACAGCTCCGGATTCGTCACCCGGCCCTGCGTCGAGAGCTGCAGCAGCGGGTGCAACCCGTTGACGAAGGCGAAGGCTCCCACGCCGTCCTGCGCCACGATGGCGGGCATGTTGACCAGTGCGACGCGCGGGGTGGCGGTCGGATCCTGCGCCAGTCGCTGCTGGACGAGGGCGGCCACCTGCCGCGTGGCCTGGGTGGCTTCTCGGTGGAGCGTCGCGGCGGTATTGAGATCCGTGGCGGCCTCCGAGATCATCAAGATCAGCACGCAAAAGACGAGGAGGGTCGCGACCTGGGCCTCGGTCATCCGCAGAGAGGAGAAGGCCTCCCGCCGCCCGAGCCAGGCCGCGGCCCGGTCCGCCGCGCTCCACATCAGCCAAGCCACGAGCAGCGAGGCCGGCAGCGCTCCCAGGTAGAAGTGGCGGGAGACGATGTCCGTGGCGGCGGCCACCGTGAGCATGTGCACCGCGAGCCATAGGGTCACGAAGCGCGCGGCCGGGGAGCGGGTCCGCCAGACGAAGAGGGTGCCGCCGGCCGCCAGCCCCAAGGCCCAGGCCGCGATCAGGACGCTCCGCAGCCGGCCGACCGGCGGCACGAGGCCGAAGGTTAGGATCTCATAGAGCTTGTAGTCCGCCCCCCGCAGGCTGAAGATGCCGATGAGACCGCGCACCAGGAGGTAGATCCGGAACTTCAGCAGATTCCAGTCGTGGGGCAGGAAGGCCGCCTGATAGCCCTGGGAGGAGGTGTAAAGCTTGCTCCCCAGCACGATCGCGATGACGGGGAGCGCCGTGCCGAGGACGGCGAGCACTCGGCGGGCCTGGGGCCCCCAGGAGAGGGGCTCTCCATCCCGGGCGGGGACCACGGCCGCGTAGATCATACCCACGCCCAGCATCGACACGGCCGGCTCGTAGGTGAAGAAGGCCGCGAGCCCGGAGAGGGAGAAGACGAGGAGCCGGGGCCAGGGACGGGGGGAACGGAACGCCCGGTCGACGGCGAAGATCCCGAGCAGGTAGAGCAGAGCGGCCAGGCTCTGGAAATTTCCCACTGTCGGCCAGAAGGGCACCTCGTAGAAGCTGCTGTTGGCGAGGAACAGGAGGCTCGCGAGAAGGGCGACGCGCGGCTGCCGGAAGAGAGCGCAGCCCAGCAGGTAGAGCAGCCAGCCGACCAGGGCGAGCTCGCCCAGGTTCACCACCTGATACCATCGGTCCGCGAGACCGAAAAGCTTCCAAAGCGCCGCCATGAAGAGGTTGGTCACGGGGATCGTGTGGTAGGACAGGAGGACGAAGGGGGCCTTGCGAAAACCCCGGCTGCCGATCTCCAGGAGCACCCAGCCGTCGGAGAGCACGCCGACGGCGAGCGCCCTGCGGTAGAGGACGAGGGTGTAGACGGCGAGCAGGGCGAGGACGGGCAGGGCGAAAGGCCCCCGCTGCATCGAGCTCCGAGCCAGGCGGACGAGTCGGTTCGGCATAGGTGTTGAGGTACTCTATTCCAAGAATCCGTATGCGTGAGCCTTTTCGTTCTCGTCTCGGCCTGGCGCTCGTGCTGGCACCGGTGGTGGGCCAGTTTGTGGTGGTTTTCCTTCTCGGGGTCAATACCCCCGTCGGGGATGAATTCGCCTATGTGGACTTCGTCCGCGCGGTGCGCGAAGGCGGGAGTTGGCTCCCCATGGTGTGGTGGCAGCACAACGAGCATCGGGTGGTGCCGGTGAAGCTGACGATGGCACTCCTCGAGCCGTTCATCGGCTGGAATCTCAGGGCTGAGATGTACGTCAGCGCGATTCTCGCCGGGTTGGTGGTGCTGGGGCTGTGGCGCCTCTACCGTCTCGCGGGTGGGGCGAGCCTGCTGCTCTTTGCGCCCGTCTCCTGGCTCTACTGCAACTTCTCGCAGTACGAGAGCATGCTGTACGGCCTGTTGATGTGTCACTACTTCACGGCTGCCGGGGTCGTCTGGGCTCTGGTCTTCCTGGCCCGGCGGAGCGGTACGGGGATCGTTCTCGCGGTGCTCTGCGGGCTCATCGCCTCGTTTTCGACTCTCAACGGCCTGCTCGTCTGGCCCTTGGGCCTCGTTTCTCTCCTGGCCCGAGGGGAGCGTCCGGCGCGAACGATCGCCTGGATTGCGGCTGGAGCCGCTGCCTTCGTGCTGTACTTCTTCGATTTCCAGCAACCGCCGGGCCTTGCGGCCCTGCACCTGGGGCTCACGGAGCTGCCCCGCATCGCCAAGTATGGAATCACCGTCCTGGGCGCTCCCTTGGCCGCGGGGAGCATCGGCTGGAGCCGGGCGGTCGGGCTCACGCTGCTGGTCTTGATCGCTACTATTGCCCATCGTTGGCTGCGGCGGTCTGGACGCGCGCGACTGCGCGACGACGACGTCTTCCCAGCCTCCCTGATGCTCTTCGGGCTGGTGTCGTGCGCGATCATTGCCGGCGGTCGAGCTTCTACAGGAGTGCCACCGCTCGAATCGCGGTATATCGCTTATACCTCGCTCACGTTTGTGGGAATCTACCTCCTGATCAGCCGAGCGGCTGAACGGAGCACGGTTCCTCTCGCCCAATGCCCCTGGCTCGTTGCCATCCTCGCCCTCTTCGTGCCCGGTGTGATCGCGGCCGACCTGCAAGGTTTCCAGGAGGCCAGGCTCTGGCGAGCTACCGGATTGCGCGACCAGTTCCTGCTGCAGACGTTCGACCGCCAGCCGGACGAGGTGCTGGGCGAGCCGGCCTTCGTGGCGCACCTGCGCCGGACGGCTCCCTACCTGCGCGCCCACCGGCTCGGCGCGTTCGCCGAGCCGCAACGCCTCCTGCTGCTGACGCGGTGGGCGGAACGTGAGGCGACGGGGTTGGTCCTCCCGGGCCGGCCGATCGAGCAACGGCTCGTCTGTCCGGTTGACGAGCTCCGGGATGTCGCGTTGACTCTGGCCCGGGAAGGGCCGCCGGACGAGGCTACCGTCGCGATCTCGGTCTGGATGGGCGGGCGCCGGCTGGCAGGCCGTACCCTTCAGGTCTCGGCCCTCCCGGCCCGCTGGACCGAGGTGCCGCTACCGGAGCCGCTGCGGAGCTGCCAAGGCCGCGAGCTGACCGTGCGGGTGGAATCGTCCAACGCCGTACCTACAACCCGGTTGGTTTACTTTACCTTTCCTGAATACTACCCTGGCGAGCTCCGGCAAGCGGGCGTACCGCTGGCACCCGGCCGCTCTCTGGGCCTCAGTCTCAACGGCTTTTTCTTCGGCCTGCTGGAGTAGGTGACGGCATGAGGTTTCGTCCCAAGGCAGTCGACTTCCGCCCCGAGCTGTATACCGCGATCTCCCCCGGTTATTACGATCTCGTCTACCAGCGGGGACGTGGCATCCAGTGGTTCTGGCACCACCACCGGTTCGGAGTGGTCAGCGAAGGCTTACCGGACCCCCTGGGACGCGTCATCGACCTGGGTTGCGGCCCGGGCACGTTTCTGGGCAACCTGAAGAAGCCGTTCGCGCACGCTCTGGGCATCGATCTGGCCGCTCCACAGATCGCCTATGCCCAATCCCGCTACTCCCGTCCGGGCTTGGAATTCCGCGCCGGTGACGTCACCGGCCTCGACCGGACCGAGCGATTCGACGCTGCGGTAAGTATCGAGGTGGTGGAGCACCTGCGGCCGGAAGACACCCAGGGATTCCTGTCGGCCATCTACGACATCCTCGAGCCGGGCGGGACCATGGTCCTGACGACACCCAACTATCGCAGCCTCTGGCCGGTGCTCGAATGGATGGTCAGCAAGCTCGGGCCGGTCGACTACCGCGAGCAGCACAACAATCCTTTCGACAGCGGGCGGCTGCGCCGGGAGGTCGAGCAGGCTGGCTTCATCGACGTGCGCTGCCAGACCTTCTTCGTGATCGCCCCGTTCCTGGCGGCGGTCTCAGGGTCGCTGGCTGAATCTACGCTCCGTTGGGAGAGACGCCTCTTGCCTTCATTCGGGGCTGAGCTGGCGCTTTTCGCCCGCAGGCCGGGGGGTGCCGCGGCGTAGCCGGAGCCGGATCAGCCGGAAGGCACCGACGTAGATCTCTCGGCTGCCGAGCTTGGATTCTCCCAGTGTCCGGTCGTAGAAAATGATAGGGGATTCGGCGATCGTGCAGCCCTGGCGGTGCAGGCGACAGAGCAGCTCCACGAGGAAGGAGTAGCCGTTCGATGTGATCTCGTCGAAGTCGATCCTCTCCAAGGCCTGCCGCCGGTAGAGGCGGTAACCCGAGGTCATGTCGTGAGCCGGCACCCGGAGGAGCCAGGCGGCAAAGCGGTTCGCGAGCCAACTGAGAAGGATCCTGCGGATTCGCCAGTTGATCGTCCCGCCATCCCGGATGTAGCGGGAGCCCACGACGACGTCGTGAGTGAGGGCGAGCGGTAGCATGGCCTTGAGGTGATCAGGGTTGTGGCTCAGGTCCGCATCCATCGTGCCGATCACTTCATACAACTGTTCCAGGCCGTACCGGAGACCCGCGATGTAGGCACGGCCGAGGCCGCGGACCCCGGTCCGCCGGAGGAGGTGCAGTCCGGGGTGCTCGCGTTGGAGCTCGGCGCAAAGGTCGGCCGTGCCATCCGGCGATTCGTCGTCGACGATCAGCAGGTGACAGCGGGGAGCCGCCGAGAAGAAGCGGGTCGCCAGCTCCTGGAGGTTGGCGCGCTCGTTATAGGTCGGAACCACGAGGAGCACCCGCTCCTCGGTCTGGCGGAGGATGGTGCCGGATGGCTGGGTTTCAGTCGCCATGACGCTCCGCGGGTGAGTCGGCCCAGGCGGCCAGACGGTGTTCCCGTAGGACGATGACTCCGTGACGGACGAGAGCCGGATCGGGATGAAGGGAGCCGCGGATCTCGTCGTCGGTGATCGTGCCGGCAAGAAGCCTTTGGTCATGGGTCTGGCTGATCTGCACCCATCCCCTGAGAATCGCCAGCGTCTCCCGCGATTGCGCCAGGACCAGGGCAATGGGCAGGGATACCAGCACCGTCACCAGCAGCGCTGCCCCGGCGCGTTGGAGCCGGGAGGTTGCGCGGCTGCGCCAGGTGAGCAGCGCATCGGCGCCCAAGACCAGGACGGAGAGGAAGAGCGGATAGGTCGCGGTACTGTAGTGGGAGGCTAGGGCCTGCCCCGGGCCCGCTTTGGCCCGGGCCAGCGTGACCAAGCCCGCCGCCGCCAGCGCGGTGGCCCCCAGCAGGCCCCAGCGGAGCGCCAGCAACCAGCGCCGCGACCGCAGCGCCCAGTCGAGCGTGAGGACGAAAGCCAGAAGGACGAGGAGACCGCAACCCACGGCGGCGGAGAATTCAGGAAAAGCGCGGTACGTGAGGGGTCTGCCGATCAGAGCCAGGAAGAAAGCGGTGTCGAATTCCATCAGACTCTGAAGACTGACCTGCCCTCCAGCACCGGCGCCCTTCTTCACGATCAGAGCACCTGCCAGGGTAAGGGTGCACCAGAAGATCAGGTTCCGGCGGCGGTTCTCCGGGCGAGCCGTCAACGCCGCCAGGCCCATGGGCCACGCGGCCAGCCCCGCTCCCCAAGAGAAGGTCGCTATTGCGGCTACCGCCGCGCCGAAGGCGACGTGGCGCGCCGTGATCCGGGGGCGCGTCAGCGAAAAGACGGCCAGGGTACAGGCGAGTTGCGAGAGCACCTGTCCCATGGGGTATCCGGACAAGAAGTTCTCGAACTGGCCGAAGGAGAAGACGACAGCCGTGATGGGAGCTGCCATCAGGAGCAGATCCTCGCCGGAGTCGCGGAGCATGAGCAGCAGCGTGGCTGCCGTGCCCGTGGCGAACAGAAAGCTGAGCAGCACCTCGGTCCGCAGGTTCCAGTGGGTAGCGAGCCCCAGGCCATAGAAGAGGAAACGCGGCAGGAGGTTGAGATGGCCATTGTAGGGCTGCAACAGCAGAGGGAGCACCGGACGGCCATCGTAGTGGGCCTCCCAGACCTCGATCAGGCTCCACTGATCCCACTTCGGGACGTTGTCGACGAGCGGGAAAAGAAGGGCGAAGCTTACGAGCGGGACCGCGCAAGCCACTGCGAAGGAAGCCAGGCCGATCCAGCGCGAACGTGCTCGCGTGAGCGTCCCCTGGCTCGGGACGTCCAGATCCGTGCCGAGGTCTTCTTTCATCCTGGGCTTCGACTGTATCATCAAGACGAAAGGGTGAGGACCCGCGAATCCTCACCCCCGGAGATGTTTCGCGACCTACTTCTGCGGCTCGGCCTCCTTGTGGGCGAGGCCCTGGACCAGCTTCTCCAACGCCTCGATGCGGGTCTTGAGCTCGGCGATCTCCTTGTCCTTCTCCTGGACGACCTGGCTCAGCCCCTGGACGGCCGCCAGGCTCACTCCGGCCAGATCGTTCGGAGAGATGTGCTTGTCGTCGATCCCCAGACCGAACGCGGCTGCAAAATCCTGGGCCATGGGGCCGATATGGCGGACATCATCGGTCTTGAAGGACCACGTCGAGACAGGCACCTTGGCCAGCTTCGCCAGGACCTCGTTGCCCTGCACGGGTACGATATCTTTCTTCAAGTTGAAGTCCGAGGGGGAGTAGATCCCCGAGATCGTCAGGTTACCGGTCGCGCTGAGTGTGAACTCGGTCCCTGCGTTGCCCTGGTTGTCGATAAGGAAGTCGGTCCCGTTCATACCGACGCCCCAGCGCTGGACCGTACTGGTATTGGTGAAGGCGAAGGTCACACCGCCGTTGTTCCTCATCTCGAGGATCTCGCGGTTGATCGTCGTGCCGCTGGTCTCGCGGACCGTCAGCTTCGTCGTTCCATCACTACCGGAAACGTCAAGCTTAGTGCTCGGGCTGGCCGTGCCGATGCCCACGTTGCCGCTGGCGTTGATGTCGATCGAGCTGGTGGGCGCGCCGGGGCGGATGCGGAAGGGCAGGCGGGAGCCGCCCGTCACGTCGCGGACGAAGAAGTTGGCCTCGTTGCCGGCGATGTCCCAGGTCTGGGCCGTGAAGCCTCCGGAGTTGTTCTGCTCCAGCCGCATGGCCGGGGTGTTGCTGGTGGCGACGTGGAGGTCGAGCACCGGGGTCGAGGTCCGGAAGCCGACCCGGCCCGTGCTGTCGACAAAGATCGAGTTCGTCGCCGCGCCGGCGGTGACCGTGAACGGCACCTTGGAGCCGGTGATGTCCTCGATCGAGAATTTGCTGGAGCCGCCGCTCGCGGAGTCGTTCGCCGTGAGCTGCCAGTCGTTGGCCGGGAAACCGGTCCCCGTGCTGGTGTCGTCGAACTTGATCCGGGTGTTGTTCTCCTTCAGCCGGATGGTGTCGAAGCCGAAGCTCTCGTTGTTGACGCAGTCGAGGCCGACGCAGAGGCTGCCCTGGATGATCGCGTCGTCCGGGGTCACCACGTCCTTGACGGGCAACGCGCCCGCCTTGCTCGCTTGCGGCGCGCGGCTGGGCTCTTCCCGCAGGTCCGGGGCGACGAAGCTGCCGCCGTGGATGGTGAAGGTACCCGACTGCTGCAACGGCGTGCGCGGCAGCTTGCCGTCGACCCGCAGCTTGGTGAGGATGGAGTCGTCTCCGGTCCTGCGGGCGCGGGCCATGGCCTGCCGGGTTGCCGGGTCGATCACCGGCGAGGCGACCAGCTCATAGGTGTAGGCGCCGTCCGGCAGCGGCTTGCCGTCGTCGCCGAAGACTCCGAAGGAAGGAGCGGCGCCGGCGGCGATCTCCCGGCGTACGATCAGGCCACCGGGGCCCGAGACGGTCAGGACCAGCTTCTCGTACGCGATCGTCGGCTGCCATTCGATGCCGACCGAGCTGACGTTGACGGCGGCCAGTGAGGCCGGACCCGCCGCCCCCACCGCGGCCGCCAGCAGGCCACCCAGGGCCAGGACCAGGATTCCCGTTCTCCAGAGCTGCGATCTTGTGCTCTTTTCCATCGACCTACCTCCTTCCATTCAATCAGCCATGCCCGGGACCGGACCCACACGATCCGGACCCCGAAAGGCCCACCAA
Organism: Thermoanaerobaculia bacterium; assembly: GCA_045807625.1. Classification (GTDB taxonomy): domain Bacteria; phylum Acidobacteriota; class Thermoanaerobaculia; order Multivoradales; family UBA5704; genus DATARR01. The sequence continues at coordinate 135,679 of JBJMHA010000085.1, read as the reverse complement.
GACAAAAACGGCAGAACGCCATGTAACAGAGCCGAGGCTCAGAGAAAGTGCAGAAAAGTAGGAAGAAGGGGACAACCCCGGCCGCGCTCCTCGATCGATCCCAGAAAGACAGGCGAAGCGAGCGGCGATCCGTTACAGGGCGGCGAGAGGAGCCGGGTGCCATGGAATCCCTTGGCCCGAATATAGACGAAGTCCCATGGCTTGTCGATCCGATCTCTCTATAGAACCGAGGATGCTGAATATATCGTCGCGATAATGGTAAATCTTTAAGCCGGGGAGACCGTCGCCTTGCGACCGGCTCCTGCTCCTGCTCCTGGCATGCTGGGGGACTCACCTGATCGCAGCTCTCACGGAGGGGACCGTCTTGGAAGAGCAGCTCGTCGAGACCTGGCACATCCACGATCGCATCCATCGCTACCTCCTGGATGCCATCCCGCCGGAGGCGCTGGGTTGTGTCTCCGCCTCCAAGGGGAGGACGGTCGCCGAGCAATTCGCCCACGTCCACAACGTGCGCCTGATGTGGCTGGGATCGGCGGCGCCGGAGCTTCTCGGCGGGCTGCGGAAGATCGAGAAGGGTGGCGCCATGGACAAGGAGGCCCTCGCCGCCGCCCTGACGGCTTCGGCTAGCGCAGTGGAGGCCCTGTTGAGGAAGAGCCTGGAGAGCGGCGGCCGGATCAAGGGGTTCAAGCCGCACGCCGTGGCCTTCCTCGGCTATCTGATCTCCCACGAGTCCCACCACCGGGGGCAGATCGCGCTGACCCTCAAGCAGGCGGGGCACCCCGTCGACCGCAAGACCGCGTTCGGGCTCTGGGAGTGGGGCGTCCGCTGACGACAGTCATGAGAATCACACCCAATGCGCGCCAGATGCTGGGGTGAGTACGCATCAGGAAGTCCGAAGCCCAGTCACGGACCTAATTGCGTTGAATGGAGACCGATTGCTAAGAGATCGAGAGCCGAGTCTGAGGCATTGAAGACGGTTTCTCTAGCAAACCGGCTCCGTTTCTCAGGCATTCAGGCTGGTTTCTCAGGCATCCAAACCGGTTTCTGAGGCTTTCAAAGCGGTTCCTCAGGCATTCAAACCGGTTTCTGAGGCTTTCGGGGAGATTTCTCAGGGATCCAATCTGGTTTCTGAGGCTTCCGGAACGAAATCTCCCCAAGCGAGGTGCCACCCGAACCGTCGTGCTCCTCTCAGGAGCCGGCGCGTTTCTAACGGGCCAGCTCCAGACCGACCCTCTCCGCCGCCAGCCGGTATCCGGCCGGCGTGAGGTGCTGGTCGATCGAATAGTAGATTTTCCGCCCCCGGGCCAGGGCCTGCGAGAAGGGCTCCGTCAGATCGACGATGGGGACGCCGTGGCGGTTGAAGATCCCCCGGAAGATTTGGCTCGGACGGGTCCGGTCGTAGCGGGCGGGATCGAGCCCGAAGCGCTGGAGGTTGGCCTGCCAGCGGTGGGGATCGACCTGGATCAGCGAGGGGACGATCACCGCCAGGACGCGCGCCTGCCCGGCGTCCGCCGCCAAGGCGGCCACGGCGCGCTCCGTCTCCGCCGCGCCCTGTCGAAGGGTCTCGGAGGTCTGATCCTTGGCGTAGAGCTCGAATTCCTCCCGCTGCTGCCGCGTCTCCAGCGGCTCCGGACGGCCGAGGAGGCGGCGGAGCGAGGCGCCGAGGGAGGAATTCTTGATCAGCACGAAGAGCTGGGAGTGGTAGTAGAGCCAGCGGGAGAGGCTCCCCGCCTTCTCGCCCGGCATCACCAGGGCGCCGTCCACCGCCGCCGGCTTGGGGCCGGGCACCGCGTCCTGGAGGTCGTTGCCGACGAAGACGGTCTCCAGGATGACGTCCGGATCGAGCGGCTTCCCCCAGCGCTCGAACCAGGCGGTCTCGTCCGGCACGCCGTAGCCGGGAGCGCCCGCGTTGAGCACCTCGGCGCGCACGCCCCGCGCGCGGAGGACCTCCTGGAGCCGGGCCGAATAAGTCTCCTCCTCCTGGGCTCCAACACCGAAAGCGAAGGAGTCGCCGAGGACCAGGACCCGGAGCGTGCCTGGGACCTTCGGCCCGATCTCCGGCCCGCGCAGCCCCTCCCGGTTGATCGACACCCGGGTGTCGAATTCCACCCGGTTGGAGACCGTCCCCCGGAATCCCGGCTGGAGCCGGTAGCGGCGTGGCGGATCGGGAACGTAGAGCCCGCGCGAGACGGTCATCACCGCCTGCGGGCGCGCCAGCCGCACGGCGGCCTCGGCGATCAGGAGGCCGATTCCGAGGCTGAATCCCAGCAGGAGGAGGCGGGCGGCGAGGCGGCGGAGCATGGCGGGGGGGATGGTATCAGGTGGCGAATCGTCTCTTGAGCTGAGATAATCCCGTCCATGGGAATCAAGGTCGTTCTCCAACAGGGCGAGGATGGGTATTTCGTCGCCCACAGCCCCTCCTTGAAGAGCTGTTGGTCTCAGGGAAAAACTCGCGAAGAGGCTCTCCGGAACCTCCGCGAGGCGATCGAGCTCTACCTCGAGCCGACTGAACCCTTTCTCCCGCATATGGTCTAATTCCGGGCGATGCCCGCCCCCCTCCCCCGCGTCGCCGCCGTCGTGGTCAACTACAACGGCAAGGAGATCACCCTGCAGGCCGTCGAGAGCCTGCGGCGGATGACCTATCCCAATTTCGATCTCGTGGTGCTCGACAACGCCTCGACGGACGGCTCTCCCGAGGCGCTCGCCGCCGCGTATCCCGATCTGAAGCAGGTGCGGGTGGAGGTCAACCGGGGGAGCTCCGCCGGTTACGCCCACGGCTTCCGCTGGGCTTTCGAGAACGGCTACGACTACGTGTTCCTGCTCAACAACGACATCGAGGTCGAGCCGGACATGCTGACCGAGCTGGTGCGGGTGGCCGAGTCGGCGCCGGACATCGGCTGCGTGGGCCCCAAGTGCTACTTCCACGGCGACCGCCGGCGGATCTGGTCGGCCGGGGGCACCCTGCGCTTCCGGGAGTCGATCACCCGCGAGCGGGGCTATGGGGAGATCGACCGCGGGCAGTACGACAAGGATGCCGAGGTCGACTACGCCAACGGCTGCGCCATCCTGATCCGACGCGCCGCCGCCGAGGCGGCCGGGATGTGGGACGACGTCTTCTACATCTGCGTGGACGACGCCGACTTCTGCACCCGGGTCCGGCGTCACGGCTTCCGCTGCCTGTACGCGCACAAGGCCGTGCTCTATCACATGGTGGCCTTCACGACCGGCGGCTACAGCCCGGGGCGGAACTTCCAGTTTGGCCGCAGCGGGGCGATCTACGCGCGGCGCTACGCCCGGCCGTGGAACTGGCTCACCTACTTCGCCTTCAACGCCGCGGCCTTCCCCATCGCCTGGCTCCGCGAGCTGCGCAAGGGGAACCAGTCGGCGGTGGTGGCCAAGCTCAAGGGGATCCGGGCGGGGCTGAAGGCGGAGATCCCCCCGCCACCAGCCCTCCCATAGGCCTACATCCCGCCGGCCGGGACAGCCTCCGCCGGGGGCTTGTAGACCAGCCCCTCGCGATCCTCGGGCGGATTCGGATCGTACAGACGGATGACCTCCTCGGGCACGGGGGCGAGGTCGGAGGCGCGGCGCAGCTCGAAGAGGGTGGTCCCCGTGCACTCGCGGTCGATGTTGGGCGCGCCGCCCAGGGTCTTCAGCTCTTCAAGATGGGCGGTGCGGAAGTCGATGCTGAAGCGGGACCGCCCCGAGGTGTTGGGCACCGACGAGTGCAGATGGGCGCCGGAGAAGAGGATCAGCCCGCCCGGCGGCACCACGACGCGGAGCTCGGGCTCCAGCTCCAGCGGCTCCAGCGGCTTCGGCTGTTTGCGGGTGTCGGCCTTGACCTCCTTGGAGGCGTTGGCCCGGCCGGTCTTGTTCCACTCGTAGTGGTTGTACTCGTTCGAGGAGTTCGCGACCGGCACGTCCCAATATTTAGGGTGGAACGCGAACGAGCTCTCCGACTCGAACGGAAAGACCGGCAGCCACCAGTTGAGCTGGCACGGCGGCGACGAGTACCAGATGTCACGGTGCGGATGGAGCACGTAGGCGACGCCGGCCGTGAGATATCCGCCGCTGGTGGAAACCCGCATGCGGGGGACGTCGAAGTAGGTCTTCTCCATGTCGCACCCGAGGTCGCGGAGCAGCTCCAGGAGCAGCTCCTTGGTGCGCGGGTGATGGATGAACCGGGGCTTCAGGGGGCCGACGATCTCGACGAACTTCTCGACCGGAAGGCTGTCCTGGGCGTGCTGGGGCTCGAGAGGGGCGAAGGCCTCCTCGATCAGCGTGCGCGCGAGCTCGGTGAGAGCCTTCGTGCTCGGGCGCGGCGAATAGACGAAGACGTCCCCGGAGTAGAGGCGGCGCCGCCGCTCCTCATCCCCGAGGTGCGTGTCGAAATAGATAGTGCTCATGGGGTTCCCTCGCGGAAAACGGACGTGGGGGTCGAACGGGAGATTCTGCGCGGAGAGTATATGGAGGGGGCGGGAGGGGGGTCAATCAGAGCGCCTGGCCCGGACCTGCGCTAGACTGCCCCGCCGTGAGCCGCACTGTCAATCTGGCCCTCGCGGCGGTCACGGCGTTCTTCCTGCTGTTTCCGCTGACCCTCGGCAAGCCGGGGCTGCCGTCCCACCTCAAGGCGGACGAGGCGGCCTATTATCTCGCCGCGCAGAGCATTGCCTACGACCACAACCTGCGGGTCGAGCCGCGGGACGTCGACCGCGCCTTCCAGGAGTTCCCCTTCGGGCCGGTCAACAACATGATCGTGATGTCCGACGACGGGTGGCGCACGGTCTATTTCGCCAAGCCCTACATCTATTCGCTCTGCGGAGCCCCCTTCGCCCGCCTGTTCGGCGCCAACGGCATGCTGTTCTTCAACATGGCGCTGACGATGGCCATGATGTGGATGGGCTACCTCTACCTCCGCCGGTACAACCCGCCGGGGCTGGCGGCCCTCTTCTCGGCCTCGTTCTTCCTGCTGAGCGTCGGCTTCTCGTACGTCTTCTGGATCCAGCCCGAGGTCTTCAACATGTTCTCGGTCGCGGCCTGTCTGTTCTTCGGCCTGCCGCGGAGCGACGAGACCGGCCTCCCCGACCGCCGCCGGGAATGGCTTTTCGCCCTCCTCTCCGGGAGCGTCCTGGCGCTCGCCGTCTACGACAAGCCGATGTTCGCGGCGGTGGGTCTCGCGCCGCTCTGGGCCTACTTCCGGGACCGCCGCTGGCGGACGCTCGGCGTCTGGATGGCAGGGGCGGTGCTGAGCATGGCGGTCATCGCGGGAATCTCCTGGCGGCTAACGGGCCACCTCTCCCCCTATCTTGGTGTCAAGGGCCGCCAGGGGATCACGCTCTGCGAGCCGGGCAAGGTGCCGATCTCTCCCGAGGTGGTCAAGGCCCGGACCGGTGGCGGCAGCGGCGGCGGGGACAGGCCCGCGGCCGCCGCGGTGCCCAACTCCACCACCGGCAACACCTGGACCTGGCTCTACCGGGCTCCGGAAGTGACCCTCTACGAGGAGGCCGAGAACATCGGCTACTTCCTGGTGGGGCGGCACACGGGGATGCTGGTCTATACGCCGTTCGCCGCGCTGGCCGTGGTCTTCTTCCTCCTCCAGGGCCGGCGGCGGCGCTCGGGAGAGCGGTGGGTGCTGCTGGCGGCGGTCACCGCCGTGGCGCTCTACTTCCTGACCTTCATCGCCTGGAACTGGCAGGGGGGCGGCGGCTTCGTGGGCAACCGCTACTTCATCACGGCCATCCCGGCGTTCCTCTTTCTGGTCACCGAGATCCGTCCGCCCCGACTGCTCCTGGTGGGGCACGTCATCGCCGGGCTGTTCCTGGCCCCCCTCCTCTTCACTCCGTTCGGCGCGGCCGTCCCCGAGCCGACGCTCCAGGCGCACGTGCGGGGCATTCCGTTCCGCTACCTGCCGCGGGAGCTCTCTCTCCGCAACGTGCCCGGCTACGAGCGGATTCAGGTCGGGGACCTGCGTATCGAGGGGCGAAAGGACGTCTTCCTGCCGCAGGGGGAGCAGATGTGGGTGGGCGGCGCCAATCAGGTCGAGCTCTACTTCATCGGCACGCGTGCGATCCCCAAGGCTGTCTTCCAGGTGACCAATTTCGCGCCGGGGAACCACGTCGAAATCCGCATGGGCAAGGCCCGCCAGGCGATGGATTTCGGCGGCGAGGAGACGCGGCGCATTCGGCTCGACCCCGGGGAGCCGTTCCGGGTGCGGCGGCAGAAGTGGGTCACGTTCTGGGTCTACAAGATGGTCGTGACCTCGCGAACGGGCGCCGTCCAGCACTGGGAGCGGCAATATCCGCCGAGCAACTGCCCCACCTTCGTCCAGGACGCGCGGACGCAGGAGAATTTCTTCACCGGCGTCTCGCTCGCCTATCTCGGCACGGGCGAGCTCCTCGACGCCGACCTCTACGAGGTCCAGTGGGGGAACACCGTGGCCCCGGCGCAGGTCCGGGCCGGCGAGCCGTTCACGGTCGTCACGCGCCTGTTCAACCGCAGCCGCTATCCCTGGAAGGCGGAGGGGGTGGCGCGCGTGAACCTCGCCTATCACTGGCTGGACGAGAGCGGGAAGCGGGTCGTCGAGGACGGCCTGCGGACCCCCATGCCCTGGCCGGTGCCGCCGGGCGGCCGGGTCAGCGTGCAGCAGAAGGTGCTCGCGCCGCCGGCGCCGGGGCGGTACGTCCTGGAGCTCGACCCGGTGTTCGAGACGGTCTCCTGGTTTTCGCGGAGGAATGGCGGCAAGACCTGGAGGATTCCGGTCGAGGTCCTTCCCCGGGAGGGCACCATCGATGCTCGATAACCTGCGTCAGGACACACGCCGGCTGAAGATGATCAAGAGCAAGGCGTTCCCCTGGTACGTGATCGAATCGCTGCTCTTCGAGACCGGCTACCAGGCGGTGGTGCTCCACCGGATCGCCCACTGGTTCAAGAGCCGGAAGGTTCCGGTGCTCGGACCCCTCTTCGCCCGCCTCGGCCAATTCCTCACCGGGGTGGACATCTCCCCCGGCGCCGTGATCGGCCCGGGCCTCCTCATCAGTCACGGCACGGGGCTGGTGGTGGGGGGCTACGCGCGGATCGGCCGGGACGCCATCCTCCTCCACGGGGTCACGATCGGCTCCCCCAACCCGGGCCGGATTGAGAAAATGCCGGTGATCGGAAACAACGTGTTCATCGGCGCCGGGGCCAAGATCATCGGCGAGATCACGATCGGGGACGACGTCTTCATCGGCGTCAACGCCATCGTGACGCGGGACATCCCCAGCGGGAGCCGGGTGCTGTGTACGTCGGGGATCGAGGTCACCCCCCGGCCGGACGCAGCCCCCGCATCCCCTTCAGCGTGACGATCGCCCGCTGGCCGGCGTCGTGCTCGACCGGCTCGGCGGCGTAGGCGGCCTGGACGTAGAGCTCGGTCAGGGTTCGCGCCGGATCCTCGAGATAGCGGAGGCTGGCCGGCAGGCCGTAGAGGACCTCATAAGGGGTGGATTTCGCCGGCCGCGGAAACCCCAGGCTCTCCAGGAAATCCAGGAAGCGGAGATAGGCCGCGAGGACCGCCTCACGGGGCGGCAGGAGCGCCAAGCCCTCCAGGTTCGCCAAGGGATCGACGGCGCGGGCCGTGCGTTTGGGACGGCGCTTGAACAGGCCGGCAAACCGGCGTAGGAGATTTCGCCAGCGGTCGGCCATCCTCGACCGCCACCCCGCGAGCTGCGGCCAGAGCCGGGCGAGGGCCCAGAGGCCGGCGAGCGCCAGGGCCAGGACGAGCGGGATGATCAGCCATCGTCCGGCGGCGGCCAGCATCCCGATCAGCGCGGCGCCGGGGCCGGACAGGGACGAATCCCGCGCCTCGCGGGCTCCTTGCGCCTCTTCCGGCTGCCGGGGCCGTGATCCCCGCCGGGCGGCCTCCTGGTCAGGAAGGTGCGGTTGAATTTTACCGGCCTGATCGGCCTGCTGGTAGCCCTGGTCCCTCTCCGCCCCCTCGCCGTGCGCCGACGGCGGCCGGAGCCGGCCCGTGCCCTGAAACTGGAGCCCGGGCACGGCCAGGGCGGAGGCGAGCACCAGAAAGAGAAGCCCGCCCGCCAGGGCCAGGCGGCCCGGCACCAGCAGCGGCGAGACCTGACCTCCGGCCCATTCGGCGCGGCGGAGCGAGTCGAGCGAGGAGCCGGCGGCGAGCACGACGCCGGTCGAGAAGAGGAAGATCACGATCGCCGCGAGCGCCCGGATACCCGTCTGCGGCGCGGCGTTCAGCAGGACCGGCTCGCCCAGGGCGAAGCCCAGGAGGGCGAGGCCGGCCAGGCGCGCCACGGACACGGCCGGATTCGGCGGCGGGGCCGGTGGGGCCTTTTTCGCCGTCTGCGTTCCCTTCTCCCGCTGCCAGGCCTCGACCCGAAGACGCTCCAGGCCGTATAGGCGCAGGCCGGTCCAGACAGGGCGCCCCTCCTCGGGGCTCAATCCTTGCGTCACCTTGGTGGCGAAGCGCCAGACGGCCGCGATGATGAGCAGGTTGGCGAGCTTCTCGCCGAGCCCCACGGAGCGGGTCTCCCACGGCTCGATCAGCATCACCAGGACCGTGGCGATTCCCAGCGCCGCCGTGTAGCACCCCTGGGACTCACGGTCCCCCTGGGTGTGGCCGTAGCGCTCGATCAGCACGGTCGCCACGGCGAAGCAGAAGCCGATCCACTTGAGCTGCGGCCCGCCGCCGAGGAAAGCCGAGCGGACGTCCACCAGATAGAAGAGCAGCGAGGCGACCATGGCGATGACCGCCGCCGGCACCACCACATGATGCGTGAGAAAGGTGAACAGGTCGTCGTCGAGCGGCTCGCCGGAGGGGGTCACAGGCTTTGCGCCCCCATCCGTTCGAGGTCCGCCTCGTCCCCCACGACGTGGACGGGGACCCCTTCCAGCAGGCTGGTGGCGACCGTTCCGGAACCGGCGGTCTGAATCCAGACCACGGCGACGTCGAACCCGGAGCGCTTAAGCCCGGCGAGCGCGCCTCCCAACTCGTGGCCGAGGTCGGGCGTGACCACCAGCAAGACGTGCGAGCGCGGCAGGCGGGGGGCCTCGGCGGCGAGGAGCTCGGGGAGGGTGAGGCCGGGCGCCAGCGTGAGCCGCGCCAGGGCCGAGCGGAGACGGTCGCGCTGCCAGGCGCCCCGGCCGGGCTCGACCTCCAACGGCCGGAAGGCGGGCATCCGGCGGCGGGCCTCGGCGTCCTCCAGGGCATCCTCGAAGCGGCGGAAGCTGCCGCCGGTCCAGTCGGCGGGGAACCGCTCGGCCGCGTCGCCGCCGTTCGAGATCAGCCCCACGGACTGCCCGCCCACGAGGACCAGATCGGCGATCGAGGCCGCGGCGGTCACGGCGAGCTCCACGGCGGGGTCGGACCCGGTCTCCTCCGGCGCGCGCGGCCAGGCGGCCTTGCCCATCTCCACGGCCAGGAGCACCCCCTCGAGCACCGCCGGCTCGAAGAGCTTCACCTGGAGGATGCCGGTGCGCGCGGTGGCCCGCCAGTGGATGCGCCGCAGGCCGTCTCCCGGCCGGTAGTCGCGCACCCCCAGGAAGCGCGCGGGGTCCTCGAACGGGCTCCGGCGGCGGGGAATCTCATGGATGGGCCGGTGGCCGAGCGGCCACCCCTGGCCCAGCGGCACGGCGCGCGGCAGCACGGTGACGAAGCGTACCTCGGGGTCCACCCGGAACCGCTTCACCAGCCCGAAGGGGTCGCTCGCCTCGATCACCGCCGGCCCCACCCGAAACAGCCCGCGCCGGGTGCTGTGGAGGCGAAAGGCGGTGTGCATCGTCTGCTCGCTTCTCAAGGTCTGGAAGCCGCAGGTCACCCCCTCGGCATCGAGGCCGGGATCGACCGCCTCGCGCCAGAAGAGCCAGGGGGCCGGGAGCCCCTTGCGGTTGTGGAGCACCAGCCGCGACTCCACCGCCTCGCCCAGCTCGATCTCTGCGGCGCCGAGGCTCCGGCGCACCTCCAGGCCCATGAGGCTCGCGGCGGGCAGGAAGGCCGCGAGGCCGAGCACCGTCGCGGTCACCACGGCGGCGTAGAGGAAGAAGCCGGCGGAGAACAGGGAGACGAGCAGGGCGAGCAGCCCCAGGGCTCCGGCCCAGAGGAGGGCCTGCCGGCGGCGGAGGGCCCGGACCTCGGCCCGGTCCGGAACGGTCATCCCGCCTTGACGCGGCCCGCCGCGGCGGCGGCCGGGCCGGGATCGACGATGGGGGCCGGCACCAGACCGACCGCCTGGTCCACCACCTGCTGCGCGCTGCGCTTGGAGAGCCGCCCCTCGGTGCCGAGGATCACCCGGTGGTACAGCATCGCCGGATAGAGGCGCTTGACGTCGTCCGGCAGCACGAAGCTCCGGCCCGCCATGGCGGCCCAGGCCTGGCAGGCCCGGTAGAGCCCCTGGGTGGCGCGGGGACCTGCCCCCAGCAACAGCTCGCGGGCATTGCGGGTGGCCGAGATCACCTGTACGACGTAGCGCCTTACCTCCGGATGGACGTGCACCTCACGGACCTCGTCCTGGAGCTTCGCCAGCACCTCCAGGCTCAGCACCTGGACCACCCCTTCGAGCGAATCGCCCTTCTCCCCTCGCACCAGCATCTGCTCCTCGGCTTGGAGGCTGGGATAGCCGATCGACAGGCGCATCAGGAAGCGGTCGAGCTGCGCCTCGGGGAGCGGGAAGGTCCCCTCGTGCTCGATCGGGTTCTGGGTGGCGAGGACGAAGAACGGCCGCTTGAGCGGGTAGGTCCGGTTGTCGACGCTCACCTGCCGCTCGGCCATGCATTCGAGGAGCGCGGCCTGGGCGCGCGGGGTGGCGCGGTTGATCTCGTCCGCCAGTAGGATCTGGGTGAAGACGGGGCCGGGATGGAACTCGAAATTGCCCGTCTTCTGATTGAAGACGCTCGATCCGGTGACGTCGCCCGGCAGCAGGTCGGGGGTGCACTGGAGCCGGCGGAACCCGCCGCCGAGCGTACGTGCCAGGGTCTTGGCGAGGAGCGTCTTGGCGGTGCCGGGGACGTCCTCCAGCAGAAGGTGACCCTCGGCGAGCAGGCAGGCGAGGACCAACTCCAAGACCGGCCGCTTGCCGTAGATGACCGTCTCGAGCTGCTGGAGGAGCGCCTGGGCAGCCTGTTGGACCTGTTTCACAGCGCCCCCCGCATCGGCCGGATGTGGATGTCCGTCACCTCCGCCGTGCGCGGCAGGGCCAGGGCATTCAGCACCATCGCGGCCACGTCGCCGGGCTGGAGGAAGCGCTCGGGGTCGTAGGGACTCCCCTCGTAGCGGTGCACCTCCTCCTGCATGGCGGTGGCGGTGCGGCCAGGGAAGACCGTGAGCACCCGCACCCCCTGCTTGTTGACCTCCTCGCGCAGGCCGTCGGCCACGGCGCGCAGGGCGTGCTTGGAGGCCGCGTAGCCGACCCAGCCCGCGCGGGCCGGGCTGGAGCCGGCGCCGGAGTTGACGAACACGACCTGCCCCTGGCGGGAGAGGAGCGACGGCAGAAGCACCTGCGTGAGGAGGTAGGGGACGTGGACGTTGACCCTGTATTGCCGGTCGAGATCCTCCACGGGAGAGGCCGCGAGGGAGCCGCCCACGAAGAGGCCGACGCTGTGGATCAGGATGTCGACTCCGCCGAAGGCCGCGAGGGCGCGGTCGGCCAGGGCGCGGACCTGATCGTCCTCTGCGAGATCGGCGGCAAAGGCTTCGACGCTGGGAGAGAGATCGCGGGCCCGCTCCGTCAGGAGGTCGAGCTTTTCGGCGCTCCGGCCGTTCAGCATCAGCCGCGCCCCCTCGCGGGCCAGTTGGATGGCGATCGCCTCGCCGATCCCGCCGCTCGCGCCCGTGATCACCACCACCTTGCCCCGGAAACCTCTCATGGTGCCTCCTCCAGCAAGCCCACCTCCAGCAGCGCGCCGGCCGCCTCCCGGACCGCCGCGAAGCTCAGGCCGGAACGCTCGGCGATGTCGAGCAGCCCATTCTCCCCGTCCGAGAGATTCAGCACCCAGAGGAGGGCGAGCTCGCGCGCGCGGCCGGATTCGTCGCCGCCGATCGTCCGGTAGAGCCCCCGCCGGCCGAGCTGCGGCTCGCATTTGGGATTGAGATTCAGATATCGGCGGTTCCCTTCGAGCACGTCCATTACCGCCAGATAGGTGCGGAGCGAGCCCTCCAGCGCCTCCGGCTTGACGAAGTCGAGGTTGTCCGCCGAGGTGTGATATTCGGGATAGCGGCCGTAGGGCGTGCGGGTCAGCGACCCAACGGCGAGGTTGAAGCCCGGCGAGCAGTATTGCCGCTCGTCGTAGCCGAAGGGGACGAACTCCTCGACGCCGAACGGCTCTCCCGAGGCTTTCAGCACCGAGAGGACGGCGCGGTCGATCTCCGCGTTCCCTCGCCGGCTCTTCTTGTAATGAAATTTCCCGGGATCACCGAGGTTCGCCGCCACCAGGCCGTGATCGATCCTCACCTCGTTCAGCGCCAGCCAGGTGATCGAGCCGATCGTCCCCGGGATGAACAGGAATCGATAGGAATACCGCCGCCGCGGCCGGACCTGGAGCGCGCGGGCGAGCTCCGTCATCACCGCGATCCCGGAAAGGTTGTCATTGCACAGCGACGGATGGCAGACGTGGGTCGAGAGGAGGACCTCCCGCTCGGAATCCCCCGGCAGCAGGCATTCGCCGTAGGTGAGCGAGCCGTCCTGTAAGGTTGAATCGATCAGGACCTCGTACTCCCCTTCCGGGAGCTCCTCCAGGGTGCGGTGTCGGAGGCAGAATCCCCAGGTCTCCTTGTAGTAGGAGGTACGGTAGGGGATCAGGTCAGGCTTGTCCGGCAGGGTGAAGAGATGTTTCTTCAGCTCTGCGAGAGGCAGCCTCTCGTGGACGGGCACGCTGTAGTTGAGGACGTGGAGATTGCAGTCCTGAAAGTCCACCACCTTGTGACCGGAAGGGTCCTTAATCCAGGCGTCGCGGATGTTCCACTCCTTCGGCACGGTCCAATCGAAAACCTGCGTGCCGGTGGGGACCTCGCGGATCTCCAGGGGGATGCGCTCCTGGATCATCCCGAGCGTGCGGCGGACGCCGTCTCCCGTGATGCTGCGGCAGACGGGAAAGGCCTCCGCGATGAAATCGATCACCCCTTGGCCTCCTCGAACAAGGGAAGACTGCGATCTTTATCCGAGATCACCGTCACCGGCTCCGGCCAGGGGATCGCGAAGGAGGGATCATTCCATCTATATCCACAAGCGGACTCTGGAGCATAGAATTCGGAAATCTGATAGAAGACCTCGGTCCCATCCTCCAGCGTCTGGAAGCCGTGCGCCATCTCCTTCGAAATGTACAGCTCATGGCGATTTTCCGCCGAGAGGATCACAGAGAAATATTTGCAAAAAGTGGGAGATTTCGGCCGCAGATCCACGATTACATCCCACACCGCGCCGCGGGTGACCCGCACCAGCTTGACCTCCTCATGAGGGGCGATCTGAAAATGGAGGCCGCGCAGGGTGCCCCGGCGGTGGTTGAAGGAGACGCTGCACTGGGCGATCGCGGGATCGAGCCCCCGCGCCTCGAAGTCGCGCCGGCAGTACGTCCGGGCGAAGAAACCCCGCTCGTCCTCGATCCGTTCCGGCTCCAGAACCCAGGCGCCGGCGAGCGGGGTCTCGTGAAAGATCATTCGAGGATCTCGACCTCCGGGATCGCCACCACGAAGCGGCCGCCCCAGGAGCGGACGTCCGCCATCTGCTCGACGATCTCCTCCTTGAGGTTCCAGGGCAGGATCAGGACGTAGTCCGGCCGCGTCTCGCGCAGGCGGTCCGGCCCGTGGATGGGGATGCGCACGCCCGGCAGGTAGCGCCCCTGCTTGTGCGGGCTGCGGTCCACCGTGTAATCGAGGAAGTCGGTGCGGATGCCGCAATAGTTGAGCAGCGTGTTCCCCTTGGCCGGAGCGCCGTAGCCGGCGATCGACTTCCCCGCCTCCTTGCTCTCGATGAGGAAGCGCAGCAATCCCCACTTTACGCGTTGGACCCGCTCGCCGAAGGAGCGGTAGGTTTCCAGCTTTCCGAGGCCGGCGGCCTCCTCGCGGGCGAGCAGATCGGCCACCCGCTCCCCCACCGGCTTCGAGGCGTCCTCGTCGTGGCGCGCGTAGATCCTGAGGGAGCCGCCGTGCGTCGGGAGCTCCTCGACGTCGAACAGGGTGAGCCCGTGCGCCGCGAAGACCTTCCGCACCGTGGCGAACGAAAAATACGAGTAGTGCTCGTGGTAGATGGTGTCGAACTGGTCCTCCGCCATCAGCCGAAGGAGATGGGGAAACTCCATCGTGAGCACCCCGGACGGGGCCAGGAGGATCTTCAGCCCGGCCACGAAGTCGTTCAGCCCCGGCACGTGGGCCAGCACGTTGTTGCCCACGAGCAGATCGGCCCGTTTCCCCTCGGCCACCAGCTCGCGGGCGGTAGCCTCGCCGAAGAACCTGACCACCGTGGGGATCCCCGCCGCCTCGGCCGCCGCGGCCACGTTGCCAGCGGGCTCAATGCCAAGGACAGGGATTCCGCGCTCCTTGAGCCAGCGCAGCAGATAGCCGTCGTTGCTGGCGATCTCGATCACCTGGTGGCCGGGGCCGAAGCCGAAGCGCTCGATCATCGCCTCGGCGTAGGTCTTCGCGTGGCGCAGCCAGCTATCCGAATAGGAGGAGAAGTAGGCGTAGTCGGAGAAGATCGCCTCCGGCCGCTCCTCCTCGGGGAGCTGCACCAGCAGGCAATAGCCGCAGACGTAGACACGGAGCGGATAGAACGCCTCCGCCTTCCCCAGATCCTCCCGCTCCAGATAGGAGTTGGCGAGCGGCGAGGCGCCGAGGTCCACGAAGACCTCGGAGAGCGGGGCCCCACAGAAGCGGCATCCAAGACCGGGCCGGCTCACCAGATCTTCCACGGCCTCTCCCCGCGCTTCCACATATCGTTCAGGTGAAGGTAGTCGCGGTAGGTGTCCATGGGGTGCCAGAACCCCTCATGGAGATAGACGGAAAGCTGGCCGTCGCGGGCGAGACGCTGCAAGGGCTTCTGCTCCAGGAAAAGGTTGGGGTCCTCGTCCAGATAGTCGAAGACCTCGCGCTGGAAGACGAAGAAGCCGCCGCTCACGACCCCCTCGGCCAGAGTCGGCTTCTCGTCGAACTCCTTCACCTGGGGACCGTCGACCCGCATCTCGCCATAACGCGAGGTGGGGTGGACGCCGGTCACGGTGGCGAGCCGGCCCTGGCTCCAGTGGAACTCGAGCAGCTTGTCGATGTCCACGTTCCCCACCGCGTCGCCGTAGGTCAGGCAGAAGGTGGGGGAGCTCTCGACGTACCGCCTCACCCGCCAGAGCCGGGCGCCGGTGGCGGTGTCGGCGCCGGTCTCGGCGCAGGTGACCCGCCAGCTCTCATAGCCGTCCTGGTTGTGGATCTCGGGCGGCCGGCTGCCGTCCATGGCGAGGGTGAAGTCGCAGTGCATCTCCTTGTAGCGGAGGAAGTACTGCTTGATCTCCCACCCCTTGTAGCCGAGGCAGAGGACGAAGCGGTCGAGGCCGTGGGCGCCGTAGATCTTCATGATGTGCCAGAGGATCGGCTGCGGGCCGATCTCGACCATCGGCTTCGGACGGTATTCGGTCTCCTCGCGCAGGCGGGTGCCCTGGCCTCCGCAGAGGATCACCACCGGCACGTCGCGCTTCTCAGGCCTGCTCAATCGGGCTCCTTCACGGGTTTACACCCCCGATTCTAGAAGATATATCCGAGCGACTTCAGCTTCTCGATCTCCTGCTGGTTCATCGAGCCGTCGCGGCTGGCGCCGGGCAGGTTGGGAGAGAGGCCGAGGTCCCGGTAGGTCGGCACCGTGCGCACCGGGTGCAGGCGGACGAAGCCGGGATCGAGCGCGCCCGCCAACACCTTGCCGGCAGCGTCCTGGGGCACCGGCAGCCCCAGAAGGTAGAGGACCGTGGGATAGAGATCGTAGACGCCGGCCCCCTGGACCGTCAGCCCGCGCTTCACCGGCCCGCCCCGCATCAGCAGGATGCCCGGAGGGCCGTGCCGGTGCTGGGTGTAGAGGCTGTGGACGATCGTGGGGCTGTGGCCGTGGTCGGAGGCGATGATGACGACCGTGTCCGGCCCGGCCTCGGCGAGCAGGCGGGCGAGGAAGCCGTCGAAGCCGCGGTAGATGCCGGGGATGATGCCCCCCTTCGCCGCGACGTCCTTCGCCCTCACCCCGAAGAAGCGGTCCGGCTCGTACCACTTCCAGAACCAGTGCTGGTCGCTGTCCGGCTGGTGGGTGTAGAAATTGACGAATTTCGGCTGCGGACGCTCGGCCAGGAGCTTGAGGAGCGCCGCCGACTGCCACTGGAAGTCCCCGCCCTTGAGGAGACCCCGCATCTCCCGGAAGAGCGACACGGGCTGGGCGAACAGGGCCACCTGGGGGGAGGGTCGCTCGGCCATCTCGTCGAGCCCGTAGGAGAGAAACCAGCTCTCGGGGGTCGACGGGCGCAGCGCCGGGAAGGAATAGAAGTAGCCGTCCACGACGCCGGTCGAGAGCCCCGCCCGGTCGGCGATCTCCCAGACGGGAGGCGCCGCCAGAGAGAAGCGGTCGACCGGGACCTGGCTCACCACGCCCAGCGGCGCCACGAGGTCGGACAGCTCCTTGAAGTAGGTGCGGTGGACCGGGTAGATCCCCTTCGAGGCCATGCCGGGGAAGGCGATCCGGTAGAAGTCGAGGACGCCGTGCCGCTCCGGCGTCATCCCGGTGTAGATCGAGGCCCAGATGACGGCCGAGTTCGAGTCGTGGATCGACTCCAGGGGTCCGGTCGTCCCCTCACGGACGATCTTGGAAAAGGTGGGGAGCTCACCCCTGGCTATCATCGGCCGCGCCACCCGCCAGTCCGCGCCGTCGAAGCCGGCGAAGATCACCTTCAGCCCGGTCTCCGCGACGGGGATCGCCGGAGCGCCCCCCTTGGGCTTCACGGTCGGCTCCCCTCCTCCGGCATAGAGCGGCGCTGCGGCGTGGGCCACGATCCCGAGCACCAGGAGCGCTGTAGCCGCCAACCCGAGCCCGCCGCGTCCGAGGGCCGCGAAGAGCCGGAAGAGCAGCGAGGAGCCGAGCCCCACGCCGAGGGCGATGGGGACCGCGAGCAGCGCGAGCACCCCGGCCATCCCCCACTTGCCCGTGGGGTGGAGAGGAGCCTGGTCGTAGGTCAGCCCATAGAGGAAGAAGACCTCCCAGAAGAACAGGTTGAAGACGAGCAGTCCCAGCCAGAGCCCGCGACGCCCCTGTGTCTCCGGCCGCGAGAACGGGATCGCCGCGAGGCCCGCCAGGGCGAAGAAGGCCGCGCCCCAGAGGCCATAGAGGACGATGAAGCCGGCGTAGACGATCAGCGCGTCGCGCGCCGAGCCGAGGTGGTTGTGGACGACATGGACGAGCGAGAGGACGGCCCCGTAGAGGAGCGCGCCATAGAGGAAGCCGCCGAGGCAGGCGTCTCGCAGGGCTCGCAATCTCATGCTGACGGTCTTTTACGGAAGAGGCGCAAGAAGGGTCTGGGGAACCGGCTCGGGTCCACGAGACGGTAGCAGATGGCCGCCCGGGCATCAATGCCCGGGCGGGGCCTACCCCATCAGCTCATGGTACTCCTTCGCCGTGTCCGCCATCGGGGGCACCCCCAGCTCTTCGAGGAGGATGCGGCAGAGCTGGTCGTACTGGCGCCGCACCAGGTCGCGCCGGCCCTGCCGGGCGTAGAGGCGCATCACCTCGATGTGGATGCTCTCCTGGAGCGGATCCTCGATCAGGTAGGAGCGGAAGGCGTCCATCGCCTCCTCGTTGCGCCCCAGGTTGAAGTAGAGGTTGCCCAGATCGCGCAGCAGCTCGAGATAGCGCCGCTGGTACTGCTCCCGGCGGCTGGTGATCCACCCCTCGTAGTAGCCTTGGAGGAAGGGACCGCGGTAGAGCCTCCAGGCCCGCTGCCAAGCCTCGGCCGCCGCCTGGGATTCGCCGCGCCCGGCGAGCTCCTTCCCCTCGTCCGCGAGCCGGTTGAGCTCCAGGATGTCGATCTCCCAGCCCACCTCCGGGCTCAGCTTATAGACGCCGTTGCGGAACAGCAGCGGCGCCGGCCGGTCCTTCCCCCGGCTCCCCCCCTCCAGGGCGCGTCGGAGATGGCTCAGCGTGGGGTGGAAGTTACGCTCGATCGTGCGCTCTCCCTCGGTGGGCCAGACCGCCTCGATCAGCTCCTCGCGCCCCGCCTGGAGGCCGGGCGAGGAGGCGAGGAAGGCGAGCACCTGGAAGGAGCGCCGGAGCCGCCAGTCGAGGTCCCGCTCCCCCTCCTCGTCCCGCTGCCGGGCGACGGGGCTCCCCAGAAGGCCCAGGATGTAGACGGTCGAGGCGGCGGCGGGCTGCCCCTCGGGAGAGCCCGGCGCGACCCGGGCGCGGGGCGCCGGCCGGCGCCGGCGGCGCTCGCGGTCGAGCGCGGCGGCGAGGAGCCGCGGCAGGCAGTCCCTCTCCGCCTCCGGCCCCTCGATCCACAGGCCGCGGTCGTCCAGCAGCTCCCAGGCCTCCTCTCCCGAGCCTCCGGCGGCGGGCCGGGCGTCCGGCGCGTCGAGCAGGAGGTCCCTTTCATCGCTGGAGAGCGTGTCCAGCACCTCGTGGCGGAGGAAGGAGCGCACGGCGGGGATCTCCAGCAGCGCCTCCGGCCCCGCCTTCTCGAGGCCCAGGCCGCCAGTGGATTCGAGCGCCAGCCGGAGCGGCCGGTACCAGCCGTCGGTCGCCGCTCGCAGGGCCTGGACGGCCTGGGAGCTGAGATCGCCGCCGACCAGGAGGCGCCAGAGCTCGGCGATCTCAGGCTCGGTGAGCAGCATCTCCTGCGGGGGAACGATGCCGAGGGAGAGGGAGGCCGGCCCCGGCCGCCGGTCCGTGGCGAGCACCAGCCGCTGCCCGGGGAGCAGCCAGCGCTCGGCCTCGGCGATCCGTTCCCGGTCCGGCCTGCCGCTCGCCACCAGCCAGCGGACGCCGACCTCGCGCGCCGCCTCCAGAGCCTCCCGCAGGACCGCCTCGCTCGCCACCGCGGCGAGCGGCAATCCCAGGGCCCGCTGGCCGTGCCGGTCGATCAATGCCTCCAGAACGGCCGTCCGGCCGCTCCCCGGCCACCCCCAGATCTGCACGAGGGGCGAATCCAGCGCCGCGATCCTGGAAAGCAGACGATCGGTGGGCGGAAGCTGAGGGGGATCGGACATCACTTACAGCAATTTACAAAGGTTACCGCGGACCCGGCGTCAACCGCTCCCAGGCCCCGGCTCCGGGAGGGACTCTACCAGCCCGGAGGCCAGCAGCTCCCGCGACAGCGCCGCGAGACACCGCGTGGTGATCTTGCCGATGCTCGACTCCCGGTATCCGAGCATGTGCGCCACCTCGATCGGCTCATACCCCAGCCGGAACCGCAGCCGGAGCACCGAGCGGCACCGGGGGGGGAGCCGCTCGATCAGGCTCTCCAGATCGCACAGCAGGTCCGTGCGCTCCTGCGAGGGGGCGATCGGGGTGGACAGCCACTCCAGGAGCGCCGAGTCGACCGCGGAGTAGATCCGCCGCCGGTGGGTGCGCCAGTACATCAGGCAGTGCCGCCGGACCGTGCCGAACAGCCAGCTCTCCGGGTCGCGCACCCGCTCCCACTGGTACAGCAGGGCGAGCAGCGCCTGCTGGAGAACGTCCTCGGCATCTTCTCCCGGAATGCGATAGAGCGCCAGGAGCCGCTTGAGCCTCGGCTCCACCGCCTTGAGGAAGTCCTCGAAGGTGGTGACGTTCTCGGTGGGTTCCGGAGTAAGCATCCAGATAAAAAATATGGGACTTCGGTATAAAGCCCAAATTAACACTCTTCTGAAGAGCTGTCCAGCTTATAGCTGGTGCGGAATCAAAGACTTCCGGAACGGAGGAAATCACGTACCTGCTGCATGTCTTCCCAGGTGGGACGCTTCAGGGCCTGGTTCCGCAGCAGGGCCGCCGGGTGATAGGTGACCATGGCCGGGATCCCCTGGACCTGGTACCACTGCCCGCGCATGCGGCCGATCGGCGCGTCGTTGCCGAGGAGGGTCTGCGCCGCCACGCGCCCGAGCGCCACCAGCACCCGGGGGCGGACGAGCGCGATCTGCTTGTCGAGATAGCCGCGGCAGGCGGCGACCTCGTCCGGCTGGGGGTCGCGGTTGCCGGGCGGACGGCACTTCACGACGTTGGCGATGTAGACCTCCTCGCGGCTCATCTCGATCGCCTGGATGATCTTGGTCAACAGCTCGCCGGCCGCGCCCACGAAGGGAAGCCCCTGGCGGTCCTCGTCGGCCCCCGGCCCCTCGCCGACGAACATCAGCTCCGCGGCGGGGTTGCCGGAGCCGAAGACGACCTTGGCCCGCCCCTCGGCCAACCGGCAGCGGGTGCAGGCCGCCGCCACCCCGGCGAGGGCGGCCAGCTCGGCGATCCGTCCCGCGGCCTCCTCGTCCATCGGAGGAGGGGCTACGGGCACGGGAGCCGCCACAACCTGGACCGGCGAGGGCGCTTTTCCGGAATCCGCTCTTTTGGGATCAAGATAGAGATCGCCGTAGCCCATCTCGCCCAGGTAGGCGAGGAGGTCGGCGAGGGCTGGCCGCAAGGAGGTGCTCACCGGAAGAGTCTAGCCGCGAACAGGTCGAAGAGCGAGGCCGCGAGCTCTGGTTTCGGGCGCCGCGAGAGGAAGACCGGCTCCCCCTCCCGGCGGTAGACGGTGACCTCGTTGTCGCCGCTGCCGAAGGCGATGTCCGGACGGGAGACGTCGTTGGCGACCAGGAAGTCCGCCCCCTTGCGCTCCAGCTTGGTCCGGGCGTTGCGCTCCAGATCGTCAGTCTCCGCCGCGAACCCCACCAGGACGGCGCCCGGCGCCACGGACCGCAGGCCGGCCAGGATGTCCGGGTTCTCCTCCATCTCGATCGCCGGCAGCCCCTGCTCTTTCTTGATCTTGCGGTCCGCGGCCTGGCGCGGCCGGAAGTCGGCCACCGCCGCCGCCATGACGATCAGGTCCGCCCCCGGCGCGTGCTCGTGGACCGCCCGCTCCATCTCCCGCGCGGTGGTGACGTCGATCCGGGTCACGCCCGGGGGCGTGGCCAGCGGGACCGGCCCGGCGACCAGGACCGTCCGCGCCCCCCGCCGGGCCGCCTCCGCGGCGAGCGCGAAGCCCATCTTGCCGCTCGACCGGTTGCCCAGGAAGCGGACGGGATCGACCGGCTCATGGGTGGGGCCGGCGGTGACCAGCACCGTTCGTCCGGCCAGCGGCCCCCCGCCGCAGGCGGCCTCGATCGCCCGCGCGATCTCCTCCGGCTCGGCCATCCTCCCCACCCCAACCTCCCCCGAGGCGAGCGGCCCCTCGACCGGACCGGTCAGCCAGACCCCCCGGCGCTTCAGGGTTTCGACGTGCTGTTGCGTCGCCTCCTTCCGCCACATCTCGGAGTGCATGGCCGGAGCCACCACCACGGGGCCGGCGAAGGCGAGGGCGGTGGTGGTGAGGAAGTCGTCGCCGAGCCCCAGGGCCAGCCGGGCGAGGACGTGCGTCGTCGCCGGGGCCACGCACAGCACCTCGCCCCAAGCGGCGGCCGTGATGTGCGCCTCCTCCCCCGAGCCGGTCGCTTGCAGGTACTCCTCCTGGTAGACCGGCTGGCCGGAGAGCACCTCCAGGGTCAGCGGCGTCACGAAGGAGACGGCGCTCCGGGTGAGCGCGCACCGCACCTCGTGCCCCTGCTTGCGCAGGAGCCGCACCAGCTCGGCCGATTTATAGGCGGCGATCCCGCCGCTGACTCCGAGCAGGACTCGCAAGGGTCGGTGGCTCATACAGAGGAGGTCCAGAAATTGTAAGGGGCGGCCACACAGGGCCGCCCCTACGTTCGTCGATCGGGTTGGGTCAGTGCACCTCGGCCGGCTGCGCCTGCTCCTCGGCGGCCGGAGCTTCGGCCTCCTCGGGCTCCTGCGGCGGCGGGCCGTAGCCCCAGTCGATCAACTGGTGATCGACCTCTTCCAGCGCCACCTTGGTCGGCTTGCGCTTCCCGGCCTCCACCTTGGGGCGGGCGCCCCGCATGAGCTGCTCGGCGCGGCCAGCGGCCACGAGCACGCGACGGAACTTGCTGTCCATCGTCGGCCCTTTCTCATCCATGGAAACGTTCTCCTTGGCGGCGTTCCGGATCGCCGCCTGTTATTCATCTCATACAAGCGAATCTAGATCGGAGGAGTCTGGCTCCGGTCCTGAAAGTCGCGCAGGATCTCCTGGACGCGGGACTGCATGCGCTCCCGCCGGTAGCGCTTCTCCAGGATGATGGCGGCGAGCGCCTCGCTCGCCCGGCGGGCATCATCGTTGATGATAACATATCGATACCGATCGTAACGATCGACCTCTTCGAGGGACATTTTCAGACGCCGGGCGATCGTCCCGTCGTCGTCCAGCCCCCGCCCCCGCAGCCGCCGCTCCAGGGCCTCGTAGCCCGGCGGGAGGACGAAGACGCTGTGTGCCTCCGGGACGCTGAGGACCACCTGCTCGGCTCCCTGGACGTCGATGTCCAGCAGGACGTCGATCCCCTTCTCCAGACGGGGGAAGACCTCCTGGCGCGAGGTGCCGTAGTAGTTGTCGTGCACCTTGGCCCATTCGAGGAAGGCGTCGGCCTCGATCATCCCCAGGAAGGTGGCGTGGTCGACGAAGTGGTAGTCCCGGCCGTCGAGCTCCCCCTGGCGCGGCTGCCGGGTAGTGTGGCTCACCGAGAAGGCCAGTCCGCCCAGGTCGGAGAACCGGCCGTTCACCAGATTCTGGATGAGCGTCGTCTTGCCCGCTCCCGAGGGGGCGGAGAGGATGAACAGCTCGCCGGGTGTCATCAATTCGCTCAAAAGGTGCCGGAGGAGGGTATGGCCGGGCGGTATGGTACCACTTACTCCACGTTCTGCACCTGCTCCCGGATCTGCTCGCAGAGAACCTTGGCGTCGAGCACGGCGCGGGTCATCTCGGCGTTGCGGCACTTGGCCCCGAGGGTGTTGAGCTCGCGGAAGACCTCCTGGGTGAGGAAGTCCAGACGCTTGCCGGCGGCGGCGGACTCCCGCATCACGGCCCGGAAGTGCTCGACGTGCGAGCGCAGACGGTCGATCTCCTCGCTGACGTCGCTGCGGTCGACGAGCAGGGCCACCTCCTGGGCGACGCGGGTCTCGTCGAGGGGCTGGCCGCCGAGGAGCTCGGCCAAGCGCCGCCGGAGGGCCGCCGCCATCTCCTCGCGCACCGGGCCGCGCAGGGCGTCGAGCCGGGTGACCGCATCCTCCACCCCCCGGAGCTTCTCGTCCATCACCACCACGAGGCTCCCCCCCTCCTTCTCGCGGCTGGCGACGAGCTGGGCCACGGCCTCGCGGGTCACCCGCAGCAGCAGCTCCTCGTCCTCCGGCGCCCACTCCTCCACCCCGAGCTCGACCCGGAAGGCCTCGGGGAGGCGCATCAGGTCGCCGGCGGAGAGGCCGCGCTCGATGAGCCCGTTCTCCACGAGCTGATGGACCGCCACGTGAGCCTCCCGGATCACGCTCATGTTGACCTGCACCGTCGCCTTCCGCTCCGCGATGGGCCGCAGCTCCACCCGCGCCTCGACCCGGCCGCGCGAGACCTCCTTGCCGATCGCGTCGCGCAAGGCCGCCTCGCTCCCCCGCAGCTCCTCGCCGATGCGGAGCTGGAGGTCCAGGAAGCGGTGGTTGACCGCCCGCAGGCTCACCGTGATCCCCTGCCGGGCGTTTTCCCCCGACGCTTCGCCGTAGCCGGTCATGCTTCGCATAAGTGGGTCCTCGCGTACTCGATGGCCTGCCGAATGTCTTCTTCCTCGAGCATGGGGTACCACTCAAGGATCTCTGCGACCGAATCTCCGTTATTCACCATCTTGGCGATGAACGCCACTGTGATCCTGATCCCGCGGACGGTCGGCTGCCCTAAACAGACTTCGGGGTCGATCGTAATGCGGTCAAGCTGGCTCATTGGCGACGATCCCTCCAATCTCACCGGGTATGCCGATCCAGCAGGTCTTTCAGCAGCCAAGGAGCGACATGAAAGCTTGTCCCTCGGAGTCGTTCCACTGCTCCCGGTAGATCAATGAGCTTAAGGGTTGCTGCTCGGTCGAGAATCCCGATAAGGCCCGTTATCTTCAGCCCCCTCCCCACGGCCGCTCCTCGCGCCTCCTGGTCATCAAGGACTATCAAATCTGCTCCAAGATCCTCGGTGAGGAAGATTGCCTCCCTCTCCCCTGCCTCAAGAAGGCTCAAATCCCCTTGAGACCTGGGACGGACCGGATGAATCTCCAGCCAAGCTGGAGGGCTTGCCATCCAATCCCTGAGAGTTTGAGGAGCCTCAGGATCTCCAAGCTCCGCGACGACAGCCGGGGGAACGAAGAGCCGATCGTAAAGGGCCGGCAGGATCTCAACATCTCCGATAAGGAACAGATAGCAGACCGGAGAGGTGTCGAGGACGACCTTCACCGGTTGGAAAGCCCACGGAGAGTCTCGATATCTCTCTGCAGATCCTCTTCCGTGTAGCGCAGGTAGGCCCCCTCCCGCTTCAGAAACGCATCCGTCTCCATTCGGGTTTTGAAACCGAGCATCCGCCGGACCTCGGCGGAAGTTAAGATCCCGTCGCGATAAGCGTCTGCGGCCATGGACTCCAAGGCTCGACGCGAGAGATCCCCTGAACGGACCCGAAGCCTCTCGACAATATCATCCGGAACTTGAAGCAGGATCTCCATGAGCTTCTCCTATCAGGATGGTACCACGCCCCCCGCGCTACCCCCCGCCAGCCCCTCCGCCGCCGCCTCCGCCCCGTCCAGCCTGCGCTTGAGCTCCGCGGCGGCCTGTTCCAGGTCCCCCCGGCGCTCCACGGTGAGGGGCTCGCCATAGACGATGTGGACCTTCGAGAACGGCAGGGGGACCAGGAAGCGGTCCCACGACCTGAGCAACTTCTTCCGCGAGGCCGCGATTGCCACCGGCTGGATCGGCAACCCGGTCGCGGCCGCCGCCAGGATCACCCCTGGCTGGACCTCGCGGAGCGGCCCCCTCGGGCCGTCCGGCGTGAAGGCGATGTCCCACCCCTCGGCCGCTTTGCGGAGGAGGGAGCGCATTCCCACGATCCCCCCCCGGCTGCTGGAGCCCCGGCTGGAGTCGATCCCCAGACGGGCCACGGTGCGCGCGATCAGCTCGCCGTCCTGGCTCTGGCTGACCAGCACCGAGATCCGCCGCCCCCGGTAGGCGTAGGGCATCAGCAGCAGGTGGCGGTGCCAGAAGGCGAGGATGAAGTGAGCTCCCGTCCGCTCCCACTCCCGGACTCTTTCCTCCCCATGAAAACGGATGCGGACGGTCGCCCGCAGACCACGGATGAAGCTGGCCGCCAAGAACGAGATGAGGGCGGTCTTCACACCCGGAACTGGAGATCGAACAATCGCTTGTAGGAGCCGCCGAGGGCCAGGAGCTCGCGGTGCGAGCCCTCCTCGATGATCCGGCCGGAATCCACGACCACGATGCGGTCCGCCCGGGTCACGGTCGAGAGGCGGTGGGCGATCACCAGCGTCGTCCTCCCCTGCATCAGGTTGTAGAGCGCCTTCTGGACCAGCGCCTCGGATTCGCTGTCGAGGTGCGAGGTCGCCTCGTCGAGGATCAGGATCGGCGCGTTCTTGAGCAGCGCCCGCGCGATCGCCAGCCGCTGGCGTTGGCCCCCCGACAGGCGCAGCCCCGACTCGCCGATCACCGTGTCATATCCCTTCGGGAGCTGCATGATGAACTCGTCGGCGTAGGCCGCGGCGGCAGCCTCACGCACCCGCTCCAGCGGCAGGTCGGAGCGGCCGTAGGCGATGTTGTTGCGCACCGTGTCGTTGAACAGCACCGTGTCCTGGGTGACGATGCCGATCAGCGACCGCAGGCTCTTGAGCTTGAGGTCGCGGGTGTCCACCCCGTCGATGGTCAGCCGGCCGGAGACCGGATCGAAGAAGCGCGGCAGCAGGTTGACCAGGGTCGACTTGCCGGCGCCCGAGGGGCCGACCACGGCCACGATCTCCCCGGCCCGGATGGGGAGCGAGAGGTCGCGCAGCACCGGCCGGTCGTCGTAGGAGAAGGAGACGTGCTCGTAGGCGACCCCGGAGCGGACCGTCTCGGCCTCCCGCGCCCCGGGCCGGTCCTGGATGTCGTTGGGGACCGCCATCAGGCGCGACACCCGCTGGCTGGCGGCGGTCGCCTCCTGGAGGATCAGGTTCACCTTGTTGAGCTTGCGGATCGGGTCGTAGAGCATGAACAGGGTGGTGAGGAACTGCACCAGCTCGGGCGTCGAGAGCTGGTGGGCCCGGATCGCCTTGCCGGCGTAGATCAGCAGCCCGGCGGCGCCGATGACCGCCAGGGACTCGACCACCGGCCCGGCCGAGTTGGCGAGCATCTGCGCCCACAGGTTCACCCGCAGGTGGCGCCGGGTCGCCTCGCGGAAGCGGCCGAGCTCGAACTCCTCCATGCCGAAGGCCTTGACCACCCGGTGGCCGCGCACCCCCTCGGCCATCAGGCTGGCGAGGTCGGCCATGCGCTCCTGGCTGCGGTGGCTGGTGCGGCGCATCCCCTTGCCGAAACGCACGATGGGGATCAGCAGCGCCGGCGCCACGATGAGCGCGACCACCGCCAGCCGGAAGTGGGTCGAGAGCAGCAGGGCGAGGAGCGCCACCAGGGTGAAGGACTGCTGGAAGAGGTCGAGCAGGCGGTTGGCGACCGCGTTCTGCATCATGGCGACGTCGTTGATGACGCGCGCCACCAGCTCCCCCGAGGGGTGCTCGGCGTGGAAGCGGCTCGACTGCTCCAGGATGCTGCGGTAGAGGTCGTTGCGGATGTCGGTCGTCACTCCCAGGCCAATGTGCTGGAAGGCGTAGCCGGAGACGAAGTCGGCCAGGCACCGCAGCAGGAAGACGACCACGAAGAGGGCGGGCAGGAAGTAGACCACGTTGTCGCGGTTGACCCCCAACCGTCTTTTCACAGACTCGTAGGTGTCGTCGATCTGCCGGGCGACGTCGAGCCGCTTCTTGAGGTCGGCGACGACTCCGGTCTGCCGGTGACCCGGGCGGGACTCGGTGAGGCCGCCGAGGGGGTTGGGCATCTCGTCCCCCGCGAGCAGCACCTCGCCGAAGATCGGCTTGATCAGGGCGGCGGTTCCGGCGGTGGCCGCGGCGTAGACCAGGATGCCGGCCGCGGCGAGCATCGCCCACCCGGCGTAGCCGCGCAGATAGCGCCAGAGGAAGGCGGTCGTCCTGGACCTCAATTCCTGGTTACCTCAGCCAGCTCCACGAGCATCGACGCCACCTCTCCCGCCGCCCGGCGGCTGGCCCCTCCCTCGCCCAGCCGGCCGCGCACCTCGGCGAGCGCCTGGCGCATGCGCCCCCGCTCGCCGGCGTCGGTGAGCAGCCGGACCGCCTCGGAGGCGATCCGCTCCGGGTTGGCCCCCCCCTGGATCAGCTCGGGGACGACCCTTCTTCCTAATACGAGATTGACCAGGCTGACGTTGGGGAGGCGGACCATGAGCCTGGCCAGGGCGTAGGTCCAGCTCGCCAGGCGGTAGACCATGATCATCGGCGTCCCCAGCAGCCCCACCTCCAGGGTGGCCGTGCCCGAGGCGCAGAGCGCCAAGTGGGAATCGGCCACGGCGGCGAAGCGGTCCTCCTCGACGATCTCGACCGGCACCCCCGCCAGCTCGACCGCCTCGCCGATCAGCTCGGCAGCCACCGTCGGCGCCTTGATGATTCGCGCCTCGACGGGCAGCTCCGCGGAGAGCCGCTTCACCGCCTCCAGGAGCGTGGGCAGCAGCGCCTCGACCTCGCTCGCCCGCGAGCCGGGCAGCAGGGCGACGCGGTAGGGACCGCCGAAGGACCCGTCCGCGGAGCCGTTGCGGTCCCAGGCCTGCGGCAGCACCGGCACCTCGTCCACCAGCGGATGGCCGACGTGGACCACGTCGACGTCGTGGCCTTTATAGAAGTCGACCTCGAACGGGAAGAGCACGAGCATGCGGTCGACCAGGCGGGAGATCATCTTCACCCGCCCCCGGCGCCAGGCCCACACCTGCGGGCTGATGTAGTAGAGCACCTCCACCCCGCGATCTTTCAGCTCCTTGGCCAGGCGGAGGTTGAACTCCGGGAAATCGATCAGCACGGCCAGGCCTGGCCGGCGGCGGTCCACCTCGCGCAGGAGGCCGGCGAAGATCTCGCGGGCGCGGGGGAGGATCTTGAGCACCTCGGTGAGGCCGACGACCGAGATCTCGGCGCTGTGGGCGACCGTCTCCAGGCCGGCCTCCCGCATCTCGTCGCCGCCGAGCCCGAACGTCCTCACGTCGGGCAGGCGGCGGCGGAGCTCCGAGATCAGCCGCGCGCCGTGGAGATCGCCCGAGGCCTCCCCGGCGACGACCAGCAGCTCCGTCATGGGAGGGGCGCCGGCGGACCCGAGGGGAAGGGGTACATCAGCCAGGCCACCAGCAGGCCGCCTCCCACCATGCCGAGAAAGATCTGCAGGAAGAGCTTGATCTGCTCCCTGCGCTCGCGGCGCCAGAGGAGGGTGAAGAACAGGCTCACGATCAGGGCGTACAGCACCATCAGCAGGAAATGGCTCAGCACCGGCTCACTCCTTCTTGCCGCGGACGATGTCCCAGGCGTCGAGCACCAGCAGCAGGTTCATCAGCCCCCCGGTGAGCAGGAAGGCGGTGCCGTACTCGTAGCCGGCGCCCATGATGTTCCCCTGGTAGTGGAGAGCATAGCGGAGGAGGAAATAGAGAAAGCCCATGCCCATCGAGGCGAAGGTCGCCAGGAGGGTGAGCGGCTGGCCCGCGACGGCCTGGTAGAGGTTCCCCTCCAGGCGGTAGCCGATGAGGACCGCGGCCACCACCAGCAGGAAGAAGGCGAGGCCGCGCAGGGGCCGCTTGAGATAGACGTGGCCCAGTCCTGGAACCAACCAGGCCGAGAGCACCGCGACCGCCGCGTTCCCCCTGGGGGCTGGACGCTCGGCGGGCCGCGGCGCGGAAGGGCTGCCGGATTCGGCCAATCAATCCTCCTCTCGGGCGAAGAGCGCCCGCAGGCGCTCCCGCGACTGGCGCAGGTCCTCGGGGATCAGCCGGACCTCCGCCAGGACGGTCATGAAATTCGTGTCCCCCGCCCAGCGGGGGACGAGGTGGAAATGGAAATGCCCCGGGACCCCGGCGCCGGCCGGCGCGCCGAGGTTCATCCCCAGGTTGAGCCCCTGGGGATTATAGGCCGCCGCCAGCACCCGCTGGCTCTTGAGCACCAGCGGCCAGAATTCGGCCTGCGCCTCCGGGTTGCTCTCCTGAGGCGAGGCGTGGTGCTCGAGCGGGGCCACCATGAGGTGGCCGTTCGAGTACGGATGGAGGTTGAGCATCACCAGGTGGTGGCGGCCACAATGGACCACCAGGCCGTCCAGATCGCCGGGATCGCGCCCGGCGGCGCAGAAAAAACAGCCGGAATCGGCCGCCGGGTCCGCGGTGATGTAGGCGTGCCTCCAGGGAGTGAAGAGCTGTTGCATCCGGGGGCCGTCAACACTCGTCGTTGAGCAGCTCCCGCAGCTCCTTGCCCGGCTTGAAGTAGGGGATCCGCTTGGGCGGAACCTTCACCTTGTCGCCGGTCTTCGGGTTGCGGCCGGTGCGGGCCCCGCGGTGGCGGATGCGGAAGCTGCCGAAGCCGCGCAGCTCGATCTTCTCCCCATCCTTGAGCGAGTGGACGATGCTGTCGAACACCGTGTTGACGATGATCTCAGCGTGCTTCTTGGTGAGCTGCGTCGTGCGGGCGACCTCTTCGACCAACTCGGCCTTGGTCATCCCGTCCTTCAAGGGCTCCGTCATCTCCCACCCCTTTTGTCGACATGGCGACGGCGGGCGCCCTCTCCAGGGTCCACCCGCCGTTTCCGGGTCCGACGACCTTTACTCCACGTCTTCTCCTTCGGGCTCCTTGGCGGCGTCACGCTTCTTGCCGCGGCTCTCCTCCTCGCCACCCCCCCGACTCTCCTGGTCGCGCGCCTTGAGCTCGGCGAGCTCCTCCTCGGAGGGCTGCTCCACACCCCGCATCGAGAGGCCGACCTTCTTCTCCTCCTCCTCGACGCGCAGGATGCGCGTGCGGACCCAGTCACCGACCTTGTAGAAGTCCTCCAGCTTGGCGCCGGCGGGCACCTCGATCTCGCTGACGTGGGCGAGCCCCTCGAGGCCGTTGTAGATGTCGATGAAGAGGCCGAAGTCGGTGACGTTGACGACCTTGCCCTCGAGCACGTCGCCGGGCTTGTGCTGGTGGGCGAACTCCTCCCACTCGTTGGGCATGAACTCCTTGATCGACAGCGAGACGCGCTGGTTCTCGACGTCGATGTTGGTGATCCGCGCCTTGACCGTGTCCCCCTTCTTGAGGACCTCGCTGGGGTGCTTGACCCGCTTGGTCCAGCTCATGTCGGAGACGTGGATCAGGCCGTCGATGCCGTCGGTGATCTCGACGAAGGCGCCGAACTCGGTGAGGTTGCGCACCTTGCCCTCGATCACGCTCCCCTCGGGGTGGGTGTCCTCCAGCTCCTCCCAGGGGTTGCGCTCGGTCTGGCGCAGCGACAGGCTGATGCGCCGCTGCTCCATGTCGAGCTCGGAGACGATCGCCTCCACCTCGTCGCCCACCTCCAGGATCTTGGCGGGGTTGACGACCTTCTTGGTCCACGACATCTCGCTGACGTGGATCAGCCCCTCGACCCCCTCCTCGATCTCGACGAAGGCGCCGTAGTCGACGATGGAGACCACCCGGCCGTGGACGCGCGAGCCGATCGGATACTTCTTGTCGACCAGCGTCCAGGGGTCGTCGCTGCGCTGCTTGTAGCCGAGCGAGACGCGCTCGGTCTCGGGGTCGAACTTGAGCACGACCACCTCGACCTCGTCGCCCACCGTGAAGTGCTCGGACGGGTGGTTGACCCGGCCCCACGAGATGTCGGTGATGTGGAGCAGGCCGTCGATGCCGCCGAGGTCGATGAACACGCCGTAGTCGGTGATGTTCTTGACCGTGCCGCGCAGCCGCGCCCCCTCCTCGAGCCGCTTGAGGGTCTCGGCCTTCTTCTTGACCAGCTCCGTCTCCAGGACGGCCTTGCGCGAGAGGACGATGTTGTTGCGCCGGCGATCGAGGCTGATGACCTTGAACTCCAGCTCCTGGCCGCGCAGCGACTCCAGATTCTTCACGGGCTTGATGTCCACGAGGGACCCGGGAAGGAAGGCGCGCAGGCCGACGTCCACCGTCAGGCCGCCCTTGATGCGGTCGGTGATCCGGCCCTTGATGATCCGGCCCTCCTTGTAGGCCCGCTCCACCTCCGTCCAGCGCCGCATGCGCAGCGCCTTCGAGTAGGACAGGAGCACGTGCCCCTCGAGGTCCTCGGTCTTCTCCAGCAGGACGTCCACGTCCTCACCGACCCTGACGGACAGCTCGCCGCCGCGGTCGGTGAACTCCTCGATGGGGATCAAGCCTTCCGACTTGTACCCCACGTCGACGATCACCGCGTTGGACGTGACGCCAATAATGCGTCCCGTCACGATCTCACCCTCGGTGAGATTGCGCATGCTCTCGTCGTACAGCTCGAGGAGCTTGCGGTATTCCTCCGCGTCCCGCTCCTCCTCGGACTCAATCGCGAGCAGCGACTGGTCCTCGAGTTTTTGACTAGCCGGCATAGAAAAACGTACCTCCTGGGTTTGGATTCAGGCTCCCGGAGCCTGTTTTCCCCACGAACGTGGGGCTGTCGAGCTCTACTTAAGTCTTTGAGAACTCGGGCCTTCGAGTATAGGAGTTGGGGGGAGGGCTGTCAATCTGGTCCAGCGCCCCCTCGATTTCCGCCCGCACCTCTCCATTCCCCTCGGCGGCGAGCGCCGCCTCCAGGGCCGCGCGGGCCTCCTCCCCACCGATCCGGCCCAGGGCCCAGGCTGCATGGCCGCGCGCCAGGGGCTCCCCGTCTCTCAGAGCTTCCGCGAGAGGTACAACATACCGGCGCTCGCGGCGATTCCCCATCGCCACGGCGGCGTTCCTCTGCAGCCCTTCGAGCTTGGCCCGCTTCATCGGGCTCCCCCGGAAGCGCTCGACGTACTCCTCGCGGGGGAGGCGGAGTAGCCGCGCCAGGGTCAGCTCGCCGCGCCCGGGGGGCAGCTCCATCTCCGGATGGACGGCCCCGGCCGGCTCCCGGTTCCACGGGCAGACCTCCTGGCAGACGTCGCAGCCGAAGACCCACCCCCCCACCCTCCGCCGCGCCTCCTCGGGGAGCGGCCCCCGGTGCTCGATGGTCCAGTAGGAGATGCACCGGTTGCTGTCCAGCCGGTAGGGCTCAGGCAACGCCCCGGTCGGGCAGGCCTCCAGGCAGAGGGTGCAGCTCCCGCAGAGGTCCGCGACCGGCTGGACGGGGCCCGGGTCGAGGTCGAGGCTGAGGAACAGCTCGCCGAGGAGGAACCAGGAGCCCCCCTCCGGGTGGAGCAGCATGGTGTTCTTGCCCACCGCCCCCATCCCCGCCCGCGCCGCCAGCTCGCGCTCCAGAACCGGCCCGGTGTCCACGTACCGCCGCGTCTCGCAGGAGAAGGCATTCCGGATACGCTCTTCCAGAATCCGCAGCCGCTCGCCCATCACCTCGTGGTAGTCCCGCCCCCGGGCATAGCGGGCCACCCGGCGCCAGAGGTCCCCCGCGGGCTCCGGCTGTCTCTCTCCATCCTCTGTATAGAGGGGGTGGTATTGCAGAGCCACGCACAGTACGCTCCGAGCTCCGGGGAAGACCTGGGACGGATCGATCCGCGCCTCCGTCCGCCGGCCCAGGTACTCCATCCCCGCTTGGTCCCCCCGCTCCAGCCATCTCGCCAGGGCTTCTGCATGCTCCAGAGGCTCCAGCCGGGCCACCCCGGCGCGGTCGAAGCCGGCTTCGAGAGCCCAGGATGTGAGGAGATCGACGGCGGCTTCCACGGAAAGAGGCTAGAACATTGTTCGGCCGCTTCAAACATTGTTTGGTGGCTTCAAACAATGTTTGGGACGAAAAAACAATGTCCGGGAGCTTTTTTCATTGTTTGGGACGGAGAAACAATGTTTGAGCCCTCCAAACATTGTTTTACAGCTTTCAACAATATTTCAGGGGATTTCAGGCAGAATGCGGGCCATGGACGACGCGGCGCTCGACTGGAAGGAGATCGATGTCCGCCTGGGCGAGGTCGAGCCGGAGATCGCCCGCGAGGTGCTGCTCGACCTGCTCACGGACGACATCTCGCCGGTGATCGCGCTCTCCCGCCTCCTCCTCGCCCTCGGCGGCGCCGAGGAGACTGACGAGCTCCTCGCCTCCGTGGCCCGGCGCTGGGGGCGCCCCCTCGATCCCCGGCTGCGGGAGATGGCGGTCCTCCTCCACGACCACCGGGAGGGGTGCGAGCGGGTGGCGGACATGCTGCGCGAGCACCCCGATCCGATGCGGATGTCCGGCCCGCCCGAGGAGATCGTCGCCACCTTCCGCCGCTTTTTCGACCGCTCGGTCACCCGCAACGAGGAGGCGAGCGTGGCCGCCTACTCCCTCGGCGACCCCGGAATCCTCTCCCGGGTCACAGAGGAGGTCGTCGCCCAGCTCCAGGACTGGAATCTCCTCGGCCCCGGCCGGTCGACCCTGGAGATCGGCTGCGGCATCGGCCGCATGCAGGCGGCGCTCTCCCCCTATGTTGGCGAGGCGCACGGGATCGACATCTCGCCGAAGATGGTCGAGACCGCCCGCCGGCGCTGCGCGGGGCTCCCCAACGTCTTCTTCTCCGTCAGCTCCGGCCGCGACCTCGCCGACTTCCCGGCCGAGCGCTTCGACCTCGTCTACGCGGTGGACTCCTTCCCCTACGTCCACCAGGCGGGACCGGAGGTGGTGGAGACCCACTTCCACGAGGCGGCCCGGGTTTTAAAGCCCGGCGGCGAGTTCGTCATCCTCCACTTCTCCTATCGGGACAGCACCGAGGAGGACCGCGCCGAGGTCCGCAAGCTCAGCCGCGCCGCCGGCTTCGTGCTGGTGATGAACGGGGCCCAGCCGTTCAGGCTGTGGGATGGGGTGGCGTTCCGGATGCGGAAGGGGTAGTCAGAAAGATCATTCGTACCAGCAACCACCCACGGAATTCCAGGACGTGCAGATGGTGAGATGCCCGGGCCGGTCCGTCCAGGACGGGCACGAGCAGTTGCCGGTCGTGGTCGGACAGTAGAGATCGCACCGTGGATAGCCGATCGCCTCGGCGCGGGGCGCCGGCACGAGCGCCGCGAGACCGAGCAGGACCGCAAGACCGAACAGCTTTCTCATGGGTTCCTCCTTTCGAGGCCGGAGGCTCCGGTCCTCTCTCTACACGGTGCTCCGGACGGCAGAAAGGAGACGAGCTCCAAGTCGATCCGGAGGTGGTGGAGACCCCCTTCCGTGAGCCGTTCAAGATTTGGGATGGGGTGGCGTTCCGGATGCGGGAGGCAACGCAGTCCAGAGCCGGCCCCGGATTCCGATCGAACCGGCAAGGCGAAATCGCCGCCTCGCCGATTTCACCTTGCCTACCGCCTCTCTAATCGATGTAGAAGCAGTCCCAATCCGCGCTGCTGCAGGTCACCGTCCGACCTGCCAGGTTGGTCCCGGCCGGGCACGAGCACTTGGTCGACCCGGGTTGATCCGGGCAGATTTCATCGCAGGGTGGGTAGACGATGGCCTTTGCGGGAGTTGAGCTGATGACGGCGCCGACGGTCAGGAGGAGAGCCAGGACGGTCATCGTCAACCTTCTCG
This sequence comes from Thermoanaerobaculia bacterium, assembly GCA_045807625.1. GTDB lineage: Bacteria > Acidobacteriota > Thermoanaerobaculia > Multivoradales > UBA5704 > DATARR01. The sequence continues at coordinate 100,913 of JBJMHA010000085.1, read as the reverse complement.
TTCTCATCGAAGCTCCTTTCTGAGCCAGGGATTTTTAGCCCCTAAGTTATAATCGAAATATACCATGCCATCCTAAAAAAAGAATGCCCTTGAACGATCTGCCGCGCGATCTTGTACACTCTCCCCATCCCGCCGGGCCGCTCCGTGGCCTCGCGCCGCGACTTTTCACTTCGAGAGGAGAATCCGGAATGTCCGATTGGGTCGAAGAGGGCGAGACCGCCCCGGATTTCACCCTGCCCGCCGATGACGGCAAGCAGGTCAAGCTATCCGAACTCCGCGGCAACCCCGTGGTGCTCTATTTCTATCCGCAGGACGATACGCCCGGCTGCACCAGGGAGGCCTGCGCCTTCCGCGACCGCAGCCAGGACCTCCAGGCCAAGGGGGCCGTGGTCCTCGGAGTCTCCCCGGACGACGTGGCCAGCCACGGCCGGTTCCGCGACAAGTACAGCCTCAATTTCCCCCTCCTCGCCGACGCCGGCCACCAGGTGGCCGAGCGCTACGGCGCCTGGCGGGAGAAGAACATGTACGGCAAGATATCGATGGGCATCCAGCGCTCCACCTTCCTGATCGACGGCGACGGCAAGGTCCGCAAGGTCTGGAAGAAGGTCAATGTGGACGGCCACGACGAGGCGGTGCTGGCGGCTCTGGGGTCGCTGTAGGTCTTCGACCTGTTGCAGGGGCGGCCCGATGTGGCCGCACAGGGGGGGTGGGCGCGTTGTCTGTTAGGGAATTTCCCCCGCCCAGGGCGGCCACATAGGGCCGCCCCTACAAACCTGACGGCCTCCTCCCCCCACCCTTCTCCCCCACCCCGCCATCGGGTAGACTACGCGCCGCAGGGCCTCTGATACCGGACCCCTCTCCAGGGTTCCTCCCCGACAGAAAGGGATTGATTGTGATGGATTTCTTCCAGCAGATGGTGGAGATGGGTCACGAGCGGGTGCTCTTCTGCTCCAATCCGGACGTCGGTCTCCAGGCCATCATCGCGGTCCACTCGACCGTGCTCGGCCCCGGGCTCGGCGGGTGCCGGATGTGGCCCTACGGCAGCACCGAGGAGGCCATGCTCGACGTCCTCCGCCTCTCCCGCGGCATGACCTACAAGGCGGCGGCGGCCGGCCTCAACCTGGGCGGCGGCAAGGCGGTGATCATCGGCGACGCCAAGAAGGACAAGACCGAGGAGCTGCTCCGCGCCTTCGGCCGCTACGTCGAGTCGCTCAACGGCTTCTACATCACCGCCGAGGACATCGGCACCAATACCGAGGACATGGAGGTCGTCCAGCACGAAACCCGCTGGGTCACGGGGCTCCCCCCCGAGGCGGGCGGCGGCGGCGACCCCTCCCCGGTGACCGCCTTCGGCACCCTCCAGGGGATCAAGGCCGCCGTCCAGCACTTGGGCGACGACTCGCTCAAGGGGCGCTCGGTCGCCATCCAGGGCCTCGGCAGCGTCGGCTACAACCTGGCGCGGTTCCTGCGCGACGAGGGGGCCAAGGTCTTCGGCACCGACATCGATCCCGAGACCACGGCCCGGGCGCGCGAGGAGCTCGGGGTCGAGATCGTCCCGGTCCACGAGATCCTGGAGGTCGAGTGCGACGTGGTGGCCCCCTGCGCCCTCGGGGCGGTGATCAACGACGATTCGATCCCCAGGCTCCGCTGCCGCATCGTGGCCGGGGCCGCCAACAACCAGCTCAAGGAGGACCGCCACGGCCAGGAGCTGCACGACCGGGGGATCCTCTACGCCCCGGACTTCGTGATCAACGCCGGCGGCCTGATCAACGTCTACAACGAGCTGGTGGGCTACAACCGCGAGGTGGCCATGCGGATGGCCCGCGGCATCTTCGCCAACATGGCGCGCCTGTTCGAGATCGCCCGCACGCAGTCGATCCCCACCTACCTCGCCGCCGACCGGCTGGCCGAGGAGCGCATCGCCCGGGTGAAGGGGCTCGGCGGGCAGCACTGGGTGCGGACGATCCGGCGGCGCGCCGAGCTCTGAGTCGAGAAAGGGACAGCAGGGACACCAGAGACTTCAGGGACGACAGGAGTACTATGCCTCCGGAACCGGTGTTTTTTGTCCCTGCTGTCTCTGGAGTCTCTGTGGTCCCTGACCAGCTTTCCTGAATTTCCCCGGGAGGGATTCCCATGAGCTCTCGTGTTCTTCTTCGCTCCGCGGCGGCTCTCTTGACTCTCTCCCTGGGAGCGATCCCGGTCGCCGCCGCTCCCCCGATCTGCGACGGCTCGACGGCCCTGACGCTGATCGGCATGGACACCTCGTCCGGCCGCACCCTCTTCTCCGTTCCCCCCATCGCCGACGGCCAATCGAGCTGGATCGTGGAGCTCGACGGCGACGGCCGGGAGGCCCGCGCCTGGCCGGACGACCCCAAGGGGCGCTACGGCGGCTCGGTGGGACCCGGGCCGGTGATCGCGGTCGTCCCCTGCGGGCCCTCGTGCATCCAGCCGGTCCGCTGGAGCTCGGGGACCTGGGAGCCCCTGGGCGATTCACTCTCCGCGCCGATCGCCTCGACCGCGGACCCCACCTACGACCAGACCGGGGCCCCCTGGTTCCTCCTCCATGGGGTGAGCGGCCAAGCCGGCCAGGAGCAGGCCTGGGCCTTCCGCTACGAGGGGAAGGACTGGCGGAACCGGGGATCGATGATCGTCGCCGCCGTGGGCCATCCCTCGGCGCTCCCCGCTCCGCAGCGCAAGGACGGCGTCCTCACCGGCACCGGCCTCTTCTCCGCCTCCGGCCCGCCGGAGACGTGGGTGACCGGCCTCCCCGGGATCAAGGTGGAGCGGCGGGGCCAGCTCATCGCGCTGACCGGCACCTCGGCGGCCTACGTCTCCGGGGACGGGGTGGTCTATCTTTCGTCCGACTCGGGGAAGACCTGGCGCCGCTCGACCTGGACCCCCTGGGGGACGCAGGGCACGGTCGGAATCTGGCGGCAGGGGAAGGACTACTGGGTGGATTTCCCCTTCGGCGACCACCGCGGCGCCCTCCGCCTCGTCTGGTACGACCACCGGGTCCCCTCGGAGGAGAAGATCGTCCTCTCCCGTCTCACCCAGAGCGGCGACTGGCTGAAGCTGACCGAGATGCCCGGCGAGGTGAAGACCAAGAACGGCGAGAAGCTGGGCATCACCCAGATCCTGGTCCCCAAGGGGGACGACTGGATCCTGCTCACCGGCTGCGCGGCCACGGCCCAGGGGTCCGGGCTGGTGCTGCGGGTGTTCGACGGCAAGACCGTCTCGGAGCCCCGGTTCGTGCCGTTGAAGACGGCGGCGAAATAGAGACAGGGCGGCCACATAGGGCCGCCCCTACAAAATCAGGCGTGGACCGCCGCCGCGGCCGGGATGCGGAGCTTCTGTCCGGGGAAGATCGCGTCCGGGTCCTTGAGCATCGGGCGGTTGGCCTCGAAGATCTGGTGGTACTTGTTGGCGTCGCCGTAGACCTGCTTGGCGATCTTGGAGAGGTTGTCCCCCGGCTTGACGTCGTAGTACTGGGCCGCGGGCTCGGGATTCGCCACCTGGAGCTGGTCGTCCACGGAGCCGATCCCCTCGCTGTTGCCGAGCAGCAGGACGATCTTCTCCTTCTGCTCCTGGCTGTTGGCCTTGCCCCTGACCGTGACCTTGTCCCCCTCGACGTCGAGGAACAGGTCCTGGACGTGGAACCCCATCTGGTTGACGAGGTTGGCGAGCGCGGTCTCCTTCTGCTTCTCCTGAAGCTGCGCGGCCTGCTGCTGGGACGGCCCCTGGCTGGCCTGAGACGCCTGGGCGGGAGACTGTGCCTGCTGGTGCTGGTTATGGCCGAGGTCGAGCTTATGACCGACGTTCTTGACGAAATCGATGAGACCCATGCGGTCCTCCTTCTGCTGTGCTGGCATTCCTGGAGTGGAGAGCTGGCGGCCCGGCCGCCGTTCCTCCCGGAAGGAGATTGCAAGATGGTTGCCGGCTGAACGGGTCGCGCTGTACAGATTCGATGAGCTTCATAACCTTCAGCGCTCTCTTCCGATCCTGCTCCACCCACCAGGCGAGATCAGAGAACGCCGCCGGATCAAATTCCAAGCTTCTCACGGACCTCCTCCAGCGACATCCCCTCCCGGCGCTCCCTGGCTTCGAGGAGGCGCCGCTTCATGGCTTCGCTCTGGAGGAGGTAAGCGGTCTCCCGCTCAGACGCGATCTCGCGCCAGAGATCGATCGGGACGATGACCGCGGTCGGGTTGCCTTCTTCGTCCGAGACGTATTGAAGGTCGATCAACGGTTGTGACATGGCACCATGATAGCCGAACCCCTCTACCCCCGCCGCCCGATCTCTTCCGCCATCTTCTCCACCACCTGATCGATCGTCAGGTCCGAGGAGTCGATGAAGTTGTAGGAGGCGTCGCGGGTCAGGGGGGAGTCGGTGCGGGTGCTGTCGCGCAGGTCGCGGCGGCTGATCTCGGCGATCACCTGATCGAAGGTGACGGGCTGACCAGCGGCGGTCAGCTCTTCGTAGCGGCGCTTGAAGCGGACGTCGGAGCGGGCGTCGAGGAAGAACTTGTACGGGGTGTCGGGGAAGACCCGGGTGCCGATGTCTCTCCCCTCGAGGACGGCGCCGAAGTGCTCCGCGGCGTCGCGCTGGAGGAGGACCATGCGCTGGCGCACCTCGGGGTAGGAGGCGATCGCCGAGGCCGCCTCCCCCACCTCCGGGGTGCGGATGCGCGCCTCGACCGGCTCGCCGTCGAGCAGGACCTCGAAGCTGCCGTCCTCCCTCCGGCCCAGCCGCACGTCGGCCTCGGCGGCGATGGCGATCACGTCCCCCCGGTCGAGCGGATCGACGCCGCTCTCCAGCACCTTGAGGCCGATCGCCCGGTACATGGCGCCGGTGTCGAGGAAGGGGACTCCCAGCCGCTGGGCGAGCCGGCGCGCCGCGGTGCTCTTGCCCACGCCGGAGGGGCCGTCGATGGCCACGATCAGCGGAGAGCGGCTCACCGGCCCCCCTTGGGCTTGCGGGCCGCTTTCCGTACCGGCGTCCCTTTTCTCGCGCCGGCCCGCTTGGCCGGCGCGGATCTCTTCTTCGCCGCCGGCCGCGCGGGCTTCTCCGGCGACGGCTTCGGCCTGGCGCCCTCGGCGGCCTTCTTGGGAGCGGCCTTCCTGGGAGCCGGCCTCTTCTCCTGTTTCTTCTCCTCTGGGGCGCGAGCCGACCTCAGGAGCTTGCGGACCTCCTGCTCGCTCAGCTCCCGCAGGGCTCCCAGCGGCAGCTCGGGATCGCGGAGCGGGCCGATCGCCACCCGGCGGAGCTTCTGCACGGGGTGGCCGATCTGGAAGAACATCTCACGGATCTGGCGGGTGCGTCCCTCGGCGATCTCGACGATCCACCAGGAGTTGTCGCTCTCGGGCTCCCCCCGGCGGCGTCCCCCCAGCGGCTTGTAGGGGTTGCGGGCGGTGATCTTGGCCGGAGCGGTACGCCGCCCCTCGATCAGCACGCCGTTGCGGAGGCGGTCGAGCTGCGATTCGGGGGGTGTCCCCCTGACCTTGACCTCGTAGGTCTTGGTGCTGCCGTAGCGTGGGTGGGCGATCCGCTGGGCGAGCTCGCCGTCGTCGGTGAGCAGCAGCAGGCCCTCGGTGTTGTAGTCGAGACGGCCCACGGGGACCAGCGCCTTGCGCATCCCGGGCGGCACGAAGTCCATGACGGTCTTCCGCCCTTCCGGGTCGGAGACGGTGGACATCACCTCCTTGGGCTTGTTGAGGAGGAGGTAGCGGTGCTCCTGGGAGGCCGGCTGCACCCGCTTGCCGTCCACCTTGATGGCGTCCCGCTCCGGGTCCGCCTTGTCGCCCAGCCCGGCCACCCGGCCGTTGACGGTGACGAGACCCTGCTCGATCAGCTCCTCGGCCTTGCGGCGCGAGGCGACCCCGGCGCGGGCCAGAATCTTCTGGATGCGCTCCTCGCTCATGGAATTTCCGCCTCCCGCTCCTCCAACTCGGCCACCTCGCGCAGGAACGCCTCCTCCTGGTCCTCGCCGGCCGCGGCTGCCACCTCGCCGCCTGACGAGATACCCGCCAGCTCGGCGAGCCGGGCCACCTCGCCGGCGTCGCCCGAGCCGAAGCTCTCCTCGAGCTCCTCGAGCGGCGGCAGGTCCTTCAGGCTGTTGAGACCGAAGTGGACCAGGAACTCCCGCGTGGTGCCGTAGAGGAAGGGCTTGCCCACCACCTCCTTGCGGCCGACGATGCGCACCAGGCGCCGCTCGAGCAGGGTCTTGAGCACCCCGACCGCGCTGACGCCGCGCAGCTCCTGGATCTCCGGACCGGTGACCGGCTGGCGGTAGGCGATGATGGCGAGGGTCTCCAGCGCCGCCATCGAGAGCTTGTTTCCTCCCGAGACGTCGAAGAAACGGCGCAGCCAGCCTACCACCTCGGGACGGGTCGCCAGGCGCACGCCGCCGGCCACGTCCTCCACCAGCACGCCCCGCCCCTCGTCCCCCGAGTAGCGGGCGAGCACCGCCTCCAGCGCCTCGGCCGCCTGCTCGCGCTCCTCCTCCTCGAACAGCTCCAGGAGCTTGATCCGCGGCACCGGCTCGGAGGAGACGAAGAGGATCGCCTCCAGAGCCGCCTCCATTTCGCTCCGCTCCGTCATACGCCGATCGCCTCCCGGTCGACATCCCCCAGCTCGCGCGTGGTGCGGTAGAGCAGGATGTCACCGCTCTCGGTCTGGTGGACCCGGATCAGGTTGAGACGCGCCAGCTCCAGCACGGCCAGGAAGGTGGCGATGGCCTCCGCCCGGCAGGTGCGCTCCTTGAGGTCGGCGATCAGATCATAAGGATGCCCGGCGTCGAGGAAGCCCAGCAGCCGGTCGAACTGACCGCGCACCGAGTACGCCTCCAGGGAGAGCTGGATCGGCGGCGGATGCTCGCGGTCGTAGCGGACGAGGGCGGTCTTCAGGGCCCCCAGGAGGTCGAAGAGCGAGACCTCGCCCAGGTCGATCGTCTGCTCCTCATCCTCGGGAAGAGCGGGCAGGGGCTGTGGCTTGCGCGTCCAGATCCCCATGCGCAGCCGATCCACCTCGGCGAACGATTGGGCTACCTCCTTCAGGCGCCGGTATTCGAGCAGGCGGTCGACCAGCTCCTGGCGCGGGTCCTCCTCCGGCTCCCCCTCCGCCCTGGGCGGGCGCGGCAGGAGCATCTTGGACTTGAGGTGGATCAGCAGCGCCGCCTCGTAGATGTACTCGCCGGCCACGTCCAGGTTCAGCACCTCCATGAGCTGGAGGTAGGCGTGGAACTGATCGCAGATCGTGGCGACCGGGATGTCGGTGATCTCCACCCGGTTGAGCTTGATCAGGTGCAGCAGGAGGTCGAGCGGCCCGTCGAAGATCGGCAGGTGGACCTGCCAGGACTCCGGCAGGCCCGCCGGGCCCTCCGCTCCGCCTTCCGGCGTCTCGTTCTCGTCGCTCATCCGGTGACCACTTTCTGCAGGGCCTTACGATAATCGAGCCCCATGGCCGAGCGCACCGCCTCCATGGTCTCCGCCGTGCGCTCGCGGGCCTTGCGGGACCCTTCGAGAAGGATGTCGAACACCGTGTCGCGGTCGCTCTCCAACTCGGCGCGGCGGCGGCGGAACGGCTCCAGGTAGTCGGTGAGGATCTGCGCCAGCAGCTTCTTGTCGTCCACGCAGCCGATCTGCGCCGCCCTGCACTGATGGGCCACCCGCTCCTGGATGTCCAGCGGCGAGAGCAGCTTGTGGAAGTCGTAGAGGTTGCACACCTCGGGGCGCCCGGGATCGCTGCGCTTCAGCCGCTGCGGATCGGTGAACATCTGCTTGCACTTCTGGAGGATCACCTCGGGCGAATCCGAGAGGTTGATGGCGTTGCCGTAGGACTTTGACATCTTGCGGCCATCGATCCCCGGCACCTTGGCGGCCGGGGTGAAGAGGGCCTGCGGCTCGGGGAAGACCTCGGCGCCGTACAGGTAGTTGAACCGGCGCACGATCTCGCGGCTGATCTCCAGGTGGCTCGCCTGGTCCTCCCCCACCGGCACGAAGTGGGCGCGGTAGATGGCGATGTCCACCGTCTGCAGCACGGGGTAGCCGAGGAAGCCGTAGGTCGAGAGATCCTTGTTCTCGATCTGCTGGATCTGCTCCTTGTAGGTCGGCACCCGCTCCAGCCAGCCGAGGGGGGTGAGCATCGAGAGCAGCAGATGGAGCTCGGCGTGATCGGGCACCATCGACTGGATGAAGATCGTCGAGCGCTCCGGATCGAGGCCGGCCGAGATCCAGTCGATCACCATCTCGACCGTGTTCTGGGCGATCTGCGAGGGGTCGGCGTAGTCGCTGGTCAGGGCGTGCCAGTCGGCCGCGAAGTAGTAGCAGCGGTAGCGGTCCTGCAGCTCGACCCAGTTCTTCAGGGCGCCGAAATAGTTGCCCAGATGGATCTTGCCCGTCGAGCGCATCCCCGACAGCACAATCTTCTGTTCAGTCACTCGTCTCCTCCTCGGAGGGTGGATTCCTCAGGCCCGGCCGGCCGGAGCCCCGAATCATAAGCGCCGGAAAGTCGTTTGCGGAAGCGTCAGGAGGCCGGGGCCGCCGCGACCAGCCGCCGGTCGACCTCCACCAGCAGGCTCTCGTTCCCGGCGAGGCCCCACCACTCGATCCACAGGGCGCCCGCCTGTGTGGCGATGGCGGCCCAGAACAGCGCGTGATGGACCCAGGGCGGAGCCCCCTTGGCGGCCACCACGCCGCCCACCAGGAAGGTGCCCAGGACCAGCGCCATGGCCAGCAGGAGCGCGGGATAGCAGACCCGCCGCAGGCGGCGCAGCCGGTCCAGGGGGGCCGGATCGAGCCCCCCCTCCCGCACGGCGTCCCGGATCACCTTGCCCGTGCCGAGCAGGTAGAGCAGGATCCAGCACTGGGAGAGCATCAGCAGCAGGCTCGACGCGAGCGCCGCGATGATGTGGCGGGGCATGCCGGGATCGGCCGGCGAGCTCAGACCGTAGCCGAGCGCGGCCGTGACGGCGATCCCGGCGGTGGCCAGGGCGCCCAGAAACCACAACGAACGTCCCATCATCGAGCTCCTTCCAATCCTCGTTCGACCGCCGCGCGCCAGCGCTCCACCGCCACCGCCGGACGATAGCGCTCGGCGGCCCGCCGCCGCCCCGCCTCCCCCCGCCGCCGCGCCTCGGCGGGGTCCGCGAGGACCTCCTCCAGCGCGCGGGCGAGGGCTTCCGGGTCTTCCGGCGGCACCAGCCAGCCGGTCTCCCCGTCCTCCACCACCTCCGGAATGCCGCTCACCGCGCTGGCGACGATCGGCACCCCCGCGTCCATGGCCTCGACCACCACCAGCGGCATCCCCTCGTAGGTCGAGGGGATGACCAGGGCCGCCGCCCCGTGGAGCAGCGTCCGCACCTGGGCGGCGCTCTGGGTGCCGAGGAAGGTCACGGCGGGCCCAACAAGCCCCAGGTCCGCCGCCGCGCGCTCCAGAGCGGCCCGGTGCTCGCCGTTGCCGGCGATCCTCAGCACCGCCCCGGGGACCCCGCGGCGCAGCTCGCGAAGGGCTTCCAGCAGCACCTCCACCCCCTTGCGGATGCGCAGGCGCCCGACGTACAGCAGGTAACCCGTGGGCCCCTCGACCTCCCCGGGCTCGATCCCGAGCCCGCCCGTGACGTTGGGGATCACTCCGACCTCCTCGACCCGGTAGTCGCGGCGGATCTCGGAGGCGGTGGCCTCGCTGGGCGCCAGCACCACGTCGGCGGCGCGCGCGCTGATCATGCCGAGCAGGATGTGGAACGGCGCCTTGAGCCAGCGGAAGCGCCTCTCGACGCTCCCCGGCCGGCCGAGCACCTTCCCCCCCGCCACCAGCGGCCTTACCGCCCGCAGCTCCTCGACGTAGCTCACCTGGAGCAGGGACACGAGGAGCGGGCGCGGCTCCATCAGATTCCGCGTCGCCCGGACCAGCAGGGCCGCCAGCGCGCCGTCCGACTCGTGCACCTGCACCACGTCGGGACGGAAGCGGCGGAGCGCCCGCCAGGCCGCCGGAACGACCGTCAGGGGGAAGAGGATCTTGGGGCCCGCAGCTCCCTGCGGACCGCGGCCCAGCACCTCCACCTCGTCTCCAAGCTCCCGCAGGCCGGCGGCCAACTGTAGCACCTGTTCACCGACGCCGGAAACGTCCTTCGGCGGCAGGGTGTTGACGATGAAAAGGACGCGCATCATACCCCTCCGCTCCTGGAAGCCACCGCCTTCTCCAGCTCCCGCAAGGCCGCCGCGTCCAGCCGCCCCAGCATCTCACGGGCATCGTCGCGCGCCCGCACCAGCCAGTCCCAGTCCTCCGGCAGGCGGGCGGCCTTGAGGGACGGCAGGCCGGCCTGGCGGGTCCCCAGGAGGTCGCCGGGGCCGCGCAGGGCGAGGTCCCGCTCGGCGATCTCGAAGCCGTCCGTGGTCGAGGCGAAGATCTCCAGCCTCTGGCGGGCCGTCTCCGAGAGCCGTCCGTGGAGGGCGACACAGGTGGCGGGCGCCGATCCCCGCCCTACCCTTCCCCGGAGCTGGTGGAGCTGGGCGAGGCCGAAGCGCTCGGCGCTCTCGATCACCATCCAGGTGGCCGCGGGCACGTCGAGCCCGACCTCGATCACCGTGGTCGCCACCAGCGCCCGGACCTCCCCCTTGGCGAAGGCGCGCAGGGCCCGCTCCCGCTCAGGGAACAGCATACGGCCGTGGACCATCGCGACCGGGAACCCCTCCAGGGCCTCGCGCACCCGCGCCTCCACCTCGGCCAGCGAGGCGGCATCGATCCGCCCGCTCTCCTCGATCAGGGGGGCCACCACGTAGGCCCGCTCCCCGGCCTGGACCGCCGCCCGCAGCCGGCGGTAGACCTCCTCGCGCCGGCGCGCCGGCACCACCTCGGTCCGCACCGGCGAGCGGCCCGGCGGCAGCTCGTCCAGGGTGGAGACGGCGAGGTCGCCATACACTGTCATGGCGAGGGAGCGGGGGATGGGCGTGGCGGTCATCACCAGCAAGTCCGGCCGGTCCCCCTTGCGGCGCAGGAGCTCGCGCTGGGCCACGCCGAAGCGGTGCTGCTCGTCGATCACCACCAGCCCCAGGTCCTGGAATTCGACGGTCTCCTGGATCAGCGCGTGGGTCCCCACGGCCAGCCGCGCCTCCCCCGAGGCGAGCTCCGCGCGGCGGCGGTCCGCCTCCGCGGCCGAGCCGGTCAGCAGGACCGTCCGCCAGCGGTCCCCCAGCAGCCGCGCCAGGCCTTCGTGGTGCTGCTCGGCCAGCAGCTCGGTGGGCGTCATGAAGGCCCCCTGGTAGCCGCTCTCCAGGGCGGCGGCGAGCGCCAGGGCCGCCACGACCGTCTTGCCGCTCCCCACGTCCCCTTGAAGCAGCCGGAGCATGGGGTGGGGGCGGGCCAGGTCGGCCAGGATCTCCGTCACCACCCGCTTCTGGGCGCCGGTCAGCGGGAACGGCGGGATCTCCGCGAGAAGCTTCCGGAGCCGGGGGCCGGTCCGGTAGCGCCGGGTCCGCGGCTCCGCTTCCTCCCGCAGGCGCAGGAGGGCCAACGCCACCTGGAGCTCCAGGAGCTCGCCGTAGATCAGCCTGCGATGAGCCGGGGTGCGCCGTTCATTCAAGGATTCGACGTCCGCGTCCGCTCCCGGGTGATGGAGATCCTCCAGGGCCTCCCCCAGCGGCGGCAGCCCGTGGCGCTGGAGAAGCTCCGTGGGCACCGTCTCCGGCACCTCCCCCGGCAGGTCGACTTGCTGAAGGATGCCGTCCAGAATCCGCCGCAGGGCCGCCGGCCCCACCTTGCCGGCCGCCGGATAGACGGGCGCGATCCGGTCGCCGTGGACGGCCTCCGCCGCCGCCCGCTCGCAGGAGGGATTCACCAATTCCAGGCCCTCTTTCGCGGGCCGCACCGGGCCGTGGAGGACATATTCCTCGCGATCAGACGGATCGGTCGGATCCGTCGGATCCGTCGGATCCGTCGGATTCACTTGGCTCGCCAGATACGGCCGATTGAACCACACCACCGGCAGCCGGCCCGAATCGTCCTCCACGAAGCCGCGGACCAGCGAGAAGCTCCGGCGGCGGGTGCGGATGCGGCGCACCTCCACCAGGCGCCCCCGGAAAGTGGCGGAGACCCCGGCCGTGGCCGCGGCCACCGGCAGGACGCCGCGCCGGTCCTCATAGCGGAAGGGGAGGTGGAGGATCAGATCGCGAACCGTGTGGAGGCCGGCGTCGGCGAGATCCCTGGCGCGAGCGGGTCCCACGCCGCGGACCGTCCGGAGGGGAGCATCGAGATCCAGCGGAGATCCAGCGCCGTTTCCAGCGCGCTCAAACCCCCTCGAAGCGGAGGACGACCACGCCGAAGCGGAGCTCGTCGCCCGTCTTGATCTCGGAGGGGATGCCGGTGTCCAGGCGGCGGCCGTTGAGGAAGGTGGCGTTCATGGTGCCGATCTCCTCGCCGAAGAAATACTTGCTGCCGCGGCGGTAGATCTTGGCGTGGCGGCGGCTGATCGAGCGCTGGTTGTCCACGGGGGTGAGGTCGATGTCGGGGTAGATGCCGGTCACCGGGTCCTTGCGGCCGATCGTGGTCTCCGAGCCGTTCGAGAGGTGGAACTCCATGCCGGACGGCGCGTGCACCAGCCGCTCCGGCCCCTCGGCCGGCACCTGGACGTCCGGCCTCGGCATCTCCCGCGAAGAGATCTTGGTGCCTAGCAGCGACTTGATCATCTCGTCCGTCTCGCGCAGCCGGCGCGAGAGCTTGCGCATCATGCGGACGGCGATCTCGGGGTTCCCCTGCAGGAGCTGGTCGAAGGTCGAGCCGTTGATCTGCAACAGCCGGACGTCCGTGGCGGCCCGCGCCGTGGCGGCCCGGGGGAGGTCCTCCAGCACCGACATCTCGCCGAAGAAGTCCCCCTTCTCCAGCACGGCGAGCACCTGCTCCTCGTCGCCGACCTGGTTGAGGATCTCCACCTTCCCCTCGTTGATGATGTACATCTCCGTCCCGAGGTCCCCCTCGCGGAAGATGTGCTCGCCGGCCTTGTATTCGGCCGCATAGCCCTTCTTGCCCGCGCCACCCGAGGCGGACGGTACGGGGTTGGGGCCGGTGGGGCCGTTGCCGGTGGTCTTGAACACTGGGTTCGCCATGCGAAACCTCGATCTAGTCTTCGCCGAGCACGAGCCGGCGGGCCTCCGCGTCCAGCCGCGCCGGCAGCCCCACCGGGAGCGTGCGGTTGGGCGCGGCGTGCCCGCTTTCGAGCCCCCAGGCGAGCGGCCAGGAGAAACGCGCCAGACCGTCGGCGATCAACGCCGGCCAGTCGACCGGCTCACCGTCCGGGTCCTGGCTCTCTCCGAGGTGGCCGACGATCATGCCCGCGATGTTTCCGAGAGTACCCGAGAGCCCCAGGTGGGTCAACATGCGGTCCAGCCGGTAGGGGGGCTCGTCGACGTCCTCCCAGAAGACGATCCCCCCCTCGAGGTCCGGGGCGAACGGCGTGCCGAGCGTGGCCGTGAGCAGGCTGAGGCAACCGCCCAGCAGCGTCCCGCGCACCTCGCCGTCCCGCGGCTCGCGCAGCCAGCGGGTGAACGGCTGGTCGGCCGGATAGCACCCGGCGAGCGCGCCCAGGAGCGAGTCCTCCTCCTCGCGCGACAGCCCGCGGGCGAGGTCGGCGGCGACCAGCGGCCCGTGGAAGGTGACAAGCCCGAGCCGGCGCACGATCTCCAGGAGGAGCGGGGTGAGGTCCGAATAACCCACATAGGCCCGGGGGTGGCGCCGCAGCAGGTCCCAGTCGATATGGGTGAGCACGCGCATCAGGCCGTGGCCGCCGCGGGCGAAGAAGATGGCGCTCAAGGCCGGATCGGCCGCCAGGCGGTGGAAGGCGGCCAGCCGCTCGGCGTCGCTCCCCGCGAACAGGCCGTGGCGCGCCTGGAGGTTATCGGCGAGCACCGGCTCGAAGCCGAGCCGCCGCAGGGCCTCGACGCCGCGGGCGAGCCGCTCCGGATCGACGGGGCCCGAGAGTGCCGCGACCCCGACCCGGTCGCCGGGGCCGGCGGGCGGGGGGAGCTTGGCGGGGGGGATCAAAGCGCCGGAGATCTCCGTAAGCCGAGTTCTGTCTCCCGGCGCGAACGCCGGTGAGCGGTCATTCCTCTGGGACCGGCGTTGCCGCCGGCCTCGAGCAACCTACCCGGAAGCGGCCTCACGCCCGGCGAGCCGGACGTGAAGGCGGGACGGGCGACCCGCGTACCGCTCCCCTATTTGGTCTTGCTCCGCATGGGGTTTACCGTGCCTCCGCCGTCGCCGCCGGAGCGGTGCGCTCTTACCGCACCGTTTCACCCTTACCGGACCCCCGAAGGAGCCCGGCGGTCTGTTCTCTGTTGCACTTTCCGTCGCGTCGCCGCGCCTCGCCGTTAGCGAGCATGCTGCCCGTGGGAGCTCGGACTTTCCTCTCCGCGCGAGCCCGAAGGCCCCGCGAAGCGACCGCCTGGAGATCTCCGGCTCGGATATTGTAACAGGGCCGCCCCTACCGCCGCCCCCCGATCTCCTCCTCCGGATCGAACACCTCGACGTCCGGAGCGTCCTCCCATTTGCCGGCGCGGGCAGCCCGGGAGCTCACCCCGGTGGTGGCATCGGTGGCGCGCCATTCGCCAGCGTCGAGCCGCGCCTGCGCGTCGTGGAGGGCGGCCGGGAGCTCGGGATCGCGGGAGCCGAGCGCCATCGCCTGCTGCAGGCTCTCCGCCGCCGCCCGCAGCCAGCGGGGGTTCTTCGTCTGGAGCTTGCCGAGCAGGGCATAGAGATCCGCCTGCGGCGAGATGCGCACCGCCTCCCGCAACAGCTCGATGGCGAGATAGAGCTCGTCCTTGGCGATCAGCTCCAGGGCCCGCTTGTGATAGCGGTCGGCCACGTCGCGGACCTCGTCCCGGCGCTGGCCAGGAGCGGGGCCCAGGGCGGCCGACCAGGCCTGCGAGGACATCCCGCGGTCGTAGGCCTTGCGGCGGTCCGGCTGGGAGAGGTTCAGATAGGCCTGGGTGATCCGCTCGAAGAGCATCTCGAGCACCCCCTCCCGGCCTTCCAACCCCAGTTGCCGGGCGTTCAGCGGATGGACCAGGCGGGCGATCTGCTCGTAGGCGTCGTGGATCTCCTGGGCCGCCGCGGTGGGCGGCAGGTCGAGGAGCTCATAGAAACCCGCCTCCCCCGCCTGCCGCAGCAGGCCGGCCACCCGCTCCCGGTGGAAGCCGGGGTCGAGATCGAGCGGGCGCTCGGCGAGCCGTCTGGCGATCCTTTCCGAGAAAACCCGGAGCTCGTCTTGCGTCGGTCGGTGAACGTCAGATTCCATCGATGAAACACATTGTAACCCGGCCGGCGCTCCGGTGGTTCTTTTCATATGATGAAGAAAGATGACGAGCCGCTTGAGATCCCTCCTGCCGTGGCTGGCCGTCCTGACCGTCGCCGCCGGGATCCGCCTGCCCGCGCTCACCTCGGGCCTCCCCTACATGAGCTACGTCGACGAGGGGCACGTCCTCCATCACGCCACCTATCTGCTCGCGCACCGCACCTGGGAGCCGGACAGCTACAGCTACCCCTCCCTCCCCTTCTATCTCGTGGCCGGCGCGGCCCTGGCCTGGTCGCCGGCCTACGCGCTCACCCACGGCCACCCGCTCCTCGACGACCTCTCCCCCTCGCCTCCGGAGTACTACGACATCCTGGAGCCCCCGGCGGTGATCGTCCTCGGCCGCCTCGTCACCCTGGCCTTCTCGCTCGGGACTGTCCTGCTGACCGGCCTCCTGGTCCGGCGCCTCGCTGGCCCCGCGGCGGGCCTCTTCGCGGCGTGGCTGGCGGCCCTGGTCCCGGCCCTGGTGATGCGCAGCTCGATCGTCAACATCAATCCGCTGGTGGCCTTCTTCGTCATGGCCGCGCTCTTCTTCGCCGAGAAGAGCCGCACGGCTGAGCATCCGCGGCGCGACGCGATCCTGGCGGGGGTGATGGCCGGCCTCGCGGGGGCCACCAAATATCCGGCCGCCCTGGTCTGCCTCGCCGTCGCGCTGGCGATCCTGCTCGCGCCGGCCTCCTGGCTGGAGAGGCTCCGCCGGCTGTTTCTGGCGGGAGCCGCGTCGATCCTCGCCCTCCTCCTCGCCATGCCGGCCCTGGCGCTGCGGACGGAGACCGTGCTCCACAGCGTGCGCGACATGGGCTCGATCTACGGCTCTCAAGAGGCCGGCTCCTACTGGGACCAGGCGGTCCACCGGGCGGAATGGGACCTGCCGACGACCCACGCCGAGGTGGGAACCGTCTTCCTGCTATTAATGGTGGCGGGGCTCGCCGTGGGCCTGCGGGATCGCCGCTGGTCGGGCGCGGTGGCGGGCTGGCTCCTCTTCGGCGCCGCCACCGGGCTGCTGGTGGCCTCCTACCAGTTCCGGGCGTTCCGGAACCTGCTCGCGCTCGTCCCTCTGGCCTGCGCCGCCATCGCCCTGCTCTACGCCTGGCTGCGCGAGAGGACCTCCCATCGCCTCTGGCTCGACCTCGCCGCCGCGGTCCTGCCCGTCCTCCTCTTCGCCCCGGCGCTCTACGAATACGGCAGGCTCCAGCTCACCATCGTGGACTCTCGCGAGAAGGCGGTCCGCTGGCTCGCCGGCCAGGTGAAACCCACCGACCGCGTGCTCTTCCTGAGAGAGCTCGCCTTCCTCCCCTCGCGGCTCGACACGCTGCCGGCCAAGGTCCAGGTC
The DNA here is from genome assembly GCA_045807625.1 of Thermoanaerobaculia bacterium. Taxonomy (GTDB): domain Bacteria; phylum Acidobacteriota; class Thermoanaerobaculia; order Multivoradales; family UBA5704; genus DATARR01. The sequence goes on along the minus strand of JBJMHA010000085.1, from coordinate 84,245 downwards.
CGCCTCTGGGAGAAGGCGCGGGCACGGGTGATCGAGCGGCGCGACCACTACCTGATCCTGGGAGCGGTGATCGGCCAGGACGGCAAGGCCGAGATCCCCCGGTTCGTCCGCCGGTGGATCCTGGCCAACTATCAGGTCGCGGCGCGGTTCGGATCGACCGCCACCAACCCCGCGACGGATACCTTCCGGGGGAACGATCAGTTGATCTACGTGCTGAAAAGGATGCCGCGGCCCCCCGCCCCCGACTCCTCTCCCGACCCCTCCCATCCTCCCTCTTGATCAGACCGATCCGACGGATCCGTCGGATCGGTCTGATAAGGCTTGTTCAAGCTTAATTTTGTTTTTCTCCCTCTTCTCCCGGTGCGGGAGGGAGGGAGGGGCCGGGAGAAGAGGGCTGGGGTGATGAGGGCTCTTCCGCGTGGAGCTGCTCAAAAATCTTCCGCCCCATCAGAGTCCCGAGCACGTTCTGCAGATCCTCCAACCGCGCCTCGCGCACCCCCTGCACACTGCCGAAGGTCTGGATCAGCAGCTTGCGGCGGCGGGGGCCGACGCCGGCCAGCTCGTCGAGACGGCTGTGGAGGGTGCGGGCCGAGCGGCGCGCACGGTGGCGGGAGACGGCGAAGCGGTGGGCCTCATCGCGGATCTCCTGGAGCAGCCGCAGGCCGGGATCGTCCCGCCGCAGCCGGAGCGGCTCCGGCACTCCCGGGACGTAGATCTCCTCCTCCCGCTTGGCCAGCGAGACGATCGACGTCTCCTCCACTCCGAGCTCGGCCAGCGCTCCCAGCGCGGCGTTGAGCTGGCCGATGCCGCCGTCGATGAGGATCAGGTCCGGCATGGCGCCGACCTCCTCCAGCACCCGCCGGTAGCGGCGCTCGACCGCTTGGCGCATCGACGCGAAGTCGTCCGGCTGGGTGAGATCCTTGATGTTGAAGGAGCGGTACTCCCCCTTCCGCATCTTCCCCTCCTCCCAGACCACCATCGACGCCACCGTCTCGCCCCCCTGGAAGTGGGAGATGTCGAAACCCTCGATCCGCCGCGGCGGCTCGGAGAGGTCGAGGTGCCTCTCCAGGGAGGAGGCGCCCGGGGATTCCACTCCGCCAGCCCGGAACCGGCGCTTGTGGGCCAGCTCGGCGTTGTGCATGGCGAGCTTCACCCGCTCCGCCTTCGGCCCCCGCGACGGCAGGCGCAGATAGACCCGCTCGTCCTTCTTCTCCGACAGCCAGTCGACCAGCGCCTCCTCCCCCTCGATCGGCACCGGCAGGTGGATCTCCTTGGGGATGAAGGTTGTGCGATCGTAGATCTGGGGGAGCACCTCGGAGAGTAGGAGCTCCGGCGAGATGTGCCCCACCCCTTCCCAGAACAGCTCCCGGCGGTCGAGCACCTGCCCCTCGCGCATGATCAGGGAGACCACGGCCGCGTTGCCCCCCGAGACGTGGACCCCATAGACGTCGAGGTCCTCCTCGTCCACCGAGGAGAGCTTGCGCCGCTGGCTCACCGCCTCGACCTCGTTCAGGGTGTCGCGGAGCTGGGCCGCGCGCTCATAGTCCATGGCCTCGGCGGCCTCCCACATCTCCCGCTTGATGGTCTTCAGCAGCGGCTCGGTCCGCCCGGAGAGGAACAGCCGCGCCTGCTCCACCGCCTCGTCGTAGACCTGTTTGGTAGTGAGCTTCGCCACGCAGGGCCCGAGGCAGCGGTGCATGTCGTAGTAGAGGCACGGGCGGGCCCAGGAGCCGTCCACCTCGATCCGGCAGACGCGCACCTTGAAGAGCTTCTGCACCAGCTTGATCGCCTTGCGGGCGAGGCCGCCGGGCAGGAAGGGTCCGAAATACTCGGCGCCGTCATTCGAGATCCGGCGGGTGAAGGCGATGCGGGGGAACTCTTCCCGCATCGTCAGCTTCAGATAGGGATAGGTCTTGTCGTCCCGCAGCAGGACGTTGTAGCGGGGGCGCTGGCGCTTGATCCAGTTGTTCTCGAGCAGGAGCGCCTCGGACTCGGAGTCGGTGACCACGTACTCCAGGTCCACCGCCTCGGAGACCATCGCGGCCAGCCGCGGCTCATGGTCCCGCACCAGATACGACGACGCTCGCTTGCGCAGGGACTTCGCCTTGCCGACGTACAGCACCTTCCCCTCGGCGTCCTTGAAGACGTAGATCCCGGGGCGGTCGGGCAGGGCCCGGATGCGTTCTGCGAGCTGCTCGTGGTCCGACATGGCCAAAGCATAGAGAACAAACGGACGGGGGTGGAAATGCCAACCGGGCCGCGGACCGTATCTGCTTAGAGTATCGCTATGACGATACGGGACAACGGGGATTTCTCTTCTTGAAGAGATCGGCGACCGACCGGGTTAGAATCTCGCCGTGAGCGGCAGAGTTGAGTGGATCCTGACCGCCTTAGAAGAGGCGAACGTCCGCTATCTGGTGGTCGGCGGAGTTGCTGTCGTGCTCCATGGATATCTTCGCACGACCATAGACCTGGATCTGGTCCTTCACCTCGATCGCAATAACTTGGAGAGAGCTTTGAAGGCCTTCGAAGCCTTAGGATTCACTCCCCAAGCACCGGTTCCGATGAGCTCCTTTGCCAATCCTGAGAATCGTGAGACTTGGTTCCGCGAGAAAAACATGAAGGTCTTTTCGCTATGGCACCCGGCTCATCCAGGATTTGCCGTCGATTTGTTTGTTCGGGAGCCCTTCGACTTCGAGGTGGTGTACCGCCGCGCTCTCAGGGTACCTCTCGAGGGAGTCGAGGCTACAGTCGTCTCGCGTAACGACCTGATGGAGATGAAACGTGCCGCCGGACGGGTCCAGGACCTGGAAGACGTCGCGGCGCTTTCCGAGCTCTCGGAGGAATGATCATGAGAGAGCCCTCAAAGCCAAAAACGGAAGCTGGTCCCGACCAAGTCTGGGATTTTGCCGGAACCCGCCGCCATCACATCCGGAGCGGGTTGCGGTTGACTCCTTCAGAACGTCTCAAGTGGCTGGAGGAGACGGTCGACGAGATGCGGCGGCTTCAGGGACGAGCCCGGTTGGGCCGAGTTATCGGAGAGACCTGAGCTTCCTACACCCGCTCCCGTCCCGCGATGTCCTCGTCCCAGAGCTCCGGCTTCTCTCGGATGAAGCGCTCCATCAGCTGCTTACACCGCTCATCGTTCAGCAGCCGCACCTCGACCCCGTGCTGGCGCAGGAAGTCGGGATTGCCCGGGAAGGTCACGTCCTCCCCCACGACCACCCGGGGGATGCCGAACTGGAGGACCGTCCCCGAGCACATCATGCAGGGGCTCAGGGTGGTGTACAGGGTGACGTTGTCGTAGCGGCGGCGCCGGCCAGCGTTGCGCAGGCAGTCCATCTCCCCATGGGCGATGGGGTCCCCCTCCTGGACCCGCTTGTTGTGGCCCCGCGCCACGATCCGGCCGTCCTCGACCATCACCGCGCCGATCGGCAGCCCCCCTTCCCGGTAGGACTTCTCCGCCTGCTCCAGAGCGGCCGTCATGAGCTCGAAATCGGGATCGTTACGGGTCTCTTCGTCCATGGCTCTCCTCATCGGCCGGGGGCTCCCAGAGCGCGATCTCCAGGCACTCGGCGGCATATTCTCTCGTGAGCTCTTCCGATTCAAAGACGTCGATATAAGGATCCCGGCGCTCCCGGATGGCCGCGAGGACCGGACCGGCCGCGGCGAGGAGCCCCGCCTCTCGCAGGAATTTCCCCAGCCCCACCGATTGCGAGGCCGCCCAGGCCTGCTGAATGAAGCAGGCCGCGTAGACCGGCCAGCACACCTCGAAGCCATCCAGTTTCCGGAGCCTGTCGAAGGCGTCGCGGTCGAAATCGTCCGGCGGGCACTGCAGGGCGAGCCCAATCCGCGTCCACAAGGCCCGCTCGTCCAGGGGATTCTCGCGCAAGCGAAACGTGCAGAGATCCCGGATGCGGTAGACGTTCACGGTCTGGACCGCATAGCCGGGCTGCCAGACCCAGTGGGATCGCGGGAGATCCTCCACGGTCTCCACCGCCTCCAGGAGCGCCACCTTGGTCATGGACAGCAGATCGCGGTCCCCGGCCTTCCGCGAGCGGTAGCCCGGGATCGCGGGCTCGAACTCTCTGGCGAAGTACTCCTCAGCCGCGCTCCGGGCCATTACGGGATCTTCGCCTTCCGGCCCATCTACCGCGAGATCAGGCACTTGTCGCCGTCGATCGTATAGCGCTGGGTCATCTTCTCGGTGCTTGACCCGTTGTCGTCCTTGTGCTTCTGCTCGATCGTCAGCGTTCCCTTGTTGCCTTCGATGACCAGGACCCCGGAAGCCTTGATGTCTTTCGCGAAATCCGCCTCGGACTTCGACATCTCCTTCATCATTCCGGTCATCATCTCGCGGTCCTTGGCGGAGAGGCCCTTCCACTGCTCCTGCATCTCCTTCGAGGTGAGCTTGTTGGCCTCCTCGAACTTGCCGGCGTGGATCAATCCCATCTGCTTGACGGCGACCTTGCCGCACGGATGATCGAGGATCGCGGCGCCCTTGATCTCGGTCTTCGGCGCCTCGGCGGCTCCGGCAACGCCGAGCGATGTCAAGGACAGCAGGGCGCTGAGGAGGACGGCGGACTTTCTGGAAAGGCTCATCGTGCGCTCCTTTGAAGATTAAAGGAAAAACCCCGACTACAGGGGCATCCTATGCCAACCCGCCGCCAAAGGTTACAACCACTTCGTCATCAGGTACCTGTCGTGTGCCTCGAATCCATTTCGCTCGTAGAGAGCCAGGGCGCGATGGTTCTCATGATGCACCTCCAGGCGCAGCGCTTCGATCCCATTGCGGCGGCAGTGCTCTTCCGCCAAGGCGAGCGCCTGAGCGCCGATCCCCTGGCCGCGCGTCTCCGGCACCGCGTACACCTCGTCGACGACCGCGATACGCCCAGCAAACTCCAAGCTGTAGCCATGGGTGACGACGAGATACCCGCTCGCGCGGCCGTCCTCGCGAAACACCCAGACCGCGCCATGGGACGGGTCTTCCAACAGAGCCCGCAACGCCCGCTCCGCGCGATTTTTGTCGAAGGGTTCCCCGAGCTCCGCGTAGAAATCCCGCATCATCGCGATCAGTTCGCCCGTGTCAGGCTCCTTGACCTCAAAGGCTTCCATCACTTCAGGTGCTCGCGCAGGAAGGCCACCGTGCGCGGCCAAGCGCTCTGCACCGCCTTGAGGTTGGCGCCCGCGCGGTCGTCCTGGGCCCGCAGGAAGCCGTGACCGGCGCCGTCGTAGACGTGGGGCTCGTAGGCCTTCCCCAGCGAGGCGACTTCTCCAGCGCGGCCTTGGCCTGCCCCTCGGAGGGAGGCAGGCTCTCGTCTCGCGCGGATGCCGGGGGGACCGGGGCCGCCTTCGGAGCCGCCGTGGAAGACGGAGGCGCGGCAGGCGGCGCGCCCTGGGCGAAGGCCAGCGTCGCCTGGCTCAGCCCGGCGACGAGGATGGTAGCGTTGAGAAGCACGGCGGACAGTCTGGGAACGCTCATCGGCTCACCTCCCTGGTCGGGTCGAGATTCTATGCCCGGAGCTCTCCGGTGTGATCGCTCACCCAGTCCCGGAACGATCGCGCCGGCTTTCCGGTGACCTCTTCGACCGTGGAGGTAACGAGCGCGGGGTGCCCGAGGGCGGCGGCCCAGGCCTTGAGCAGCATGTCCAGGGCGGACGCTGGAAAGGGGAGCTCGCGCCGCGCCTCCTCCGACGAGATCTCCTCGAAACGCAAGGGCCTGCCGATCCCCTCGCCGATCGCGGTCACCTGCTCGCGCTGGCTCAACGATTCGGGGCCGGTCAGAACGTATTCCGCCCTGCCGTGCCCGTCCTCCAGCAGGGCGCGGACCGCGACTGCCGCGACGTCCCGTTCATGGATGGGAGCCGTCGGAGCCTCGCCATAGGGCCAGCGCACGACGCCTCCGGCACGGATCTGGGGTCCCCACCAGGCCAGAGCGTTGGCGGCGAACATCCCCGGCCGCAAAAATGTCCACTGGAGGCCCGACGCCTCAATCCGCCGTTCGATCTCCGCATACATCGCCGCCATCGGGTTGGCCTGCTGGAAGAGCGGGTGCGGCGTCTTGTGCGGAGAGGTCAGGAGCACGACGCGCCGGGCCTGCCGGGCGATCCGGTCCAAGGCGGCCGGGAAGGCATCGGCCGGGGCGGTCCACACGAGGAACACCGAATCGACGCCCTCCAGGCACTCATCGAGGCTCGCGGGATCGGTAAGATCGCCGCGCGCCACCTCGATCCCAGACGGCAGGCCTGCGGAGCCCGGGTTGCGGGTCATCGCGCGGACTTGGGGCTCTGTGGCCAGCAGTTGGGAGACCACATGGCGGCCGATCGTGCCGGTGGCTCCGGTGACCAGGATTCGCTTCATGGGGGGATCTTACCGTCTGGGAAGTTGCCTGGCACCTTTTGACTGCACCTCCGCTGGACTGGAGGGCGTTTGAAAAACTCTAAGTCTCTCTCGCAGGAGAGCTTAGATCCAAGTCACCAACGATGAAGTCCCGAATGCTGAGAGCACTACCGACCGCATCAACTAGTCGATCGAGCATAGCTTGCCGCATAAAGATCGCCGCTCCCCAAATACGAGGGCGCGTTAGATAGTACTCACTGGTGTCGTAATCCGTACGCCATATAACGAGCGAAAGGCCAGGGCCATCCTCAGCGTCGAGTATAAACGGCTCTCCCGGACGAAGGCCCAAAGTTGCCATCAACCAAATGGTAGGACAGAGGAGTGGTATCGGGATTCCGAGACTCTGGAGGCCGTCGCCTGCCGCCTCGACATCATTATCTAGACCAATAACAGGGTGGCTTCCACTAAGAGTGTGTGGCTTCGAATTAGAAAAATCTTCGACTGAGGTGCTCCACCAACGTATATCACCCCCTGCAAAGGGTGGTAAAGTTAGTCCCCGTCGATCACCAGGCTTTCTGACTTCGAGGGCTCTATAGCGCTTGGCGACGAGTTCCTTGCGTATATTTGGATCGGGATGCTTAACCATTCGTGTCTCTACAGTAGCAATAACTCGCCAACCATGGAACCGACCTCCGGCCATAATTGCAGCAGTGTCAAAGGACTCCACTGTCAAAGTTGCGGCTAGTACCTGCTCACGTTCACTCGCAACATCACTCCAGATTGGATCCCGAAGCGCCGGTGGTGGTGGGATTAGTGGTCGTGGCTGTCGGCAACCTTCAACTCGGATCGGTAGCATTGGGTCGTCGAGAAGCTTAGAGGCGAGCGTATCTTCCCATCGCACCGGATCAGTGCTTGGGTTGCCCTTTACGATCCGAGCCGCACGTCCGCCAGTTGCTACAAGTTGTAGCATTTCCTCGACAGTCTGCTCTGGTATCAAATAAGCATTTGGCCATTGTTGACCGAGGCGATCGGCGAAGGCATCAAGTTGTGCACGCAGCCGTTTCTGACGAGTTTCATCGTGGATTGCAGTGGATAGGCGGGTGAGCACACCTTTTCGAAGCCCCGGCAATAGAGACTCGGCTTCTTCCAGCCTTAACCCAGCCACTAGATCCAAGAACTCTTCATTTCGTCCAGGCGGCTGTAGAGGCTCATAGTTATTTCCATGCGGGGTCCAGAGGTCTACTGAGCAGTCTTCAACGAGCGCTCTATCCGCAGGTGTCGGCGGTGGCAAGGGCGGTTCGGCTCCCCGCAGAAGGCGCCGTGCAAGTGCGCGGATCGTCAAGTACGGCCCAGTAGCTAGTCGTGTAAGAGTTTCCTGACACTTAGCAACCACGATCTCCCTCGGCTCACCCGACTGCTCTACCACCCGAAGTAACCAAGTAAGTGTTGCCGGGTCTGAAAGATTGGCAAGGGCAAGGTCTACGGCGAGTGCTGATTGGGTCGGGCGTTCGGACAATAGAAGTTGCACCGCTAACAATGTTCGCCGCTTCTTCTCACGGGCGGGATGGGCAAGACCTGCAAGAGTGCTCAGGGCCAACGCAGCGTCCAGGTCACCTGGAGCGGCGGTGCCATCATCCGGATCGGGTGGAGTGTACGTATCATCGGGGTCATCCGACGGGTGTACCCGCGGTGCCCTACTTGCAATGACAGAAAAAATTTCGTCCCATACACCAAACGCTGTATCTAAGGATGAGGTGCCGCAGGAGGAAAGTGCTCCGACCCCAAAACCGTAGATGAGAGCTTGGGAGATTCCGTAGGTGCCGTAACCTCCGGCAACAGTTCTCTGAACCTCATCCGCGACAACACTGAGTACGAGTCCATGATCCAACTGAGTGGCACGGTGCAACGAATCGATCTCAGTTTCTCCTCCGAACCTCAGCCAACCACCGTGGTTGCGCGCCCTCGTCCAGGCAAGCGTATAAGCCATAGCCGCAAGGCGATGCTGACGATGGCGCTCCAGTCCCTCTGCTACTGCTCGTAGTATGCCGAATTGGTCATAGAACCTCGTTGCCTCGGCAAGTGATAACAGTGAGGCCACCATGTCCCCCTCTCTTCCGGTATTTATGAGCTCTATCATTCGGTAGCCAATGATGTTTGCGAAGCGATCCACACTCCAGTTTGCCTCTGGCGCATCATAGGGGCGGCTACGCCATGCCCGTGTCGCATAAGCGAGCCCAACAGCGCCGGCAGGAAAACAAGCAGTAATATCCGTGAAGACAAAAGCAGCTTTAGATAAGGAACGGCGTACAGCGCCGCGCAGGGACCGCGACGGCGATGCTCCATCACGGAATTCGCGAACGGGCATAGCTTGTGGTAAATTCGCTTGTTGCGCCACGAGGTTGAACTCCGCCATGCGCGCATCGTCTTTCGCGAGCAACTCACTGCTATTTGAGTAGCTATATTCCACTGGGCGCTCATCTGCTCTCGCCAGGAGCAGAGCCATTAGCTCATTACAGCTACTGTCGCCTCTGTTAATTCGATCCGTCAGACGGGCGAGCGCGAGAGGATCTCTAGGATCTAATGCGATATCAAGAGTAAGCCGGAGAGCGCCCGCAATGATCGGATCTGTTCTCTCCTGCCACTCACGCCAAAGGTCTACCAGTGCACCATGCAGCAACCAGTTGGGATCATTGCATTCACATAGCAGACGACTTGCTGCAAGGTGTGCAAGGGCTACTGGATCCGCTTTGGCTAGCAGTTCCCACCAGCGCTCCCAAACTTGGCGAGTTCCCTTTCCGTCAGTGTGGATGGGAACTCTCTCGCATACCGGTTGCACGCGTGCTACGCAGTTACGGCTACGAGCCGGGTCCGCAGCAATAAGAGCCGGCAAGGGATCAAGTAGCTCGTAAATTGTAATATCTTTGTGCCACCCATAAGCCGTAAGCATCTCACAAGCCTCATGCCACAGTCGAGTTGCTTCTACTCTTTCACCCGAAGCAAGCGCGAGCCGGGATCCAAGGAGACGATACTCTGCCAGATCTGAATAGTATCGACGTGCAGATCCGTTCTCAATCTCTTCTGCGACAAAATCGGTGGCAACCTCTCGGCGCGTTGGCGTTGCCCCATCGAGAGCGATCCGGAGAAGCAAACTAGGCGGAAGTGGACCGCCCAACTCTCCTTGGATGGTCGTTGTTATTGATCGACTAACTCCTCTCAGCAGCAAAAGAGCTTCCGACCATCCAGAATCGTTAAGGAGGCCCATGGCCCGTCGGATTGTATCCTCTATTCGTCCATGGATCGAATAAAGATCGCACGATCGGGGCTCGCCCGAAAAAGGATTTAGGTCTTCAGTAAGGCAACGGAGCGCATCCAGAGCGAGGACTGATTGATCAGCGACGTGGGCGGACTCCGCACGCACGAGTGCCACACAGAATCGAAGCCAGCATCGGTACCATCCTTCTCCACAAATAAGCGCCTCGGCGGAGTTAAGACCAAGTAAATCTCGACGGGCAGCAACGGCACACGCATCTAGCCACTCACCAATACTCGAACCTTCCCACTGAGCGGATCGATGTTGGAGATCCTGCGTCAGAGATAGCAAGCGATCACGGGCATCACTAACAGATAAGATTGCAAGATTTGATAGATCTACTCCAAGCGCCAGCATCCGATACGCTGAACCTGGCACCACTCCGCAAGATGCGGCATTGATTGCCCACTGTCGCGCATTGATAGTGCTATCAACAGCTCCATTAACCATGGTTAACTCAGCGAGCGCCAAATACATATCTCCCGGACGATCAAGCATTCGAATAAACTTAATCACGCTCGGCAGGCCATAGGTATCGTAGATAGCCTTGACCACATCGAATGCAGGAAGCCTTCGCCTATTCACCCAATGCACTAAACGGTTCCAATCCAGCGGGCTAGCCGGGTTCCATTCTCTGTCATTCGGCTCGCCATCGTTATCATCATCGTGGCTCCCAAGATTAGCTTGATGTTCTGAGCTCTCCAACAACACTGAGAGGCGAAGCCGACCGCGCAACCATGCCAGAGCCACTTTGCGGTCGGATTCTGCACCATAAGAGGTATTGTCAGCTTTAGCTTCGCGCAGATACCCTCTCATGTACTGACTCCAAGGTGCAACCGCACCGAGTTCGTCGACAGCGGCACACATCTGAAGCCCAGACCTCGCGGGCATTACAAGCCGATCGTTATGCAGTAAGCGATCCGAAACAACTCCTGGTCCGAGTAACGCCATCGGTATATCGGCGAATTGCACTAAACTGGAATCAAAGCGTTCGTCCTGATAAGCATCCGCAGCTCGCGACAGCTCTACATAACGGGCAACAGCCGGCCAATTCTTGATCCGCGCTGCGGATCCAATTGCAGTTGCGAGGTTGTTGTTAATAGAAGATGCCGAGAAACCGGCGGCTACTGCACGAACCACGAAGCCTCGCTCTATGAGAGTGACCACTTCAGCATCGCGACCAGCTTCGGTAAGAGTCGGAAGGAGAGAGCTGAAAGCTCGAGGGTCTGAGAAGAAGCCTTTTCTCTCCAACCAAGCAGCGATCAGATTGAGGAGAGCACCGAGCGCGATAGGATCGTTCTGAAATGGGCGACGCAGGAATCTAGCAAAGGATTCATGGTATATACGAACGCCGCCTTGAGCAGCTCGCTCTACGAGAACTGGAGCAAGAACTTCGAGAGCCTTGTCGATATGATGCGATGCATCTGGCCTGATCTCAAGTAACTCGGAACGGTTGACAGCAAAGTCTATTAAGGCAATGACATCGGCAACCCACCCACTTTCGGCACCAAGCGTTGAATGCAAGTATTGATAGTAGCTCTCGAGTGTTCCATCGAATGGAGGGAAGCTTCTCACTATGGTAGCCGGGTCCGCAGGTGTGGAGTCCTGACGGAGGGCCTCCCTGCAAAGATACGTGGCATACAGAGCGTTGCCTGCTGATCGATCTGCTAGCGCCGAAAGAAACTCAGATACAGCTTCGTCAGTCTCGAGCAATGGTCTGTCGCCATTGTAAGAGGCCATGCCTATCGGAGGCACGACACGGAGACGTGCAGCGAGCGAACGAATCTCAATCTCGTCTAACCCGGGGATGGTAAGTGTTGTAGCTCCCGCCTCTTCGAGGGGCTTTAGATGTACCCCAGGTTGACTCAAGACGATTAGCACGCTACCCTTCGGCAACGCCAGGGCGCTAAGTGCCTCAGCAAGGTTCAAGGAAGGATCAAAGTTGCCACCTCTAGAACGAATTCGAGTTATGTGATCGATTCCGTCCACTAGAAGTGCCACTGGGCGTTGCGGATCATATTGGAGGGACCGAGTGAGACAACCGATGAGCGCCTCCTCGTCAGCTGCGAAACGTGGCCGATGGTCGACGACTAACCTGGGATCGGCATCAGCGAGCCGACCGAGGAGACTTCCAAAGACTGTTTCTGCGAGAACTCGCGCCAATCGCTCACCATCGGCATCGCCCAAATAGCAGTAGTGCTCCGAAGTAAGCCATCCGCGGGATGACAGCTCGTCTAGAAGTTGCTGACAAACCCACGACTTACCTTGACCAGGCGGACCGACCACAAGAAGTCGCCCTCCGATATTTGCTAGCTCAGCCGTAGACTCTGCAAGCTTTCGGACTGTTATTGTTCTTAAAACCTCGACGCTACGATCAACCGGATGAGCGCGTGAGACGGCCCCGAAATCGTGGCGCAACTGCGCCCAGCGAAGTAACTCGTCAGAGGAAATAATAAGTCGCCTCTGACGGGCTGCGCGGGCAGCTCCAATCATCGCCGCAGCGACATCAATCGCAGAGCGGTTCACATTAGGGTATGCCTCCGCGCCAACGTCGGTACGGACTCGCATTAGGAGCAGGCGTTCGGCTATCTCAGGGGTTGTCAGGTCTCCACTTGCTGCTGGAGCCGCTACCTCGATTATGAGGTGCTGGCACGCCCATTCGAGGTCAGCTCGCAACATAGGCATCTCTTCATTAGAAAGGAATCCGAAATAACCCTCACCAGGGGGTGAATCTATGTTGGACTTTTGCTCGACGTGTTTCCACAAGGCCTCAGCATCAAAGGCCAGTCGTATTGTCGGCATGGCCGGTATGAATGGCCCTGGATCAACTGCGGTGGGAGCTAGGACGGCCGTGAGGCGCGGATCTAAGGGCGGCTTATCCCGAAGAATCACGCGAAAGCTATGATGCTTAGAATGACTTCCTGGGCCTAAACGGTCGGTGAGTATCGCGGCGATGAGGCGATCAAGCCGAAGACCTCTATCGTCGCTCGTAAACGTCGCGAGTGTTAGAGGTTTGTCGTCGTTATCTGTGTGTTTGAATTGAATCCGCTCACGGTGACCACTGATATCTACGGTTGTAAGATCGTCAAAGCGGTCACCAGGAATCAACTTCTCATCTACATGGACCTGGACGAGGGTGCCTAAAAGTACGTCGACAAGGCGGCAAGCGACGAGAAGATCCTGATATTCATAACCCCGATGTGCTGCCGTAAGCCCCAGCATCGCTCACCGATCTCGATCAGCAATGTCCCGGCTTAGCGACATCGGAGCTTGGCTTATCATGATCAAACATATTATAGCCTGCAAGGGACTAGAGCATTTCTTCAGGGGGATTTGGTGCCACTACTCTAGCCTCTCTCCAGTCTACAACGCTAGATGAACAAGCCTGCCAGAGTCTACAGCATGTTCGCTGCGCCGGTTCTCAGCCCACCATGCCGCGGCCCGCTCGATCTGCGCCGCGGCTCGCGGTGTGACCTCGACCTCTAGACCTTTGCTCAAGCGATCCGCCGCAGGCGATCGATCAGCTCGTCTGCGGCGATGGTCTCGCCACGGTCGGCTTCAGCAATGGACGCCGAAAGCTCGGCCTCGAGCTCCGGCGGCACTTCGAAGGTCTCGTCCGCTTCACGGGCAAGAATGGTGACCACGGTGCCCTCGGGCAGGGGTTCTCCCTCCACGACGACTTTTCCCTTCACAACGATACCGGTAGCGAGTTGCATGGCTCTATCATACATCACACCGCGCGTTCCCCATCCGCGGCATGGCCCATGGCGGTCCCTCCCAGTGTGAGGGGAAATCCCCCTCCCGAGCGTTCCCTCCTCGACAGTGCGAGACCGCAAGCTTCGCGGCCTCGGCACGCTTCCGTAGGGACAGCGAGGCGACCCATGGAACGCTCCTTCTCAATTCCGATCCCCCCCACCAATCGCGGCGACGGCCAAGGCTCCGAAGCACTTTTCTCGGCGTTCTACCGGGAGCTCCGCGGGCTCGCCCGCCGCGAGCTCGCGCGGTCGGGTCCGGGCGCTTCGCTCGGCGCGACCAGCCTGCTTCATGAGGCTTATCTCGATCTGGCCCGCCGCGAGGACCTGGCTTTCCCCGACCGCGCCCGGTTCCTCGGGTATGCGGCCCGGGTCATGCGCGGCTTGATCGTCGACGGCCTGCGCCGCCGGCAGGCTCAGAAGCGCGGCGGCGATTTCGCGATGACCTCTCTCGACGGCAAGGATCTGGGCGACGCAACCCCTTCGGACGAGGCCGAGGAGATGGAGCGGCTCAGCCAGGCTCTCGACGAGCTCGCCGCCGTGGAGCCCGAAATCGCGCAAGTCGTCGAGCTCAAGTTCTTCTGCGGCTTCACCTTCGCCGAGATCGCCAGCCTCCGGGGGTCCAGCGAGCGCACGGTGCAGCGGCATTGGGACAAGGCACGGATCTACCTTCGCCACGCCCTGCGCCCGGGGCTCCTCCAGTGACAGGCGAGCGCTGGCGGCTCGTCAGCCCCCATCTCGATCAGGCTCTCGATCTCCCCACGGAGGAGCGGCGGTGGTATCTCGCCGCTCTGGCGAGCGATGATCCCGCGCTCGCCGCGGACCTCAAGCTGCTCCTGGACGAGGAACGGGCCCTGCGCGACGAGGGGTATCTGGAGCACGACGCCCAGGATCTGCTCGCCGAGCCCTATCTGGGACAGACCTTCGGCGCCTATGAGCTGGTGCGGCCTCTCGGCGCCGGGGGCATGGGCAGCGTCTGGCTGGCGCGGCGCAACGACGGGCAGTTCGAGGGGACGGTCGCGGTCAAGCTCCTCTCCCCCGCTCTTCTGGGCGCCGCGGGCGCTTCCCGCTTCCGCCGCGAGGGCACGATCCTCGCGCGTTTGAAGCACCCCCACATCGCTCAATTGATCGACGCCGGCGTCTCCGAGGCCGGCCAGCCGTACCTGGTGCTCGAATACGTCGAGGGGGAGCCGATCGACCGCTGGTGCGACGAGCAGGCGCTCGGCGTCCGCTCCCGCGTGCGGCTCTTCCTCGACGTGCTCGACGCCGTGGCGCACGCCCACTCGTGCCTCGTGGTCCACCGCGACCTGAAGCCGTCGAACGTCATGGTTTCGAAGGGGGCCCAAGTCAAGCTGCTCGACTTCGGCATCGCCAAGCTCCTCGAAGGCGAGGGCGACGGCGCGCCGACCCAACTCACGCGGGACGCCGGGCGGATCTTCACGCCGGCTTTCGCCGCGCCCGAACAGATCACGGGCGAGAGCGTGACCACGTCCTCGGACGTCTACGCCCTGGGTGCCCTGCTCTATCTCCTCCTCGCGGGCCGCCATCCCACCGGAAGCCCCGGCTCCTCGCCGGTCGACCTGCTCCGGGGGATCCTGGAGACCGAGCCCGGCCGTCTGTCCGATGGGGTCCACGACCCGCGCCGGCGGCGCGAGCTCCGGGGGGACCTCGAGGTCATCGTCGCCAAGGCCTTGAAGAAGGACCCCGGGGAGCGCTACGCGTCGGTCACCGCGATGGCCGAGGACCTGCGCCGCTATCTCGCCGAGGAGCCGATCCTGGCCCGGCCCGACTCCCTGGTCTACCGGGCCCGGAAATTCGCGCGCCGCCATACGCGGAGCCTGGCGGCGGCAGCCCTGGCGCTCTTCGCCCTGGCCGCGGTCGTGGCCTTCTCCGGCGTCCAGCTCGCCGGCGAACGGGACCAGGTGCGCCGCGAAGCACAAAAGGCGAAAGCGGTGAGCGGCTTCCTCACCGATCTGTTGAGCCAGGCCGATCCCTATGTGGCGAGCCATGGTGAGCCCACCGTGCGGAGCCTGCTCGACGCCGGGGCGGCCCGGGCGCGAAAGGACCTCGCGGCTCAGCCGGAGCTCCAGCGCGAGATGCTCACCCTCCTGGGCCGCCTCTACTCGCGGCGCGGAGCCTACGAGCAGGCCCTGCCACTGCTCGAGCAGGCGGTCGCCCTCGGCCGCCGGATTCACGGACCGAGCCGCGAGCTCGCCCAGAGCCTGAACGACCTCGGCGCCGCTTATGGAGAGAGGGCGGAGCTCGATGCTTCCCGCGCCGCGCTCGAAGAGGCGCTCGCGATGCGCCGGCGGATTCTCGGCGAGGAGCACCCGGACGTGGCCATCTCACACAGCGAGCTCGGCCGGACGCTCTCCGACCAGGGCCGTCTCGAGGAAGCCGAGGCGCACTTCCGCTCGGCCCTGGCGATCCGGCGGAAGGTGCTCGGACCGGTCCATCACGAGACGGCGACCAGCATGAGCGATCTCGGCCATCTCCTGCGGCGGAAGGGGGACCAGGCCGGCGCCGAGGCGATGTTCCGGGAAACCCTGGAGGTCACCCGCAAGTCGAGTGGCCCGAAGCACCCCGACGTCGCCGCGGCGCTGGGCAATCTGGCCCAGAGCGTCGAGGAACGCGGCGATCACGCGGCCGCCGAGGCGATGTTCCGCGAGGCGCTGGCGATCGGCCGGGAAAGCCTGGGACGGGAGCATCCCGGAAACGCGCACCGCCTCGCCAACCTCGCCCGCGTCCTGCGGGAGCGCGGCAAGCTCGCCGAGGCGGCGGCGAGCCATGAGGAGGCCCTGGCTCTCTCGCGGTCGGCCCTGGGCGCGGATCACCCGGCCGTCGCCTGTCAGGAGGTGAGCCTGGCGCGCGTCTACCTCGACCAGGGCCGGCCCACCGCCGCCGAGCCTCTGCTCCGCCATGCGCTCGGAAGCCTGCAGCGCCATCCGGCCTCCGGAGTCTGGCAGACCGGAGAGGCCCAAAGTCTCCTTGGAGAAACCTATACGAAGCTCTCCCGCTTCGCCGAGGCCGAGCGCTATCTGCTCCAGGCTTCCGAGATCCTCCAGAGCCCGCCCCACTCCGGGAATCGCGAGATCAGCCGGTCCCGCGCGGCCGGGGAGAACCGCACCCGCCTCACCGCGCTCTACAAGGCGTGGGGCCGGCCGGGGATTGCGGTGAAAGCCCTCACTCCCCCAACCCCCTCTCTCCCGGCCTCCCCCCCGGCCTGACGGGAGAGAGGGGGCTTTTGACAAGCTGAGCTAACTTCTCCCTCTTCTCCCGTCAGGCCGGAGGGGAGGCCGGGAGAAGAGGGCCGGGCCCAGTGGGGATCAAATGAGGGCCAACCTGCCGAGAACGCCAAATCCAGGCAGATTGAAGACCCCTGTCGTCTTTTCCCCACGAATTCCGATCTCCAGAGCATCCGGGTGTCGTCGCCACCCCCTACTGGCACGGCACAGACGAGCATCAAAGATCGATAAACCCAAGCTCTTGGAAGGAGAGAAACCCATGAAAAGGAAGCTCCAGCCGCTTCAGTTGTCCCGCGAGACGCTCCGCCAGCTCGACCACGACAAGCTCGCCGGCGTCGGCGGCGGTATTTTCACCGATACCATCACCACCATCTTTTCCGTCGTCGTGTCCTGCCCGCAGTAACTGACGGCGCTGAGCCTCCGTAGGAGAGGAGCCGGCCGGGCCCATCCGGCCGGCTCTTCGCTTCCTGGGCATCCTTCGCTGTCGTCTTTTCTCCACTCATTCCGATTTCTCCTGTGCGCACGCTTCGCGCAAACCTTTCGACACAGGAGATGGATCATGAGAATACAGACGTTCCTGAAAGCCGCGGCGCTCGCGTCGCTGCTGGCTCCGCCGCCCGCCGGCGCTCAGCAGAGCGACCGGGCCGACGGCATGCGCTTCGTACCCAACGTGATCGAGCAGTTCCAGGCGCTGACCGAGCGCGCGGACCCGCTCGGATTCCACATCAGCACCACGCCGAACCCGAGCATGTGCAGGCACTATCAGGCGATCACCCGCGTGGATGGGGCGGACGGCACGCCCTTCTTTCTGGTCACCCGCAGCGGCAACACGCCGGACATCCCGATCCTGCCCGACGAGCTCGTGTGCGATGATTCCCCGCACGAGAAACGCGACGGAAACCTGATCGTTTTCCGCATGGGCTCCCGCGACAAGAACCGCGAGCGCCTGCGGAGCAACCGCCTGCGCAAGGGCGTTCACGTCGACGCCACCGCGCCGCCCGCGGAGGACGTCGCCACGATCTTCTTCACGGTCGTGGGCGGTGATCCCGGCGATCCGGACCCGGCCAAGCGTCCGGGCCTTGTCTTCCGCGACGGCGAAGGCCCCGGGCCCGTGCAGCGCGTCTACGGGCATCCGGGCGGCATGCAGCTCGTCGGCCACATGCTGGCCGTGGGGGCCGATACCCCGAAGCGGCCGACCATTCCCAATCCGAATTCGACCCCGCAATTCCCGCTGCCGCCGATTCCCGACCCCAACTACGACGTGGCGCCTCACCCCGCGGTGGTGCTGTTCTTCGACGCCAGCGATCCGGAGGCTCCGGTGTTCAAGAGCCAACTCGCGCCGTTCGACGGGCCGGAGGGCGATCCCGCGAGAAAGCCCCTGCAGGCCGCCGACGGGGTCGGCGTCACGCCGTTGCCCGGAGGGCGCTACCTGTTGGCGGTCAAGGGCGGTTTCGAGGACGAAGACCCCATCTTCTTCTACCGCTCCACGAGCGGAGACCTGGCGAGCCCCGATCTCCAATGGGAATTCGTGGCGCGCACCAAGGTGCCGGAAGTCGAGGACTCCCATCAAACCTTCCAATTCCTGCGGGAAGGCAGCATCAACGGCGACCTGTACATGGCCGGCGCCCGCGGCAATCCGATTTTCGGCGATCACGACCGCATCGATCTCTATCGCGTGGAGTGCGACACGCCGGACTGCGCTCCCGGCGAGGAGGTCCACTTTACGGTGATCGTCCACGGGAAGCGGATCTCCCCCTTCCCGAGCAACGGCGGAACCCGGCTGGCCAACCTCGCGGCGGCGACCGGCTTCCACGTCACCCCGAGCGGCGAGCTGATTTTCTACGCCACCGAGCATGACAACGACGGGCCCGACGAGACCGTCAAGGCCGGCGAGTGGCGGCATCAGGACATGGCGCGCGAAGGCAGCCCGACGCTGCTGCCGACCGCGGTGGTGAATGGTCCCTATGAGGTCGACGAGGGAGGCAGCGTGAGCCTCAGCGGAACCGCCGCGCCCCCGATCACCAAGGCGTGGATCCAGCTCTACGACGAGACCGACTTCCATTCGTTCGACACGGTCGTCGACTTTGCCGATTTCGATCTCGACAACTTCGACAACTTCTTCGCCCTGGAGCCCCGGATCGTGTTCTCCAACCCTCCGTTCCTCGTCACCCGCGCCGACAAGGCCCGGTCGTGGAGGTGGTTCGCGCCGGCCGGCTGCTCCATCTTCGCCATCGATCACGAGCAGGGCACCATCGACGAGGCGCGGACCCTCGCCGGCGATGGGATCACGCGCCAGGACCCCGACCTGAAATTCGTTCTGAACGACGGCGGCACGGACGACATCGATCAGGAATTGGACGCGGTCGACTTCCTGGATGATTGCGACCGGTACTACGCCACGCCGTTCACTCTCGCGTGGGACCTCGACCTCAACGGCAGCTACGAGACCACGGGATCTTCCGTCACCTTCAACGCCGCCGCCTTCGACGGTCCGTCGGACGTCACGGTTCCGGTGCAGGCGCAACATCCTTCCGGGGGCCCCGTGGGTCAGGCGTTCGCCAAAATCCACGTCCGCAACGTGGCGCCCCAGCTCACGCAGTTCCGCGTCGCCGACAGCGCGGGGCGGCAGGTGAACGTCGAGGTGCCCTTCGTGCTCACCAACGTGCCGGTGACCACCAGCGCGAGCTTCAGCGATCCGGGACGGCTTGATCATCAGACCGCCACGCTCGCCTGGGGCGACGGCTCGGTCGAGCCCCAGACCGCCTTCACGGCCTTCGACGAGGCCTTCGGCGACGGCACCGGCGCCGTGTCGCAACGGCACCGGTACACCCAGGCGGGCACGTTCCCGGTCGTGCTTTCGGTGGTGGATGACGACGGCGGCGTGGGAGCTCAATCCACGACCGTCCGCGTGGTCACTCCCCAGCAGGCGGTCCAGGAGATCGTCGGCCTGCTCGACAGCGCCATCGCGGGCACGACGGACCCGAAGGTCCTCAAGGATCTGGAGAAGGCCCGCAAGGCCCTGTTCGGAAACCCCAACGGCAGCAACGGGGCGCTGGAGAAGATCCGAAACGGCAATACCCAGGCGGCGATCGCCTTCCTGCAACAGGCCACCTCCTCGCTGCGCAAGGCCCAGGCGGACGGTGCGGACGTCACGACTCTGATCGCGCTTCTGGAGCAGGTGGTGGCTTCCCTGTCCGCCTCGTAAACCGGACTTGAAGGAAAGGAAACGAAAATGAATCAGCAATTGTGCACCCCCGATCCCCTGCCGGACGTCCATGACACGGACCGGCGCATCCCTCTTGAGCTCATAAGGAGAATGGCCATGAAACTGAACAGGAAACTTTGGCAAAGCACAGTCGTGGTGATGGGACTTCTGATGGCGGCGGTGGCGTCCGCCGACGAAAACACGAACAAGCTCAGGGTCGTTCAGCCCGGCCAGGAGCTCTTCGGCAAGTCATACAATGAGCTGGCCGGCGAATGGACCAACTGGCTGGTCGCGGAGCCGATCGCGACCAATCCGGCGTTCGACCCCGATGGAAGGTTCTGTGGCAGGAACCAGGCAGGGAAGGTGTGGTTTCTGGCGAGCACCTTCGAGGGCGTTGCCGACCGGACGTGCGTGGTGCCTGCCGGCAAGGCGATCTTCCTGTCCCTGGGAGGAGTGTTCGTGAGCTTCTCGCCCGACTTCCCGGCGGCGGGCGATCCCTGCCTTCAAATCGCGACCAGCGTAGGGAAGGTTCGGTGTGACGTCAACAATGACGTCCCCGTGGCGCCCGCCATCTCTTTGCAGGCCACTCTAGACGGAGCACCCGTGGAGGACCTCTTCGCCTTCCGCGCCCAGAGCCAGCCTGGGGGCTTCACCCTGCGGGTTCCCAATCCGTCCTTTCTCACCGATCTCGGGGTGGCCGCGGGGAATCGCTCCCCCGCGGTGGCGGACGGGTACTTCCTGCTCCTCAAACCGCTGAAGCCCGGCGAGCACACCCTCAGCTTCCGCATGATCAATCCTGATCAATCGGAAACGGGGGTCAACTACACGTTGATCGTCGGAGAGGGCGATGATGATTAAAGCCTGGCCCTGCATCAACACCGGCGCCGGCAGGTGTCAGCTCTGAGTAGGAGTTGGCGCCTGTTCCGGCACGAGCTCTGTAGTCGTATTTCGGGACGGCTCGGCGCCGAGATCCCGGGCGTACTTGATCGATCCCGGGGTCTTGTACTTCTCCAGATAGGCCTGGTCGACGGCGGCCTTCAGGCGTTCGCTCCTGGTGTGGACGGCGCGGACGGGGATCTCGCGCCCGGCGGCCTGGATCGCCCCATGCGGCTCTACGAGGAACGTGCGATACCAGCTCCGCGGCTTGAGGCTCCACGAGCGCACGAAGACCCGGCCCTCCACCACCACGGCCCAGATCCCGATGAAGCGGTGCGGCTGAGCTCCGGCCCGGATGCCGAGGATCTTCCCGTCCCGGATCGCGGCAACGATATCGTCCGGAAAACGGCGCTGGGTGCCCATGATCGTTCCTCCGGGCCGATCGTACACCCAGGCCTCTCTCCGCGGAAAAGGTGCCACTCTTCTCCTGGGGCGGTCCCGTCCGGCCATGGGGGCCGGGCGCGCGGCCCCCTGGAGAGGAGAGGTCTGATGCAGCGAACGATCCGTTCCTTTGTGCTCGCCCTGGTCCTGCTCGTCCTGGCGGCTGGCGCGGTCCATGCCCGGCCACTCGCCGTCCGTTCCGCCCCGGCGGGCTTTCTCGATGGGCTCTGGCAGTGGGTCCTCGCGTATGTCCCCAGTCGGGTCAAGGAGGGGAGCTCGATGGACCCCAATGGCACCCGCCCCAACCTCCTCACCCCGCTCCCCACGACCGATGGGGGAGTCGAAATAGACCCCAACGGCTAGCAGTAGCCGATCCAGAAGACGCCGGTCCCCGGTTTCCAGGAACCGGCGTTTTTCTTCTTTCTCCTTGTCACGAATTGCGGCTTTGCGGCAACAGATATGGTGGAGAGGTGCTACCCTTTCGCGCCATGGAGCGACCGGCCGACTCGTGCGTCGAGATCCTCGAACGGCTCTCTCCGGTGCTGCCGGCGGTGCTCAACGCCTATCGCGTGCCGGAGCCCCGGGCCCGGGAGATCGTCGACGACGCCTGCCGCACGCTTCTCGCCAAGCGGCGGCTGCGGCACGAGGACCCGGAAGGGTGGCTGCTACGGACCATCATCGAGAGCTGCCGGAGGTGGCAGAAGGAGGAGGAGCGTGAAGATCCACCCGAATGACGATGTCTTGGAGGAGCTCGTGCTGTCGCTCGACGAAGGGCACCGGTCGCTCCTGCGGCACCTTGCCTGGTGCGGCTACTGCCGATCAAAGCTCCACTATCTCCCCCGCCCCCTTCCCCTCCACCCGCGGGACGCGATCGGAAACCCCAGGGCCGGGAGTTACGAGGCGGGCCTGGCGGAGAGCCGGCGCGCGCTCTCCGAGTGGGAGGCCGTCCTCGAAAGGGAGCGGGACGACGCGCCGGGGCTTTTCGTCGAGCTCTTCGAGCAGCCCGCCGAGATCCGCGACCTTCTTCTCCGCGATTCACCCCGTTTCCAGACCTGGGGCGTCTTCGAGCTGCTGGTGGAGCGGAGCCTCGAAGCCAGCGTTCAGGATCCCGCCTTCGGCGAGCGTCTGGGCCTGCTGGCGCTCCGGCTCTCCGATCATCTCGACCGCGGACGCTATGGTGCCGAGCGGATCGCGGACCTCCGGGCGCGGGCCTGGGCCTTCGTCGGCAACGCCTGCCGGCTCCGGTTCGACTTCCAGGGGGCGGAAGAAGCCTTTGGACAGGCCTACCAGCAACTGAAGAAAGGGACGCGGGATGGTCTGGAGAGAGCCATACTCTTGGACTTGAAGGCTTCACTACGCCGAGATCAGCGCCGCTTTGAAGAGGCGCTTCGTCTCCTTCGGCGGGCAGTGGAACTTTTCACCAGCCTTGGAGAGCGACACAGAGCGGGCCGGTCTCTTGTTGGTCTATCGATTGTCTTCAACCAGATGGGCAAAGCTCTTGATGCTATTCCAGCCCTACAAAGGGCAATCAAGTTGGTCGATCCAGAGAGAGAACCCCGCCTTCTCCTCTGTGCGCGTCACAACCTCGCGGCCTACACAGCCAGCGCAGGTCGGTTTCTGGAAGCTCAGAAAGTCTACCAAGAAGCTCGCTCACTCTACAGAAGCTTCAACGAAGCCTGGATTCAAAACCGCAGGAAGTGGCTGAAGGGGCAAATCTCGCTCGGGTTAGGACACCTTCGGCAGGCCGAATCTCTTTTCCTGGCCGCCCGGGACGGCTTCATCGCGGAGGGAATCCCGTACGATACGGCCCTGGTCTCGCTGGAGCTCGCGCTGCTCTACGCCGAGCAGGGCCGGACGGAGGATCTGAAGCGGCTGGCCGCCGAGATGGTGCCGATCTTCGCCTCGCGGCACATCCACCGGGAGGCCCTGGCCGCCCTCACCTTCTTCCGGCAGGCCGTGGATGCCGAAAGAGCCGGCGCGGAGCTCGTGGCGAAGGTCGCCGCCTATCTCCGGCGCGCCGAGGGAGATCCCGGGCTCCCGTTCGAAGCCGGGAACGGCACCTCGTAATCGACGGGCCACGGATTCTCACGGGGCAATCGCCGCCCATTTTGGACGAGGGGTCTCCCCAAAAAGGGGAAGGCTCCCCAAAATTGGGGAATGATTCCCCCAAAAAGGGGAGGCCTCCCCAAAAAAGGGGGAGGGTTCCCCAAAAGTGGGGAACGGTCCCCCAAAAAAGGGGAAGGCTCCCCAAAAGAGGGGAGGGCTCCTCCTAAAAAGGGGAAGGCTCCCCAAAAAAGGGGAAGACTTCCCCCCGATGGGACGCGGGGCTCCCCAAAAGACGCAAAGCTCCCCCCGGAGACGGACGCTCCGGATCGGCTGGCGGTTGTCGGGCGCAGTTATCCGGCGTAGATCTGGAGCTCCCGCAGCTCCCGGATCTGGTCGCGCATCGCCGCGGCCTCCTCGAACTCCAGGCGCTTGGCGGCGGCGCGCATCTCCTTCTCCAGACGGGAGATGCGCTCGGCGATCGGCAGCTCCGAGCCGTCGCCATCGGCCCCGGCGCGCAGGCGCGGCGGGCCGCCCGCGGCGTAGAGGTCGAGGTTCATCATCTGGACCAGCGGGTTGTGGATGTCCTTCAGGATGGTCGCCGGCTCGATCCCGTGCTCCTGGTTGTACTCCCCCTGCTTGACGCGGCGGCGCTCGGTCTCGCCGATCGCCCTCTGCATCGAGTCGGTCATGTGGTCGGCGTAGTAGATCACCCGGCCGTTGACGTTGCGGGCGGCCCGGCCGGAGGTCTGGATCAGCGAGGTCTCGCTGCGCAGGAACCCCTCCTTGTCCGCGTCGAGGATGGCCACCAGCGAGACCTCCGGCAGGTCGAGCCCCTCGCGCAGCAGGTTGATCCCCACCAGGACGTCGAAGTCGCCGCGGCGCAGGCCGGTCACGATCTCCACCCGCTCCAGGGTCTCGATGTCGCTGTGCATGTAGCGGACGCGGACCCCCAGCTCGTTGAGGTACTGGGTGAGCTCCTCGGCCATCCGCTTGGTCAGCGTGGTCACCAGCACCCGCTCCTTGTTGGCCACCACCTTGCGGACCTCGCCCACGAGGTCGTCCACCTGCCCCTGGGCCGGACGGATGTCGATCACCGGATCGAGCAGGCCGGTGGGACGGATGAGCTGCTCGACGATCACGCCCCCCGTGCGCTCCAGCTCCATCGGGGCCGGCGTGGCCGAGACGTAGATCCGCTGCCCCATGCGGGCGTCGAACTCGTCCCAGGTGAGCGGCCGGTTGTCGAGCGCCGAGGGGAGGCGGAAGCCGAAGTCGACCAGCGTCTGCTTGCGCGAGCGGTCGCCGGCGTACATGCCGCGCACCTGCGGCAGGGACTGATGGCTCTCGTCGACCACCAGGAGGAAGTCGTCGGGGAAGTAGTCGAAGAGGGTCGGCGGCGGCTCGCCCGGGGCGCGGCCGGAGAGGTGGCGCGAGTAGTTCTCGATGCCGTGGCAATAGCCGATCTCCTTGAGCATCTCGAGGTCGAAGCGGGTGCGCTGCTCCAGGCGCTGGCGCTCGAGGAGCTTGCCCTCGGCCTCCAGCACGTCGAGCCGCTCCTTCAGCTCCTCGGCGATGGTCTCGACGGCCCGCTCCAGCCGCGACTTGGGAGTGACGTAGTGGGTCTTGGGATAGACCGCGATGCGGTCGATCTGCTGGAGGGTCTCCCCCCGCAGCACGTCGAAGCGGGTGATGCGCTCGACCTCGTCGCCGAAATATTCGACCCGGATGCCGACCTCCTCGTAGGACGGGAGGATCTCCAGCACGTCGCCGCGCACCCGGAAGCTGCCGTGGTAGAGGTCGAGCTGGGTGCGCTCGTACTGCATGGTGACCAGCCGCTTGAGCGCGGCGTCCATCCCCTCGGTGTCCCCTTGGCTGAAGAACTGGAGCATGCCGAAGAAGGCCTCGGGGGAGCCCAGACCATAAATGCAGGAGACGGAAGCCACGATAATCACGTCCCGCCGCTCGAACAGGGATTTGGTGGCGCGCAGGCGGAGGCGGTCGATCTCCTCGTTGATGCTGGTCTCTTTCTCGATGTAGGTGTCGGTGGCTGGGACGTAGGCCTCCGGCTGGTAGTAGTCGTAGTAGGAGACGAAATACTCGACCGAGTTGTGGGGGAAGAAGCTGCGGAACTCCTGGAAGAGCTGCGCGGCGAGGGTCTTGTTGTGGGAGAGGACGAGCGTCGGCCGGTTGACCTTCTCGATGACCTTGGCGATGGTGAAGGTCTTGCCGGAGCCGGTGACTCCGAGCAGCACCTGCTCCTTGTCCCCCCGCTCCAGCCCCTCCGTGAGCTGGCGGATCGCCTCGGGCTGGTCCCCCTGGGGGGTGAACTTGGATACGAGCTGGAAGCCTGCCATAGAGAGATTGTAACCGGGAGGGGGGCCGCTTTGTTCCCGCCCGCGGCGTGCGCGGCTCGCCCCGCGAGGCGAGCCGCCAAATCCGCGAGGCGAGCCTCTACAGATCCAGGGGGGAACAGGTGCCATCCTAATCTACGTAGCCAATCCTCAATAGGCACCTATTCTCCGCTCTCTTCCGCTCGGGTGCCCCTCGCCAAGAGCCTTTCGGCGTCCTCCGGGTATCTCCCTACCCCAAATTCGACCGAGATTGCCGACATCCGCTTCCGGTATCCTCGCCCGAACAGTTCACCTGGACACACCTCCGCTGTCCACTCCTCCCGGAGCGCCGTGGTCAGTTTCCATCAGGTCAAGAACACTGCTGCGCCGGCCTATCCACCCACGAACGGCAACGGTGGCGGGAAGCTCCCCCGGGGGAAGACCACGTCGCGGATCCCGGCCCGGAGCTTCTCAGCCGCGGTACGGTAGGCCGCGACGAACAGGGAGTAGGCGTCCCAGAGCCCGCGGCGCACGGCCCTGCTCGCCGCATGGAAAGCCGGCGCGGGCGACTTTTTGGTCTTCTTCGGTCGCTGGAGCGGATTCTTGGCCAGGACGGCCGCCACACCCAGAGGCTTGGCGCCCGTCTTCTTCCTCCGGACGGCGACCTCGGACTCGATGTCCTCCACCAGGGCCGCGATCCGGACGCGCCTCTGCTCTGCCGTCAGGTGCTCCCAGCAGGGCAGCGGATCGAGCTCCAGCACCTCCCGCGTCGCGTACTGAAGGCGGTCAAACTTCTCGCCACGGCGGCGCGCCAGGTACTCCTGGGTGCGGTCGAACCAGAGCCCTTCCAGGACCTCGCCTTCGAGCAACGCCCGCACGGCGTGGACTCCGGGCCAATCCCGGGGCCGGTCCACAAGGTCCTCTTTCGCGCCGTGCGCGAGCCCGTAGCGGAGTCGCTCGACCTGGGCGGCCTCCTCGGGGCTGACCACGATGGCCTGGTAGCGCCGGCCGAAGATCTTCTCCTTCCAGCCGGTCAGGCGCCCGACCTCCCGCGCCAGCTTCGATAGGAAGTAGCCCATAAACTTGGATAGCACTTGGGCGTCCTCAACCCATAGCAAGAGATGCATATGATTGGAGACGCCGACGAAGAAACAGACCCGGACCTGGTGGCGCTGCTTGGCCCGGGCGAGAGTCCCGATGATGATCTGGTTCAGCACGGGACTGGGACGGAACAGGAGACGGCTGTGGAGCGACCGGCAGGTCACCTCCACCAGGGCTCCTCCTTCGGGGATGAAGCGGAGTCGTCGGCTCATACCCTATGAAGACGTAAAATCGGTCCCGAATCTGATTCACCCTAGAACCACTTGGGTTTGCGAGGGGGGTAAACCGCCGCGAATCGGATGGCACCTCGCCCCCCGAGAACACCCTTAAACGGGAAGAGCAAAGAGAGGTGGAGGTGGTTCGACCACCCGCCGGTGCAGCCCCTCCTCTGGCGAGTCCAGAGCCTGGTGCCTACCATGTTAGTATCGCGAAGGTTGTCCCGTAAGGGGCAGCCGGGTTCGATCAAGGGATCGGCCTTTGAGGTGCTTGAGCCGTATGCGGGGAAACTCGCACGTACGGTTCTTAGAGGGGCTGGGGGGCCGTAAGGCCCCCTGGCCTACTCGGCGGCGGCTTGCTGGCGGCGCGCGACTAAGGAGGAGATTATGAATACGCAAACGTTGATAGCTACTTTAGAGGCCGCGCCTGGCATTATCATTGGCCTCGTCCGCGAGGTGCCACCCCAGAACCTCAAGCGCCGCCCTGCGCCGAACAAGTGGTCCGCTCACGAGCATGCCTGTCACATATCTACCGGGCAGGCGACATTCCTCGCACGCTTGGAGTTGATGCTCTCTGACCCGCTCCCCCAAATAAAGTCTATGGAACCATCACCGGACGAGGAGGCCGGCTCACTACTGAGCGTTGATCTGGACGAAGCGCTGGGCCGGTACGTGCGGGAGCGGACGCTGGTCGTTAAGCGGTTGAAGGAGCTATCCGCAGACGATTGGCAGCGGACGGCCGAGCATGAGGCGTTCAGCCACTACTCGGTGTATATAATGTTCAGGCATATGCTGATGCATGAGATGCTTCACGCCTACAGGATAGATGAGCTGATGCTGAAAAAGGATTGGGAGTAACAACTGGCTGGACAGGTCGCCGCCTAACACTCGCTCGAGCGGACACATCCTCGCGCCCTCGCTGACGCTCGGTCGCTGCGGTGTGCCGCTCAGCTCAAGCGTTAGCGAGCACGATGTAATCCAATCATAGGAGAGTTATATGAGAAAACTCATCGCGTCCACATTTACATCACTGGACGGTGTCATGCAGGCGCCAGGCGGACCGGACGAAGATCCAACCGGAAATTTTACGTTAGGTGGTTGGACCTCGGCTTTCTGGGACGAAACAACGGATCTTTCTGCGGCAGGTTTCGATGGTAAAGATCGAGAGCTTGTACTCGGCCGAAAAACCTACGAAATGTTCGCGGCTTATTGGCCTCACCAAGCAGAGGATAATGCGATTGCGCGGACGTTCAACGCGGCAAAAAAACATGTGGCGTCCCGCACGTTGAAGTCATTGAAATGGAACAACTCATCGGTACTTGGCGGTGACGTCGTTTCTGCCATCACCGCGCTCAAGGGGCAGCCCGGACACGATCTTCAAATCATTGGCAGCGGCAATCTAATTCAGACGCTACAAGCCGCATCTCTCATTGACGAATACCACGTATGGACGTACCCCGTCGTCCTTGGCCGTGGGAAGCGATTGTTTGAAAAAGGCGCAAGGCCATGTGCACTGCGGCTCGTGGCTTCGAAGGTCTCAGCATCTGGCGTCGTGATGAGCACCTATGTTCCGGCTGGAGATATTGCGCTTGGCACAGTGGGTCAAGCCTAGCCGAGCGCGAAAGAATTGGTCCCGAACAGGTGCCATCCTAATCTACGTGGCCAATCCTCAATAGGCACCTATTCTCCGCTCTGTTCTGAAAATAGGGAAGGTCATGTAGGGGCGGCCCTATGTGGCCGCCCTGGGTGGGTGGGGTCGCAGGGCCGGAGCAGGCCCCCCTCCCAGGGCGGCCACATAGGGCCGCCCCTACGGAATTTTCACCTCTCTCGGGTGCCGCTTGCGGCATGAGAGTCTCTCCCGCTCGGGTGCCCCTCGCCAAGAGCCTTTCGGCGTCCCCCTCGGGGGAAGACCACGTCGCGGATCCCCGCCCGGAGCTTCTCGGCGGCGGCACGGTAGGCCGGACATTTCTTCGCGCCTTTGAGATGCCGCCGCCCGGCTGCGAGCCGATGAGCTCGCGGTCTTTCCGGCCGGGAGCTTCCTCCTGTCGTCTTTTTCCCGCGAGTTGCGATCTCTTGAAAGGGGCCGGGGATCGGCGAAGCGCCTCTCGGGCGCGCCGCGAGCCTCTGAGGGCCCTGAAAAGGTCATTCCACCGCAACTCTCTGGCAGGAGGAACACTCCGATGAAAACGATATTTCAAGCTCCACCGTTTCCGCTGTCTCGTGCGACGGCCGGCCCCAAAGACCCCGGGGAGGCTGTTCGGAACGTTCGTGGGATCCTCTGCGCGCTGCTCTTGGGCGGGCTGGCCGTTCTGCTTCCAGGATGCTCCGGCCCCCCTCCAGGACCCGATCTGGTGGAAACGACCTGTGTTTGCACCGACCAGTGCAACGCCGGGGCGAAGCTCAGGCTCGGCGGAGTCGTCTGCACCGACGCCTCGAAGCCGGACAATGTCACGGAGGCCACCAAGTCCCTTTGCAGCGGCAAAGAGACGATCGGGTTCAACATCTGCAAGATCACCAACTGCAGCGCGCAGCCCCCTATCGTGACCTCCCATGGGTGCCCCGCGGACAGTGGCGAATTCAAGAGCGGCGACTTCGGCCAGACCTTGGCCAACGCCGTGGCGCCCTCCACGGTGAGGATCTCGGGCTCCGACATTCACGCGTTCACGATCGTGCCCCAGGCGTTCCTCGCGCAGACGACCCAGGACGGCTCGACGCTCTCCTTCACGTTCCTGCAGGCCTCTCTGGGGTCGACCAGCTTCACCTCGGGGGGCATCTTTGGCGACAGCTCCCACACGATCGAGGACGGCAAGCTCTACGGCGCGCCCTTCTCGACCACGCTCGGGCCGGATGGGAGTTATAGCCTGCCTCCGGAGGCCAACTTCTTCATCACGGGCAAGATCGATGGGAGCCGGGTCGCCCTGACGCTCAAAAGCCCGAATCTCGGCGGCGTCTATGACGAAACGGCCGGACTCTTCACCCTCGCCGGGACGGTGAAGGCCGTGGGCGCCGACATCAGCATCGCCGTGGACCTGGTCTTCCAGTTCGCCAACCGGCCGCCGCGGGCGGTGGCCGGCCCCGATCAGACCGTGGAGTGCTCGGCCAGCAACCAGACCGGAACGGCGAGACTCTCCGGAGCCGCGTCCTCGGATCCCGACGGCAGCGACGATCTCGACCACTTCACCTGGTATGTGGACGGCGTGGAGGAGGCGAATGGATCCCAGGCCGACGTGCCGATGAGCCTCGGCCAGCACGAGGTGAAGCTCATCGTCGCCGACCGGCAGGGAAGCTTTGGGGGAGATACCCTGGCGGTGAGCGTCGTGGATTCCAGGGCGCCCGGAATCGCCATCGCGCAACCGAAGCCGATCGCCTATACCCACAGCGACACGCTCGTCCTCGACTATACGGTGGCGGATGCGTGTACGGGAGTCCGCGGCTTCAGCCCGCGCCTGGACGGGGCGGGGACGGTCGGGGGCCATGGCCTCCAGGACGGCCAGCCGATCCACCTGCTGACCGAGCTGTCCCTGGGGGAGCATACGTTCACGGTCAACGCCGTCGACGGGCAGGGCAACCAGAGCTCCGCCGCCGTCACCTTCTCGATCGTCGTCACACCGGAGAGCCTCGAGGAGGACGTCCGTCAGTTGGCGGCAAGCGGCGCGATCACGCACCCGATCCAGTCCCTGCTCGGCCAGCTCGAGGCCGCCGCGCGGCAATACCACGACCAGAGGTGTGATACCGCCGGCAATATCTATCAGGCTTTCCTCCACGAAGTGCAAGCCCAGAGAGGGAAATCGATCACTCCTGGAGCCGCGGACATCTTGACGGCGGATGCCCAGTTTCTGATCGAGCACTGCCCGTAAGCGTTCGCCGGTCTACTCGAAGCTCACCGCGCGTCCGGAGCCGTCCCGGTGCGCGCGAACTCCTCCAGGGTGCTGGCGAGGTCCTGGACGTCGGCGCGGGTGAGCTGGTGATCCTGCCCCTTGCGGATGACGTGCAGCATCTTGAGCTGGAGCTGCTGGCTGGATTCGGCGATGTCCTGGGCCCGGGCGGTGTGGCCGGCCCGCTGGCGCGCCGCCTCGAAGGCCTGATGGAGCCGCTGGCGGTCGCCGGGCGTCACCTCCGGCGGGAGCTGCGCGGTGATCGCGGTCTCCGACTGCCGCATTGAAAACTGGAGGAGCTGGCCGACGTGCGTGCCCACGTAGAAGAAGAAGCCGAGGAACCCCAGCCCCACGAGCACGAGCAACCCGAGGCAGCCGAAGATCAGCGGCTTGGGGCAGCCGCCCGCCTTCGGACGGGCCTGGGGATTGAATGGGGACGCGGGGGGTGGAGCGGGCTCGACGCGCGGGGGTTCCATGAGGTCTCCAGGGGTCGGGTGGATCTCCAGCGTCTTTCTATCATGAAAGAACCCGCCCTCCCCCGCCCGGGCGGCCCTATAATCCATCTCCATGGAGTACGAACCGTTGCCCGAGCATGCCGAGCGCCGCCCCCCCACCGCCCCTCCCTCCCGCCAGTCCCGGCGCCTGCTGCGCTGGGTCTGGCCGGTGCTCGCCGCGCTGCTGATCGGCGCCATCACCGGCGTCGCGGTGGCGGCGGCGATCCACGTGCCGCGGGTGGAGGCGCTCGCCGACTTCCGGCCGAGCCTGGTCACCCAGCTCTACGACAAGAACGGCAACGTCTTCACCACCTTCGCCCGCGAGCGACGGGTGATGCTCAAGCAGAGCGAGATCCCCAAGGTGCTGGAGGGCGCCCTGCTCGCCTCCGAGGATTCCAACTTCTACCAGCACGGCGGCGTCGACGCCCTGGGCATCGCCCGCGCCGCGCTCACCGACCTGCGCTCGCACCGGGTGAAGGAGGGGGCCTCGACGATCACCATGCAGCTCTCCCGCACCCTCTACCTCTCCCGCGAGCGCACCTGGCGCCGCAAGGTCGAGGAGGCGTTCGTCGCCGTCGAGCTCGAGAAGAGCTACACCAAGCAGCAGATCCTCACCCTCTATCTGAACCTGGTGAACCTCGGCCACGGCAACTACGGGGTGGAGGCCGCCTCGCGCTACTACTTCGGCAAGCCGGCCGCCAAGCTGACCCTCCCCGAGGCGGCGATGCTGGTGGGGATCATCCCCGCCCCCAGCCGCTACAGCCCCTACCGCACCCCCGACCTCGTGCGCCGGCAGCGCGACCGCGTGCTGCGGCGCATGCTGGACGAGCGCTACATCGGCCAGGCCGACTACGAGCGCGCGGTGGCCCAGCCGCCCCTGGTGGCCCCGCAGCAGACCGAGCAGACCTTCGCGCCCTACTTCAGCGAGGACGTGCGCAAGAACCTGGAGCAGAATTACGGCGACACCAAGCTCTACGAGGGCGGGATGCAGGTGCAGACGACCCTCGACCCGCAGATCCAGAAGGCGGCCGAGAATGGCATCCGCGCGGGGCTGCTGAGGATCGACCACCGGCGCGGCTGGCGCGGTCCGATCGCCGAGGTCAAGGAGACGGAGATCGAGAGCCAGCAGCTCCCCACCTGGGACCAGGGAAAGCCGGTGCCCGGCCGCTGGTACCAGGGGCTGGTGCTGGAGTCGGGGCCGAAGAGCGCCAGCGTCCGGATCGGCAAGGGGACCTACGCGCTCGGCCCCGAGGGGATCGCCTGGACGAACCGCAAGCAGCCGGGGGAGCTCCTGAAGCGCGGCGCGGTGGCTTGGTTCCGCTTCGAGATCCCGCAGCCGAAGGCCGCCGCGGGCGCCAAGGCCGGCCAGACGCCGCCGCCCGCCGCGCCGGCCGAGCCGCGGCTGATGCTGGAGCAGGAGCCGCGGATGGAGGCCGCCGCCCTGGTGCTGGAGAACCAGTCGGGCGCCGTGCGCGCCATGGTCGGCGGCTGGGACTTCGACCGCAACAAGTTCAACCGCATCACCCAGGCGCAGCGGCAGGTGGGCTCGTCGTTCAAGCCGTTCGTCTACGGCGCCGCCCTGGAGGCCGGCTGGACCCCGGCCGACACCCTGCTCGACGCGCCGACCTCGTTCATCGGCGCCGACGGCAAGCTCAGCTACCGGCCCGAGAACTACTACCACAAGCACTACGGGATCGTGACCCTGCGGCGGGCGCTGGAGCAGTCGATCAACGTGCCGGCGGTGAAGTTGTTCGAGCTGGTGGGGGGCAAGCGGGTGGTCGACTTCACCCACCGCGCTGGCGTCAAGACGAATCTCCCCACCTGGCCCAGCATCGCGCTCGGCGCGGCCGACCTCGTCCCCATGGAGGTGGCCTCGGCCTATGCCACGATCGCCAACCAGGGGACCCACGTCGAGCCCTATCTGATCGAGAAGATCACGAGCCCCGACGGCCAGATTCTGTTCCAGCGCTTCCCGGCGACCTACATCGCCTTCGCGCCGCCGGTCGCCTACGTGCTCACCCACATGATGGAGGGGGTGATCGACCACGGCACCGCCTACGACATCCACGACCTGCCGATCGACATCGCGGGCAAGACCGGCACCACCAACGACTACTCGGACGCCTGGTTCGTGGGCTTCACCCCGCACTACACGATCCTCACCTGGATCGGCTACGACCAGAAGCGCTCGCTGGGCGCGGGCATGAGCGGCGCCGTGGCCGCCCTCCCCATGTGGCGGTCGATCGCCGAGGACGGCCTGGCGACCGGCTGGCTGAAGAAGGGGGACAGCTTCCAGGTGCCGCCGGGCGTGCTGCTGAAGGACGTCGAATACTACTCGGGCCTGCTCTCCGACAACGGAGCCCGGGTGGTCAAGGAGGCGTTCGTGGCCGGCACGGAGCCCAACCGGCAGTACAGCTCGCAGTGGTCGACGATCGCCAGCCTCCCCTGGTACCAGCAGAAGGCGTTCTACATCCCGAAGGAAGGGGAGAACATGCCGAACAAGACCAACGGCGCCCAGCCCGCCCAACCCGAGCCGCCGCCGACCCCGGGCCCGGCGGATACGCCCACGACGGAGCCCCCGCCGCCGTAGAAGCCCTCATCACCCCGGCCCTCTTCTCCCGTCCCCTCCCGCCCTCCCACACCGGGAGAAGAGGGAGAAAAACAAAAATCCCTTACCGGCCAATTAGATCCGACCGATCCGTCGGATCCGTCCGATCGGTCGGATCAGAAAAACCCTTCCCGCTTTCCCTCTCCCAGTGAGGGTGGGTGGGAGGGGTTGGGAGAGGGGCCGGGGGTGAGGGTTCGGGCGGGGGATCAACCGCGCGGCTTCCGCCCCACCATCCCGAAATCCTGATACCCGAACAGCACCTCGTCCAGCCGGTCGCGCAGGCGGTTGACCTGATCGGCCAGGGGGCGCTGCTCCGCCGGGAGGGTGGCGAGGTCGATCTCGGGGAGGCGCTGGCTCGCGGGGAAGGGGCGGAGGTCCAGCCGCTCGACCGGATCGAAGCCGGCGAGCTCGTACATCAGCTTCAGGCTGTCGGGGTGCACCGGCCGGACGTGCGTGGGGTCGAGCCAGAAGTTGCGGGCGGCCACCACCACGGAGAGCGGGTTCGGGGTCTCCAGGATCAGCACGCCCCCCGGGCGCAGCGCCCGGTACGCCAGCCGCACCAGCCGGTCGAGCGCTCCCGCCGGGAGGTGCTCGATGACGTGGAAGGAGACCACCCCACCCAGGCTCCCCTCCCCCACGCCGGCCAGCACCGCGAAAAGGTCCCCCGCCTCGGCCTCCAGACCGCGCTCGCGGCAGAGCTGGACCATCCGCTCGCTGGCGTCCACCCCCCGGCCGGCGATGCCGTGGTCGCGCAGCAGGGCCAGCGCCTCCCCCCGGCCGCAGCCGAGGTCGAGCACCGGGCCGGGCACGTCCTGGAAATAGGGCAGATAGGCGGCGATCCGCTCGCGGATCTCCTCCTCGGTGCCGCGGTAGCGCCGCTCCAGCTCCAGGTAGCCGTGCTCTTCGTGGGCCCGGGCGACCGCCTCGACCGCCTCCGGAGCGGGGGCGCCTGAGCGGACGGTGGCGAGCGCCGCTCCCAGGCTGCCCAGGAGGTCGCGGGCCTCGCGCCGGTAGCGGTCGAGCTTCTGGTCGGCGCGGGCGAACAGGGCGTCGTTGTGACGCATGATCTCGTGGATCCCCTCGGAGTCGAGGGCCTCTTGATACTCGATGCGCCGCTGGTGGTCGGCGCGGGCCGCTTCCAGGCGCTCCAGGTGTTCGAGGAGGATCAGGTTGAAGGTGCGCTGCCGCTCCCAGAGGTCGTTCTGGGGGGTCTTGACCAGCGGGCGCAGGAGGCGCTTGAAGCCGACCAGAAGGCGGCCCAGGACACCGCGGTGGCTGCGGATGGGGAACGCGTGGTCCCCCGACCACAGCCAGCGCCAGTCTTCAAGGTTGCGGGTGGGCTCGACGAGGAAGTCGTCGAGCCCCAAAGGCCGGCGTGGAGGTGAGCTCTCTTCTCTCGCCGCCATGCGCCGGCGCTCCCGTTTTTATAAGAAAAATGATGGGTCTACTCTTCCCGCACCACCGAGACGGTCACCTCGGCGACCACCTCGGGATGGAGCTCGATGCGCACCGGATGATCGCCGAGGGTCTTGATGCCCCCTTCGAGGTCCAGGCGCCGGCGGTCGATGGTGAAGCCCTTCTTCTCCAGGGCCTCGGCGACATCGCCCGCGGTGACCGAGCCGTAGAGGGTGTCGGTCTCGCCGACCCGCTTGGGGATCTCCACCCGGACGTTGGCCATCCGGTTGGCGATCTCCTGGGCGGCCTCGCGCTCCTTGCCGTGCCGGGCGTCGATCTTGGCCCGCTGGTGCTCGAAGTACTTGATGTTGGAGTCCGTGGCCTCGAGCGCAAGCCCCTGGGGGACCAGGTAGTTGCGGCCGAAGCCCGGCTTGACGTCCACCACCTCGCCACGGCGGCCGAGGTGGCGCTGATCGCTGAGCAGAATGACTCTCACGCTACCCTCCTAGTCCGTGGTGAACGGGATGAGCGCCAGGTGGCGGGCCCGCTTGATCGCCTGCTGCAAGGGGCGCTGGTGGTTGGCGCAGGTGCCCGAGATCCGCCGCGGCAGGATCTTGGAGCGCTCGGGGATGAACTGCTGCAGGAGCTTGACGTCCTTGTAATCGATGTAGTCGATCTTGTCGGCGCAGAACTTACACACCTTGCGCCGGCGGAAGAAGACCTTTCTTGCGCGCGCCATGGTCTAGACCTCCTCCTCGGGCTCGCCGTTCATCCGGTCGTCGCGCTCGCGGTCGCCGGCCGGGGCGCCGCCCTTGGCCGGCTGCCGGCGGGCGGCCCGCTTGAGATCCTCGTCGGTACGCACCGTCAGGTAGCGGAGGATGCGGTCGTTCTGGCGCATCCGGTGCTCCACCTCGGGCAGCGCGGTCTTGCCGGCCTCGCTGCTGACGTAGAGCAGGACGTACTTGCCCTCGTTGACCTTGTTGATGGGATAGGCGAGCTTGCGCCGCCCCCAGTTCTCTTCGCCGGTGATCTGGGATCCGCCGGCCGTGATCATGTTTTTGTAATCCTGCATCATGGTGACCACTTCCTCGTCGGCGACGCGAGGGTCGACCACGAACATCAGCTCGTACGTGCGCATGGGTGGTGAATCGCCTCCCTATGGCCTGGGTCGGTCCCGCTGGATGCGGAACAGAGAGGTTGAAAGTCGGCGGCGCCGGAGCCCGGCCCGCCCGGTGACAAGGGGATAGATTTTACACATATAGCGGCAGAAAGCAAGGCATCGGTAGTGCGGGAGGCGGTTGTCCCGCCGCCGCCTCGATCAGCACCTCTTAGTAGAGAGTGGAGTATTGCGTCACATCCCCCGATGAAAGGAGACGTTATGACCCGAAACCTCCTGTTGCGCCTGGCCGTCCTCGTCTTTGCCCTCTCCACAACCTTAGGCCTTACTCTGCCACGTCCGGCGTTGGCGCAGTTGGCCTGTGGCTCCGGAGACTTCTTCGTGGGCTGCTCGAAGACGTGCTGCGGTCCGGGCGTGACCACCACCTACACCCGCACCGGCCTCGGCAGCAGTTGCTCTGCCGCCAGGAGCGCCTGTCTCAGCTGCCTGCCGGCCTGCCCGTCGGGGCAAAGCCTGTGCGGAGGCCCCACCACTGGAGCCTGTGGAACCTAGAGCGGCGGCGCACCCGGACGGTGAAGGGCCTGCCATGCGGGCCAAGGTCCGGCAACACTCTAAATCACACTACCGGCCCCGCCCCGGGCGGGACCGTTCCGCAATGATGCCTGAGAATTGCGGAACGCCACCCGCGGTTTTCAGACATAATTGCGGATCGTGGACCGCAATCTCCAGACGATCCTGCTGCGGGACAACCCCTGGCTCCAGGACCCGGCGAGCCTCCCGGGCTGGCTTCGCCTGCGCCTGCCTCCCGTCTATCTCCCCCGCTTCGCAGCGGCCAAGGCCCGGGAGCGCTGGAGCGAGGCGGACCGCGCTCATCTGGTGATCGGCCCGCGACAGGCCGGGAAGTCGACCTCCCTCTGGTCCTACCTGGCCGAGCGCGGCGAGCCGGCGCTCTTCGTCGACTGCGAGCAGGCGCTCGTCCGCGAGTGGTGCCGCTCGTCCCCCCTCTTCCTCGCGGATCTCGAAGGGCTCGTGGATCGCCCGGTGACCCTCTTCTTCGAGGAGATCCAGCACCTCGAGGAGGCCGGCCTGTTCCTCAAGGGGCTGATCGACCGCAGGATCGGCGTCCCGATCCTGGTGACCGGCAGCTCGTCGTACCACCTGGGAGCCCGCACCCGCGAATCGCTCGCCGGCCGGGCCTCCCGCACTCGCCTGCTCCCCCTCTCCTTCCCCGAGGTCTGCCAGGACCTCGCGGACAAGCCCGCCATCCTGCGCGAACGGGCGGAGGAAGAGCGCTTCGCGCGGCATCTGGTCTTCGGCGGCTACCCCGGCGTCTGGCTGTCCGGGAACGCGGAGGCCCTGCTCACCGACCTGCTGGAGGCGATGGTCCTGCGGGACGCGAGCGACCTCTTCAAGATCGCGCGTCCCGACGCCTTCCGCCAGCTCCTGCGGCTCCTGGCCGGACAGGCCGGTAGCCTCGTGAACCTGTCGGAATGGGCCTCCGTGCTGGGGATCAGCCGCGACACCGTGGCCTCCTACCTGGACATCCTGGAGTCGAGCCACCTGATCGTGATCCTCGCCCCCTTCGCGGGAGGAAAGCGCGTGGAGCTCACGGCACGGCCGAAGGTCTTCCTGCTGGACAACGGCCTGCGCAACCGTCTTCTCCATGACTTCCGCCCTTTGGAGGAGAGGACCGATGCCGGCGCCCTGCTGGAGAGTTGGGTGGCTACGGAGCTGTGGAAAATCCTTCCGGACGGAGCCACGCTCCACTTCTGGCGCAGCGCTTCGGGAGCCGAGGTGGATTTCGTGCTGGCCCGCGGGGATCGCCTCCTGCCTGTAGAGGTCAAGGCCAGCCGCAGCGAACGGCCGCTGCCCTCCCGGTCCCTGCGCAGCTTCCTGGAAGCCTATCAGCCCGCCACCGCCCTCGTGCTCAACCTCAGCCTCGCTCACGGCGTCCGGGTTGGGGAGACGGCGGTGGAGTGGATTCTGCCCAACCAGCTCGTCCAGCGGGTCGGGGAGGTGTTTGGGGAAGATTGACCGCCCGGGCA
The DNA here is from genome assembly GCA_045807625.1 of Thermoanaerobaculia bacterium. Lineage (GTDB taxonomy): Bacteria > Acidobacteriota > Thermoanaerobaculia > Multivoradales > UBA5704 > DATARR01. Next base: position 45,854 of record JBJMHA010000085.1, on the reverse strand, counting down.
TCAATGCCCGGGCGGAGCGGGCCGTTCTCCCGGGCGGCCCTACCCGTTGAATCCCCGCATCGCCGCCTCCACCCCCTCCCGCACCCACACCTCGCAGGCGTCGGCGGCGCGGCGGATCATCTCCTCGACGGCCTCCAGCTCCTCGGGCGCGAAGGGGGCGAGGACGAAGTCGACCAGATCCTCGTACCTCACCCCTGCCTCCGGAGCCACCCCCAGGCGCAGGCGGGGGACCTCCGCGGTGCGAAGGCTCTCGATGATCGATTCGAGGCCCCGGTGGCCGGCGGGGCTCCCCGCCCGGCGGACGCGGAGCTTCCCCAGCGGCAGGTTGACCTCGTCGTAGACCACCAACACCGCTCCGGGATCCAGGGTGTGGCGCTCGGCGAGGCAGCGCGCCGCGTAGCCGCTGCGATTCATGTAGGTCTGCGGCTTGACCAGGAGAACGTCCTCCCCCTCGGACCCTGCCTTCTGACCCGCGAGGGAGTTGCACTCCAGTCGATCGACGGGGACCTGCCAGCGCCGGGCGAGCTCCTCGACGACCCGGAAGCCCACGTTGTGGCGGGTGTCGCGGTAGGGCTCGCCCGGGTTGCCCAACCCGAGGATGAGGCGCATGCGGGCGGGTGAGCCCTACTCCTCGGCCTTCGTCTTCTTGATGACCTCGGGCTCGGCGCGGTCGGCCGCCGCCGCCTCGGCCTCGGTCTCCAGACGGCCGTGGCTGAGCGAGATGATGACCTTGTCGGGGTCGTCGAGCAGGGTCACCCCCTGCGGGAGCTGAACATCCTTGGCCTCGACGTGCTGGCCCACGTGCACGTCGGTGACGTCGACCTCGAGATGCTTCGGGATGTCGCCCGGCAGGCACTCGACGTGGATGTCGCGGGTGACGAAGTCGAGCATGCCCCCCTCGGTCTTCACGCCGACCGCGGTGCCGACGATCTCCACCGGCACGGTGACGCGGATCTTCTGGTCCATGACCACCCGCTGGAAGTCGATGTGGATCACCTGGCGGCTCACCGGATCGACCTCCATGTTGCGGATCATCGCGTGCCGCTCCTTGTCGCCGAGCTTCAGCAGGAAGATCGGGTTCTCGCCGCTGTGCCCCTTCATGGTGTCGAGCAGGGTCTTGCGGTCGATCTGGATGGCCACGCTCTCCCGGCCGCCGCCGTAGACCACGGCGGGGATCTTGCCGGCCGCGCGGGCCCGCCGGTTGGCGTTCTTCCCGGTCTCCTCCCGGGGGGTGACTTCGATCTGCATGGTGTCGCTCATGGGTATTTCCTCGCTTCTATGGCTTTCTTGGGATCAGCTCTCTTGAGATCAGACGAACAGCGAGCTCACCGAGCTGTTCTCGTGGATGCGGCGGATCGCCTCGCCGAGCAGGGGCGCCACCGAGAGGGGGCGCAGCTTCGGGAGCTTGGCGAGCTTGTCGTCCACCGGCGTGGTGTTGGTGATCAGGACCATCTCCAGGGGGGAGCTGGCGAGGCGCTTGATGGCGGGGCCGGAGAGGATGCCGTGGACCCCCGCGGCCAGCACCCGCTCGGCGCCCTTTTGCTTGAGGGCCTCGACCGACTTGGTCAGGGTGCCCGCGGTGTCGATGATGTCGTCCACCACCAGGGCGTTGCAGCCCTCGACGTCGCCGATCAGGTGCATGACCTCGGCCTCGTTCGGCGCCGTGCGGCGCTTGTCGATGATGGCGAGGCCGGCGCCCAGGCGCTTGGCGATCGCCCGCGCGCGCTCGACGCCGCCGGCGTCGGGGGAGACGACCACCAGGTCGGGGATCTCCAGGTCGCGCACCGCCTCCAGGAGGACCGGCGCGGCGAACAGGTGGTCGACCGGCACGTCGAAGAACCCCTGGATCTGGTCGGCGTGGAGGTCCATGGTCAGCACGCGATCGGCGCCGGCGCGCGAGATCAGGTCGGCCACCAGCTTGGCGGTGATCGGCACGCGCGGGCGGTCCTTCTTGTCCTGCCGGGCGTAGCCGTAGTAGGGGATCACCGCCGTCACCCGCGAGGCCGAGGAGCGCTTGAAGCTGTCGAGCATGATCAGCAGCTCCATCAGGTTCTCGTTCACCGGGCCGCAGGTCGGCTGGACGACGAAGACGTCGGAGCCGCGGACGTTCTCCTCGACCTGGCAGAAGGTCTCGCCGTCGGAGAAGTTGAACGCGGACACCTTGCCCGCCTCGAGGTTGAGGTAGTCGCAGATCTCGGCCACCAGCGCCGGGTGCGCACGTCCGCCGAAGATTTTCAGCTCACCAGCCATGATCCCCTCTAAGAAGCTCCTCTGGATACGACGGCGAACCCGCGGAGCAGGCGCCCCGCGAGCGACGCGGCGGGACGGACCGAGTTGGTTGGGGCGGGAGGATTCGAACCTCCGGATGCCAGATCCAAAGTCTGGTGCCTTACCACTTGGCGACGCCCCAGTGCCAAAACCCGAGGCCGGGAGACCCCGGGCACGGGACGTTAGCTTACACGGTCCAGAAGGAGTCGCGGAGATGGATCTCCTCGACCTCCTCCAGGGACTTCTCCGGCACGGCGGCGGCGAGGGGTCGCGCCTCCTCGGCGTCGTTGGCCGCCGCGGGAGCCCGCAGGGCCCGCTCCCCCCGGTCCGCCGGCGCCTCGCCACGCTCCTCGAGGGCGTGGTCGTACTCGGCCAGGACCTTCTCCTCGATCATCCGCCGCGTCTCGTTGTTCAGCGGGTGGGCGACGTCCTTGAACTCGCCGTTCTTCTTCTTCCGGCTCGGCATGCTGATGAACAGCCCGTCCCGCCCCTGAATGATCTTGATGTCGTTGACCATGAAACAATGGTCAAAAACGATCGAAACAAACGCCTTCAGCTTCTCTTCTTGAATCGGAAAGACCTTGACCTCTGTGATCTCCATAATCCGCGTCCTCTCCGGGTCATCCCTGGCCGTACCTCGGCGTGTATGAAAGACCCGACCGGTGAGCCCTCTCGGGGCATCAGCCCCAGGCGCCGCTCCCATCGTCTCGCGTCCTCACTCTGGATGGCGGCCATGGAAGCTCCGCCGGCCGGGGTGAACACCGCTGGTTATACACGCGTCGGCATCTATGCCGGCATTATATACTGGCGGAACCTCAGGAGAGCACTCGGGGCCGATTCCTGGGACCGGCCACCTCGTGGCGGCGGCCCCACAGGGCAGACCTCTCCCCCCGCGGGGCCCCTATGCTAGAGGCCCGTGGCGAAGCTGTCAAATCGGCCTGGAAGGGCGGGCCCACCGCCCATCCAGATCAGGGTCAGTCCTCGTCCGGCGTCGAGGAGTCCGAAAGGTCCGGATTGCCGCACTCGGTCTCATGATAGCCGGAGGGGGTGCCGAGGGCCGGTGGCTCCTTGTCGAGGTTCTCCCGCAGCACCTCGCGCCAGCGCACCTGCACCCCCCGCTCGCGGTCGGAGAGGATCGATTCGTCGTCGCGCCGCATCCACCAGACCTTGGGGGTGCTGCCGTCGGCGAGAGTCCAGTTGGTCACCAGCCCCTCCTCCCCGAGGTTGCCGTACCAGCGCCGGCTGGCGTCGTCGCGGAAGTCGAACGCCCGGCCGCGCGGCGCCGCCGTGGGCGAGCCCGCCGCCGGCTCGGCGGGCACCCGGCCGAGGAGTAGCGAGGGGAGCGCCAGCAGCGGGAACGGCCCCAGGGAGGCGCCGGTGGCGTCGATGCGCCCATCAAAATGACAGAAGGTGCGGTTGCGGTGGTTGAGCGAGAGGCCGGAGTCGTTCACCACGTCCAGGCTCCAGAGGGACCGGCCCAGCGGATCGACGGCCTGGATCTGATAGCGGACGGGGGAGACCAGGCGGAGGGTGACGCGGAAGGAGCCCTCCCCTTCCGGCCCCGAGTAGCTCACCCGGTAGAGCCGCTGGGAGCCGTAGGCCCCCTGGGGGATCTCCCACGGCGCGGCGCCGCGGGCCGGCAGCGGCCTGGGAACGGGGGTTTTGGCGCTTGCGCAGCCGGCCAGGACGAGGAGGATGGCGATTGTAGGGGCGGCCCTGTGTGGCCGCCCTGTTTTGGAGGCCGCCCCGCGTGACCGCACCGCCGTGGAGACTGGAACAGGGCGGCCACGCAGGGCCGCCCCTACAGAAGAATTTCGCCCCTCCTCAGGAGTGCGGAGCCTTGCCGAGGTCGCCCAGCTTGCGCCGGACCTGATCGGCGTTGTCCCCTCCGAGCTCGAGCGCCCGCTGGTAGGCCTGCCGCGCCCTCTCCTTCTGCCCCAACGCCACATAGACATCCCCCAGGTGCTCTTGCAAAGTCGCGTCCTCGGGCTCGAGACGCGCGGCCCGCTCCAGGTAGTTGCGGGCCTGCTCCGGACGGCCAAGCCGGTAGTAGGTCCAGCCGAGCGAGTCGACGTAGGCGCCGTTGTCGGGGTCGAGCGCCACCGCCCGGCTCACCAGCTTCAGCGCCTCGTCCAGGTTCACCCCCGCCTCGGCGAAGGTGTAGCCGAGATAGTTTAGCGCGGCGTGGAAGTCGGGATCGATCTTGAGCACGCGCCGGAGCTCGCCGACCGCTTTGTCGCGCTGTCCGGAGCGCTCGTAGGCCGCCCCCAGCAGGAAGCCGGTGGGGGCCTGGTCGGGGTGCGCGGCGGCGAGCTTCTCGAGCACCGGGATCGACTCCTGGTACTTCTCCAGCCGCTGCCAGGCCTGGGCGGCGGCGAGCGCCGACGTCTCGTCCCCGGCGGCGAGCCCGGAGAGGACCTTCTCCGCTTCCGCCTGGCGGCCGGCCTTGCTCAGCACCTCGGCGCGCTTGGAGGCGATGGCCGGCGTCTCTTTCTCCTTGCCGAGCAGCGCCAGCGCCTCGTCGTAGCGCTTGTCCTGGACCAGCGCCTCGACCTGGAGCGACAGGGCCGGGAGCCGGACGGCGTCGTCCTGGGAGGCGAGCAGCGGGCGCACCGACTCCCCCACCCGGTCCCACTGCTTGGCGCCGGCGTAGACCTGCGCGGCCTCCAGGCGGACCCCCTGGGCATCCTTGGCCTTGCCGTCCTTCTCCAAGGCGGCGGCGAGGCCGGAGAGCATACGGACGGCGTCGTCGCGGCGGCCGGCGCGCTCCATCACCCGCGCCAGGGTCAGGGCGATCCCGGTGTCCTTGGGATCGGCGTCGTGGAGCTTGCCGAGCAGGGCGATCGCCTCCTCGTTGCGCCCCTGGGCGGTGTAGATCAGCCCGCGCAGGAGGTTGAGCGCCTGGGGATTCTCCCCCTCCCCCTTCCCCGCCTTGCCGCCGGGGGCGGGAGCGGGGGTGGCGGCGGCCACGGCGTCGAGCGCCTTCAGCGCCTCGTCGAGGTCGCCGTTCTGGTAGAGGGCCCAGGCGAGCTGGCGCTTGAGCCGGGGGTCGCCGCGCAGCTCCTCGGGAGCGCCGCGCAGGGTCTCCAGGGCCGCCGCGGTCCTGCCCGCCCGCGTCTGCAGGTCGGCCAGGGTCAGCCGGGCCTCCAGCGAATTGGGATCGAAGCCGACGATCTCCTGGAGGGCCTTCTGCGCCTCGTCCGGCTTGTTGGCCCGCATCAGCGACTCGACCAGCAGGGCGTAGGCCATGCGCTGCTCGGGGACGTTGTTGACCAGCTCGCGGAAGACCTCGGCCGCCTTGTCCGGCTGGTTCTGGTCGAGGTAGATCCGCCCCAGGGTGAGGGACGACTGCGCGTCCTGGGGGTCGCGCTTGCGCACCGTCTCCAGGGCGTCGCGCGCCACCGCCAGCGAGGCGGGGTCGACCGTGGCGAGGTCGAGGTAGATCTCCCCCGCGGCGCGCAGCACGTCGAGGTTGTCCGGCGCCAGGCGGCGGGCCTCGGCGATCTTCTCCCCGGCCTTGCGCAGGGAGTCGTCGCGCACGGGGGAGCTGCGCTCGTACTGGGCCATGCGGTCCAGGAGCTGGGCGTGCTCGACCAGCACGTAGGCGGTGTCCGGCGACTGCGGGGCCGCCTTCTCCGCCGACTCGAAGGCGGCGAGCGCGTCGTTGACCGAGCCCTCGACGGCGAGGAGCTTGCCGAGGGCGAACTGGTAGGAGGCGGTGGGCGCGGTCGCTCCGGGGGGAGCCGGGGCGGCGCCGAGGGCGGTGGGGAGCAAGGACAGGCTGGCGGCGCAAACCGCGGAGGCACAAAGCTTCACGACTCGCAGGATACCAGCGCCACTCGGCGCTTTACAAGGCTATAGAGCCGCACCTATAATGTCGCCCTTGCGCTTAAATACAGACCTCAGAACGAGTTACAGACGCGATCGAACAGGGGCTCCCGAAACCGGGCTCCAAAACCGGCTCCAACGCTTGGGGTAATCCGCGGTAAGACATGGCGAAGCTAGGACAGCTCCTCGTGGCGCGCGGCTGGATCACCGTCCAGCAGCTCACGCGGGCCTTGAAGAACCAGAACGTGGCCGGCGGCCGGCTCGGCACCTGCCTGCTGGAGATGGACGCGCTCACCGAGGAGCTCCTGCTCAAGGGGCTCTCGGAGCAGCTCGGCGTCCCCGCGGCGGGCGCCGACGAGCTGCGAGGGGTCCCCGACGAGGTGCTCGCGCTCGTCCCCGAGAAGCTCGCCCGCCGCTGCCGCGCCGTCCCCTTCCGCGTCGAGGGGGGGCGGCTCGACCTCGCGCTGATGGACCCGCGCAACCTCTCGGCCCAGGACGAGATCGCCTTCGCCTCCGGCAAGCGGGTGAAGGTCTTCGTCGCCGGGGAGATCCGCATCCTGGAGGCGCTCGAGAGGTACTACCACGAGGAGTGCCCCTCGCGCTTCGGCCTGGTGCTCGACCGGCTCAACCGTGCCCGCTTCCTCTGGGAGAAACCGGCCGAGAAGGCGCCGCCGCACTCGGGCGAGGAGCTGCTGACGCCGCTCGACAGCCCCTTCGCCCCGCCGCCGAAGCTCAACCTGGCGCCGGACCTCCCGCCGCCCCCGGCGCCGCGGCCGGTGCCGCCGGTCGACCCCGAGCTCTTCTCGGCCGCGAAGCTGTTCCCGCCCAAGCCGGCGCCGGCGGTCGCCCCCGAGCCTCCGGAGCCGCCGCCGGCCCCATCGCCGACGGTGCCTGTGGCGGCCCCCCTGGTGGCCACCGCCGCCGCGCCGGCCGCGTCGATAGTCCCGCAGGCTCCGGCCGTGGCCGCCGCCGAGGCGCCGGAGACGGAGCCGGAGCCCGCGCCGCCGGTCCCCCCGCGCAGCCAGAGCGTCTCGCTCACCCCCGCGGAGCGGGCCGAGCTCGGCGCCTTTTCCTGGATCGAGCCGGCCGCCGCCGACCGCTCGCTGCCGGCGCCCACCACGCTCGACGAGGCGGAGGAGGAGCTGGCCAAGGCGACCGACCTCGAGGAGGTGGCGCGCCTGCTGCTCGGCTATCTCGGCCGGGACCACCGCCGCGCCGCCATCTTCCAGGTCGGCCGGGAGCGGATCACCGGCTGGCGCGTGCACGGCACGGGGATCGACCGCGACGCTTTCGCGGCCTTCTCGATCGGCTTCGACCAGCCGTCGCTCTTCCTCAACCTGCGCCACAACAGCGGCATCTACTTCGGCCCGCTGCCGCCGATGCCGGCGCACCGCCAGCTCGCCCGCACCTGGGGAGGGGACCTGCCGCGCGACTGTGTCATGCTGCCGGTGCGCATCAAGGACCGGCTGGTGCTCGTGGTCTACGCCGACGGCGCCACCCGGGGGCCGGTCGAGCTGCCGCAGATGCAGCGCCTGATGGCGGCCGCCACCAGCGCCGTCGAGCGGTGTATTCTCCAGAAGAAGGCCAAGGCACAGTAGGATTTTCCGTTTTGTTGACACTCCAACAGAGCCGTTCTAGACTCGCCCCCGTTTCGGAGCCGCAATGATCAAGTCGGACATCGTCGACCGCGTCGCGGAAATCACGGATGTGCCCCGGGTGAAGGCGGCGCAAGCCGTCGATACCATCATCGAAGCCATGAAGAGCGCCCTCTGCGACGGCAAGCGCATCGAGCTGCGCGGCTTCGGCGTCTTCCAGGTGCGCGACCGCAAGAAGGGGGTCGGGCGCAACCCCAAGACCGGCGTCGAGGTGGCGATCTCCCCCGGCAAGACGGTCCGCTTCAAGCCGGGCAAGGACCTCAAGAACCTCTGATCTCCCCCAGAGTGCCACGATGAGCGACGGAAGGCGGCCGGAGTCGCCGTTTTCCACCCCCCTCATCGAGCTGCTTCCCGCTCCCGGCGACGTCTACGCCGCCGCGCCGCCGCGGCCCGAGCGCCGGCTCTACGGCCGCGCCCTGCTCCTCTTCGCGCTCACCTTCCTCAGCACTGCCACGCTGAGCCCGGTGATGGTGCTGATGAGCCGCACGGACGTCACCACCGCGCTCGAGCCCTTCCTCACCTGGGGGACCGTCTCCGCGGTCTGGCGCAGCCCGGAGCTGCTGCGGATGGGGCTGGCCTTCGCCGTCCCGGCCCTCCTCATCCTCTTCTGCCACGAGATGGGGCACTACGTCGCCTGCCGGATCTACGGCATCGCCTGCACGCCGCCGTTCTTCCTCCCCGTGCCGATCAACTTCGGCACCTTCGGCGCCTTCATCCGGATCAAGGCGCCGATCTACAGCAAGCGGCAGCTCTTCGACGTGGGGATCGCCGGGCCGATCGCCGGCTTCGTGGCGCTCGTCCCCTTCCTCCTCTACGGGATCGCCCGCTCCCGGCCGGCTCCCTTGAGCTTCGGGGGGCCCAGCATGCTGCTCCTGCAGCCGGGGAATTGCCTGGCGATCGAGATGGCGACGCGGCTCTTCCATGGACCCCTGGCGCCGGGGATGACGCTGAACCTCCATCCCACGGCCCTCGCCGCCTGGCTGGGCCTGTTCGCCACCGCCCTCAACCTGCTGCCGCTCGGCCAGCTCGACGGCGGGCACATCCTCTATGCCGCGATCGGCCGCGCCCAGCGGCGCCTCGCCCTCCCCCTCTGGCTGGGGCTCGCCCTGCTCGGCTATCTCTGGCCGGGGTGGCTGCTCTGGTGCCTGATCGTGCTGGTGATCGGCCTCTACCACCCGCCGGTCTACGACGAGAGCGAGCCGCTCGACCGCAAGCGGCGTGTCCTCGCCTGGGCGGCCCTCCTGCTCTTCGTGCTCTGCTTCATGCCGGCGCCGATCGCGTACGTGACGGTGCCGTAGGGCCGCGATGGCCCGAGCCCGGGGCGCCGGTGCCCTCACCGGGGCCGCCGCGGCCCGCGCTCGGGGCCTGCCTGCCCCAGCTCGGGCCGCGGTGGCCCGCGCCGGGGCCGCGACCGCCCCGATTCGGGCCGGCGTTGCCCGGGATGGGGCCGCCGTTGCCCCAACCGTGGCAGCCGTTGCCCGGGTTGGGGCCGCAGCGGCCCGAATCGGGGACCGCCCTGCCCAGGCTGGGGCCGTCGCGGCCCCGATCGGGGGAAAGGCGGCCCATGCGGCGTGGAACGTCTCAGACCACTCGCGAATCGAGGACCGCCCCGGCGCGTTCTTGCACGACCTTGCCCTCTCGGCGTCCTGCCCTTCGAGGCCTCACCCCCTGGCCCCCTCTCCACTTGCGTGGAGAGGGGGAAAACCATCTCCCGATTTCACTGACATTGATCTCCGGGCCCTCCCTCTCCACGAAGTGGAGAGGGATCGAGGGTGAGGCTTCGGAGGGCAGAACGCCCCAGAGGGCACCGGCGGTCTGGAGCCCCTCAGAAATCCGCCACCAGCGTCACCGGCCCGTCGTTGACCAGGGAGACCTCCATCATCGCCCGGAAGCGGCCGGTCTCCACCTGGAAGCCGCGCGCGCGGAGATCCTCCACCAGGGCCTCGACCAGCGGCTGGGCCTCGTCGGGCGGGGCGGCGCGGTCGAAGGAGGGGCGGCGGCCGCGGGCGAGGGAGCCGGCGAGGGTGAACTGGGAGACGATCAGGAAGGCGCCCCCCACGGCGGCGGTGTCCAGGTTCATCTTGCCCGCCCCGTCCTCGAAGACGCGCAGGCCGGCGAGCTTCTCCGCCGCGGCGCGCGCCACCTCCAGGCGGTCCCCGCGCTCGATCCCCACCAGCACGAGCAGGCCGCGGCCGATCGCGCCGGCCGTCTCTCCGGCGACTTTCACCGCCGCCGAGCTCACCCGCTGTATGACAAGACGCATTTTTATCCTATAATAGAGGAACCCTTTTCCGTGTGGCCGCTCTCTGGCCTCGCCACGGCTCCCCCTGGGTTGGCGGGACGCTGTGATACCGTAACCGATTCGAGAGGAGAAACGGACGCATGGTCAACAAAGTGATCCTGGTCGGCAATCTCGGCCGCGACCCCGAGGTGCGCTCGACCCCGTCGGGGCAGCCGGTCGCGACCTTCACCCTGGCCACCAGCCGCCGGTGGCGCGACAAGAACGGCCAGAAGCAGGAGCAGACCGAGTGGCACACGGTGGTCTGCTGGGGCAAGCAGGCGGAGATCGCGGGCCAGTACCTCACCAAGGGGAAGCAGGTCTACGTCGAGGGGCGCCTGCAGACCCGCTCCTGGGACGACCGCAACAGCGGCGAGAAGAAGTACAAGACCGAGGTGGTCTGCGACACCTTCCAGATGCTCGGCCAGCGCGGCGGCGACTTCGAGTCCCACGGGACCGGCGGCGGCTACGGCGCCTCCCCCTCCCAGTCGCAGTCGTCCGGCGGCGGCCCCTCCGCGGGCCCCTCCTACGACGAGGGGGGCTATGGCGGGGAGCCGGAAGAGGACGACATTCCGTTCTGAGGCAAGAAAAGAAATCAAGGACCCCAGGGACCTCAAGGACTGCAAGGACCGGGAGCGGCGTCCTTGCAGTCCTTGAGGTCCCTTGGGTCCTTTTCTTTTCCTAGATGCTCCCCGCCCTCCCTCCGTAAACAAGAGCAGAACGAAGCTCTGAGGGAGGAAACCCCCGCCATGCAGGTGCCCGTGAAGCGCGCCGTCCCCGTTCTGCTCTGGTTGCTCGCCCTCGCCGTCTCCGCCCGGGCGCTCCCGCCGCCCTGGAGGCCGCTCGGACCGTTCGGCGGCACGATCTTCAGCCTCACCGTGGCTCCATCCGATCCCCACCGGCTCTACGCGGTGGCCGGCGAGGGGGTCTTCCGGAGCACCAACGGCGGCGCCTCCTGGACCGCCATCCGCAGGAATTCCACCAGCAACGTGGCGGTCGATCCCACCCGGCCGGACACGATCTATGCCGGCACCGAGTCCGGCGGGGAGGCCGGCGGGGTGCAGAAGAGCACCGACGGCGGCGCCCACTGGACCGCGCTGCCGCTCAACACCTTCGCGGTGCTGGCGGTCGCGGTGGACCCGGCCCGGCCCTCCCGCCTCTACGCCGGGACCGTCACGCAGGGGATCTGGCGCAGCACCAACGGCGGCGCCTCGTGGCAGCCGACCCGCATGCCGCTTCCCGGGGGGAGGCAGGCCAGTGAGATTTGTGTCCTGGCCGTCCCGCGCGCCGGCGGCATCGTCTACGCCGGCACTCTCGCGGGGGTGTTCAAGAGCGTCGACGCCGGCGCCACCTGGAAGCTCGCGAGCCAGGGCCTGGCCGCCGGAGGGGTGGTCGCCCTGGCGGTGGCGCCCAGCGATCCGAAGACGATCTACGCCGCCGTGGGCAACGGCAACCAGCGGGTCGTCTTCCAGAGCCGGAACGGCGGCGACTCCTGGTCGCCGACCTCCGGCCCGCCGCTCTCCACGCCCGCCGAGCGGGTGCTCGCGCTGGCGGTCTCTCCGCGCTCCCCGCGGGAGGTGTGGGCGGGCACCGGCTCGGACGGCCTCTTCCGGAGCACCGACGGCGGCGCGCACTGGTCCGCCGTCGGCCTGCCGCCCCAGGAACGGAAGATCCCTGCGGTCGCCGTGGCGCCGTCCGCGTCCGGCACCGTCTACGCGGGGGTGGCGGCGCTGGGGACGGATCTCGGCGGCGTCTTCGCCAGCGCCGACGGCGGCGCCTCCTGGATGCGGCGCAACCAGGGGCTCTTCGGCCTGGAGAGCCGGACGGTGTCTCCGGACGAGCCGGGGGTGCTCTGGGCCGGCCTCACCGGTCCGGGGCTGTTCCGCAGCCGCAACGCCGGGACGCGGTGGGCGCGGGTGGCGCTGCCCGGCCCGTCGCTGCCGGCGAACGGCGCCATCGCGCTGCTGGACGTCGAGGTCGCCCCGTCGTCTTCTTCCATCGTCTATGCCTCCGGCGTCCTCTGGCTCTGGCGCAGCGGCGACGGCGGAGCCACGTGGACCGAGGTCTCCGTCTCTCCGCCCGCGCCGGAGCTCCAATTCCTGCGGATCGATCCCACCAACCCCTCGCACCTCTGGGGGAGCGACAGCCTCCATCTCTTCCAGAGCACGGACGGCGGAGCGACCTGGGCCATCCCGCCGACGGCTCCCAGCTTCGGCTGCCAGATCACCGACCTCGCCTTCGCCCGCTCCTCCCCCTCCGTGCTCTACGTGGCGGGATCGCAGCCGGCGGGCCCCACCTGCGCGTCGACGAAGCCCGCCTTCTTCCGCAGCGTGGACGGCGGGGTCTCCTGGACGGAGGCCGACGCCGGCCTTCCTCTCTACAGCGTCACCGCCCTGGCCGTCGATCCACACGACCCGCGGCGGGTCTACGCCGGCACCGGCCGCGACGCCCACCCTCCGGACACCGGCCGCGGCGTCTGGAAGAGCACGGACGGCGGCGACACCTGGACCCGGGCCGGCGACCAGCTCACGGACCGGACGATCACCGCCCTCGCCCTCGCGCCTGGCTCCGGGGTCCTCTGGACCGCGGCGGAGGACGGCGCGGTCTTCCGCAGCGACGACGGGGGGGAGACCTGGGAGGATTGGAGCCGCGGGCTCCAGACATCGCGGGTCTACCGGCTGGCCCCCGATCTGGCGGACCCGAGCCGGATCTACGCCGCCACGGCGGGCGGCGTCTGGGCGCTCACGGAGACCGACTGAAGGGGGCTCCGGCGTGCTACAGTTCACCTACTGATTTCGTTGTAGGTCTATGCGTTGGTTCCAGGGAAGCGAGCGGGAGAAGACCCGCGCTATGAGCCAATTGGAGAAGACCGCGCCGGAGCCGCCGCTGTGGCGGCGCGTCTGGAGCCCCCCCGAGCCGGAGATCTCGACCGCCGGCTTCGGCGGCGAGCTGCTGGTCGCGGGCGTGCGCCTGCTGATCGTCGTCGCCCTGCTCTACTTCCCGATCGACGCCCTGCTCCAGAGGCCGGGCTTCTACGATCCCCTGGCCCTGCTCGCCACCGGGACCATCGGGCTGGTGCTGGCCCTCGTCCTCTACTCGGCCACCAACCGCCAGTGGGGGAAGAGCTGGATCGGCTTCATCAGCAGCATCCTCGACGTCAGCCTGGTGAGCGCCATGCTGGCCGTCTTCCTCTTCCTGGGCCGGCCGGAGGAGGCGACCAACAACCTCGGCCTGTTCCCGATCTACTTCCTGGCCATCGCCGCGACCAGCCTGCGCTACGACGTGCGGATCTGCATCGTCACCGGGGTCCTGGCCCTGATCCAGTACGCCGCCGTGATCGCCTATGCCGACTGGCGCTGGGACGCGCACGCCGCCGCGTTCGCCCCCCTGGCCCAGCTCACCGGGGCGACCTTCATCGCGGCGACGATCGTGGTGCGCACGCGCGAGCTGCGGCTGCTCTCCACCCGCGACCGCTTCACCGGCCTGCTCAACCGCGCCGTGTTCAACGAGCAGCTCGAGCGGGAGGTGGCCTTCGCCCGCCGCGAGGACGGCCGCTTCGCCGTCGCCATGCTGGACATTGATCACTTCAAGAAGTTCAACGACACCTATGGCCACGCCGGGGGAGACGAGGCCCTGCGCGCCGTCGCCAGGACCCTGCGCGATTCCTGCCGCGCCACCGACGTGGTGGCGCGCTACGGCGGCGAGGAGTTCGCCCTGATCCTGCCGGGAGTGATGAGCGGCCGGGCCACCGACCTGCTGGAGCGTTTCCGCCGGGTGGTGGCGGTGAAGGCGATCGCGCTCCCCGGCCGCGCGAAGCCGGCGAGCGTGACGGTGAGCATCGGCGTGGCCATCTGGCCGGACGACGGCGACTCCCCGCCCGACCTCCTCCGCTGCGCCGACGAGCGCCTCTATCAGGCGAAGGCCGAGGGGCGCGACCGCGTCGTCGGCCCCACCCCCCACCACTTTCCCCGGCCGGTCGAGGAGGGGCGACGGGTGCCCACCAGCGAGGTGCAGTTGCCGGTGGTGCCGGTGGCACCGCCGGAGTAGCCCTACCCCCCCGCCCCCTCCTGGATCTGCGCCAGCGCCTGCCGCACCCGCTCCAGGCGCTCCCCCTGGGGGTTGTTGCGCATGAAGTCCACGTACTCGCGGGCCGAGCGCAGGGTGATCAGGCGCTGGCGGTAGGTGTCGAGGCGGCGGTTGGCGTCGGCCATGCGCTCGGCGAGGGCGGGGTGGGCGATGCGCTCGACCACCTCGGGGAGGGCCTCCAGGGTGTGGCAGACCATCAGCACGTCACAGCCGGCGGCGAAGGAGGCCTGGCAGCGCTCGGGGAGGTCCCCCCATTCGTCGAGCGCCTTCATCTCCATGTCGTCGCTGAAGGCGAGGCCGTCGAAGCCGAGGCGGCCGCGCAGGATGCCGCCGACCACCTCGGGCGACAGGGTCGCCGGCCGCATCGAGGGGTCATAGGCGGGATAGAGGGCGTGCCCCACCATCACCGCCCCCGCCAGGCGCGCCAGGGCCGCGAACGGCTCCAGGTCCGGCCGCAGCTCCTCGGCGGGGAGGTAGACGGCGGACATGTGGTAGTGGGTGTCCTCCCCCGCCCCGCCGAGGCCGGGGAAGTGCTTGACGCACCCCCCCGCGCCGCCCGAGTGCAGGCCGCGCAGGAACGCCTGGGCGCGCGGGATGATCTCCTTCGGGGTCTTGCCGAGATAGCGGCCGTCGAGGGCGTTGTCCGCCAGCCCCCGGTCGAGGTCGACCACCGGCGCGAAATCGACGTCGAGGTCGAACAGCCGCAGCGACTGGGCGACCCAGTTTCCCGCCTGGAGGGAGTAGCTGGTGGGCTTCCCGGCGAGGAACGAGGCGGCCGGCGCCGGTCCCACCACGTCCTTGAGCCGGTCGACCCGCCCCCCCTCGGCGTCGATCGCCAGCACCGCCTCGGGGAGGAGGCGGCGCAGCGCCGTGACGAGGTCGTTGAGCTGCTCCTCGTCCTCAATGTTGCGCTTGAACAGGATCAACCCGCCGGGCTGGTGGGCGGCGAGGATCTCCGCGGACGCCTTGTCCAGCTCCGGCCCGGGGATGCCCACGAAGACCTGGTCGGCGGGTTTCATGGGGAGGGATCTTACAGGAGGAAGGGCCCCCGCCCCGAACCCTCACCCCTGCCCCTCTCCCGACCCCTCCCGCCCTCCCTCACCGGGAGAGGGGAGCTACTCTTGTCGAGGTGTTTATCCGACCGATCCGTCGGATCCGACGGATCGGTCGGATGGGCTCAACCTCCCAGCCGCGCCTTCAGGCTGTGCAGCAGATTCAGCGCCGCCAGCGGCGTGAGCTGGTTCACGTCCACGTCCCGCAGCACCCCCGCCACCACCTGCTCGGGAGGGGCGAAGAGGGTGAGCTGGGCGGGCTCGCCGGTGTCCGGGGCGTTGCCGCGGGCCAGACGCGGCTTGCCGGTGGGGTCGTACTCCAGGGACTCCAGGTTGGCCAGGATCTCCCCGGCGCGGTCGATCACCGCCAGGGGGAGCCCGGCCAGCCGCGCCACGTGGAGACCGTAGGACTTGTCGGCGCTCCCCGGCACCACCCGGCGCAGGAAGACGATCCGCTCCTCCCACTCCTTGACCGCCATCGTCCGGTTCACCACCCGCGGCAGCAGCGAGGCGAGCTCGGTCAGCTCGTGGTAGTGGGTGGCGAACAGGGTCTTCGGCCGCCGGTTCTCGTGGAGGTACTCGACGATCGCCCAGGCGAGCGACAGGCCGTCGAAGGTCGCCGTCCCCCGGCCGACCTCGTCGAGGATCACCAGGCTCCGCTCGGTCGCGTGGCGGAGGATGTTCGCCGTCTCGATCATCTCCACCATGAAGGTCGACTCGCCCCGGGCGAGGTCGTCCGAGGCGCCCACCCGGGTGAAGATGCGGTCGCAGACGCCGATCACCGCCTCCTCGGCCGGCACGAAGCTCCCCGCCTGGGCCATCAGGACGATCAGCGCCACCTGCCGCAGGTAGGTCGACTTGCCGCCCATGTTGGGGCCGGTGAGGAGGACGATCTGGGCCGTCTCGCCGTCGAGCTCGGCGTCGTTGGGCACGAAGGCGTCGCGGCTCGCCTGCTCGACCACTGGGTGCCGGCCTTCCCGGATGATCAGGGGCGCCCCGGCCTCCCCCATCTTCGGACGGACGTAGCGGTTGCGGGCCGCCACCTCGGCGAAGGAGGCCAGGGCGTCGAGCGCCCCCACCGCCTCCGCCAGCTCGATCAGCCCGGCCGACTCGGCGGCGATCCTCGAGGTCAGCTCGCGGAAGAACCGCTGCTCGAGGGCGATCTGCCGTTCCTCGGCCGAGAGGATCTGCTCCTCCAGCTCCTTGATCTCGGGGGTGACGTAGCGCTCGGCGTTGACCAGGGTCTGCTTGCGGATGTAGTCCGAAGGCACCCGCTCCTGGTTCGCCCGCGTGACCTCCAGGTAGTAGCCGAAGACCTTGTTGTAGCGGATCTTGAGCGAGGAGATCCCCGTGCGCTCGCGCTCCCGCACCTCCAGGGCCAGGATGTGCCGCTTGCTGTCACGGGTCAGCGAGCGGTAGTGGTCGAGGTCGGGATCGACCCCGGCGGCGATCACGCCCCCATCCTGGAGGCTGGGCGCCGGGGCCGCCTCCAGGGTGCGCGCCAGCTCCGCGTACAGCTCGGGCAGGGGGTCGGTCTCGCCGAGCCGCTCGAGCAGGGGCGCGGCGCCCGGATCGGTCGCCGTGAGGGCGGCCAGCTCGTCCAGGAGGGCCGGCGCCTCGGCCAGGGCGTCGCGCAGGGCCGCGGCCTCGCGGGGGGTGAGGGTGCCGAGCACGGCGCGGGCCACCAGCCGCTCGGGATCGGCCATGCGGGCGAGCCGCTCGCGCAGGCGCTCCCGCCGGGGATTGTCCGCCGCCAGCATCCCCACGGCCCGGTGGCGCTCCGCGATCTCTTTCGGATCGACCAAGGGGCGGCGGAGCCACTCGCGCAGGGTGCGGCCGCCGGGGGCGGTGACGGTGCGGTCGAGCACGGCGAGCAGGGTGGTCCGCCGGCGGCCGGTGCCGGCGGCGGAGGCGCGCTGGCCGGCGAAGACCTCCAGGTTGGCGAGGGTGGAGGCGTCGAGGATCAGGCGGTCCCCGGCCTCGCGGACGGCGAGGCCGCGCACGTGGGCGAGGCCGTTCCGCTGGGTCTCCTGGGCGTAGGCGAGCGCCGCCGCCGCGGCCTTCACCGCCGGCTCCCCTTCCTCCAATCCAAAGCCGCGCAGGGTTCCCGCGCCAAACTGCCGGAGCAGCAGCTCGCCGGCCCGCTGGGGGTCGAACAGGCGGTCCCCGGCGAGCGGCGTGCGGCAGGGGCACTCGCGCTCGGCCCAGTCGGTGATCTCCATCGGGAACCCCTCCTCGCCGCGCTCCGAGCAGTAGAGCACCTCGCGGGGGCGGAGCAGGGCGAGGTCCTCCACCGCCTCCTCGGGGGTGCGCCAGCGGCGGACGAAGAAGGTGCCGGTCGAGAGGTCGAGAAAGGCGCCGGCCCCGGCGTCGCGGTCCCAGACCAGCCCGGCGAGGAAGCTCTCCTCCTTGCCTTCGAGCAGCCCGGGATCGGAGACGGTGCCGGGGGTGACCACGCGGGTCACCTCGCGCCTGACCAGCCCCTTGGCCTGGGCCGGGTCTTCCACCTGGTCGCAGATCGCCACCTTGAGCCCGGCGGCGAGGAGCTTGGCGAGATAGGTCTCCAGGGCGTGATGGGGGACGCCGCACATGGGGGTCTCGTTCTCGGTCCCCCGCTGGCGCGCGGTGAGCTGGACCTCCAGGATGGGCGCCGCCTGGCGGGCGTCCTCGAAGAACATCTCGAAGAAGTCCCCCATGCGGTACATCAGGAGGGCGTCGGGGTGCTGCGCCTTGACCTCCAGGTATTGGCGCATCATCGGAGTCAGGGACGTGACGGGGAGGCTGGACATGCGGGGGGGAGTATAGCGTCGTGCAAAGAGGGAAAAACGTGTGATCCCGCCCAGGGATGAAGATCTCGTTTTCCGCCCTGGAGGGGCGGGTATTCACCAGCCCGGGGTTTCAACCCCGGGTGGGCGGCGAGGAGGCGTTCCGCCCTCGCCCCCCCGCCTGGGGTTGAAACCCCAGGCTATTCAATATCCGCCCCTCCAGGGCGGTAAAACAGGGCTTCGCTACCCAGGCGCCCGCGATATATTCCCTCCATGCACCTCCTCGCCCTCGACAGCGGCTCTCCCCTCGTCAGCGTGGCCCTGGCGCGGGACGGCGCGGTCATAGCCTCGCGGTCGGTCGAGCAGGAGCGGTCGTCCAAGCGGCTCTTGGAGATGATCCAGGAAGTGCTCGACGAGGCGGGGATCAGGATCGGCGATCTCGGGGCCATCGCCGTGCTGCGGGGCCCGGGGAGCTTCACCGGGTTGCGGATCGGCCTCGCCACCGCGCTCGGCCTGCACCAGGCGCTGGGGATCCCCGCCACCGCCCTCCCCTCCCTCCAGGCCCTGGCCCTCTCGGCAGGGACGGCCGGACGGGTGATCGCCGCCGTGGACGCCCTGCGGGGGGACTGGAGCGCCCAGGCGTTCGAGGACGGCCGGCCCCTCGGAGAGATGGAGCTGATTCCCGGCCCCGAGCTGCCGCGCCTGACCGGCGGCGGGGAGGCGGTGGTGGCCGGCTTCGGGGTGTCGCGGCTGCGGGAGGTCCCCGGCTGGCCCGCGGACCTGCGCCTCCTGGAGCCGGGAGCGCTCGCTCCGGCGGCGGCCCTCCTGGCGGCCTCGCCCGGGACAGTCTGGGACCCGGCGCTCCTCACCTCGGCGATCTACTCGCGTCCCCCGGCCATCACTCTTCCCAAACCCCGCGTGCCCGCTCTGACGTGACCGTTCCCGCGCCCGCCGTCCGTTCCGCCTGTGAGGCGGATCTCGACCGCATCGCCCAACTGGAGGAGCTGGCGTTCCACGACCCGTGGCCGCGCGAGATGCTGGCCTATGAGCTCGCCCACCCCCACGCCGTGCTGCTCGTCGCTTCCCGGAGCCCCGAGGGGCCGCCGGACGCCTACGCCGCCTTCCGCCACGCGGTGGGCGAGGCGGAGCTCCTGCGCGTCGGGGTCGATCCTGCGATCCGCCGCCAGGGTCTCGCCCGGGCGCTGCTCACCGAGGGGCTGGAGCGCCTGCGCCGGCTGGACGTCCAGGTCTGCTTCCTGGAGGTCCGGGTGGACAACAAGCCCGCCATCGATCTCTACGAGAGCCTCGGCTTCTCCTGCACCGGCCACCGGAAGGGGTATTACCGGGATGGCACGGACGCGCTGATCTTCGTGCTGGGGATCTGAGCGGCGTACAGGATCGCGGTGTCTTCGGTTCGTCCTGCCCTCCGAGGCCTCACCCCCGGCCCCTCTCCACTCACGTGGAGTGGGGGGGCGCGTTTCCAGAGAGTCATTGCTTTCGGAGCGAAGTTTCCCCTCTCCACTTGTGGAGAGGGGTTAGGGGTGAGGCCTCGGAGGGCAGGACGAACCGGGGGCAAAAAAACCTTGTGCCCCGCTTTACTTCCGCCGCCTTCTGTTCTACTGTACGTTAACAGAGCGGGCCGGAGCGTCCGGCCTCGAAACGAAAACGGCCCGAAGGTGAGCGGGCACTCATCCTCCGGGCCTGACCACGCAAAGGAGCAGTCCAATGCATGGCTACACCGATTCTACCCTTCCTTCCCCCAACGCCTTCACCTCCACCTTCCTCCAGCGCCTGGGCGAGCGCGACGAGCCGCCAACGGCGGGCGAGGCCGACGCGGCGGGTCCGTGGCACGTCGAGGAGATCCCCGGCGAGGGGTTCGGCCTGTTCCGGCTCGGCGAGAGCCGGGAGCGGGGATTCCGGCCGGCGGCGGTGTTCAATCGCCGGTTCCTGGCGCTGCTGGCGGCGGCGGTGCTCCCGGGCACCGGGCGGGAGGCGGCGTTCCGTCTCGCCAAGGAGGCCGGGCCGGCGGGCTTCGCCGTGGAGGCGGGGAACGGCGGCGAGGTGGTGGGCTTCTCCGCTCTCTTCGACGAGGGGCTGATCTCCTCCCTGCACGTGGCGGAGAGCCTCGCCCGCTCCCCCGAGTCGCTGGCGATCTTCCTGGAGGCGGCCGGCCAGGTGGCGCTGGACCGGGCCGGGGCGATCCTGGACGAACGGGTTTCCTGAGATTTCTGTAGGGGCGGCCCTGCGTGGCCGCCCCCGCCTTGATCCCCCCGCACCCCGGTGCTATTCTCGGGTCAGCGCCACAATGCTGACACTTCTTCCCATCACGGCCAGCCACACCCGTCAGGGATCGGGGCGTGACCGTGTCCCGGAGCCGGTCCTACGGTGAGCCCGCTCGCCGCCGGCCGCCCTCGTCTCTTTCTCCATTCGCAGGTACCGGTCCATGACGGACCGCTTTCCTCGTTTCATCGAACACTTTCCGACCAGGCAAAGGAGGCAGACGTATGTCTCAACACGACGAGCTCAAGGCGGAGCTGATCAAGACGGATGACGAGTTCCGCCGCCTCTATGAGGAGCACCAGGCTTACGAGAGGCGGCTGCAGGAGATCAACCAGAAGTCCCTCCTCTCCCAGGAAGACGAGATCGAAGAGAAGAAGATCAAGCTGCACAAGCTGGCGCTCAAGGACCACATGGAACAGATCCTGCGAGCGCATCGCGAGACGCGGGTCACGGCCTAGGCTTTCGCCGGGGCTCCGTGGAGACCTGAACCGAGATCACGAGAACGACCGGAGCCCCCAACGATGAAGCTCGCGAAAGAAGGCTGGCCCTTCGTCCTCCCCTTCTGGTTCCTCGCCGGGCTGCTGTTTTTCTTCGGGCGGCCCGGCTGGGGGACCACGGCGCTCGTCGCCGGCCTCCTCATCCTCCTCTTCTTCCGCGATCCCAAGCGCGCCTACGAGGGGGAGGCCGGGTACGTGCTGGCCCCCGCCGACGGCCTGATCACCCGCATCGACACCCTCGAGGACCCGGAGATCGGCCCCGGGCGCTACCAGCGGATCGTCACCTTCCTCTCGGTGTTCGACATCCACGTCCAGCGGGTGCCCGCGGCGGGCGAGGTGATCGCCTCCCGCTACGCCCGCGGCCGCAAGGTGGCCGCCTTCCGCGAGGACGCCGGGGAGGTCAACGAGAAACACCTCTCGGTGATCCGCCGTCCCAACGGCGACCTGATCGGGGTGCGGCAGATCGCGGGGCTCCTGGCCCGCCGGGTGGTCTGCTATTTGAAAGAAGGGGACCGGGTCCACCGCGGGCAGTCGATGGGGCTGATCAAGTTCTCGTCGCGGGTGGATCTGCTGGTCCCGGAGAGCTACCGCGTGCTGGTGAAGAAGGGAGACCGCCTGAAGAACGGCGCCACCCCCGTGGCGGTGCCGGGAGAGGGACGTTGATCGACGACGGCCCCGGTGACCGCGTCGCCGCGCGCCCGCGGGCGCGCGGCATCCGGCGCGGGGCCTACCTGCTGCCCAGCCTGTTCACCATGGGCAACATGGTGTTCGGCTTCTACGCCATCATCCTGGGGATCAACGGCCGGGAATTCGAGAAGGCGCTGCTGTTCATCGTGCTGGCGGCGGCCCTCGACAGCGTCGACGGGCGGATCGCCCGCATGACCGGCACCGAGAGCGAGTTCGGCAAGGAGTACGACTCGCTGGCCGACGTCATCACCTTCGGCGCGGCGCCCGGGATGCTGGCCTACCTCTGGGGGCTGCGGGACTTCAACCGGGACACCTGGCTGCTCTCCGTCTTCTACATGGTCTGCACGGCGACCCGGCTCGCCCGGTTCAACGTGCAGACCCGGGTCGTCGACAGCCGCTACTTCGTCGGCCTGCCCTCCCCCTGGGCCGCGTTGACGATCTGCGCCCTGCTCTGGTTCTCCCTGGACGCCACCGGCGACCTCCGGATCGTCCTGGAGGCGGTGATGGGGTCGGCGCTGCTGCTGGTCGGCGCGCTGATGGTCTCGACCTTCCGCTACAACAGCTTCAAGAAGCTCAACCTCCGCAGGCGATGGAGCTATCGGGCGCTGGTGCCGATCGCGGTGATCGTGCTGCTCACCTGGTACCAGTTGCGGACCCTCTTGCTGGCGCTCGCCCTCCTGTATACGCTGTCGGGACCGGCGCTCGCCGCGTTCGCGCGCCTGCGCTCCCGGCGTGGGCGGCGGCCTGAGGACGCCCCGCCACCCCCTCTCGAAGGAGCCCCGTGAGCACCATCGTCATCGTGCATCCCATGAATCTCCTCGCCAAGGAGTTGCGGGAGACCCTGGAGCGGCTCCCCGCGGTGGGCGGGGAGATCCGCCTGCTGAGCAACCGCGAGGACGAGATCGGCACCCTGACCGAGGTCGGCGGGGCCGCCGCCATGGTGACCCGCTACGAGCCGGAGAAGCTCCAGGGGGCCTCCGCCGTCTTCCTCTGCGGCACGATGGAGGACAGCCGGCTGGTCCTCGCCGAGCTCCCCTCCGGCGCCGAGGCGGTCCTCCTCTCCCTCGACGCCACGGCCGGGGACGGCCGACCGGTGGTGGCCGGGGTCAACGACGAGGCGGCGCGGGGACACCGCGTGCTGCTCTCGCCCCATCCGGGGGTGGTGCTGCTCGCCCACCTGCTGCACGCCCTGCAGGGCCTGGAGGTCGAGGAGGCGGTCGCCACGCTGATCCAGCCCGCCTCGATGCGCGACGACGCCGGCCTGGAGGAGCTCTTCGAGCAGACCCGGCAGATCGTGGCGATGACCCGGCGAACTCCGACCCCGGTCTTCGGCGCCCAGCTCTCCTTCAACCTGCTGCCGGTGCCGCTGTCGGCGGACCCGGTGGCGGCGCAGCTCCAGGCGGTGCTCCCCGGCATGCCTCTGGCGTTGCAGATCCTCCAGGGCGGGGTCTTCCACTCCGTCTCGGCGAGCCTCTACGTGCGCTGCGCCGGCGGCCCCACGCTCCAGGCGATCCGCAAGGCGCTCGCCGGCCACCCCCACCTGGAGGCCGCCGACAAGCCCAAGCACCTGGGGCCGATCGACGCCGCCGCCAGCGACAAGGTGATCTACGGCAACGTCCGCAAGGACGAGGCGGGCGGCGGCTTCTGGCTCTGGGCGGTGATGGACAACCTCACCCGCGGCGGCGCGCTCAACGCGATCGAGATCGCGGGGCTGACTCCCTAGCGTTGAACAGCCTCTGCGTCTTCTGTGGCTCCAACCCCGGCGCCTCTCCGGCGTACGCGGAGGCCGCGGCCCGGCTCGGCCGGATCGTGGCGGAGCGCGGGATGACCCTGGTCTACGGCGGCGGCCGGGTGGGGCTGATGGGCGTGGTGGCCGGCGCCGCCCTGGCCGCCGGCGGGAAGGTGGTCGGCGTCATCCCCGAGGCGCTCGCGACGCTTGAGCTCGCCCACGACGGCCTGACCGAGCTCCAGGTGGTGGGCTCCATGCACGAGCGCAAGGCGCGGATGTCCGAGCTCAGCGACGGCTTCCTCGCCCTCCCCGGCGGCATCGGCACGCTGGAGGAGTGGTTCGAGGTCTGGACTTGGAGCCAGCTCGGCTTCCACCCCAAGCCCTGCGGCCTCCTCAACGTCGCCGGCTACTACGACCACCTCCTCGCCTTCCTCGACCACGTGACCGCCGAGCGCTTCCTCAACGAGGCCCATCGCTCGATGGCGATCGTCGGCGACGACCCCGAGCGCCTGCTCGACCGCCTCGCCGCCTGGCAGCCCCCCCGCGCCCGCAAGTGGATCGAGGTGGAAGAGCGCTGAACGGACGCTTGACTTCGGGACGGCATCCGTTTACGCTCCATAGCGTAATGAAGGCGTAAGTTTTTTCGTCGTGAGCCGCCGGCGGGCTCCGCCGGCCAGAAAAAACAACGGCCCGGAACGAGCCGTCACTCGCCCGGACCCAACCCCGCACAGGAGTCACCCCCATGCGTGATCCCGAAGATCCTACCACCCCCTCCCCCAACGCCTTCGAGGACGGGTTCCTCCGCCGCTTCCGGCGGGAGGACGAGCCCGCCTCCGCCGCCGAGGCGGACGTCGCCGGTCCCTGGCGGGTGGAGCCCGCGTCCACCTCCGACGGCCGCGAGGCCTTCGTCCTGTGGCGGCTGGGCGAGAGTCCGCGGTATGGGGACTCGCCGTCCGCCCTCTTCCTCGACCGCTCCACGGCGATGCTGGCCGCCGCGGTCCGCCCGTTCGTGGGGCGCGAGGCCTTCTATGCGCTCGGCAAGGAGCGCTGGAACGGCGGCTTCCCGCTGCTGCGCCAGGGCGAGGCGGTGGGCTGGATCGACCTCTTCGACGAGGACTGGGCGTTCGGGATCAACGTGCTGGAGCGCTTCACCCGCAGCCCCGAGGCCATCGCCCAACTGCTGGAGGCGGCGGGACCCCTCGCCCTGGAGCGGGCGGGGCGGATCCTGCGGCACCGGGTGGTGGAGGACGAGGGGGAATAGGCCGGCACCCCCTCCCGCCGCGGCTCAGCACTCGATGACGTTGATGGCGAGGCCGCCGCGGGAGGTCTCCTTGTATTTGGTCTTCATATCGGCGCCGGTCTCGCGCATGGTCTTGATGACGCGGTCGAGCGAGACCTTGTGCGAGCCGTCGCCGCGCAGGGCGATGCGCGAGGCGTTGATCGCCTTCACGGACCCCATGGCGTTGCGCTCGATGCAGGGGATCTGGACGAGCCCGCCCACGGGATCGCAGGTGAGGCCGAGGTTGTGCTCCATGCCGATCTCGGCGGCGTTCTCGATCTGCTCGGTGGTGCCGCCGAGGGCGGCCACCAGCCCGCCGGCCGCCATCGAGCAGGCCACCCCGACCTCCCCCTGGCAGCCCACCTCGGCGCCGGAGATCGAGGCGTTCTCCTTGTAGAGGATGCCGATGGCCCCGGCGGTGAGCAGGAAGCGGATCACCCCCTCCTCGTCCGCTCCCGGGGTGAACCGGCGGTAGTAGTGGAGCACCGCCGGCACGATCCCCGCCGCGCCGTTGGTGGGCGCTGTGACCACCCGGCCGCCGGCCGCGTTCTCCTCGTTGACCGCGAGGGCGAACAGGTTCACCCAGTCGAGCACGGTCAGCGGGTCCTTGAGCGCCTCCTCGGGGCGGGAGCGCAGCTCCTCGTGGAGCGAGGGGGCCCGCCGCGGCACCCGCAGGCTCCCGGGAAGCACGCCCCTCTGCCGGCAGCCGCGCTCGACGCAGCGCTGCATCGCCTCCCAGATCCGCAACAGGCCAACGCGGATCGCCTCCTCGCTGCGCCAGACCTTCTCGTTCTCCAGCATCAGCTCCCAGAGGGTGAGCCCGTTCGCCTCGCAGATCTCCAGCAGCTCCTGGCCGCTGTGGAAGGGGTACGGCAGCTCGGTGGTGTCCTCGACCAGCCTTCCCTCCCCCGTCGCCCCCTCGTTGACCACGAAGCCGCCCCCCACCGAGTAATAGATCCGGTGGTCGAGCTCGGCCCCTTCGAGGTCCCAGGCGGTGAAGCGCATGCCGTTCGAGTGGAGAGGCAGCAGCTCGCGGCGATTGAAGATCAGGTCCTCCTTCTCGTGGAAGGGGACGGCGTGCCGGCCGAGCAGGGCCAGCCGCTCCTCGGCGCGGATCGTCTCCAGCCGTGGTGCCACGCCGTCGGGGTCGATCGCCTCGGGGGTCTCCCCCTCCAGGCCCATGAGCACGGCGCGGTCGGTGCCGTGCCCCTTGCCGGTGAGGGCCAGGGAGCCGAAGAGCTCCACCCGGACGCGGCCGGCGCGGTCGAGCAGCCCTTCGTGCTCCAGCCGCCCGGCGAAACGGCGGGCAGCGCGCATCGGACCCACCGTGTGGGAGCTCGAAGGCCCGATGCCGATAGTGAAGAGATCGAAAACGCTGATGGCCATGCGAGGTGCCCCTCCCGGCCGGGGATTCTACACGGCCGCCTCCCCTGCTCCGGTTGCGCTATGATGAAGGGCCTCCAGGAATTTCGCCGATGCCGGAGCCGAGCGAGCCCGTCCAAGGCCTCATCGAGCAGTTGCAGTCGGGCGCGTCTCGCGACGAGGCCTTCCGCCGCCTGTTCGACCTCTACTCCCCCCGCCTCTATCATTTCTTCACCCGGCGCGGCTTCCCCCATCAGGAATGTCTCGACCTAACCCAGGAGACGTTCCTCGGGATCTATCGGGGCATGGAGGGATACCGGCGCGACGCCAGCTTCGAGACCTGGCTGTTCAAGATCGCCACCAACGCCTACCGCAAGCGGCTGCGCTGGGGCGCGGCCGGCAAGCGCGGAGGCCAGGAGGTCCCCTTGGAGGACGAGGACGACGGCGGGCCGGTGGAGCGGATCGCCGCGGCGGACGCCCCCGCTCCCGGCGAGGAGGTGCTGCGCAAGGAGCGCTCGCGCCTCCTGCGCCAGGCGATCGACCGGCTACCGGAGCAGATGCGGAAGTGCCTGGTGCTGCGCGTCGACCAGGAGCTCAAGTACCGGGAGATCGCGGTGCTGATGCGGCTGTCGCCGGAGACGGTCAAGGTCCACCTGCTCAAGGCCCGGAAGAAGCTCCAGGAGGAGCTGGGCCCCTACTTCCAGGACCCGCTCGCCGGGGAGCCCGAGGAGGCGGCGACATGACCCATCCCGAGCCCCATCCCAAGCCGGAAATGCTGGCGGCCTATCACGCCGGCGAGCTGACGGAGCCGGAGGAGCGGCGGCTCCAGGACCACCTCGTGGGCTGCCCCGAGTGCGCCGCCCTCCTGCTCGACCTCGACGGCCTGGCCGACCCCGGGTTCGGCGCCGGCTCGCTCGCTCCGGCGGACCAGGAGGCGCTGTGGAGGAGCCTCCAGTCGGAGATCCGCAAGGAGGAGCCGGCGCCGCTGGCCCCGGTCGTCCCCCTGCGCCGGCGCGCCCCCTCCCCCCGCTGGCTCCCGGCCTTGGCGGCGGCGCTGCTGGCGGCCACGATCGGCCTCTCGGTCTGGGTGGCCTCCCTGCGGCGGACCGTGGCCGAGCTGTCGCTCCCCCAAGCGAACGCTCCGGTCCTGGACCTCGACGCCGACGCCGCGCGCGGCGAAGGAGGGGATGACGCCGTCGTGGTGTCTCTCAAGAATCATTTCTTCACCCTCATCCTGACCCCCGCCGGAGAGCGTAGGTATGAGCGGTACCGGGTGGAGATCGCGCCGGTGGGCGGGCAGGAGGCCTGGTCCTACGACGGCGCGCTGAATTCGTCCGGCTCTCTCAGCGTGACGGTGCCGCTGCCGGCGCTCGGGAGCGGCCGGTTCCGGGTGCGGCTCTTCGGTCTCGGCCCGGGGAGCGCCGGAGGCAAGGAGCTGATCGAGGAGCATGTCCTGCGGATCGACGATCGCTAGGAGGCCGGCCCTGGCCCTCGCTCTCGGCTTGGCGCTGGCGTGCGGGCGCCCGGAGAGGCCCGGGCTTCGGCTCGCCGAGCGGGTCCGCATCACGCCCGGCGAAACCAGCCATGAGATCGCGGGGGGGCAGACCCACGCCTATACCTTCTCCCTCGCCAAGGACCGGTTCGCCGACCTCGTCGTCGACCAGCGCGGGATCGACGTGGTGGTGAGCCTCTACGGGCCCGGACGCCGTCTCCTCACCACGGTCGACAGCCCCAACGAGGGGCAGGGGCCGGAGCCCGTGCCGGTGGTGGCCGAGGCCGGAGGGGACTACCGCCTGGAGATCCGCCCGGCGGATCCGCGGGCCCCCGCCGGCCGCTACGCGCTCCTGGTGCGGGCGGTCCGCCCCGCGGACGGCCGCGACCGCGGCTACACCGCCGCGCACCGGACCCTCGCCGAGGGGGAGAGGCTGTGGCAGCAGCCGGACGCGGCGGCGCAGCGCCAGGCGGTGGCGAAGTACCGGGAGGCCATCTCCGGGTTCCGCGCCCTGGGCGAGCGGGGCACCCAGGCGGAGGCGCTCAGCATCCTCGGCGACCTCCACCGGAACCTGGGAGAGCCCGCGGCGGCTCTCGCGGCCTACCAGGAGGCCCTCTCCCTCTTCCGGGAGCTGGGCCGCCGGAGCGAGGCCGCCCAAGCGCTGAAGGGGATCGGGATCGTCCGCGTCACCCGGGGGGAGACCGAGGAGGCCTTGCAGAGCTACGGCGAGGCGCTGGCGATCGACCGCGCGCTCCGCGACCGGAAAGCGACGGCCTCGCTCCTCGACGCCATCGCCCGGGTCTACACCCTCCAGGGGAAGATGGAGAAGGCCCTCGAGACCTACGAGCGGGAGCTCGCCCTCCAGCGCGAGCTCGGCCCGGCTGGCGACGAGGGGGAGACCCTGATCAGCCTGGGACGGGCCTACGCCCTGATGGGCGAGCCCCAGCGGGCGATCGATCACTTCAACCGCGGCCTGCCCCTCCTGGAGGCCCGGGGGCGCCGGCTGGAGGCCGCGGGCGCGCTGGACGACCTCGGCAAGGCGCTCGTCCGGACCGGGCGAGCCCCGGAGGGGATCGCCGCGATCGAACGGTCCCGCCTCGCCCAGCGGCGGCTGGGGAACCGGACGGGGGAGGCCGTGGCCCTCCACGACCTCGGCGCGGCCTACGAGGGTCTGGGCCGGAAAGAGGAGGCGCGGCGGCTCTATGTGGAAGCCGTCCGCGAGCTGGGCGAGGCCGGCGACCGGCTCCGGGAGCCTATGGCCCTCCTCGACCTGGGACGGCTCCAGGAGGAGGCCGGCGACCTGGGCGGCGCGGCCGGAACGTACTCCCAAGTCCTGCGGGGCACCGAGGTCTCCGGGAACCGTTCCTACCAGGCCGCGGCTCGCCTGGGCCTCGCGCGCGTCGCCTTCCGTTCCGGCGACCTCGAAGGCGCGCGGCGGGCCGTGGAGAGCGCCCTCGGCATCGTCGAGGCCCTGCGCGTCGAGATGGTCGCTCCCGAGCTGCGCGCCTCCTTCCTAGCGACCCGCCAGGACTATTACGAGCTTTACGTGAGTCTGCTCATGCGGCTCCACCAGCGCGAGCCGTCCGCCGGGCACGACGCCCGGGCCTTCGAGGCGGGCGAGCTGGCGCGGGCCCGCAGCCTGCTCGACAGCCTGGCCCAGGCGCGGGCCGATCTCCGGCGGGGGATCGATCCCGGCCTCCTGCGCCAGGAGGCCGAGTTGGGAGACCGGGTGAGCTCCGCCGAGCGGCGGCGCCTCTCTCTGGCGGAGAGCGGCGCCCCGGCCTCCCGGGTGGAGGCCGCCGAGCGGGAGCTGCGCGACCTGCTCCTCCGGTCCGAGCGGCTGCGGGACCGCATCCGCCAGGCCTCCCCCCGCTACACCGCCCTTGGCCAGGCCCGACCGGCGAGCCTGCGGACGATCCAGCGGAGCCTCGATCCCGACACGCTGCTGCTGGAGTACGCGCTCGGCCGCGAGCGGAGCTTCCTGTGGGCGGTGACCCCCGATTCCCTCACCAGCGTCGAGCTCCCCCCGCGGGTCGTCCTGGAGGAGGAGGCCCGCGAGGCCGTCCGCCTCCTCGGCTCCAGCCAGCACACCCTCTCCCGGACCCGCACCGGGATGGTGCTCGACGGGCTCTCCCGCCGCCTGCTCGGCCCGGTGGCCGGCCAGCTCCGCAAGCGCCTGCTGATCGTGGGGGACGGCGCTCTCCACACCCTCCCTTTCGCGGCCCTGCCGGTCCCGGAGAGGGCCGGGAGCCCGGTCCCCCTGATTGCCGAGCATGAGGTCCTGAGCCTCCCCTCCGCCTCGGCGCTGGTGATGCTGCGCCAGGAGCCGGCGGCGCCCCCCGGCTCCCCGGTCACCGTGGCGGTGCTGGCCGATCCGGTCTTCCAGGCCGCCGACCCGCGGGTCGCTCCGGGAGCCCCGGCCGCGGCCTCCGGCCTGCGCGGCGGCGAGGCGGACGGCGGGCAATTCGGCCGTCTCCCCTCCTCCCGCCTGGAGGCCGAGGAGATCCTGGCGCTGGTCCCTCCCGGCCGGCGGCTGGCGGCGCTGGGCTTCGCGGCCAACCGCCAGACCGTGCTGAGCGGGCGCCTGGAGCCCTACCGGATCGTGCATTTCGCCACCCATGGCGTCCTCGATTCCCGCTACCCCGAGCTGTCCGGCGTCGTCCTCTCCCGGGTCGACGAGCGGGGCCGCCCCCAGGACGGCTTTCTGGGGGTGCACGACATCCATCGCCTGCGCCTGCCGGCCGACCTCGTGGTCCTCTCCGCCTGCGAGACGGCGCGCGGCCAGGAGGTCCGGGGGGAGGGGCTGATCGGGCTGACCCGGGCCTTCTTCTCCGCCGGCGCCCGGCGGGTGCTGGTCAGCCTCTGGCCCGTGCGGGACCGCGCCACCGCCGAGCTGATGCGGCTTTTCTACCGCGAGATGCTGCGGAACGGCCTGCCCCCTTCCGCCGCCTTGCGGGCCGCCCAGGACGCCCTGCGGCGGGAGCCCGGATGGGAGGAGCCGCACGACTGGGCGGGCTTCATCCTCCAGGGGGACTGGCGTTGAGCGGACGAGCGGACGGTAAACCTTCCCAGGGGGACGGGATCTACCCTGGCGATCGACTGAGGAGGAGCTCATGAAGACACCCCACCACAAGCCCAAGGATCACGGCACATCCTACGGGAAGCCGGAAGCGAAGGAGCCCGAGCAGGCGAAAGACGGGGCCACCCGCCCGGCGTCGAACGACGGCAACCCTTGGCCCGATCCGCCGCCGCCCCCCCAGGAAGCCTGACGGCAACCCATTCCGCGTCTCCCGCCGGCTCCGCCCACCCCGGGCGGAGCCGGTTCTTTTTAGGGCTAACCCATCCGCCCTCGCCTTGGATCTACACCCCGCGATCCCAAGGAGGAGGAGGACGGATGAGCCCCCATGACACCGAGCCCGACGACGCCAGCCTGCTCGCCGCGATCGCCCGCGGCGACCTCGAGGCTTTCCACCAGATCTACGAGCGCTACTCCGGCCGCGTCCTCGCCTGCGCCCGCCATCTCTGCCGGGACGCCGCCCTCGCCGAGGACATCGCCCAGGAGGTCTTCACCGCCGTCTGGACCCGCGCCGGGACCTTCCGGCCCGACCGCGGCGGCGCCCCCGCCTGGCTGTTCACGCTGACCCGCCACAAGCTGGTCGACCACTGGCGCCGCACCGGGAAAGGCGCGGAGACGGAGGCCCTGGACGAGCTCCGGATGCCGGCTCAAGGTCCCGAGGACGGCGACCTGCGCCTCAGCCTCCGGCAGGCCCTGGCCCACGCCTCGCCCGAGCAGCGGGAGGCCATCCGGATGGCCTACTTCAACGGCCTCACCTATGAGGAGACCGCCACCCGGCTGGCCCTCCCCCTCGGCACCCTCAAGTCGCGCATCCGTCTGGGGCTGCGGGTGATGCGGCAGGTTTTGGAGATGCCGGAAGCCGAGGTGGCCCTGTCCCAGTGAGCCCTGTCAGATCAAGAGGTTGGGTGGAGGGGCCTGGGGGTGGATCAGAGGCTCCCTACCACCGGGCACCCAGACCCTCAACCGCTGCCAGAGTTGCAGAAGGCACAGGTAGATCGAGCCAACGTCGAGCGTGTCGCCGGTGCCGAGGAGATCATCGACCCTCGCCTCCGCCTCATGGCAAAGCTCGGAGATCCGCGTCAAGACGTCCCGGCAGGAGGCGGCCGAATCCGCTCTGGGAAAGGCATCGCGAATGTAGGCAAAGATCTCGGCGAACAGGGGGAGGACCGTTTCCGTGGAGTCCGGGGCGGTGACTCTGCCAGTGTATCCCCACCAGAACGCACCCTTTTTCGCCGTGGCCTCTCCGAGCTCGGAAGCCGTATGGCAGGCGAAGGCGAACACCGGCCGCCGTCCGAGCGCGGGCCCGTCCACGCCGCTCAAAGCCGTTTCGCCTCCCTGCGCCAGGAGCCGGTCCGGGCGTCCATGCGACATGCAGAACAGGGGTACACCCGTCGAGGCGAGGCTTTCCAGAAGACCAGCCCGAGTTGCCCTGTCGGACAGCAGCGCGTGGCAGGCGTCCGGCAGGATTTGGACCGCCACGGCCAGATTCCCTTCCGTGGCCGAGTCGTAGCAAGGGATAAAGAAGATCAAGCGGGCTTTGGGCGATTGGCGGCCCGGCGAAGAAAATCCCGGGAGATCCGCAGGAGGTCCGAGGAATACTGGCGGCCGACCTCATCGCCCTCTTCGATATGGCGCTGCAACTGGCTCGCGGTGTATTCCTCTCCGTCAGTGGTGCGCCAGACCACAGCGTCGGAGGGGCTGACCTCGCGGATCAGGCCGGCGATGATGTCCCGGCTGATATTGCGCGCCACCCCCTGGCCCAAGGGTTGCGGATCGACTCCCAGGAGACGTGCCATCCCTTCGAGAAACGCGCGGAGAGAGGGTGAGCGGGCGGCGGCGCGGCCGATGTCGATCTGGCGCAGAAACTCCCATCTGGATTCCGGTCCGAAGACCTGGCGGGCCAGTTGTTTCGGGTCGGGGATCTCTTCGGGGAGAGGAAGCCGGCGCACGATCCGCTGGACCTCTTCCGCAGAGCGCGCGTTCGCCAGGAGCGCCCGATCGTCGGCGAAGAGCCATGCCTCAAGGGATGGGACGGCACAGAAGACCTCGGCCGGAGGATCGCCGAGCTGAGCCCTCGCCCGAGCCCGGGCATCCGGCACGTTGAGCTCGTCGAGGTCGATCAGCACGGCGCAACGACCCGGGGCCTGGTCCGCGAGATCCGAAACCGCTCGGGCCGTTCCAGATTTTCCATGGCCAACCACCAGATCTACCCGGTCCAACGGGTAGCCCGCGGCATCCAGAAGAGCCGTGACGAACCGCCGGTCGTTCTCTCCTTCAACGACAAGGAACACGACATCCAGATCGCTCTGCCCTGCTGGGGGCCGCTCCGCCGGCATCGCCATGCTCCAGAGCGTAACACCTTTTCGCGATATTCGGAGCGGCCTCCTGCCTGCGCGGGAATGCCCGGAATGCCGCCTCCCGGCCTCCATGTTGTAGCCTTCGGACCGTCCCCCTGCCGGCTCCGGTCCCGGCGGGCCGCTGATATAGACTCAGGGCCCTACGCTCGCCTCGCGATCGCGAGGTGATTTCATCTATGGATACCAGGAGGGGAACGACCCCGATGTCCAGTCCCGAGCAGGGCCCGCACAACGTCAACAACTACCACCGGGTGATCATCCTCGGCTCCGGTCCGGCCGGCCTGACGGCGGCGCTCTACGCCGCGCGGGCCGACCTGGCGCCGCTGGTGCTCGAAGGCAACCAGCCCGGCGGCCAGCTCACCATCACCACCGACGTCGAGAATTTCCCCGGCTTCCCCGAGGGGATCCTCGGCCCCGAGCTGATGGACCGCATGCGCGAGCAGGCCCGGCGCTTCGGCACCAAGGTGAAGTTCGAGCAGGCGGTCGAGATCGACCTCGAGAAGCGCCCGTTCACCATCCGCACCGACGAGGACACCTACCGCACGGACGCCCTGATCGTCTCGACCGGCGCCACCGCCAAGCTCGGCGGCATCCCGGGGGAGAACGAGCTGATGGGCTACGGCGTCTCCGCCTGCGCCACCTGCGACGGATTCTTCTTCCGCGACAAGGAGATCGTCGTGATCGGCGGCGGCGACTCGGCCATGGAGGAGGCCACCTACCTGACGAAGTTCGCCAGCAAGGTGACCATCATCCACCGCCGCCGCGACCTGCGGGCCTCCAAGATCATGCAGGACCGCGCCTTCGCCAACCCGAAGATCGCCTGGATCTGGGACACCGTCGTCACCGAGATCGTGGGCACCCGTGAGGGGGGCGTCACCGGTGTGAAGCTGCACAACAAGCGGACCGAGCTCGAGAGCTTCTACCCCACCCAGGGGGTCTTCTATGCCATCGGCCACAAGCCCAACACCGACCTCTTCCGCGGCAAGCTGGAGATGAACGACGTCGGCTACATCCTGGTCCAGGAGCCGACCACCCGGACGAGCGTGCCGGGCGTCTTCGCCGCGGGAGACGCGACCGACCCGATCTACCGCCAGGCGATCACCTCCGCCGGCAGCGGCTGCCGCGCGGCGATCGACGCCGAGCGCTGGCTCCAGGAGCTACAAGACTGATGCAGCTTTCCAGGCCCACGTCCCAGATCAAGACCCTCGGCGCCCTGCGCGAGGCCGGCTACCGGCCGCGCTCGATCAAGCAGGAGGTCCGCGACAACCTGCGGGCCCGCCTCGCCAGCGGCGGCCCGCTCTTCCCCGGCATCCTCGGCTACGACCGCACGGTGATCCCGTCGGTGGTCAACGCCCTGCTCGCCGGCCACGACTTCATCCTCCTCGGCCTGCGCGGCCAGGCGAAGACCCGTATCCTGCGCTCGCTCGTCACCCTGCTCGACGAGGAGGTGCCGGTGCTCGCCGGCTCCGAGCTCAACGACGATCCGCTCGCCCCGAACTCCACCTACGGCGAGCGCCTGGTCGCCGAGGCGGGCGACGACGCCCCTGTCGAATGGATGAGCCGCGAGCAGCGCTACAACGAGAAGCTGGCGACGCCGGACGTCTCGATCGCCGACCTCCTGGGCGACATCGACCCGATCAAGGCGGCGACCCGCAAGCTCACCTTTGCCGATCCGGAGGTGATCCACTTCGGGATCATCCCGCGCACCAACCGCGGCATCTTCGCCATCAACGAGCTGCCCGACCTCGCGCCGCGTATCCAGGTGGGCCTGTTCAACATCCTCGAGGAGCGCGACCTCCAGATCCGCGGCTTCCCCGTGCGCATCCCGCTCGACATCATGATGGTCTTCTCGGCCAACCCCGAGGACTACACCAACCGCGGCAGCATCATCACGCCGCTGAAGGACCGCATCTCGTCGCAGATCCTCACCCACTACCCGCCGGGCGTGGAGGTGGCGGCGGATATCACCCGCCAGGAGGCCTGGACCGAGCGCGACATCCCCAACGTGGTGATCCCCGAGGAGGTCCGCGTGCTGGTCGAGGAGATCAGCCTGGCGGCCCGCGAGAGCGACCTGGTCGACCAGTCGTCGGGCGTCTCGGCCCGCGTCGCCATCTCGGCGCTGGAGCTGCTGGCCTCGAACCTGGAGCGGCGGGCGCTCGCCACCCGCGACAGCCCGGTCTACCCGCGCCTGAGCGACCTGCAGATGCTGCTGCCCGCCATCACCGGCAAGGTCGAGATGGTCTACGAGGGGGAGCAGCAGGGGGCCGAGGTGGTGGCCCGGCGGCTCATCGGGCAGGCGGTCAAGAAGGTGTTCGACAACCGCTTCCCCGAGATCGGCAAGGAGGCCGGCAGCGGCGGCGAGGACGACAAGGGCCCCTACGCCCGCATGATCCGCTGGTTCGCCGACGGCAACTCGGTGACCGTCTCGGACGAGCAGCCGTTCGCCGACTACGAGACCGAGGTCTACAAGGTGCCGGGCCTGAAGGAGCTGGTCTCCCGCAACGGCAAGACCCGCGAGGAGCGGGCCCTGGCCGCCGAGATGGTGCTCGAGGGGCTCCACCAGCACCTCAAGCTCGCCCGCCAGGACCTCGACAGCCAGATCAGCTACAAGGAGATGGTCAAGTTCCAGCTCCTCAAGCCCCGCAAGGGGCCCGGCGGCCGGGACCGCGGAGACGTCAACTGAGCGAGGAGCGAGGAGCGAGGAGTAGAGTAGGACCATGCGGCACCAGTACCTTTACCTAGACCCCGAGCTGATCCAGCAGCTCCTCGCCGGGCTCGACCTCCTGCGCCTGTTCAACCAGCTCGTGCTGGCGACCGGCGGCGACGTGGAGGAGGCGATGGACTGGATGCGCTACCTCCAGCAGCAGGGGCACCTGCCCGAGGAGATCGATCTCGAGCAGTTCTTCGCCAGCCTGGAGAACCAGAGCCTGGTGGCCCGCGACGGCGAGGGCGCCCTCCAGCTCACGGCGGGCGGCGAGCGCCGCATCCGCCGCAGCGCCTTCGAGGAGATCTTCTCGACCCTCAACAAGACCAGCCCGGGCTATCACCAGATCCGCGCCTCGGGCGAGGGGATCGAACGCCTCCCCGAGACGCGCCCCTACTCCTTCGGCGACGACATCCATCTCCTCGACTCCTCCCGCTCGCTCCAGAACGCCTTCCGGCGCGAGCAGAGCGACGAGTTCAGCCTGCTGGAGGAAGACCTGGAGGTCTATGAGACCGAGCACCTGACCTCCTGCGCCACGGTGGTGGCGATCGACATCAGTCACTCGATGATCCTCTACGGCGAGGACCGCATCACCCCGGCGAAGACCGTGGCGCTCGCCCTCACCGAGCTGATCACCACCAAGTACCCCAAGGACGACCTCTCCGTCGTGCTCTTCGGCGACGAGGCCGAGCAGGTCTTCCTCTCGGAGATCCCATACATCCAGGCCGGCCCGTACCACACCAACACGCGGGACGCCCTGCAGCTCTCGCGCAGCATCCTGGCCCGGCAGAAGCAGCCGAACAAGCAGATCTTCCTGATCACCGACGGCAAGCCCTCGGCGATCACCGAGAACGGGCGGATCTACAAGAACCCCTTCGGGCTCGACATGCGGATCGTCAACCTCACCCTGGAGGAAGCCGACCTCTGCCGCCGCCAGAAGGTGGTGATCACCACCTTCATGCTGGCGACCGACACGATGCTCACCCAGTTCGTGGAGAAGCTGACCCAGATCAACCGCGGCCGGGCCTACTTCGCCTCACCGTACAATCTGGGCGAGTTCATCCTGGCGGACTACATCCGGAACCGCCGGCGGCGGGTGCGGTAGGCTATGAGAAAGCTTTCCATTGCGCTCCTTCTCCTCTCGCTGAGCGCCTGCGCTGCCAGCGCTCCCCCGCCTCCTTCCGGGCCGGGCCGCCTGGCCGCCGAGACCGACGTCGCCGAGGCGGTCTTCCGCTATCAGTTCGAGCACAACGCCTCGGCCATCCAGGAGAAGGCGGACCACTACTGCCTCTCGCTCCCTGGCGAGCGCTCGCCCGGCGCGGATTTCCTCCAGCGCTTCCAGGGGAACCATCCGCCGGTCCTGAGCGCCGACGAGTGCGAGCGCAAGTCGGGGCACGACCTCTTCTTCCGCGTCCAGCGGCTCGACTGGCGGAGCGACACCGAGGTCTGGGTGAGCGGCGGCTACTGGGAGGGCAA
Organism: Thermoanaerobaculia bacterium; assembly: GCA_045807625.1. Classification (GTDB taxonomy): domain Bacteria; phylum Acidobacteriota; class Thermoanaerobaculia; order Multivoradales; family UBA5704; genus DATARR01. The sequence continues at coordinate 8,983 of JBJMHA010000085.1, read as the reverse complement.
CCTCAGCTCCTCCAAGGAGTCCTACCGGGTGCGCCTCAAGAACGGGAAGTGGGTGGTGGACGGAGCGCGGATGGAGGCGATCTCCTAGCTTTTTCCCAGCCCTAATTCCTCCGCGATCAGCTCATACGACCGCCGGCGCGCGGCGTGCTCATAGGTGATGGTCACCACCATCACCTCCTCCGCCCCGTATTCGCGCGCCACCTCTTCGATCCCTTCCCGCACCTTCCCCGGAGAGCCGACGATGGCCCGCCGCCCGGGCGGCAGCCCGGGGCCTCCCTGCTCGGTGAGGAAGCGCAGGGCCGTCTCGACCGGCGGCACGGGGATCAGACGCCCGCGGTAGAGGAGCGAGATCGCCATGCGGGAGCTGGCGGCCAGATGCTCCGCCTCGGCGCCAGTCTCGGCGCAGATCGCCGACACGGCGACCATCACCCGCGGCTCCGCGCACCATTCCGAGGGCTGGAACCGCTCGCGGTAGCGCGCCGCGATCGGAGCCCCCACCGCGTGGATGAAGTCCGCGAAGGCGTAGGGGAGCCCGACCTCCGCCGCCCAGATCCCGCTCTGGGGGGAGGAGCCCAGCAGCCAGGGGTCGGGGCGCTGGGGCAGGCCCGGCAGCGTCCTCGCCAACGGCGCGAAGGGGTGGTCCGGCGGCAGGGTATCCCCGAGGTAGGCCAGCAGCTCGGCGAGCTGCTGCGGGAAGTCGTCCGGCGCGAGCTGGCGGCGGTCCCGCTGGAGGGCCATGGCGGTCAGCTGGTCCGAGCCCGGCGCCCGGCCGACGGCGAGGTCGATCCGCCCGGGGTAGAGGCCGCTCAGCATGCTGAACGCCTCGGCGACCTTGAAGGGGCTGTAGTGCGGGAGCATGACGCCGCCGCTCCCCACCCGCAGCCGGGAGGTGGCGGCCGCGATCGGACCGATGAGCACCTCCGGGCTGGCGCAGGCCAGCATCGGCGTGCCGTGGTGCTCGGCCACCCAATAACGGTGGTAGCCGAGCCCCTCGGTCCAGCGCGCGAGATCGATTGAATTCCGGAGCGCGTCCCCCCCGGTCGAGCCCTCCGCGATCGGCGACTGGTCCAGGACGCTCAGGCGAAACGGTCCGTTTCCCTCCATCCCGACAACCCCCAATCCCTTTATATCTCATCTCATGGAGCCGTTCTTGCAGTCGAAGACGGTGAAAGGAGGATGATCATGCCCACGGAAACCGCTGAGATGAAAGACACCACCCAGACCGGCACCGCGACGGCGACTCCGGGCCCCGAGCACCACCAGACGCAGGCCGCGGCGGGCTCCCCCCAGGCGGGCGGCGCTCCCACTTCCAATGCCACGGGGAGCAGGGCCACCAGCGGCTCGACCCCGAGCGGGACCTCGACGAGCGGCACGGCCGGACCCAGCGTGAGCGGCGGCCGGACCGCGAGCGCCGGATCGCCGATGGGGATGAGCCGGCGCGGCGGCTCTACCTTGAGCCCCTTCTCCATGCTCGGGGACCCCTTCGGGATGATGCGCTCGATGATGGACCAGATGAACCGCCTCCTCGGCGACTTCACGGGCTCCGGCCTGGGCCGCTCGCAGGCGCCGGGCCTCGCCGCTCCCCCGAGCTCCGCCGCCCTGGCTCCGGGCATGTCCCAGGGGTTCTGGTATCCCCAGGTCGAGGTCGCGGAGCGGGGCGGCAACCTGGTCGTCTGCGCCGACCTGCCGGGGATGCGGAAGGAGGACGTCCACCTGGAGATCCACAACGACTTCCTCGTCCTGCGCGGCGAGCGGCACCAGGAGCAGGAGCAGAACGAGGGGGGGATCTACCGCAGCGAGCGCAGCTACGGCCAGTTCTACCGCACCGTGCCGCTGCCCGACGGGGTCGACCCCGACCAGGCGCGGGCCAACTTCAAGGACGGCGTCCTCGAGGTCACGATCCCGCTGCCGCAGCAAGAGCCGCGGCAGGGGCGCAGGATCGAGATCCAGTAAGCCGGGATAGAATCCCTCCCGAAACCCAGGGAGGGATTCCAGGTGACCACGTCTTCCCGGCTCCTCATCGCGCCGTTCCTGCTCGCCGCCGCGCTGTCCGCCTCGCTCGCGGGCTGCCGCGGCGGCGCCGATTCCAAGCCCGGCGAGCCTCTCAACGCCGACGCCTGCCAGCTCTTCACCGAGCAGGACGCCCAGGCCATCGCCGGCGAGACCCTCGCCGCGATGAGCAGCACCCTCGACGAGGCCAAGGGGCGCAACCCCCTGGAGTGCATCTACAACAGCGGCTCGCTCGAACAGCCCCGCATCCTGAGCCTGCTCATCCGCCCGCACCGCAGCGCCTCGGCGGCCAGGGATTTCCTGGAGTCCAGCCGCTCCGCCCTCAGCTCGATGTCCGCCGGCAAGGTGCAGGACGTCCCGGGGCTGGGGGACGCCGCCCTCTGGGTGGGAGGCCGCATCCAGCAGCTTCACGTGGCGAAGGGCGGCCTGCAGCTCATCATCACCGTTCAGAGCCCGGACGGCAGCGACCAGCTCGACCGCGCCCGCCAGATCGCCACCCGCGTGCTGGAACGGCTGAAAACGGCTCCCAAACGCAAGTAGCGATATACAATCCTCGCGATGTCCGATGCACAGCGGGAGCCCTGCCCGTGCTGCGGTGAGCCCGCGGCCCTTTCGCTGAAGGCCTGTCCTGTCTGCCAGGAGAGCCTCCTGGTCGACGTGGTGCTGGCGGCGCCCGTCGCCGAGCCCCGGGCCCGCTATGGGCTGGCGCGCGAGATCTCGGCCTTCGGCCCCCCGGCGCTCCCCTTCTCCACCTTGCGGCAGACCCTGGGCGCCCCCCGCCCCGTGCTGGCGCGGAGCGTCTCGCGGCTGGCCGCCCACCGCCTGAACGAGCGGCTGGCCGGGCTGGGGCTCCACGCCGACCTCACGGCCGTCCAGGCCGAGGAAAAACCCCCTTCGCAGCTGCGGGGATACGTGGCGGCCGGCCTCGGCGCGGCGGCTCTCCTGGCCCTGCTGCTGGGGATGCGCTCCAAGCCTGAGCCCTATCGGCCCACCGTCCCCCGGCCCAGGCTCTCCGAGACCGTCAGGGCGTCCCCCGCTGAGTGGCCCAGGACGCTCTCGTTCCAAGAGCTCTCCACCCTGGCGTTGCCCGCGGTGATGAATTTCCACGCCGAGGGGGGCCGGCTGATCTCCGGCTTCCTCGTCGCTCCTGGGGTGGCGCTCACCCGTAGAGCGCCCACCGACGCCGAGGTCGCGAAGCGGGACGCCGGGACCGGGCTGACCCTGGTCCACGTCCCCGCCTCCCAGGCGGAGCCCCTCGCGCTCGGCGACGTCTCGACCCTGCGCGGCGGCGACCGGCTCGTCTTTCCGGCCCCGACGGAAAGCGGGTTGATCCTCCTGGAAGGGAAGCTCGGCGCGACCGCCCGGCAGCTCCAGGGGATCGCCTACCTGGCCCTCGAAGGCAATCCGCCCTCCGGCAGCGACGGCGGCCCGGTGCTCGACGCCCAGGGGCGCGTGGTCGGTCTGGTGGCGGTCCAGCCGGACGGCGCCTACGTCCTCCCCATCAACTACGCCTACGCGGAGTCGCGCCTGGTGGACCCGCCCCAGCCCGCCCCCGATTCCGGGAAGTGGCAGGACCTGCTGGCGGACGTGGCGGCGGCCGAGCGGCTGCGGGTCGAATCCCCCCGCTGATCATGTGGTCCGACCGGCTCTCCTGGCAACGGCGCGATCGGCTCGCCCACCGGCTCCAGGCCGTTCTTCCCCCGCCTCGTCCTGGATCGCGGGGATCGAAAACCCCGCTGCGGGTCCCCGGTCCGCAAGGCCCGCCAAGCCCCGAGCAGGTCGCTGAAGAGCTGCGGGAGAGGCCGGGCTTCTCCTGGCTGGATGGAGCCTCAGGCGGGCACCGTCTGTACTCCCAGCCGCTGGCGACGCTCACCACGCACGGCGGCCGATCCACGGTGCGCGGTCCCCTGGGACACTCCACCTTCGCCGCCTCCGGCTTCGAGGTGCTGGAGGCGGCATTCGCGGCCTGGAGATGGACCGGGGCCACGCTGGTGGGCTATCTCGGCTATGAGCTGGGGGGAGAGCTGGAGTCCCTCCCCCCTCCGCCGGAGGACGATCTCGGCCTCCCCGATCTCCATCTGTCCCTCTACGACGCCGCCCTGCGCTGGGACGACCAGAGCTGGACCCTGGAGGCGACCGATGCCTGGCGCGACGGGCCGGCCTTCGAGGCCGAGCAGCTCCTGGCCGCCGCCCGCCGGCGGAGCGACCTTGAGATCCCGAAAGGCCCGCTCGCGCGGGGCGTGATCAGCCGCCCCAGCCGTGGCGGCTTCGAGGCGGCGGTGGCGCGGACCGTCGAGCGCATCGCCGCGGGGGAGATCTTCCAGATGAACCTCTGCCGCCGTCTGGAGGCGAAATTCTCCGCGGCCCGCCTCTGGCCGCTCTACCGCCGCCTGCGGGCCGCCAGCCCGGCCGCCTACGGTGCCTACCTCGATCTCGGCAAGGGGAAGGCCGTGCTGTCGATCTCCCCCGAGCTGTTCCTTTCGGTGCGCGGGGGCGAGGTGGAATCGCGCCCGATCAAGGGGACCCGGCCGCGCGGCGCCAGTCCGCGGGAGGACAAGGCGCTCGCCCGCGAGCTGCTGGAGAGCGAGAAGGACCGCGCCGAGCTGACGATGATCGTGGACGTGGTCCGCAACGACCTCGGGCGGGTCTGCGCCACCGGCAGCGTCGAGGTGACGGGCCACGCCGAGCTGATGAGCCTGCCGACCCTCCATCACACCGTCTCCACGGTGCGCGGCCGCCTGCGGCCGGACGCGGGCGCGCCGGAGCTCCTCCGCGCCGCCTTTCCTCCCGCCTCGATCACCGGCGCGCCCAAGATCCAGGCCATGGCCGCCATCGCCGCCGAGGAGGAACGGCGGCGCGGCCCGGCCATGGGGGCGCTGGGATGGATCTCCCTGAACGGGGACCTGGAGCTGGCGGTGGCCATCCGCACCGCCGCGGCCTCCCGGGCCGACCGCGGCCGGATCGCCTACCACGCCGGCTGCGGCATCGTGGCCGACTCGGACCCCGAGCTCGAATTCGCCGAGAGCGCGGCCAAGGCCCGCGCCTTCCTCACCGCCCTGGGCGCGCGGGAGGCGGGATGAGCCTGTCGTACTGGAACGGCCGGCTCGTCCCGGCGGAGGAAGTCCGCATCGCCCCGGACGACGCCGGGTTCCTCTTCGGCGACGGCCTCTTCGAGACCCTGCGGGTGGAGGGCGGCCGGCCGCGCGACCTCTCCGCCCACCTCGACCGCCTCTTGGCCGGATTAGAACGGCTGGGGATCGACACGCCCGAGAGCCGCTGCGATCTAGGCCATGCCGTCTCCGAGGTGGCGAAGGCGGCGCCCCGGCCCCTGGCGCGGCTGCGGATCACCATCTCCCGCGGGAACGTCGACGGTCCCACCCGCCTGATCACCGCGTCCCCCTACGAGCCCCCGGGGGAGACGGTCACCGCCGTTCTGCTCATGGATTCCCGGATCGATCCGCGCTCCCCGCTCGCCGGCCTGAAGAGCCTCTGCTATCAGAAGAATCGGCTGGCACTTCGCGAAGCCGAGGCCCGGGGCGCCTTCGAGGCCCTGCTCCTCAACGAGCACGGCCGTCTGGCCGAGGGGTCGCGGACCAACGTCGCGCTGGTCCTGCCGGAGGGGATCCTCACCCCTCCCGAGAGCGAAGGCTGCCTGCCGGGGACCGTCCGCCGCCGCCTGCTCGAACGGGGAGCGCTGCGCGAGAGGCCGCTGACTCTCGAGGACCTCGCCGCCGCGGACGGCCTGCTGCTGATGAACAGCCTGATCGGCGTGCTGCCGGTCTCACGCCTCGACGGGCGGGAGCTCCCGGTGGGGCCGGAGGCGGCGCGGTTGCGGGGGCTTTTATTTCAAAGTTAGCGTCCTCGGTCCGTTGGCCCTCATCACCCCGGCCCTGAGGGATGAGAGAGAGGGGTTGGGGAGTGAGGGCCAGCCCCGAAGGGGCGGCATTTCCTATAGCTTCGCCCCCTCCGGCAGCTCCCCGCCGACCACCCGCTTGACCTCCTCCCCCGCAGCGAAGCGGGTGCCCGCGTCCGCCTGGTTGATGAGGGCGAGCGTGCTCAGGTCCACCGTCGAGGGGTACTGGCGGGAGAACTCCTCCAGCGTCATCGCGGCGGGGAGCGTGACGATCTCCAGCCGCTTCGGCTGCACGTCCAGCCGGCGGCGGTCGGTCTCGGGACGGAAGCTCTCCACGGCGGCGGCCAGGGGCTCCTGATAGCGCTGCCAATCCTGCGCCCGCGTGATGCCGAGGATCTGGTAGACGCGGCCGCCGTACTCCACGAACCCGGCGATCCCTTGCAGGTCCCCGGCGTCCGTGCCCGTGAGGCCGAACGTCCGCACCACCCCGGGCAGGCCGTTGACGTCCGTGGCCAGCGTCTCCCCGTTCTCGCTCCCCTCGTGGAGGAAGAACTCCCGCGCGGCCTTGCGCCACGAGGTCTCCCCGGAGAGGCTCACCACCACCACGGCGTCCTGGCTCGGGGCGACGGCCTCCACGGAGGAGCGCCCGTTGGCCGTCTTCCAGCCCTCGGGGAAGCGGATCTCGGTGGCGAGCGCCGGCTGGACGAAGGTGCTCCCCAGGAAGTACCCCTCGCGCGGATTCTGGCCGAAGGCGACGTGGTCGAGGCTCCGGAGGTACCCCTCACGGCTCACGGCTCGCCCCGAGAAGTCGTTGCCCAGCCGGGCGACCGCGGCGCTGGTGGCGCGGACGCGCTCCTCCTCGGAAGGATGAGTGGACTGCCACTCCGGGATCCGCTGCCCCCCCTGCCCCTGGCTCACCCGGCGCAGGACCTCGAAGACGCGCGGCATCTCGCGCGGGTCGTAGCCTTGCGCGTACATGTAGCGCAGCCCGAGGTCGTCGGCCTGGCGCTCGTCGTCCCGGCTGTACTTGAGGAACAGCACGTCGAGCCCCCGGGCGGCGACGCCGGCCAGCGTGGGGCTGAGGAGCGATCCGGCGATCAGGCCGATCTGGGCGATGCGCGCCTTGCTCATCTGGGTCACCGAGTGCCGGGCGGTGACGTGGCCGATCTCATGGCCGAGCACCGCGGCCAACTGGGCCTCCGAGGTCAGATGGGTCATCAGCCCGCGGGTGACGTAGACGTGCCCGCCGGGCAGGGCGAAGGCGTTCACCACCGGATCGTCGACCACCCGGAAGGTCCAGGTGAGATCGGAGCGCTCGGACCCCGCCGCGAGCTTCTGCCCCACCCGGGCGACGTACTCCTGGAGCTTCGGGTCCGGATAGACCCCGAGCAGGCGCTGGATCTGCTGGTCGTAGTCGCTCCCCAACTGGATCTCCTGCTGCTCGGAGATCAGGGCGAGCTGGGGCTTGCCGGTCGCCGGGTTGGTCGAGCACCCCCAGAGGACGAAAAGAGCGGCCGCCAGCCCCGCGGCCACCCCACGCATTCGTGTTGGATTCAGCCGGTCCATCCGCCTTCCTCCTCGCGAGACGGCCCTGCAAGACGAATGCCTTTCGGCACGGCCTTTGCTTAGGGGACCCGGTGCGATGAAGATCACCGTCCTCGGCAGCCTCGAAAGCGACGATCCCAAATCCTACGACGTCGTGGTTGACCAGGTCGCGTCCGCCCTGCGGAAACAGAAGCACCGGGTGTCGATCTTCGGCGTTCACGACGACCTCCGGAAGCTCGTCTCCGGGTTCTCCCGGCGCAAGCCGGACCTCGTCTTCAACCTGGCGGAAACCTTCGGCGAGTCGCTGAACGGCGACTCCGGCGTCGCCGCGGTGCTCGACCTCCTCGGCATCCACTACACCGGCGGCGGTCCGGGTGAGCTCTACCTGCGCCAGGACAAGGGGCTGGCCAAGAAGGTGCTCGCCTTCGACGGGATCCAGTACCCCCACTTCGCCATCTTCGGCAAGGACGCCGACCTGGAGGCGGCGGGCAAGCTCCACATGCCGCTCTTCGTCAAGCCGCTCACCGCCGACGCCTCGATCGGCATTGACGGCGAGTCGCTGGTGCGCGACGCCATCTCCCTGATGAAGCGCGTCGTCATGATCCACGAGAAAGTCGGCGACAGCGCCCTGGTCGAGGAGTACATCGAGGGCCGGGAGTTCTACGTCGGCGTGCTGGGCAACCGCGAGCCGATCGCGTTCCCGCCCGTCGAGATGGACTTCTCCGGCCTCCCCGAGGGGCTGCCGCACGTCGCCGGCACCAAGGCCAAGTGGAAGAAGAACAGCGTCGAATATAAAGGGACCCAATCGGTCCTCGCCGACATCCCGGACGAGCTGCGGGCCAAGCTCCAGAAGGCCGCGCTCGACGCCTACCGCGCCCTGCGCGTGCGCGACTACGGCCGCGTCGACCTCCGCCTCACCGACACCGGGGAGATCTACGTGATCGAGGTCAACGCGAGCTGCTATCTGGAAGCGGAAAGCGAGTTCGCCATGGGCGCCAAGGCGATGGGGATCGAGTTCCCGGAGCTCGTGCAGAAGATCGTGGATCTGGCGGTGGAGCGGTACGGGTAAGGGGCCTGAGCGCCAGAAAGGGCCATCCACGTTTCGGCGAAGGTAGTAGAGACGTTCCCAGCCCGTTTCAGCACAGCACAGGCAGGCCTCCACCGTCGCCGGGTAGGCCTGGGTGGTTGCCCACCCAGGCCCCCCACAGACCCGTACGTGCGGAACTACCGCATACGGTTCCTCAGATCACGGGTTCGCTAAGCCGGTGCGCTATCCGTTGAAGTTTCGTGGAGAGGAGAGCAAGGTTCAGGGACCTTGGCCTCTTGCCCTCCAACGGCTCCGTGATCCGACACCCCTCGTCCCTCCGCGGGGTCCCTCGGCGTGGTTCCCCCGCTTCCTCGGTACTACTGAGGTGCTACGACTCCCCTGAGTCCATCCCGCCGCACTTCGTTGCCTTCGCTTGGCGGTACCACGTGGTGCGTCTTGTGCTTCGCTCCCACCGCCCAAGAGCGCAACGACGGTGGACCGGGAGTGTTTGGAGTCGGCCACCTCCCCGACGCCGAGCTGCTACCCGT
>JBJMHA010000084.1:0-8610 GCA_045807625.1 Thermoanaerobaculia bacterium | reverse complement strand
GCGCGGCTCCAGCCGCTCGCGCTCCACGTCGTAGCCCAGGCTCGCCGCCAGCTCCCAGGTCGGCTCGCCCAGGAAGTCGCGCGTGTACTGGCCGCGCCAGCTCTCGGCCACCCCGGCCTCGACTCCACGATATTGGTGGAACTTCACGTCGCCCAGCATGCGCGACTCGGCGTGCAGGCCGTCGGTCATCCGCTCCGACTTCTTCTTGTATGGCTCGGCCATGTCCGGGTGGTAATCGATCCCCAGGAAGGCGCAGACCCGCAGCAGCACCCCTTCCGGATCGCGCAGCAGCTCCTCGAAGCGCACCAGAGTCTGTCGATCCTCCGGCACGCCCTCAAGGAAGCTGGCGATGTTGCGATGGGCGATCACCCACAGCGCCTCGGCCAGCTCGCGGCGGCTGAAGGGGTGGTCCAGGGAGAAGAAGATCTGATCGATCCTCGCCTCCTCGAAGGAGCGGATCATGCCGTAGGGGTGGCGCACCAGGTGGATGTAGCGCGCGTCTTCGAACGCCTCCTCGGCTCTCTGAAGCGTCGCCGGGTCCCAGGCGTAGGTCGGGGTCTTGTCCACCAGCAGGCGGGGTTGAATCCACTCCTGGAGGCGCCGGTAGAGCTCCTGGGTGGTCATCCCCTCGCCCTCGAAGCGCTCGATCAGCTCCCGGGCCGCCTCCGGGCCGTCCCCCTGGATCTCCATCACAGCCCGCAACAGGCCTTCCAGGCGGAAGGCATCGCGGCCGGGGAAGGCCTCCCGCCGCTCGGTCAGGGTGTTGAAATTGAGCAGCTCCAGCTCCGGCGGCGCGAAGAGCCGGGGGTTGCCCCCCAGCATCACCCGCAGCAGGGTCGAGCCCGAGCGCGGCGGCGACAGCACGAAGACGGCCGGCGGATTCTTCTCCGGCGCCAGCACGGCGGGAGACAGAGTACGGATCAGACCTTGCACGTCGGCCAGCCGCTCCTCGTCGAGCGGAGGCGCGAGCACCTCCCCCGCCGCGCCGGCCTCGCCCAGCGAATCGGCGCCCCAGATCCGCGCCACCGCCTGGGGGTACTCCCGCGCCAGATGGGCCGCCAGGGCGGCGACCGTCGGCGCGTCGAAGATGGCCACGACGTGGACGATCTCCCCCAGCCTCTCCTGGAGGCGGTTGATCAGGATGGCGCCAGTGATCGAGTTGCCCCCCAGGGCGAAGAAGCTGTCGTGGATGCCGAGCTCCTCGGCGGCCAGGCCCAGGGACTCGCTCCACAGGCCGGCCAGAGCGCGCTCCAGATCCGTGCGCGGCGCCACCCGCTCGGCCGGCTCCCCCGTCTTCCGCTCGGGCGCGATCTGGGAGAGGGCCTTGCGGTCGACCTTGCCGTTGGGGCTCAAGGGGAGCTCGTCCAGCACCACCCAGGCCGCGGGCACCATGTACTCGGGCAGCGACCGGCCCAGCAGCGTCCGCAGCTCCACCGGATCGGGGTTCCCGGTGACGTAGGCCACCAGGTTGACCGCCCCGAGCGCGCCCCCCTCCGCGCGCACCAGCACCACCGCCTCGCGCACGGCCGCGTGGGCCGCGATCGCCGCCTCGATCTCCCCCAGCTCGATGCGCAGGCCGCGCAGCTTCACCTGGTGGTCGATGCGGCCCAGGAAGTCGACCGCGCCGTCCGGCAGGTAACGGGCGAGGTCGCCCGTCCGGTAGAGCCGCGCTCCCGGCGCCGCCGAGAACGGATCGGGGATGAACCGCTCCGCCGTCAGCTCAGGCCTTCCGAGGTATCCCCGGCCCACCTGGATGCCGCCGATGTAGAGCTCCCCGGGGACCCCCACCGGCACCGGATGAAAGCTCGCGTCGAGCAGATGGATTTGAGTATTCGCGACCGGCCGGCCGATCGGCACCAGGGCCCGCCGGCCCTCGCGCTCGCAGGTCCACCAGGTCACGTCCACCGCCGCCTCGGTGGGGCCGTAGAGGTTGTGGAGGCCGGCTCCGAGCCGGGCATGGAAGCGGCGCTGCAGCTCGTAGGGCAGCGCCTCGCCGCTCGCCATCACCCGGATCAGGGAGGCGCAGCTCTCCACCCCCGGCGCCTCCAGGAAGGCCTGGAGCATCGAGGGCACGAAGTGCATCGTGGTGATCCCCTCGGCGTTGATCGTCCGCACCAGATAATTAGGGTCCTGGTGGCCGCCGGGGCGGGCCATCACCAGCCGCGCTCCGGTCAGCAGAGGCCAGAAGAATTCCCACACCGAGACGTCGAAGCTGAACGGGGTCTTCTGGAGCACCCGGTCCTCGGGGGTCAGGCCGTACTCCTGCTGCATCCAGAGCAGCCGGTTGACGATCCCCCGGTGGCTGTTCATCGTCCCCTTGGGGCGGCCGGTCGAGCCGGAGGTGTAGATCACGTAGGCCAGGTTGCCGGGACGGACGCCGGTCACCGGGGAGGTCTCCTCCCACGGCACGGCCGGTGGGCTCAGGAGGACGGTCCGGGCGCCGGTCTCCGGCAGCTTGCCGGTCAGACGCTCCTGCGTGAGCACGACGGGGACCCGGGAGTCCTCCAGCATGTAGGCGACCCGGTCGGCCGGATAATCCGGATCGACGGGCAGGTAGGCGCCGCCGGCCTTGAGGATCGCGAGCAGCGCCACCACCATCTCCAGCGACCGCTCGGCGAACACCCCCACCGGCACCTCCGGCCCCACCCCCATCCCGATCAGTTGGCGCGCGAGGCGGCTGGCCGCCCAGCCCAACTCGCGGCAGGTGAGGCTCTCCCCCTCGAAGCTCACCGCGACCTCCCCGGGCGAGCGCTCCATCTGGGCCTCGATCAGCTCGTGCAGGCAGCCGTCGAGCGGATAGGCGGCCGACGTGTCGTTCCAGTCCAGGAGCTGGAGCTCCTCCTCGGCCGTCAGCAGCGGCAGCTCCGAGAGCCGGCGCGCGGGATCGGCCACCGCCGCCGCCAGCAGCGTCTCGAGGTGGCCGGACAAGCGGACGATCGTCGGCTCGTCGAACAGGTCCCGGTTGTACAGCCAGAGCAGCAGGAGGCCGCCCTCCGTCTCGCGGACGTTGAGCGTCAGATCGAGCTTGGCCGTGGTCCCCTCGGTCTCCACGGGAGTCACGGTCAAACCGGGCAGCTCCAGGGCCCCCATGGGGGCGTTCTGGAGCACCAGCATCACCTGGAACAGCGGCGAGTGGGAGAGGTTGCGCTCCGGCGCCAGCTCCTCGACCAGCTTCTCGAAGGGGAGGTCCTGGTGCGCGAAGGCCTCCAGGGTGATCCGGCGCACCCGCTCCAGCAGCTCCGCCATTCCGGGATCGCCGTCGAAGCCGGTCCGCAGCACCAGGTTGTTGAGGAAGAAGCCGATCAGCGGCTCCGTCTCCACCCGGTTGCGGCCGGCGATCGGCGTGCCCACGATCACGTCCCGCCGGCCGGTGTAGCGCTGGAGGATAGCCTGGTAGACGGCCAGCAGGCCCATGAAGAAGGTGGCGTGCCCGCGCCGGCAGAGCGCCGCGAGGCTGTCCATGAGCGGCCGGGAGAGAGCCCACCGGTGGTGCCGGCCCAGGAAGCGCTGGAACGGCGGCCGGGGGCGGTCGGTGGGCAGCTCCAGCAGCGGCGGCGCGTCCTTGAGCCGCTCCCGCCAGTAGCCCAGCTCCTTCTCCAGGACCTCCCCCTGGAGCCAGCCGCGCTGCCAGATGGCGAAGTCGGCGTACTGGACGGCCAGCTCCGGCAGCTCCGGAGCCTTGCCCGTAGAGAGCGCGCGATAGAGCTCCGCGATCTCCCGGATCAGCACGCCCATCGACCAGCCGTCCGAGACGATGTGGTGCAGGGTCAGCAGGGCGGCATGCTCCTCGCCGGCCAGCCGCACCAGGGTGCAGCGCACGAGCGGGCCGGCGGCGAGGTTGAAGGGGCGCCGCCCCTCCTCTCCAGCCAGCCGGCGGAGGGCCCGCTCGCGCGGCTCCTGGGGAAGGGCTCGCAAGTCCAAGAGGGGGATGTCGAGGCGCGGGTCCGCCGCGACCCCCTGGACCGGCCTTCCCTCCCGGACGGCGAAGGTCGTGCGCAGCGTCTCGTGCCGGACCGCCACCGCTCGCAGGCTGCGGCGGAAGACGCCGAGATCCAGCTTCCCGCGCAGGCGCACGGCGGTCGGCATGTTGTAGGCCGGCGAGCCGGGCTGGAGCTGGTCGAGGAACCAGAGCCGCTCCTGGGCGAAGGAGAGCGGCAGGGCCCCCTCGCGCGGCGCCGGCACGATGGGGGGGGCCGCGGGCCCCACTCCGGCGCGGACCGCGGCGTCGACCTCCGCGGCCAGCGCGGCGACCGTCGGCCGCTCGAAGAGGGTCTGCAGCGGCAGCTCCACCCCGAACGCCTCCCGCACCCGCGAGATCACCCGGGTGGCCAGCAGGGAGTGGCCGCCCAGGACGAAGAAGCTCTCCTGGAGGCCGGCGCGCTCGATCCCCAGCAGGTCCGCCCAGATCGTGGCGAGCAGCTCCTGGGTGGGGGTCCGCTGCCGCTCGGGCTCGAGGTCCGCCGCCTGGCGCTGGGGGGCCGGCAGGGCCTTGCGGTCCACCTTGCCGTTGCCGGTCAGCGGCATGCGGCCGAGCACCACCAGGGCCGACGGCAGCATGTATTCAGGCAGGCCCCCCGCGAGGGCGGCCCGCAATCCGGCCAGGGTGGGGGCGGGCCCGTCCGGCACCACGTAGGCCACCAGCCGCTTCTCCCCTCCGTCCTCCCGCGCCAGCACCACCGCCTCGCGGACGGCGGGCTGGGCCGCCAGTGCCGACTCGATCTCCCCCAGCTCGATGCGGAAGCCGCGGATCTTCACCTGATGGTCGATCCGCCCCAGGTACTCCAGGTCGCCGTCGGCCAGGAAGCGGGCCAGGTCGCCGCTGCGATAGAGCCGCGAGCCCGACTCGCCGTAAGGATTGGGCACGAAGCGCTCCGCCGTCAGCTCCGGCCGGCCCAGGTAGCCCAGGGCCAGGCCGGCGCCGCCGACATGGATCTCCCCCGGCACCCCCGCGGGCAGGGGCTGGCCGTTGGCGTCCAGCACGTACAGCCCGAGGCCCGGGATGGGCCGGCCGATGACGCTTCCCGAGCCCTTCGCCTCCTCCCAGCCGACGGGCCGCCAGGTCACGTGCACCGTGGTCTCGGTGATGCCGTACATGTTGATCAGACGCGGCTCCCGGTCCCCATGGCGTTCAAACCAGGGGATCAGGCTCGCCGGCTCCAGCGCCTCGCCGCCGAAGATCACGTAGCGCAGGGCCAGCTCCGGCGCGGACCGGTCGGCCCAGATGAGCTGGCGGAACGCCGACGGGGTCTGGTTGAGCACCGTCACCCTCTCCCGCACCAGTAGCTCGTGGAAGGCCTCCGGCGAGCGGCTCACCCAGTACGGCACCACCACCAGACGGCCGCCGTAGAGCAGCGCCCCCCAGATCTCCCAGACCGAGAAGTCGAAGGCGTAGGAGTGGAACAGCGTCCAGACGTCCCGCGGGCCGAAGCCGAACCAGGGATCGGTGGCGGTGAACAGCCGCGCGGCGTTGCCGTGCCGCACCACCACCCCCTTCGGCCGGCCCGTGGAGCCCGAGGTGTAGATGACGTAGGCCGGATGGTCCGGCGAGACCGGGATTGCGGGCGCCTCTTCGCTCTCCCCCTCGATCCGGTCGAGGAAGACCTTGCGGGCCGTCTCGGGCAGGGATTCCGCCAGGGATTCCTGCGTCAGCAGCACCGGCACCCGGCTGTCCTCCAGCATGAAGGCCAGCCGCTCGGCCGGATAGGCCGGGTCGAGAGGCACGTAGGCGGCGCCGGCCTTGAGGGTGCCCAGGATGGCCACCACCATGCCGAGCGAGCGCTCCAGGCAGAGCCCCACCAGATCGCCGGGGGAGACTCCCAGCCCGATCAGGTGCCAGGCGATCTGGTTGGCCCAGGCGTCGAGCTCGCCGTAGCTCAGGGAGCTCCCCTCGCCGGTGACCGCCACCGCCTCCGGCGACTCCACGGCCCGGGCCGCGAAGATCTCGTGCAGGCAGGGGCCCGCCGGACAGGGCACGGCCGCGCCCAGGAGCTGCTCCTCCTCGGCGGGGGTGAGCAGCGGCAGCTCGGAGAGCCGGCGGCCCGGATCGGCCACCGCCGCGGCCAGCAGCGTCTCCAGGTGGCCGGAGAGGCGGGCGACCGTGGCGGCGTCGAAGAGGTCGCGGTTGTACAGCCAGGAGAGCACCAGCCCCCGCGGCGCCTCGCGGGCGTGCAGGGTGAGGTCGAATTTCGCGGCCTCGGTGTCCAGCTCGAGGAGGGAGAAGCTCACCCCGTGATGCTCCGGCAGCACGCGCGGCGTGTTCTGGAGCACCAGCATCACCTGGAACAGCGGCGTGTGGCTGAGGTTGCGCTCCGGGGCCAGCTCCTCCACCAGCTTCTCGAACGGCAGGTCCTGGTGGGCGTACGCTCCCAGCGCCGTCTCGCGGACCCGCTGGAGGAGCTCCGCGAAGCCGGGATCGCCGCCGAGGTCCGCGCGCATCACCAGGGTGTTCACGAAGAACCCGATCAGCCCCTCCGTCTCCAGCCGGTCGCGGCCGGCGACGGGCGTGCCGACCGGGACGTCCCGCCGCCCGGTGTACCGGCCCAGCAGCGCCTGGAGCCCCGCCAGGAGGGCCATGAACGGCGTGGCGCCGCGCGCCCGGCCGAGAGCGGTCAGGCCCCGCGTGAGGTCCTCGGAGAGGGACCGCTGCAGGGTCCTGCCCAGGTAGCGCTGCACCGCCGGGCGCGGGCGGTCGGCGGGGAGCTCCAGCAGCGGCGGCGCCCCCGCCAGCCGCTGCCGCCAGTAGGAGATCGCGGTGGCGAGCGTCTCGCCGCGCAGCCAGTCGCGCTGCCAGCGGGCGAAGTCGGCGTACTGGACCGGCAGCTCCGGCAGCGGCGACGGCCGACCCTCCAGGGCCGCGCCGTAGAGGGCGGCGGCCTCGCGGGCCAGCACGCCGGCGGACCAGCCGTCGGAGACGATGTGGTGCATGGAGACGGCGGCCAGGTGCTCGCCCGCGCCGAGCCGGACGAGGACGGCCCGCACCAGCGGGCCGGCCTCCAGGTCGAACGGAAGCAGGGCGGTCTCCAGCGCGATCCGCCGCGCCTCGGCCTGGCGCGCGGCGGCCGGCAGGGCTTCGAGGTCGATCCGCGGCACGGCGAGCGGGAGGTCCGGAGCGATCCGCTGCGCCGGCCGCTCCCCCCGTTCGGCGAAGGTGGTGCGCAGCGCCTCGTGGCGCCGCACCACCTCGCGCAGGGCGGCCTCGAAGGCCGCCGCGCTGAGGGGGCCGTGGAGGCGGACCGCCAGCGGCAGGTTGTAGGTCGAGGTCCCCGGCAGGAAGCGGTCGAGGAACCAGAGCCTCTCCTGGGCGAAGGAGAGCGGCAGATCCCCCTCCCGCGGCGCCGGCACGATCGGCGGAGCCTCCAGCCCGGCGCCGGCGCGCGCCGCGGCGTCGACCTCCTGGGCCAGCGCGGCGACCGTCGGCCGCTCGAACAGGAGCCGCAGCGGCAGCTCCACCGCGAAGGACTCCCGCACGCGCGACGTCACCTGGGCCGCCAGCAGGGAGTGCCCCCCGAGGTCGAAGAAGCTGTCGTTCACCCCGACCCTGCCCACCGCCAGCAGGTCCGCCCAGATCGCCGCCAGCAGCTCCTCGGTGGGAGTGCGGGGCGCCTCGAATCCCGCCGCCTCGCCGCGGCGTCGCGGCGCCGGCAGCGCCTTGCGGTCCACCTTGCCGGTGGCCGAGAGCGGCAGGGCGTCGAGCGCCACGAAGTCGGCCGGCACCATCCAGGCCGGCAGGCTCTCCGCCAGGAAGCTCCGCAACGCGGCCTCCCCGGCCGTCTCCCCGGGATGGAAGACCAGATAGGCCGCCAGGCTGCGGGTGGGGCCGTCCTCGCGGTCGACCACCGCCACCTCCTGGATCGCGGGATGGCGGGCGAGGGCGGCCTCGATCTCCCCCAGCTCCACCCGGAAGCCGCGGATCTTCACCTGCTGGTCGACGCGACCCACGAACTCGATGGCGCCGTCCGGCCCGCTGTTCGACCGATACCGCGCCAGGTCCCCGGAGCGGTAGAGCCGCGCCCCCGCTTCGCCGCCGAACGGATCGGGGACGAATTTCTCCGCCGTCAGGTCCGGCCGGCGGAGGTAGCCGCGGGCCACGCAGGTCCCGCCCAGGAAGATCTCCCCGGTGACCCCCGCCGGCACCGGCTGGAGGCCCGGGCCGAGCAGATAGACCCGCGCCTTGGCCGTGGGCCGGCCGATGGGCAGCGTGCGCGGCGTGACGTCCCGCTCGCAGAGCCAGGAGGTGACCGAGATCGTCGTCTCGGTCGGCCCGTAGCGGTTGAAGAGGCTGGCCCCCGGGAGGTGCCGGTAGAGCTGCCCCGGCAGCACCGCCGGGACGGTCTCGCCGCCGGTGATCACCACCCGCAGGCTGTCGCAGCGGTCGAACCCCTCCTGCTCGAAGAGGACGTAGAGCAGCGACGGAGGGAAGGAGGCGTAGGTGATCCGCTGCTCCCGGATGAGCCGCACCAGGTACTCCGGGTCCTGCTGGCCGCCCGCGCGGGCGAGCACCGTCCGGCCGCCGTTCACCAGCGGAGCGAAGATCTCCGCCAGGGAGACGTCGAAGCCGATCGTCGTCTTCTGGAGGAAGGCGTCGCTCTCGTTCACGTCCCCCGCCCGGGC
>JBJMHA010000083.1:0-31508 GCA_045807625.1 Thermoanaerobaculia bacterium | reverse complement strand
GATCGGTTCAATCTTCTTTTGAGGCGTTACCCACTACCGAACCTGAGAATCTGCCACTCAGCCTGAAAGCCGCGTAGCGAAACCGTGGCCTGAAGAACCGTATGCGGTAGTCCCGCACGTACGGGTCTGTGGGGGGCCTGGGTGGGCAACCACCCAGGTCTACCCGGCAGCCCGTTTCAGCACGGCGCTCGCAGGCCGCCAACGTCGGGACGTCTCTTCGGAGGGCATGCCCTTCCGGAAAAGGAAGCGCCTGTGGCCTCGGGAGGTTGTAGACGTCCCGACGATCGTGGCCTGCGTAGGCCGTGCTGAAACGGACTGGGACGTCTCTACCGCCTTCGCCGAGAGCTCCGGCGAGTTGGCACCGGCCTTGCCCTGCACGTCGAAAGACCTGAAAGGAGGGATCGGATGCGCGGACTCGGGCTCCTGCTCCTGCTGATATCGATCGCCGGCTGCGGTACCGCCGGGATCCCCTATGCCGGCGCCGCGGACGAGGAGGAGCCCAGCTTTCTCGCCGCCCGCCTCACGAACCTTTCCGACGCGGCTTGCAGGCGGTCCCTCTCCGCGCAGGTCACCTCCGTGCTGGTGAAGGAGGGGGAGACGGGGGACGCCGCGCGGACGATGGCGACCGGCCTCTTCGAGGATCTCTGGTACCAGACCGAGCCCGCCCCGTTCTTCGCCGTTTCACCCGGCGGCGTGCGCTACGGCTTCTTCGTGCAGGAGACGGAATTCGGGTGTGTGCTCCGGCTGTACGAGCGCCATCGATCCGGGGCCTCTGGTTTCAGCTACAAGGACACCCTCGACTACCTCGCCAGCCGCACCGTCCTCTACTGCTCCTGCGGCGTCCCCCACGACCCGGACGGGGATTGAGCGGACGCTACTCGACGCAGAAATTGGCGATGTAGGACCCGCAACCGGTCTGGAAATAGGTGTGGATGACGCAACTTGCGTTCGGATTGTTTTGACAATAGGTGCAGTTGCACTCCACAGCCGCGGGGAGCCGCGAGGCGGCTGAGAGGGTGAGGGCGACGGCGAGCATCAAGATCTTGCGCATAGTGTTTCCTTTCCTGGAGCAGCTCAAACCCTTCTCCTTCTCCGGTGCCCGGGCCTGGAAAAACCGAGCCCCGGCCCTCGCTGCGAAACATTTCCCTGCCCCAGTCACTTACAATCAGGAGACCACAACTTTCGGTTATCCTGACCGTATCTATAGCCAACCCCCGGACACAACCCTGGCCCCCTGACCGCCGTCGGCGGGGCGTCGCCATGGGCCAGCGGGGCCGAATCCAGACCGCCGATCCAAACCAAACATCCAAAGACACTGGAGAAAACCATGTCCCTCGTCTATTTCGCCGTCCTCGTCGTCGGCATCCTCCTGCTCATCCTGCTCAAGAGTTGGCTGGTGTACATCCCCAACAACCGGATCGGGGTGGTGGAGAAGCTGGTCAGCGGCAAGGGGTCGGTCCGCTCCGGCCTGATCGCGCTCGAAGGGGAGGCCGGCTTCCAGCCGAACGTGCTGCGCGGCGGCTGGCACTTCTTCACGCCGTTCCAGTTCCGCGTCCACAAGATGTCGCTGGTGACCATCCCGCAGGGGGAGATCGGCTACATCTTCGCCCGCGACGGCCAGGCGCTGCCGCAGACCCAGACGCTCGCCTCGAACCTGCGCGCCCACGACTTCCAGGACGCCGCCGCCTTCCTGCGCGCCGGCGGTCAGAAGGGCCCGCAGCGCATGCTCCTGCGCGAGGGCACCTATGCCTTCAACCTGGCGCTGTTCGTGGTGCTCACCCGCGACCACCTCTACTACCTGCCGCTCGACCGCAGCGAGGAGGCGGTGTTCGCCAAGATGGGCCAGCTCATCGGCGAGCGCGACGGCTACCGGCCGGTGATCATCCGCGGCGCCGAGGACCGCATCGCCATCATCACGGTGCACGACGGCCCGGCCGTGCCGGCGGGGGAGATCATCGCGCCGCTGGTCGGCAACGACCCGGCCCAGGCGCAGACGTACCACAACAGCTTCCAGGACGGGGACAAGTTCCTGCTCGCCGGCGGCCAGCGCGGCCGGCAGCTCCAGGTGCTCGTCGAGGGCACCTACTACATCAACCGCCTGTTCGCCACCGAGGAGCTGGTGCCCAAGACGGTCGTCGAGGTGGGCACCGTGGGCGTGGTCGTCTCCTATACCGGCGATGCCGGCCGCGACCTCTCCGGCAAGGAGTACAAGCACGGCGAGCTGGTGGCGGTGGGGGAGCGCGGCGTGTGGAGCGAGCCGCTGCTGCCCGGCAAGTACGCCTTCAACACCTACGCCGGCAAGGTGATCATGGTGCCGACCACCAACTTCATCCTGAAGTGGAGCCGCTCGGAGACCGGCGCCCACAAGCTCGACGAGAACCTCTCCGAGGTGAACCTGATCACCAAGGACGCCTTCGAGCCGAGCCTGCCGCTGTCGGTGGTGGTGCACATCGACTACCGCAAGGCGCCGCTGGTGATCCAGCGCTTCGGCGACGTCAAGAAGCTGGTCGAGCAGACGCTCGATCCCATGGTGAGCGCCTACTTCAAGAACGTCGGCCAGACGCGCACCCTGATCCAGCTCCTCCAGGACCGCGCCGAGATCCAGGACGTCTCGGGTGTGCAGATGAAGGCGAGGTTCGAGGCCTACAACCTGGAGCTCCAGGAGGTGCTGATCGGCACCCCCACGTCGGGTGAGGGCGGGGGGCAGATCGAGCAGATCCTGGTGCAGCTCCGCTCGCGGCAGATCGCCGAGGAGCAGGTGGAGACCTACAACCGGCAGGAGCGCGCCGCGGTCAAGGAGCGCGAGCTGCGCGAGGCCGAGAGCCGGGCGCGCCAGCAGCAGGCGCTCACCGAGTCGGAGATCGCCATCACCGTGCAGTCCAACGCGGGTAAGGCCGAGTACGCCCGCGCCCAGCAGCAGGCGTCGCAGATCCAGATCCTGGCCGCCGCCGAGGCGGAGAAAGTCCGCATCATGGCCGAGGGCGAGGCGAAGAAGATCCGCCTGGTCGGCGAGTCCGAGGCCGACCGCGCCGCCCGCGTGGGCGTCGCCCAGGCGCTCGCCCTGGAGGAGCAGGTCCGCGCCTACGGCGGCCCGCAGTTCCAGCTCGTGCAGCAGGTGATGAGCCGCTTCGCCGAGGCGATCGAGACGTCGCACGCCGACGTCGTGCCGAAGATCCAGATGACCACCGGCGACGGCAAGGGCGGCGGCAGCCTGGTGGAGAACCTGCTCGCCCTGCTCCTCTCCGGCAAGCTGAGCGAGATGACCGGCGCCCTGGCCCCGATGGAGGCGGCCGATCCCAACGTCGAGACCCTGCGCTCCGAGCTGCGCCGCAGCCTCCAGGGCGGCGAGAAGGGGCACTCGGGGAACGGGGCGGCGGTGTAGGCCCTCTCCTCGCTCAGCAGGGCGGCCCTGTGCGGCCGCCCTGCTTTCGCGCCTTGCCCCGCCTCTACCTTTCATATATACTGCAAATGTATAGTCCAAAGGCTATTTATGCATCCCTCGGCCGCAGGATTCGCGATTCCTTTCCGTACGGTCGCTGAAGCGGTCGCCGGCACGGCCGTACGCTGGCCCGATCACGGGTACACCTTCCAGGACCTCAAGGGAAACGAAACCTTTTACTCCTTCGCCGAGATCGAGGGGGAGACCGCCCGGCGCGCCGGCGCTCTCCAAGCGCTCGGGCTGCGCAAGGGGGACCGCCTCGGCATGGTGCTCATTGAGCCCCGGGAATTCATCCTCACCTTCCTGGCGAGCCTGCGGGTGGGCGTGATCCCGGTGCCGTTCTATCCCCCTCTGGGCCTCGGCAACTTCGAGTCGTACAGCCAGCGGATCGGCCGCCTGTTGCAGTCCTGCGAGGCGCGGATGCTGTTCGCCTCGCGCCGCCTGGAGAGCGTCCTCTGGGCGCTGGTGGGCGAGGTCCCCTGCCTGGAGCGGCTGATCACCGAGAAGCACCTGGCGCCGGACCATCCGCCGGACTACCCGGATCTCACCCCCGACGACGTCGCCTTCCTGCAGTACACCTCCGGCTCCACCGACGATCCCAAGGGGGTCATGATCACCCACCGCTGCCTGATCGCCAACAGCGAGGGCATCGTCGGTCCCGGCGGCCTGCGGATCGACCCCGAGACGGAGGTCGGCGTGAGCTGGCTGCCGCTCTACCACGACATGGGCCTGATCGGCTTCGTGGTGGCCCCCGTCTGCTGCGGGATCTCGGTGGTCTTCATCCCGACGCTCCGCTTCCTGCGCGATCCCACGGTCTGGATGGAGACCATCCACCGCCATCGCGCCGCGATCTCGTTCGGCCCCAACTTCGCCTACGGCTTCGTGGCCCGGCGCGCCACGCCGGAGCAGCTCGCGGGCTGGGACCTCTCCTGCCTCAAGGTCCTGGGCTGCGGCGGCGAGCCGGTCCACCCGGAGACCGTCCACGCGTTCTCGCAACGGTTCGCCGGGCAGGCCCGCATGCGCCCGGACCTGGTGCGCCCCGGCTACGGGTGCGCGGAGGGGACGCTGACCACCTCGCTCACGCCGATGGACGAGGGGCTGCGGCTCAACGTCGTCGATGCCGCCGCGTTCCGCGCCGGAGGCGTGGTCGCGCCCCCCCGGGAGGGGCAGCAGACGCTGACGCACGTGGCCTGCGGCGTCCCCATCCCCGGCCACGAGGTGGTGGTCGTCGACAAGCAGGGGCACCGCCTCCCCGAGGGGGTGGAGGGGGAGATCCTGATGAACGGTCCCTCGGTCTCCCCCGGCTATTTCCGCAACGAAAAGGCCTCGCGGGAGACCTTCCGCGACGGCTGGCTCCACACGGGGGACCTCGGCTACCTGCTGGACGGGCACATCTACGTGACCGGCCGCATCAAGGACCTGATCATCTACCACGGCCGCAACTACCACCCGCAGTCGATCGAATGGCCGGTGGGCAACCTGCCGGGCGCGCGCAAGGGGAACGTGGTGGCCTTCTCGGTGCCCGGGGAGGACTCCGAGCGCCTGATCGTCGTCCTGGAGGCGTCGACCGGCGACGAGGAGCGGCTGGTGCGCGAGATCAGGCGGGTGGTGCAGGCCGAGACCGGCCTCGCCCCCCACGACGTCGTGCTGCTCGGCAAGCACCTCCTGCCCAAGACGTCGTCGGGCAAGCTGCAGCGCCGCAAGACCCGGGAGATGTACCTCAACGGCGAGCTGGGGCAGGCGGGCTCGCGGATGACCGCCGCGCGCACCCGCCTTCTCGACCTCTCGCGGCAGGTCGCCCGTTCGCTGTGGGCGCGCCTGCGGGTGGGGATGAGCTGACCGCGATGACCACCGACGAGGCGATCGAGCAGATCAAGCGGGCGCTGGAGGCCGTGGCGCCGTCCCGCGCCGCCGACTTCCGCGGCGTGCGCAGCCTCGACGACCTGGACGGCCTGGGGATCGATTCGATCACCACGCTCGAGCTGGTCGACCGCCTGGAGCGGCGGCTCGGCGTCTCCTTTTCCGACGACTTCCTGCTCGACCTGAAGAGCGCCCGGGACCTGGTGGCCGCGATCCAGGAGCAGGTGAATCAGGGAGGGTCTCCGCCATGACTCGCGTCCTGTTCAGCACCGTCTACGATCCGGAGCCCCTGCTGGAGCGCTGGGCCGCCACCGACCAGATGGCCTACCGCCTGACCCGCGGGCAGGGGATCTTCACCCTGGAGGAGCACGCCCACTCCTGGCCGCTCCACCTGCTGGCCCAGAACGTCGAGGCCGACTCGGTGATGCTCGAATGGCCGAGCCTCGAGGAATTCGAGGCCGAGCTGAGCGCCGCCGACTGGGACTACGTGTGCATCTCCTTCATGAACCGCGACCTCGACAAGCTGCCGCTGATGTCGGAGGCGGTGCGCCGGCTCTGCCCGCGGGCGAAGATCGTCATCGGCGGCTACGGCGTCATCTGCCTGCCCGACGCCGAAGCGGCGAAGCGGAGCGCCGACCACGACTTCATCTGCCGCGGCGAGGGGGTGCACTTCCTGCGCAAGCTGCTCGGCGAGCCGGACCGCCCCATCCAGTGCCGCCTGCCGCAGTCGGGGGCCACGCTGCCCTGGCTGGCCCGGCGGTCGCGCGGCACGGTCGGCGCCGCGCTGGCCGCCCTGGGCTGCACCCAGAAGTGCCCCTTCTGCGTGACCTCCTTCTACACCAAGGGGAACCTGCTCGAGGTGCTGAACGTCCGCGGCCTCTACGAGGCGATGCTCTACTACCACGACGTCAACCCGTTCACCTCGACGGTGAACATCTACGACGAGAACTTCCTCGACTACAAGGAGCGGGTGGACGCCCTCGGCCAGCTCCTCCGCGACGACGGGCGCTACGGGCTGCGCAACCTGAGCTATTTCACCTTCGGCTCGCTGAGCGCGATCTCCCGCTACGACCCCGAGGAGCTGCTCCTCAACGGCCTCGACACGGTCTGGATCGGGGTCGAGTCCTACTTCACCCGGCTCAAGAAGACGCGCGGCGAGGACCAGCAGGGGCGGCTCGACCTCGACGAGCGCAACGCCTTCACGGCCGACACCTTCCGGGCGCTGCACGGCCTGGGGATCAAGACCATCGGCTCGTGGATCATGGGCCTCGACTGCCAGAACCGGGTCAACATTCCGCGCGACGAGGACCACTTCGTCCGCCTCAACCCGACCTTCCAGCAGATCTCGGTCCTCACGGTCGAGCCCGCGATGCCGATCGGCCGGCGCTACGACGTGGGGGACGCCGAGACGCGCAAGTACCCCTGGCGGAACTATCACCTGTACGGCCAGACCTTCGAGCCCACCGACTTCACCTTCGGCGAGCTCCTCGACCGCGTCGACGGGCTGTACGGGCGCATGTACCAGGAGCTCGGCCCCTCGCTGCTGCGGATGCTGGAGTGCAACCTCAACGGCTACCGCTACTGCCGCCGGTCGCGCCACCCCCGGCTGCGCGAGGACAAGGCCACCTTCTTCGAGCGCAGGGTGCGCGGCCAGGCCCCGATCCTGCCGGCGGTGGCCGAGCTCGGCCCCAATCCGGCGATCCGCGGCCGGGCCCGCGAGCTGGACCGCGAGGTCCAGGAGCTGTTCGGGCGTCCCGAGGAGGCCCAGCGGGTCTACCGCGACCACCTGCTGCGCAAGGCCGAGGCCGAATACCAGTTGCGGGGAGAGGGCGAGCGCCCGGTGCGCACCGACGCCTTCCGCCGCTACGAGTACGGCCCGCAGTCGAGCTCGCCGCGGGACCGCAAGCCCTACGTGGTGAGCCGCACCCGCCCGCGGGGCTACGAGGAGCGCCGCGCGGCCGCGCCGGCGCGGCAGGCCGCCGCGGTGGCGGTACCCTGAGCAGGAGGACGGTATGGAGAGGAGCCAGACCTTCGAGAAGGTCCGCAGCGCGATCCTGAAGACCAGCCCGGACCTCGATCCCGCCGAGGTCACCGAGTCGTCCTCGTTCCAGACGCTCGGCCTCGACTCGCTCAAGCTGGTCGAGCTGGGCGTCTGGGTGGAGCAGATGTTCGGCGAGAAGATCGTCCTCGACGACTGGGTGGACGAGGAGTCGCTCAAGGGGCGGGACGGCTTCAGCATGACCTCGTTCCTCGACTTCATCGACCGGTCCCTCGCCGCATGAGCTACCGCGTCCGGGTCCTCAGCTCCTACATCTACGCGGGGGACGAGGGGCCCTTCAGCGCCATGGGGCGGCGGAACCGCTGGTTCCACGGCTTCGTCGCCGGCCTGGTCCACCGCGGGTCGAGCCTCAACGAGCTGGCGCTCGACTTCGTGCAGCTCCCCCGCGAGGAGGGCGCCGTCGAGGCCTGCCACCGCGAGTGCCTGGAGCAGGGGGTGCGGCTCACGATCTGCGCCGGCACCGACTCGATCGTGCGCTGGGCGCGGGTCTGCCGCGACATCCCCAGCCTCTACTTCGGCGCCCACCCGGAGAACAACGGGCTGGAGCTGATCCGCCAGCCCAACGTCGCCGGCGTGCGGCTCAACCTGCCGCTGATCTGGAGCTACCGCAACTTCTCCCTCCTCGGCGAGCTGGTCCCGGGGCTGGAGGCGGTCTACATCCCGGTCAACCTGCGGTCGGAGTTCGCCTTTCCCAACGTGCGCGCGGCCTACGAGGAGCACCGGCGCCGGCAGGCCGGCTTCTGGATCCCCGGCGAGTCGGGCTGGATCGGCCACCGCAGCGTCCAGTTTCTGGCCGAGCGCCTGGGCTGCCGCTACCACGAGGGGCCGTTCGAGTCGGTCGACGAGCTGCTCGCCGGGCTCGGAGAGGCGCGGGTGGAGCGGTCCGCCTTCGTCGGCTTCAACGACACCGTGCTGATGGAGCACGCCGCGAACCGCTTCCGGGAGTGGTGCGCGGAGAACGGCGCCGCCCTCTTCTGGGTCAACAACTGGCCGATCGTCGCCGCCGGCGGGGTGGCCGACTTCTCCAGCCACTTCGAGGAGGTGGGGAAGCTCCTGGCCGCGCAGGCGCTCGCCATCCTGCGCGAGGGCCGCCCGCCCGCGGAGGCCGGCTTCGAGGAGGACCCGGGCGAGCGCCTGGCCCTCAACCTGCGCCGCTGCGCGGAGCTCTCCCTCGCGGTCTCCGGCGAGCTGCGGGCGCGCTTCCATACCGTCCAGGAGTGACCGTCCGGGAATGACCGCCCTCGCGCATCCGGCCGGCGATCTCGAGCGCCACTACCCGCGGATCCATCCGTGGCTCTACGGCCTCACCCGCGGGGTGGTGCGCGCCCTGTTCCGCCTCTTCACGCGGGTCCACGTGACCTTCCTGGGCCCCTGTCCGGAGCGCGGGCCGGCGGTCGTCGCCGTCAACCACCTGAGCTTCCTCGACGGTCCCCTGGTCTTCTCCATGCTTCCCTTGAAGGTGCGGCCGCTGGTGGCCGACCGTTACCGGCGGCACCCCTTCGGCCTGCCGCTCGCCGCGACCGGCGCCATCTTCGTCCGGCGCGGCCAGCCGGACCGGGCGGCGATGCGCGCCACCCTGGAGGTGCTCGCCGACGGCGGCTGCCTGGCGGTGGCCATCGAGGGCACCCGCAGCCGGGACGGCCGGCTGCACGAGGGGAAGAACGGCGTCGCCTACCTGGCGGCCAAGACCGGAGCGCCGCTGATCCCGGCGGCGGTCTGGGGGACGGAGCGGATCGCCGCCTCCCTGCGGCGGCTCCGGCGCCCGGACGTGTACCTCTGTCTGGGAGCCCCCATCACGCTCGACGCCCCGGCCCTGGACGTCTCCCGGCTCGACGAGGCCACCCGCCGGATCGTCGCCGCCATCGCCGCCATGCTGCCGGAGCGCTACCTGCCCGCGGCCCCGCCGCCGGACGAGAGACCCTGAGAGGACGGGCATGTCGCGCCGGGGCCTGATGAACGTCGAGACGCGCCGCCTGGGCTACCACAGCCTGAAGGCGCGGGTGCAGTTCGGCTGGACCGACCCCTACGGCTACCTGTGGCACGGCCACGCCCTCTCCTACTTCGAGATGTCGCGCGCCGACCTGGTGCGGGGGTTCGGCCTGCCGGCCCACCGGCTGCTGGAGGAGGGGCTCGCCGTGCCCATGGTCGACGTGGCCGTCGAGTACACGTCGCCGGCCTACGGCGACGACGAGCTGGAGGTCCAGTGCACCCTGCTGCGGCCCGAGCTGCCGTTCCCCTATCTCCTGTTCGAATACCGGATCTTCCGCCGCGCGGACGGGACGGAGGTGCTGCGCGGGCGCACCCGGCAGCTCCTGATCCGCAAGGACGGACGTACACTGATCCGCATCCCGCAGCCGGTCCGCGAGGGGCTGGAGCGCATCTGGGCCTATCTCGACGGCTGCCCGCGGTGGGCGGACGGGGACGCAGGAGAGAGCGCATGAATCCGCAACGGACGGCGGAACGGCCGCGCGGCGAGCGCGCCCTGCTGGCGGCGAGCCGGCCGTACATCGAGGAGGACCGGCGGGCGGGCTGGCGCCACACCCTGGTGGGCTTCTCGGCGCTCGCCGCGACCCTCGCCGCTATCGTGTGGCTCGACGCCCCCTGGGCGCGGGCGCCCCTCTCGGTGCTCGCCGGCCTGCTGACCGTGCGCTGCTTCATCCTCTACCACGACTACATGCACGGCTCGCTGCTGCGCGGCTCGAAGCTCGCGGCGGTCCTCTTCCGGGCCTACGGGGTGCTCACCCTCAACCCGCCGCGCATCTGGCGGGAGACGCACAACTACCACCACCTGCACACCGCCCGCATCGCCGGCTCCCACATCGGCTCCTACCCGGTGGTGACCACGGCACAGTGGCGCCGCATGTCCCCCCGCCAGCGCCTGCAGTACCGCCTGACGCGCCACCCGCTCACCATCGCGGCGGGCTACGTCACCGTGTTCCTCGCCGGCATGTGCCTGCGCCCCTTCCTGCGCCGCCCCCGGCACAACTTCGACTCCGGGCTGGCCCTGGCGCTCCACCTGCTGCTGCTGTGGACGGCCTGGAGGCTGGGCGGCGCCGCGACCATGCTCTTCGCGGTGATCCTGCCGCAGGCCGTCGCCTCCGCCCTGGGCGCCTACATCTTCTACGTGCAGCACAACTTCCCCGAGGTGGAGATCCGCGGGCGCCGCGAATGGACCTACGCGGAGGCGGCGCTGCATGCGTCGGCGTTCATCGACATGGGGCCGGTGGCGCGCTGGTTCTTCGGCAACATCGGGTTCCACCACGTGCACCACCTGAACCCGCGCATCCCCTTCTACCGGCTGCCCGAGGCCATGGAACAGATCCCCGAGCTGCGCGATCCGCCGCGCACCACCCTCGGCTGGCGCGACGTGGTGACCAGCTTCCGGCTCAAGGTCTGGGACCCCGAGCGCAACGAGATGGTGGGCTTCCCGGCCGAGTGAGCGGGGAGCCTACGCCCCCTCCCGCTCCACCCTCGCGAGGTGGCCCAGGATCTCCGCGTAGCAGCGGAGGACGCCGGTCTCCTGGTACGGGAGGCCCCGCTCGCGGCAGAACCCCCGCACCACCGCGCGGACCTGGTGGAAGCGGCCGCGTGAGACCGCGGGGAAGAGGTGGTGCTCGATCTGGAAGTTGAGGCCGCCGTACCAGGCGTCGACCAGCCGGCCGGGCCGCAGGTTGCGCGTCATCCGCAACTGGCGGGTGAGGAAGTCCAGCCGGGTCTCCGGGTCGAGCAGCGGCAGCCCCTTGTGGCCGGCGCCGAAGACGGTGCCGGCGTAGAACCCCCAGAGGGCCTGGTGGGCGGCGATGAAGAGCAGGCCGTTGCGCACCCCCAGGAGCCCGAGCGCCAGGCCGAGGTAGACGGTCCAGTGAGCGATCAGCAGGGCGATCTCCAGCCCGCGGTGCCGCGTCCGGTGGCCGATCAGGTAGGCGTAGGAGCCGGCCCGCAGGTAGATCGACTGCAGCGGCAGCAGCGGCAGGAAGAGCGCGGCCTGCGCCGCCCGGATCGGCCCGCGGAGCCAGCGCGGCTTGCGGGCGAGCTGGGCGGCGCTGAAGGCGAGGTGGGGGACGCCGATGTCCGGATCGACCTCGTCGCGGTTCGGGTCGGCGTGGTGGCGGTTGTGCTCCTGGACCCACCAGCCGATGCCGATCCCGATCAGGAAATTGCCGCACAGCAGGCCGACGGCGTCGTCGGCCCAGGGGCGGCGGAAGCAGGCGCGGTGGCCGGCGTCGTGCATCGCCATCCCGCTCTGCACGGTGCCGCAGGCCAGCACGAGGGCCGCCGCCAGCCGCCCGCCCCAGGTGGCGGCGGCGGCCGCCATCCACCAGCCGGCGGCGTGCAGCGAGAGCACCAGCGCGAGCTTGGCCGCGTGGTAGGCCGGCTGCGGCGCGAACAGGCCGGCCGACTGGACGCGGCGCTTGAGCTCGGCGTAGTCCGCGCCGGGCGAGCCGCCGGCGGCCGTCATCGCCCCGGCACCAGGCCGAGCAGCCGGCCGATCAGGTTCTTCTGGATCTCCGAGGTGCCGCCGGCGTAGTACGACAGCAGGGCCTCGCGCTGGAAGCGCTGGAGCGGCGAGCTCCTGAGGTACGCCTTGCCGCCGAGGATCTTCATCGCCTTCAGGATCAGCGGGTTGAGCGTCTCGGCGCCGAGCAGCTTCGCCATGCCGACCTCGACCGCGCAGTCGGCGTTGCGCGCCGCCAGCCAGGCGGCGTGGTAGGTGAGCCAGCGCAGCGCCTCGATCTCGGTGGCCATGTCCACCAGCGCGTGCTGGATCGCCTGGAAGCCGACGATCGGCTGGCCGAACTGCACGCGCCGCAGGGCGTGCTCGCGGGCCTCCGCGTAGGCCGCCTGCGCCAGCCCGAGGCAGGAGGCGGCGACGCACAGGCGCTCGGCGCCGGCGTTCAGCATCAGCGGCTCCCACCCCCGGTGGAGGGCCCGCGGGCCGCCCAGGATCGCCGCCGCGGGCACCCGCACCTCCCGGTAGCGCACCTCGCAGGAGGCAAAGGCGTTGCCGGCGATCTTGTCCAGCGGCTCGATCTCCAGGCCCGGGGCGTCGCGCGGCACCAGGAACAGGGTGGTCCCCCGGCTGGCCTTCTCCTCCGGCAGGGTCCGGGCCACGGTGACGATGAGATCGGCGACGTCCGCGCCGGTGGTGTAGAGCTTCGTGCCCTGGAGGACGAAGCCGTCCCCGTCGGCCACCGCGGTGGTGGCGATCGCCGCAGCGTCCGAGCCGGCGCCGGGCTCGGTCATCGCGAAGGCCAGCTTGCGCCTCCCGGCGCCGAGCTCAGGCAGCAGCGTCCGCCGCTGCTCGTCGCTCCCGGCCAGCAGCAGCAGGGTGCCCGCGAAGACCGCGTTCACCAGATAGAGGTTGACCGCCGTGCCGCTGTGCTTCGCGAGCTCCTCGGTGACGAGCACCACGTCGAAGAGGTCGCCCCCCTCGCCTCCCAGGGCGGCGGGGAGGGCCAGCCGCAGGAGGCCGGCCTCGGCCATCGCGGCGTAGAGCGGAGCGGGGAATTCGGTGGCGCGGTCGAGGGCCTCCACGGCCGTGGCGGACAGGTGCTCGGCGCAGAACCGCGCGACCCGCTGCTGGAGCTCGCGCTGCGCGGGACTGAGGCTGAAATCCATCGCATCCCCTCCCTCCGCGAAAATTTGAATCAATTCTACACCACGCGTCCCGGCCCGCTTCCGTCTGCTAGACTCCAGCGATTTTTTCGCCCGCCCTGGGGTACGGGATCTGGAGAGAAGCGCCATGGAGCCGAGCGTGAATCTGAAAGCGGCGGGGCCTCCCCGGCCGGCCGCCCGCCGGGCCCTGCCCTGGCTGGCCCTGGCGCTGCTCTACACGGCGGTCACGCTGGTCTATTACTGGCCGCTCCCCCGTCTCTTCGGGGACCACATCGGCGAATACGGCGACTCGCTGTTCAACCTCTACGTGCTCAAGTGGGGGGTGCACCAGATCCGGCTCGGCTTCCCGGACTTCTGGAGCCCCACCATGTTCTTTCCCACCCGAGGCACCCTGGCCTACTCCGACCACCTCCTGGGGCCGGCGTTCCATCTCTTCCTGTTCCTGCAGGTGATTCCCAACGCGGTCGCCGGCTACAACTTCCTCTTCCTCTCCTCCTACGTGGCGAGCGCCCTCGCGGTCTGCTGGGTGCTCCGCCGCGGCGGGCTCTCGTGGATCGCCGCCGGCCTGGCCGGATGGATGTACGCCTTCTCCTCGTTCCGCCTCGCCCAGTTCCCTCACCTCCAGATCCTGATCGCGCAGTGGATCCCGCTCACGCTCTGGTTCTGGGACCGCCTGCTCGCCCGCCGCACCGGGAAGGACGCCGCCCTCTTCCTCCTCTTCTACCTGCTCAACCTGACGGGCGGCTGCTACCTCGCCTACATGATCCATTTCCCCATGCTGGCAATTTTCGCCAGCCGGGCCCTCGCGGAGCGGCGGGAGCTTTTCTCCTTCCGCCTCCTGCGCCTGCTGCTGCCGGTGGGGCTGGTGGCGGGGGTGGCCGCGGCGGCGCTCTTCCTCCCCTACGCGCGGGTGGCCCGCGAGCAGCGCCTGTCGCGGCCGGAGAGCGAGATCGAGACCTACAGCGCGCGGCTCGCCAGCTACTTCAGCCCCAGCTCCGAGAACCTCTACTCCGGCGGAACGGCGGAGCGCCTCCTGGAGGGCGTGTTCGGGGACGCGGCGCTCCACCGCCCCGAGAACGAGCTGTTCGCCGGCTTCCTGCCCACGGTCCTCTTCTTCATCGGCGCCTGGAGAGGGCTCCGCCGGGGCCCCGCCGACCCCTGGGCGCGGGGTCTCGCGCTGTCGGGGCTGCTCTGCTTCGCGCTCTCCTTCGCCCGCGTCTACGTGCCGCTCGCCCACGTCGTCCCCGGCCTTTCGGGGATGCGCGTGCCGGCGCGCTTCTACGCCTTCGTCTCGCTGACGCTGGTCTTCTTCGCCGGCCGCGGCGTCGACGATCTGCTGGGCCGCGTCTCCGGCCCGCGGGCGCGGGCGGCGGCCGCCGTGGGCCTCGCGGTCCTCCTCGCCGTCGAGCTCGCCCCCCGGCGGATCGACTGGCGGCCCGTGCCGCGTGAGGAGGAGCTGCCGCGCGCCTACGCCTGGCTGCGCGACGAGCCCAGCGTGAAGGCGATCGTGGAGCTCCCCCTGCGGTCGGACGACGAGAACCTCTACCTCTACGCCGCTACCCTGCACTGGAAGCCGATCGCCAACGGCTACAGCGGCTATCTGGCGGACAGCTACGTCGGCCTGCTCAACAACCTGCCGCTCCTGCCGCACGCCGACGGCTTCAACCGCCTGCGCGGGATGGGGATCACCCACGTCGTGCTCCACACCGGGGTGATCAATCCGAAGCTCGTGGCCAGTTGGGAAAACCGGTTCGCCGCCGGGCCGCGGCGGCGGATCGAAAAGGTTTATGAAGGGGAGGGGATCGCGGTCTATAAGCTGATCGATCCGCCCGGTCAAAGTCAGGCATAGGTGGGCCGCGGGGGCGGGCCGGTTTCCGCCCCCGCGGAATTGTGGAAGGATTCAGTTGTCAAAGAGCGACAGTGGGGCGGCCCCGGGGGACCGCCCTTGAATTGCGGCAAAAGGTTACAACCGGGTCTACGTGGTTTTCGCCGGCTCGGCCGGGGCCGTGGGCGTCTCCGGCGTCTTCTTGACCCGCGGCTGCTTGTCCCGCCCCCGGGCCTTGCGAGGCCTGAGGCCGAACTCGATCAGCTTCTCGCTCTTGAAGCCGTAGGCGGTCTGGAGCGAGGCGCCGAGGCGCGACCGGAGGTCGTCGCCGGAGCGGGCGAGCTTCGCCCGGTTGGCGTTGACCTCCCGGGTTTCGGCCTTGAGAGCCTCCGCCCGGGCGTCGAGCTCCTCCGACTGGGCGATCGCCTTCTCGAGCTCGCCGTGCAGGTCCGCGAGGTGCGGCATGTTGGCGAGCAGGGGTTTGAGACCGGCGGAGAGCACTTTCCACCGCGCGATCCGTTCGGGAATGGTCGTTCCCTTAGTAGCCATGATCCTTCTCCTTGTCTATGTGATTGGGGGGATTATCCCGATCCCGGTTCCCAATCGTTTTTGTTTACGGCCCGCTCCGGCCTATCCGGGGCGGGTCCGTCGGGCTCAGCCGTCAGATCCTGGGGAGCACCTACTCGAAGTATGCGTATTGTGCAGACCCTCCGAGCCCCTGTCAAGCCCTTTTTTGAAGAAATTTTCAGACGCGTCGCCGGGCCGGCCTGAAAGCTCTTTTCCCTGAGGAAAAGACTCTTTTCTCCTCGGAGAGAGGCTTTTTGGAGGGACTGAGGGGCTTTTGGCTCCAGCGGGGGCGGAAGGATCCGCGGAACCCCCTTGCGCATAGAAAAGAGCCTGTATTATGCTGCTGCCCAAGGTTGTTGGCGGAAGGGAAAGGCGCCGGGCCGGAGGGATTGAGCTCGCCGGCCGGGGCACTGACCTTTTCGCGGGTTCTTTGACAAACGAAGGGAAAGACGTACCCGCAATCTTGGGTACGCCGGGGCTCTCCTCGCCTTGGGGGCGGGGCGGGGAAGCCCTGCTCATGTTTGAGGGTCTGGTACCCTTGGCCCCCCATGAAGATCCTCGCCATCTCCGGCAGCCTGCGGGCCGCCTCCACGAACACCGCGCTCCTGCGCGCCGCGGCCCTCCTGGCGCCCGCGGGCGTGGAGATCGACCTCTATAAGGGCCTCGGCGGTCTGCCGCTCTTCAATCCCGACCTGGAGGATGCGGAGCCACCCGCGGTGACCGGGCTGCGGGCCCGGGTCCGGGAGGCCGGCGGCCTCCTCTTCGCGGTCCCCGAGTACGCCCACGGCGTGCCGGGCACGTTGAAGAACCTGCTGGACTGGCTGGTCGGCGGAGAGGAATTCATTTATAAGCCGGTCGCTCTCCTCAACGCCTCGCCGCGGGCCACGCACGCCCAGGCGTCTTTGCGGGAGACGATCAGGACGATGTCCGGGCAGATCGTCGAGGAGGCTTCGGTCGACGTGCCTCTGCTCGGCCGGCCCCTCGATCCGGACGCCATCGCCGCGGACCCGGAGCTGTCGGCCCTGCTGCGGGCGGCCCTCGCCGCCTTCGCGCGGGCCGTCGAGTCGTTGCCCCGCCTCGATCTCGGGTGATATCGTCTCTCTCGTCTTCCTGAGGAGAGAGCCATGTCCGTGAGCGGCGCACAGCGCCAGCAGTGGATCGTCCAGGATTTTCGCCGGCGCCGGGCCCGCGAGCTCGTGGCGCTGATCCCGGGCGGCTTGGCCGCCTACGTGGCCTGCGAGTCGTTCCAGGACTCCGCCTTCACGGTCCGGGGCGTGAGCGGCACGCTGCTCCTGGTGGCCTCGGGCGCCGTGGTCGTGGCCTACTTCGTCCACCACCTGATCAACTGGCGGTGCCCGGCCTGCGGGCGCCACTTCCTCGACGGGTTCCTCATCAGGCGATGCGCCCGTTGCGGCGTGACCTTCAAGTAACCGGGAGACCGCAATGCTGTCTTCATCCCTGTTCAACCTGATCCCCCTGCCCCGCGCGGGCGACGGCTTCGCCCTGGACGGCCGGGAGATGCTCGACCTGCTGCGCCGGCGGCGTTGAGGACAGGAAACGTATGAACTCCGACACGTTTGATCCGGAGAAGGACTTGATCCTTTTCCTTTCGTTCCTGGGCCTGGTGGTGGCGATCGTCTTGTCGGGATTTTTCGTCCTGGCCCGGTTGCGGCGCGAGGGCGGAAGCGGGCGGCCGGCGCCGAGCCTGGTTGCCCAGGTCGTGGTAGGCGTGCTGCTCTTCGCGATCGCCTTTGTTTCGACGTTTCTACCTACTGTGGCGCTGGTCCCCGCGCTGATGTTTTTCGTCCTCGGCCTCTGGTTGCTGCTCGGCGCGGGCTCCCGCCGCGAAGGTGGCATCGTGCTTGTGCTGCTGACCATCGCATGGGGACTTTTCGCGAAGATTCAGGCGGACACTCTGGCTTCCGGAGCCGACATCCGGGTCGATCTCGTCCTCACACTGCCGCTCATGACTGGGCTTGGCGCTCTCGGGTGGAGGATTTACGCCTCTGCCAGGATTGCTCTGTTGCAAAAGGATTCGTGATGTTTGGAAAGGAATCTTGGAATTGGAGTTTCCCGGCCCTGGCCCTCGGGGCGGCGCTCCTGCTGGCCTGCGGCAACTCGGGCGGCAGGATCGTGGGCTCCTGGAAGGGCACGGGGGGCGCGGGCTACAACCAGGACGTCGCCGACTTCTTCGACGACGGCTCCTGCAAGTCCTTCGAGGGGGGGAACCGGCGGTTCTGCGCCTGGAGCGAGCGGCCCGGCGGGGGCTATGACATCCGCTACGGCGAGGAGGGCAAGGAGGCCCCCCTGCGGGCGGCGGTCGACGGCGACGAGATGGTGCTCTCGCGGGACGGCCATGCCGAGTCCTCCTGGGTGCGCAAGGGCTCGGAGCTCGACAAGAACGTGGGCTCTTTCACCCAGGGGATGTCGCTGCTCCAGTCGGGGGACTACGGGCAGGGGGTGACGGCGCTCAAGGAGGCGGCCGACCGCGGGTTCGTGGACGCCCAGAACAGCCTCGCCTGGGTCTACGCCACCGCCAGGGACCCGAAGTTCCAGGACGGCAAGCAGGCGGTCTCCTACGCCGAGAAGGCGGTGGCCCAGAGCCGTAACTACTCCTACCTGGACACCCTGGCGGCGGCCCTGGCCCGGGACGGCCAGTTCAAGAAGGCCGTCGAGACCGGGACGGAGGCCCTTGGGCTGCTGGAGAGGGACAGCGAGCGGCCGTCCGCCGACCGCAGGGCCGCCGCGGAGCGGTTCCGCGACCGCATCGACCTCTACCAGGGCGGCCAGGCGTACACGGAGCCCTGAGCGGGGGTTTCCCGCATTCGCTCATAGGCCAATTGCCATGTTTTTCTGCTCGGCCGGTGAGCAGGAAGCTTGCGTACCCCGCCGGCTTTCCAGTGGTATAATTGTTTCCACGCAATCGTTCCGTGGCTTCAGACTGGAGGCTGGTCATGATCACGGACCAACGAGTCGCCAGTATTCCCTACCAGGACGAGTGGATCGACGAGGCGGGGGAGGAGCTCGAGAGCTATAACAACGAGCCCTTCCTGGCTCCGTTCATGGAGCGCTGGGGCTTGGATCCCAAAGGCTTCGGATCTCTGGTCGCGAGGATCGAAGCCATCAAGCGGTGCATTCGCGCGCCGGATCATCCGCTCCGGCTGGATGATCTCGCGGACTATCTCGACGAGCTCAAGAACAACGGCAAACAGCTCATCTTCCTCTGGCACCTCAAACCCGGCGAAGAGGCTTATCTCCAAGAGCTGGCCCACCTGCACCAGGAGCGCAAGAGTCTCGTCTGGGAAACGGACATCGAAACGGATGTCTCGGAGCCAGCGGAGCCAGCGGAGGTGGCGAGCGCTTCCGGTGTGCTGCGTTTCAAATGGGTCGCCAGCCGGCGGTTCATCGTCCAGGTGAAGTCTGCTGATTCGGGGGCTCCGCCCAGCTTCGCGCCAAGGACCCAGCGTGCCACCACATTCTTCAGAGTCGATCTGAGCAGCGGCGACGCGGAGCTCCGCATTCAGAGCCTCCCCCCTGGAAAGGGTCTGCCCAGCCCTCGGGAGGAATTCGAGCGCTATCGTTCTGAGGTCGAGAAGGTGGTCGACCTCAACCGCTTCGCCCCGGTCCTGATCGAGCCGGTGGCCAGCCATTGGCTGCGGACGCCCCCCCGCGGCCTGGTCACCACGACGTGGAGCGTGGCCCGCGCTTCCGGAGAGCACCTGGGAGGAGGCGGCAATCACCAGGGGTTTGCGGATTGGCTGAGCCTGATCTTCGGCAACTACGCCGCCAAGCGGGTCACCCTGCGGTGGGATTGTGAGCAACGGATCGCTGACCAGAGCCTGTTCTTCACCCTCGAGGGTTTCAAGGACGAGGTGGACTTTAACGGCAGGGCCGACGCCTCCCGGGTCGACTTCCTGCTCGACCGGATCCGGCACGACGAGCTCCCTTCCTTTCATCTGCGGGAGCTGCGGATCCTGGCGGCGAAGCACCCCGAGCACGCGCGCATCTTGTCGGCCCTGGATCACCATTTCGCCACGTTGCAGAGCCTGCGGGTGCCGGTCGGAAAGGTGGCGGCGGACATCTGGTACGACCCCGACGCGATCCGCCGGGTCTTCGCGCTGGCCGCAGCGGAGTTTCCAAAGACGTTCGCTCTCCGGGGCGATGTGCTGGTCCTGAGAAACCGGCTCCGCCTTCGCGAAGGCGGCCTGGTGGAAGCCGTGGAGCGTTTCGCCAAGGACAAAGGCCATCCCAGGGTCAGAGCGTTGGCGAAGCCGGTGATGGTGGCGGTCACTCCGTTCGCCTTCGTCGCCTACGACGTCCTGCTGGACTGGTTGTGGTCCTCGCTTTTCGAGAAGCTCACGGGTGTTTCGTTCGACCAGGTGGAGGTGGTGCTCGTCGCCCTGGTGGCTGTTCTCCACCTTCTCGTGACGTTCGGGGGAGCGTCGATGAAAAAGCTCGCCCTGCGTCTGCTGGGACCCGTGCGCGCGATTTTCGAGGGACTCCAATCGTTGATGAAGGGCGGGAAGGCCCTGGTGAGCAGCCTGGAGGTGATGTACCGGTTGTGGCTGTCCTCCCGGTCTCCGGCGGCCTCATCGTAATCCGCCGCAAGTCACGCTTCCCGCCGTTGGAAGGCCGCGGCGTGATGGCGCAGAATAGAAAGCTCGCTCAAGAGCTTAGAGAGCACCTTTCACTATAGGCAGGCCAAGCATTCAGGACCGGGCCAGCGAGATTCGTAGATTTCTGCAGCTCCCTGCCTTGTTCTGACCTGGCCGGACCTGGGCGAAAGGCTCTTCGCGCTGCGCACCGCAAGTGTGAGTGCCGTGGCGCTTACCGTCCTTGTGGACAAGGAGGTTTGCGTGAGAAACAGAATCGTCCTTCTGATGCTCGTGGTCTCACTCGTGGCCGGTCTCCCGCTGTTTGCCGCGGAGACCACGATCCAGCGCGGCATCGACGTCTTCACCACGAGAGGCGACGGCACCACCTTCTTCGACTTTGGCCAGAACCCCCTCCCCGCCGGCTTCTTCTGCAAGAGCTCCGCGGCCTTCACCGAGCGGGTGGCGCTCAAGGGGCTGCCTCTGGCGACCGGGACCCCGGGGCAGGTCTGGGGGGCCGACACGGTCATCGAGCGGCTCGATGACGCCGACTTCGACCGGGACGGCGCCGCCACGACGCGCATCCAGTTCCGGGCCTTGTCGCTGGTGAGCGTGGCCCCCGTCAAGACCGCCTGTGGGGCCTTCCACGTCTACGTCTCGCTGGCCGGTCCGCAGCGCACGACGACGATGAAGATCTACCGCACCGAGAAGAACGGCGGAAATTTCGTCGCGCCTCTCGCGGTCAACGCGCGCGTCACCTTCATCCCCGTGAAGCCCCCGAGAACCAAAGGAGCGCGGGCGCTGGAGGTCACGAAGAGCTTCACCTTCCCGGCCAGCCCACTGCCGTGGAGCTTCCAGGACAACACCAAGGCGAGGAGCATCGGCCCCGTGGTGGTGGACACCAATGGCGACCTGATCCCTGACACGCAACTGCCCGGCAGATCGAATTTCATGGCCGGCCGGTCGGCGAAGCATGCCCCGGCGAACAAGCTTTACTATGACTCCTGCCCCGACCCCTGTGCGGAGCCGACGTGCCATATTTACAATGGCGAAGAGCACTGCAGCTATCCGACGCAGCCTCCCAATTGCCAGGATACATTTTGCCCATAGGCCGGCTCCTTTAAGGCGGTAGCTCCCGACTTCGGAGCTGCCGCCTCCCCTTGCATCCGGCTCCATCCTCCTGGCATGCTCCCCCGCCAGGAGCACGAAACCCAGGCATGCCAACCATCGCAACGCGATCCATCCCGGTCGCCTTCGTCAAGTACTACGAGAAGGGCTCGACCGTGATGGGAGCCGACCAGATCGCGGCGGCGCTGCGGGAGCGGGGGTGGGACGCGCGGTCGGTCCCCGTGGGAGAGGTCGCGGGCGTGCCGCCGGGCATCCTGGTGCTCATCAAGACCTCCCGGCTCGACCATCTGCTGCGATGGAAGGCGCGGGGGCACCGGCTGGTGCTCGACGTGCAGGACACGGTGGTCTTCAAGCGGCACATCAAGAACAAGTGGCTCTATGACGCGCTGATTTTCAAGAGCCAGCGACAGCTCGCGGATTTCGGCAGGAAGGGGAAGCCCGACCGGGTCATCTACCACCAGTGGGACCCGCGCTACGCGGCCAACCAGGCGCCGCGGGACCGCCTGTCGCTCGGCTACCTCGGCCTGCCGCGGTCGCTCGCGGTCTGGGGGGAGCTGCCGGGGGTCGAGTACGTCAGCGGCGACGCCATGTTCATGGCGGCGGCGCGCTTCAACTGCCATCTGTCGATCCGCGAGCCGGGGCGGGAGCTCCTCTACAAGCCGAACTGCAAGGTCTCGACGGCGGCGGCGTGCGAGGCGAACCTGGTCACCACCCGCGACCTGACCACCGTCGAGCTGCTGGGGGAGGACTACCCCTTCTACTGTGAGCCGGAACGGGAGTCGATCCTGGCTGCCATCGCGCGGGCTCAAGGGGCCTTCGGCTCCCCCGAGTGGGAGCGGGGGCTCGAACGGATGCGGGCGGTGCGCGAGCGGACCCGCATGGACCGCGTGATCGACGACTACGAGGCGCTCTTTTACCAACTCGCTTCCACGAGGCCGCCATGACCGACGCCGTCTGCTACTTCATCCAGACGCACCGCGACCCGGAGCAGATCTACCGCCTGGTGCGGACGCTGCGCCGCGGCGGCAATCCCAGGAGCTTGGTCGTGGTGCAGCACAACCCGGTCGGCTTCGAGCTCGACTGGTCGCCGGTCGCGGACCTTCCCGGCGTCTACCTGATGCCCCCCTGCGGCCCGCAGCTCCGCTCCCACTACTCCTGCCAGGTGCAGCCCTTCGTCGACCTCATCGACTGGCTGGAGCAGCAGGAGCTGAAATATGACTGGATAGTCAATCTGAGCGCCCAGGACTATCCGGTGACCCCCATCCCGGCGATCGAGGCGTTCCTCTCGGCCGCGGACTGCGACGGGTTCATCCGCTATTGGGACGTGCTGGGGCCGGCCAGCCCGTGGAAGATGCGCAAGGCGCGGAACCGCTACTGGCACTACCACTGGTGGCTGCCGGCGAAGGCCGAGCCGGTGCTGCGTCTCCTGAGGCCGCTCACCAAGGTCCTGCCGATCTCGGTCACCTTGAGCTACGGCTCGCTGCTGGGGGTGCGGCGGCCGCGGACACCGTTCCACGACGGGTTCCGCTGCTACGGCGGGTGGGCCTGGTTCTCGCTGCGGCGCGAGGCGATCCTCTATTTCCGCGAGTTCCTGCGGGAGCATCCGGACGTAGAGCGGCACTACCAGAAGACCCAGACCCCCGAGGAGTCGCTGGTGCAGACCATCCTGGTCAACAGCGGGCGCTTCAAGCTGGTGGACGACGACTTCCGGTACATCGACTACGCCCAGGCCAATAAGGGGTCGCCCCGCACCCTCACGGTCGCCGACATGCCGCTGCTGGCCTCGGGGAAGTACCACTTCGCCCGCAAGTTCGACCTCGGCGTGGACGCGGCGGTGCTGGACCGGATCGATCGGGAGATTCTGGCGCCCTCCGCCCCCTGAGGGCCCGGGGCTTGCTTCCGCCTTCCTTCTGCTGCCATGCTCGCGGCTCCGGCGCGTGAGCGCGGTCCAGAGGAGGGATGCACAGCATGCGAATCATCGTGATTGGAGCGACGGGGACCATCGGCAAGGCCGTGGTCGAGGCGCTGCGGGGGAAGCATGAGGTGGTACAGGTCGGCCATCGGGGCGGGGATTATCAGGTGGATCTGGCGGACAAGGGCTCGATCGAGCGGATGTACGAGTCAGCCGCGCCGTTCGACGCCGTGGTCTCGGCGGCGGGGCTGGCCAAGTTCGGCGCCCTGGACGGCCTCTCCGACGCCGATTTCCAGTTCAGCCTCTCGAACAAGCTGATGGGGCAGGTGAACCTGGTGCGCGTCGGCATGGCGCAGATCCGCGACGGCGGCTCCTTCACCCTCACCAGCGGCGTGCTGTCGCAGGAGCCGACGCGGGGGAGCTCGGCGATCAGCCTGGTCAACGGGGGGCTGGAGGCGTTCGCCCGCGCGGCCGCCCTGGAGCTGCCCCGGGGGGTGCGGATCAACGTGATCAGCCCGCCGTGGGTGAGCGAAACCCTGGAGGCCATGGGGCGCGACGCCGACGCCGGCATGCCGGCCACCCAGGTCGCCCGCGCCTATGTGGAGAGCGTCGAGGGGAGCGAGAACGGGGAGGTCATCGACGCCCGCTCTTACGCGTATTAGCCCGCAAGGTGTAGGATGTCGGCAGCTAGGGGGGCCTGCAAAGGCTGAGAGTCCTTCGGGGACGACCCTCAACACCTGACCTGGGTAATGCCAGCGTAGGGAAGCGACGACGGTCCCCGGTCCCCTCTCCAGCTCTCCATCTGGAACGTCCGCCGCCGAGAGGAGCCGACCTGTGATCGAGCCGACCGCGCGTCCCATCCGTCCCGGGATCACCACCGATCCCTTCCCCAATTCGGCCAAGGTCTACGTCGCGGGGAGCCTGCCCGGCGTGCGCGTGCCGATGCGCGAGGTCCGCGTCGCGCCAACCCAGACGCATGCCGGGCTGACGGTTCAAAATCCGCCCGTCACCGTCTACGACACCTCGGGGCCGTACACCGACCCGGCGGCGGAGATCGACCTCCACCGCGGCCTGCCGCCGCTGCGGCGGGAGTGGATCGTGGGGCGCGGGGACATCGAGGAGCTCTCCGAGGTCTCCTCGGAGTATGGCCGGCGCCGCGCCGCCGATCCCAAGCTGGCGGGGGTGCGCTTCCCGCACCTCCGGCGTCCCCTCTGCGCCAAGCCAGGGAGCAACGTCACTCAGATGCATTATGCGCGGTTGGGGGTCGTCACCTCCGAGATGGAGTTCATCGCCATCCGCGAGAACCAGCGGCTGGAGCTGGCGCGGCATGGCAAGGCCTGGGGGGGCGGCGTGGCCCAGCACCCCGGCCAGTCCTGGGGGGCGGGCATCCCGCGCGAGATCACCCCGGAATTCGTGCGCGACGAGGTGGCGCGCGGCCGGGCGATCATCCCGTCGAACGTCAACCACCCGGAGAGCGAGCCGATGATCATCGGCCGCAACTTCCTGGTGAAGATCAACGCCAACATCGGTAATTCGGCGGTGACCTCCTCGATCGAGGAGGAGGTGGAGAAGCTGGTCTGGGCCATCCGCTGGGGGGCCGACACGGTGATGGACCTCTCGACGGGGAAGAACATCCACGAGACCCGCGAGTGGATCCTGAGGAATTCGCCGGTCCCCATCGGCACGGTGCCGATCTATCAGGCGCTGGAGAAGGTAGGGGGCAAGGCCGAGGACCTCACCTGGGAGATCTACCGCGACACGCTGATCGAGCAGGCCGAGCAGGGGGTGGACTACTTCACCATCCACGCCGGGGTGCGGCTCGCCTACGTGCCGCTGACGGCGGGGCGGATGACGGGGATCGTCTCGCGCGGCGGCTCGATCCACGCCAAGTGGTGCCTGGCGCACCACCGGGAGAATTTCACCTGGGAGCACTTCGAGGAGATCTGCGAGATCATGCGCGCCTACGACGTCGCCTTCAGCCTGGGGGACGGCCTGCGCCCCGGCTCGATCGCGGACGCCAACGACGCCGCGCAGTTCGCGGAGCTGGAGGCGCTGGGCGAGCTGACCAAGGTCGCCTGGAGCCACGACGTGCAGGTGATGATCGAGGGGCCGGGGCACATCCCCATGCACCTGATCAAGGAGAACATGGACCGCCAGCTCGAATCCTGCGGCGAGGCCCCGTTCTACACCCTGGGACCGCTGACCACCGATATCGCGCCCGGCTACGACCATCTCACCTCGGCGATCGGGGCGGCGATGATCGGCTGGTACGGCACGGCGATGCTCTGCTACGTCACCCCCAAGGAGCACCTGGGGCTGCCCAACCGGGACGACGTCAAGCAGGGGGTGATCGCCTACAAGATCGCCGCCCACGCGGCCGACCTGGCCAAGGGGCACCCCGGCGCGCAGGTGCGGGACAACGCGGTTTCGAAGGCCCGTTTCGAGTTCCGCTGGGAGGACCAGTTCAACCTCTCGCTCGATCCGGACACCGCCCGCGCCTATCACGACGAGACCCTGCCGCAGGAAGGGGCCAAGGTCGCCCACTTCTGCTCGATGTGCGGCCCGCACTTCTGCTCGATGAAGATCACCGAGGAGGTGCGCGAGTACGCCGCCAGGCAGGGAATGGAGGAGGAGAAGGCCCTCGCGGAAGGGATGAAGGAGAAGGCGGAGGAGTTCCGGCAGGGCGGGGCGGAGATCTACGTGTAGGGCGCCCGGGGATTCATCCCCGGGCGGCCGGGCGAGCCACCACCGAAAACACCTCCCCGAACACCGGGTGCAGATCCGTCGCCACCCCCACCTCCAGCCGCTCCACCGCGGCTGCGAGAGCGGTTTCGCCGTCCGCCGCCGGCAACGGCCACCGCAGAGTCAGCCGGTTCAATCCCCGGCGCAGATCCTTGCGATCGATCCGGAAGGCCGTCTTCGTCCAACGCTCCCTCACCTCTACGACTCCAAGATCGTGATCGTTCACGG
The DNA here is from genome assembly GCA_045807625.1 of Thermoanaerobaculia bacterium. Classification (GTDB taxonomy): domain Bacteria; phylum Acidobacteriota; class Thermoanaerobaculia; order Multivoradales; family UBA5704; genus DATARR01. The sequence continues at coordinate 5,540 of JBJMHA010000083.1, read as the reverse complement.
CGATCCTGATCGATCCGGCGGCGGGGAGCCGTAGCGTCGCTTCGATCTCCATGTCTCGTTCTCCTTCGCAGATCAGGCAGAACGACGTCTCCGGCCAGGGGCTGCGGAGGGTGGCGCGGCGGGTGAGGTCGGCGAAGTCCATCACCTCGGGATAAAACCTTTCCAGAGGCTCCCAGAGATAGATCGGGTCGAGGAGCTCCGTGCCCTCCTCGCGGATCGCGAGGTGCTCCAGGAGGAGGCGGTCGATGAGCGCGCCCACGGAATGGCCCCGGCGCTCCAGGACGGCGTGGATCGCCTCGATCAGATCGGCGTCGAGGTGGTCCCAGCGCCAGCCGTGCTGGAGAGTGAGGCGGTAGGAGGAGGCGAGGTTGCGCTGCTGGGCCGCGGTCAGCACGGCGGGGCAGGGGGCGCAGCGGGCGGCGACGAGGTCGAGCATCGTCTCGGCGATCCCCGGCGAGGCGTCGAGCGCGGCCTCGCACCAATGTTCCAGGATCGGGCGCTTGGAGCCGGTCGGCAGCAGGCGATGGGCGGTATGGATGGCGGCGCCGAAGCGGGCGGTGGCCTCGGCCTCGGGGGAGATCGCGGGAAGCGACAGGCGGGGGAGGAGCCGCTGCCAGTCCTGATCCTCATCAATCATCCCCGAGAGGTTGAGCACCTCGGCGGCCACGGCGGCCATGGCGATGTGGATCCCCTCCAGGGTGAGATGGCAGTAGTCGAGGAAGAGCCGGCGGTCCGGAAGGTTGAAGACCTCCCGGAGATCCACCGGGATCAATCCGTGGCGGCGCGCCGCTTCCCGCAGCAACTCCCGGGCCTGCGTGGTGGCCTGGGGCGCGCTCAGAAAGGCGAGGGTGGCGTAGCGGGCGGCGTCGATCTCGGCGAGGCAGGCCTGGCGGGCCGCCTCGCGATCCCCCAAGCCCAGATAGGCGCGAGCGAGGAGCCTCCAGGTCGAGGAACAGGCGCCGCCGTCGAGGTCCTTCAGGGATTGGGCGGCTTCGAGCGCGCCGTGGAAGTCGCCGCGGTCGAGCTTTTCGATCGTCTTCGCGTAGAGCTCGTGCCAGCGGGCCGTGCCGTCCCCGGGCAGCCAGACCGGCGGCTGGCGCGTCTCCCAATCGATCAGGTTGACCTCGGGGATCACCAGGACGACCGGGACGCCCACCGTCCAGGCGATCTCGGAGATGGCGCCGAACGCCGCGTCCGCGATCTCCCGGAGCCGCTCCTCCGCCTGCCGGACCGGTCCCGCGATTCCTTGATCTCGCAGTGCTTGGCCGTAGCGCTGGCGCGCCAGCACGGACGGCGCGTAGGGGGAGACCTCGGGCGTCTCCAGCAGGTTCCAGTTGTTGCCGGCGAAGAGGACGAGGACGTCCGGGTTGATCTGGAGCGACGTCCGCACGGTCTCGGCGAGACCGCCGAGGGTCTCGTTGGTGCGGGCCAGATCGATTACCTCGAAATTGCTCTCGCCTCCGATCTCGCGGAGCTGCCGTTCCAGAACCTGGGCGGGCGTGACGTGCGGCGCGTAGAGGTAGCCCGCCGCGACCGATTCGCCGAAGAAGGCCACTCGGAGAGGAAGCTCCGACTTCTTGCGCCGGAGGACCTTGGTGGCCGCGAAGTGGTCCCCGAGCGGCTGAGGGTCGGGGCGGACCCAGACCGTCTCGTCGGCCGTCTCGAAATCAACCTCGCGCGGCTGCCAGATGCTGATCGGCTCCGGGGGGCGCGGCAGGGGGCGCGGCTCCGGAGCGGACGCCCTGCCGAGCAGACCGGCGGCCTGGAGGAGGCGGGCGGTGCGGAGCCCCTCGGGGGTGGCGAGGAGCCCGGCCAGAGCGTCGAAGAGGTCCCTCATACAAACGTGTACAGATCCTCGCTAATCGCGCTCTGACCGCGGGCGAAGCCGCTGCGCGAGCGCTCGCGCCAAGCGGGGAGGAGGTCGTCCCAGCTCTCTGGAAGCATGGCGCGATCGATCAGGAAATCCTCCAGGACCACGGCGTCGATCCCGGACACCCCCATGCAGGAGAGGGCGTCCACCGGGGAGGCGACGATCGGCTCGCCGCGCACATTGAACGAGGTGTTCACCAGCACCGGGCAGCCGGTGCGCCGGCGGAACGCCTCCAGCAGGGCGGCGTAGCGGGGGGACGTCTCGGGATCGACCGTCTGCGGGCGGGCCGAACCGTCGACGTGAGTGACGGCGGGCAGATCGAGCGGCGAGATCACCCGGCAGGTCTCCAGCATGTAAGGGGACGGGTGATCGAGATCGAAATGCGCGCCGGCGTGGCCGGCGAGGACGCTGGGGGCGAAGGGGCGGAACGCCTCGCGCTTCTTCACCAGCCAGTTCAGTCGGTCGCGCATCTCGGGGTCGCGCGGATCGGCCAGGAGGCTCCGCCCGCCGAGCGCCCGGGGGCCGAGCTCCAGCGGACCGTGAAACCAGCCCACCACCTGGCCGCGCTCCAGGCGGTCCACCACCGCCTCCAGCAGATCCGCCTCCCAGCCGCGGAAGTCGTGGGCGCGGATCCCCGTGGCGGTGAGGAGCCCGGCGATCTCGTCCGCGCTCCAGCGGGGTCCGAGATAGACGTGACGCGGCGGCTCGGGGCGCTTCCCCGTGAGCTGGACGTGGGCCAGGGCGGCGGCGCCCAGGCACCCTCCGGAGTCTCCGGCGGCGGGCTGGACGAACAGGCGCTCGAACGGGCCCTCGCGCAGGATGCGGCCGTTGGCCACCACGTTGAGAGCCACGCCGCCGGCCATGCAGAGATCGGGAAGACCGGTCCGCTCGTGCAGCCAGCGGGCCTTGGCGAGCAGGATCTCTTCCAACACGGCCTGGAGGCTGCGCGCCACGTCCTGATGGAAGCGGGTGATCTCCGCCTCAGGAGCCCGCGGCCGCTCGCCGAGGAGACGGGGGAGGGCGTCCGAATACATCCGCCGGCCGCGGACGAAATCGAAATAGTCGAGGTCCAGCCGGTATTGTCCGCCGGGGCCGGGGGAGACGAGCCGGCGCATCTGATCCAGAAATCGCGGCTCGCCGTAGGGGGCGAGGCCCATCACCTTGTACTCGCCGTCGTTGATCTCGAAGCCGAGGTACGAGGTGAGCGTGGCGTAGAGCAGGCCCAGAGAGTGGGGGAAATCGACCTCCTCGAACAGCTCGACCTCCGCTCCTCGCCCGCGCCCGTAGCTGGTGGTGGCCCACTCGCCGACGCCGTCCACGGTGAGCAGGGCGGCCGCGGGAAAATCCGCGAGCAGGAAGGCGCTGGCGGCGTGCGAGCGGTGGTGATCGAAACAGAGGATCGGTCCTTCCCATCCCAAGCCCTCACGGATCGCCCGCTCGGGAGCCCCCGGGTCGAGCCACGGCAGGTCCGGGGACGCGCCCTCCGGGATGCCGGCCCAGAGCTGGCGGGAGAGCTTCTTGACGGGCGACTCGTAGTAGGCGACGGCGTCGAGGTCGGTGATGCCGAGGCCGCCCGCCTGAAGGCAGAAGCGGAAGGCGGAGACGGGCAGCCGTGGGTCGTGCTTGACGCGCGAGAGCCGCTCCTCCTCCACCGCCGCCACCAGCCGGCCGTCCCGGAGCAGGCAGCAGGCGGATTCGTGGAAGAAGGCGGAGAGGCCGAGGATGTTCATCCGGGGGATGATATCCCCCCGGATCTCAACGTCGCGGCGTGGCGGTGGACGGGAGGCGGGGGAACATCTCCGCCAGCGAGGCCGCCAGGATCGCCAGCAGCCCGGCCAGCGGCGTGTGGTGCCGGGCGCCGCTCTCGAAGACGCTGTCGATCGCCCAGAAGTAGAGGATGGTGAGCAGGAAGAGCATCACCTCGGGACGCCGGTGCCAGTCCGTGGGCCAGCGCAGGAAGAGCGCGGCGAGCACCAGGGCCCAGATGCCGATCCAGTAGAGGTTCGAGCCGAGCTTCGCCAGGGCGTAGGGCTTGCCGCCGATGCCGAGCCCCCGTTTCAGCGTCTCGTAGAAGCCCACGGCGTCGTCCCCGAGAAAGAGGACCTGCTTGTCGAGGGAGAGGAGCAGGAACTTGTCCGGGTTGGCGCGGATCCACTCCTTGGCCCACTGGTAGCCCAGCCGGCTGCGCGTCAGCTCGTCGTACTGCCTCAACGGGCGCTCGCCGTTCGCGATCCAGCCGCCCGTCGCCAGCGGGTTGTTGGCGCGGTAGAAGACGTCGCCGCCACAGCTCGTGACCAGCACCGGGGTGTGGAGCACCTGGTAGTTCCGCCAGGTCCACGGCAGGATGACCAGGAGCATGCCGGCGCCGAGGAGGGCCAGGCGCCCCGCGGCGCGGAGGAGGGGCGTGCGCAGGAGCAGCTCGTAGGCGGCGAAGGCCACCGCCAGCAGGAGGATCCCCGGCTGGGTCAAGGTGTTGTACCCCAGCACCATGCCCGCCGTGAGCCGCATCGCCGCCGCCCTGCCGGGGGAGGTCTCCTCGCCGGCCTTCAGGTAGAGCAGCAGCAGGGCCGGCAGCAGGAAGATGATCACCATCTCCTTGGTCGCGGCGCCGGCCGAGGCGATCAGGTTCGGCCAGAGGGCCAGGAGGAGCGTGGCCAGGCGCGCGGTCGCCTCGCCGAGGCGGCGGGCGAGGGCGTAGACCGCGAAGACCGAGCCGGCGAACAGCAGGAAGTTGGCGGCGTTGACCGCCCAAGGTCCTACGCCGAGGAGCCGGAAGTGGACGAACAGGAGGAAGGGGTAGCCCGGCGGCCACTCGGCCCACTCGTTGAAGGGGGTCCGGTAGGAGAGGCCGTGGGCCAGCCGCGCGGCCAGGTCGTAGTAGGCCAGGCCGTCCGAGGCGAACGGAGCGGGGAAGGCGAGCACCCAGGCGAGGCGCAGGGCGAGCCCGAGGCCGGTCACCAGGGCGAGCCAGAGCCGGACGGGGATCGCCACGAGGCGCTCGCCGGCCGCCCCGGCCCAGGCCGCCAGCCGGTGGCGGAGGGTCCAGAGGGTCCAGGCCGCGGCGGCGGCGAACGCGAGGCCGAGCAGGATGCCGACCACCTCCGGACCGCCGGTGGCGAGGTCCCACATGGACTTGGGGACGGTGTAGAGCGTCTCCAGGGCGACGAGCAGGAACAGCGCGGTGAGCAGCCGGCTCGCGGTGGCGGTCCACCCCAGCGGCACGGCCAGGGCCGTGGGGCGGCTCTGCGTTCGCGGGACGGCGGCGGCGTGGAGCGGGGGGAGCGAGCCGGCAGGGGCTGGCGGGTCGGACAGCATCGCTTCTCTCCTCGGGGCACAATTGGAACGGCAGGCGCACCGCGCGCCGTCCCGAGGCGAAGCAAAGACGGGGCCAAGCCCCCGGCAAAGTTGGGGATGGGCTGGGGCAGTCTGCCCTCCGAGACCTCACCCCCTGGCCCCCTCTCCACTTCGTGGCATAGGCGCTAACTTATGAAGCAAGCTCCCTGGCTGCCTTCATGGCCCGGGGGGCCTGTTTCTTCCTTTGGCGGCGGGGAGAGTCTAAGAAATAGCGGCAGAGCGGCGAGGCTCTCTGCAGCAGCTCTTTAAGCTTCAGCGCACCCAAGATGGCGTGGGCCATCGCGCCGAGCAGAGCTTGTTGGATTCGCCAGAGGCT
>JBJMHA010000082.1:0-96731 GCA_045807625.1 Thermoanaerobaculia bacterium | reverse complement strand
CGGCCGTTTTCCCTGGACCGCCGGCCTGTTTCCCCGAACCGCCCGGCTATCCGCGCCAACCCAGAACCTCGTCGATCGAGCTCTGAGACACGGAATGGTAACCGGGACGCGCTTTCTCGTAGATGCGAAGCGCTCTCTCGGGTAGACCCACGCGTCCAACCCCTCCAAAATAGGTTCCAAAATAGGTTCCACCCTAATAATGACACCGAAGCGATCTCCGGAACGTTCAGAGCCTCAACGCAGGTCGAGAAGCGGGGTGACGGCCCCCGATCCGGGGGCATACAGACGCATTGTGCCGTTCCGGGCAATCGGTGAAGCCTTCATCAGGGTTTGGAGCGTAGCGCGATCACGGCCCCAGGCAAGCGAGGTCCCGAGCCGGACAAGCGGAGCCAGCAGAGTTTTTCGATCTGAGGTTCAGGCTACGCCCACGCGGGAGGCGCGGAGAGAATCGCCCTGACGAAAGGCAGGTGGGGTGGAAAGCTTCCGATCGGGAATGCCGCGTGACGGTCTCCCGATTTCAACATCTCCGCCGCCACGCGGAAGGCCGCGACGAATTCAGCGTAGAGATGGTAGAGGTCCTTTCGCACCCTGGCGCGGAAAGCATGGAAACGCGGAGCCGGAGACCTCTTCGTGTGCTCGGGCTTCTCCGCTGGCTCCTGGCGCAAGATGGCCTCGCGCCCGAGAGGCTGCTTCCCCTTTCGCTGAGCCTCGGCCGTGGCTTCGACCGACTGAACCAGGCCCGCCATTTGACCGCGGTACTGTTCAGGCGAGAGGTGCTTCCAACAGGGTAACGGCGCCAGGGTAAGAGTTTCGGGCTCCTCGAATTGCCGCGGGTCCGGCGTCTCGCCGCGCTGCCGCGCCAGGTACTCCTCGGGTGGCACCTCAATGGGGTAATGGTATGGATATTGCACCGAATTGTCCGCCGAGCCAATGCCCTTCGACTGCGAGCGCATCGTTGACTCCGGCTTCGGGTGGCTCATCACGATGGAGAAGTGACATGGTGAAGCCAGCAAAGAACACGATTTGCCTTTGGTACGATGGCGACGCCGAGGACGCGGCGAGATTCTACGCCAAGACCTTTCCCGATTCATCCGTCGGCGCGGTGCACCGCGCACCGGGAGACTTTCCGTCCGGGAAGAAAGGGGATGTGTTGACGGTCGAGTTTACCGTGATGGGGATTCCCTGCCTCGGGCTCAATGGCGGACCTGCGTTCAAGCACAACGAAGCGTTCTCGTTTCAGGTCGCAACCGCTGATCAAGCCGAAACGGATCGCTACTGGAACGCGATCGTCGGCAACGGCGGCCAGGAGAGCGCGTGCGGCTGGTGCAAGGACAAATGGGGATTGTCCTGGCAGATTACGCCGATCGCCCTGACGAAAGCGGTCACCAATCCCGATACCGCTGCCGCCAAGCGCGCGTTCGATGCGATGATGCAGATGAAAAAGATCGACATCGCTGCAATCGAGGCGGCGCGCCGCGGTTGAGGTCGCAATCTTCGAAGCGTGCATCTCGGAAGCGCAAGGGGAACATGACGGGCGGACCCGAACCCGCTCGGCCCTGAGCCTGCGGTTTTCGACCGAGGGGAGAACATGTTCGCGCCCGCACGAGAGGCGGGATAACCAGCCGTTGCAGCGGACCGGGCGGGCGTCACGGTCCTCGTGATTCGAAAGGTGGCCGTCCGCCCGGCCGCTGAACGTTGGTCCGCACGAGGGCGACTAGCAACCTGCCGCGACCGGTTTGTCGCTGCAGACGTAGAACCCGGAGGAATGGCACCCGTACGCATCGGAGTAGGAGTAGCACGCGACCGCGTCGGTGAAGGACCGGGTCTGGCTCAGCCCGCTTTTACAGGTGATCAGGCAACTGACGGAGAGGCAGGTGGCCTGGGACTTTGGGCTCGATGGCGCCGCCGTGCCGAGGCTGGCTTCAAGGCCGGAGACGGCCGGGGCGGTGACGCTGTCCTTGGGCGGCTCGGCGGTCTTGCCTTCCGGGAGATCCTGGGCGAGGGCCGGCAGGGCGAACGCCAGCAATACCAGGGCGACCGTGCAGAGCAGGAGAAGCCGGCGGAGGTTGGGCTGGACGACAGGGACGGGGGTTCTCTGACGCTTCATCGATATTCCCTCCTGGTACGGCTTGATCATACCACGGCGGTCTCCGGCACCGCCGGGGACCTCGGGTGGCATGTAAACTTTTCGTAATCAAAGCTCTCCAAGGACCGTCTCCGATTGACTTTCCCGCCCCGCCGGGATAGAAGCATCCCTAGTTTCTCGTAAGCCGTTGTTCCCACTGATCCGCGGCCCGACGCCGATCCGGTGATGGACCTGTGCCCGGGCGTTCGCCGCACAGATTCGCGGAGGTCGTCATGAAGCGAAAGTGGACGTGTCTCTTCATGGTCCTGATCCTCCTCGCGCTCGGCGTCGGGCCGGCGCTGGGACAGCAGACCGGGCAGATCGCCGGCAAGGTCACGCGGCTCGACGGCGTGGGTCTGGCCGGCGTCACGGTCAGCATCCGGTCGCTCGGCCGGTCGGCGCAGACCGACGCCACGGGCGCCTATGTCCTCGACGGCGTGCCGCCGGGCACCTACGAGGTCACCTTCAGCCTGAGCGATCACGCGCAGAGCGAGGCGGCCGTCACCGTGGCGGCGGGAGCGGCGCGGACGCTCGACAAGAAGGTCGACTGGGACCTCAGCTTCGCCGAGACCATCACCGTCTACTCGGTGTCGCGCAAGGCGGAGCGGATCACCGAGGCCCCCGCCGCGGTGACCGTGGTGCCGGTGGAGGACATCGCCCTCAAGGCGCCGACGGGGCAGGTGCCCAAGCTGCTCGAGTTCACGCCGGGGGTCGACTTCACCCAGAGCGGTCTCTACGATTTCAACTTCAACGTCCGCGGGTTCAATAGCTCGCTCAACCGGCGCATCCTGACGCTGATCGACGGCCGCGACCCTTCGGTGCCGTTCCTCGGCGCGCAGGAGTGGGCGGCGGTCTCCTTCCCGATGGACGAGCTGGCGACGGTGGAGCTGGTGCGCGGGCCGGGCTCGGCGCTCTACGGCGCCAACGCCTTCAGCGGCGTCCTCAACATGACGACGCGGCCGCCGCGCGGCAACGAGGGGGGGCAGGTGCGGGTGACCGGCGGCGAGCTGAACACGGCCCGCGGCGACCTCCGCTATGCCCACGAGATCGGAGGCGGCTGGTACGGCCGGCTGGTCGGCGGCTACCAGCAGAGCGACGACTTTACCCGCTCGCGCAATCAGACCGTGGAGTACTCGACGATCTGCACCTCCGCCGCGCAGACCAACTGCCTGCGGCGGGAGGCCCGGCCGCTGGCCCTCGACCAAGCCAAGATCGGCTATGGCGGCCTGCGCTTCGACCGCTATTTCGCGGACAACAGGGCGCTGACGGTCGAAGGGGGCACCGCCAGCCTCGAAGGCCCCACCTTCGTCACCGGCATCGGCCGCGTCGAAGTGACGGACGTCAACCGCCCGTGGGGACGGATCAACTTCAACACGCTGCACTGGAACCTCCTGGGCTACTACGACAAGCGGGTGGCCGAGAAGCAGGTGGCGCTCTCCTCCGGCGCCCTGCTGTTCGAGGACTCCTCGAACCTGCACGGCGAGATCCAGGGCAACACCGCCTTCGCGGGGGGCAAGGGCTTCCTGGTGGGCGGCATCGCCTACCGGCAGCAGAAGGTGGACACGGCCGACAAGACCGGCTTCCAGACGCTGATGGACTCCGCCAAGAGCGAGCACACCCAGGCCGTGTTCGGCCAGCTCGAGTACAACCTCGGCGCGTCCCTCAAGGCGGTGGTGGCCGGCCGGGTGGACGACAGCACGCTGCACGACACCCAGTTCTCTCCCAAGGGCTCGCTGGTCTGGGGCTTCACCCCCTCCCAGACGCTGCGCCTCACCTACAACAAGGCGTTCCAGGTCCCCAACTACTCAGAATTCTTCCTGCGCGCGCCGGCGGGCGCTCCGATCACCGCCTTCGCGCCGCTGGAAGCCGCGCTGGCCCCCGTCCTCGGCGGGCGCACGCTGGGGCTCACCAGCATCCCCGTGCTCGCCCGCGGCAACAACGGCCTCGACGTCGAGAAGATCACCAGCTACGAGGCCGGATACAGCGGCATCTTCGGCACCAAGCTCTACTTTACGGTCGACTATTACCGGAGCCGGATCGAGAACTTCGTCACCGACCTGCTGCCCGGGGTCAACCCGGCCTTCGCGCCGTACACGGCGCCGTCGTTCCTGCCGGCGCCGGTGGCGCAGACGGTCATCAACACCCTGCGCGGCGGCCTGGGGCCGAATTTCGCCGGCCTGACCACCGTCAACGGCCTGCCCGCCCTGGTCTTCTCCTACACCAACTCGGGCGTGGTGAACACCCAGGGGGTGGACGTGGCCTTCAACTACTACGCCACTAACCGGTGGGTGGCGGACGCCAGCTACTCCTGGTTCGATTTCGACGTCAAGGCGAAGAACCCCGCCGACAAGCTGCTGCCCAACGGCCCCAAGAACAAGGCGTCGGGCGGCCTCTCCTACCGCGGCGACCGTTGGAACGGCACCGTCAAGGCGCGCTGGGTGGACGGCTTCCCCTGGGCGGCCGGCGTGTTCGTGGGTGATGTGCCGTCCTACACGCTGGTCGACCTGGGAGTCGCCTGGAAGCTGACCGGCAACTGGGGGATCGGCCTCGACGTCAGCAACCTTTTCGACAAGGAGCATTACGAGTCGTTCGGCGGCGACCTGCTGAGCCGCCGCGCGCTCGGGCACGTGTCGTATAGCTGGTAGGGCGATTCAGAACGGCCGGTCCGACTCCCACCCCGCCGGCAGGGTGGCGCCGGCTAAAAGGTTGCGCAGCACCAGGGGCTCGACCGGCTTCACGAAATGGTATTGGATGCCGGCCTCCTTGGAGCGGCGGCGGTCCTCGGGCTGGCCGTAGCCGGTCATCGCCACCAGGAGGGCGTGGTCGAGGTGGAGCTCCTCGCGCAGGCGGCGGGCCACCTGGTAGCCGTCGAGCCCGGGGAGGCCGATGTCGAGCAGCACCACCTCGGGCTGCTGCTCGCGCGCCGCCTCCAGGGCCGTGCGGCCGTCGTGGACCACGCTGACGTCGTGGTTCCAGAGGCGGAGCAGGGTGGCGAGGCTCTCGGCGGCGTCGATGTTGTCCTCCACCACCAGCACCCGCAGCGGGCGGGGGGCGTTGGCGGCCACCGGCTCGGAGGGGAGGGTGGCTTCGGCGAGGGTCTGGGCGGGGAGGCGCACCACGAGCTCGCTCCCCTGGCCGAGGCCCGGGCTGGAGGCCTCCACCCGGCCGCCGTGCATCTCGACCAGGCTGCGCACCAGGGTCAGACCCACGCCAAGACCCCCCTGGGTGCGGGCCAGCGAGCCGTTCGACTGCTGCACGAAGGGCTCGAAGACGCGGTCGAGCACGTCGGGGGGGATGCCGATCCCGGTGTCGCGCACCCGCACCACGGCCTCCTCTCCCTCGCGGGCCGCCGTCACCCAGATGTGCCCGCCCGGCATCGTGTACTTGGCGGCGTTGTTGAGGAGGTTCGAGATCACCTGCTCCAGGCGGGTGGCGTCCGCCTCCAGGCGCACGGGCTCGGCCGGCAGCCCCAGGGAGAGCGTGTGGGCGCGGCTCTCGATCAGCGGCCGGTTCCCCTCGACGGCGCGCTGGACGATGGTCCCCAGGTCGACCACCTCCTTGCGCAGGCGGATGCTCCCCTGGGTGATCCGGGAGACGTCCAGCAGGTCGTCCACCAGCCGGCCCAGGTGCTTGACCTGCCGCTCGACCATCTCGCGCGAGGGCTGGAAGGTGGGGTCGATCGTCTCCACTTGGCGCATCAGCTCGACGGCGTTGCGAATGGGGGCGAGCGGGTTGCGCAACTCGTGGGCGAGCATGGCGAGGAACTGGTCCTTGCGGCGGTCGGCGCCGACCAGCTCCTCGGCGCGGCGGCGCAGCTCCTCCTCCAGCCGCCGCTGCTCGGTGATGTCGAGCTGCGATCCCCAGGCGCGGACGAGCCGGCCGTCCTCCACCACGCCGACCAGGTTGTTGAGGAAGACCTTGGGGTTCCCCTCGGCGTCGAGCTCGTGCGACTCGGCCCCGGTCAGGCGGTAGCCCGACTCGACGAAGTTGCGCAGGTATTTGACGTTGTGCGGGTCGGTGGCGGGGAGGAGCTGGCCCAGGCGGGCCCCGAGGATCTCGGACTCGTCGGCGAGGCCGTACATCTGCGCCATCACCCGGTTGCACTCGGCCAGCACGCCATGCTGGTAGGCGAGCTCGATCTGCTCGTCGACGGGGAGGTCAATGGGGATCGGCTCCTCGAGCTCGAAGCGCCAGATCCCCTCCGAGCTCTGCTCGATGAAGGCGCGATAGCGCTCCTGGCTCTCGCGCAGGGCCTGCTCGGCGGCGGTCACGTCGCGCAGCACCAGCACCGCGCCGGAGCATTCCCGGTCCCCCTCGTGGCAGGGCTCCACGGTGAGCGCGAGTTGGCGCGCCTCGCCGGAGCCGTCGAGGAGAGCGTCGTGGGCGGCCCCCACCCCCGGGTCCGGGCTCAGGGGCTGCCGGGTGGCCGCGTCGAGGAGAGGGAGGACGTCTTGGAACGGCCGCCCCAGGGCGGCCTCGACCCGCGTGCCGGCCAGCCGCTCGGCGGCCGGGTTCATGAACGTCACCCGTCCCTGAGCGTCCACGGTGACGACGGCGTCTCCGATCTTGTCCAGCGCTATGCGGAGCCAGTCGCGCTGTCCGGGGCTGGCGGGATCTGACATCTCGAAATTCCTTTCGCGCACCCTCACCAGATCTCGGGGGACCTCGCAGCCAGCCCCGAAAAGGATCTGATGAGCATGCACCTTCCCTGCTGCGGATGTCCAGCCCCGCGCGGCGCGAGGCTTTTACCGCCAGGGGCGCGTGTCCAGCTTCGGCGCCGTCATCACCCGGAAGTAGGGGAGGAGCCCCACCGTCGAGTCCCAGTACGGAGTGCGGCGGAACCACCACTGATAGCGGGCGTTGGCGTCGGCGGCGAAGGTCGCGTCCTGGAGGGCCGCGGCCCAGTCGGCGGCGGTCTTCGGGTCCTTGAGCATCTCGGCGGCGAGCCCCTCCAGCACCCGGGGGTCGATGTACTCCTTCCCCTCGAAGACGGTGGAGAGGAGCCCCCAGGAGAGCAGGGAGTCCCCCCCTTCCGGCTCCAGGAGCTGCACCGCCACCTCGAAGTCCGGCTGGTCCGCCGGCACCCAGAGGGCGCCGGCCGGGATCCGCCGGCGCTCCGTGGCGCGCTCGGCCTTGGCAGTCACGCGGGTCAGCCCCTGGTAGGTGGAGGGGGCCGGCTTGGGGGCGGAGACCCGCATCGTCTCGACCTCGACCTCCGCCGGCTGGACCACCCGCTGCACGCGCAGCCCGTGGCCGCGCAGCCGCTGCTCGATCTGCGGCCAGCCGGGGAGCACCAGGTAGCCGCGGGGGCGGGGGAGGGACAGCACCGCCTTGGACTTGTGGTACCAGGGGACCTCCTTCGCGTCGAGCTCGCCGCGGCGGAAGAGGAGGAGCGGCTGGCCGCTGACGATGGAGGTCTTCATCTCCCCGGCGTAGACGGGGAGGCGGGCCCGGTCCGCCTCGCCGCTCTGCTCGAAATTGACCACCACCTCCGAGGGAGGGGCGTCCGGCCTCCCCTTGGCGACCTCGGCCTCCTCGGCCTGCTCCACGGCCTCCGGCAGGGCGTCGGGATCGCGCGCCACCTCACCGAGCAGCGCCACCAGGAAGGCGTGCGTCGCCATCACCCGCTGCCTGTAGGGCTTGTAGGAGTGGGTCTCGACCAGCACCGACGGCCGGTTGCGGAGGGGGAAGTAGCCGCTGGAGTAGCGCGGCTGCCCCACCCAGGAGCTGAACCCCTTGGACGGATCGTTGCGCTCGACGAGGTCGACGTAGGGGCCAGTCTTGAATCCCGCCTTCTCCGTGGCCGCCAGCGCGGCCGGCAGGTGGGCGCGCAGCCAGGCGTCGACCGGCGCCGGGGCCTGCGGCGCCTCGGCCCACGACCAGGTGAGGACCCAGTCCATGTCGATGCCGTCGGTGACGTGGTTGTCGACATGAAGATGGGGGCGCCAGTCGTTGACCAGGGCGATCAGCGAGCGCGCCTCCTCCGAGGCGAGCTTCACGTAGTCCCGGTTCAGGTCGAGCCCGTTCGCCGTGGCCCGGAAGCCCATCCCCTGGCGCGGGCCGTCCTGGTTGGGGCGGTTGTACGGGGAGACCCGCTCGTGGCCGTCGACGTTGTAGATGGGCAGCACCACGAGGGTGATGTGGTCGAGGATCTCCGGGTGCTCCCCCTCCGCCAGCTCGCGGAGCAGGAGCAGCGAGGCGTCCTTGCCGTCGATCTCCCCGGCGTGGATGCCGTTCTGGACCAGCACGATCGGCTTGTCCACCTTCCGGGCTTTGCGGCCGGTGAACGCCTTCTCCCGCGAGACCACCACGAACGGCAGCGCCCGCCCCTCGCCCGAGGAGCCGTAGAAGCCCAGGTACATCTCGGGGAAGTGGGGCTGGAGCCGGCGCAGGAAGTCGAGCGTCTCCTCGTAGCTGGAGGTCGCCTCGAAGTTGGTGGCCTCGGCGCGGATTTGCAACGCCTCGATCGCCTTCCTCTCGGCCGGCGAGACCGCCGCCCGGGGGCCCTGGACGGCGGGGATCCTCTCCTCCTCGTCCGGATCGCGGGGGGGCGCCTGCGCGGAGGCGGCGGTGAAGGGGAGCAGGATCACCAGCAGGATCAACAGGTTACGCACGCATCGAGCCATGGGCGAGGACCCTCCGGAATGGGGTGAACTGTAGCAGAGAGCTAGTGATAGTGGCACTACTGGCATGGCCCGTGCAAAGTCAGGCTGCCGGAGAGCGAATGCTCCCGTGCTCGATTTTTTCCGCGGAAAAGGAGATTGTCATGACTGGCCATTTTCGTGAAAGAGCGCTCCGGGCCGCCTCGATAGTAGTCTCGATAGTAGTAATGACGGCGGCGGCGCTTTGCGGCTCCGCCGCATGGGCGGCGAGCCCAGGCGCCGGCACGGTTTCCTCCTCGTCCACGCAGGCCGCCTGGACCGGCGGTCCGCTCACCCCGACCGCCGCCTCCACGTGCGGCGGCGCCAGCAGCCCACAGTGTGATAATTACAAACTGACCATCGTTCCGCCTTCCTACTCCTTCAAAGTCGAGATCTCGCTGACCTTCGGGGCCGCGGACGACTACGACCTCGAGGTCTATGGGCCGGACGGCGCCCTGGTCGGCAATTCCGGCAACAGCGCCGGCCAGGCGGAGAAGGTGGTCCTCAACAACCCGGTGGGCGGAGCTTATACGGTGAGCGCCTCGCCGTTCGCGCCGGTGGGGTCGTACCAGGGGAGCGCGAAGATCTCCCAGATCCAGCCGCCGCCCCCGCCCTCGACCGCCACGCCGCCGACCTACGCCAACTACACCCCGCCGGACGGCATGGGGACCAGCGCCGGCGAGCCGTCGATCGGCGTCAACCGGGACACCGGGAAGGTGATGTACATCGCGGGCCTGCAGACGCTGCGGGTGACCTTCAACGACTGCTCCTCGCCGGCCTCGGCGAAGTGGGAGGACGTCTCCACGACCCTGACCTCGACGACCAGCTTGGACCCCATTCTGTACACCGATCCCAAGATCGGGCGGACCTACGTCTCCCAGCTCCTGGGGGCCACCAGCCTGCTGGCCTACACCGACGACGACGGCGACAACTGGAATCCCAGCCAGGGCGGGGGGATCGCCTCCGGAGTCGACCACCAGTCGCTCGGCGCCGGCCCCTTCGCCCCGGGCCCCGTCAAGTTGGCGTCCTCGTATCCCCGCATCGTCTACTACTGCTCGCAGGACATCGCCGCGGCCCAGTGCGCCACCAGCCTCGACGGCGGCCGCACCTTCGGCCCGGCGGTGCCGATCTACAACCTCACCCAGTGCACCGGCATCCATGGCCACGTCAAGGTGGGGCCGGACGGCACGGCCTACGTCCCCAACCGGAGCTGCGGCAGCAACCAGGGAATGGCGGTCTCCAGCGACAACGGCCTGACCTGGACGGTGAAGACCGTTCCGGGCAGCTCGTCCTCAAGCTGGGACCCCTCGGTCGGCATCGCCACCGACGGCACGGTCTACTTCGGCTGGCTGAACGGCGACGGCCACCCCTATGTCGCGGTCTCCCATGACCACGGCGACACCTGGACCAACATCCAGGACGTGGGAGGGACCTTCGGCATCCAGAGCATCGCCTTCCCGGCGGTGGTGGCGGGGGACCCCGACCGCGCGGCCTTCGCCTTCCTGGGCACCACGGCGACGGGCGACGTGGGCGGAGTGGATCCCAACTACCCGGCCGTCTGGCACCTCTACATCGCCCACACCTACGACGGCGGCGCCACCTGGGTGACCGCCGACGCGACGCCGAACGACCCGGTGCAGCGCGGCGCCATCTGCGACCAGGGCACCACCTGCAGCGCCGCCCGCAACCTGCTCGACTTCATCGACGCCACGGTCGACGCCCAGGGGCGGGTGCTCGTGGGCTACTCCGACGGCTGTGTGGGCGGCTGCGTCAACGGCGGCACCAACAGCGGCACGGACCTGGCCACGATCGCCCGCCAGACCACCGGCAGGGGGCTCTACGCCGCCTACGACCTGCCGGTCAGCCTGCCGGCGGCCCCCTACGTCCAGGCCAGCGCCTCCAACGGCACCGTCCACGTCACCTGGTCCACCCCGGACGACCACGGTACGCCGATCATCGGCTACCGCGTCTCGCGGCGGCCCGAGGGGGGCGTCGCCGAGCAGATCGCGGGCGTGGGCGCCAGCGTCCACTCCTACGACGACACCCCGCCCGCCGGCGCCACCTGGGGCTACAGCGTCAAGGCGGTGAACGCCCAGGGCGAGGGCCCGGCGTGCAGTGAGGCCATTCCGGTGATGGCGCCTCCGGCCAACCTGACCTGCACGGCTCCGGGAGCCCTCCTGCTCACCGATCCCACCGGGGACTCCCAGGTGCCGGCCCTCGACGTCCAGTCCCTCTCGGTCGCCGAGCCCCTGCCGGGCGGCAAGATCGTCTTCACCCTCAAGGTGGCGAGCCTGTCATCCCTCACCCCCGGCAGCGCCTGGATGATCCTGTGGAACCGGCCGGTGCCGGACGCCACCTACGACCGCAACTACGTGGTGATGCGGGTCGGCCCCCTGGGCACCGTGACCTACAAGTACGGCAAGCTCTCGCCGCCCAACGTCAACCAGGCGACCGACCTCGGCGACGCGGTGGGCAGCTACTCGGCGGGCGGCACGATCACCCTCACGGTCACCCCCGCCCAGGCGGACAACGTGGCGGTGGGCCAGGACCTCGCCGCCCTGGAGGTCCGCGCCTTCGCCGTCAACGTGAGCGGCCAGCCCTCGGCGCAGGCGACCTCGGTCGACCACACCAATTCGGCCACCTATACGCGGGCCGGCACCGCGGCTTGCGGCCCGCAATGAGCCGTCCTCCGGAGGCGCGGCTCGCCCGCCGCGCCTCCGGCACCTTCGAAATTAAGGGCACTCATGTCCTGAATTTCGAAGCGCGAAAGAAGGAGACCCGATGAACGAGATGAATCGGAGACTGTGGAAGATGGCCGCCGGAATCGCCGCGATGGCCGCGCTCGCCCTCCTGCCCTCCCAGGCCGCCGGCCAGACCTACACCGTCTATGGGGCTTCCGCGGGCCTGGGGGCGAGCGCCGGTGAGCCCTCGATCGGCGTCGACGAGCGGACCGGGGCGGTGATGTACGTCGCCAGCCTGCAGACCCTCAAGGTGACATTCAACGACAGCACCACCCCCGCCACCTCGACCTGGCAGGACGTGAGCCACCCGCTGACCTCGCTCATCACCCTCGACCCGATCCTGTACACCGACCAGAAGCTCGGCCGCACCTTCGTCTCGCAGCTCCTGGGGACCACCAGCCTGATGGCCTACACCGACGACGACGGCGCCACCTGGACCCCCAGCCAAGGAGGGGGGCTCGCCTCCGGAATCGACCACCAGACCGTGGGCTCCGGGCCGTTCCACCGCACCCTGCTGGGCTCCCTTCCCCAGCTCTATCCGCACGCGGTCTACTACTGCTCGCAGGATGTCGCCCTCGCCTCCTGCGCCCTCAGCCTCAACGGCGGCCTCACCTTCGGCCCCGCGGTGCCGATCTACAACCTGACCCAGTGCTCCGGCCTGCACGGCCACGTCAAGGTCGCGCCGGACGGCACGGTCTACGTCCCCAACAAGAACTGCGGCGGCCACGCGGGGGTCGCGGTGTCGACAGACAACGGCCTCACCTGGACCGTCCGCACGGTGCCCGGGAGCACCGCCGGCTCCTCCGATCCGGCGGTCGGCATCGGCTCCGACGGCACCCTCTATCTCGGCTGGTCCAACGGGGACGGCCACGCCTACGTGGCGGTGTCGACCAGCCAGGGCGCGGCCTGGTCGAGCATCACGGACGTCGGCGCCCCGCTCGGCATCCAGAACGTCGCCTTCCCGGCGGTGGTGGCCGGGGACGGCACCCGCGCCGCCTTCGCCTTCCTGGGCACCACGGCGGGGGGAGACGCCACCGGGGACGACCCGAGCTTCCCGGCCGTCTGGCACCTCTACGTGGCCCACACCTACACCGGGGGCTCGACCTGGCAGACGGTCGACGTCACCCCCACCGATCCGGTCCAGCGCGGGACCATCTGCACTTCCGGCACAACCTGCGGGACGACGCGCAACCTTCTCGACTTCCTGGGGATCACAACAGATGGTGAAGGACGAGTGCTCGTCGGCTACGCAGATGGCTGCGTGGGTGCCTGCGTCAACGGGGGAACGAACACGTTCGCCTCGGAGGCGCGGATCGCCCGCCAGTCGGGAGGGAAGCGGCTGTACGCCGCTTTCGATTGAGTATTGCCTCCGCGCGGGGGCGGCTCTCGCCGCCCCCTCATTTTTTCAATCCTTCTCCGCCGCCGGATACGTCCCCAGCATCCTCATCTCCGTCGTCAGCGGCTCCATCTCGGCCAGCGCGCTGCGCACGGGATCGCGGCCAGCGTTGCCGTCGAGATCCAGATAGAAACGGTACTTGAAGGGGCTCTCCGGGATCGGCCGCGACTCCAGCTTCGCCAAGTTGACCCCCCGGCGGCTGAGCACGCCGAGCACCTCGGCCAGCGCGCCGGGAGTGTGGGGGACGGCGAGCAGGAGCGAGGTCTTGGCCGGGGTCTCCGGCGGGAAGCGGATGGGGTCGTGTGCCAGCTCCACGAAGCGGGTGTAGTTCCCCTCCTGCGACTGGATCGCCCGCCGCAGCACCTCCAGGCCGAACACCTTCGCCGCGTGCTCGCTGGCGATCGCTCCCACGGCCGGATCGTTGCGCTCGCGCACCTTGCGGGCCGAGCCGGCGGTGTCGAATTCCACCTGCGGCTTCATCCAGGGCGCCGAGCGCAGGAAGTCCTCGCACTGGAGCAGCCCCTGGGGGTGCGAGAGCACCGTCCGCAGATCCTCGACGCGGGCGCCGGGGAGCCCCAGCAGGCAGTGCTCGATGCGGCTCACCACCTCGGCGGTGATGGTGAGGCCCCCCTCGGCCAGCAGGTCGTAGACCTCGTTGATGCTGCCGGCGGTGGTGTTCTCGATCGGCAGGAGGGCGCGGTCGGCGCTGCCGCCGCGCACCGCCTCGGCGGCGCCGCGGAAGGTCTCGAAGCCCTCGAGCAGCACCCCCTCAGGGTACCCGGCGTAGCGCCGCTGGGCCGTGAGATGGCTGTAGGACCCCTCGACCCCCTGGTAGGCGACCCGCAGAGGGGCCGCCGCGAGCGAGCGGACGTGGGCCTTCTGATGGGCGACGGACATGTCGAGGATCACCCGGTAGAGCCGCTCGATCTCATGGGCGTCGAGCCCGCGCTCCACGGCGGCGTGGCGGACCCGCTGGATGATCTGGTCCTCCCGCGGCTCGTCGCGGAACGGATAGGCCGTCCGCAGCTTCGCCGCCGCCACCTCCTCGGCGAGGTCCATGCGCCGCCGGAGCTGGGACAGGAGCTCGCGGTCGATCGCCTCGATCGCTTCGCGCAGGGCCGGGAGGTCGCGGGGCTCGGACATGGGAGGGGAAGTATAGACAAGCCCGGGCATCAATGCCCGGGCCCGGGCGGGACCGCCCCTCACCGCCTCTGCACCGGCTGCGCCTCCAACTCCCTGCACCCCTCTCCCGAGCAGGCTCCGAGCGCCCGCGCCAGGCTCGACATCCTCGCCAGCCATGCCGGCTTCATCAGGGAGGCCATGTTGTTCCGCTCGTCCGGATCGTGGGTGAGATCGTAGACCTCCCGCTCGCCGGTCCCGTACTCGACGTACTTCAGGCCGGGCATCCGCACCCCCAGGTGGGAGGGGTAGGCGGAGGTGATCCCGTCCTGCGGGTCGGGGGGCTCGAGGGCGCTCTCCGGCACGTTGATGTCCGCCGCGAACTCGAACTGCTCCAGCAGAGTCACCTGCCGCCATCCGCCAGGGGTCTTCCCGCGCAGGAGGGGGACGAACGACCGGCCGTCCACAGGGAAGGGGAGGTCCACCCCCGCGAGCTCCGCGATGGTGGGAACGAAATCCACGCTCGACGTGAGCAGGCTGGTGGAGCTGCCGGGGGCGATCCCCGGCCCGCGCACGAAGAGAGGCACGTGGACGTCCGTCTCGTAGGGCGTGTACTTGCCCGGCTTCAACCGGTGCTGCCCCATGTGGAAGCCGTTGTCCGAGGTGAAGATGATGTAGGTGTTGTCGAGCTGGCCGTTCGCTTCCAGGGTGCGGACCACCGCCGCCACCGCCTCGTCCACCGCCTGGAGAGACTGCGCCCGCCGGCGGTACAGGGTGTCGATCCCCGCGACGTCGCTCGCGGAGAGCCGGGGGAGCTTGCTGACCTTCTGCGGCTTGTCCGCCACGTCCGCCTCGTTGAACGAGGGGGTCCGGGGGGCCTTGAGGCCGGGGAAGAGGATGGTGTGGCGCTGCGCCGGGGTGGCCGGCTTGTGGGGCGCGTAGACCGCCAGATAGAGGAAGAACGGCTGCCCCAAGTCCGCCGAGCGGTGGATGAAGTCGGTCGCCTTGCCGGCCACCACGTCGGTCAGGTAGTCCTGGGGGGCGCCCCCGTAAGAGACCAGCGTGCCGTTCTCGTTGAGCGTGTAGTTGCGCTCGGTGTAGGGGGAGCCCCCGGCGGGGGTGGCGAATTCGTCCCACCCCGGCGGCAGGTGGGTTTCGTCCCCCTTGCGCGGATAGTTGTTCAGGTACTTCCCGAACAGGGCCGTGCGATAGCCCGCCGCGTGGAGCGCCGTGGCGATCGTCGTCTCCTCCAGCCCGAGGTCCTGGAACTTCGCGAAGCCGCCCCCCGGGGCGCGGTTGTTGTAGATCTTGTGATTGTGTGGATAGAGCCCGGTGAGGATGGTCGAGCGCGATGGGCAGCAGAGCGACAGCGGCACGAAGTCCTGCTCGAAGGTCATCCCCCGCTGCGCGATCAGCTCGCGCGTCCGCGGCATGAAGTCCATGGAGTGGAGATTGAGATCCTGATCGTCGGTCAGGATGAAGACGACGTTCGGCCGCCCCGAGGCCAGGCGCGGGCCCGAGTCGGCCTGCACGGCCGCGAGGACCAGGATCAGAGGGAGGAGGACGAAATGACGGACCTTACGCATGAGCTATGAGCCTCTAAAACGATTCGGTAAGATGCCTTTCTCTTCAGACCGAGTATGCGGGAAATGGGGCCCGATCCGGTCAGCGGTCCAGTCCTCGCCGTCGTGCCCGTCCTTGCCGTCGGTGTCCGTCCGTACCCGTTTTAGCCCTTCGGCCTGGAGTTGTACCCCCGCTCCTCGAAAGGCATGAGCTTCTCCAGCCACAGCGCCTCCAGCGCCTTGAGGTCCTCCGCCGGTTTGTAGCCGGGCTTGTCCGACGGCGGGAGGGTGTCGAGAATCTCGATCTTGAACGCCTCCGGCCCGTGCTCATTCCAATCCTGCTGAAGGGCGCGGTTGCGATGACCGCCCAAGCGGAGCTCCGACCGCAGCCGGTTGAGCATGGACGGCAGGTCGACGCTCGTGCCGATCAGCACCTTCCCGTTGACGGTGTTCCGTACCTGATATACCCCCATCGGGCGCTGGGTCTCTTTGTACTCGCGGGTCAGGGCTTTTTTGTCCATGGCTATTTGTATCACAGGCTGTGCCGAGCGGTGGCCGCCTTTCCGGCGGATCTGCGTTTATTCAGATGACGGCGAGCGGTCGCTGCTTGCCGTGAAGCCAAGAGAGATGAAAGAATCGCCAGATATCGTGCCAAAGCAAGAACGAGAGCCGCTCATGCCGAGCGTCTCAATACGAGAGGAGGATTCCAGTGAACCACATTATCAATGTGACGTTCGATCCAAAAAATCAAAAAGCATATATCGATCCCAACCCTTTACCGAAACCTAGTGTATACATCAAACCTGGAGACACAGTTACCTGGCTTGTCGGTGGAGAAAAAGAGTTGCAGGTGCTATTTCTGAAAACTCGCATCTTGGGCGACAGTAGTTTGCCTAAGGATTGTAATCCCATGGGTCCCTTCAGCACTCTCTCCGTCGGCATAGGCCTGATCTTCGGCACTATCCGTTACGATGTCCCTACTGCGCCACCGAACCAACGCTTCCTTTATAAGTTCTTCTACAATGGCCAAGAGTATCCTTTGGCCAATCCGCTAAAAGGGGAGGTGGCGGACTTCGGCGGTATCGATATTCCAATGACGATGATGGAGTAGGATCGCTACCCCTTCGCCGCTCTCAACAGTGTCGCGGGGGAGTCAAGGAGGGCCTGGAACTCCGGGTCCTCCTTGAGAGAGCGGAAGCCAGGGATCATGAACCACTTCTTCCCCAGACCCTTTTCGAGGGCTAGCTTGGTATAGAAGCGGGCGGAAATGTGGTCTCCTAGCATCGCATAAAGCTGAGCAGCATTATGGAGGTCCTGTATATCTTCGGGTCTCGTCTTGAGAGCTTCACCGGCGATTTGCTCCGCTCGGGCTCGATCGCCCAAACGCACGAGGCATTGAGCGTATTGTAAGCGGGTGCTCAAATCCGGAGGAGCCGGTAAGGCGGCTATATCCTGTGCCAGAGTGCTACAGAGGCGCCGCGATTCGGTCAAATCACCTTGGGCTTCGAGTGCTTCACTCAGGTTGAAGCGAGTCAGGGGGTAGCCAGGCTCCATGGCGATGGCCTGCCGGTCGGCCGCAATGGCGGCGGCATAATTCCTCGTGAGGAAGCGAACATAGCCCAGACTCGTGAAGTATGGGCGGGCCGGCCGGATGTGGATCAGCATTTCGTAGAAGGATGCGGCACGTTTGGGATCTCCGTAGACTGCCTCCAGAGCAGCCAGATGTTCCAGGACCCATTGGCTGTTCGGTTGTACCGCAAGGAGCTCTCCAAGGCGCCGGTGAGCGCTGTCGCTGGCACCCAAACGGAACTCCAGAGTCGCCAGCTCGAGAATCCTAGCTACAGTAGGACGCCTCTGAGCAACCTTTATGCGCAGAGGATATGCCTCTTCCAAGGCCCCCTTCACCTCCAGCAACTCGGCTCTCGCGCTCTGTGCTCGGACGTCGTTGGGCGCCAGTTTCTCCAATCGTACCAACGTGATGTTCGCTGCGTCGAGCCGCTTTCCTTCCAACTCGATCTCGATACGGGTGAAAAGAGGGCTGGGGTCGTAAGGTGCGACCTTCTCGGCGCGCATGACGTAGGAAAGCGCGCGCTCAATATTCCTTTGATTGCGGAGAATGTTCGCGGCCAGCAGATAGGCGCCAAGCAGGCCGGGAGATGTCGTCAGCAGACGGTGGAGCTGAGTGAGCTCCTGGTTTCCCAAACGCTCGGTGGTATACCGGCGCTCGAGCTGTATATAGGCGGAATAATCCTCTGGCATTACATTACCGACGATTAACCCCGGCCGGGGCCGTCGGCCGGAATAAATTCGCAGCAGTTGGCTCCTAACGCCGTCCGCAAGTTGGTAGGCGTTCTCAAGGCCGATCGGTACCTCGAAGGGCCCCGCCGTGTCCAGAACCTCACCCTTGCTAAGACGGCGAAAGATCACCTGACACCAATCGCCCCGGCAGTTGAGAAGGGGCAGAAGCGCTTCTTCAGCTTCCTGCGAACGCAGCTTCTCCGCCGCAGAGCCGCTTCCCTCATCTTTCTCCGGTGGATCAAGGGGGTGTATACCCTCTAGAGAGGTGAGGGTGGCCAGAGTCGCTTCTAGCATTTCGGATGCGACGAAGGGAAGCTCCGGGTTGTTCCCAGCCAAGGTTACTCTCGGGTACAGAACGGCCAATCGCAACGGCGGAGCCGCAGGATGCCAGAAGCGCCAGGTAAGAGCCGACGCGAGAAGCGCAAGGAGAGTCAAAGCTCCGATCAGAAGGCCCTTCCGGAAAGCCACCTTCGAGTTCCGGAAGCGGAGGACCGACAAGGCTCTTGGCGCCGCCCCTGATTCGAGGTCCGCGAGGAGCTCCGTGGCGTTCGCGTAGCGCTCGGCCCGATCCTTGGCCAGGGCCCGGTCCACGACGCGGACTAACTCGGGAGGCGCGTCCGGACGGACGCGCTCGAGCGGCTCGGGCTCCTGGGTGAGGATCGAGGCGAGCACCGCCTCCATGCTCTCGCCCCTAAACGGCCGCCGGCCGGCGAGCATCTCGTACAGCAGCACCCCCAGAGACCAGACATCGGTGCGGCAGTCGACCGGCTCTCCACGAGCCTGCTCGGGCGACATATAGGCGGGCGTCCCCCAGGACGCGCCGGTGCGGGTGAGGGAGACCTCGTCACCCTCCAGCCGGGCGATGCCGAAGTCGAGGATCTTCACCTCGCCCCGGCGCGTCAGCATCACGTTGGCCGGTTTGATATCCCGATGGGTGATCCCGGCCTCGTGAGCGCGCGCCAGACCTCGCGCCACCTGGATCGCCACCTCCCGCGCCTCTCCTGGTGGCAGCGGCCCGCGCCGGATCCTCTCCCGTAGGGTCTCGCCCTCGTACAGGGTCAGCACGATGTAGAGCCGGCCCCCGCTTTCGCCCACGTCATGGACGGTGCAGAGATTGGGATGATCGACGGCCGAGGCGGCCCGCGCCTCGCGGAGGAACCGCTCTTTCGCCCTGCGGTCGCGGTTGTACTCCGGTGGCAGGACCTTGACGGCCACGCGACGCCCGAGCCGCGTGTCCTCCGCCTCGTAGACCGTCCCCATGCCACCCCCGCCGATCTCGCGTAGGAGTTGGTATGGTCCTACCTGGGTGCCGGCGAGGTCCTCCTCCTCGTCTGGGCCCTCCGTGAGCAGATCCGCGGCATATTCGCCGGCCGGGGCCCCCAGGAAGCCGCCGGCTTTGGCATCCGCCGCCAGGAGGGCTTCCACCTCGGCTCGCAGGTCCGGATCTCCGGCGCAGGACTGGTCGAGGAGAGCGCCGCGCTCCTCGGGGGTAAGGTCCAGGGCCACGTCGAGGATCGCTTCGACCCGCCGCCAGCGGGCGAGATCCGTGGGTGGGAGCGGGCTCATCCTGCCGCCTGGGCACCACCGAGGGCCTGGAAGAGGAAGGCCCGGGCCTTGCGCCAGTCGCGCCTCACCGTCCGCTCCGAGGTCCCCATCACTTCGGCCGTCTCCTCTTCAGTCAGCCCACCGAAGAACCGCAGCTCCACGAGCTGGCTCAGCCGTTCGTTGAGAGCCGCGAGCGACGTCAGGGCGCGATCGACAGCCAGAACCTCCACGGCGCGTGCCTCCGCGTCCGGCTCCTTCCCGCCCAGGTGGAGCTCGTCGAGCGTGACCCGTACATCCTCGCCCCCGCGTTTCTTCGCCACGCGCCGGCGGGCGGAGTCCACCAGGATCTGTCGCATGGCGAGAGAAGCCACGGAGAAGAAATGGGCGCGGTCCTGCCAGGTGGCGCCCTGGTCCACCAGCTTCAGATAGGCCTCGTGCACGAGAGCGGTGGTGGTGATCGTCTGCCCGGGGCGCCGGTTCCGGAGCTGCCGGCGCGCCATGGCGCGGAGCTCGTCATAGACCAGGGCGACCAGACGGTGCGCAGCGCTGCCGTCCCCCTGACGAGTTGCGGCGAGGAGGGCGGTGATCTCTCCTGAGACGGTCGAGCCGAGGGTCTGCCGGTCCATGAGCTCCAGAGTTTTCGGGACTCTGGTAAGGATAGCTTCCGCCCGGTGGGATTTCAAGCCGGGTGGGGCGCCTGGCTGTCGCGGGGCACCGGCGGTGGCCGGTGCCCGCTCTGAGGAAGATCCGGCTGTGAAGCCTTCCAGGCTGCTTGGCGAGACTCCTCATTGGGTGCTTTCCCGCCAGCAGCCATGGGCTCAGAACGTGGCGACGAGATTGAAAGAGAACGTGTGATGCTTGCCTGCACCGATGATGAGCGCTAGCGCGCTGGTGGGGTCGTATTCATAGCCGATCGAGTAGTCGTCTTCCCCGTCGACGTTGTTGTCTAGCGTGTAATCGACCGAAAGGCTCGATTTCGATTTCGAAAATTTGAGGATCAAACCTGGGTTTAGAATGCCACCACTCTTTTCTTGTCCTGGCTTGCGACTCCGCGCGACTTTCGCGGCGCCGCTGACAACCAGGGACCGGCCGCTGGCAGCCAGGGACCCGACGATCGGCCACTCTCCGTACACCCCGGCCTCAAGGTGCTGAGCCACGCCTTGAGAGCCGTCCGAGCACTTACCGAGGATCAAGAAGAATCCTTCGCCCTGTTTGTCGCCCGGCTTGTCGCTCTGCTGATAGACACGATATTTAGCAGTCAGACCGTACTTCTTCAGGTCGGCGGAGCCGTCAGGATCGATATGAGTGAAGGAGCCAGCGAGGCTGAGCGGGTGTGGGTCTGTGCCGTTGGAGGTTTTCAAGATCACCCCTCCCGCGATTTGATCTAGCCATGCTCCGTCAGTTTTGATCAAAAGCGGCGAGACGAACAGGGTATAATTTGGAGTCCCCGTAATTCTGGCTTGAAAGAGAAAAGACGCTTGCCTTTCAGAAGGGGTGATCCGGTTCTCGAAGGGCACTGAGATCTCTTGATCTTTGACTTGAGCTTCGGCGTGGGGGGTGGATAGGCAGAGGACTGCTAGAACCGATCCAAATGCGAGCGCGTTCTTCATCACGGCCTCCCAGTGAAATTGGCGGTTTGACCAAGACCGAGTAGGCCCGGCCGCAGTCTTGAATTCTGGGTGGAGCGCCCTTTCACGCAGGTGTGAGCGGCCTCCTCTTGGGAAAACGCAGAACGCCACCAAAGCCGGCCATCCTGTTCGGACCGCGAAAAGTGCGGGTGCGCTCAGCCCTTGCGAAAGCAACCTCCTGCGGGGTACCCTGAAGGCGAGACGGGACAAGGAGTCAGCATGCCCCATATCGAGCTTCCTGAAGGTCTGCCCGGCATCGTCGGGCCCATGGTCGCCTACCCCGAGACAGAGAAGCACCTCAACGGGTTGGCGGACGCCTTGCTGCGCGGCCCCTCGTCGCTGTCGCCGGGGGAGCGGGAGACGATCGCGGCGTACGTGTCCAAGGGCAACGAGTGCCGTTTCTGTACGCTGCTGCACGCTTCGACGGCCCGGCACCTGCTCGGCGACGCGAGCGGCATCGTCGACTCGGTGCTCTCGCAGGGGGCTCACGCTCAGGTCAGCGCGAAGCTTCAGGCCCTCCTGGAGATTGCGGGGAAGGTGCGCGTGGACGGCCGGCTGGTCATGGCCGAGGACGTGGCGCGGGCGCGGCAGGCGGGAGCGGACGACAAGGCCATTCACGACACGGTATTGATCGCGGCGGCCTTTTCCATGTACACCCGGTACGTCGACGGGCTGGCGACCTGGGCTCCCGGGGACCCTCAAGCCTACGATGAGATGGGCGCCGTGATCGCCGAAAACGGCTACACCCGCACCATTCACGGATAGGTGGATCCCTACTCCTGAAGCGCCCGGTGTACGAAGGAGATCGCGATCGAGCCCTCGCCGACGGCTGAGGCCACGCGCTTGA
Source organism: Thermoanaerobaculia bacterium (assembly GCA_045807625.1). Taxonomy (GTDB): domain Bacteria; phylum Acidobacteriota; class Thermoanaerobaculia; order Multivoradales; family UBA5704; genus DATARR01. The sequence continues at coordinate 74,829 of JBJMHA010000082.1, read as the reverse complement.
CGCTGCCGCTGCGGATGTCGCCGACCGCGAAGACGCCGGGGAGGCTGGTTTCCAGGAGGTAGGGGGACCGGGGGAGCGGCCAGTGCGCGGCGTTGAGCTCGTCTTTCAAGAGGTCCGGGCCGGTCTTGATGAAACCTTTTTCGTCGAGCACGATGCATTCGCCGATCCAGCCCGTGCTGGGCGTGGCCCCCGTCATGATGAAGACATGGCGGATGTTGTGGGTTTCAGGCGTTCCGGTATTCTGATCCAGCCAGCTCACGCGCTCCAGGTGATTCTCCCCCTCGGCGGCGGTGAGCTCCGTGCGCGTGTGCAGGGTGATGGCGGGGTTGTCCTCGATGCGCCGGATCAGGTAGCGCGACATGCTCTCCGCCAGCCCGTTCGAGCGCACGAGCACGTGGACGTGCCGGGCCGTCTGGGCGAGGAAGACCGCCGCCTGGCCGGCCGAGTTCCCCCCTCCCACCACGATCACCTCGTCGCCCGCGCAGAGCTGCGCCTCCATGAAGGTGGCGCCGTAGTAGACCCCCGCCCCCTCGAACCGCCCCAGGCCGTCCAGGGACGGTCTGCGGTATTCGGCGCCGGTCGCGATGACGAGGGTGCGCGCCGGCACGCGCTGGCCGTCTTCCATTTCGATGATGTAGGGCTTGCGGTCGCACAGGAGCCGCCGGGCCCCCTTCGCGATCAGGACCCCGGCCCCGAACTTCTGGGCCTGGGTATAGGCCCGCGCCGTCAGCTCCTGCCCCGAGATGCCGGTGGGGAAGCCGAGGTAATTTTCAATTTTCGAGCTTGATCCCGCCTGTCCCCCGGGCACGCTCGACTCCAGGACCAGCACGTCCAGCCCCTCCGAGGCGCCGTACACGGCGGCGGCCAGGCCCGCGGGCCCCGCGCCCAGGATCACCAGGTCGCGGATCTGGGTCGCGTCGATCTCGTCGTTGAAGCCCAGGCACTCGGCCACCTGTTGATTGGTCGGGTTCCGCAGCACCAGCTCGCCGCGGCAGATCAGGACTGGCATGTCCGCCTCGGTGATCTGGAACTGGTCCAGCAGCTCCTGGACCCCCGCGTCGCGGTCGACGTCGATGTAGGCGTAGGGGTGGCCGTTGCGGGTGAGGAACTCGCGGATGCGCAGGGTGCCGGGGCAGTAATTCGATCCCATCAGCACGGCGTCGCCGATCCCGTGCGAGATCAATTCCAGCCGGCGGAAGATGAAGGCCTTCATGAAGATCTCGCCCAGCTCGGAATCGACCTGCACCAGCGACAGCAGGCTTTCGTGGTCGAGCTGGATCAGCTCGCCGTCCTCGGCCACTCGGGTCCGCAGGAGGGCGCGGCGGCCGGAGAGCATGTTGACCTCGCCGGTGAACTGGCCGGGTCCATGGGTGGCGATGAGCGTCTCGGTGGCCTCGGCGGGGCGGACCACGTCGAGCCGGCCCGCCCGGACCACGAAGAACGGCACGCCGTGGTCCCCCGCCTCGACGAGCACCTCGCCGCGCCGGATCGGGCGCGCGGACCCGTGCTCCGCGATCCGCGCGATCTGCGCCGGCGTCAGCGTGGGGAACGTCTGATCGGCGGGCGAGGACAGGGTCGAGGAGAGGACGGGCTGGGTCATCGGGGCATTATATTCTCCTGAGGAACCCGAAATATGCCGTCGTGGGGGCGGCCCTATGTGGCCGCCCTGGGTGGGTGGGACCGCACGGCCGGGGTGATGAGGACCTCAGGCCGCGATCGCCGCCGCGAACGGGTTTTCGTCCGCGCTGGGGCCGTAGACCGAGGGCACCGCCACGCCGAGGATCCGCAGGTAGGTCACGAGCTGGCCGCGGTGGTGATACCAATGATTGAGCATCAGCGAGCGCACCATGCCCAGGCGAGGGATGGTGAGCAGCTCCCGCTCGCCGTGGCGGAGCTGCCAGGGCGCGGACCCGCTCGCCTCGCCGAGCTCCCCCAGGAACGACCGCGCATCCGCCACCGAGGCCTCCAGCGTCGGCATCAGCTCGTCGGCGCCCGCCGGGTGATCGGGCTTGAATTTGGCGGTCGCCGTGTCAAACGCGTCGAGCCGGCCCATCCTCGACATCGTGCCCGGAATCCGCGCCACATGCAGCGCGAGCTGTCCCAGGGTCATCGCCTTCGGATGCGGCTGGAAATCCAGCCGGTCCGCCGGCACCCGCTCGATCACCCGGCGGGTGGCCGCCGCCTCCTGCTCCAGCTCCGAGATCAAAGGCCGCATCATGTCTGCCATGGGATTTCCTCCTCGTGAGAGAGTGACTTGCGTTCTGCAAGGTACTCTATCCCAGCCGACTTGCATTTTGCAAGCCTCGGAATGCTATCCTAGGTCCATGCCGGTTCCGCCGTCCTCCGCCTGCCTGGAGCTCCCTGAAGGGAGGCGTTCCGGTTGCCCGATCTCCAGCACTCTCGACCTGTTGGGGGACAAGTGGACGCTGCTGGTGGTGCGCGACCTGCTGTTCCTGCGCAAGCGGCGCTTCGGCGAATTCCTGGAGTCCCCCGAGGGCATTCCCACCAACATCCTCACCGACCGCCTGCGCCGGCTGGAGGAGCATGGAGTGGTGGAGAAGAGCCTCTACTCCTCGCGGCCGCAGCGCTACGAATACCGGCTCACGGCCCAGGGCGCCGAGCTCTTCCACGTCCTGCGCGCCATGGCCGAGTGGGGGCTCCGCCATCTCCCCGGCACCACGGCGCCGCCCGAGGAGGTCCTGCTGCGGGCCTACGAGACGGCCCGCCGGGAGCTGGGGGAGGGAGAGGCCGATTCCGCTAAGATCCCCTCGCCATGACCACCTGGATCGCCTTCCTCCGCGCCATCAACGTCGGCGGGAACAACCTGATCAAGATGTCCGACCTGCGCGACCTCCTGGCCGGCCTGGGGCTGGAGGACGTGAGGACCCATCTCCAGAGCGGCAACGCACTGTTCAAGGACCGCTCCAAGGACCGGGCAAAGCTGTCCCAGGAGATCTCCGCCGCCATCCACGAGGCCCACGGGCACCGCCCCGAGGTCATCCTAAGGACGCCGGACGAGCTCCGCCGCGCCCTCGACCGGGTCCCCTTCGACCCCTCCGCCAACCCCAGCCTCGTGCTAATCAACTTCCTTGCGGCCCCCGCCGACCCCGAGGGCGCGAAGCAGCTCGCCGCCTACGAGGGTCCGGAGACGGTGGTGGTCCATGGGAGTGAGGTCTACATCCACTACCCGGAAGGGATGGGCCGCTCCAAGCTCAACCGGGTACCGATGGAGAAGATGCTCGGCACCCGCGGCACCGGGCGGAACCTCAATACGGTGCGGAAGATGTTGGAGATGGTGGAGATGTTCCCACCCTGAACCTCACCCACTCCCCCGGCATCGGCATCGTCCACTCCGGGCTGGACGGACCGCAGACCTGTCTCGGATTCTCCGGCCCCCGCGCCGCCACGCCCTGGAGCGCCGCGCGAGTCCGTCTCAGGAAACGATTTGCAAGGAAATCGGTGAGCGGGAACACGAAACGGACCGGATAGGCGCGGTCCCGAAAAAAATCTTCATAATGGGTGACCAGGACGTGCCGGGGCTTGAGCGCTCCCAGGATCGATCCGGGGTGATCGCGCACGAAGATGTAGGAGGCCATGCAGAGCACGGCCAGGTCGTAGCTCTCCCGTGGTCCCGGAGGCGCGCCCACCCCTTTCGGATTCGCCGCATCCTGGTAATAGATCCGGAAAAGCGTCTGATGGGGCGAGGCCGGCGACAGCAATTCGATCACGAAGGCGTAGGTGTTCCCCGTCTTCAAACATAAAAGGTGATGCTTCTCCCAGGGTGGCGTCCAGGGCTTGTGGATCTGCCCGCTCGCCAGCAGGATTCCCCAGACGTGAGGCGCGTGCTTCGACGGCACCTTGCGGAAGCGGATCGGCAGATCGTTCCCCCGCTCGTCCTTTAAATAGATCCAATCGGGTTGATCCTCCAGAATTCGCGTCCGGTCGCGCACGGCGGTGGCGGCGAGGGCGTTGGCCCCGGTCCGGTTGACGTAGAGAGGGACGTGGGGGACGTAGTCCGTGGCCACGAGCGGCAGGTCCCCGAGATGATCGTAGTGGGAGTGCCCCGCGACGATGGCGCGGACGCGGGAGAGGTCCATCCCCCCGAGCCCTTCGCGGACGGCGTGGGCATCCGGGACAAGATGCCCCAAGGGGACCTGAAGGATGCCCGGGTTCGAGAAGAACGGCGACATCAGAAGCGCGCTCCCCTGCCATTCGATATAGAGCCCGCCGGCGCCGAGATAGCGCAGCCCCACGTCCCCCGGCCCGAGCTCCGGCTTCGGCGAGAGCCGGCAGGGAGGGTCCGAGAAATTGAAACGCCCGTGGTTGGGAGCGAGCTCCGGACGGATGACGTGGCCGCACCCCGCGAGCCCGGTCAGGCTCAGCGAGGCCAGGAGAGCCAAGGCCAGGAAGCGGCGGCGATCAGGAAAAGGGCTTCGCGCGGTCATCCCGCTACAATCTTACGCCAACAAATAAAGCAAACTACTCCCTCTCTCCCGGCGCACCAACCTTTCGTCTTTGTTATCTTCTCCGCCATGAGCCCCCCGGCCCTTCCCGAAGTCTGGATGCGCGGCCCCGTTCCGGACATTCCGCCCCTGCTGCAACCGGTGGCCCACGCGCTCCTGCAATGCCTGGAAGAGGTGCGCGCCGTGGCGGGGCCGCTCCCGGCGGATCACCTCTGGGCCCGTCCGGGCGGGGCCGCCTCCGTGGGGTTCCACCTCCGCCACGCCACGGGGAGCCTGGACCGGCTGCTCACCTACGCGTGGGGGGAGGGGCTCTCGGAAGAGCAGAGGGCGTATCTCGCCGCGGAGGGAGAGCCCGGCTCGCCGCCCGCGCCGGCCGCCGGGCTGGTCGAGGCCTTCGAGCGCCAAGTCGGCCGCGCTCTCGGCCAGCTCCGCCGGACGGACGAAACCACGCTCCTGGAGCCCCGAGGCGTCGGCCGTCTCCAGTTGCCCTCGACCGTGCTCGGCCTCCTCTTCCATGCCGCCGAGCACACCCAGCGGCACGTAGGACAGATCGTCACCACCGCGAAGATCGTCCAGGGGCTGGCCGCTCATCGAAATCCAGGAGGCGCTCCAGAATGAGAGAACAGAAGTGGCTCCTTGGCGTGCTGTTGCTCGTCCTGGCGGCCTGCAACGGGACGACCGCGGCCTGGAAGACCTACGTCGACCCGACCAACGATCCTCTTACCTTTCATTTCAGCTACCCCTCGGACTGGTCGCTCGAAAGCCGCGACAGCGACCTGGTGCTGACCACACCCGAGCCCCAAATCAAGATCCTCATCTCCTCGCATCCGGCGGGACACGAGACCGTCGAAGCTTGTGCCACGACGCTCTTCACCCGGGAAGGCGGCGACTTCAGCACGACACCGGTGCATTTCGTTTCCATGAATTCGGATATCATCACGCTTGAAGACACCTTGCCGGTCAATCACTTCGTAGCCTGCTTTGAGACGCACACCCGTCTCCCGTATCCCCTTGTCACGATTGTCGTCACCGCGCCCGTGGCGGCGTTCTACAGCCACCGCGAAGACCTCCAAAATCTCGTCGAATCACTGCGCTTCCGGCCTACGTTCTGACCTCTGCGTTCCGGGGTGCGCGCGTGCGCCCTCCCCTTCGCGCTCTCCATCCCCGGCTCCGCTGGAAGGACCCTCTTTTTCGCTGTTTGGACCCTCTTCTTCCCTGGAAGGACGGATTCCTCCGCGCTGTGGACCCTCACAGTGCGCGTATGGATCTTCGCGGTACACATGTGGACCCTCAAAGTGCGCGTTCGCGCCCTCTTTGGGGCGCTCACCATCCCCTTGAGGGAACCTACCCTCCCTTTCGGGGATGCAACCGTCCCCGCCGGGGATGGAACCATCCCCCTCGAGGGCGCGACGCGCACAAAAGAGGGAAGGTACCTTCCCCCTCGAGGGCGCTTCGGTCCCTCTCGGGGATGGAACCATCCCCCTCGGGGACGGAATGATCCCCAACGGGGATAGGTCCGCGCACTTTGTGGGTCCTTCGCGTCCCCTCGAGGGAAGCAACCTTCCCCAAAAGGGACCGTACCTTCCCCAAGAGGGGACTTTAAAGATCGGGGCCGAAAATCGCTCGTCGCGGAGGGTTCCGGCGCGGTCGAGAGTGAGCGAAATCCCGAAGGAAGCGGAATCTGAGAGCCTGAAGGTGAGGAGACGCTATCCGTCCGGATCGCGCTTCGGGCTCTCACCCGGGAGTGGTCAAATTCAACTTCTCCAGTAGGATAGCTCCCCTCGCTCGACCTGTCCAGGGCTGCCGGATAAGGCCAGCCATGGGAACGCCACGACGGGGTAGCCGTCACATGGGTGCCGCGTTGACGGTGAGTGAGGACGAGCGTATAATAGGTAAAACATTGATAATAAATGACATGGCTATTTCTCTACTACTTCCGCCGGCACACCCAAAAAATAGAGATAAGCATTCCGGGGAATTACAGCGGTAAAGTTAAACTAGGTTGTTAGGCCGCATATATTCTCTACCCCACTAAGGAGACAGCGCTATGGAACATGAGGTTGTTTGCGTTGATCATGGAATCTTCCCGCATGGCGGTTCTAAAATCATCAGATTCGGTATCCGATCGGGTGATAGAGTTGAAGTCATCGAAAAGCATGTGTTGCTGGGTCGTATGGTACGCGGCGAACGATTTTTTGTACAGAGAGCAGGACACAAAGCGTTTTTGACCACTGGGATTAGTTCTCAGGGCAACACCTTCGCCGAGACGCAAGGAGACGATACCATTTTAGATAATCTGCTGGCGCTACCGGTTTGCACCGTGAATGACAAGATTACCTTTGGAACAGGTATTTCTGACCCCAATGACGTTGATGCAGGGGCTGATGGCGGCGAAGACCCGGAAGGACCTGATACCGATGTAGATCAGGGTGATAATGATTAGTCGAAGAACCCACCTGCTGCTCTAACAATGCCTAACCCTGTGTTGCAGCGGACTCGCGCCTGCGGCTCACCGCTGAGCACCACGTTGAGCGCATGATGCCCTTGTGAAAGGAGGAACTTCTGTCCGCCTACTCTTGGAATACCTCTCTTTGGGTGAAACGAGAAAGGACGAATCCATGTCTTCTAAAAAGATGCTCCTATTCGCTGTATTGGCCCTGCTGAGTATCCCTGCAATGGGCACAGCAGGAGCTGCCGATTCTTTCATCATTGTCAGCGATGTGGACGATACGGTGAAGGTCACCAACGTTCTTGATCATAAAGCTGCAGCGAGGAATGCCGTGACAAGCAATTTGGTGTTTGCCGGCATGCCAGAGCTTTACCAAAATCTTCTAGGCAAGAATTCGCGTGCTGAGCGTCTGGAGTTTGTTTCTGGCTCCCCCAAAGTTATTTTGACCCACAAGGTGCGTGAATGTCTAAATGAGGCGCGCTTTCCGGCCCACAAACTGACTCTTCGCGACAAGGTCGCGTCCGCCTATAGTTATAAGAAACACGTATTGCAAACGATGTACGGTGCGTCGGACAATAATTTCCTCTTGGTTGGTGACGACACAGAATCGGATCCAAAGGTATACGCGGAGTTCTCTTCCGAAAAGCCGAAAAAGGTGCTGGCAATCTACATTCACCAAATCACGGGGCGCCCCTTGCCTTCTGCCAAGCCCGCCATCGTTGTGTTTGTGACCGCGTATGACATTGCCATGCACGAGTATAAGGCAGGTCGCCTAAGCGAAGAGCAGGCCGCGGTTGTGGGAGAGGCGGTCCTTCATTATCGGGATCCCGCTGCCTTCTTGCCAGACTTCCAGAAGTGTCCAAAGGAGTACATACATCCAGATCTCCCTAAGTCCTTGGAGGAGCTCAGGAAAAGAATCGAAGATAGGATGTTAGGATTCTGCTCGCATCGCCGCCGGGTCGATACAATCGGCCTTTGAAAGGCTTGAGCCATGTGCGGGGAAACTCGCACGCACGGTTCTTAGAGGGCTGGGAGGCGTAAGGTCCCCTGGCCTACTCGGCGGAGGATTCCCTTTATTATGAAGAAAAAATTTCATCTTTTCGGATTCTTGGGGTCATATCACTGTTGGTGGTTAGCGCAGCAATTGCGGCGCCAATCGAAGGGCCTGGACGTTTTGGCCCTCATAGTAGTGGTGGCGCCGGGGGCGAAACATTTATCGACTGGATGATGCTTTTCGCCGGGGTTGTTGGTCTTGTTCGAGGCTCTTTTGAGTTCATCTCGGACCTCGCCAGCGGCAAGATGACGATCAAGGACGGCCTTTTAGACGTCGTCCTTTTGGCTTTTTGTGCAGCTTTGGTCTGCGGATTCAGCTACGATCTCTTCTTTAAAAAATGAAAAGGTCGAATATGATCTCCCCTCGCCATCCGTTATCCTGATGCCCGAAGCCAGAGCCAGAGATTGGTCAAAGGTTCGCTTCAAGCGTATAGGCTTGCTTGTGCCGGCTCCAGGGATTCTCCGCGTAAATCTGGGAGAACGAGATCTCGACCACGACAGCGGTGGGCTTCGCGTCCTGGCCCTGAACGGCAGCGACATCTCCCTGCGGTCTGATCTGCTGCCGGCCCACCTGCGGCGGCAGGGCTCCGTCTTTTGGCTGGCGATCGACAACTCCGGGCGATGGCTCTACTTCCTGGAGGAAGACGATGCCGCTCCCGCGGCGGCGCTGGGAACGTCCGAGAGCTCGGATCTCCATCCCGGCAGGGTCCGCAGAAGCATCTCGCGCTGCGGGCTCCCCTTCGGCAGCGCGAGGAGCGCCGCCTCGTATTCATCTAATTTCCGCAGGGACCCCACGGTATCGCCCTGTGCTTCGAGGACCGCGGCCTCGGCCCGTAGCCGCATCCGGGGATTGGAGGCGGTCCGCAGGTCGGCCAGCCATTGCGCCGCCAGGTCGGCCCGCTTCCGCCGCCGCGCCAGGTAGACGGCGGCGTCGCTGATCACGCCTTCGCGCTGGCCGGGCGGCGCGGAGCTCAGATACCGCAGACAGGTCTCGAGGTGCTCGCCGGCCTCCCGGTCCCGCCGCTTGCTGAGCGCCGCCGAGTAGGCGAAGGCGTGGGCGAGTACGGTTTCCGGCGACGGGTCGCGCACCGCGACCGCCTCCGCCAGGTATTCGGCCCACCGCGCCTCCGTCAGCACGCCTTCCCGGCTCTCGGCCTGGAGCTTCAGCAGGGCCAGCCAGCGCCTGCACGGCGCCCGGTCTCTCCAGAGGAGCCAGAGACGGCCGCCGTCCGTGAGCCCGATCCGGGACTGATAGGGGATGGCGGCCAAGAGGAGCGCCACGGCCGAGGCGGTGAGGAACAGCCCGTAGGGGAGGCCCAGGGCCGGGAGGATCGCGAGCGCGAGGCCCCCGGACAGCAGGTTGGCGGCCGGCCCGCCGAGGACGAGGACCGCCGCGCGCAGCCGCAGACGGTCCCGCCGGGCGGCCGACATGACGGCCAGCCCGCTGGTGAGGGCGCCCGGGCCCCAGTACCAGGAGATCCGCGCCGAGCGCTCGATCAGGAGGGGACCGACGCGCACCGAGAGGAAGCGGAAGCCCGCCGAGAGCCCCGCCACCACGTGTCCCCCCTCGTGGATGCAGAGGGCGGCCACGACGGCGGCGAGGAGGGAGAGGCCGAGAGAGAGGAGCCGGGGCCCCGTCCAGGGCGTGTCGAGCCATTGGAAGAAGGGGACGGCGATCCGCTGCCCCAGGAACGGGGACCGCCAGAGCGCCACGTCGAGCGCCACGCCGGCGGCGGCGCCGATCACCGAGCCCAGGATCACCTTCCCGCGGGCGGCCCGCTTGTCGGGCGGCGGCACGGGAGCCAGGCGGTCGAGGATGGGCGTCGGGCTCTCAGGCGCCGCGGCCGGGGTCGTTTCCATAAGGAGAGATTGTAACGGCTGCCCGAGGCTTGGGGCGGCTTCTGATATCCTGAGCCTGCCAGACCGCATCTGAAAGGAGGAGCGCTCATGTTAGCGGACTCTCCGGTCACGACGATGCTGCCCGTCATGGATATGGAACGGGCGCGGGATTTCTACGAGAACAAATTGGGTCTCAGGCCGATCGGGCTGAAGCCGGACGGGAAATTCACCTATGCCTCGGCGGGGGGCGGAATCCTCGCGCTGTTCCCTAAGGAGGCGGGGACCAAGGCCGATCACACGGCGATCAGCTTCCAGGTGCGGAACATCGACGAGGCCATCCGGGAGCTGAGCGGCAAGGGAGTGGTCTTCGAGGACTACGATTTCCCGGATTTCAAAACGGTCGACCACGTCTGTGTTCTCGGCTCCGAGAAGGCTGCCTGGTTCAAGGATACGGAGGGGAACTACCTCTGTATCCACGAAGATCTGCCGTAAGAGGGGATCTGGGCTCCCATGGCCGCGAAACGAATCCCGCCCCGGCCGTGTCCCCTTCCCGCCCCCTTTTACGCATCTCCCTGTAACGGACCCACCGGGCTTCTCGCCTATAGGTGCAGGCGGAGCCCTTGAAACGGAAACGCAGTAGTCGTCACCAGGATCAGATGCGGACGCGATAAGCGCGCCCGCCTTCCTCAAAAGGGAACATGAATATGAATATCCGGAAAGGCTTTTGTCTTCTCGTCGTGTTGGCCGTGGCCACGATTCAGCCGGCGCTGGCCGCCGGGGCGGAGGCCGCGAAGGCCAGGCCCGCCGTGGAGACGCTGCAGCTCGTGGACGTCCCGATGAAGGGGCTCGCCGTCAACGGCACACCTGAGAAGACGCTCCAGACCCGGCCCGGAGACGACGTGGGCTTCGATCTCAGCGAGCTCCTGGAGCCGAAAGCGTCCTGCCCGCAGGGTGGCAACGCGACCTTCACCTGGACGATCAAGGATGGCTGTTTCGACGGGCTGGGGATCTACCTCCGCTTCTTCGACGAGACGAACGACATCGTCTTCCCGAACAGCTCGCAGGTCTACAGCGTCGGCTCGGGACGTTCCGGCGTGATCAAGCTCTCCGTGAAGCGGGGCGCCAAGATCTGCTACGGCGCCGAGCCCTCCAACCTCGACGGCAGCTACTGGGGCGTGGATATCGACAACAACCAGAGCTGCGCGAGCTGCTGCAACATCGTTCCCAATTCGGGGAACATCTCCCGCACCGTGAGCCTGGTCTGCGATTGACGCGCCGGGGCGGCGCCGGCCCTTCCGGCGCCGCCGTTCCTCCCCGCCAAGTGGTCCAGCCGGAATCCTGAAAATGGATCTTGGGAGCCGCTCGATTCCGGGCTAAAGCGGCCGGCGCCGTCTCGCCTTCTCCCCCGCCACGCACCCCTTTCTTTAGAGCTACCTCGAGCCGGCCCGGTGGGCCGGCTGAACCTTTTCTTGTGGAGGAAATGACGGTGAGACTAAAGATCTTGTCTGCGGTGTTGCTGGTTGTGAGCCCTTTGACTTTCGCCGGGGCGGCGGGGGCGGCGATCACTTACCACGGCGGCCCCGTGATCATCAGCGCCAAGGTGGTCGACATCTTCTGGGGGCCGAGCTTCTCCAACCCGGCTTCTCCGGACTACGCGTACGCGCAGGCGCTGATTGCCTTCCGCAACCAGCTCGGCACCTCCCGCGAGTACAATGTGATCACGCAGTACTATCAGATCGTCGGCGGCGTCCGGCAATTCATCCAACTGTCCAACCTCGGCTCTGGAACGGTGGATTGGTTCGACCCGTCGACGCCGCCCACCAACGTCACCGACGCCGCCGTCCGCTCCAAGATCCAGACCTACGTGGCGACTCACGCCTTCAACAACAGCACGATCTACGAGGTCTTCCTGCCGTCCTCCTCCTACTCGTCGAACGGATCGCTCACCTCGTGCGGCGGCCCGAGCCTCGCCTACTGTACCTATCACAATTATTTCGTCAGTGGCGCCTCGACGGTCAAATACACCGTGCAGCCGTACGCGAGCTGCGGCGGCTGCCAGATTGCGGGCTGGACGGCGGCGCAGAACCAGGAATTTCTGGTCTCCGATTCGACCCGCGCGACCGTGGTCGATCCGCTCTTCAACGCCTGGTACGATTCCGTCACCGGCGTCGAGATGGGAGACAAATGCCTCTGGAGCCCGCCGCCGTTCCTCGACGGCGGAGCCGGCTACGCATGGGAGTGGTCGAACCTGGCGAACGCGTGCGTCAAGATTCGGTGAGGGGATCGAAGCCTTCAACCCCTCGGAGCTGATTCGAGGAGCTCATCCCGGATCAGCTCCGCCAGCAGCTCCCGCGGCATCCGCCAGAGAGGGTCGTGGGTCAAGGCCGTCTCCAGCCGTTCCCGCGCGCCGGCGCGGTCGCCTCTCAGGAGGGCGGTCCGCGCCAGGCCGTAGTGACAGCCGCCGTGAGCGGGGTCGGCTTCCAGGCCGTTTTGAAACCATTCCTCTGCGGCGGCCAGACGCCCGAGGGCCAGGTGGCAGCATCCCAGCTTGTAGGCCCGCTTTTCCCGGGTCATGCAGAGGTCGCCCGGAAGCGGGCTCATCTCGGCGTCCGGGTCCATGCTGAGCCGGACCCGCAGGTAGGCCGCGAGAGCATGCTCGAAATAGCCGGAGGCATACAGGGCCTCGGCGAGAACGTAATAGGCGAGCGACTGGCCGGGGAGGAGCGCCAGGCTCTCCTCAATGTAACCCACCGCTTCGCCGTGCCGGTCCGCTTCGCTCAGCAGGGCCGCCAGCATGCACCCCGCGGAGGCGCGCAAGGGAACCGGCGCGCCGGAGCTCTCAACAATGCCGCGGAGCTCGGCTTCGGCCTCCTCCTTGCGGCCGAGGAACCACAAGGTTTTTCCCCGGTAGTAGCGGGCCCAGAAATTGTCCACGTCCCGTTCGAGCTCGCGGTCGAGAAGCCGGAGATAGCCTTTCTGCTTGGCGATCAACCGTTCCTGGGGCAGTTGGCTCACCAGGTGGATCAGCTTGAGAGTGGCCAGGCCGCGAACCTCGAAGCCGGCCCGGAGGACGGTCTCGTTCGGCCGCTCGTGGACGATGCCCTCATAGCGGATCGCCTCGTGATTGCGAAACAGCCGCAGGATCCCGATGGGATAGATGTCGCGGTTCCCCTCTTCGAACCGGGTGACGAGGTCGTGCCGCTCAATGAAGAAGCCACCGACCTCGGGCGGAGCGGCGAGGAGCGCGGGGGGCAGAGCCTCGGGATGGCAGAGCCGCTCGTCGGCGTCCATGCAGAGGATCCAGCGGCCGCGAGCCACGTCGATCCCGGCGTTGCGGGCGGCCGAGAAGTCGTCGTCCCAGGGGCGTTGCACGACGCGGCAACCATAGCTCGCCGCGATCTCCAAAGTCCGGTCGGCCGATCCCGTGTCCACGACGACGATCTCGTCCGCCACCGGCAGGACGGACTCCAGGCACCCCGCCAGGAACCGCTCTTCGTCCTTGGTGATCAGGCAGACGGAGAGCAGCATGGCGGGGCGGGACGACGCGGTCAGGAGTGGAAGAAAGAGGCGAAACGGGACTGGGGGATCACGATGCCCTGGCCCTTGTGATCCTGGGCGGACGGCACGGCGCCGAGGATCTTGGAGAGCAAGGCGGAGTCGATGACCTTCAGAGGCTCCTTCGTCTGCTTCATGGGATCTCCTTTCTCAAGGAAGCGTAGCATGCCGGCCGGTCTTCCTTGCCCATACCATAGAGCACGAAGGAGGTTTGATTTCAACCAAGTTTTTTAAATCGAGAAAGAGCGGTTTGATGCGCTATTGGCTGCCGCACCATTTGTGGTACACTTCAGGATGATGGCGGGAGAAGCCCAAGAGAGCACCGAACCGGTTCTGTGCGTGGTCTTCTATCGTACTGAGGCTGGCAATGAGCCCGTACGCCAGTGGCTCAAGAGCCTGAAGCGGGAGGACCGAAAGGCCATTGGTGAAGACGTCAAGACGGCGCAGTACGGCTGGCCGCTGGGAATGCCGCTGATCAGGAAACTGGAGCCGGGCTTATGGGAGGTCCGGTCCCATATCACCCAAGGTATTGCACGGGTCCTGTTCACCGTCGACGAAGGCGTGATGGTGTTACTGCACGGTTTCATCAAGAAATCGCAGAAGACTCCACCGGAAGATCTGAGAACGGCTCGGCAACGCCTGGCAGACCTGCGCGAGGAGTAGCGTAATGAAGAAGAAGCACATCGGGAGCGACTTTGATGACTTCCTCCGGGAGGAGCACCTCCTGGAGGCCTCGGAAGCCACGGCCGCCAAGAGGGTGATCGCTTTCCAGATCGCCCAAGAGATGGAGCGTCACGGGCTCTCCAAGTCGGAGATGGCAAGCCGCATGAAGACGAGCCGGCCAGCGCTGGAGCGTTTGCTGGATCCTGCCAATCGGTCCGTGACTCTGTCCACCTTGGAGCGTGCTGCGTCGGCGGTCGGCAAGAAGCTCAAGGTCGAGCTGGCGTAGAGCCGCCGGCTCAGTGCGCCGGCAGATGGGCGACTATGAAACGGCGCGCCCGGTCCTCCGCTTGCCCGAAGCCACGGTCTGCCTTACCATGCCACGAGCAACTTGGAAAAGGTGGATAGGCAAATGGGTATGTTCCCCAAGGGGATCTTCCGTGCGAGAAGGGTGTGGAGCTGTCTGCTCCTCGCGGCGTTCTCGCTTTCGGGGTGCGCCGGAGCCGGGCTCTCGAGGGCCTGCCACCAGGGCGAGCTCCCGGCGATCATGGATTCTCTTTACTTCGGCACGTCCATGCCGGACGGGCAGGTCAGCGTGGAGGACTGGCAGCGGTTCCTCGCCGAGGTCATCACGCCGCGGTTCCCGGAGGGGCTCACGTCCTGGGCCGCCGCCGGGCAGTGGCAGAACGGCGCCGGCAAGTTGGAGAAAGAGAGCTCCTACGTCCTCCACGTCGTTCATCCCGACTCGGCGAAGACCGACGTCGCGGTCAACGAGGTGATCAGTATCTATAAGACCCGGTTCCACCAGCAGGCCGTGCTCCGGGTCCGCAGCCCGGCCTGTATCTCCTTCTGACCCAGGCCGGGGTTGCGGTCCCCGCTCCCGGTTCCAGGTTGAGATCGGCCAGGAAACCCCCAGCCGGAATCTCGAACCGCTTGAAGGAAAGGGGCGAATTGGCTATTCTAGCCAAATGAAGAGAGCCACCCTGACCGATACCAAGAACAACCTGAGTGCGCTTGTTGACCAGGTGCAGCATGGCGAAACCATCCTCATTCTCGACCGTGGGCGTCCTGTAGCCCGCCTGGAATCCGTGCGAGGGGGGGAGGACGATCCTGAGGGCCGGCTTGCCCGGCTAGAACGCCAGGGGCTGCTGCGGCGGGGCTCCGCTCCACCTCCCCGCGAGATCGAGATCCTGATGGCGAAACCACCTCGGCCGTCGGCAGGCCCGAGTGCCCTTGAAGCCCTTCTGGCCGACCGCAGGGAAGGCCGGTGAGATTCTGGGACAGCTCGGCTTTGGTGCCTTTGCTGGTCGAGGAGGATCTCACGGTTGCGACACAAGAGCTTTTCTTCAGCGAGCCGGGGATCATCGTCTGGTGGGGCACGCCGGTCGAGTGCGCCTCGGCCGTCTCTCGTCTTGAACGGGAGGGCCGCCTCTCTCCCCAGGAGGCGACCGATGCTCTGGAGCGCCTGGATGTCCTGGCTCGATACTGGCATCGTATCGAGCCGGTAGACGCCGTTCTGGAGACCGCCCGCGCCTCCTCCGGGTCCATCCCCTTCGTGCCGCCGATTCTCTCCAACTTGCTGCCGCTTTTCTCGCGTCCGAAGGGAGGCCCTCGACGCTCGAGTTCGTCTGCCTTGACGACCGGCTTGCGACCGCTGCCCAGCGGGAAGGATTCGGTACTTTGAGGAGGGAATCTGGCTCTTGACTGGGCCGTTCAGTGTACCGGCTCCAGCACCAACCTCCCCGCCACCTCTTTCTTTTCCAATCGATCGTGTGCCCGGGCCGCCTCGTGGAGGGGGAGGACGTCCGAAACCCAGGAGCGCAGGGCGCCGGTTTCGATCAGTCGCAGGGATTCCTGGAGCTCGGCCTGGGTGGTGGCGTAGGCGCCCAGGATCTCCAGCTCTTTTACGATCACCAGGCCGGGGTTGAGGTCCACGGTCCCGGTCTCCAGGTTGCCCACGGTGACCAGGCGGCCTCCGGGGGCGAGGGTCTTCAGGGTCTGGGCGAAGGTGAGGCTGCCCACGATCTCCAGGGCGAGGTCGACCCCCTGGCCGCCGGTGCGCTTGCGGACCTCGCTCGCGAAATCGAGGTCCGGGCTGACGATCACCTCGTGGGCTCCCGCCTCCTGGAGCGCCTCCACCTTGCCGGCGCTTGAGGTGACGGCGATCACCCGGCCGCCGTCGAGGCGGGCGAGCTGCACCGCCTGCATGCCCACGCCGCCCGAGGCGCCGGTGATCAGGACGATCTCTCCGGGCATCAGCCGGCCGCGGGTGCGCAGGCAGTGGACGGCGGTGCCGGTGGTGCAGCAGGTGACGGCGGCCACCGGCCAGGGGACCCCCGCCGGGATACGCCCCAGCCCGGCCACCGGCGCCGCCATGTAGGAGGCGTAGCCGCCCGGGATCTCCTCGCCGAAGAAGCGCGTGTCGTTCTTGCAGAGGCTGTTGCGCTCGGCGTGGCAATGCCCGCATTGGCCGCAGGAGAGGCGCTGCAGGGTCGCCGCGCGGTCCCCCACGGCCCACCCCGCGACCTCCGAACCCACCGCGATCACCTCGCCAGTCGCCTCGTGCCCCAGGATGGCGGGCACGGAGGTGCGCGGCAGGTTCCCCCGGCGATTGATCACGTCGTGATAGCAGACGCCGCAGGCGTGGACGCGCAGCAGCACCTCGCCGGAACCGGGCTCCGGGTCGGGGACGATCTCGGGACGCAGGTTGCCGGGAGATCCGAAGGCGCGGAGGACGATGGCTTGCATGGGCGGCTCCTGTTAAAAAACCTTTCGATTCGATCAGCCGACCAACCGGTCGCGCAGGTTGGCGGCGTCGACGCGGCGGATGGCGCGCAGGTGCTCGGGGGAGGGGGCCGGCGTCACCGGCAGGGGGCGGGCCGTGTCGTAGGAGAAGCCGGTGCGGCCGGCGATCTCCTCCTCCGTGGCCCACGGATGGCGGGAGACGAGCGCCGCGCCGGCCGCGCCCAGCTCGAAGGCGCCGAGGTCGGTGAGCAGACGCGTGCGGCGACCGGGATCGGTGGTGGAGGCGACTTGGACTTTTGGAACGAGGTTCCGTTTGCTCTGCCGGCCGAGCACGATCACCGGCCGCGCCACCCAGCGGCGGAGGGTGGCGGCGCCGGCCACGCCGGGGAATTTCACCTTGGGACGGTCGAGCGGACCGGCGGCGGAGAGGTTGGTGTCCCCCGCGGCGTCCACCTCGGCGGCACCGAAGAACATGAGGTCGATCCGGCCGCGCCGGGCGTGATCGAAGAGATCGGGGATGGTTACCTCGCCCGCTCGGCCGTCGAGATAGCCGAGGTCCTCGGAGCAGGGGTGGAGGGTCGCGATCTCCGGGTCGAGGGCGCCCACGCAGGCAAGGTAGGTGAGGCGCGGCGCATGGGTGGCCCGGGCCACAGCGATCGCCAGGATGGCGAGGGGGGAGGCAACACCGGTCGCGATCACCGCGCCGTCCTCGATCTCCCGCGCCATGGCGGCGACGACGGTTTCGGCGGGGGTCGCGGGAGCGAGGGGAGTCATGCCGCCTCCCGCGTCTGTTCGGCCAGAGAGAGATAGCGCTCCAGGTGCTCGGCGTCGGCGGGGTAGAGGCCCAGGCAGCCGGTGGGCCAGGCCCCGCGTGGCGCCTCGACGAGCAGGTCCACCTGGAAGCCGGGGACCGTGGCCCGGGGGACCCGCGCCACCCGCTCCTCGGCGATGGCGATCACCCGGCGGGCGGCGCCGGCCAGGAGGAGGTCGGTCGTGGGGTCCTCGATCCAGAGGTTGCCGTCCTCGTCCGCCGCGCGGGCGTGGATCAGGGCGAAATCGGGATGGAAAGCTTTTTCGACCGGCACCGCCTCGCCGGTGAACGGATCGGTCACCCGCGGCGGCGGATCGCGCCGGGAGAGGGCGGAGGCGTCGGCGTCCGGCACCGGCAGGAAGGGGAGGCCCATGGCGGCGGCGCGCAGGCGCTGCACCACCCGGTAGCCGTCGTGCTCGGCCCAGTCGATCGCGCCCCCCTCGATCGCCCGTTTGAGCGCCGGCATGGGGCGGACCCGGCCGCCGAGGGTGATGGCGGTGAAGAGGAATTCCACCTTCGACGCCGCCCCCGCCGCTACCAGGACCTCGGCCGGGAGCGGGTTGGGGAGCGAGATCACGTGCAGGCCGCGCCGCCCCTGGCGCACCAGCTCGAAGATCAGGGCCATGGGGGCGCGCCCCAGCATGAAGCCCCCGGGAGCGATCACGGCGCCGTCCGGCACCGAGGCGGCGGCCGCGGCGAGGTCGACCCAGCGCGCGCTCTTCATGACGCCTTCCTCCTCGCCTCGATCTGCTCGGCCTTCGGGATCAGGACGGGCCGGAACTTGTAGCCGTAGACGAGATAGCCCTGCCCCTGCGGGCCCCTCTCCTGGAGGCGCCGGGTCACCATCTCGACCGGCATGCCGATCTCGACCTCGTCCAGATCGACGTCGGTGAGCTGGGCGGTGACGCGGACCCCCTCCTCGAGGTCCACCAGGGCCACCAGATAAGGGCCGGAGAACCCCTGCGGAGCGATCGCCACCTCGGAGTAGGAGAAGATGTTGCCCCGGCCGGAGAACCGGTAGGGCTCCTGCTCCCGGCCGCGGCAGGCGCCGCAGGCCTCGCGGGCCGGGAACTGGAGGGCGCCGCACTGCTTGCAGCGCCGCCCTTCCAGCCGGTAGTAGGGGGCGGTCAGCCGGCGATAACGGGGCAGATCCATCGTTTCAGGCATGGGCGTCAAGCCTCCAGGACGTGGGTCACGGCGATCGAGCCGTGGCCGCCGATCGATTGCGTGAGAGCCACCCGGGCGCCCGGGACCTGGCTCGGGCCCGCCTCGCGCCGGAGCTGCGAGGTGGCCTCGACGATCTGATAGGCGCCGCTCGCTCCCACCGGATGCCCGCGCGCCTTGAGCCCGCCGAAGGTCGAGAGCGGGATGCAGCCGCCGCGAGCGAAGCAGCCGTGGGCGGCCCGCTTCAGCGCCTCGCCGCGAGGGGCGAAGCCGCAGGCCTCCAGGGAGAGGGCGGTGATGATGGTGAAGGCGTCGTGCGCCTCGAAAAGGTTGAAGTCCTTGGGACCGAAGCCGCTGGCCGCGAACGCCTTCTCGGCCGAGCGTTGGGCGGCGCCCAGGGTCAGCAGGTCGGCCCGGCCGGCGAGGCCGATGCTGTCCGTGGCGGCCGTGGAGGCGGCGATCCGCACCGCCCGGTGGTGCCCCCGGAGCATCTCCCGCGAGCAGATCACCACCGCCGCGGCGCCGTCGCAGACCGGCGCGGCGTCGAGCACTCCGATGGGGGAGGCGACCTGGGGGGAGCGGGCGAATTCTTCCATCGAGATCGGCTCGCGGAACATGGCGTTCTCGTTGGCCGCCGCGTTGCGGTGGGCGCTTACCGCGAAGGGTGCGAAGTCCTCGCGCGAGACCCCGTGCTCGTGCATGTAGCGCCGCATCAGCAGGGCCGAGAGGGCCACGAACGAAAGGCCGTGGCTCGCCTCGTAGTCGCCATCCGAGGCGGTGGCCAGACCCGCGGTAATCTGATCGGAAACGGCGTCGGTCATCTTCTCGATCCCCACCGCGATGGCCACGTCATGGGCCCCGGCGGCAACCGACAACGCCGCGGCCCGCACGGCGGCCCCGCCCGAGGCGCAGGCGGCTTCCACTTTCCAGGCCTCGGCCGGCAGGAGGCCGGCGGCGTCGGCGAGCAGGGCGCCCAGGTTCTCCTGGCCGTTGACCGCGCCTCCCAGCATGTTGCCCACGAACAGGGCGTCCACGGTTTCGATCCCCGAATCGTCGAGCGCCGCGCGGATGGCGGAGGCTCCGAGGTCGCGCAGCCCGAGGTCCCAATGCTCGCCCACCGGGGTCTGCCCCGTTCCGATGATGAAGACGTCTCTCATTTGATCCCCTCTAAGCCCTTCTGATCTTTCCCCGCAGGCGGAGATACTGGCCGTAGCCGTCCACCGGCCGGCGGCGTTCCAGGTAATCGATCACCGCCGGCCCGCGCCGGCGCTCCTCGATCCGCTCGGTGACGCGGAAGGAGAAGGCGTCGCTCCCCGCGCCCGAGCCGTAGGAGCAGAAGAAGACGCGGTCGCCCGGTTTCGCCACGTCGAGCACGGCGGCGAGGCCGAGCAGGGAGGAGCCGGCGTAGGCGTTGCCCATGCGCGGGGCCACCAGGCCGGTGCGGATCTGCTGGCGGCTGAAGCCGAGCTCGGCGGCGGCCTTCTCCACGAACTTGGGCACCGGCTGATGGAACACCGCGTGGGCGAAGTCCTGGGGTCCGCTCTCCACCTCGGCCAGCAGCTTGCGCGACGCGGCCAGGGTATGGCGGAAGTAGGAGGGCTCGCCGGTGAAGCGCCCGCCGTGCTCGGGGTAGTGGGCCGCCTCGCGGCGGAAGAAGTCGGGGGTGTCGGTGACATGGGAGATCGAGGCCTCGACCACCGCCAGGGACTCCGAGGCGTCCGCGAACAGATAGGCGGCGCCGCCGCAGCCGGCCGTGTACTCCAGGGCGTCGCCGGGCTTCGACTGCGCCGTGTCCATGCCGATGGCGAGGGCCCCGTCGACCATCCCCGAGCCGACGAAGGCCACGGCGGCCTGCATGGCTTCGCTGCCGGCCTTGCAGGCGAACTCCATGTCCGCGGCCACCACGTGGGGGGTGATCCCCAGGGCCTCGGCCACGATGGTCGCCGAGGGCTTGACGGCATAGGGTTTCGATTCCGTCCCCACCCAGACGGCGCCGATGGAATCCGTCTCCAGGCCCGACCGGTCGAGCGCCGTGCGGGCCGCTTCGATCGCCATGGTCACCACGTCCTCGTCGGGGCCGGGCACCGACTTCTCGGCCACGGCGGGAGCGGCGGCGCCCCGGGCGCGCCAGGTGGAGGAGATGTCGGCCGTGCGCACCCGCAGGCGCGGCACGTAGGCCCCATAGCCGGCGATGCCCACCGCGCGATTCGGTCTCATACGGAGGCTCCTTTCCGTTTCGCCCGTCTGGCGGCGGGTTTCTTTGTCTTTCTTGCTTTGGGAGCGATCTCCAGGCCGCCGAAGAAGAGGTCCTGCATCTCGCGGGCGAGCCGGTCGGCGGGGATCTTGCCGTCGGGCCGGAACCACTTGTAGATCCAGAGCACCTGGCCGAGGAAGGCGAAGGCGGCCACCCGCGACTCGACGCGGCGGATGCGACCCTCGCGCATCGCCTCCTCGAAAGAGGATTCGAGGAAGTGGACGTAGCGCTTCTTGCGCGCGTTGATCTGCTGGCGGGCGGCGCCGGTGAGCGTCTCGTGCTCGTGGAGGATGATGGTGACCTCCTTGCTCCACCCCTCGGTCACCAGATGGATGTTCTTCTCCATGCACGCCTTGAGGCGCTCGACGGGATCGGCGATGGAGAGCACGGGGAGGAGGACGCGCTCCTCGAAGATGTCCATCCCATAGCTCATGATCTCCAGAAGGAGGTCCTCCTTGCTGCGGATGTAGTAGTAGAGCCCGGCCTTGGTGAGGCCGCAGGCGCCGGCGATGTCCTGCACGGACGCCGCCTCATACCCCTTCTCACAGATCAGCCGCGCCGCCGTCTCCAGCACCGCCCGGTGCCGTTCCTTCGGGACGTCCGATCCCATCTCCGCCGTTCGCGCCAAGGGAATTCCTTTCCGATACCGACCGACCGGTAGAATTCTACCGATCGGTAGGTAGTGTAGGGAGATGGGGCGGGGGTGTCAAGCACCCTGCTTCAACGTTCCCTGTAACGCCGGGCTTGTCTGGGCCGCCTACTGATCCGGATGACGAACCCTTTCCGGTCATCTTGAACAGGAGGCAACCATGGAATATACCCTTCGCTCGTCCTTGGACCTGAGTCAGGTCAAGGAGCTCAAGCGCGACGAGCCGCTGCGCGTGGCCGCCGTCCGTGACGGGCGGGTGCTGGGCTCGCGTCTGATCAATCTCGCCAAGGCGAAGTCCCTCGACAAGCTCGCCGTCGAGGTCCCGTTCGACCTGCCGCCGGGCGAAAGCCCCGCCGGCGTCGAGCTCCGCATCGGCCCCGACGCGCCGGAGGCGATCCTGCCGCACTACGACGCGCTCGCCGTCCGGCCGCCCCAGGACCAGCTCGCGAGAGCCAAGCCGGGCGCCGTCCTCGACCTCGGGGTCCAGAAGATCGCCGACGCGATCTATCTCGGCTGGTGGCGCAACTGCCACCGCTACACCTTCACCGGCCGGCTCGTCCGGCAGGTCGTGCGTGGCGGGTCGGTCTGCAATCAGCCCGTTCCCGGCGCCGTCGTCGAGGCCTACGACATCGACCGCTTCTTCTTCTGGCTGCGCAAGACGCTGATCACCACGGCGACGACCGATGCCAACGGCTTCTTCACGATGACCTTCCGCTGGTGCTGCTGGCGCTGGTGGTTCTATCCCTATCTCGGCTGGCACATCGATCAGCCGCAGTGGGAGCAGCTCCGCGATCTGCTGGGGCGTTTCCGCCAACTGGTGCCGAACGTGCCGATCCCCGTCGATCCCAATCCGCCCGACCCGCCGGTGCTCCTGCGGTTGGCCCAGGCGTTGGATCAGCTCGATCCGCAGGCCCGGGAGAAGACGGCGCCGTTCCCGGGCGACGTCATCGCGCCCCAGCCGGGTCTGTCGCTGCGGCCCACGGCGCGCCCGGTCAAGCTGACGGCCGAGGCGAGCAAGGTGCTGACCGACATTCGGGCCTTCTATCCCTGGTGGTGGTGGCAGGGCACCGACTGCTATCCCGACGTCCTCTTCCGCGCCACCCAGGCGGCCGCGGGCGGGGCGGTGATCTATGACGAGCCCTACTCGGCCACCCGCTGGAACGTCGCGCCGTCGGCGTCGCCGATCAACGTCGGCAATCTCAATGCGAACGCTTCCGCCGTCTCCGTGGACAACTGCCCGAACGACGTCCCGGAGGGGGACTGCTTCAAATTCACCGACGTCGGCCTGGTGCAGGTACCCAATATCGGCTCGGTCACGACCGGCGGCTCCCTGGCCGGCTATGCCTATCCCGGCAGTGCCGACGAGCCGTTCGGCGGCACGCTCAACATCTACGGCGCCTTCGGCCGTGAAACGGTCACCAATTCCGCCCGCTTCGTCGATTATTACAAGTTGCAGGTGGCACCCTGGGGAGGGAACCCGGCGAGCCTGCCGCCCGACGGGGCGTTCAACGATATCCCCTACGTGCGGCTCGAGCACCTCGTCCGTTCATACTGGGGTATCGTCAGCACGCCGACACCGCATGAAGACTGGATCTCGTATGACTTCGGGCCTCAACCCTCGGGACCGGCGCAGGGTCTCTACCGCACCGTCGAGAGCTTCCAGCGCGAGTTTGAAGCGGCGCATGGCGGCCCCCCCGGACCCTGGGGCTGGCTGTGGACGGCCGCGCAGTGGATCGCCAGGATTGATACGAGCTATCTGCCCGACGGCCTGGCGGTGCTGCGGCTGGTCGGCTACCGCCAGACGGGCGGCGGTCTGACCTCGCGCGTCATGCTCAACTGCACCCTCGCGACGGAGCCCCAGACCGTGGAGCTGCTGCCGCTCACGCTCGACAACTCGCCGCTGAGCGACGTCACCATCCTGGGCCTCGACATCAACGGCGCCGCGCAACCGAACGCGGTGTGCCAGGAGCTCGCGCTGAAGAAGGGCGACGTCGTCACCGTTCACTTCCGGGCGAACGATCCCCGGAACCATCTGAGCAACTTCGCGCTCGCCGAGCTCCATCGGCTCGGGTGCAGCGTCTCCCTGCTCAACGCGTCGCTGGCCGGCGAGCCTGCGTCGACGGTGGGTGTATCGAATTACGCGGCGTATATCGCGGCGGTCGGCTCGGCGGCGCGGCCGTCCTGGGGCGGCGGCAGCTACAAGGTCAGCGTGGTCGTCGGCGACCCGCCGCCGGCCTCCGCGGGCTGCAACGACTGCGGCTATGACCGGCCGTACTTCCCGTTCGGCGGCGCCTATGACATCCGTCTCGACGCGTGGAAGCGCGTCACCAACGGCTACAACCTGCTCTTCAGCAACGAGTCCAACATGCTCGTCGTCGTCAAGCGCACCGACGCGCCATGACCTCGAAAGGCCGGCCGCCGGCTCAGCGCCGGCGGCCGGGCTTTCTTTTCTGGAAAGGTTTATGCTCGACTGGTCACCCTGGTTCCGCCTGACCTTGAGCGTGCTCGCCACCTGGCGGGTTTCGCACCTGATCTCCCAGGAGGACGGTCCGTTCGACGTGATCGTCCGTCTGCGAAGCCGGGCCGGCGACGGTGTGCTCGGAAAATTGATGGATTGTCCCTACTGCCTGAGTCTCTGGATCGCCGCGCCGCTGGCTCTCCTGCTCGCCCGCGAGCCCGGCGCCTGGTGCGTGGCATGGCTCGCGATCTCCGGCGGCTCCTCGCTGCTCGAGAAATTTTCACGACCGCGCCGCGAGCCGCCGCCGCTCGAAATCAATCCAACGATTCCTATCCTGGAAGGAGCTTACGACGATGTCTTGCTGCGGACAGAAACGCGCGATGATGACGAGCTACACCCCTGAGCCCTCCCGGCGGTCCGCGCCGGCGTCCCCGGCGCAGACCCTGCTGCGCTACGCCCGCGAGGGGGGCATCGTGCTGCGGGGGCCCTATTCGGGGCAGATCTACCGCTTTTCGCGTGACGCGGCCACGCCCGTGCTCGCCGAGGACGTGGGCGCTCTGCTGCGGACCGGGAACCTGGAGTATGCGAATCGTTGAGTGGAGAGCCGCGAAGGAGATCCCCGCGCGCGATCCTCACGAGCCGTTGTACCAGATCGCTTCGATCGCCCGGACGAACGGTTACGCGGTCGCTACCCGCAACGTCAGGACCTTGTCGAGTGTGGAGTTGAGATTATCAATCCTTTCGAGGCGAGGTCGTAGACGCTCGGCCCGCCCCCTCCTTGACCCAGGAAGGGAAGCGGCCTAAGCTTCGGTCATGAAGAGCACCGTCTCCTCCAAAGGACAGATTACGCTGCCCGTTGAGATTCGCGATCAGCTTGGCCTTGAGCCTGGTGTGGTGGTTTCCTTCGAGGTGCGGGAGGGCGGGGTCCTTCTCCGTAAGGGTGCCTCAAGCAAGCATCCGGTGGACCGCGTCTTCGGGAGCCTGCGCTTGGAGAAGCCTGTCGATAACCTCCTGGACGAGATGCGCGGTCCCAGGCCCAGAGCCCTGGGCAAGAAGAAGTGAAGACAGCGGTCGACTCGTCCGTCCTCCTCGATGTCTTTGGTGCCGATCCTCAGTTTGGTGAGGCTTCGCGGGAGTCGCTCCGGATTGCTTATGACTCAGGATCTCTCGTCGTCTGCGAGGTCGTATGGACGGAGGTCCGCGCTCACTTTCCGACCCACGAGTCCTTTCGCGAGGCTCTCGCCACGCTGGGGATTCTCTTCGATCCGATGACGGCCGAGGCCGCGGAGCTTGCGGGTGAGCTCTGGCGCCAGCGGCCGAAGAAATCGAAAGAGGATCGCAAGCGGGTCGTGGCGGATTTCCTGATCGGCGCTCATGCCCAGGTCCAAGCGGACGCCCTTCTTACCAGAGACCGCGGTTTTTACCGTCGGTATTTCAACCGCCTGAAGGTTGTCAGCCCGGAGTAGACGCCCCGCCCGCCTCCTCCGTAAGAAGGCAAGAACAGACGAAAAGCCAGACCGGAGGTCGCGGTCGGGAGATCAACCCATGTCCAGGATCTTGCGAGTCGTGCCCGTCATCCTTCTTGCCCTCGGCTCCCATGCCGCCCTCGCACAGGAGACCGGCGAAGCTGCGCGATCCGCCTTCGAGATGCGCAACAGCATCAGCAGGTACCTGGCCGACGCGCAGGCCCGCGCCAAAGACCTCGGACGGCAGATCGACGTGCTCGCCGACCTCACGGAGGCGGCGGACTCCGTGTCGCCCATCGCGATGAGCCAGTCGCTGACCCGCGCCCGCCGGAAGGTCGAGGAGGCCAAGGCGGAGGCCGACCGCGAGCCCCCCCTGCGGGAGCCGGTTCCCGCCGTGGTCGACATCGTGTCGGAGCTGGTGAAGACGCCCCCCTTCGGGATGCCGGCGGACCAGCTCCGCGCCCGGCTTTTCGTCGAGATCAGCAAGCTGGAAGAGGAGATCCTCCGGGAGTGCGACGCCTTCCAGAGCGAGTCCCAGGTGGTGGAGGCGATCGGGGACACCCTGGCCCGCATTCGTGGCACTCTGCACTCCACGGCGGTCGCGGGCACCAGGGCGTCCCTGCGGACGCGGCGGCGGGCGCTCAAGTCGGGCCTGTAGACCTACGCGAGCTCGGTCTCCTCCCCCGAATCCGCCGCCGGCTTCTCCTCCGGGGCGGCCGGGTCGTAGGCGCGGCGGATCTTCCGGGAGCCCCGGTCCCCCTCCACGGTGAGGACGATGTAGAGGTGCTTGCCGTCGTCGGAGACGATGTAGGACTCCGTCCGCTTCGGCCCCTTGTCCGGCTTGACCCGCACCACCAGCCCGCCGTCCTCGTCCCAACTCGCCTGCACCTCGGCCGGACCGCCGAAGGCCTCGTCGTCGCGGACCTTGCCGCCGTCGGCGCGGAAGACGCGGGTGTGCGCCTCCTCGTCGAGGCTCAGGGTAGGGAGGCGGCGGGAGCCGAGTCTTCACGGGAAGGAAAGGAATTTGTAAGCTCTGTAAAGTCTGCCCGGCGCGGAATCGGCTGAGGCGGCGCCCCTGTTACACTGTTTTGTCATGAGATCCCGGAGGCTCGCGCAAAAGCTTCCTCTCGCCATTCCGGCGGTGCTGGTGATTTTGCTCGCCATGCTCGCCACCCTCCAGTACCACTGGAGCGCCAAGGTGAGCGCCCTGGAGCGGCAGCGGATGAAGTCGAGCCTCTTCACCGATGGCGCCCGCTTCAGCGAGGACTTCGACCGCGAGGTGACCCGGGCCTTCCTCTTCTTCCACCCGAACCCCGCGCTGCCAGCCGACCAGCGGCTCGCCAACACCGTCCGCCAGTACGAGAGCTGGCTGGCCGAAGCCCCCTATCCGCACCTGGTGCGGGACGTCGACCTCATCCAGCCGGCCGCGCCGTCGCAGGGAGCCACCCGGCTCGAGATCCTCCGGCCGGAGGAGCAGCGCTTCGTCCCCACCCCCTGGACGCCCGAGCTGGCGGAGGTGAAGCGGCACGTGGAATCGGTCGCCGCGCAGCCGTCGACCCGCGGCTTCGGCATGGGGATGACCCTGGCGGGAGAGGTCTCCGGACTGATGATCCCCCTCGCCTTCCCGGAGCCGCCTGGACCTCGCGGCTCCGATCCGATGGCCGGCGCCCATCTGCTGGTGCGGTTCGATCCGCGGACCATCGACCAGGAGATCCTCCCGGCCCTGACCCGCCGGTACTTCACGGACCCGCGGGGGAACGAATACGTCGTCGCCGTGCGGGAGGCCCAGGAGCCCAAGCGGCTCCTCTTTGTCTCCGATCCCAACTTCCCTGTCTCCGCCTTGAAGGACGGCGACATGCAACTGGGAATGTTCGGCCTGCGGCCGTTCGACGAGCTCCGGTCGCTCGCGGCCGAGCACGGGTTCGCGATGCACCACCGGCATTCCGAGACCTCCTGGCCGCGGATGGGGGTGCCGCCGTTCGAGGGGCATCACCGGTACGGCGCCTGGCGGCTGGTGCTCAAGCACCGCGACGGCTCCCTGGAGGAGGCGGTCGCCGCCGTCCGCCGGCGCAACCTGGCGCTCAGCCTCGGCATCCTGGGGCTGCTCGGCATCACCGCCGGGATGATGTTCGTCACCGCCCAGCGGGCGCAGCGGCTGGCCCGGCAGCAGATCGAGCTTGTGGCCGGCGTCACCCACGAGCTGCACACGCCGCTGACCGCCATCCGCTCGGCCGGGCAGAACCTCGCCGACGGCGTGGTGGCCGACCCCTCCCAGGTGAAGCGTTACGGGACGCTGATCGAGAGCGAGGGGCGGCGCCTCTCCGACATGGTGGGGCAGGCTCTGGAGTTCGCCGGCATCCAGTCGGGCCGCCGGGTCTACCACCCGCGGGCCGCCGGGGTGGAGGAGATCGTCGTCGGCGCCCTTCAGGACTGCCGCTGGCTGCTCCAGGAGAAGCGTATCCAGGTCGAGCGGGAGACCGAGCCCGGCCTCCCCCTCATCCGGGTGGACGCCGCGGCCCTGCGCCGCGCGGTCGCCAACCTGATCGAGAACGCCGTCAAATACGGCGGCCGGGCGGCGTGGATCGGCGTGCGGGTGCGGCGGGCGTCTGAAGGGCCGGTGGAGATCACCGTCGCGGACCGTGGCCCGGGCATCCGCAAAGAGGACCTGCCGCACCTCTTCGAGCCCTTCTTCCGCGGCCGCGACGGGGCCACGGCGGGGGTCCCCGGCAGCGGTCTGGGCCTGAGCCTGGTGCGCCACATCGCCGAAGCCCACGGCGGCCGGGTCACCGTCGCCACCGGCCCCGAGGGGACCGCCTTCACCCTGCGGCTGCCCGCCCTGGAAGCCGAGGCGGCGGTCGAAGGCGTG
Organism: Thermoanaerobaculia bacterium; assembly: GCA_045807625.1. GTDB lineage: Bacteria > Acidobacteriota > Thermoanaerobaculia > Multivoradales > UBA5704 > DATARR01. The sequence continues at coordinate 46,397 of JBJMHA010000082.1, read as the reverse complement.
GAGGCCCCGGCGTGACGGCCGCCGAGCCCTCCCCGGTGGCGGCGCGGCGCATCCTGCTGGTGGAGGACGAGCCGAGCCTGGTCCTCACCCTCACCGACCGCCTGCTCAGCGAGGGATATCAGGTCGAGACCGCCACCGACGGCGAGGAGGGGCTCTCCAGGGCGCTCGAAGGGTCGTTCGACCTCATCCTCCTCGACGTCATGCTGCCGCGGCGGGACGGCTTCGAGGTCTGCCGCGAGCTGCGGTCGCGGGGGATCCAGGTGCCGGTGGTCATGCTCACCGCCCGCGGGCAGGTGGTCGACCGGGTGGTGGGGCTCAAGCTGGGCGCGGACGACTACGTCACCAAGCCGTTCGAGATGATCGAGCTGCTGGCCCGCATCGAGGCCCTGTTCCGCCGCGCCCGCACCCCCTCCTCCGCGCAGGCCGGCACCTACTCCTTCGGCGACGTGCGAGTGGACTTCCGCCGCGCCGAGGTCTTCAAGGAGGGGGAGCCGGTGCCGCTCTCGGCCCTGGAGTTCAAGCTCCTGGCCTACTTCATCCAGAACCGGGGGGCCCTGCTCACCCGCGACGAGCTGCTCGACAAGGTCTGGGGATACGACGCCATGCCCACCACCCGCACGGTGGACGTCCACGTCGCCTCCCTGCGCCAGAAGCTGGAGCGCAACCCCTCCCGCCCCGAGCTGATCCTCACCGTGCACCGGCGCGGCTACCGCTTCGCCGGCTGAGCCGGTTTACATCGCTTACAAATTCCTTGCGGTTCCTTGAGGACTGCGGGCCGGCGTGGCCCTATGCTGAGGATCAGGAAACGACGGCGCCGCAAACGAGCGGCGTCTTGAAAGGAGATCGAGATGAAAAGGATTCTGACTCTGGCCCTGAGCGCCGCCCTGGTGCTGGGCGCCTCCTTCGCCGTCCAGGCGCAGATGCACGGCCACGGCATGCACGGCCTGCACGGCAAGGACATGATGGCCCATCACGAGGCCTTCCTCACCAAGGCCCTCAACCTCACCGCCGACCAGCAGGCCAGCGTGAAGAAGATTCATCAGGACCTGATGGCCAAGGCCCAGCCGCTGATGCAGCAGCACCACCAGCAGATGGCCGAGATCAAGACCCTGCTCGACGGCGTCAACCCGGACGCGACCGAGATCGGCCAGAAGACGATCGCGGCCCACGCCAGCCTCCAGCAGCTCAAGTCGCTGCACGAGGATTTCAAGACCAGGCTCACCGCCCTCCTGACCCCCGACCAGAAGGCCAAGCTCGAGCAGCTCCATCAGGCGCACGGTGACCACGCTCCCTTCGGCGGCCCGGGTGCGGCTCCGGAGTTTTAAATAGATCTGGTTGCTCTCACTCTCACTCCGTCTTCTGGGGCCGGTCCGTTTCGCGCACGGGCCGGCCCGATTTTTTTTGGATCCGCCAGTTACAATCCCCTCCATGAAGCTCCTCCTCCTCGGCTTCGGCAACGTCGGCCGCCGGCTGGCGGAGGTCCTGGTGGACCGCGCGTCCTACCCGGGTCTCGCGGACCTCGAGGTCTCGATCGTTGGGATCACCACGGGATCGCGGGGCGGCGTGGCCGATCCGGACGGCCTCGATCCGCGGCGGGTGCTGGCGGAGCAGGGCCGCTTCGCTTCCTCCCTCGGCAGCGAAGAGGCGCTCCAAACCCTCGACTACGACGTGGCGGTGGAGATGACACCGCTCGACATTCCGGGCCGGGGGGCCGCCGCGATCTCGCACATGCGCGCGGCGATGGAGCGGGGGAGGCATGCCATCACCTGCAACAAGGGGCCGATCGCCTGGGCCTGGCGCCCGCTGCGCGACCTGGCCAGGGAGCGGGGAGTCTCCTTCCTTTATGAGACCACGGTGATGGACGGCGCGCCGGTGTTCAACCTGGCCCAACTCTGTCTTCAGGGGAATACCGTTCTGAAGATCGAAGGGATTCTCAATTCGACGACCAATTACATCCTCGGCGAGATGGAGAAGGGGGCGAGCCTCGCGGATGCCATCAAGGGCGCGCAGCGGCTCGGGATCGCGGAGGCCGATCCGGCGAATGATCTGGAGGGGTGGGACGCGGCGGTGAAGGTCTCGGCGCTGGCCAACGTCCTGCTCGACGCGGACCTGCCGCCCGAGGCGGTGGAGCGGGAGAGCCTCTCGGCCCTCACGCCCCAGCGCGTCCGCGAGGCGCTCGACCGCGGCTGCCGCCTGAAAATGGTCTGCGAGGCGTTCCGGGAGGGGGGAAAAGTGATCGGCCGCGTCCAGGTCCGCGAGATCCCGCTCGCGGACCCGTTCGCCCTGGTGGCGGGAACGGGGTCGATCCTCCGTTTCACCACGGATATCCTGGGCAAACTCGTGATCACCGAGGAAGACCCCGATCTTTCGACGACGGCTTATGGCGTTATTTCCGATCTGTTCCGGCTCAGAATTCCGCGTACATGAACAGCTCCCTTGTAGGGGCGGCCCTATGTGGCCGCCCTGGGCGGGGGATTTCGTCTTGCCGGGAATTTTCCCCCCTCCCAGGGCGGCCACATAGGGCCGCCCCTACAAGGCCGGTGAGGGGCACAGACGCCCCGGGAATCTTCCCTCTCTTCCGGGGGTTTCAGAGGTGGGATTAGGAGAATCTCCCGATCTGTGAGATCCTCCCCCCGTCGGACCTCCTTCCAGGAAGTCCACGTTGACACTCACCGGGGCATGAAGCCCCTCAACGGCGGCCTCGCCGGCTCAGTCCTCCGTTCAAGAATCCAGCCGGATTGCAAGCGCGTCGCACCGATGCGGCGCCGGAAAGTACACCTACATCCTGATGAGCTTTTCTTCCTTCGATCTCGATCCCCGTCTGCTCCGCGGCGTCGCCGACCTCGGCTTCACCGACCCGACCCCGATTCAGCGCGACGCCATGCCGCCGGCCCTCGAAGGGCGCGATGTGCTGGCCTGCGCGATGACGGGCAGCGGCAAGACCGCCGCCTTCGCGCTGCCGATCCTGCAGCATCTTCTCGGCAAGCCGCGCGGCGTCACCCGGGCTCTCGTCCTGGCCCCCACGCGGGAGCTGGCGGCGCAGATCGTCGATCACTTCAACGACCTCGGCCGCCACGCCGGGATCAAGGCCGCCGCGGTCTACGGCGGCGTCGCCATGGGGCCGCAGGAGAAGGCCCTGCGCAACGGCACCGACGTCATCGTCGCCTGCCCGGGCCGCCTGCTGGACCACTTCCAGTACCCCTACGCCCGCCTGGCGGGCCTCGAGGTCCTGGTGCTGGACGAGGCGGACCGCATGCTCGACATGGGCTTCCTGCCGGACATTCGCCGGGTGCTGAAGCACCTGCCGCCGGTCGCGCAGACCCTCTTCTTCTCGGCCACCGTGCCGCCGCCGATCCGGGATCTGGCCCACCAGATGCTGAAGAGGCCCGTGTCGCTCAACATCGAGCGCGCCTCGGCCCCGGCCACCGGCATCGAGCAGGCGATCTACCCGGTCCGCCAGGACGTCAAGTCCGCCCTGCTGCTTGAGCTGCTGCGGGGGAAGACGATCGAGAACGCTCTCGTCTTCACGCGCACCAAGCACCGCGCCAACCGGCTCGCCCAGTACCTGGAGCGCCACGGCGTCTCCTGCGACCGCGTACACGGCAACCGCAGCCAGCCGCAGCGCACCCAGGCCCTGGCCGACTTCAAGAGCGGCCGCACCCGGGTCCTGGTGGCCACCGACATCGCGGCCCGCGGCATCGACGTCGAGGGGCTCTCCCACGTCGTCAACTTCGACGTGCCGAACGTCCCCGAGGACTACATCCACCGGGTGGGCCGCACGGCGCGGGCCGGAGCCACCGGCGACGCCATCACCTTCGTCTCCCCGGAGGAGATGAACGAGCTGCGGGCGATCGAGCGGGCGGTGGCCAAGGTCCTGCCGCGGAAGACGCTGGAGGGCTTCGACTATCAGCCGAAGGCGGCGGAGAAGCTGGAGATCCCCCTGGCCGAGCGCCTGGCCGCGATGCGCAGCCAGCGGTCCAGCGAACGGGCGAGGGCCGCGGCCCGCAACGACCGTAAGCCCCAGCCGCAGCCGGCGGGCCGGGCGGAGAGCCACGCGCGTCCGTCCACCCCTCGCCCGGCGGCCTCGGCTCCGCGTCCGGCCGCCGCGCGGCCCCAGGAGTCCTCGCACCGCCGTGGCGCGGAGGTGACGATCAACCCTTGGCCGGGGCGTCTCTCCGGCCGCACCGCGGCTTCCCCCGAGCAGCGGCGGCGGCGGTTGCGGTAGCGGAGAGCCCCTCCCGTTGCCCGCCCTGGAGGGGCGGATATTCACCAGCCTGGGGTTTCAACCCCAGGCTGGGTGGCGGGCGGGGCGCCAGACGGACAGGCCGCACCGCCATACCGCCTGGGGATGAATCCCCAGGCTATTCAATACCCGCCCTTCCAGGGCGGTCCCCCCGCCTCACGCCGAGGTCTCCTCCCCCTATTTGTAAGCGACTTACTCACCTATAATGCTCCCGGCCCGCTCGCGGAGAGGGCCTTCGATGTCTGGGGGGAGCTTCGATGCCGCAACCGACCCGGCCCATCGCGGTCTATCACGAGCACCAGGAGTGGTTCCGGCCGCTCTTCGCGGAGCTGGACCGCCGGGGGACCTCCTACGTCCGCGTCGACGCGCGGCGGCACTGCTACGACGTCGCCGTGCGCGAGCGCGAATACTCGCTGCTGTTCAACCGGATGAGCCCGTCCGCCTACCTGCGGGGCAGCCATCACGGCATCTACCATACGTTGGCCTACCTGGACCATCTCGAGCGCCTGGGGACCCGGGTGATCAACGGTTCCCGGGGGTTCCGGGTCGAGACCTCGAAGGCCGTCCAGCTCGCCGTGCTCGCATCGCTCGGGCTCGAGTACCCCCGGGCGCGGGTCATCAACCACCCGGCCCTGGCGCCCGAGGCGGCGCGGGGTCTGCGCTTCCCGGTGGTGGTCAAGGCGAACCTCGGTGGCAGCGGCGCGGGGATCGTCCGCTACGACACCCCCGGGGAGCTGGCGGCGGCCGCGGAGAGGGGAGCGATCGACCTGGGGATCGACAGCACGGCCCTGGTCCAGGAATTCGTCCCGGCGCGCGGCGGCTACATCACCCGCGTCGAGGTCCTCGGCCGGAAGTACCTGTACGCGATCCGCGTCTACAGCCCGGAGGACGTCTTCAACATCTGCCCGGGGGACGCCTGCCAGACCACCGACGGGGCCGCGCTCACGGGCGCGGCCTGTGCCGTGGACGCCGCGCAGCGGGGGATACGGGTCGAGGGGTATACGCCGCCGCCCGAGGTGATCGCCGACGTCGAACGGATCTTCGAGGCCGCCGCGATCGACGTCGGCGGCGTCGAGTACATGATCGACGACCGCGACGGCCGGCTCCTCTATTACGACATCAACGCCCTTTCGAACTTCGTGGCCGAGGCGCCGCGGGTGATCGGTTTCGATCCCTTCGAGCGCCTCGCCGACTATCTCGAAGCGGAGGCCGTGCCATGAGATATGGATACTGGATGCCGGTCTTCGGCGGCTGGTTGCGCAACGTCGAGGACGAGGGGATGGCGGCGAGCTGGGAGTACGTGAGCCGGCTGGCCCGGCGCAGCGAGGAGATCGGTTTCGACCTCACGCTGATCGCCGAGCTCAACCTCAACGACATCAAGGGGATCGAGGCCCCCTCGCTGGACGCCTGGTCGACCGCGGCGGCCCTCGCCGCCGTGACCCGCCGCCTGGAGCTGATGGTGGCCGTGCGGCCCACCTTCCACCTGCCGGCCCTGCTCGCCAAGCAGGCGGCGAACATCGATCACATCAGCGGCGGGCGGGTCTCGCTCAACGTCGTCTCCTCCTGGTGGGCCGAGGAAGCATCACAATATGGCGTCCACTTCGACACCCACGACGACCGCTACGCGCGCACGGCCGAGTGGCTCCACGTGGTGGACGGCGTCTGGAAAAGTGATCGGTTCTCCTTCGAGGGGCGCTATTACAAGGTGGACGGCACGGTGCTCTCGCCGAAGCCGGTCTCCCGGCCGCGGCCGACGATCTACGCGGGGGGCGAGTCCGAGGCGGCCAAGGAGCTGATCGCCCGTCTGTGCGACGCCTATGTGATGCACGGCGACCCCGCGGACGTCGTCCGCGGGAAGGTGGCGGACCTCTCGGCCCGGCGGGAGCGGATGGGGCTGCCGCCGATGCGTTTCGGCGTCGCCGGCTACGCGATCGTGCGCGATTCGGAGACGGAGGCCCGGCGCGAGCGCGAGCGCGTCACCGACGTCAAGCAGAACGCCGCCGGCTTCGCCAACTATCAGCAGTGGCTCGCCGGCACGCAGCTCGAGCGCCGCATGTCGATCGAGGAGTATTCGGTTTCCAACCGCGGCCTGCGCACGGAGCTGGTCGGCACCCCCGAGCAGGTGCGCGAGCGGATCGAGGCGCTGGAGGATGCCGGGGTGGATCTCCTGCTCTTGCAATTCAGCCCGCAGTACGAGGAGATGGAGCGCTTCGCCGCGCAGGTGATCGCGGCGCGGCCGGTGTCGCTGGCGAGCGGAGGGTGAGCTTGAAGGCTTTCCGACGAGACCCTCCAGGCGCTCCCTTACTCTACATTCCCGCCAAGCTCCTGGAAAAGCTTTCTGCCAACCTCGCGGACTCGCTCGGGCGTCTGGGGGGTTCCGTCGCCAGACCCGGGGAAGACGATCGTGATTACGTCGCGATCAATCCCCTCGTCGTGGAATCTGCCACCGCGAATGGTCTCGTGCCCCAAGGAGCGGTGCAGGGCAATGGAACCCTCGCCGAGACCCTGCGGGGGGCCCATGTCGGCGAAGACCGCAAACTCCACCTGGTCCCGATGAAGGACAGCCGCGATATCGCCGAGCTCGATGCCGAATTGCCGGCGGAAGCCGCCGAGGGGAAGGACAAAGAAGGGGACGGTATCTGCATCGACGGGACTACCGTCAGGCTGGTGGAGCGACGTGTCCGATTGGCCCGTCCGGTCCTGCGCGGCAAACCGTGAGCCATCACTGTCCAACTCGAGGGCCGAGTCGTAGTAGAGCTGACCGCCAGGCAGCTTGAAGATGGCCTTTACCCCCTTCGTGAACTGAGAGCCATCGACCTTGGATGCCATCGGAAGCAGGCTCACGATCTTCCCCAACCGGTGGACCGATGCATCTGGTGGTTGATACTCCATTGCGGCCCCCTTGTGCTGAGCGCTTCATCCGCCTCAATCTCAAGACGGACGCACTGTGAGGATTTCCTCAGCGGCAGTCCCAGACGTCGTCTGAGGCGAGCAGCAGATCGGCGGGGCCCAGGTACACGGCCCGCTCGGCGGGAGGCACCCGGCTCACCGCGCGCCGCAGGCGGGCGTCGAACTGGCTGGTGTGACTCTGAACGTCCGCGTTCGTCATCTTCCATCCCGGATTCCCATCGAAAGCGAAGACGCCGGCTCCGGCGGACGCGGCCGGAAGGAAATGGATCATCACCGGCGACCCCTGCTCGACCAGACGGGTCTCGAGCAGGTAGGTGGCCCCCGGAGGCTTCTGCATCGTGGAGATCGCCTCGCGGACGAGGCCTCCCACCGCGCGGTGGTCCGGATGGCACGTGGAGCCGTGACGAGGGTCCAAGGTCAGCACGAGGTCCGCGCGGGTCTGGGTGATGACGCTCCGCAGGGAGGCCAGGAGAGCGGCATGGGAGCCCGCGGCCGCATCCCAGGCACCCGCCGAGCCGTCCGGGGCCGCGCCGCTGTCCGGAAGGCTCCAGAGCGTCAGGCCGGCGTGGAACAGTTGGGCGGCGCGCGCCATCTCGGCGGCGCGGACGGTGCCGAGGTCCGGCCGGCAGCCGCCGGGCAGCAGGCAGTCCCCCTTCTCGCCGCGCGTGAAGACGAGGAAGGAGCACCGGAGCCCCTCGTCGAGGCAGAGACGGCCCAACAGGGGCGCGGCCAGCACCTCGTCGTCCGGGTGAGCCGCGATCCAGAGGACCGAGGAGACTCCGGGGAACGTCCGGGGCACGCCCGGGGCGGCCTTGTCCTGCGCTCCGGCACCGGCGGCGGCCAGGAGGAGGATGGAGGCGCGAAGCATGCGGCGGAAGGACTTCATGGCAGCATGATACAGGGAGTCCGGCGGGAGATATCATGGCCCCGCCATGCGACTCCTCTACACCTACCTCCGCCGTTACTGGACGCTCGTGGTCCTGGCCCTGGTCCTGGCCGCGATCAACCAGATCTTCTCGCTGCTCGACCCTCTGATCTTCCGCCACGTGATCGACGAATACGCGACCCGTTACCGGGAGTACACGACGGGACAGTTCTTCCGGGGGGTGAGCCTGCTGCTCGCCGCGGCCGTGGGGGTCGCCTTCGTATCGCGGCTGGCCAAGAACTTCCAGGACTATTTCGTCAACGTGGTGACCCAGCGGCTGGGGGCGGACCTCTACTCGGACGGCGTCCGCCACTCCCTGGAGCTCCCCTATGCCCTGTTCGAGGACCAGCGCAGCGGTGAGACCCTCGGCAAGCTCCAGAAGGTGCGCTCCGACGTCGAGAAGCTGATCGCCGTGTCTGTCAACACCCTGTTCACCACCCTGGTCGGGATCGGCTTCGTGATGGTCTACGCCTTCACCGTCCACTGGCTGATCGCGCCGGTCTTCCTGCTCACCGTGCCCCTGCTCGCCCTCCTGAGCTCGGTGCTCTCGAAACGGATCAAGAAGATCCAGAAGGTGATCGTTGCCGAGACCACGGCGCTCGCCGGCTCGACCACCGAATCGCTGCGCAACATCGAGCTGGTGAAGAGCTTAGGGCTGGCCCGCCAGGAGATCGGGCGGCTCAATGCGATCACCGGCAAGATCCTGCGCCTGGAGCTGCGCAAGGTGCGCTCGCTGCGGCTGCTGAGCTTCATCCAGGGGACGGCGGTCAACGCCCTGCGCACTTCCATCCTCTTCCTGATGCTCTATCTGATCTATACGCGGCAGATCACCATCGGCCAGTTCTTCTCGCTGTTCATCTACTCGTTCTTCATCTTCGGGCCGCTCCAGGAGCTGGGGACGGTGATCAACACCTACCGCGAGACCGAGGCTTCGCTCGACGTCTTCCAGGCGATCCTCTCGACCCCGGTCGAGGCCCGGCCGGCGAGCCCGCTGCCGCTGGGGGAGCTCGCAGCGCTCGCCTTCGAGAACGTGAGCTTCACCCACCAGACCGCGGCCTCCCCGGCGCTGACGGGCGTCTCCTTCCAGGCCGGGCGCGGCGAGACCCTCGCCTTCGTGGGACCCTCGGGGTCGGGCAAGACCACGCTGGTCAAGCTGCTCGTCGGCCTCTACGGGCCGCAGCAGGGGCGGGTCCTCTACAACGGCAAGCCGGGGCCGGCGATCGATCTCGACGAGCTGCGGGCGCAGATCGGCTTCGTGACCCAAGACACCCAGCTCTTCTCCGGCTCGATCCGCGAGAACCTGCTGTTCGTCAATCCCACCGCCACCGACGCCGAGTGCCTGGAGGTGCTGCGGCGGGCCGCCTGCGACAGCCTGCTGGCGCGGGCCGACCGCGGCCTCGACACGGTGATTGGCGAGGGGGGCGTGAAGGTCTCGGGTGGGGAGAAGCAGCGGCTCTCGATCGCCCGGGCCCTGCTGCGCCGGCCCCGCCTGCTGGTGTTCGACGAGGCCACCTCGTCGCTCGATTCGCTCACCGAGGAGGAGATCACGGAGACGATCCGCGAGGTGGCGTCGAGCCAGGTGATCACGATCCTGATCGCGCACCGGCTGTCGACCATTCTCCACGCGGACACCATCCACGTCCTGGAGCACGGCCGCATCGTCGAGTCCGGCCGCCACGCCGACCTCCTGGAGCGCAAGGGGCTGTACTACGCCATGTGGCGCCAGCAGGTGGGGGAGAGGCGGACCGCCAGGCCGGCTCCGGCCCGGCTGGCGGCCACGGCGGGGGGGTAGAATCCTCCTTTCCATTCAAGGAGGAGCCTTTATGTCCCGCGTCTCACAATTCGTGTTCGATCTGGGGAAGTGTCCGCCGCAGGTGGTGGCCAAGGGGGGAACGATCCAGGAGGCCAACCAGAGCACGTTCCAGGCTCTCGGCGGCAACGGCCTCTCGATCTATCTGCTGACCCTGGAGCCGGGGGCGGTGCGCATCCCGCACTGGCATCCGGACGCCGCCGAGCTCGACTACGTGCTCTCCGGCAAGGCCCGCATCGGCCTGGGGTTCCCGGACGGCGAGTGGGAGCGGTTCGACCTCGCGGCCGGCCAGATCGCCATCCTGCCCCAGGGGTGGTTCCACTACATCGAGAACGTGGGGGAGGAGACCCTGCGGATGCTCGTCATCTTCAACAACAGCTCTCCCAACGACATCGGCATCTCCCAGGGATTCCAGGCCATCCCCAAGGAGGTGCTCGGGCTGACCTTCGGAGTGCCCGCGGACCGCTTCGAGGGGCTCGACCTCGACGTGGTCTACATCGCGCCGCAGTAGTCAGCGGGGCCTGGGGGCTTTCCAGAGCGCGTCGAAGAGAGCGCGGCAGGTCCGCAGATAAAGACTTTTTCCTTCTGTCGCGGACTCGTCGTAGATCCGTTCGAGCTCGGCTTGTGGGAAGGCTGACGCGGGGTCGATCTCGACGGCCTGGCGGGGAGAGCCGCCCTCCCGGGAAAGCGCCCAGGCGTCCTGGATGAATTGGTCGGATGAATATCCCGTGGCGTCGCAGACCTTTTGTAGATTGTCGCTGCCGAGCCGGATCTTTCCCCTCTCGTACCTGGAGATCGCGCTCGCATTGATGCCGGTCTTCTCCTCGAGCTCTTTTTGCGTCAAACCGGCCCTGCGCCGGACGCGCAAGAGGATTTCGCCGAGGTGTTTCTTGTCCAGGACCGAGCGCTTCATTCAAGAACATCGTACGAATCCCGGCGATTTCGTCAATATCAATAAGTACGTGCCGAGTTGAGCCTCTTCCAGCGAAAAACTTCCGCAAAAAGAGCAAGATCTCGACATGCTTCCGGACGGTCGGCCCCCGTCGGCCCTCGTGGGAACGCAAATTCCTGACAGATCCCAGCGGTTCCGGGAAACTGGAAAATGGGGTGGCGAAGGCGTGCCGGCGGGGTCAACGCACGGCCGTGTACTCGGAGAGGATGCCGTGCTCCACATACCGCCCGGGCTCTTGGAAGCCGGCGTCCTCGAGGGCCTGCAGGATGGTGGCGGGGGGGACGCAGCGCTCGATGGTGTCCCAGTAGTACTCCATCAGCTCGCGGGAGCTCCTGCCGCCGCGGCCGAAGCGGGCCAGGAAGGGGAGGAGCCGGCCCATGTAGAAGCCGAGGAGATGGTGGGCCAGCCGTGACGAGGGGGGCGTGATCTCCAGCAGCAGCACCTTGCCCCCGGGCTTGAGCACCCGGCGATACTCCTGAAAGGTGGCGCGCAGGTCGACGACGTGGCGGAGCGCATACCCCATGCTCAGGAGGTCAAATTTTTCGTCAGGGAAGGGGAGCGCCTCGGCCACCCCGCGCACCCGGCGGCGCACCCCCCGCTTCGCCGCCTGCCCCAGCATCCCGAGGCTGGGATCGAGCGCGATCACCTGGCCGGAGCCCCCCACGATCCTCTGCGCCTGCGCCGCCACCACCCCCGTGCCGGAGCCGGCGTCGAGCAGGGACATCCCCGGCGCCAGCCCGGAGCGCAGCAGGGCCTGCCTGCGGTACCAGGTGCCGGTGCCGAAGCTCGCGGCCTGGTTGATCCAGTCGTAGTCGCCCGCGGCCTCGTTGAACCAGGAGCCGATCTTGCGGCGGCGCTCCTCCTCGTCCCGGTAGTAGCGGTCGAGCGGCGGATGGGGTGGGAGGGGGGTGGAGGATACGGCCATGGTGGGGGGAGAGTATCGCAAAGGAGTCCTCGGCATGATCCGACGGATCGGTCGGATCCGACCGATCCGTCGGATCGTAAAAAAAGGAAGGAGTGAGGGTGTGTTATCCTCTTCCGCCCCATTTATGGTGCCGCCGTCATGATCGATCTTCGCAAAGCCCCACGCGAGCTGTTCGCCCAGGTCCTGGAGAGCAACCTCCAGGGGATCGGGCCGGCGCGCAAGCTCTACGGCCACTTCGCCGACGCCGTCCTGATGCGGCTGGGGGCGGAGTGCGCCTGGATCCTGGGCGGGGACGGCGAGGCGCGCGTGGTGCGCGGGGACTACACGCTGTGCGACTTCGGCCGCGCCGCGGCCTTCCTGCGCGACGAGCGGCCGCCCACCGCGCGGAACGTGGTGCTGGCGCGAGTGTCCGTCCACGGCCGGCAGGTGGCGGTGGTGGGCGCGTCGTGGCGGGAGCGGGAATTCGGCCAGGCGGCCCGGCGCACCCTCGACCGGCTGTGCGGCGTGCTCGCCCAGGAGCTCGCCCGCCGCGAGGAGCTGCGCCTCACCCGCGTGCTCGACCGCATCCGGGGGAAGATCGTCTCCGAGCTCAGGCCGCGCGACCTCGCCTACCAGATCCTCGACGGTCTGCACCAGCTCGTGGACTACGACCACTCCTCGGCCGTGCTCACCTACGACCCCGAGGCGACCATCTTCCGCATCGAGGCCGAGAAGATGGTCTGGACCAAGGGGAAGAGCGCCTTCGTGGGACACGAGATCCCCGCCGCCTCGCTGGTCGGCGCCCTCGGCGACCGCCCGGGCATCCGGCGGCTGGGGGCCGACGCCGTGGACGACCCGTTCTGGGAGGCCCTCTCGTACCATCGCGGGCGGGGGATCCCCGTGCCGGAGAGCCTGATCTGCGCCCCCCTCTTCTTCGGCGGCGAGCTCATGGGCCTGCTCAAGATCGCCGGCTGGAAGCGGCGGCCGTTCGACCCCTGGGACGTCCAGGTGGTCGAGCGCTTCCTGCCCGCGGCGGCGGTGTCGATCCGCAACGCCCGGCTCAACATGTCGCTGGAGCGGCAGGCGATCCAGGCCGAGCTCAAGGCCACCCTGGTCACCCTGGCGAGCGCCGTGGCCCACGACGTCAACAACGCCGTGGGGACCATCCTGCCGCTCGTGCAGCAGGTCCGCTCCGAGTTGCGCGAGGGGACGGCCGATCCGGAGACGATCGACCGCGACCTCTCTCTGGTGGTCGAGAAGGCGCGGCTCTGCCAGCGCATTTTCGGCAACATGCTGCGCGTGGCCCGCGGCGGGCGTCCGGGCGATGGTCCGGTGGACGTCAACCAGGTGGTCCGCGACACCGTCCCCTTCTTCCAGGGAGCCGCGGGACGGCAGGGGATCGACACCGTGCTGGAGCTGGACGACGCCCTCCCCTGCGTCCGCTTCTCGCGCCACGACCTCCAGCACATCGTGCTGAACCTGGTGAACAACTCGCTGGAGGCGATGGGGGAGTCGGGGAGCCGCGTCGTGATCTCCACCCGGCCGGGGGAGGAGGACGGCACGGCCTTCCTCGCGGTCCGCGACGACGGCCCGGGCATCCCCTCCGAGCTGCTGGACAAGGTGGAGGAGCCGTTCTTCTCGACCAAGCACGGCGGCGTGGGGCTGGGGCTCGCCATCTGCCGCTCGCTCGCCTGGCAGAACGGCGGCGGTCTGGAGATCGAGAGCGCCGCGGGCGTGGGTACGCGCGTCGAGGTCGAGCTGCGGCTCTGCGGTGAGGACGACGCGGAGGGGGGCGCATGAGCCGGCCGCACGACCGCATCCTGGTGGTGGACGACGATCCTGGCATGCGCCGGGCGATCGAGCGCGTCCTGGCGCCCACCTATGCGGTGGAATCGGTGTCGGGGGCGAGCGAGGCCATGGCCTGCCTGGAGAGGAACGAATTCGACCTCGCCCTGGTCGACGTGCGCCTGAAGGAGGGGGACGGCTACACGCTCTGCCACGCCATCCGCGCCCGCTGGCCGGAGACCGACGTGATCCTGATCACCGGCTCGATCTCCGAGCCGGACGAGAAGCTCTTCCGCTCGCTGGAGGAGGGGGCCTTCTACTTCCTCTTCAAGCCGTTCGACCGCCGGGTGCTGCGGGCGCTCGTCGAGCGCTGCCTGCGCCTCCAGCAGGAGAAGGAGACCAAGGACCGCTACGCCGAGGCGCTCGCCGGTGACCTGGAGAAGGCGCGGCTCTTCCAGCACAGTCTCCTGCCACGGGAGCCGGTGGCGGGCGAAGGGTGGCGGATCGAGGGGCGCCTGCTCTCCTGCGACGCCCTGGGGGGCGATTTCTACCTCGCGCAGGCGGTGGACGGCGGGCTGGTCTTCTCGCTGAGCGACGTGGTGGGGCACGGCGTCAGCGCCGCCATGTACGCGGGGATGCTGCGCTCGACCCTGGACGCCGCCCGCCGCCGCGGGGTCGATCCCGAAAGGGTGGGGCGGGAGATCCTCCTGGGGATCGACTTCTTCGAGGCCGCAGCCTTCGCCACTATGGTCTACGCCCTGCTGCTGCCGGACGGCCGCGTGCGCTACCTCAACGCCGGCCATCCGCCGCTCCTCTGGCTGAAGGCGGACGGCACCCTGGAGCATCTGGGCGCCACGGGCCCTCTGCTCAACCGGATCTTCCGCGACCGTCCGCTGCCGGTCGGGGAGGTGACGCTCGCCCCCGGAGACCGTCTCCTCGCCTACACCGACGGCACCTTCGAGGCCCGCAACCCCGCCGACCAGGAGCTCGGCCCCGAGCGTCTGGAAGAGGCCTTCGCGGACCTCCGGGACCATCCCCCCGGCGAGGCCGTGGACGCGCTGATGGATCTGGTGATGGCCCACTGCGGGGGGAGGCCGGTGGCGGATGACGTGACGGTGGTGATGGTGGAGCGGGAGGGGTAGCTCCCACTACCAGGCTACGCGTCGAAGGTCCGGAACGTAGTCGAAGTGACCATCACGGCTGACGACCGGTTGCCGGTGTTGGCGAGCCAGAGCGGCGATCCAGATGTCGTTCTCTGGAATCGGCCGGCCCTTCTGGCGAAGGTCGTCCCGCACCTGAGAATACATCTCGGCCGTCGTCTCATCCACCCGCAGGACGAAAGATTCTCGGATGAGGATCTCCAAGAGGCCTTGAAGGTGGGCGCGATGGCGCGAGCCCAGCAAGCCATACCGGTACTCGCCGATCACGATGACGGGCAGATGATGGCGCTCCTCTCCGGCCAACACCTTGCCAAGAGCGGAGTCACCAGCGAAAAGAGCGGAGACGGCGTTGGTATCGAGGATCACCGCCACTCGTCCGGATTGATGCGCTCGAGCTCCTCCGAGACAATCGCGTCGACCGAATCCACCTCTTCTTGCCGAGCCTGGCCAAAGACGCTTTGCCAGCCCCGGGGTGAGGCTGCGGTGGTCTGTTCCAGATGGGCCTGGAGGGCTTCGGTGACAAAATCTTTGAGGCTTTCCCCCCGCATCGCGGCCGTGGCCTTGGTTTGCCTGAAGAGCTCATCTGGAATTTCGAGGGTTGTTTTCACTGGGCCATCTTCCCATATTTATGGGGGAGAGTAAAGCTGAAGCACTTGACACCCAGACTGCCGGCGCTGAGTCGATCAAAGTCGGGATCCTGGGCGTTAGGCTCCCGAGAGCTGGATATCATGAAACTGGACTTTGTAGTCGCGAACTCTGAAGAAATGGCGAATGCTGAACCACACCTCCAGTAACTTGATCCCAAAGGCAGGGCCTACTCGACCGAAGGTTATGCTCGCTTTAAGGGGAATTCCCTTAGTAAGCTTCGCTGCAGGCTCAAGTCCGCTACTCTGGCCGAGGATAGCTGTTTGGCCAATGTACTCGTTACCACTCACATCTACGATGCGAGACCGGCTGCCCGTGCATGGTGAGCAAAGAGTTACCTTGTGATCATTTTTAATATCGGTAACTAAGAAGTCGCAAGTAATTTCTGTGCCTGACGAGCGGCAACCTTGTAGCTCGAAGCTGATACCCTCCTCCTCCTTCTTGACAGGAAGGGTTGTGAGCGTAAGCTCTCTCGGAGCTCCGATGTCGCCAGAATTTGTGGGTTGATTCGGTTTTAGCTTTTGGATCTCGGTTTGTAGACTTTGAATCTCGACATCCTTGGCTGCGAGCGCGGAACGAGCTTTTGTTAAGTCTGCCGCCTCTCTGTCGTGCTTGGCATCAACGCCGATGATTGCCGCGATGATAAGCCCCGCAGCTCCGATGATTGAGCTGAACAACGCCACCCAAGCTCCGGTGTGGTCCTTTGTTAGATTTGAGAATTGATCGTTCACGGAAAGCTCCCGAACGTGCTCGTCCCGAGAGTGTTCTCACCTCTTCAGCGCCCAGCAGGTGGAAAACGCTAGTGGCCATTTGTCCATTCAGCTCTGCTTGCGCTACTTCTAACATCTTAAGCCGCCCCTCGTCCATCGTCAATACTTTCCCTGTCCGCCGGACCTTTGGCTTCCTCCCTGTTTTTTCCTTACAATCCTTCCCGGGATAGGCCACGACGCGGCGTTCCGTCTGCACAAGGAGCCCGGTCTGACGGATTCGCGATCGAGACCGGCAACGGCGATCAGCCGGCGGGCCATCTGGAGCTGTTCGACGAGCGGCTGATCGAGGCACTGCACGTCGTGGCATGCTTGGCGCGGTCGTCCGAGGCGCTGGCGAACGCGCTGGAGGCGGCGGGACAGGTGGCGCTGGAGTGGGCGGGGGAGGTTCTGGACGGGCGGGTTCAAGGCTGAAGCGTCCGAGCTCGTCCGCCGTGCACGTCCGTCCGCCGGCCGCGCCCGGCGGAAAGCTCGCCGCGGAGAATTGTTGATCCGCCGCGCCCGTCCGTCCGCCCGCCGCGCGCGGCGGGTCAACAAATTACCGCGGCGGCTCACTCGCCGGGCTCGGCGGTTGAGCCGCCGGCCCCGGCGGACGAACCTTTGACCCCGGCGGTTGGCTTGCCGCGAGCGGCGGTTGAGCCAATCACCCCGGCGAGCCTCCCGCCGCGCGCGGCGAGCCAACTTTTGACCCCGGCGGACGAGCCGCCGGGGCCGGCGGACGAACAATCCTCCGCGGCGAGCCTCCCGCCGGGGTCATTGGTTGGACCGCCGCGGGAATTTGTTGAGCCGCCCGGGTCGGAGGCTCGACAATTCCGGCTTTCAGGAGAGCCGCCGGCCTTTTCAGGAGAGCCGCCAGCCGTTTTCCCTGGACCGCCCGCCTGTTTCCCCGGACCGCCCGCCTATCCGCGCCAACCCAGAACCTCGTCGATCGAGCTCTGAGAGACGGAGTGGTAACCGGGACGCGCTTTCTCGTAGATGCGAAGCGCTCTCTCGGCTCCCTCGGGGGTTTTGGCCATCGCCGCGTAGAGGGGCTGGATGTACTTCCGCCTGCCGACCGTCATCAGGAACTTCTCGAGCTCGGGGTAGGCCGCCTCGTACCTGCTGTTGACCACTTTCAGGAGCCAGGCGTCCAGGACCTCCGAGTTGCCCGTCTGGCTGAAGTGGAAGGCGGCGTCGAGGTCGGCCATCTTCTGGGCGTCCAGGGCGGCGGGGAGGGTCTGGAGGAAGTGGAGCCAGTGGTGGGTCGTCCAGCCGGCCGTGTTGATCTGGGCGGCGGGGGTTCCCGCGTTGAAGGCCTGGACCGCCTTGTCCACCGCGTTGAAGGCGTCGGAGTGGGGCTTCACCGCGTTCGCGGGGACGCCCGGCTGGTAGACCCAGGCGTCCACCTGGAGCCGTTTGGCCGGCGCCTCCTCCCCCCCGAGAAGGTTCTGCTTCAGGTATTGGACGAAGCGGGCCGAGTCCATCGACTGGAAGGCGAAGGTGTCGAAGTAGGCGCGGAGGAAGGCGTCGAATTTCTCGCGGCCCACCCCGGCCTCCAGGGTGCGCAGGAAGAGCGCCCCCTTCTCGTAGGCGATGTCGCTCGTCCCCTCGTCGGGATCGCGGCCGGTGAGGTCGAGATGGAGGCGGGTGTCGGGCTTGTCGGGCCCGCCGGCCTCCTGGATGGCGTCGTCGAGCGTCTGCCGGCCCAGCACGGCGAGCATGTCGAAGTAGGGGCGGCCGTAGACCGCCTCCATGATCCGCCCCTCGAAGTAGGTGGTGAACCCCTCGTTGAGCCAGAAGTCGTTCCAGGTGGCGTTGGTCACCAGGTTGCCCGACCAGGAGTGGGCGAGCTCGTGGGCGACCAGGGAGACCAGCGAGCGGTCGCCGGCCAGGAGGGTCGGCGTGGCGAAGGTCAGCCGCGGGTTCTCCATGCCGCCGTAGGGGTAGCTCGCGGGGAGGATCAGGATGTCGTAGCGCCCCCAGCGGTAGGGGCCGTAGAGCGTCTCGGCCGCGGCGATCATCTTCGGCGTGTCCGCCAGCTCCCAGGCGGCGCGCTCGATCACGGTGGGCAGGGCGTAGACGCCGCTGACCGGCCCCAGCGATCGGAAATCCAGGTCCCCCACGGCCAGGGCCAGCAGGTAGGACGGGATGCGCTGCGGCATCTTGAAGCGGTAGACGCCGTCGGCGCTCTTCCGGGCCGGGTTCTCGGCGCTCATCAGGGCCAGCAGGCCGCGCGGGGCGTGGATGGTGGCCTCGTAGGTCATGCGCACGCCGGGGGTGTCCTGGCAGGGGACCCAGGTGCGGGCGAGGATCGATTCCGACTGCGTGTAGAGGAAGGGGGACGGGCTGCCCGCCTGCTCGGGGGTGAGCCACTGGAGGGCCGCCGCCTCCGGCCGGGTCGAGTAGTCGATGTTGACCCAGGTGGTCGTGGAGGCGATCTCGATCTCCAGCGGCTTGCCGAGGAATTTCACCTCGTCGCCGAGCTGGAAGCGCGCCTCGGTCCGGCCGTCGTCCAGGGTGACTTTGCGGACGTCGAGGTCCCGGGTGTCGAGGACGAGCCGGGTGGCGCCGGTGGGGTTGTGCAGGCGCAGGCTGGCGCGGCCGGTGAGCCGGCGCTGGGTGAAGTCGACCGTGAGATCGAGGACCAGGTGCTCGACCGAGACCTCCTCGGGATGGGCGAAGGTGTGCGGGTCCCGCACCGTATCGGAGACCCCCTGCACGGCCGGGACCGGCGCCACCTTGGGGGTGGTCCTCGCGGTGGGGGTGGGCACCGGCTTCGGAGCGGGCGGGCCCGCGCAGGCGGCCAGGAGCAGGGGGAGGACGAGGAGGACGGGCGGGCGGAGGGGCTTCATCGTGGTGGTCACCTCGGAGTGGGAGAACAAGGGGACGCCGGGAGAAAATCCGCTGCTTCGGAGCCGGCCTCTCAGTCCGGTCTCACCGCCAGAGCAAAGACGCTCGACGCGAGGAGGGCGGCTTCGTCCCGTGAATTGAGGATCTTGTCCAAGGGGAGGACGATCCTCCCGAGCATGCGGGCACCGAGCCAGAGCACCCGGCCCAGGCGCCCTCCCGGGAAGGCGGATCTGAGGTAGTAACTCACCAGATCGATCATCGCGAAGGTAGGGCCGACGCACGCGCCCGACGCGGCGATTGAAAATCCGGCGTTTTCGATGAGGCGATTGTGCCCCGCCAGAGTGTAGTTTTGATAGTGCTCCGGATAAGCATGATAGGCCTGCAGAAACGGCGTCGCCAGATAGATCGGAGATCCGGGTCTCAGGACCCTGTACATCTCCTGGAGCGCCCTCGCGGGGTCCTCGAGATGCTCAAGCACCGCTTCACAATGAATGGCGTCGACCGACTCGTCCGCGTAGGGCAGCGTATACGCGTCTCCCACCACGTCCACGTTGGCGAAGAGATCGACATTGAGATTGGTGAGGGAGGGATGAGGCCGGCCAGGGCCGCCACCGATCGACAGGCGCAAGCTGTCGGCGGGCAGGTCCGTCGTCACGGCGGCGAACGCCCGGCGTGATCCATCCGATCGCATGTCACTGCGCGGGGTTGCCAGAGAGGTGACGACGCGCCGAAACCAGGATCTCGATTTCGCGCTGTACTCGGCGTGCATCTGACCGCCGCCGTGGCTCCTGTAGGCGGCGATTCGCTCTCGCTCGGCGTGCAGGATGGGAACCCCCGAGATCAGGGGATAACGCCGAGCTCCATCGCGCGTCACGAGCTCGTCGCCTTCCGCGAACAGCGCCTGCTGGGATACCGGGCACACCAGGCGGCCTTGCCGGATCTGATCCGCGACGTTCATCTCTTTGATTCTAGATAGGATGAGGCCCAAACGCCACCGCCGGCCCCGGCGCCCGAGCCATCCCCCGGGACGGCTGGACGGCGCCGCCGTTTCAGGATAAAATGCCGTCCCAGCATGAACAAGACACGGATGTGGATGCTCACGTTGTTGGTGGTGTCGCTGTGCGCGGCCGCCGCCCAGCCGGTCCTCTCGGGCTCGTCCGAGCAGGCCGCCGCGGCGTTTACCGGCACGACGGGTTTCATCAAGACCCGTCCGGCCTGTGTACCTCCGAGCTACACGCCGGATCCCCTGAACTATCTCCAGGGCCCGGAGCCGATCCAGCAGGCCAACGGCGACGTGACGATGCTGGTGGGAACGGGGCGGTGCTGCGTCGGCACGCGGCACTGGGAGGGTCTCTTCTCGTTGAACTACCCCGCCGCCGGCCGGAACGCGTCGCCCCGGTTCCGGGGCCTCTGGGCCACCAACGACTTCTCCCGGGCGCCGGGCCGGAAGGAGGCGGAGATCGGCTTCCCGTCGGCGATGTTCTACGGCGGCAAGTGGCGGATCGGGCTGGCCACCTCGTTCCTGCCGTTCCACCGGCCGGACCGGGACCGGATGAGCCGGCTGGACCTGGTGGACCTGGTGGCCCGCGTGGCTCCCTCCCAGGTCAACAATACCTGGATCAAGCCGATCGATCCCCGCTGCCAGGGGGTCGCCAGTTGCTCCGGCGACGGCAGCGGGCTCGCGCCCGTCCTGACGATGCACCCGAACGGGGACCTGTACGTCTATCACCAGGACGGCAACTATCCGGCGTGTCCGTCCGGATATGTGCGGCACCGGGTGGGCCCGGACTTCTCCGTCATCGGCTCCAACCCCGACGGCTGCATCAGCTTCGAGGGCCTCACGCAGCCGCCGTACCTGGTCTCCGACATCGCCCGCACCCGCGACGGCAGGATGGTGCTGCTGGCGGCGAAGCTCAACGCCCGCGGCTCGTTCATCGCCGAGTGGGTCTCGGAGGGTGGCGCGGCCGACATCGGCTTGAGCTGGCGGCCGAGCGGCCGCGAGTGGGCGGCGCCGGCTCACCCCGACGCTCCCACCTGGAGCTACTTCGTGCGCGACGCCGCCTTCCTCAAGAATTCGAGCCGGATGGTCGTCGAGCCCACGGTGGTGGTGGCGCAGATCTCGGACGGCCGGACGTTCGATGAGCTGACGGACGCCCAGCTCGGGCGCTGGTATCTGTACTACTGGGCGGACGAGGGGGCGGTGCTGCCGCCGAGCTTCGGCGGTCCCGCGAACGCCTGCGCCTTCCAGGGCACGCTGGAGAGCGCGAGCTGCACCGAGGCCCGCGGCTGGGCCTGGGATCCGATGTTCCCGAAGACGCCGACCAGCGTCGAGGTGCTGGTCGACGGCGTCTACAAGCAGACGATCCCGGCCAACGTCTTCCGGCAGGACCTGGTGACGGCCGGCCGCGGCGACGGCCGCCATGGCTTCTCCTGGCCGATCCCCGCCACGCTCAAGGACGGCAAAAAGCACCGCATCACCGTCCGCTTCGCGGAATCGGACCCCACGGACCTGCTGGCGGGAAAGCAGTTTACGATCAACTGCCGCCGGTAGGGCTATCCCACCGCCGGCTCGCCCTGGTCCAGCGCTCGGTTCATCCCCTGCACGATGGCGTAGACCTCGGGGCGGCTGAGCTTGGAGCCGGGGCCGGCCTGCTCGAGGCGGTCGAGGGTGGCGATGGCGAGGCGCACGGGGAGGGCGACGAAGGCCACCAGGCCCCGCTCGGCGCCCGCGCGCTGGAGGGTGAGCACGTATTCCCGGGCCTCCTGGAGGTCGCGCCGGGCGAGCGCCATCACCTCGGCGCGGTCGACGCCGTCCGGGAGGTAGCGCCGCCCCTCGGTGGCGTCCGCGGCCGAGTCCTTGAGGATGTTGACGAGCTGGAGCCCTTCGCCGAAGCCGCGCGAGCGCTCGCGCAGGGGGAGGGCGACGGCGTCGAGGCGCGGACGGCCGAGCAGGAAGAGCTCGGTCAGCAGCTCGCCCACGATCCCCGCCACCACGTAGCAGTAGGCCTGGAGGTCCAGGAGGTCCCGCAGCCGCAACTCGCCGCGGTCGTCGGTGCGGGCGACGAACCCGGCCATGCCGCGCGAGGTGCGCAGGACGTGCTCGCGGATCATCCCGACCGCCTCGGGGGAGAGGGCGAAGAAGGAGTCGAGGACGAAGGGGAGGGCGGCCAGCAGCTCGCGGTAGCCGGGCTGCTCGCAGGGCACCTCCTCGGCCCAGCGGCGGGAGACCTCCTCGATCTCGGCGCGGCCGGGGTTCGCCAGCAGCTCGTCGAAGCGGGCGAGGGCCTCGACGCGCCGGGCGCGCGGCCAGCTCGCGGCGTCCTCGAAGGTGTCGGCGACGCGGAAGAGGAGGTAGGAGAGGGTCACCTCCTGGCGCGTGGGCTCGGGAAGCAGGGGGATGGCGAGCGCGAACGTGCGGCTCGTCGAGATGAGAAGCTGCTCCAGATCGGCCATCCGCCCCTCGCGCTGTTCGGTTCGCACCGGCACGGGGGAGAGGATAGCAGAGCTTTCCCTCACCCCTACCCCTCTCCCGCCCCCTCCCCCCTCCCTCACCGGGAGAGGGGAAAAGAAGGATGCGTTCTTGTTTTTCTCTCTCTTCTCCCGGTGAGGGAGGGGGGAGGGGACGGGAGAAGAGGGCCGGGGTGATGAGGGTTTTACACCACCTCCGTCCCCGCCACGCTCTCCCCCCGCACCGCCCGCTCCAGCAGCCCGGGGGTGAGCCCGTTGAGGAGGCGGGAGGGGATGCCCAGGCCGGCGAGGTTGAGAGCGGTCTCGACGCGGAGGCGCATGCCGCCGGTGACGTCCGTGCCGGAGGGGGCGCCGATGGCCTCGGCAGCCCGCTCCAGGTCGCCGGCCGAGATCCTCGGGACGGTCTTCCCTGCGGCGTCGTAGAGGCCGTCGGTCTCGCCGAGCCAGAGGGCCTGGCGGATCGTGTGCCCGTGATCGAGGAGGGTACGGGCCACGGTCTCGAAGATTTTTTCGGTCGAGCAGATCGAGACCCCCCAGGCGCGGTCCATCACCACGTCGCCGTAGAGGACGGGAAGGAGGCCGCGGTCGAGGGCGAGGAGGAGGGGACCCGCGGCGAGCTCGGCCGGCCGGCCGCCGTCGGAGATCAGGCAGCTCGACGGGGCGATGGAGTAGGGGAGGGCGCCGGCTTCGACCAGGGCCTCGACCACGATCCGGTGCAGGGCGGCGGCGCGCTCCTGGGTGCGGGAGACGCCCGGGAGCTGCTCCGGGGAGCGGAGCCCGGCGGCGATCCCCGACTCCCGGGCGGCGACGTGGCCGAAGGAGCCGCTGCCGTGGCCGAGGATCAGGCGGGTCTCGCGGGAGGCGCGGGCGATCTCCCCGGCCAGGCGGGCGATCACCTCGCGGCGCGGCGTCTCCGGCCGCGCCTTGTCGGTGATCAGGCTGCCGCCGAGCTTGAGGAGGATGAGGTCAGGCAAGGTTTAGAACAGATGCTCCTCTTCCGGCTCCGGCCCGGGGCCGATGCCGTCGCGGATCACGAAGCCCACGGCGGGGAGGTCTTCCAGGCGCTCGGCCACGTCATCCTCGGAGTCGGCGTCGCAGATGACGTGGATGTTGGCGCCGGCGTCCATGGTGGCCCAGGCGGCGAGCCCCTCCTGGCGCAGCTCGCGCACGGCGCGCAGCACGGCCAGCGAGCCGGGGCTCCAGTAGAAGATCGGCGGGTGCGAGGACATGGTGATCAGGTGGAGGTCGATCGCCTCCTCCTCGATCACCGGCCCCAGGGCGTTGAGGTCGCGCTCGCGGATCGCCTTGCGCACCCTCTCGACCCGGCTGGGGATCAGCTCCAGCCGCTTGGTGTAGTAGGGGCTGCTGACGGCCAGATTGTGCCCCTCGAGCGAGGAGACGGTCTTGGGGCCGATCTCGACCACGGCGATGACGTTGCGGAGGTCCCAGTGCTCTGAGTCGGCGAGCTGGCGGGCGTAGCTCTCCTCGTCGCTGCCGTTGGCCGTGTTGGCGGGCCACTCGACGAAGCCGCCGAAGACCGAGCGGCAGGCCGAGCCGGAGCCGCTGCGGCGGGCGAGGAGGGAGAGGTCGCGCGGCGTCGCCTTCTTGCCGAAGGCGCCGACGGCGGCCAGGGTCAGCGCCGCGAAGCCGGAGGCCGAGGAGGCGAGGCCGCCCGCGGTGGGGAAGGAGTTCCGCGTCGCCACCCGCACCGGCTCCTTACGCCCCGCCCACTGGCGGATGCGGTCGAGCTGCGCGCGCATCCGGCGGGCGAACTCGGGGTCGGGGGTGCCGAAGCCGCCGTCCGGCTCGGCGAGCCAGACCTCGTCCTCACCGCCGTGGTCGAGGGTCTCGACGGTGCACTGGGTCACGCAGTGCTCCAGGGTCATCGAGATGGAGGTGTTCATCGGAATCGCCCGGTCGAGGTCGCGGGCTCCCCAATACTTGATGAAGGCGATGTTGGCCGGCGCGGTAACGGTGGCCTTGCTCATGCGTCGGTCTCCAGGCGGAGCCCCGGGGCTCCGAGGTGCACAGGGTGGAAGGGGAACGGCCGTAAAAAAGACCAGCCGGCGATCCTCTCGGGATCAGGATCATAAACCAGGAGCGACCCGGCGCCGGGGCCGGAGAGCGATCCGGCGCCGGAGATCTTGGCGGCTCCTCCCTCCGCCTCAATCCGGCGCACCAGCGCCCGGACCTCGGGAGGGACGGTTCCCAGCTTTTCCAAGCAAGACTCACACCCGGCGATCAGCTCGCGGACGCGCGCCGGGTCTTCTTCCGGACGCTCGAGCTCCTCCCGGAAGGCGCGGGTGGCGGCCTCGATGCGGTCCAGGACGCGCTCGTGCCCCTCCGGGTCCCGGTCCCGGCGGTGGCGCACGGCGGCCACCACGGCGCCGGTGGGCTCAGGAGGCGTACCCGTATCGTAGACCCGGAGGTGGGAGAGCAGGGGGGAGCGGAGGGGGACCGGCTCGGCGGCGAGGCCGCCCCCGGGGAGCTTGCGCGCCCAGAGCAGGCCGCCGTGGAGCACCGTGGCGCCGTCGATCCCCGAGGGGAGGCCGTGCTGGCGCCGCTCCGCCTCCAAGGCGATGCGTTCGATCCGGTCCAGGTCGAGACCCTCGCCTCGAAAGGCGAGCCAGGCCGCGACCACCCCGGCCGCCGTGGCCGCCGAGCTGCCGAAGCCGGAGCCCACGGGGAGGGCCGACTCGACGCGCAGCCGCACCCCTGGGGAGACCTCGCCGCCCAGCGCCTCGGCGGCCTCGCCCAGGGCGGATTTCACCAGATGGGCCGGATCGTGGCCGCGCACGGCGCGGAAGCGCTCGGGGCCGGGCTCGCGGGCGTAGGCCTGCCAATTCGCCCGGGCGGCGCGGGCGTGGGCGCGCACCGCCTCCCAGGAGGTCTCCTCCTCGTGGGGAAGACAGGGCAGGTCGAGGCGCACGATGGAGCCGGGCAACGGCGAGAGGCGGACGGTGAGCCGCAGGTCGATGGCGGCGGCGAGCGCCGGCCGGCCGTAGACCACGGCGTGCTCGCCCATGAGGATGAGCTTGCCCGGGGCCGAGACGGCGACGGGCGCCGGTGCGGCCCCGGGAGGAGGATCGGCGTGGAGCGCGCGGGGGATCAGCCCGGCCTCCGCTAGAGGGGCAGCCGGCCGGGGATCTCGGCGCGCCCGAGCTTCTCGTGGGCCCGCGCCAGATCGTTGGAGGTGAAGGCCGCCATCAGCGACAGCTCGCCGGCGAGGACGACCGCGCCCAGGATCTCGGCCAGGCGGGTGACCGCCTCGCCCCGCCGGTCCGGATCGGGGGAGACGCCGAGCACGGCCAGCGCCTCGCGCTGGGTGTCGAGGGCGGTGCCGCCGCCGATGGCGCCGAGCGGCACGTCGGGCATGAAGATCGAGGCGAAGACCGAGTCCGGCCCGCGCGACTCGATGCAGGTGATCCCCATCGAGCTTTCGACCACGTGCGCCGGGTCCTGGCCGGTGGCGATGAAGAAGGCCGCGCAGACGTTGGCGTAGTGGGCGTTGAAGCCCATGGAGCCGGCGGCGATCGAGCCCAGGAGGTTCTTGCGGTACTGCACCTCGACCAGGCTGCGGGCGTCGGTCTTGAGGATGTGGTGGAGGATCGGCGCGTCGAGGAGGATCTCGGCGTAGATGCGCTTGCCGCGACCCTCGTGCCAGTTGATCGCCGCCGGCTTCTTGTCGACGCAATAGTTGCCCGAGAGGCCGATGCAGGGGACCCCGGTGGCCGGCTCGATCAGCTCGTTGACCGCGCGGTCGCAGGCGATGGTCGCCATGTTCATCCCCATGGCGTCGCCGGTGTCGAAGCGGAAGCGCAGGAAGACCGTGGTGCCGAAGGCGTAGGGGCGCACCTCGAGGAGCTTGAGGTAGCGGCTGGTCCCCTCGGTGAGCTCGCGGATCTCCTCCTCGTGGTCCTGGATCCACTGCAGGAAGCCTTGCGTCTGCACGATCCCCGAGGTGCGGAAGACAGGGGCGCGGGTCATCCCCACGTCCTCGACCCGCACCACGGCGCCGCCGGCCTCGCGGAGGGCGGCGCAGCCGCGGTTGGTGCTGGCGACCAGGGCGGCCTCGGTGGTGGCGAGCGGCACCCAGAAGTCGCCGTCGGCGTGCTTGCCGCGGACCTTGAGCGGGCCCACGACCCCCATCGGGATCTGGGCGACGCCGATGAAGTTCTCGCAGTTGCGGTGCGAGGCGCGGTGGACGTCGAGCGAGTGGTGGCCGATGTTGGAGAGCGGCGTGCGCGTCATCTCCTCCAGGGCCTGGCGGCGGATCTCCGCCGCCTCCTCCGCGGGGAGGTGCTTGGGGATCTCGTGGAACCGGCGCTCGCCCGCGACCAGCGAGCGTACGAGCTCCTCGCGGGTGAGGGGGGCCACGGATGCGGTATTGGCGATCTTGCTCATCTCACAACCCTTTTACGAGCTTCACGCGTTGAAGCTCCGCGATGGTTTTCACACCGAGGCAGAACATACAGATCCTGAGCTCGCGCACGGTGCGCCGCACCTTCTCGGCGACCCGCTCGGCCGACTCCATGGCCGGCGCGAGGAAGGGGTAGGCGAGACCGGCGAGGCCGGCGCCCAGGGCGATCGCCTTCGCGGCGTCGAGCCCGTTGCGGATGCCGCCGCTCGCGATCACCGTCAACCCCTCGACCCGGCGCACCTGCCGGATCGACTCCGGCGTCGGCAGCCCCCAGCCGGCGAACAGCTCGCCGATCTCCAGGTCGCGGGCGCGCTCGGCCTCGATGCGCGCCCAGCTCGTGCCGCCCACCCCCGCCGTGTCGACGATGCGCACCCCTTGGGCCGCCAGGGCGCGCGCGGTGGCTTCCGAGATGCCGCAGCCGATCTCCTTGACCACCACCGGCACCCCCACCTCGCGCACCACCTCGCCGATCTTCGGCAGCAGCCCGGAGAAGTTGCACTGACCCTCGGGCTGGATCGCCTCCTGAAGCGGATTGAGGTGGAGGATCAGGGCGTCGGCCCCGATCATCTCCACCGCCTGGCGGCACTCGCGCACGCCCATCCCGTAGTTGAGCTGGACGGCGCCGAGATTGGCCAGCAGAACGGCTTCCGGTGCGACCTCGCGGACCCGGAAGGTATCAGCTTTCGCCGGATCTTCCAACGCTTTGCGCTGCGACCCGACCCCCACGGCGACCCCGGCGCGCTCGGCCCCCTCGGCCAGGTGGCGGTTGATCCGGCCGGCCATCTCGGTGCCGCCGGTCATCGAGGAGATGAGCAGGGGGGCGGCGAGCCGCCGGCCGAGGAAGTCGACGGCGGTGTCGATCTCGTCGAGGTCGATCTCGGGGAGCGCCTCGTGCTCGAAGCGGTAGTCGTCGAAATAGCTGTGGCCGCCGAGCTGCATGCGGGGGTCGAGCGCCAGGCGGATGTGCTCGGCCTTGCGGTCGCGCTCCTCCACGCCCCCACCTTCGGCGGTCAACAGGGGAGGGCCGGCGGTCTCCAGGGCGGCCAGGGCGGCGGGATCGCCCGCGGTCATCTCCGGCGCGCTCACCGCTCGCGCTCCCGGAGGTAGCCGATCAGCCCGGAGAGGAAGAGCCGGCCGTCGGGGCGCAGGTCCAGGACTGCGAGGGCCGACCGCGCCTCCCGCAGCCGCTCCTCGATCATGGCGCTCACGGCCTCCCGGGCGCCGGTCTCGGCGATCACCCGCAGCGCCGCCGCGGTCTGCCCGGGGGTCGCCTCGGGGTTGCCGAGGGCGCCGTCGAGCACCCGCCGCTGCTCCGGGGTGGCGCGGGCCAGGGCGTGGTGGATGAGGAAGGTGAATTTCCCCTCCTTGAGGTCGGCGTCGACCGGCTTGCCCACCGTCTCCGGGTCGCCGAACATCCCCAGGAGATCGTCCTGGAGCTGGAACGCCTCGCCCACGGCGGCGCCGTAGCGCGAGAGCCCGGCGAGGGCCTCCGGCGTGGCGCCGGCCAGCAGGGCGCCGAGCTGGATCGGCCGCTCGGCGGTGTAGCGCCCGGACTTCAGGCGCAGCACCCGCAGCAGCTCCTCCGCGGTCGCCGTCCGCCGCTGGGCCACCAGCAGCTCCAGGTACTGGCCGCCGATCACCTCCTGGCACATGGCCGCGAAGCCGCGGGCGAGGTCGCGGGCGGCGGGCCCCCGGCCGAATGCCGCCAGCTCCACGGCCCAGGCCTGGGCGAGGTCCCCCAGCAGGATGGCCACCGAGCGGCCGAAGTCGGCGGCGTCGCCGTGCAGGCCGTGCTCCCGGTGCGCCTCGCGGAAGCGCACGTGCGCCGCCGGCAGCCCGCGCCGGACCTCGGCGTGGTCCATGATGTCGTCGTGGATGAGCAGGTAGGTGTGCAGGAGCTCGGTCGCCAGCGCCAGGGGCAGGACGTCGCCGTCCGCCTCGCCGCCGCAGGCCCGGTAGGTGTAGTAGACGAGCGCCGGGCGCAGGCGCTTCCCCCCCGGGGTGGCGAGTTGGCCGACGCCGTCGATCAGCTCCAGGGTTTCGGGGGAGCCGGCGGCCACCGCCTCGGAGCGCTTGGCCTCCAGCCAGCCGGCGAGGGCGCGGTCGAGCTTCTCGCGGAAGCCGGCGAGCAGGCTGGAGAATTCTTCGAGATTCTCGAGGTCGGCGAGCTCCGCCGGAGCCTCGGTCGATAGTCCCATTCCTTGTCCTTGCCCCTGCCCGCGTCGTTCTGGATGGTCTGGGGGGAGGTTTCGCCCCGGCCCCGGCAAGCATAACCGAAAATACCTGGGAGATAGTTCCTACCAGGTACAAGCTCATGATAGATGAAGGACTTTGTGTTGTAAAGTGAGCCGGATTCGATATCCTTCCCTCCATGCCACCAACCCTCGACCTCTACCAAGTCGACGCCTTCACCGACCGCGCGTTCGCGGGCAATCCGGCCGCGGTCTGTTTCCTGGACGGGCCGCGGGACGCCGGGTGGATGCAGGCCGTGGCGCGGGAGATGAGCCTCTCGGAGACCGCCTTCCTGGTCCCCGCGGAGGACGGGCTCAACCTGCGCTGGTTCACCCCCGCCGTGGAGGTGGAGCTCTGCGGCCACGCCACCCTGGCGAGCGCCCACGCCCTGTGGGAGACGGGACGGCTGGGAGCGGAGGAGACGGCGCGCTTCCATACCCTGAGCGGCCTGCTCACCGCCGAGCGCCGGGGGGACTGGATCGAGCTCGACTTCCCGGCCCGGCGGGTGGAGCCGGTGGAGCCGCCGCCGGGGCTGCTCGCGGCCCTCGGCGCCGAGCCGGTCTACGTGGGCAAGAGCCGCTACGACTACTTCCTGGAGCTGCCTTCCGAGGACGCCGTGCGCGCCACGAGGCCCGACTTCCAGGCCCTGCGGCCGCTGCCGGTGCGGGGGATCATCGTCACCGCCCGGGGCACGGGGAACCCGTTCGACTTCGTCTCCCGCTTCTTCGCGCCGGGGGCCGGCGTGGACGAAGACCCGGTGACGGGCTCCGCCCACTGCACGCTGGCGCCCTACTGGGCCGAGCGGTTGGGGAAGGAGGAGATGCTCGCCTACCAGGCCTCGGCGCGGGGAGGCGTGGTGCGGGTGCGGGTGGTGGGGGAGAGGGTCAAGCTGGGAGGCCAGGCGGTGACGGTGCTCCAGGGGCGTCTGCTGGCAGGCTGACGCCGCCGCCCGGGCCTCCCTCCCTACTGCTCCTCGCCGCCGTCCTTCGGCTCGCTGGGGCGGGCCGGTGGCGCCATCCTCTCGTGGAAGTAGCGAAGCAGGCGGTGGAAGCCGTCCAGCATCTCGCTGAACGCCCTCTCCTCCTCGAACGGCAGGGGATCGCGCCGGTTGAGGATCCGCGACACCTCCGAGCGGCTCCCGCCCCCCTCTGGCCGGAGCACCGGCGGTTCCTCCTCCACCCCCTCCCCGCGCCGCTTCATCTTCTCCGGACGTCCGTTGATGATCTGGATGGCGTTGTGCAGATCGTTCAGGTCGCACCCGAGAGTGTCCAGGATCTTCTCCAGGGTCTCGAGCGAGGGTCGCTGGCGGCCGGTCTCGTAAGCCGACAGCATCCCCTTGGTGATGCCGGCGGAGTCCGCCACCTGGTACTGCTTCTTGCCTTGCCGGTCCCGCAGCCAGCGGAGGGCCTGGCCGAGGCCGTTCAAAATGGGTGTGCTCACGGTGCGTTTCTCCTGAGACCCCCAGGGGGGTCCCGCTTGGAACGGAAGATCGGACGGCCGGGCCGCGCGGAGCTCTTCCAAGTTAATTTGCCCTCTCTCGCTGGGATCTCTTCGCGGTCGTTTTCACCATGGGCGTAGATTAGGCGTAATCGTGGCGTAAGTCAAGAGGTCTGGAAGGCGTAAATTTCCGCCTCTCGCGCCATCCTTCCGCCCTGCTAGGATGCGCCTCATGGTCGGTTTCTCCGCTCTCGAAGCCGCAGCGCTCCGCTTGACTCCTCACCTCCGGCACACCCCTTTGCTGGACGCCGGCCCCCTGCCCGGGGGCGGGCCCGGCAGCCATCTTCACCTGAAGTTGGAAAATCTTCAGGTGACCGGCTCTTTTAAGTCCCGGGGAGCGGCCAACAAGGTTCTTTCCCTCCATACACAAAGAGTGTCACGAGGGCTCGTAACCGCGTCGGGTGGAAACCACGGCCTCGGCGTGGAGCTCCCGGGCGGTTGGCCCTCATCACCCCGGCATTTTTCTCCAGACTTTCCCTGTCCCGCTTTTTCACGCAGCCGCCACATTGAAGACAACGACTTTTGTCAGAGGAATAGAGGTGAAGATCCGGGTGCTCGGGTAGATCGTTGTATTGACTTTGCTGTAGTTTTTTCCGCGAGCGGAGGGGGTTCTATGATTTCTTCTTCTGAAGCACGGCAGTCTTCCTTGGAGGGACGGGGTAGCCCGGCGGTGGTGCCCGGGCCGCCGGGCTACCCCATCGTTGGCGCGCTGCCCAAGGTGATGCAGGACCCGCTGCCGTTCCTGACCCAGTCGGCGCGGGAGTACGGCGACGTGGTCTTCCTGGGCGGCTTCGGCTCGCAGAAGTTCTATCTGATCACCCATCCCGACGACATCGAGATCGTCTGGAAGACCCAGCACAAGAATTACATCCGGGGCTCCAATTTTCTGCTCCTCAAGCCTCTCGCCGGCGACGGGCTGTTCCTCAGCGAGGGGGATTCCTGGCGCACGCAACGCAGGCTCCTCCAGCCGGCCTTCCACGTCACCCGCCTGATGGGCATGGTCGACACCATCAACGCCTCGATCGGGGGGATGCTCGAGCGCTGGGGGCGCGAGCTCTCCTCCGGCCGCCCCTTCGATGTCGAGCGCGAGATGATGAGCGTGCTGATCCAGATCTCGGCGCGGACCCTCTTCGGCACCGAGGTGGCCGGCGACACGGCGACGATCCACGAGACGATCACCACCGCCTTCTCGATCCTCCAACGCCGGGTGCTCTCCCCCGTGCCGTTCCCCTGGTGGGTGCCGTTCCCGCGCCACGTCCGCTTCCTGCGGGCGGTGGCGGAGCTGGACACGGTGGTCTACCGGCTCATCGAGCAGCGCCGGCAGAGCGGCATCGAGGGGAGCGACATGCTCTCGATGCTGCTCTCGGTGCGGGACGAGGCCGGAGAGCCGATGTCCGACCGGCTGATCCGCGACGAGGTGGTCACCTTCATGGTCGCCGGCCACGAGTCGACGGGGGCGACCCTGTCCTGGGCGCTCTATCTCCTCTCCCGCTACCCCCTGGTGATGCGGCGGGTGGAGGCCGAGCTGGCCGAGGTCCTGGGTGGCCGGACCCCGGGCTTCCAGGATCTGCCCCGCCTGCAGTACCTCGCGATGGTCCTCAAGGAGGCGCTGCGGCTCTATCCGCCCTTCTGGCTGGTGACGCGCACGCCGGTGGTCGAGGTCGAGCTCTCCGGGCATCGCATCCCCCCGGGATCGATCCTGATGTTCTCCCCCTACGTCACCCAGAGGCGGCCCGACTTCTGGCCGAACCCGGAGGCGTTCGATCCCGAGCGCTTCCTCCCCGAGCGCTCCGAGGGCAGGCCGCAGTTCGCCTGGTACCCCTTCGGCGGCGGCCCCCGGGTCTGCATCGGCAGCCGGCTTGCCGAGATGCAGGCGACGCTGGTCCTCGCGCAGGTGCTCCAGCGCTACGACCTCCACGCCGTGCCGGGGAGGCCGGTGGAACCGGCGGCGATGCTCTCCCTGCGCCCCAAGGGGGGGCTGTGGATGACGCTGCACGAGCGGGGTTGTTGAAGAAAATGATCCGACCGATCGGTCCGATCCGACCGATCCGTCCGATTGCTCCCTTCCCCTCCCCCTGTGCTACCCTCCGCTGGACTTCATGAGGTGACAGCCGTTGAAGCAGCACCCCCTCCTTCCCGGCCCGGGGCCCGAAGAGTTCATCTGGGCCACGGGAATCGAAGATACGTTCGTCCCGCAGGCCCGACCCGGGCACCGCCCCCTCGACGAGTACCAGCTCATGGGTCATTACGAGCACTGGCGCGAGGATCTGGCCCTGGCGCGCGACCTCGGCGTCCAGGCGATCCGCTGGGGGATCCCCTGGTACCGCGTCGAGCCCTTCCCGGGGGAGTTCGACTGGAGCTGGACCGACCAGGTGATCCCCTATCTGGCCGAGGAGCTGAGGATCAATCCGATCCTCGACCTCATGCACTACGGCTGCCCCTTCTGGCTGCGCCGCGAGTTCGCCGGCGACGACTATCCGCGGACCGTCGCCGCCTACGCCCGCGCGGTCGCCGAGCGCTACAAGGGGCTGGTGCGCTGGTACACCCCCCTCAACGAGCCGATCGTCAACGCCCTGTTCTGCGGCAAGAAGGGGCTCTGGCCCCCGTACCTGCGCGGCGACGCCGGCTATCTCAAGGTGATGCTGCAGCTCGTGCGCGGCATCCAGCGCACGGTCGAGGCGATCAAGGAGGTCGATCCCGGCGCGCTGATGGTCCACGTCGAGGCGACCGGCCTCACCCGCGCGGCCCGGGCGGACCTCCTGGCGCTGGCCGTCGAGGACCAGCGCCGGGGGTTCCTCGCCTACGACCTGATCGCCGGCCGGATCACCCCCGACCATCCGCTCTACACCTGGCTGCTGCGCAACGGCGCCGGCCCCGACGAGCTCGCCGGTCTCCGCCGCGACGCCGTCCCGCTCGACGTGATCGGCATGAACTTCTACCCCCAGTGGTCCACCCAGCAGGTCTCGGTGAACCGCAAGGGGCGGCTCGAATGGCGGGCGGTGGAGCAGGACGGCGCCGGCTTCGTCCACCTGATCGAGGACTACTACAAGCACTATGGCGTGCCGATCCTGATCACCGAGACGAGCGCCAAGGGGGCGGTGGACGTCCGCGCCCGCTGGCTGGAGACCTCGATGGCGGCCATCCACCGCCTGCGCGCCGCGGGGGTCCCCGTGCTCGGCTACACCTGGTTCCCCCTGTTCACGATGATCGACTGGCGCTACCGCTATGGCAAGAGGCCGGTCGAGGATTACCGGCTCGACTTGGGTCTCTATACCCTCGCGCCCGAGGGGGCGGAGCGGCGGTGGCAGCCGACGCCGCTGGTCGACCAGCTCCGGCGCTACGTGGCCGACCCGGTGGGGGCGGTGGGGTTGGTCGGGGTGGGGGAGGCGGTGGGAGTGGCGTGATTTTGGGAGGGCGGGGGGCCCGCCCTGGAAGGGCGGATATTCACCAGCCTGGGGTTTCAACCCCAGGCGGCGCGGGCCGGCTCCATTTTCCGGATCGCGGAGGCGCGCCTCGGCTACCGCCTGGGGTTGAAACCCCAGGCTGGTGAATACCCGCCCCTCCAGGGCGGCCCCCACCCAGGAGAAAATCAGCACCGCATGACCTACACCAATCCCGTCTACCCCCACTCCTTCCCCGACCCCTTCGTCCTCAAGCACCGGGGGGAGTACTGGGGCTACTGCACCGGTCTCTGGCGCGACGGCCGGGCCTTCGGCGTGATCCAGTCGCGGGACCTGGTCCACTGGCGGGAGATGCCCGGGGCGATGGAACCGCTGCCGGGCGGGTACCCCTGCTACTGGGCCCCCGAGGTGGCGTTCTTCGAGGAGCGCTTCTACCTCTATTACAGCGTGGGCAACGAGGAGCGGATGGAGATCCGGGTGGCGGTGGCGGACCACCCCGGCGGCCCCTTCGTGGATTCCGGCCGCCGGCTCACCTCCGAGCCGTTCGCCATCGATGCCCACGTCTTTGTAGAGGAAGACGGCTCCCGCTGGCTCTTCTACGCCGCCGACTTCCTCGACCGGAGCCATGTCGGCACCGGGACCGTGCGCGACCGGCTGCTCGACCCCTTCACCCTGGAGGGGGACCCCCGGCCGGTGGCCCTGCCGCGCCACGACTGGCACGTCTACCACCCCAACCGGCCGGAGAAGGGGGGCGTGCGCTGGCATACCGTCGAGGGGCCGTTCGTGCTCCGGCGCAAGGGGCTCCTCTACGAGATGTACAGCGGCGGCAACTGGCAGAACCCGACCTACGGCGTGAGCTACGCCACGGCGCGGGACGTCCGGGACCCCGCCGAATGGGCCCAGGCCGCGGACGGCGAGCGGGTGCTCCCCATCCTGCGCTCCGGCGGCGAGGTCGTGGGCCCCGGCCACAACTCGGCCGTGCGCGGGCCGGACAACCGGCAGCTCTACTGCGTCTATCACCGCTGGTCGGCCGACCTCAAAGAACGGGTGATGGCGATCGACCCCCTCGACTGGGCCGGCGAGCGGATGCTGGTGCTCGGCCCCACCACGGCGCCGCAGCCGGGACCCCTCCAGCCGGCGGTCTCCGATCTCCTCGACGCTCCGGCCGTGCTGGAGCCGGGAGACGAGATCTGGTACGGCGCGGCGGCCCCCTCCTTCCTGGCTGAGGTGAGCGCGCGGGGAGGGGCCGTGGTGGCCGTGCGGGGAGCGGGCGCCGAGCTCGTCCGGGTCACGCTCCGGCCCGAATTCCAGCTCCTCCGCGTCGAGGTCGACGGTCTCCGGGTCTCCCTTTTCCATGAGGGGACCGCGCCATTCTGGCGGGGAAGGATGGCAGCGCGTGCCGCCGGCCTCGCGCTGTGCGCCACGGGAGAGCCCGCCGAATTCTCCGGCTTCTCGCTCACCCTCGGCTGGGAGGACCTGTTCGAGGAGGACGGGGACCCGGCCGGCCTCGGCTGGGAAGTCCTCGAAGGGAGCTGGACGATCAGGAACAGCCGGCTCACCGGCGAGGCCGGGGCGATCGCCAAGGGACCGCTCCTCGGCTCCTATCTGGCCGTGATCAACGCGCGCCTGGAAGCGGGAGAGGGCTACGCCTTCGCGCCGGCCGGAGCCGAGGGACCCCGGATCGAGCTGGAGCGGCGCGGGACGGCATGGGGCCTGAGAACGGTTGGGAAGATTTTTCCACTCCCCTCCGCCTTCGATCCCGCGATCGATCAACAATTCCGGTTCCGCAAGACCGGGGGGACGCTGGAGATCGCCTGGGAGGGGCTTCCTCTCGGCACGGTCGAGGCCCCGCCGGGACCCACCCGCGTGGGAATGGCGGCGCCACGCGGGCGGGCCTCGTTCGAAGCCGTCCGCGTGACCGCCCTCTGAAGAAGCTGAGAAGGGGCGGAGCCGGGCGAGAGAAGGCCCCCGTCGAGGAATTGCCAAGGGAGAATTGCCAGAGAGCCCTCCTGGTCCCGGACCAGCGACAAGGAGGATCGTCCTCGCTTTTTGGAACGCCAGTCGGGTCCGTTGCCGGCCCCGCCCGTCTGATCCTTGAGCAAGGATCGCGCCAGCCTCCCCGGATCTCCCCCCTGTGTCCCTCAACTCCGGCCCCGCCACACTGGTAGAAGACGGCGGATCGGCTACCATGGCCGCTCCGTCCCGCCGCCGGGACGGAGGCAAGGAGATAGTCAAGCATGGAGATCAAGAAGGTCGGCGTCGTCGGCGCCGGCGTGATGGGAATCGGCGTCGGGCAGAGCCTGGCGCAGGCCGGGATGGAGGCCGTCCTGGTGGACGTCTCCGATCAGATCCTGGAGCGCGCGAAGGGGGAGATCCGCAAGAACCTGCGCTTCCAGGGCATGTTCCAGAAGGATGCCAAGAAGGAGGACCCGGCGGCCGTCCTCGCCCGCATCCACTGCACCACCCTGCTCGAGGAGCTGGGGGACGTCGACTTCGTGGTCGAGAACGTCCCCGAGAAGTGGGAGATCAAGCGCGAGATCTATCCGCGCCTCGACGCCATCTGCCCCGAGCGGGCGGTCTTCGCGGTCAACACCTCCTGCTACTCGATCACCCGCGTGGGGGCTCTGACGAAGCGGCCGGACCGGGTGATCGGCATGCACTTCATGAACCCCGTCCCCCTCAAGCCGATGGTCGAGGCGATCCGCGGCCACCACACCAGCGAGGCCACCATCGAGACCGCCCGCCGGTTCCTGGCCCAGATGGGGAAGGACTTCATCCTGGTCAACGACATGCCCGGCTTCGTCTCCAACCGGGTGCTGATGCTCACCATCAACGAGGCGGTCTACGTCCTTCAGGACGGCGTCGCCTCGGCCGAGCAGGTCGACCAGATCTTCAAGACCTGCTTCGGCCACAAGATGGGCCCCCTGGAGACCGCCGACCTGATCGGGCTGGACACCATCCTCTACTCGATCGAGGCGCTCTACGAGAGCTACAACGACAGCAAATACCGCCCCTGCCCGCTGCTCAAGAAGATGGTCGACGCCGGCCTCCACGGGCGGAAGAACGGCAAGGGTTTCTACGATTACGGGATTTCCTGAACGAGAGGCCTCATGGACCAGACGCAGACCAAGATCAAGGAATTCCTGTCGCGGTTCTTCAAGAGCCACGATTTGCAGCCGGACGAGGACATCTTCTCGCTCGGTTTCGTCAATTCTCTCCTCGCCATGCAGCTCGTCGCCTTCGTCGAGCAGGAATTCGGCGTGGCGGTGGGCGACGAGGACCTCGACCTCGACAACTTCCGCACCGTCAACGCCATCGCCCGGCTGGTGGAGCGCAAGCGGGGCGCCGCGGCTTGAATCTGGAGCTCAACGTCCAGCAGCGGGCCGCCCGGGAGGAATTCCGCGCCTTCGCCCAGTCCGAGATCGCGCCGCACGCCGGCCGCTGGGACCGCGAAGGGGCGATCCCGGGAGAATTGGTCGGCCGCCTGCGCGAGCGCGGCTACCTCGGCTCGAACGTGCCGGCGGAGTATGGGGGCCTGGGCCGCGACAACCTCACCTACGGCCTGCTCACCGAGGAGATCGCCAAGGGGTGCTCCTCCGTGCGCTCCCTGCTCACCGTGCACGACATGGTGGCCCACGCCATCCGCCGCTGGGGGAGCCCGGGGCAGCGCGAGCGCTACCTGCCGGCCCTGGCCCGCGGGGACGCTGGTATGGGATTACTGGGAGCCCTGGCCCTCTCCGAGCCCAACGCGGGGAGCGACGCCAAGAGCGTGGAGACCCTGGCCCGCGACGACGGCGATGCCTGGGTGCTCGACGGCCGGAAGAAGTGGACCACCTTCGGCCAGATCGCCGGCCTCTTCCTCGTCCTGGCCCAAGTAGGTGACAAATCCACCGCCTTCCTGGTCGAGCGCGAGACCCCCGGCGTCACCGTCCGGCCACTGTCAGGGATCACCGGCACCCGGGCCTCGATGCTGGCCGAGATCTTCTTCGAGGGGTGCCGCGTGCCAAAAGAAAACCTGATCGGCCGTCCGGGCTTCGGCCTCTCGGCGGTGATCTCGGCCGCCCTGGACCACGGCCGCTACAGCGTCGCCTGGGGAGCGGTGGGCCTCGCCCAGGCCTGCCTGGACGCCTCCCGCGCCTACGCCGCGGAGCGCCGGCAGTTCGGCGTGCCCATCGCCGAGCACCAGCTCATCCGCCGCATGCTCACCGACATGATCGCCGGCGTGCGCGCCGCCCGCCTCCTCTGCCTGCGCGCCGGCTGGCTGCGCGACACCGGGGACCCCGGGGCCTCCGGAGAGATCTGGGTGGCCAAGTACTACGCCTCGACCCTGGCCGCCCGCGCCGCCGCCGACGCCGTGCAGATCCACGGCGCCAACGGCTGCAGCGAGGAGTACCCGGTCGAGCGCTACCTGCGCGACTCCCGCGTGCTGGAGATCATCGAGGGGAGCACGCAGATCCAACAGATCACGATTCCGCTCTTCGAGCTGCGGGAGCTTTGAGATGATCGACGTCGAAGCTGGAAACCACGCCGCCGCCGTCCACGCGGCGAAGAAAAAAGAGAAACAATCGATCAAGTGCGTGGTCTGGGACCTCGACAACACCGTCTGGAACGGCATCCTGCTGGAGGACCGCGAGGTCGCCCTGCGCCCGCACGTGGTCCACATCCTGAAGACCCTGGACGAGCGGGGGATCCTCCATTCGATCGCCAGCCGCAACGATCACGATACAGCGATGGCGAAGCTCAAGGAACTCGGGATCGACGAATACTTCCTCTATCCGCAGATCAACTGGAATTCCAAGGCCGCCTCGGTGACCCAGATCGCCAGGGACGTCAACATCGGCCTCGACGCCATCGCCTTCGTGGACGACCAGCCGTTCGAGCGCGAGGAGGTGGCCTTCACCCACCGCCAGGTGCTCTGCCTCGACTCGGCGCTCCTCGACGACCTGCTCGACCGCCCCGAATTCAACCCCCGCTTCGTCACCGAGGACTCGCGCCAGCGCCGCCGCATGTACCAGGCCGACATCGAGCGCAACCGGGAGGAGGCCGACTACACCGGCCCCAAGGAGGAGTTTCTCGCCACCCTCGGGATGATCTTCACCATCGCCCCCTGCCGGGAAGAGGATCTCAAAAGGGCCGAGGAGCTGACCGTGCGCACCAACCAGCTCAACACCACCGGCTACACCCACTCCTACGAAGAGCTGGACGCCCTGCGGCAGTCCCCCCGGCACAAGCTGCTGATCTCCAGCCTGGAGGACCGCCACGGCACCTACGGCAAGATCGGCCTCACCCTCATTGAGATGGGAGAGGGGGTCTGGACGGTCAAGCTCCTGCTGATGTCCTGCCGGGTGATGTCGAAGGGGGTGGGGACGATCATGATCCATCACGTTCTGCGGATGGCGAAGGAGGCCGGGGTGAAGCTGCGCGCCGAATTCGTCTCCAACGACCGCAACCGCCAGATGCTGATCACCTACCGATTCGCCGGCTTCAAGGAGGTCGAGAAGGTGGGGGAGGTCTCCATCCTGGAGAACGACTTCTCCGCCCTCCAGCCCCCGCCGCCGTACGTGGATCTGCGGATTCTGGGGTAGGGAGACATTGGAGCCGGCTGGTTACGTGATCTTGGAAGTATCAGACTTGAACCCTTGAAACGATCTCCGGCTCGGCCGTAGCATGTGAGGTATGCTGCTAGTGGACGCTTCTCTAGAAGATCGGCCGCAGTACAAGTACTGCCGGTCCCTGCGCAAAGCCCGGAATCCAAACGACTGACCTTCAAAAAATTCCCACCACCTCTCCCAGTCCCTGTCGGCTGCCTTCAGACGATTAAGCGCCAAGGCGACCGTTTATACATTAGGTGAAGATAATTGACCTAGATCGCGAGCTGCTCTAGAATGATTCCAGCTACCAGCAGGCAAGGGGAAAATAGATTCATAGAAAAATTTCGCTTTCCTGACGCGAGTGCCAGAACTGATACAAGATCAATCTTGTTGTCTAGGAGGAGATCAATATGGCCTTCTATCCAGGAATCGACCCCTCCACGGAGGAGGGGAAGCGTATCGCCGAACGCCTTCTCTCGCTCAAATCTCTGCTCAAGAAGAAGAAAGATCCCGATTCGGGCGGCATTCCGCATAAGACTCTCGACAAGTCTATCCTAATCGCGACGTGGAACATCCGCGAGTTCGGCCGGAATAAAATGTATGGATCACGGCTTTTCGAGTCGCTCTACTTTATCGCCGAGATCATCTCCGCGTTCGACGTGATCGCACTCCAGGAGGTCAACGAGGATCTGACTGATTTGAGGCGGATCATGAAGCTGCTGGGAAGGTCGTGGAAGTACCTGCTCACCGACATAACTCTCGGACGACAAGGAAACGGCGAGCGCATGGCATTTCTCTACGATTCCCGAAAGGTGAAGTTCGAAGGCCTCGCGAGCCAAGTGGTCATTCCGCCGAAGGTCGAGCGCGATAAGAAGACCTATTATCCGCGGCGGCAGCTCGCGCGCACCCCAATGATGGTAGGGTTCAAGTCAGGCTGGTTCAAATTTACGATTTGCACGGCCCACATCTACTATGGCAAGGCGGTGGCCGACGAGCCGACGCGGCTCATGGAGGTCGAGATCCTGGCGGAGATGCTGGCTGAACGCGCGCGAAGCGAGCACGCTTGGGCGCCGAACATGATCCTGCTCGGCGACTTCAACATCTTCAAGCCCACCGACAAGACGGCGCAAGCCATCGAGCGCGCGGGATTCTTCATCCCACCGCAGCTCTCCCAGTTTGAGGCTGGCGAGAGCGGTAAGCACTACGATCAGATCGCGTTCTACTCACCAAAGTACGAGATACAGCAGAAGAAGCGCACCATGTACGCCCCGGCCGGAGTGGTGAGATTCTTCGACAAGGTCTTCACTGACGAGGACGAGGCACTCTACGCGGGGCAGATGGGTGAGGGATACGCCGGGGTCAAAGGCCCACAAGCGCGCACCACCTACTACCGGACCTGGAGGACTTACCAGATGTCCGATCACCGGCCGATGTGGATTGAGCTGAGCACTGACTTCAGCTCCGGCTATCTCGCAAACGCTATGCGGGGTAAGGGTAGGAAGTTCCCGTTTGAAGACTAGAAGATCAACGCCAGAGGAACCTGTGTTTATGGGGAATACCTATCGATCCAGCCCCCGAAGTGAGAGAGTACACCGATCCTCTCTCCGGCCGGTACGTTTCCAAGTCAGCGCACGTTGTACGCAGGCTTAAGCGCGTCGTTCTTTTGTCATGGATTGCAAATGATCCGATAGCGGACGCCTGCTCGATCGAAAGTCGAGCGGACACTCGCGAGGAAGTATAGAAACTGCAGGTCGCGCTGATCGTCGCTATTGTGCGCTCGCCGCGCGGCGCTGGCGCTCAGGACTCCGCTAGTAAGCATGATCACATCCTTGGCGTAGGTCGGGTTGGCGAGGGCATCGGCCAGCCGACTGTGGACTGCTTGGATCGTCAGACCCTCACCTTTGATCAGGCGAGGCCGCGAGATCGTCGCGCCACCTGCATCCTTGAGTGACACCGACCACTGCCCCCTCCACTGGTTCGGAAACCTGAATTCCCGGCGACTTGAGCCGGCGAACGCCAAACTGGCCTGTGCTTGTCGGGTCACCTCCTGCAACTCGCGCGCGGAGACACCGGGCGTGTCGTTCTTGGCTTTCGCATGGATAACTAGCACGCGTCTCCTTAGATCGTCTATACCATAGAAGTCTGCGGTCTCAGCGCCTCGATCATCACACACGACGGTCCCGCAGCCTTGGAGGTCCTCGGCGAACGTATCACCACTGGCAGGTGCGCCATTAAGCCACCCATAGACAAGACCGAACAGCGTGGATCGTGCCCAATCGGCAGTGTTCTTGACTCGCGTGTCTCCCTTCTCGCTGACGACGTTCACCAGTATGTTCAAGGGCTCGAGGATGGACAGCACGGCCTCGTTAACTTCAGGTTTATAGAAATGCGAGTGCGAGTAGACCACGCCGCATTCTGCAGGTACGATCCGGAATGCCTGCTCTTGGTTGATCAGACGTGTGAGCGAAGTTGGCAGCCGTCTGCCGAACATACGGTTTTCGGGATCTATCTCGCGCTCGCTAGTGTCCTCCACCTCGTCCGCGACTGCAGCGTTCAGCTCTTCGCTGACAATTGAGTAACGCCCCGCCGGCGGAACCGTATCGCGATAGACATATTTGAGCTCTAGTTGATAGGGTCCAAAGGTGAAGTGGTAGCGCGGTGGCGTGTCCTCATCGTCACGATGCTCCGTCACCTCGCAGCAAGTGTCGTAGGTGAGAATCTCTTCGACCGCCTCGCTATCCCACCGCCTCTCATCCTTGGTTTCGTCCGAAACGTCGAGGACGTCCCAAAGATCGAGCAGGATCGATCGAGGTGCTCCGTCTTCGTCGTCGAGCGGGCGGACCTCGCGCGCGAACCGCCCAAAATACTCATGGGGTTGGATTCTCTCATCGGCCATTGCGTCGCCGATCAGCCTCGTCCATTTCACGTAATCCTTGACCGCGAGAAGCTTGTACGTAGCGTCGGCCACACTGGATTGCGAGAAGGAAAGGCGGCGGCGCGCCGAGTCGTCGCCCAGTCGTCCATAACCGCGCACCGAGGTCGGTACCTGGCTTGCCTCGGCGAGATCGAAATAGCCCTCGTCAAGGGCGTGCTTGCGCACGCTAATCGATCGAAGGCCAAGCTCGCTAATGTCGAGCCCAGCGGCTGCGGTCTCGACGATGCGCGTCCGCGTCGGTGCCAGCGCCGTCCCTCGGCGGCCTGCGGTCGACCGCGGAAAAAGGCGCTTGAGCTCAATCGCCTCGGGGCTCAGCAGGCCCAAGCGAGCATAGTCGATGCAGACGCCTTCAGTATCGAGGATGAAGAGGTAGCGGCCGGCTCTCACCATCGCCATCACACCCAGACGCCATTCAGGGATGTGGTGCCGTGCGAGATAGGGCGAGTTTCCCCAGGACAGGTACCGGATCAGTCGGACGTCGCGATAGACCGCGCCTTCAGGTGCAACGACTGCTACGATGTCGAAACGCTCCTCCAGAAGCATTGCCTCCATCGAGGCCTTCTGTAGTGCGTCAAGGAAGATGTCGGAGATCGCGCCTTCCTCATGGTCGAGGATGCCGCGGACGCGGCACACGACACCGCGGCGCGGGAGCAGGAATGCCGACATCGTCGGTACTTGATCAAGCAGATGACCGCCGCGAAACTCGCCCGCGATGTATTGAACAGCAGGCGCTGCGCGCTTCACGCTAGCGAGAAGCTGCGTCTCGGCGATGAACGCGATGTCCACGCGCTCCGCGGCATAGGCCTCATATGCCAAGTAGTCATCCCAGCGCACTCGGGTCTGCTCGGCGACGATCGGCGCGCCCTCATAGGCGTCAAGGCGCTTCGAGCTTCCGCGGATGGTTGCGATCTGACCGGTCTCGTCCTCAAGACTAGGTCGCCTTATCGCACGGCCGACCTGCTGAACGACCTGACGCGCCGAGCCGAGTCCGTCATAAAGCCAGATCTCGACGAAGCGGCTGTCGTCAATTCCCTCCAGGAGCTTGTACTGATGGAGCCAGACCCGCGACTGCTGCGCGGCTTCGTCTTTCTCCGTATGACGCACATGCTGGAAACGCAGCTCCTTAAGCTTTTTCCGGTTCTGGGCAGACATGTTGCGCAGGTCCAGACAATCCTTGTTCTTGCCGGTGAACGCGTCGTGGATGAGGACGGCAGCCTCGCCTTGCGTGAAAAAGGCGCGCTGCAGGCTCATCAGCGATTGATAAGTGCCGGCATGCACGATGACCTTTTTTCCCTCGGGCAACTGGGCTAGTGTGGCGGCAAACTCCTGGACGAATCTTCGCTCGTTGTAGCTAGCCAACCTACGTGGGGGCTTTCCAGGCTTCGCTGGCAAGGTTTCGCTTGCGGCAACCGGAGGCTCGAATCGCACGGCACGCACTAGGTGCTCGCGGACAGCTTCCCCCCAAGGCAGGTTGAAGACGAAATTACCTTCGATCCGAAAATATTTATAATCGTTACGGTAGGGTGTTGCCGTGAAGATGATGGTCGGCTTGTCAATTGCGTGAACAGCCTGAGACCAGGAGTAAGCCGGTTCGTAGTGACCCTCGTCGACGACCACCAGATCCACCGACCTCAGTAGATCACGAAACGCCTCGATATTCGCGATTTCGTCGTCCTCCTTCATGTCTTCTTCCGATTTGTCCAGCATTTTGAGGCTGCGCGCCACCTCGCGTGCGTCTCGCCCATACATCGAACGGTGTGCTGGTGGCTTGAGGCCAAGGATCAAGTGCAACGCATTGAAGGTTGAGACTAGTATCTGGCGTTCCTGGTCTCGCTCCGCCCAAATCTTTGCATATTGACCTGCGATCAGCACTCGCGCAGGTGCGGTTGTACCTCGCCGGACATCCGCCTCGAGACGGTCGATCTCAACTTGGTCGACTTCCTCGTGAATCTTCGAATCATAATAGACGGCGCTAAGTGCACGACCCCAGAACCGAAACGAGAGATCCAGCTTCATCTGATGGACCAAACCCGCACGCGGAGTCAGGATTAGCGTCTTGCGTACAAGCGGCGATGCGCACGCGAGCGTCGCGATGACAGCTGTCTTGCCGGTTCCTGTCGGCATTTTGACCAGTGCCGCCTCGCGTGCTGAACCTTGAACGTGGCAGGTGCTAAGATAGGCGTGGGCAAAGGCTATAGCACGTCGCTGTGGTAGCCATAAACCACGCTTTGGCCGATATTCCGCCGTGCTGCCGTCGCGCCAGAACCCGAAGTGATCGAGATTGTGAATTGCTGCGCCATAGATCCGATCGACCTCAGTCCTAATCTCAGGCGAGACGTTTAGAGCAACAGTGCCGCCCAATTTAGCCGAGCGCAGTTCCTCCACGGTCCGAACTGCGGCTGCTGGGTGTGCTTCCATTGTGATAATCCTCTTCTACTCCGACTACACACTGATCGAAAAACTCGGCGAGTTCCTCAACCGA
The DNA here is from genome assembly GCA_045807625.1 of Thermoanaerobaculia bacterium. Taxonomy (GTDB): domain Bacteria; phylum Acidobacteriota; class Thermoanaerobaculia; order Multivoradales; family UBA5704; genus DATARR01. Next base: position 1,441 of record JBJMHA010000082.1, on the reverse strand, counting down.
GAGGAGGTGCCAGCCGATTCGTGCTCCGCCATCCAGCCCCCGCCGCCGTACGTGGATTGCGGATTCTTGGGTAGAATCGCTTTTCAGGCGAGCCGCAAACCCCTCCGCTCCACTTCCACCGGCTCCTCTTTCCTGCGCCGGTCGGAGGGTGTGATTCTCCGCGCCCACAGGGTTTCAAAGTGCTGATCAAATTGCAGATAGAACCCGTTCTGCCGGTTCTCGATCTCCAGGTGCGGACACTTTTCACCACGGCAGCCATGCAGGTAAAATCCGACCAGCATGGCATGGCCGTTGTCGATCAGAAAGCAGCTCGGGAGCGACTGGTAGTACCCCAGCTCGATGCTCCCGGTGAGGGTCTTGTCGGCGGCGAGCTTCTGGATCGCGTTTTTGTGCACTGAGCCCCAGGTCTGCACCCGTTCCTTGAAATCCCGAAGCTCCTCCTCGCTGGTCCGATTCTCCTGCCGGGCCCGTTCCTCCAGCGCCGTGGAGTCATCCGGGTCGAGGAGGAGCAGCCGGATCCGGCACCCCTCCTGGAGCTTTCTCTTGAACAGATCCTTCCCCCGATTGTTGGCCAGGGTATTGAGACAGATGGCCATCACCCGAATCGTGCTGCCCGGCGCCGCCCGCTCGACGAATTCCTGGAGAAGGTTGTCCTCCCGGCGGCGGGACAGCCGCTTCACTCCTGCATCCTGAAGACCGCTTTCCTGTACGACGAGATCGCGGATCTCCTCGAGCTTGGGGAGAGCCGTTTCGAGCACCGCAAATCGATCGCTCGTCGCCTCGGCGAGCTTCTCCTCGATCAGATCCCCCAGAACCCTTTCCATCTCTTTCCGGGTGGACAGCTCGACCCCCAGGCCGACGGTGCCGGCGATGAGCATGGAGATCCCGATGTCCCTCCCGGCTTCCCCAAGATGCCATGGCACATAGTTGAAGATCAGGACGAGACCGGCGCAGGAGAGAAGCGTCATCAGGAACAAGAAGAGGAATTGGATCAGTCTTTTCCTGAGCTTGCGCCGGCTGGAGAGTAGCTGGGCCTCGTTGGTCGTCATGTCGCCCTCCTTATGGAGCCATTCGGCCGTACCCCACCCCGGAAGGCTTTTCGGCAGCCGGACGATCTGACGGGAGACCCGGGCTTTGCGCCGCCATCTCGCGATAGCTTTGCCTTTATCGATCCGCCAAATTCAAGATACCGCTGTTGCGCGGCGGCATCAATCTTATCGTCGCATCGCCAGATGAGCTCGGTTGAATAGGCTGCTCCTGAGGGCCCCTTTCCCCCTCGAGAAGAGAGGACTGTCCCTCTGTTCTGAAAATAGGAGAGGGGCATGTAGGGGCGGCCCTATGTGGCCGCCCTGGTGGACAACCCGGGGAGACCGGCCCGCCCGTCCGGCCACCACGGCGGCCCCACAGGGCCGCCCCTACGAGGATCCCGAAACGATCGCCT
>JBJMHA010000081.1:0-92673 GCA_045807625.1 Thermoanaerobaculia bacterium | reverse complement strand
TGAGCGACGTCGCCAGATCGGGCCGGAAGGCGTCGGGGCGCGCGGCGGCCAACTGGCGGTACAGCTCCGACGCCTCTTCGCAGGCGGCCAGCGCCTCCTCCCGACGACCCAGATCGCTCAGACTGCTGGACAGGTTGTTGAGCGACATCGCCAGAGCGGGCCGGAAGGCGTCGGGGCGCGCGGCGGCCAACTGGCGGAGGATGGCTACCGCCTCTTCGCAGGCGGTCAGCGCCTCCTCCCGACGACCCAGATCGCTCAGACGGACGGACAGGTTGTTGAGCGACGTCGCCAAATCGGGCCGGAAGGCGTCGGGGCGCGCGGCGGCCAACTGGCGGAGGATGGCTACCGCCTCTTCGCAGGCGGCCAGCGCCTCCTCCCGACGACCCAGATCGCTCAGACTGATGGACAGGTTGTTGAGCGACGTCGCCAGATCGGGCCGGAAGGCGTCGGGGCGCGCGGCGGCCAACTGGCGGAGGATGGCTACCGCCTCTTCGCAGGCGGCCAGCGCCTCCTCCCGACGACCCAGATCGCTCAGACGGACGGACAGGTTGTTGAGCGCACTCGCCAGAGCGGGCCGGAAGGCGTCGGGGCGCGCGGCGGCCAACTGGCGGCGGATGGCTACCGCCTCTTCGCAGGCGGTCAGCGCCTCCTCCCGACGACCCAGATCGCTCAGACGGACGGACAGGTTGTTGAGCGCGCCTGCCAGAGTTTCGCGCGCATCCTGTTTCCGCGCCAGCTCAACGGCGCGAGCAGTCAAGGCTGCTGCTGAATCCCGAAAAACCAAGCTGCTGTCTGGGAGTTGGTCGAGTATGGAGACGAACCCGTGAAGCTCGACGGCCCGTTCCTCGGCCAGCCGGGCAAACCAGGCGAGCGGCTCCTTCCGGACCGTGCCGTAGTCCTGGGCCAGATGCACCAGACTGGCCGTCACCCGCTCCTGGGCCCTCTGAGCGGCTCGACACATCGCCAGGAGTGCCTTTTCCTCTCCTCTGGCCGCCCCAAATGCCTCCAGGATCACGGCCTCGCCGACGACATCAGGCAGGATGGGCGATACGGCGCCCGGCTCCCCTGGCAAGGCTTCGGCGAGGGCCGCGAAAATGTCCGGCAGGTCTCCCGCCGCTCGGTAGCGCAATGCGTCCTGCTCTTCCTCGATGACCGATTCAACTTCCTGATAAGTCAGCCCCTGGCAAAGGGTTATGTAGGCGGCGAGATGCGCGAAGAATTTCTCCTTCAGATTCCGGCTCTCGGCGATACCGTGAAGGCGCTGGATCTCATGGCTGGCAATGGAGAAGCCGAGATCCGGTGCGGAAAGGGCGAGGACCTCGCCAATGCCCGCTCTGGCAGCGACCAGCCCGGCCATCAGGAGGAAAAGCGGCTCTCCTCCCCAGGAGATCTCGGCCAAGCGATGGTCGAAGCCCTGATCGTCCGGCAGCCGGACAGGGCTCCCGACCCGCTCGAGGATCGAGGCGAGCACCGCCCTCCGCTCCTGCGGCTCAACGAGCCCCGGCAGGGCATAGGGACCGGTTGGAGGATCGAGCAACCGTCCGACCGCTTCGGAGTCTCCTCCTCCGACCCCGAACGCCTCCCGCCACCAACCACCTGTGGGCTCCGCATGGCGTTCAAGCAGAAGGAGACGAAGAGGAGGCCCTTCCCGGATCGGATGGTCGGCCAATTCGATGAGCCAGTCGTTCAGGGTCCGGGCCCGAGCGGAGGCATAGTCGACCACGATGAGCGTCGGCCGGTTCCAGCCCCAGGAGGAGAGGTTCTGCTGGTTCCGGAACCGCTCCATCTCGATGTCGGTGAGAAAGCCGGCGGCCCAACCTCTCTCGGTCGTCTCCTCGCAGAGCGCCAGGGCCAGGCGGGTTTTCCCAGCGCCGGCCGTCGCGGTCAGCACCCGGACCGAGATGCGCTGGGGGCTCGTCAGCCAGGTCCAGAGATCGGCCAGCACCGTTTCCCTGCCCACCAGAGGGACGGAGAGGGAGTACGGAGAGAGGAGGGACGCTTCTCCGCGGTCCTCCCCTTCCGCCAGCCGGCGATTCAGGTAGCGGGTGAGCCGTAGATGAGGATGACCAGCGACGACCGTGTTGCCGTCCCCGACGATCTGGACGACGACGTGCCCCTCCCCGGAGACCCAGGCCTCCTGCCGGGCTCCGGGCGGGTCAGCCGACGGGAGATCAGGTGCGCCCGCCAAGGTTTCCCACCTGGTTGTTGCCGGCGATCTGGGCCTGGGCATCTCCCTGAGGAGCCGCCAAAAGCTGAAGGAGCTCGGCCCGTAGCTCGGCGTTGGCAAGGTCCTCACGAAGGAAGCGTTCGGCCAGCTCTTTGGCGCGGTTGAGCTCCCCTGCGGCAAGTGCCGCTCTCACAGATCCGCGTCGTGCCAGAGCACCCTCAGGTTCGATCGCAGGGAGAGCTTCGGCGATCCTCTCCTCCAGGCGGGACACCTCCAGATAGGCTGCCTGCGCTCCAGGATCATGGAGGTCGTCCAGCCACTCGGCGCGTCGGATCGCTTCACTGACAAGCTGATACAGGCTCTCGATGCTCATTGCTCCTTGTAAGGATATCTCGGATTTCAGCCCCGCAGGGACGCGGCGTAAAGGCTGGCACCTTCTACCCGGAGCACTCTCGATGCGTGAGCGTCCCCGTCCGGCCCGTTGGGCCGGTGGGCGAACCGACAAAAATCGGAGCATGAGGTCGGAGCCCCCCTGCGGGGCTGACATCCGGAGCTCACGACCTGCCAACGTCTCCCACCTGGTTGTTGCTCCCGGCGATCTGGACGCTGGCGTTGCCGGTTCCCACGTTTGTGCTGGTCTGGGTGATGACAGGGCCCGCCGCGCGTAGCTCGTCCAGGAGAGCGGTCAGCAGGGCGTGCAGGTCGGCGTCGTCGCCCAGTTGTTTCTTGAGCTGCTGGCGCAGGGTGGCCTGGGTATCCGGATCGGCCGGAGCCTTCTCGAGATCCGAGAGCGCGTCATGGCCCGCGGGCCAGAGGCGGGTCTTGAGCTTGCCGAGAAGGCCGGTCAGACGCTCGGCAGCGGCTCCTCCCAGCTTCTTCGCCCCCTCGGTTCCGGCGGCGGCCAGATAGGGGACCAGGGCTGTGACGGTTGCGGTGGCGAGCTCGGGGATCGGAAGCATGGGCCGCTCCTTTCAGGAAGACACTCCAAGCATAAAACAAGCGTAGGGCGGAAATACCTCCACATCGGGTGGGGGACTGCCCTCGGGATTTCGAGCCCCGCCAGGGGCGAAGGCATGTAGCCAGGGGCGTGAGCCCCTGGAGACGGTGCCACCCACCGACCCAGGAGCCCCGTAGGGGCGACGGCAGATCTGCGCTCCGGAAAACTGCCGCCGCCCCTCTGGGGCTCGGGATTCAATTTTGGGCCTCCCTTCCAGGAGCTCACGCCCCTGGCTACATGCCTTCACCCCTGACGGGGCTCGAAAACGGAGACAGCCTCCAGACAACTCCGACATCCTCCCCGACCACCCCAGACATCGATATCCACCCGTTTTCCACAGGATTTTCCAGAGCCTGAGCCACGCTCGCTCCCGCCCTCTCCCCCGCATTCCGGGCCGCGAAGCATGCCTTGTCTCCCCAGGTCACCCCTTATCTCCATCCCTCCCTGTCTCCATCCCGGAGATAAAATCTGACAACATAGGAGACAGCATGGACGAGCCCGAATCCAGGAAGAAGGTCCGCAGCCCCTCCTTTCCCTTCGTCGGCCTCCGGGAGGCCCTGGACCGGGCGCGGACGTTCTATGAGGCGGAGCAGCGGAACGCGGCGCGGCCGGAGACGGCGGCGGCGCATTGGGGGTATTCGGCCAAGAGCAGTGGCGGCAAGCAGACCATCGCGGCCCTGCGGTCGTTCGGGCTGCTGGACGGGGACTCGCTGGTGAAGCTGTCCGGACGGGCGCTGCGCATCCTGCTCGACGAGCGGGAGGGGTCGGAGGAGCGGCTGCGGCTGGTCCAGCAGGCGGCACTGATGCCGCCGGTCCATGCCCGGCTGTGGGAACGCTACGGGGCGGAGCTCCCCTCCGCGCAGACCCTGCGGCTGTCGCTGATCCTGGACGAGGGGTTCAACGAGAACTCGGTGGACGATTTCCTGACCGAGTACCGGGAGACCCTGGAGTATGCCCGGCTGCTGACCGCGCCGGCGCGGGAAGAGAAAGAGACCCGGACGGAACGGCCGGCCGCCCCTCCCCTTCCCCCGGCGCGGATCTCGGCCGAGGTCGATCCGGTGGTCTTTCCTCTATTGGATGGCAACGCGGTGGAGTTCAGGATCCGGCGGAAGGTCTCACCCGAGGAGGCCGAGGACCTCCGCCTGATGTTCGAGCTCTGGCTGCGCAAGATCGTGGAACGCTAGAGCCTGTAGGATCGGCTCTGAATCGCGATCGCGGCGATGCCCGGCCGCCGGGGAACGCTCCCCGGCGGATTTCGAGCACGACCAGGCCGGAAAATCTCGCGGGGCGAGGCCGCCCCTCCGAAACCCGGAGCGAAAATCTCGCTGGGGAACGTCTCCCCTCTGAGACCCACCGGCTGGGGTTTGCTGGATGTCGCCGCGGATTCGCGGGGGAAGCTCTCCCCTCCGAAACCGCGCGGATAAATCTCAGGGGGGAGAGCTCCCCCACGAGATTTTCCGGGCGGGGCTCACGGGGCGAGCTTCCCCCTTCGAGTTTTTCGCGCGCGGGAGCGCACCTTCCGTCCACGGCTCCATTCCCCATCGGAGCTCCAGAGCAGAATTTCCAGCCGGGAGGAGATTCGCGGTTATATCCTTGCTCTTTCGAGCTCTGGTTGCGCAAGATCGTGGAGCGCTGAGAGCAGCCGCTGGCGGACCCGCACCACCTCCCCCACCACGATTGTGGCCGGCGCCTTGAGGCCGGCCCGGGCCACGTCGCCCGCGATCGTCCCTAAGGTTCCCACCACCACCCGCTCCCCCGGCAGGCTCCCTTGGGCGATGGCCGCCACCGGCGTGTCCGCGCCGCGGCCGTGGAAGAGGAGAGAGGCCGAGATCTCGGGGAGCCGCGAGAGGCCCATCAGGATGACCAGGGTCTCGACCCGCGCCAGCGCCGCCCAGTCCTGGCGATCCCCTTCGGCGCAGTGGCCGGTCACCACGGCGAAGCCGCCGGCCAGCTCGCGGTGGGTCACCGGGATGCCGACGAGCGCGGGGACCGAGACCGCGCTGCTGATGCCGGGCACCACCTCCCAGGGGATGCCGGCCTCAGCGCAGGCCAGCGCCTCCTCCGAGCCGCGGCCGAAGACGAATGGGTCCCCGCCCTTGAGCCGCACCACGGTCTTCCCCGCCCGGGCGTGGCGCAGGAGCAGCTCGTTGATCTCTTCCTGCTTGCAGGAATGCTCCCCGGGCGCTTTGCCCACGAAGATCCGCTCGGCGGAGGGGGGCGCCTCGTCGAGCAGCCGCTCGGAAACCAGGCGGTCGTAGATCACGACCTCCGCCTGCCGCAGGCGGTCGAGCCCTAGGACGGTGATCAGCTTCGGATCGCCGGGCCCCGCGCCCACCAGATAGACGATCCCCCGGCTCATTCGGCTTCCAGGGCCACCGCCACCGCGCCGGCTGGCACGGGCTCGGGGATGACATCGAGGATCTCCCGGATCCGGCCCAGGGCCTCCCGCTCGTTGCCGCGGCGCAGGAGGTGAATGACATCCGAATCGACCAGCCTGTACCAAAGGGACTTGCGGGTCTCGAAATCGGGCCAGCGGCGGGCGAGGGGGGCGCGGAGCATCCCCGCGATCTCCAGGAAGCGGGCGTGCTCGGGGCCCAGCTCGCGCTCCAGCTTCTGGCGCAGCCGCACGGCCAGCGCCGGGGCCCGGCCGCTCGTGGAGATGGCGACCGCGAGGTCCCCCCGGCGGACGATGGACGGGGCGATGAAGTCGCAGTGGGGGACGTCGTCGAGGGTGTTGACCAGGACGTTCCTCCCCCGCGTCTCCTCCCAGACGGCCTGCGTCACCGATTGCGGCTGACTCACGACCACCACGAGGAAGGCGTTTCGGAGGTCCCCGCGCCGGTAGCGGCGGGCGATGGAGTCGACCTTCCCCTCCACCACGAGCCCGCTCAGGGCCGGCGTGAGCTCGGGGGAGATCACGGTCACCCGGGCGCCCGCGGCGACCAGCCCCTTCACCTTCTCCTCGGCCATGGCGCAACCGCCGATCACGAAGCAGGGGCGGTCCTTCAGATCTAGATAGACGGGATAGTGCTGCATGGGTCAGACCTCCAGGCTCTCGACCGTGATGCCGTGACGGTCGATCTCCAGCGTGAGCTTGCAGTTGGCGGTCTCGATCCCCAGCCGGTAAACGCCCGGGCCCTGGGTGGTGAACAGCATCGTCTCGACCGTCTGGCCGGCGAGGGTGGCCAGGGTGCGGTTCACCGCCTCGGTGGCGCGGCGGGAGGTGGACCCCCGCGGAGTCTGGTGGAAGAGGCGCAGGAGGGCCTGCTCGCTCTCGGCGCCGTGGACCCGCCGCACCCGTCCGGTCTGGAGGGTCATCTCCAGGATCTGCTCCAGCCGGCCGAGCTGCCCCTCCTCCACTCCGCCCGCGTCCACCGCCGCGGCCAGATCCTCCCAGGGGGAGCGGGTCTCGGGGTCGCGCAGCGAGACGACCAGCGTCGCCAGCTCCTCCAGCAGGACCTCCCGCTGCACGGCGTCGACCGCCAGGGCCGGGGCCACGATCGCCACGGTCGCCGTGCTCATCGCACGGTCCTCAGCGGGCTCGGGTGGTGCGGCTGGGCGTGCGACAGGGCCTCCAGCTCGTGCTCGAAGGCGCCGGTCTCGATCGGGCAGTGGATGCCGCACTCCTTAGGCGCGTTGGTCTCCCACCACCAGCGGCCGGCCCGCGGGTCTTCCCCTTCCTTCGTGGCCCGCGTGCAGGGGGTGCAGCCGATGCTGGTGAACCCCTTGGCGTAGAGCGGGTGGACGGGGACGTCGTACTTTTCGTTGTAGGCCTTGACCTCGTCGATCGTCCAGTCGGCGAGCGGGCTGATCTTGGCCAGGCCGCCGTGGTCGTGGTCGATCTCGATCTTGCGGATGTTGGCCCGGCTCGCCCACTGGTCGCGCCGCAGGCCGGTGATCCAGGCGTCGAGCCCCTCCAGCACGCCGCGGATCGGCTCGACCTTGCGCACGTTGCAGCAGTGGAGGCGGGCCTGCACGCTCTTCTGGAAGAGGTTGGGGCCGAGGCGCCGGACCATGGCCTCCACCTGGGCCGCGTCGGGGAAGTAGACCTCGACCTCGATGCCGTAGCGCTGCCGCACGGTCTCCATCACGTCGTAGGTCTCCTGGGGGAGCCGCCCGGTGTCGACGGTGAAGAGGCGGACGTTGTTGTCGATCCGCCAGGCCATGTCGAGGATCGCCATGCCCTCGGCCTGGAAGCTGGTGCAGATCGCCACCTGCGTGCCCCAGCGCTCCAGCGCCCAGGCGATGACCTCCTGGGGGGTGGCGTCGTCGAGCTCGACGGCGAGCTGGCCGGCCTCGAACTCGTCGAGCAGGTCCCGGTGATCGATCTTCCGGACGGTCGCTCTCTCCAACATGATGCGGTCTTCCTTTCTACGAAGCCTCGGCGGCGACGGCCTCGGCCGCCTCCTGCCCCATCCCGAGGACGGTCAGCTCCTCGTCGGAATGGCGGGTGAAGAACTGCTGGATGCGCTCCCCTTCCTGGCGTCCGTCGAGATAGGCACGGAACAAGCGCTCGATGACGAGATGGACCTCAGAGCCCGGCACCCGCTTGAGGACCGGGCGGCCGATGGCGGCGTCCCGGCCCAGGCCGCCGCGCAGAAAGACGTCGTACCCTTGGATGCGCTCGCCCGCGGGGCCCCGCTCGCGCAGGGTCGTCCCCTGGAGGCCGACGTCGCCGATCCAGTGGTGGGCGCAGGCGTGGGGGCAGCCGTCCAGGTTGAGCCGCAGACCGGAAACCGCCTCGCCGAAGGTCGCCTCCAGGTGCTCGACGATCCCTTGCAGCCGCCCCTTGGTCTCGGCCACGGTGTAGTTGCAGAACGGGTCGCCGGTGCAGGCGATGCTCGCCCCCCGCAGCCCCATCCCTTCGAGAGGAAAGCCGAGCGCCTCGACCTCCCGCACCACCGCGTCCAGCCGCGCCTCGGGAATGTTGGCCAGGATGAAGTTCTGCCGCCGGGTGATGCGGAGCTCGCCCCCCCAGCTCTCGACCAGACCGGCCAGCCGGATTATGGTGTCGCCGTTCATCAGCCCCAGGTAGACGGGCACTCCGGCGTAATAGAGCCCCTCCTGCTTCTGGGGGTGGATGCCGGTGTGGTCCTTCTCCTCCGCGGGAGCTTCGGGCACGGCGCCGTCCTCCAGCCGCCGCCCGAGCCGCTCCTCGACGCGGGCGCGGAAGGCCTCGGGGCCGAGGTCGTTGACCATGAACTTGAGCCGGGCCTTGGCGCGGGACATCCGGTACTTGAGGTCGAGCCGCCAGACGTCGACGATCGCCTGGAGGGCCGTCAGCGCCTCCTCGGCCGGGATCCAGACCCCGAGGTCGTCCGAGAGCCGGGGCCAGGTGGAGAGCCCGCCGCCGACCCGCACCCCGAAGCCGGGCCGGCCGCCGCGGGGGGCGCCGATCAGGGCGATGCAGTGGATCTCGGGCGCGTTGCACTGGTGGGGGCAGGCCGAGATGGTGATCTTGTGCTTGCGCGGGAGGTCCGAGTACTCCCGGTTCTCGATGAAGAAGCGGGTCGCCTCGTCGATCAGCCCCTGGACCTCGAACGGCTCCTCGCGGTCGAGCCCCGCCACCGGGCAGCCGGTGATGGCGCGCACGTTGTCGCCGCAGGCTCCGGTGGTGGTCATCCCCCCCTCTTCCAGGAGCCGGAGCACCTCGGGGAGCTGGGCCAATTCGATCCAGTGGAGCTGGACGTTCTGGCGGGTGGTCAGCTCGCCGTAGCCGCGGCCGAACCGCTGGGAGAGCTCGCCGATAATGCGCAGCTTGGCCGGGGTCACCACGCCGCCGGGCAGCTTCACCCGCAGCATGAAGTACCCGACCTTCGGCTTGTCGTGGTACAGGCCGTACCACTGCATGCGCACGAAGTCCTCTTCGGGCACGGCCTCGTAGCCGGCCTCGATCATCGCCGGCAGATCGCGGATCACGTCGAGGCCGCCCTTCTCGTGCTTCAGCCGCTCGACGAAATTGCGCTTCCGAATCAGGTCCCAGGTAATGGGCTCGCCCTGGGATGCAGCTCCTGCTGGCATCGACTACCTCCAGAGACACGGGTTCCGTTCGCGGCTGGAAAGCCAGCCGTCAGACGTTCAGAATGCTTGGGAGATTAAGGAGAGGCGGATGCGAACGGCCCTAGCCGCTCACACCCGCTTGCTACAGGTACAACACACCCGCTGGGGGGAGGAGGTGACGAGCGGGGTGAGAGGGCGGTGACTCATTTGTGACCAGAATAGTATCTTTCTCACACCCTGTCTAGTGCCGCTGGGTTAGCCGGGCGTGACAATCTCCTTAACGCTGGCCGGCCGCGAATTTCCCCAGTCGATCCGCCGAGTCAGGAACATCACCAGGGCGAGGATCACGAAGAGGCCGACCGAGCCCAGCAGGAGCGCGTAGTCCTCCAGTTGGAGAAGGACATATAAGTAGCCGTAGAGCACCCCGAGCACCACGGCCATGAGCAGCGCCCGCAATCGCCCATGGAGCACGGCGGCCGAGTAGCCGCCGATCAGCAGCACCGTGGCGGCCGCGGCCACCAGGTAGGCGAGGCCGAAGGGGGCGTGCTCCGAGATCGAGAGCAGGAGCAGGTAGAAGACGCAGAGCGCCGAGCCGACCAGGAAGTACTGCATGGGATGGAGCGGCACCCCGCTGAAGACCTCGTAGAGGAAAAAGGTCAGGAAGGTGAGGATCAGGAAGAGGACGCCATACTTCACCGACCGTTCCGTCTTCTGGTAGGCGTCCACGGGCAGGAAGAGGTCGACTCCGAAGGCCGAGGCCTTCAGTGCCGCTTTGGGGGCCAGCTTCTCGGCCTCCGCCTGCCGCCACTGCCGGGGGTAGCCGCGGGCGAATCCGGAGACGTTCCAGCGGGCCTGGAACCCCTGAGGGGTCACCTTGGAGGATTCCGGCAGGAAAGCTCCCGAGAAGCTGGGCGACGGCCAGGGGGAGCGCAAGGCCACCGTGGTCTGCTGGCCCATGGGAACGACTTTGAGGTCCTGGCTGCCGTTGATCCCCAGATCGAAATCGAACGCGTAGGCGTCCTCCTTCTTGCCCGCGGCCAAGTCCGGCAGGGGGACGCGCAGCCCCGAATCCCACAGGTTTTCCTCGGCTCCCCCGGGCTGAAACTGCAAGGGGCGTCCGGCCCACCGGATTCCCACGCCGGAGCGGAGGCCGCGCAGGTCGGGCACGCCCACGGAGAGGTAGGCCTCCTTCCAGAGGATGTCCTCGGGCGCGATCGACCAGCCCTCGAAGCCCGGCCGCGCGAAGGAGCCCGTCCAGTGCAGGTCGGCCCGGTAGACCACGGTCTCGAAGATCCCCCGGTGGCGCCTCTCGGGGAGCACCCGGCCGTCGACCACGAGCGTCGCGGGCAGGAAGCGGGCATAGGAGGTCCAGACCGTCTCATCCCCCTTCTCGTTCTTCCCGTGCTGCCGGTAGGGGACCGTCAGCACCGGGCCGCTCAGAAGCTGGCCCTTCCCCCAGGTGGCCGCCACCTCGTCCGCCGCCGCCGACTGCCGGTGCTCGCGCTCACCAATCAGCGATCCCACCATCCCCAGGGGAATCAGGAGCAGGATCACCAGGCCGCCGATGGCCACCATCTTGAAGCCGGTCGAGTCGCGCAGCCGCCGCCTTTCAGATTCGATCGCAAACATAGTCTTCCCTCCTTGTAGGTCCGGAGGGCATTCCATCGCGCCGCCGGGGAGCGGCGCGGGCGGAACCGGGGCGAGATCCCGCAGGATTGTGGCGGAATTGTGGAAACCGGGCCGGGGCGCGGGATCTGCGCTAGATTCTTTCCATGACGACCCCGGCTCCCGGCGGCCTGATCGCCCTGGTGGACGACGAGGAGAGCCTGCGCGAGACCGTGGGCTTCGCCCTGCGCCGCGAGGGGTACCGGGTCGAGAGCTTCGCCGACGGCCTCGCCGCCTGGCAGAGCCTCGAGCGGTCGCTTCCGGACCTCGCCATCCTCGATGTCCTGATGCCGCGCATGGACGGCCTGGAGCTCTGCCGGCGGCTGCGCGCCCTCTCCGAGCGGCTCCCCATCCTCTTCCTCACCTCGCGCGACGAGGAGTTCGACCGCGTGCTGGGGCTGGAGCTGGGAGCGGACGACTACCTCTGCAAGCCGTTCTCGATGCGCGAGCTGGCCGCCCGCGTCAAGGTGCTGCTCCGCCGCGCCGCTCACCGCCAGGAGCCGCCGGGCGAGGAGCGGGTGCTGGAGGCCGGGCGCCTGCGGCTCGACCTCGCCCGCTACCAGGCCTTCTGGAACGGCGCTCCGGTGCCGCTCACCGTCACCGAATTCACCCTCCTTCACGCCCTCGCCCGCCGGCCCGGCCACGTGAAGACCCGCGCCCAGCTCCTGGAGGAGGGCTACCCCCACGACGCCTACGCCAGCGACCGCACGATCGACAGCCACGTCAAGCGGCTGCGCAAGAAGCTGGCGGAGGCCGACCCCGCGAGCGACGCCATCGAGACCGTCTACGGGCTTGGCTACCGCTTCCGGCCGGAGTGAGCGGTGCGCCTGCGTCTTCGCCTTCCGTCCCGGATCTCCGCCCGGCTCCTGCTGTTCAACATCCTGCTGGTCTTCCTGCCGGTGGCGGGCTTCCTCTATCTGGGGGTCTACGAGAAGCAGCTCCTGCATGACCAGGAGCGGGCCATGGTCCAGCAGGGGCGGCTGCTGGCGGCGGCCCTGGGGGATCGGCCGGCCCTGGACGTGGCCACCGCCTCCGGCCTTCTCCAGCGGCTCGACAGCCGTACCGAGGCCCGGCTGCGGATCTTCGGCGCGGACGCCACCCTGCTCGCCGACTCCAGCCGGCTGGGTCCCCGCGACGAGCCCACCGAGGCCTCCGCGTCGAGGGCGGAGCAGCCGCGGGACACCCGGGACAACCTTTTATATAGGGGCGCGGCCGGAGCCTACCGGATCTGGAGACGGCTGCGGACGGGATCTCTGTCCCGGTCCCGGTACGCTCCCCCAGCCGAGCCCTACCCGGGCGCGGTGGTCCAAGCCGCCCTCGCCGGACGTTACGGCGCGGCGGTCCGCCCGACGGGCGGCGAGCTCTGGCGCCCCTCGCTCACACTCCACAGCGCCATCCCGGTCCGTGCCGGGAATCAGGTGGTGGGGGCGGTGCTGGTCTCCCAGTCGACGGTGCGAATCCTCCGTGAGCTCGACCAGGTCCGTCTCGACATCCTCAAGGTCTTCCTGGGCTCGGTCGGCGTGGCGGCCGTCCTCTCCCTCCTGCTCGCCGGCACCATCACCCACCCCATCCGAAGGCTGCGCGACGAGGCGAGCGAGCTCCTGGACCGGCGGGGGCGGCTGCGCGGGCGGTTCGGCGGCTCGCGCCGGGCGGACGAGATCGGCGACCTCGCCCGGGCCCTGGAGCAGCTCACCCACCGCCTCGCGGCCCACCAGCACGCCCTGGAGTCCTTCGCCTCGGACGTCTCCCACGAGCTCAAGAACCCGCTGGCCTCCATCCGCTCGGCCGCCGAGATCCTGTCCGATCTCGAGGACCCGGCGGACCGCGAGCGCTTCCTGGCCCTGGCGCAGCGCGAGGTCACCCGCATGGAGCGCCTGCTCACCGCCGTGCGCGAGATCGGCGAGATCGATGCTCGCCTGGAGACCGAGGCCCCCGAGGCGGTGGACCTCGAAGCCCTGCTCCGCGAAGTGGTTGAAGGCTTCCGTCGGCGCGCCGACAATCGGGAGATCCATCTCATCTCGCCCGGTGCCCCCGTCCTCGCGCGAGCCCGCGCCGAGCGCCTCCTCCAGGTCTTCGAGAACCTCCTCGACAATGCCCTCAGCTTCTCCCCCGCCGGTGGAACGGTGACGGTCACCCTCGCCTCGAACGGGGTCACCGCCGTGCGGATCGAGGATCAGGGCCCCGGCATCCCCGAGAGCCATCTCGACCGGATCTTCGACCGCTTCTTCACCTACCGGCCCGACGAGCCCCACGCCCGCGACGGCCACACCGGCCTGGGGCTGGCGATCGTGAAGGCGATCGTGGAGGGGTATGGCGGCACGGTGACCGCGGGGAACCGGGAGGGGGGCGGGGCGCGGTTCGAGGTACGGCTGCCGGCCGCGGGTTAGGCTTCTCCAGCCAGTTTCCGGCGCAGGCGGGCGAGCTCTTCTTCAAGGGTGGCGGCCCGCCGCTCGGCGGCCTCGACTTTCTCGTCGAGCTCATCGTCCCAGAGCAGGCGCTCGCCCGTGACGGCGTCCACCAACCGGAGCCGGGTGCCTTCGACCTGGAGGATCAGCCCCGTCGTGAGGCTGCGGAGAGAGCCATCCGGCTCGGGATCGATCGGCCGATACCGCCCGTTCACCAGCCGGAACCCCTGGAAGGTAGGGTCCAGGTAATCGCCAAAGGGATCGTGCAAGAAGTACTCCTCGACTCCCAGGCTCTCGTAGCAGAGCTTCTTCTTCGAGAGATCCTCATCCTTGGTGCTGTCCGAGGTCAGCTCGATCACCAGGGAAGGGACCCGCCCCTCCTCCCAGAGCTTGTACGTCCGGCGCTTCCTCTTCGCCACCCCATAGACCAGGAAGACGTCGGGAGCCACCACGGCCCTGGGATCTCCCTTGACGTAATAGAAGAAGAGGTTGCCCGTCACGTAGACATCCGGAACGTCCCGATACCTCCGCCTCAGAGCGTGGATCAGGTCAACCATCTCATCAAGGTGGAGATCGGTCTCCGCCATCGGCTGGCCGTCGGACTCCGGATAGTAGACGTCGTCGTCATCGCGCTGGAGAGGAATCGCGTTCATACGTGCCGTCCTTTCCAACAGGTCGCCCTATCAAATCACGGCGGCCCGCCTGGAAGCAACGCCTCAATTTTAGCACGGGCCGCTCACTCCCCCGCCGGCTCGATCATCACGTACTCGAAGCTGCCGGAGATCCTGCCGAAGCCGGGCGGGACCTTGCCCGGGCCCGCCACCTCGCAGAGGACGAAGTAGCGGTTGCCGAGCCGCACGTAGGCGTCGCCGGCGCGCGGCGCCCCTTCCACCCCCACCAGGGCGTGCCCGGGGACGAGGATGAGGATCGCCCGCTCGGGCCGGTGGCGCCAGAGCGCGCAGAAGGCCGCCGATTTCGAGTCGCAGTCCCCGCCGCCGCGCACCAGCACCGCGGTCGGCACCCGGAAGCCCAGGATGTGCCGCCCGAGCTCGACCGGCGGCGGCACCTCGTAGCGCAGCTCCTGGAAGAAGGAAAGGAAGAGGGCGAGCATGCGGCGGCCGTCCTCCCCGGCCCCCGTCTGCCGCAACGCCTCGAAGCAGGGCGTGAGCGGACCGGTGGCCCCCTCCACCTCCCGCGCGTAGTCGACCGAGGCCTCCTCCCCATGGAGGAGCACTCCGTGCTCCCGGAGGTAACGCGCGGTGAGCTCCTCCCTCTGCTTCGGGAGCTCCTCATCGAGCCAGCGGTCGAAATCCCGGAGCCTCGCCGTGAGGGCGTCCGCCACCGCGGGGGGGAGGCGGCCCGGCACCGTCCACCGCCAGCGGTAGCTCGTGTCGCCGTAGAGCTCGAAGCGGACGTACGGCGTCACTCCGTGCTCCTCGGCTTGGCGGTCGAACAGCTCCCGCAGGCCCTCGCCCACGGTCCGGTCGAGCTCGTCCTGGAAGTAGCCGAAGGAGGTCAGGTCGCGGTCGTAGTCCCGCTTGCTGACCTCGCAGGAGAAGTGGTGGGGCCGGCCCTCATAATCCGAGAACCCGAAGGAGAGGCGGAGGCGCTCTCCGTCGTCCTCGCGCTGGAACCCGAGGGGAGCTTCCTCCTCACCCCGCCTTGGATGAACGCCAGGACCGGGAGCGGGCCGGGGTGGAGACGGAGGGGAAAGGGTCTGGTGGACGACGCTCGTCAGGAAGGCCAGGACGAGCACGAGCAGGCCGGCACACCCCAGGAAGGAACAGCCGGACCGCTTCACGGCAGGCGCACCACCCCCGAGCGGCCGTAGGGGATGATCGACCGCGCCAGATCCTCGATCCCCTCGTTCAGGATGACCGTGATGGCGAGCAGGACGAAGGCGTAGAAGATCGCCACCGCCACGTTGTCCCGCAGGATCTCCTCCTGCTCGGGGAGGTCCCCGGTCATGTGGGTGAACAGCCAGCCGGCGAGCCAGACCGAGCCGATCGCCACACCGCCGATCAGGAAGAAGAAGATCCCGCACTGGCCGGCCACGGCGAAGACGGTGAACAGGGAGGCGCGCTGGAGGAAGAGGTCCCGCAGGACCGCCATCACCGGGAAGACCACGTGGCGCAGCAGCAGGGCCTGGCTCAGGATCGTGGCCCCGAGGGCGATGGCGATCGAGCGGTGCCCCGAGAGGAGCAGGCGCACCTGCGCGTCCCGCCGGCGCAGCATCGTGTTCAGCCGGAAGGCGATGAAGACCAGCGCCGTGCTCACGAACACCGCCACGCCACAGGCCAGCAGGCCCGCCAGGATGCTGGGGAGGTCGAAGCTCTTCATGGCTTGCGCTTCATCCTATGGTTGAGCGGGGGACGAAAGCCAGCCCCGGGCCTCCGCTAGAATGGAGAAGCCATGCCTCCAGACCTCTTTGCCCTCGGGGCCGCCTGCCCTCCGAAGCCTCACCCTCGTTCCCTCTCCACTTCGTGGAGAGGGAGGGCCCAGAGAGCGAAGCCTTCCCGATTCGGCAAGGCTGTTTCAGACAGGTTCCCCCTCTCCACGGAGTGGAGAGGGGGCCAGGGGGTGAGGCCTCGGAGGGCAGTCGGCCCCAGAGGGCAAAGACGCGTGGAAGGGTGTGGTTGAAATCCGTGCCGAGCCCTGACCCCCGCTCCACCTGGAGCCCGCTGCGGCACACGATCTTCCGCTGGCTGTGGATCGCCAGCGTGGCGTCGAACATCGGGACCTGGTTCCAGAACGTGGGCGCGTCGTGGATGATGACCACGCTCAGCCCGTCGCCGGCCCTGGTGGCGCTGGTCCAGGCGGCGACCAGCCTGCCCATGTTCCTGCTCTCGCTGCCGGCCGGCGCGGTCGCCGACGTGCTCGACCGCCGCCGTCTGCTCCTCGTCACTCAAGCCTGGATGACCCTCGCCGCCTTCGGCCTGTGGGCGTTTACGGCGGCCCATGCCACCACCCCCGGGCTCCTCCTCACCTTCACCTTCCTCCTCGGGCTCGGCGCCGCCCTCAACGGTCCGGCCTGGCAGGCGAGCATCCCGGAGATGGTGCCGCGCGAGGACCTCCCCGCCGCCGTCACCCTCGGAAGCATCGGCTTCAATATCGCCCGCGCCCTCGGACCCGCCCTCGCGGGCCTGGTGGTGGCCGCCGCCGGACCCGCCGTCACCTTCCTGGTGAACGCGGTGTCGTTCCTGGGCGTGCTCGTCGTCCTCTTCTTCTGGCGCCGGCCGGCCGAGGAGGCGATGCTGCCGGCCGAGCGGATCTGGGGGGCCATGACCACCGGCCTGCGCTACGTCCGCCACGCGCCGGAGGTGATCGCCCCGATCGTCCGCGGCACCGCGTTCGTCTTCTGCGGCGCCTCGCTCTGGGCCCTCCTGCCGCTGGTCGCCAAGGACGAGCTCAAGGCGGGGCCGGAGGGGTACGGCCTCCTCCTGGGAGCCCTCGGCATCGGCGCGGTGGCGGGCGCCATGGCCCTCCCCCACCTCAAGCGGGACAATTCGATGGACGCCGTGGTGGTGGTCGCCACCCTGGTCTTCGCGGGAGCGACGCTGGCGCTGGCCTACGTCCACTCCTTCTGGCTGTTGATGCTCGCCATGCTCCTCGCGGGCGGCGCCTGGCTCTCGCTCCTCTCCAGCCTCAACGTGGCGGTGCAGACGGTGGTCCCCTCCTGGGTGACGGGACGGGCGCTCTCGGTCTACATGCTGGTCTTCTACGCCGGCCTCGCCGGCGGGAGCGCCCTCTGGGGAGTCGTGGGCGAGCACCTCGGGATCTCCCGGTCCCTTCTCCTCTCGGCCGCCGGCATGATCGTGGGGCTCGCCGCCACCTTCCGCATCCACCTCCGCTCGGGCGAGGGGCTGAACCTCGCCCCCTCCCGGCAGTGGCCGGCGCCCATCGTGGCCCGCGATCCCGAGCCCGACCGCGGCCCGGTGATGGTGACCGTGCGCTACCGGGTCGATCCCGCCCGTTCCGAGGAGTTCGCGGAGGTCATGCGCGGCGTCCGCCGCATCCGGATGCGTGACGGCGCCATGCAGTGGGGGCTCTTCGTGGACTCCGCCCAGCCGGACCTCCACACCGAGGTCTTCCTGGTCAAGTCCTGGATCGAGCACCTGCGCCAGCACGAGCGCGTCACCCACGAGGACGACGATGTCCAGGAGCGCGCCCGCGCCTTCCACGCCGGCCCCGAGCCCCCCGAGGTGCAGCACCTGATCGGCGCCCCGGCACGGCCGGTGCGGTAAAATCCTTTCAAAACGCGCATCTACAGACAGAAGGGGAAGTTTCTGGCGAAAGGAAAACCCATGCGCTCAGCTTGGATTGCGGAAGCCTTCGTCTGTCTGATCCTGGCCGCCGCGCCCGCCCGGGCCGGCGAGGCGCCCTATCTGCTGGCGGACATCAACCGGAGCCCGGCGGGCGGTTTCGACAGCTACGGGCTCACGCCTCCCACCGACTTCTTCGAGCTCGGCGGCCGGCTGCTCTTCTCGACGGCGAATTCCCAGTCGGAGGATGAGGGGATCCTCTGGAGCACGGACGGCACGGCCGCTGGGACCTTCATGGTCTCCTCCTCGCTCTGCCCCTCTTCCTGCGCGCGCGTCAGCCTGCTGGCGGTCTGGCGGGGCGTCGCCTTCCTGAGCTCCACCCAGGAGAACGGGAGCGCGACCTCCGAGCCCACCCTCTGGCGCACGGACGGGACTCCCCGGGGCACCGTGCGGCTGGCCGGCCCCTTCGAGTATGAGCCCCTTTTTCCCTCCGCCTTCTACGCCTCTCCCGACGTCGACACCGTCTACTTCAACGCCTGCGACTCCAAGGGATGCGGGCTCTGGCGCAGCGACGGCACCCCTGCCGGCACCTTCCCCATGCGCGGCCCGGACGGCGCCTCGGCCTTCAGCAGCGCCCGGAGCCTCGCGCTCTGGAGAGGCCGGGCCTATTTCGTGGCCTATCTCGAGGAGGAGCCCGACCACTATCACGGGGGACTGTGGAGCTCCGACGGCACCCCGGGGGGCACCCGGTTCGTCGCCGACGTCCAAGACTCGGAGAATCCGGCCCGCCTGGTGGCGACCCCGTCCCACCTCTTCTTCGACTCAGGGCCGACCACGGAGGATCTCTGGGTGACCGACGGCACGCCCGAAAATACCCGCCGCCTGATCGATTTTCCCCTGACCCACTGCGACCCGTATGACCACGAGTGCGCGGTCCCCGACGTCGACTCGATGGTGGCGTTCGGGGACGCGGTCTACTTCAGGACCCGCCGCGCCGGCCACGGCGTGGAGATCTGGCGCAGCGACGGCACCGAGGCCGGAAGCCGCCCGCTGATCGAGCTCCCCTCCGGCGTCACCGACATCGGAAAGCTCGACCGGCTCGCGGGGCGGTGGATCTTCCCCGGCTACGGCACGCCCTCCGGATTCTGGACGGCGGACGACGCCTTCACCCAGGCCGCTCCCCTGACCGGACCCTCGCCCGGCGAGCTCCTCAGCCCGCCCGGTGGCGCGACCCTCCTTTTTGCAGGCACCGACGCGGACCACGGCACGGAGCTCTGGATCACCGACGGCACCGGCCCCGGCACCCGGAGGCTGACGGACGCCTGCCCGGGCCCCTGCCCGGCCCTGCGCCACCACTACGGCGTGAGCAACCGGCTCGGTGGCGCGGCGGGCCGCGTCTACTTCCGGGCCTACACGAGCGCGGACGCGCGGGATTTCTACGATGACGAGCTGTGGGTCACGGACGGCTCTCCCGAGGGAACCCACCACGTCGCCGGCCACGCCTCCGCGCCCGGGTTCCTCGGCACGCGCGCCTTCTTCGGGACGACCGATCCCAGGAGAGGCACGGACGAGCTCTGGGCGACCGACGGGACGCCGGACGGCACCCGCCGGGTGATCCCTGTCCGCCGGCGCGCCGGCGGCTCCTTCCCTTCGCTGTTCCCCTTCCGGGACGGCGCCCTGCTGATCGCCTACGACGGCGAGGGGCCCCAGCAGCTCTGGAGGAGCAACGGCACGCCGGCGGGGACCTTCCCGATCCACGAATTCAAGCGGGGCTCGGGCCGGTCCTTCTCCGACCGGCTGGCCACCCTCGGGCCGCTCACTCTGTTCAAGGTTTACCACCGGCTCTCCGGAGACGACAACCCCGCGAGCGAGGAGATCTGGTCGACGGACGGCTCCGGAGAGGCCCGGAAGGTGGTCGAGCTGGACCGGCGACTCTACATCGACCTGAGCACCACCTGGCAGGGCAGGCTCCTGTTCACCACGGGCAGCCCCGCCGGATGCTCCTTCTGGATCAGCGACGGCACCGCCGCCGGCACGCGGGAGATCCTCCCGCCGAGGCTCGGCACGCGATGCCCCACCATGGTGACCGCGCTCGGCTCCCGCTTCCTCTTCGTCGCCCGGGTGGGGAGCGCGGACCACGCCGTCCCGCAGCTCTTCCTGTCGGACGGCACGCCGGCCGGGACCCGGCAGATCTCGGCGGTCCATGGGGAGCGCGAGCCTTTCGATTACGACACCCCCGTCCAGATCGGCGGGACGGTCTTCTTCCGCCTCTACGACACCGCCCGCTGCGCCGAGCTCTGGCGCACCGACGGCACCCCGGAGGGGACCCGGCGCGCTTCGAGCCTGCTGGAGGTGGACGACCTGTACGGCTTCCAGGGCTCCCTCTACTTCACCGCCTACTTTCCCGGCCCGGATGACCTGCGGCGCGGCCTCTTCCGGCTGGACCCCACGGGCGGCCCGGTCCTGCTGGCCCCGGTGACGCTGGATGTGTACTCCTACTATCACCCGCTGGCCCGATTCAGCCCCCTGGGAGACCGGCTGCTCTTCACCGCCCAAGACAAGCGCGGTGTCGAGCCCTGGGTGACCGATGGCACCCCGGAGGGCACGCACCGGCTGGCCGACCTCCAGCCCGGCCCCGGCTCCTCGAATCCCGACGGGCTCATCTCCACCGGCCGCCGGGTCTACTTCTCCGCCGACGACGGCACCCACGGCCGCGAGCTCTGGGAGAGCGACGGGACCCCCGCGGGGACCCGCATGGTGGAGGACCTCAACCCCGGCGGCTTCACCGGGGTCTCCTTCCAGTACGTCCCCATCGTCTCGAACGGCTACCTCTTCTTCACCGCCGACGACGGCAAGACCGGCTTCGAGCCCTGGGCCCTGCCCCTGGAGCCCTAGGAGGACATCGCCATGGAAAAAAGCCTTTCCAATTCCCGATTCCTGCCGTCCCTGTTGTCCCTGCTGTCCCTTTTCGCTTTTGCCGCCGCCCCCGCCCGGGCCGGCGAGGTGCCTCATCTCCTGGCGGACATCAACACACACCCCCCGGAGGAAGACGCCTACCCGGTGGCCGCGCCCTCCGGCTTCTTCACGCTGAACGGCCGGCTGCTGTTCTCGACCGCGCACTACGATTCCGAGGACGAGGGGATCCTCTGGAGCACGGACGGCACGCCGGCCGGCACCGTCCAGGCCTCCTCCTCCCTCTGCGCCAGCCCGTGCGGGGGAATCTCGTCCCTGGGAGCCTGGCGAAACCTGGCGTTCCTGTTCACCTATCCGGAGGGCGATTACCCCAAGCTCTGGCGCACGGACGGCAGCGCCGCGGGGACGTCTCTTCTCCACGATCCGGACGGCATGCCTGGATACTTCTATTCGTTCTATAGCTCTCCGGAGCTCGGCGCCGTGTACTTCGAGGGCTATGACGACGCCCAGGGGGACTGGCTCTGGGTCACCGACGGGGCTCCCGGCGGCACCCGTCCCCTCCTGGGAGCGGACGGCTACCCCTTCCAGTACCCGGCCTCCCTTACGGCTTGGCGGGGGAGGCTCTACTTCGTGGCTTATCGCGACGGCAAGGCCGAGCACCAGGACTTCGGCCTCTGGAGCACCGACGGCACGCCAGGAGGCACCCGGTTCCTCGCCGAGATCCAGAGCGGAACGCGCCTCGTGACGACCCCGTCCCACCTCTTCTTCAGCGCGGGCTCGGACGGTCGGGACCTCTGGGTGACCGACGGCACGCCCGGCGGCACCCGCTCGCTGCTGGACCTCGATCCGCCCCCCTGCTCGCCGCCGCCCGATTCCGAGTGCGAGGCTTCGGATCTCGCCGGGATGACCGCGGCTGACGACGCCGTCTACTTCCCGGTCCGGCGGCCGGGGCACGACACGGAGATCTGGCGCAGCGATGGCACCAAGACCGGGACCCGGCGGTTGATCCAGCTCCCCGGCGGCGAGCAGATCAGCGGCTTCCACCGGCTCGGCGGACGATGGATCGTCACCGTCAGCCGGGGATCCAGCGGCCCGGCCGATCTCTGGACGGTGGGCAACGGTTTCACCCAGGCCGCTCTGATCCGCTGCGGCGACGCGGCCTGTCCGGACACCTGGCTCTCCCTCGCCGAAGTCCCTGGACGCTGGATCTTCGCCGGCGAGGACGCCGATCACGGCATCGAGCCGTGGGTCACGGACGGCACCGGTCCCGGCACGCGGCTGCTGGCCGACACCTGCCCGGGCTCCTGCTCCGGCATCCAACCCGACTCCTATCCGGAGCGGACGCCGGTCGTCAGCCCGGCCGGCGCGGTCTACTTCCAGGCCAACCCGAGCCCCAACGGGCCCCCCGACGATCTCTGGGTCACCGACGGCACCCCGGCGGGGACCCGGCGGGTCGCGAGCCACACCAGTGGCGACGTCGGCTTCCTGGGCGGTCTGGCCTGGTACGGAAGGGTGAGCCCGCGGGGGGCCTCCGAGCTCTGGCGGACCGACGGCACGGCCGGCGGCACCCTCCGCTCCAGCGTGTTGCGGAGATTCCCCTCCGGCTCCTCGCCCATCTTCCTGCCCGCCGCCGCCGGCGGCCGCTTCCTGGCCGACGAAGGGGACGGCGTCCGCCACCTCTGGGCCAGCGATGGCACGCCCGAGGGGACCTCCGCGCTCCGCGGCTTCGAGCTGGCACCGCCGCGTTATCTGGGATACACGTTCTCGGCCCGGGCCGGCGGCCTCGAATATTTCGACGTCGTACAGAACGGCGGATTCGAGCTCTGGCGCAGCGACGGCACCCCGCAGGGGACGCGCGGCATTCTGACGCTCGACCGGCATTCGATCGAGTCCCCCTACGCCGTGTGGAACGGCCGCCTGCTGTTCTCCGTGACTGATATCCATGGCTGCTCCCTCTGGACCAGCGACGGCACGGCCGCCGGCACGCGTCAGATCCTGCCCGCGCTTTCCGGCGTGCGCTGTCCCACGGTGTTGGCCCCCCTGAGCCCGTCCAGCCTCCTGTTCGTGGCCCGCATCGAAACCCCCGGCGACGCGGTCCCCCAGATCTTCGCCACCGACGGCACGGTGGCCGGCACGCGCCAGCTCACCGACTTTCACGGCACCCGCCTATCTCTCGACGACCAAGCCGTCCGGATCGGCGGCGCGGCCTTCTTCCGGATCAATAACACCAACGGCAGACCGGAGCTCTGGCGCAGCGACGGCACGCCGGAGGGGACACGCCGCGTCGGCGATCTCTATGGCGTGAGCGCTCTCCAGGCCTTCCGGGGCGCCGTCTACGGCTTCGCCTTTTCGCCCTCCCGCTGGCTCTTCGGCCTGTTCCGCTTCCCCCCCAACGGTCCGCCCCAGCTCCTGGAGGAGGTCCAGTCGCCGTTCGACGAAGATCAGCCGCTGAGCTTCGCTGCCGTGGGGGACCGGCTCCTCTTTGCCGGCTACGAAGAGGAGCACGGGGCCGAGCTCTGGACGACCGACGGCACGCCCGCGGGCACGCATCCAGTGCGCGACCTGCGGCCGGGCGACGGCTCTTCGCTGCCCGACGGGCTCACCGCCGCGGGAGACCGGGTCTTCTTCAGCGCCGACGACGGCACCCATGGGCGAGAGCTCTGGGAGAGCAACGGCACGCCCGAGGGGACTCGGCTGGTGGCGGACATCGCCCCGGGCGGATTCTCGGCGCTCTCCTTCTCCCTCTCCGCCCTCACCGTCGCGAACGGTTATCTCTTCTTCGTCGCCGACGACGGCACCACCGGCCTGGAGCCCTGGGCCCTCAGGCTGGAGCCGTAGGACGACACAGAAATGAAAAACCTTTCCAATACCCGATTCCTGTGGTCCCTGACGTCCCTGTTGCCCCTGCTGTCCCTTTTCGCCATACCCGTCCGGGCCGGCGAGGGGCCATACCGCCTGGGGGATCTCAACCAAACGCAGGATTCGCCACTTTCGAGCATTCAACCCACGCCGCCCACCGGCTTCATCTCGCTGGGAAGCCGGGCGCTGTTCTCGACGGCGGACCTGCGCCCCGGAGACGAAGGGATCCTGTGGAGCACGGACGGAACCCCTCAGGGGACGGTGGTGGTCTCCTCGTCGCTCTGCCCCGCTCCGTGCCCGAGCCTCCGGCCGTTGGCGATGTGGCATGGCCTCGCCCTCCTACAGTCCTTGAAGGACGTCGACGTCGGCCCCACCGAGGCTCGCCTCGTGCGCTCGGACGGCACCGCCGCCGGGAGCTTTCCCCTGACGGGCCCCCTCGACTCCGACTTCCCGCTGGAGATCCACGCTCCGCCGGACAGCCCGTTCTTCTTCTTCAATGCCTGTCTCCCCCGCCTGCACTGCACGCTCTGGCGGAGCGACGGCACTCCCGAGGGGACTGTGGAGCTCCAAGGGGGCGGCTCCCTCCCCTTCTTCTACGCCCACAGCTTCGCCATCCGCGGCGACCGGCTCTTCTTCGTAACCCCGCAGGCTGAGACACCCGGCCTCGGCCTGTGGAGCACCGACGGCACCCCGCAAGGCACGGTCCTTCTCGGCGGGGTCCAGGAATCCTTCGACTCGCTATCCCGCGTCGTGGCCACCCCCTCCCGCGTCTTCTTCGCCTCCGGCGACACGGGCGAGGACCTCTGGGTCACCGCGGGGACGCCGGAGAGCACCCGGCGCTTGGCCGACTTCCCTCCGGTCTCCTGCTCCAAGCCGCCGGAGGTCTACTGCGACACGCCCGACGTCAATTCGATGGCCGCGTTCGGCGACGCCGTCTATTTCGAGACCCACCGCCCCGGGCACAACGCCGAGATCTGGCGCAGCGACGGCACCCGACCCGGCACCCGGCCGCTGATCGAGCTGCCGGCGGCGCTCGCCGGAGCGCGCCTCCTCCAGAGGATCAATGGGCGCTGGATCTTTCTGGCCACCCCTCTCCGCCAGCCGGAGGCCTTCTGGACGGTGGACGACGCCTTCACCCGGGCGGCTCCCCTGACCGGCTGCGACGGCGGCTGCCCGGAATTCGCGGGCTCCCTGACCGACCCCGGCCCCGCCACCTGGCTGTTCGCCGGCAAGGATCCGGTCCACGGCGTCGAGCCCTGGATCACCGATGGCACGGGCCCGGGCACCCGCCGTCTGGCCGACGCCTGCCCGGGAGCGTGCGCGAGCATCCGCCCCCACTACCTCTTCAAGGACGCTTTCCCGGGCCCGTCCGGCAGGAGCTGGCTCCGGCTCTACCCCGGCCCGCACGCCGACCAGACTCAGGGGGATGAGCTCTGGGTGACCGACGGCACCCCTGCCGGAACGCACCGCGTGGCAGGGCGCTTCTCCGAGGTGGGCTTCGCCGGCGCCACCCCCGTCTTCGGCCTCTACCGTCCGGGCAATCCGGCCTACGAGCTCTGGAGCACGGACGGTGTCCGATCCCAGAGGATCGCCCTGCTGCGGCGGCTCGCTCCAAGCTCCGATCCCTCCTTCGCGCCCTTCCAGGACGGCGTGCTCCTGCTGGCCGACGCGGGGAACGGAGACACCCGGCTCTGGCGAAGCGACGGCACGCCGGAAGGGCTCCGCGAGCTCAAGGGCTTCCGGCAGGGCGAGGGCGGGCTCCGGACCGCCTCCTTCCTGCCCTCCTTCGGGCAGCTCCCGCTTTTCGAGGTCGATTCCCTGAACGACGACGGAACCCAATCGCGGACGGAGATCTGGCGGACGGACGGCACCCCGCGCGGCACCTCGCGGATCCTCGATCTCGGCCAGAGCTTCCTCGACCTTTCGACCGCGTGGAACGGCAGGCTCCTCTACGACGTCGACGACCCGGAGGGCTGCTCGTACTGGACCAGCGACGGCACGGCGGGCGGCACGCGGAAGATCCTGCCTCGCCTGCGCGGGGTCCGCTGTCCGACCGCGCTCGTGGGCTTCGGCTCCCGCTTCCTCTTCGTCGCGCGGATCGAGAACGGGAATCATCCGATCCCCCAGGTCTTCGTGTCGGACGGCACGCCGGCCGGGACGCGGCAGATCTCGGCGATCCAGGAGCCCAGGGAGCCGCTGGACGATCAGCCCGTCCGCATCGGAGGCACGATCTTCTTCCGGCTCGCGGCCCCGGCCACCTCCTCGCCCGAGCTCTGGCAGACCGACGGCACCCCGGCGGGAACCTATCCTGCCTTCCCGCTGACCGGGGTGAACGACCTCACGGTCTTTCGCGGCGACCTCTACTTCACCGCCTCCCTGCGCGCCCTCCTCCCGGAGACCGGACGCGGGCTCTTCCGGATAGGCCTGCCCGGCGGCTCCCTCACCCTGCTGGCGCGGATCAGCCCCCATGACTACGATCCCGACATCCTCCCGCCGGCCCAGCTCACCCCTCTCGGCGACCGCCTCCTCTTCGTGGGCGAAGACTCCGAGCGTGGCGTCGAGCTCTGGGTGACCGACGGCACCGCCTGCGGCGCCCGGCGGCTGAGCGATCTCCAGCCGGGCCCCGGCTCCTCGAATCCCTATGGGCTCTTCGTCCAGGGGGACCGGGTCTTCTTCAGCGCCGACGACGGCACGAACGGGCGCGAGCTCTGGGAGAGCGACGGCACCCCCGAAGGGACCCGGAGGCTGACCGACGTCGCCCCGGGTGGGTTCGCCTCCTTCCGATTTTTTGAAGGGTACGAATACTCCTCCCCTCCGTCCTTCGCCGTGGCAAACGGATTCCTCTTCTTCGGCGCCGATGACGGCGTCACCGGGATCGAGCCCTGGGTCCTGCCGCTGGCGCCGTAGGAAAAGGAGACGACAGAGACATGAAAAACCTTACCAATCACCGATTCCTTTTGTCCCTGTTGTCCCTTCTCACTGCCCCTGCCCTGGCCGCATCACCCTACCGCCTGGGGGATCTCAACACAGCGCCGGGATCTCCCCTGCTCAGGGTCCCCATGCCGCCGACCGGCTTCGTTCCGCTGGGAGGTCGGGCGCTGTTCTCGACGGCGGACTCTTATACCGGCGACGAGGGCATCTTATGGCGCACCGATGGCACCGCTCAGGGGACGGTGGCCCTCTCCTCCTCGCTCTGCCCCGCTCCCTGCCAGAGCATCCGGCCGCTGGCGGTGTGGCACGGCCTCGCCCTCCTGCAGGTGTTCCCGGGCTCCGCCCCGCCGCACCTCCTGCGCTCGGACGGCACTCCCGCGGGAACCTTCCCCTTGACAGGCCCCCTGGGCACCCTCCACCCGGTGGAGATCCAGGCTCCGCCGAGCGGCTCGTTCTTCTTCTTCAACGCCTGCTCTCCCAGCCTGCAATGCGGCCTCTGGCGCAGCGACGGCACCCCCGCGGGCACCGGGGAGCTGAAGGGAGCCGGAGACCTCTCCTTCGTCAACGCCCACAGCTTCGCGGTCCGCGGCGACCGGCTCTTCTTCGTGGCCGGGCCGGGATTGCGCAGCTGCTGCCTGTGGAGCACCGACGGAACCTCGGAGGGCACGGTCCTCCTCGGCGAGGCCTCGGGATACCCTGTGGTGGCCACCCCCTCCCACGTCTTTTTCGCCTCCGGCGAGACGGGCCAGGACCTCTGGGTGACCGAGGGGACGCCAGGGAGCGCCCGCCCCCTGGCCCACTTCCCTCCGGGCTCCTGCTCGCCTGCACCCGACTCCGTCTGCGACATTCCGAACGTCAATTCGATGGCCGCGTTCGGCGACGCCGTCTATTTCTTTGCCCACCGTCCCGGGCACAACGCCGAGATCTGGCGCAGCGACGGCTCCCGGCCCGGCACCCGGCCGCTGATCGAGCTGCCGGCGGCGGCCGGCCCGGCGTTCAACCTCCAGCGGATCGGCGGGCACTGGCTCTTCCTCTCCGCTCCTCCCGGCCAGCCGGAGACCTTCTGGATGGTGGACGACGGCTTCACCCGGGCGGCCCCCCTGACCGGCTGCGACCGCGGCTGCCCGGCATTCGCGGGCTCCCTGACGGCTCCCGGCCCCGCCACCTGGCTGTTCATCGGCCAGGACCCCTTCCATGGCGAAGAGGCCTGGATCACCGACGGCACCGGCCCCGGCACCCGCCGCCTGGTCGACGCCTGCCCGGGAGAGTGCTCGGGAATCCGTCCCGTCGACGACCTCAAAGACGCCTTCCCAGGCCCGTCCGGCAAGACCTACTTCCGGGTCTACCCGCGGGAGGATGCCTACTACGAGGCGGCGGGGGACGAGCTCTGGGTGACCGACGGCACCCCCGCCGGAACGCGCCGCGTCGCGAGGCACTTCTCGGAGGTGGGCTTCGCCGGCTCCCTCGCCCTCTTCGGCTCCCTCCGTACGGAGAATCCGGCCTACGAGCTCTGGGGCACGGACGGCGCCCGGTCGCGGAAGATCGCCGTCCTGCGGAGGTTCGCGCGGGGCTCCGATCCTTCCTTCGTGCCGTTCCAGGACGGCGTGCTCCTGCTGGCGGACACGGGAGCGGGAGATTGGCCCCTCTGGCGGAGCGACGGCACGCCGGACGGGACCCTCCCGGTCCGGGGCTTCGCGCAGGGCAAGACCCAGACCTACGACTTCTTTCTTCCCTCCCCCAAACCGTCGTTCCAGCTCTTCGAGGTCGACCACCAGAAAGGCAACGGAGGGCCTGTCCAGACCGAGATCTGGCGGACGGACGGCACCCCGGACGGCACGCTGAGGCTGGCGGATCTCGGCGCCGACACCTTCCTCGACCTGTCGATCCTCTGGGACGGCAAGCTCCTCTTCGACGTCGAGGGCTCCGACACGGGCTGCTCCTTCTGGACCAGCGACGGCACGGCGGCCGGCACGCGGAAGATCCTGCCTGCGAGGCCCGACCTCCGATGCCCGACCGCGCTCGCGGATCTCGGCTCCCGCTTCCTCTTCGTCGCGCGGGTCGGGACCGGGGACCATCCGATCCCCCAGGTCTTCCTGTCCGACGGCACGCCGGCCGGGACGCGGCAGATCTCGGCCATCCAGGAGTCGAGAGAGCCCCTCGAGGATCAGCCCGTCCGGATCGGCGACACGGTCTTCTTCCGGCTCGCGGGCCCGATTTCCTTCGCGGCCGAGCTCTGGCAGACCGACGGCACCCCGGCGGGGACTCATCCCGCCTTCCCGCAGACCGAAGTGAGCGACCTCGCGGCCTTCCGCGGCGATCTCTACTTCACCGCCAACCTGCCCTTCGACACCAGCGGGCGCGTGCTCCGCGGGCTCTTCCGGGTGGTCCTGCCCGGCGGCTCCCCCGTTCTGCTGGCGCGGGTCAACGACTCCGGGCCGTACCTCGTCCCACCGGCCCAGCTCACTCCTCTCGGCGACCGCCTGCTCTTCGTGGGCCAGGACGCGGAGCACGGCGTCGAGATCTGGGTGACCGACGGCACCGCTGAAGGCACGCGGCGGCTGCGCGACCTCCAGCCGGGCCCCGGCTCCTCGAATCCCGACGGGCTCACCGCCCTGGGAAGCCGGGTCTTCTTCACCGCCGACGGCGGCACGAATGGGCGCGAGCTCTGGGAGAGCGACGGCACTCCTCGGGGGACCCGGAGGCTGACCGACGTCGCCCCGGGCGGCTTCTCCGCGTTCCCGTTCGAAGACTACGGCTTCTTCCCCTCATCCTTCGCCCTGGCGAACGGATTCCTCTTCTTCGGCGCCGACGACGGCGTCACCGGGATCGAGCCCTGGGCTTTGCCCCTGGAGCCGTAAACCCTCACCCCTGCCCCTCTCCCGACCCCTCCCCCCTCCCTCACTGGGAGAGGGGAAAAGAAGCTAAAACCAACAAGGTTTTCTCCCTCTTCTCCCGGTGTGGGAGGGGGGAGGGGTCGGGAGAAGAGGGCCGGGGTGATGAGGGCCAACCGACCGAGTACGCAAACGGAACCTGATAAGCTCTCCCCCACCCCATCATGCGCCGAGCCGTCCTCCTCCTCTCCGCCCTCCTGGTGACAGCCCTCGCCTGCCGCAAGGAATCCGCTCCGCCGCGGAAAGCCGCCGCCCCTCCTCCCCCGCCGATGCCGGAGGTGACGAAAGCATCGCGGCCGGCCCGGCCGGTGATCTTCGTGGGGCTCGACGGCGCGGACTGGGAGCTGCTCGACGACTACATGGCCTCCGGCGTAATGCCCAACCTCGCGGCCCTGGCCCGCTCCGGACGCGCCGGCACCCTGAGGACGATCAACCCTCCCCTCTCGCCGCTCGTCTGGACCACCATGATGACCGGCGCCTCGCCGCTCGACCACGGCATCCTCGACTTCACCCGGCGCCACCCCAAGACGGGCGCCCTGGAGCCGATCTCCAGCAGTGAGCGCCGCCGGCCGGCCATCTGGAACATGGCGAGCGACGGCAACAAGAGCGTGGCAATCTTCGGCCTCTGGGCCACCTGGCCGGCCGAGGCCGTGAAGGGGCTGCTGGTGGCCGACCGGTTCTCCTCCTTCACCTCGCGCGACCACGAGCCGCCGCCCGCCACCGTCTATCCTCCGGATCAGGAGGCTTGGGCCCGCGAGACCCTCGGCAAGACCGAGTCCGCCGTGGGCTACGACGCCCTCCACGCCTATCTCCCCTGGCTGAGCGAACAGGACGCCGGGAAGGCCGCCGCCGATCCCGACCCCTACGCCCATCCGGTGAGCGCGCTGCGGCGCATCCTAATCGAGACCCGCGCCTACCACGCCCTGGCCACCTCCTGGCTGGCCCGGGAGAAGCCAGACCTCACCGTCGTCTACTTTCAAGGGACAGATACCCTCGGCCACGTCTTCGCCCCCTACGCGCCGCCGCGCCAGCCGGCAATCTCTCCCGAGGATTTCGAGCGCTACTCCAAGGTGCCCGAGCTCTACTTCGCCGAGATCGACCGCCTGCTGGGCGACTACCGTAAGCTCGCCGAAGCCCGCGGCGCCGTGCTGATGATCGCCTCCGACCACGGCTTCCGCTGGAAGGAGGGACGGCCGGCGAGGCTCTCGAGCGCTGCCGCGGCCACCGCCGGCAAGTGGCACCGCGACGAGGGGATCTACCTCCTCTGGGGCCCGGACGTCCAGGCCACCGCCAACCGCGGCCAGGGAGAGGTGGCCCAGGTCTGCGCCACCCTGCTCGCCCTGCTCGGCCTGCCGCCGGGAGACGGCGTCGCCGGTCCCCCCCTGGCGGGAGTCGAGGCCGTCCGTGCCCAACTCGCCGACTACCGGGGGCACTACCGTCCCGCGCCCGAGGTCGAGGCGAGCGAGGAGGCGAGCTCCGAGGAGGTCGAGAAGCTCCGCTCCCTGGGCTACCTCGGCGCCAAGGAAGGCGGTGGCGGTCCCGCCGGATCGACCCGCACCGCCGGCTCCTACAACAACGAGGGGCTGCTCCGCCGCGAGCGCGGCGAGACCGACGCCGCCGTCGCCGCCTATCAGAAGGCGCTGGAGATCGATCCCCAGAGCGCCGCGGCGATGTGGAACCTGAGCGATCTCCTCCATTCCCAGCGCAAGGACCTCGACCGCTCGGACGACCTCCTGGTGAAGTCGCTGGCCGCCGGCCTGCCGGACGCGGTCGACTACGCCATGGGGCGCACGGTGGCCTACGCCCGGGGTGGCGAGGCCGAGCGGAGCCTCCGCCTGCTGGACCGCGCCCTCGCCACCCGTCCCCGGGAGCCCCGGCTCCACCTCCTCCGCGGGCGCTACCGTCTGGAGCGCCACCAGTGCGAGAAGGCCCTGGACGACTTCGAGACCGCGGCCGGAGCCGATCCGCGCAACGCCCTCGCCTTCGCCTCCGTGGGCCTCGCCCAGCTCTGCGTCGGCGACGGCGACGGCGCCGCCCGCAGCTTCCACCGCTCCCTCCAGATCGATCCCAACCAGCCCGAGATCCGGCGGGCCCTGGGTCAGATCGGAGGATAGCCGCCCCGAAAGGCGAGTGGCCGTGGATTCGGCGTGCGCGGCTCGCCCCGCGGGCGAGCACCACGGATTCGGGGCGGATGGCACACGCCGCGAGGCGAGCGGCTCCAGATCCGGCGTGGCTCATCCGCCTCGCGAGGCGGGCCGCACCGCCGTCCTCGGTAGCGCGGCCCTTCAGGCCGCCCCGGGAAGGATCTTCCGCCTCCATCCCAGGGCGATGCCCTGGGCTTAGGAAGAGCGGACCCTTGGGCCTCATCCCGGCATCGCGCCGGAAACCTGATTCGAGTCACCAGGCCTGAAGCCATCGCCTGCCTCCGGGCCAACGGCCCGGGCTCCCTCAGCCCAGCCCAACGGGCTGGGTCACGGACGATCCCAGCCAACCCTCGCGCCCCAACGGGGAGCGCTAACTCAACGTTCCCACCACGCCGCCCGTATACCAGAACGCCTCGAAACGCTCACTCCAAGATCCCACCCAGAAGAGGCCGACGCCGCTCTTTGACAACTGAATCCAGCCAGGGGGACGGACGGGCCCGTCCTCCTGGTTCCCTCCTTGGCTGCCACCCGTATGCGGGGCGGGTGGCAGCCCTATTTCCGCAGCCGCTGATACACTTAGGACCATCCATTCCAGGAGGAGCCCTTGCCAGACGAGAAAGTCGCCTTCGACGTCTTCCTGAGCCACAACAGCAAGGACAAGCCGGAGGTGCTGAAGATCGCGGAGGCGTTGCAGGATGGACGCGGGCTCAAGGTCTGGCTGGATGAGTGGGAATTGCCTCCCGGAGCCCCTTGGCAGGACGAGTTCGAGAACATCATCCGGACCGTCCGTTCCGCGGCGGTGCTGATCGGCAAGGATGGATTGGGGCCTTGGGAGATACCGGAGATGCGGGCCTGCCTTTCGGAAATGGTGGATCGCAAGTTACGCCTTATTCAGGTGCTGCTCCCGGACGCACCCGCCAAGCCCGGCTCCGATCTGCCGAGTGTGAATCAATTGCGAATCATAGAACTGGCTAGAAACCGCTTTGGACCGGGATCGAATGACCGATAGCTCCTTCGATGCTGTCAACTACGCCCGATAAACCGACCTCGGTTAGTCCGTCAATCGAAATAGGCGTAAAACGTAATAAACGACAGTGATAGCAAGAATAACTCCGGCACCTATCATTTGCGATAGGAAAAAACTTTCAAGCCAACTGCCAACGTGGAATATTAATATCAATGCGGACGTAAGAGCGAAGGCGATGCACAATAACCAAAAGACCCAACGCCATGAATGCAGAATTGAAACGGGCTTATTGTTCCTGATCCAGTCGTCCAAATCAGAGATATCACAAGTCACACCAAGAGCCACGAACGCTCCCGTAGGAGATACCGGCAGCCAGTCTTTGGGCCACCAGCCGAGAGCGACGAGTGTTGCAATCGCGAATGAAACAGCTAGATGAAAATAGAATAGGTGAAAACCGAAGTGAAAATTACTCTCCTTGGTTTCACGGTAGGCTTGTTGGATTGTCTCGCCTAATTCCTCAAGATTGGGAAGTAAATTATTGATGCTGTAGTGAGTCCTCGCTTGAGTATGAGTAAGGGGGAACTCGCGAAACAACGATTCTCCAACTTTCTTGGGAGCGACAACCGGCCTAGCTTCACGATGCGGTCGGTCTCCACGTTTGAAGTATCGGTACTCTATGAAGAGCAAAAATATGCCTACAACTACTCCTGCGAGACAAGTCACTATGAATGATTGCATGGGTGCCGTCTTTCCATGAGCATCCGAGTTCCGGGAGAAGGATGGAGGATATCATACCGCATTATAGTTCCTGAGTAGTTTGTAGAATCTCCCTTCCCGGTCGGCAGGGCGGACTAAGTGACCTCCGCCTTCGACCTAAGCCCCAATAGGGGAGGCCACCGCCGCATCGCGAGGGAGCAGGTGTACTGGCGTCCCGTCGCCTGGCACTGAAGTGCCAGGCTTTATGCCGGGGTCCCTTCGGGACTCATTATCCTTCGGGCCTCTCCTGCGCGATCATCTCCTGCACGCGTAAGAGCAAGGTAGGTACATCCTGCCGAATGGCATCCCAAAGGATGTCCAGATCGAGGGCAAAGTAGGCGTGGGCTACAAAATCGCGCAGGCCGGCGATCTCCCTCCAAGCGATGTCTGAATGCCTTTCCCGCAGATCCAGAGGGAGTTTCTTCACCGCCTCGCCGATGATGTGGAGATTGAACAGGACAGCGTCGAATCTCATCTCATCCACGAACACCTGATCGCGGGTCAGTCCCGCGGTGTAATGGACGATTCGCTCGCAGCTCTTCTTGATGTCTTCCAGCAGCAGGACGGCGCTACGCAACACGGATGGCATCCTTCTCGACGAAGGGGCGGACTCCCTCCCGGAGACCCGACTCCGTGATCAGGTCGACCCGAGCTCCCAGAAGGTCTTCGAGGAAGATGCGCAGCTTCATGTAACCGGAGAAGGTGGGGGTCTGCCGGAAGCTCACGAGGAGGTCGACGTCGCTGTCCGCAGCGGATTCTCCTCGGGCCACGGAGCCGAAGAGGCGGAGGGATTTCACCCCGAAGCTCTCGATTTCGCCTCGGTGGGCCGTCAGCAGCGCCAGAACATCGTCCCGTCCCACGGCGTAAGTCTACACCTCCACCCCCGCCCCCACCTCCGCCATCCGGTGAAACCCGATGCCCAGGCTCTTCAGAGCCCCCTCGTAGGCTTCCTGCCTGCTCTTGACGAAGAAGTCCTTCGCGTATCCATCATGCACCGGTAAAACCTGCTTCGGCTCCATGCGGCGGGCGAAGGCCACGGCTTCGACTTCGGTGAGGAAGGGGGCCATGATGGGGAGGATGAGGGTCTCGATCCCTTTCCAGGCCAGGAGCGCCGGATCGAAGGAGTCTCCCGGGTTCAGCACGCGGTCGTTGACGAGGTAGGAGGTGTGGACGGGTCCCGGGATCAGGATCGGCTGGTGGGCGGTCTCCAGGGCCTTGAGGGTGAAGGGGCCGGCCTGCAGCGTCCCCTCCTCGTGGAGCGTCACCTCGATCCCCTCCGGACGCAGGATGGCGGCGACGCCGCGGTTCGAGATCAGCCTCGCCTTGCTTAGCGCCAGGATCTCCTTCAGGGCCTTCACGTACAGATGGTCGACGTGCTCGTGGGTGATCACGATCGTATTCACGTCCGCGAACTGGTCCGGCTGGACCTTCCCCTCCAGGAAGGTGAAGAGGCCGGGATCGAACAGGAGCTTCTCCCCCTCGTGCTCGAAGAGGAGGCAGGAGTGGAGGTACTTGGAGATCTTCATGGCGCGATTCTACTTCGGCAGGTTGGGCGACGCCGGTCCGACCGGGCATTCATACCCGGGCGGGCCCGGCCCTTGACGCTTCGTATACTCTGGAGACTCCGGTCCCGCTCCCGGGGCCCGGGGAGGATGAGGAGGGCGAGCGATGTCGACAGTCCCGTGCTCACACCTGGATCAGATCCACGACGTCAAACCGCACACCCGCGGCTGCGAGGAGTGCCTGAAGATGGGCGACACCTGGGTCCATCTCCGGCTCTGCCTGACCTGCGGCCACGTCGGCTGCTGCGACTCCTCGAAGAACCGCCACGCGACGAAGCACTTCCACGCGGAGAAGCACCCCCTGGTCCAGTCGATCGAGCCGGGGGAGGACTGGATCTGGTGCTACGTCGACGAGGTGATGATGGAGCCGGAGTAGCGGACCAGCGGTCTCCGCCAGATCGCATACAATGATGCCGGCGTTCACGCATCTGCAATTTTCAATAGGAGGTCTTATGACTCACCGGCGTCATGTCCTGCTGTTGGTGTCCCTGCTCTGTTGCCTCGTCCTCTTCCCCACCTCCGGCCAGGCCAAGGATCTGTGCTGCGTGGTCAACTGTGGCCAGATCCAGAAGTGCCATCACTGGAACACTTTCATGGTCTGGGCGGACACGAAGTGCTCCGCGCTGGGCTTCCTCTCCTCCTGCGGCGGCCCCAACGGAGGCGAGGCGGACGTCTTCGCAGGAGACTGCCGCGGCCAGAGCATCTGCACGCCCGAGAACACCAAGGACAGCCCGGCGGCCCAGGGCCGGGGGGAGAAGTGCAAGACGGATACGGACTGCCAGGGCTCCACCCGCTGCGCCAAGTTCGCGATCCGGAAGGACCGGTGCGTGGTCCCCTGTGAGGCCGACTCCGATTGCTCCTCCGGCGAAAAGTGCAAGAAGCCAGTGGGAGCCGATTTCAAATTCTGCAAGTGAGGCGGGTGTTTCGGTCCAGGGAAGTCTCCCTCTTCTCCCAGTTTGGGAGAAGAAGGCCGGGGTGATGAGGGGCGGGGCGGGGGGGCCCTACCCCACCTGAAACTCCGCCAACACCGGCAGATGATCGCTCGCCACGCGGGCGATCTGGAGGCGGCAGGTGTGGACGGAGACGAGCCGGAGCGGCCCGCGGTGATAGATACGGTCGAGACCGCCCTGCGGGGAGAACGAGGGATAGGTGGGGATCACCCGGTAGGGGCCCCGCTTGCGCTCGGTGGCGCAGGAGAAGCCCATGCCGTTGGTGAAGGTGGGCAGCAGGAGCGAGCGCCAGTCGTTGAAATCGCCAGCCACCATCACGGGGGTCGAGTAGTGGACCTTGCTCAGCTCGTCCGAGCGCTTCAGCAGCTCGATCTGCCGGTTCCGCTCCCGCGCCGAGAGCCCCAGGTGGAGGTTGAACACCTCCAGATGCCCCTTCTTGTCGCCGAGGTCGAGAGTCGTGTGCTGGCAGCCGCGGCGGATCCAGCTCAGGTCCACCGAGAGGTCGATGTTCCGCTCGCGCAGGATGGGAAAGCGGCTGAGCGTCGCGTTGCCGTAGCGCCCCTTCTTCAGGCTGACGTTGTGGCCCAGCGCGAAGCTCGGATACCCCGCCATCTCGGCCAGCTCCTTGGCGAGGTTGAGTTCGCGCGACCGCGGCGCCCCCTCGTCCACCTCCTGGAGCATTACGATGTCCGGATCGTAGTGGCGCAGGATCCCCACGATCCGCTCCGGCCGGAACCGCCGATCGACCCCGATCGCACGGTGGATGTTGTACGTCATCACCCGAAGCAACAATTCATCAGTCTCCACAACGGGCGGAAGCCCGAATCCCGACAAGATATAGTAGCCGCATGCCGCCAGTCTTCACCGTCGGCCACTCCACCCGCCCCATCGAGGACCTCCTGGCCCTCCTCGCCGAGCACGGCGTGCGGACCCTCGTCGACGTGCGGCGCTTCCCCGGCTCCCGGCGGCACCCCCAGTACTCGCGCGACGCCCTGGCCGCCTCCCTCGCGGGGGAGGGCATCCAATACGTCCATGAGCCCGGCCTCGGAGGGCGCCGCGCCGCCCGGCCCGACTCGCCCCACACCGCCTGGCGCGTCGAGGCCTTTCGCGGCTACGCCGACTACATGGAGACGCCGGAGTTCCAATCCGCCCTGGAACGGCTGATCCAGCGCGCCGACGAGGAAACGGTCGCGATCCTCTGCGCCGAGGCCGTCCCCTGGCGCTGCCACCGGCGGCTGATCTCGGACGCCCTGGTTGCCCGGGGCGTTCAGGTCATGCATATCATGGGCCCGGGCCGTGCCGACCCCCACAAGCTCGACGCCAACGCCCGCGTCCTCCCCGACGGCGGGCTCCTCTACGCCGGCCCCGAGAGCCCGCAGGCCTCCCTCTTCGAGGATGCCGCCAGATCGTAACCTCCGCTCCATTGCCGCCGGAGTGGTCTTTTCATAGGATAGCGAAGCCCGTGCGGTAAGACGCTTTTCCCAAGATCCGACAACCCGCTTCACAAGAGGAGATTCCCAATGAGCATCAGCGATTCCCTGATCCCCGAGTTCGACATGGAGATGTCCAACACCCGGCGCGCGCTCGAGCGCGTTCCCATGGACAAGGCGGACTGGAAGCCGCACCCGAAGTCGATGGCCCTCGGCCGCCTGGCGATCCATCTCGCCGAGCTCCCGGGCTGGGCCTCCACGACCGTCAACACCGACGAGCTCGACTTCGCCAGCGGCTACAACCCCCCCAAGGCGGAGACCACCGAGGAGCTCCTGGCGCTCTTCGACAAGAACGTCGCCGAGGCCCGGACGGCCCTGGCCGGCGCCAGCGACGAGACCTGGCAAAAGGGCTGGACCCTCCGCAATGGCGACCACAAGATCTTCACCATGCCCAAGATCGCCGTGCACCGCGGCTTCACGATGAACCACATCATCCACCACCGCGGCCAGCTCACCGTCTACCTGCGGCTCAACGACGTCCCGGTCCCCAGCATCTACGGCCCGTCGGCGGACGAAGGGGGCATGTAAGTAAGGGACGCCAGGGACAGCAGGGATACCAGAGACAGCAGGAACCCACAAACCGGCGATCGCGTCTTTTGTCTCTGATGTCCTTGGAGTCTCTGGAGTCCCTTATGTCCCTTTTTCAAGCTCCTCCCCGCGTCCGGATCGGCTGCGCGGGCTGGAGCCTGCCGCGGGCCGAGCAGCCCCGGTTCGCGGAAGCGGGAAGCCACCTGGAGCGCTACGCCTCCCGGTTTGACGCGGTGGAGATCAACAGCTCCTTCCATCGCCCACACCGCCCGGCGACGTACGCCCGCTGGAGCGCCAGCGTCCCCTCCTCCTTTCGCTTCTCCGTGAAGCTCCCCAAGACCATCACGCACGGCCAGCGCCTCCAGGAGACCGGCGGGCTGCTCGGCGATTTCCTGGCGGAAGCGGCCGGCCTCGGGGACAAGCTCGGCTGCCTCCTCGTGCAGCTCTCCCCGAGCCTGGGCTTCGATCCCGCGGTGGCGTCCCGCTTCTTCGAGGACCTCCGCGCGCGCTCATCCGTGCCCGTCGCCTGCGAGCCGCGCCATCCGGACTGGTTCAGCCCTCAGGCCGGCGATCTCCTCCGGGAGCTCGGCGTCGCGCGAGTCGCCGCCGATCCGGCGCGGGTGCCCGAGGCCGGAGAGCCGGGAGGCTGGCCCGGCCATAGCTACTATCGGCTCCACGGCTCGCCGAGTATGTACTACTCCGCCTATTCCGGCGAGTACCTCGCCGCCCTGGCCGCCCGCCTCCAGACCGACGCGGCGGCCGGGCGGACGGTCTGGTGCATCTTCGACAACACCACCCTCGGCGCCGCCACCAGCAACGCGCTGGACCTCGCGGAAAGCCTTGCAACGGATTCGCGGATGAATAGAATCTGACCGAACGTTCGCGCTCAAAGGAGGGGCCCCCGTGAAAAAGCATCTCAAGAAGGTGAAGAAGCTGACCCTGGACAAGGAGACCCTGGCCCGCCTGAACGTCGTCGGCGGTCTGTACGCCGCCCAAAAGGAGGCGACCGAGCCCGCCAGCGGGGGTCCGGACATCTGCTATTTCTCGGACTGCAACCCCTGCGACACCGTCATGCAGTGCGGCACCTATACCTATTAAAGGGATGACCGAGCCCGGAGCGTCCGTGGTCTCTGATCCTTCCTGGAGACCACGGACGTTTGAGCGAGATGTGTGCCCGTGAATGAGTGGCGGTCCCTCGCGAAAGCTTCCCACCTGGGCGAAAACGCGTTCCGGTTGGCGTTTTACGCGGAAGCGTTCGATGAAAAAGGTCTCGGGCGGGAGTAAACGGCGGGCTGCTCTTGGAAAAAGGCGGGCGGGCCTCCTCAAAAGGTCGTGGGTTGAGCTCAAAAGCCCGCCGGCCGGCCTCCTACCCGGAATTGTTCGTCCCCCGCGCGGAATTGTCGAAGTGGCGGGCCTTCGGGTCCGACCGCCGCGGGGATTTGTCCGATGGCCGCGCCCGGCCATCCAACCGCCAGGCCTTCGGGCCGGGCTGCCGGGCTTTTGGGTCGGACCGCCGCGGAAAAAACGCCGTCCCCCCGGCTTTTGAGCTCAACCCATGACCTTTTGAGGAAACCCGCCGTCCTTTTGAGTCGAGCCGCCGGGCTCGCAGCCTCCTCCACCACCCGAAGCCCCGCCAGGGGCGGCAGGTTTTCTTCGCCGATCCGAGATCCCGTGGAGTTAAGGAGCCTTGCGCGCTGGCATCGAGGATTGCCCCGCCGAGGCAAAGGCATGTAGCCAGGGGCGCGAGCCCCTGGTAGCCGGTCCCCGCACAGATCCAGAGCCCCAGAGGGGCGACGGCGGTTTTCCTCGGAGCCGATGATCTGCCGCCGTCCCTACGGGGCTCTGGGTCTGTGTGTAGGCCGACTTCCTGGGGCTGACGCCCCAGGCTGGACGTCGGCCCTCCGTCTCTGCCGCGCCCGCATGCGGCTAGGCCGGCCACCAGTGGATGGCCGGAGCGGAGGCGGGCGGCGCGCTTTCGTCCACGCCTCGAACACGGGTAGGGGGCGTTTTGCGTCAGCGGCTGGGGCCGGAAGCTGTGCCCGTCCTCCTTGTAGGTCCCTCCTTGCAGAACAGTCGTACTACTATATTTCTGTATCTTGACAATCCCCTGAGCACTGATCTGAGTCGTTGTTGCCGCTGCAAATGACCGGACAGATCGAGTAGTGAGTAGGCTCTAAGAGGGAACCTCCCAGGACAGCCTGAAGATTTGAGCTCGTGAGACGACGCAGTGTTTCTTTGTTAAGAACAAGCTTCTTCTTCATTTTTCTCCTTTGCTTTGCCCCTTATCTCTCCAGGTGTCGTCCGTCGACTTTAGCGAGCCGGCATGCTGTTTTTTTGTAGGCGAAAGCCTTCCGGAAAGGAGAAGGACAAATCTTAGCCAATCTAGGCAACGCCTGCGTAGGTCTCGGCGAGGCTCAGCGCGCCATAAGCTTTACGACAAGCTCTAATTATCGCTCGCGAGATCGGCGAACGGAGAGTAGAAAGTATTTGCCAATTGGAAACCTAGGGGACACGATCGAAAATCACCCATGCCGCCGACTTGATGCAGGTCTGTGTTGACTATAAGACGCCGCCCGGGATTGAAATCCCGGGCTACCGACGGCCGTCCCTCATGGGACTTCCAAAACGCGCTTTCTTTGAGCCCCGGAAAGGGGCGACTGTCGGTAGGCCGGGATTCAATCCCGGCCGATGGGCGACTGACGACGGCGCCCCTACCCCCGCCCCCCCTGCCGCACCGGTCCCGGCCCAACCCCCACCCCCCGCCCCGCCATCGCCGGGTCGAGCCCTCCCATCAAGCCGTCCATCGAAGGCCGGAGGGTTTCCACGAAGCGCTCGGTTTCCACGATCTGCTCGACGAGGTGGCTCATGTAGCTGGCGACTTCGGTGGCGTTGAATTGGGAGGCGCTCAGGCGGCCGTGGATGACCTCGAAGGCGTCTGAGAAGGCCCCGAGCTGGGCGACCACACATTGGTCGCGCTTGTGGCAGTCCAGCAGGAGCTCTCGCTGCTTCTCCAGGATGCCGATGTGGAACTGGCGGGTTCTCGCGGTCGCGGGCTCGCGGGAGGCCAGGTCGCGGATCTGGCGGATCTTGTCGTCCACGTCCGAGAGGCGCCTGTCGAGGCTGGGCAGCGGCGGCACGAAGACGGGGGCGATGCGGGCGGAGAGGCGGCGCCAGTCCTTGCGCCAGCCCGGGATGACGTTCGAGGGTGCCGGGGCCTGCTCCTGCGGACGGACGCTCGCCAGGATGTGCAGGTAGGAGATCCGCTCGCGCACGAAGCCCAGATAGGCGGTCAGCATGGTGCCGAGCTGTTGGAGGATGTCCTCTTTGGTGAAGGCGTCGAGGTCCGGCCGCTCGGCCAGCACCCGCGAGACCCGGTTGCGGATCTCGGTCAGGCGGCCGAAGACCGCCATGTAGTCCGGCAGGTAGCCGGCGTGGGTCCAGAGGTCGAAAGGGGTCTCGTCGAGCAGCCATTGAATCTTTTGCCGCAGGGCCGCGCGCTCCTTCTCCCCTTTCGCCTCCCGCTTGCGCCGCGCCTCCTCCTCGATCCGCGGCCGGTAGCGCTGCTTCGCCGTGGCGAGCACCACCCAGCCGGCCGCGCCCGCTCCCCAGGCGAGGGCCCAGGTGGGGTCGTGCAGGTACCAGGTGGCGCCGAGGCCCGCCGCGCCGGCCAGGAGGTTGAGGGGGGTCTGGAACGCCTTGGTGACGCTCCGCCGGATCAGGGTGGTCTTGCGGACGAAAGGCATCTTCTTACTCTACGGTCCCTACCGGGCTGGGGTTTCCAGCAAGAATGCGGCCAAGGGGGATTGTAGCGCGGGGCGGCCGGGCATCAATGCCCGCCCACCCGGGCCCTCATCACCCCGACCCTCTTCTCCCGACCTCTCCCCCCTCCAGCACCGGGAGAAGAGGGAGAACACAACGGCCGCAGACAAGCAGTTTTCCTCCCCTCTCCCGGTGAGGGAAGGTGGGAGGGGTCGGGAGAGGGGCAGGGGGTGAGGATTCGGCCGCCCCCCTACTTCTCCGCCGGTGCCGGCGAATACAGCAGGTCCAGCAGCTTCTTCTCCACCGCCCGGAACTCCGGCGCCGACTTGAGCGCCACGTCGTGGACCGGGAAGGCGGGGACGTCCACCTTGTGGAGGATGCGCGCCGGACGCGAGGAGAGCACGTAGACGGTGTCGCCCAGGTAGACCGCCTCGGAGACGTCGTGGGTGACGAAGAGGATGGTGTTGTCCTCGGTGCGTGAGACGTCCAGGAGGAGGCTCTGCATCCCCCAGCGGGTCTGCGGGTCGAGGGCGCCGAAGGGCTCGTCCATGAGCACGACCTTGGGGCGGTTGATCAGCGTGCGGGCGATCGCCACCCGCTGCTTCATGCCGCCCGAGAGGTCCTTGGGATAGCGGTCGGCGAAGTCTTCCAGGCCGACGGACTTGAGGTACTTGTCCGACTGTTTCCGCCGCTCCTCTTTCGGTACCCCCTGGAGGCGCAGGCCGTACTCCAGGTTCTCTCGCACGGTGAGCCAGCCGAAGGAGGTATAGGCCTGGAAGACCATGCCGCGGTCGCGCCCCACGTCCACCACCGGCTGGCCGTCGAGCAGGATCTCCCCCTGGGTGGGCTCGAGCAATCCGGCGATGGCCTTGAGGATCGTCGACTTGCCACAGCCCGAGGGGCCGAGGAAGACGACGATCTCCCCGCAGTCAGGCTTGTTGAGGATGTCGAAGGAGACGTCGCGCACCGCCTCGGTCGCCCGGCCGGCGCGGTCGAG
Source organism: Thermoanaerobaculia bacterium (assembly GCA_045807625.1). Lineage (GTDB taxonomy): Bacteria > Acidobacteriota > Thermoanaerobaculia > Multivoradales > UBA5704 > DATARR01. Next base: position 50,430 of record JBJMHA010000081.1, on the reverse strand, counting down.
GTAGCTGATGCTGACGTGCGACACCCGGAGCTTGGGGGTCTCCGCGGCGGGCTCATGGCGGTAGGTGGCCGGCTGCCCCTTGGTGGGGACGGTGACGGCGACGGTCCCCGGCTCGCCGGAGGTGGGACGGGGCGCGGGGGCTTCGTGATCGCTCATACCGTCGTCTCCCGCCAGCGGAAGAGCGCCGCGCTGATCATGCGGATGATGAAGTCGGTCAGCAGGCCGATGCCGCCGATCACCAGCAGGCCGGCGAACGACCAGGAGGCCTTCTGATGCCTGTATGCGAGGTCCACCATGTAGCCCAGCCCGCCTCCCGGGTTGACCGACTCGGCGAGGATGACGTAGGTCCAGGCGATGGCGTTCATCACCCGGAAGGAGTCGAAGATCTCGGGTAGCGCCGACGGCAGAAGGACGGTGCGGATCACTTGCCAGCGGGAGGCCCCGAGCGTGAGCGAGGTCTGCACCAGCTCCTCGGGAACCAACCGGATCGCGGTCACCACGACCGGCAGCAGATAGACGAAGACCCCCAGGAAGAGGAAGGCGATCTTCTCCTTTTCCTCGATCCCGAACCAGAGGATGAGGATGCTGATGAAGGCCGAGATCGGCATGTAGCGCAAGGGCGCCATGATGGGCTCGAAGAAGCTGTTGACCGGCTCGAAAGCGCCCATCAGCACGCCCAGCGGCAGGGCCACCGCCGAGGCCAGGAGGAAGGCCAGGACGATGCGCCGGGTCGAGATCAGGATCGCTCCCCAGAGGTCATATTGGAGGAAGAGCTGTAGCGTGCCGCGCAGAGTCTCGCTGGGCGACGGCAGGAAATCGGGCCGCGTGATGCCGCCGTAGGTGAGCACGCACCAGGCGGCGACCACGAGCAACGGGGCCAGGAGCCCGACCGCCGTCGCGGTCGTCCGCGGCAGGGGCTCGCGCAGGGCGAAGAGCTTGGATCGTTTTCTGGTCATAGGCCTACTGCGTCGCCAAAACCACCTTGATGTCCGTCCGGCGGTTGAGCTGCCTCCCGGTCTCGGTGGCGTTGTCGGCCACCGGGTTGGCTGAGCCGTGGCCGATGGTCTGGAAGCGGGCCGACTCGATGTTCGGGAAGCTCTTCAGGATGTAGTTCTTCACCGCCAGCGCCCGCCGCTCCGAGAGGGTCATGTTGCCGGTGGGCGAGCCGGTGGCGTCGGTGTTCCCCTCGACCCGCAGATAGGTGTTGCCGAAGGAGGTCATGGTCTCCCCGAGGGAGTCGAGGACGATGAAGGAGCCGGCCATGATCTCGTCGGAGCCCGGGGTGAAGTGGATCTGGATCTGTTTGTTGATGATCGCCCGGTCCCGCTCCGAGGGGGCCTTGGCCGCCAGCCTCGGCTCCTCCACCTTCTGGCCGGGGTAGTCGGCGGCCAGCGCCTGGAGGAAGCGGGAATCGGCCCAGTCCTTGGCCTCCACCGACCGGGTGACCAGCCCCTTCTTGCGCCAGATCACGAAGGCGGTGTCGAACAGCGTCTCGAAGTGCGCCTTGCCGCCGGTCAGCCCGTAGAACTGGGCGTTGTCGGCGTAGGGGGTGAGCTTGAGGCCGGAGAGCATGCCGGAGACGGTGTCCGAGTCGAGCTTCAGGGCCTTCCCCACCAGGGCGTAGGAGCCCTGCGGATCGTTCTTGATGGCTTCGATCCCCTCCAGCCAGCCGTGGACGAAGTCGCGCACGGTATCCGGATAGCGGTCGATCAGGTCCTGCCGGGCCACCAGGGTGTCGGCGATGATGTTGGTCGCCGCGGTGGTCGAGACCAGGACGTGGGCCTCGGCGCCGCGCGCCTCCACGGCGCCCGAGAGGTCGGGCTCCCAGGTCACGGCGGCGTCCACCTGCCGGGCCTTGAAGGCGGCCGCGGCGGCCGGGGCGTCCTGGCTGAAGATGATGCTCTGCTCGACCGCCGCGCGGTCCGCGGGCGAGAGGCCGGACTGCGCGAGCAGGTAGAGCAGCAGGAAGTGCGAGGGGGTGAACTGGGTGCAGGCGATCTTGTGCCCCTTCAGGTCCTCGATCGACTTGATCGAGGCGAGCGAGGCGATGCCGTCGCCGCCGCGCGACCAGTCCTGCATGATGATCGACTTCGCCTTCAGGTTCTGCTCGGAGAGCATCGACGCCTCGCGGGCCCAGTTGTCGACCGTGTCCCACATGATGTCGACGTCGCCGCTGCGGAGGGCGGCGAGCTTGGCCGCGGGGTCCTCCAGGAGGACGAACTTGACGTCCAGGCCGTACTTCTTCTTATAGCTGGAGCCCGGGTTGGGGTCCATGCCGTTGTTGTAGACGATGCCGGGCGAGTGGCCGGCCCAGGTATTGATGGCCACCACCAAAGGGCGGCCGAGCTTGCCGCCGCTGCCGAGGTTGGCCGCCGGGGTGACCCCCTCCGAGCCCTTGCCGCGCTCCGGGTCGGGCGGGGCGTTCCCCAGGGCGTTGAAATCGTTCTTGTCCACGGCCTCGTTCTTGGCCATGGTGCCCGAGTCGCCCTTCTTGCCGACGGCCCAGGTCTTAAGGCCCGGGGCGAACCGGCGGACGGCGAAGAACGCCGCGACCAGCAGAGCCAACACGACGATCACCTTCCCCAGGGGGGTGAGCTTCATCTCTTTTCTCCTTGTAAGGCCTCAGGCCGGGGCCACTCCACCGATGAGCTGGTCCATGGCGGGACGCAGCGACTCGACAAACCGTTCCGTCTCCATCACCTGCTCCACCACGTTGCCCATGTAGCTGGCGACCTCGTTCGCGCTGAGCTGCGACGCGCTGACCCGGGCCAGAATGACCTCGAATACGTCTGAGAAAGCCCCTAGTTGCGCCACCACGCACTGGTCGCGCTTCTGGCACTCCAGCAGCAGATCGCGCTGCTTCTGGAGGATTCCGATGTGGAACTGGCGGGTGCGGGCCGTGGCCGGCTCCCGCTCCGCCAGCTCCTGGAGCTGCTCGATCTTCGCGTCCACCTCGACGAGCCGCTTCTCCACGTTGGGTAGCGGCGAGGAGGGCTGCGGCGCGGCGGGCCGGACGCCGGGCTGGGTCTGGACCTGGATGCCCCGCCGCTTGTCCGGCGCCGGCGGATTGGGCGCGGGCGCCGCCGCGGCCGACGGCTGGGAGGTCAGGGCATCCATGCCCGGGCGGATGGTCACAAGGATCTGCAGGTAGGAGACCCGCTCGCGGACGAAGTTGAGATAGGCCGTCAGCATGTAGCCGAGCTGCTGGAGGATGTTCGTCTTGCTCAGCGCGTCCAGGTCGGTGCGGTCCGCCAGGACCCTCGCGACCCGGCCGCGGATCTCGGCCAGGCGGCGGTAGGTGATGATGTAGTCGGGCAGCATGCCGCCGCGCGTCCAGTAGTTGATCGGGGGCTCGGCGAGGCTCGCCTCGACCTTCTGGCGCAGCAGCTCGCGGTCCGCCTCGGCTTTGCTCTCCGCCGCGCGCCGCTCCTCCTCCTCGATCTGCTGGATGTAGCGGTTCCCCGTGGCGGCCAGGGTGACCCAGCCGGCCGCGCCCAGACCCCAGAGGATCAGCGGCAGCGGGTTCGCGGTGACCGCCGAGGCGGCCAGACAGACGGCGCCGGACACGATGTTCCCCTGGGACTGGAGGGCTTTGGCGATGCTCTTCTTAAGGAGCGTCCTCTTGTCGATCGGCATCGGATGTGGATTCTATACCGCCCCAGGGCTGGCCCGCATGGGAACGGGGAGTGCCGCCGGTTCGGGGCTGGCCCTCACTCCCCAACCCCTCTCTCCCCGCCTCCCCCCCGACCTGACGGGAGAGAGGGGCTCAAGACCCTCTTTCAACAAACTAAGCTAACTACTCCCTCTTCTCCCGTCGGGAAGGGGGGGAGGCGGGGAGAAGAGGGCCGGGGTGATGAGGGCCAACGCCCCGAGGACGCACCCCGCCCCTATCCAGTAATGTCCGCCCGCCCGAAATGCTTTCACCCCCACGGTCATCTTCAAGCGAGACCTTACAAGGAGGATCGCGCCATGTACCACGACCGCTCCTGTTCCGTTCTCGCCTCCCTCCTCACCCTCTCCCTCGCCCTCGCCGGGTCCGCGGCGCGGGCGGTGACCGTCGAGCAGATCCCGACGCCCCGGCCCTCCGGCTGGGCGGTCGACATGACCAACACCCTACCTCCCGAGCGGCTGGCGGAGCTGAACCGGCTGGGGGAGGACGTCCAGACCAAGGCCGGCGCCGAGATGGCCGTCGTGGTGGTGGGCTCGACCGAGGGCGCCGACCCTCACGACTTCGCCACCCGCCTGTTCAACGCCTGGGGGATCGGCAACCAGACGAGCAAGAACGGGATTCTCGTCTTCGCCGCCCTGAACGACCACAAGGCGGAGATCGTCCTTGGCCACGGGCTGGACACCGAGGCGGGGCGGCGGGAGAGCCAGACGGTGATGCAGCAGGAGATGATCCCCCGCTTCCGCAACGGCGATCCCAGCGGCGCGGTCGTCCTGGGAGCCATCGCCTGCGCCCGGCGGATCCTCGGCGTCTCGCCGCTGGTCGAGGGGGTGGAGCTGCCTCCCGGGATGGCCTCCGCGCCGGAGCCGGTGGCGCCGTCCCCCTCAGGAGCTGGGGGGACCTTGCCGGACGGGACCGTCCTCTATACGGACAGCGGAGGGATCACCCATACCATCCCTCCGGCGGGGTCCCAGCCGCTCCAGCCCCTGGAGACGGCCGTTCAGGAGGAGCCCTTCTCCGGATCTGGCCTGTCGGGGCTCCTCTGGACGGGCCTCCTCGGAGCCTTCTTCGGGACCATCGGTTTCGTGGTGTTGCGGACGCCCCGCTGCTCCAAGTGCAAGCAGAAGATGACGATGCTGGACGAGCAGGCGGACGACGCCTACCTGGAGCCCTCGGAGAAGGTCGAGGAGCGGATCGGCAGCATCGATTATCAGATCTGGGTCTGCGCCGCCTGCGGCGAGCGGAAGAAGCGGCGGGGCTCCTCTTTCTTCTCGCGGTACCGGAATTGCCCCGATTGCCACGCCAAGACCGTCAGCTCGACCTCCGTCACCCTCCGGGAGGCCACCCGCTTGGAAAGCGGAGAGGTCGAGGTGACGCAGGTCTGTGCCAACTGCTCCTTCCGCAGCCGGTACATCCGCGCGATTCCGCGGCTGGAGGAGCCGTCCTACTCCTCGTCGTCGTCTTCCTCGTCCGGATCGTCCTTCGGCTCCTTCTCCAGCTCCTCGGGCTCCTCGTCTTCCAGCTCAGGCTCGAGCTCCGGAGGCTCCAGCTCGAGCGGCTTCAGCGGCGGCAGCTCCTCGGGAGGCGGGGCGAGCGGGAGCTGGTAGGCATACCCGGACCGGTCCGCCCGGGCATTGATGCCCGGGCGGTTGTCTCCGATTCTGGATACTTTTGACTGCCTTGGCGAGATCTCGCTATACTTCCGCCATGGCCACTCCCCTCCGCAAGATGCCAGCCGACGAGGATCCGGAGACCGCCGCGTGGCGAGCCGATCCCTTCCGCTACGGATCGCGATGGAAGCGCGTCCGTTGAAGCTCCAAGAGTGTCCCATGAGTGACCCCGAGCTCCTCGACGCCACTTCCCTCTTTGGCTTCCGGACCCGGCGGTCTCCTGGACCCAACGGTGAGCCCGTGGGGCAATGGATCCCGTTGACGGCCGACGATCTCCTCGACCCGCAGATGGGCGATGAGATCCCCCAGACGCAAGCCCACTCCACCAGCCTGCTCCGGCTCTTTTACTTCCTGAGCTGGTATTACGAATCCCGTGAGGACGTCACGGTGACGTTCGACATGAAGATGTTCTGGGGGATTCCTGGCCTGAAGGAACCCTCGCCCGACATCGCCGTCATCCCGGGAGCCAAGAACAACCCATATCGGGAGAGCTTCGACGTCGTCAAGGAAGGCGTGCGCCCCGGCCTCATCATTGAGGTCGTCTCGGACCTCGCCCCCGAGCTCCGCCGCCACGATCACGTTGACAAGGTCGAGATCTACCAACAGGTGGGGATTCCGGAGTACCTGATCCTCGACCCGCCGACCGATTCCACCCAGGGCCTGTGGACCGGCTACCGTCTGGGACCGGACCGTCGTTATCGACGGATCGAGCCCGATCGTGAGGGCCGGCTCCTCTCTGAAACCACAGGGCTCCTGTTCGGCGTCGATACCGACGGAAAGGCTCTCCTCTTCTGCGATGCGCGGACCGGCGAGCGGCTGATCGACCCCCACGAGTGGCTCCGTCGTGACGACCAAGCCCGCGAGGCCGCCGAGGAGCGTGCTATCCGGGAGGCCGAAACCCGCAGGGCAGCCGAGGCAGAAGTAGCTCGCTTGCGTGCAGAGCTCGAATGGCTGCAGAACCGCTGAAGCTCGTGGGACTGCTGATCACTCCGCGCAAGCCACCACCTCGACCTCCACCAGCCAATCCGGAGACACCAGACCGGCCACGAAAACCGTCGTAATCGCCGGCCGCACGCCGTCGATCTTTGCGAGCCTCCACCAAAGCATCCATGTCCTCGCGGCGCATCAGAAAGAAGGACATCTTCACGATGTCCGCAAACGTCATGCTCGCGGCAGCCAGAACGGCAGAGACGTTCAGCAGCGCTTGCCGGCTCTCGAAGGTCACCCCCAGCCCCACTCCCGGCGGCTCCAAGCCCTTGGCACGCCGGAGATAGATCTCGGTGCAGACCACGAGGACGAAATCGGCTTCCTCGATCTGGCGGTCCATCCAGCGCGGCCAGGGCTCCCGCGGGTGGGGATCGTATTGGTCGATCGTGCAGTCCACCCCTTCTCCGCAGAGCCGATCGGCCAGGGCCCGGACGTGCTCGTCGTGCTCGGCGGAGTCGTGGCTGTAGCTGATGAAGACCTTTGGAGGCGTGGGAGACATTTCGAAGAATTCTAGTGCAGTTATCGCTCCCCGTTGGGGCGCAGAGGGAGGGCATGGACCGATCGCGACCCAGCCCGTTGGGCTGGGCTGAGGGAGCCCGGGCCGTTGGCCCGGAGGTATGCGAGTTCTTCGGTCTGGCTGCTTCGGCCCTGATATCAGGGTTCCGGCGCCAGGTCGGGATTTTGAGGCCCAAGGGGCCGCTCTCCCTCAGCCCAGGGCATCACCCTGGGATATAGGTTTCAGGGTGGAAACGGGCGCGGCCACAGAGTAGGGAGAATTTACCGCATCCGGCTTGGAAGCCTGAGAAACGGTTCCAGAAGCGTGAGAAACGGCTTCAGAAGCCTCAGATTCTCAGTTGGCTATCGAGCTTCCAGCCCAGAAGCCTCAGATTCGGATTCCGAGACTGGGATTCCAATCCGGAAGCCTCGGATTCGCCTCTGGAAGGCAGAGAGTCTCCACCAGACGCATTGGATTCTGATCCAGAAGCTCTGGATTCCCTACGAGAAGCATTGGGTTCTGGTCCGGATGCATTGGGTTCTCTGTCGGAAGCATGAGATTCTGGCCGGGAGCTGGTGCATTCCCGGACAGAAGCACCAGATTCTCCGCCGGAAACTGTCCTTTGGGTCTTTTGTGGTCTTACAAGAGCTGCTGCGGGTCCACGTCGATCACCAAGTCGTAGCCGGGGTTCTTTGGGAGGATCTCTTCGAGCATCCGGTGGAGACCGCGGCCGTCGGCGGAGCGGGCGAGGAGCTGGAAGCGCCATTCGCCTCGCAGGCGCTCCAGGGGGGCGGGCGCGGGGCCGGAGAGGCGGACGGCGCGGGCGAGGGGGTGCGCGGCGAGGGCGGCGGCCAGCTCGGCGATCAGGCCTTGAGCGCGGTCGCGGTTCTTGTCGCGCACCAGGAGCTGCACCATGCGCGTGTAGGGCGGATAGTGGAAGACCCGGCGGAAGCGCAGCTCCTCGCGGGCGAAGCCTTCGTCGTCCCCGCGTAGGGCGGCCTGGATGGCGTAGTGGTCCGGATGGTAGGTCTGGATCACCACCCGGCCGGGCCGCTCTCCCCTCCCCGCCCGGCCCGCCACCTGCACCAGCAGGTTGTAGGTGCGCTCCACCGCCCGGAAGTCCGGGAAGCTCAGGTAGGCGTCCGCGGCCAGCACGGCGGTGAGGGCCACGTTCGGGAAGTGGTGGCCTTTCGAGACCATCTGGGTGCCGATCAGCACAGCCACCTCCCCCCGCGCGAAGCGCTCCAGCACGGCGGCGGGGCCGCCGGGACGGCGGGCGGTGTCGCGGTCGAGGACGTCGACGGCCACCTCCGGGAAGAGCTCCTTGAAGTCCTCCTCCACCCGTTCGGTGCCGGCGCCGATCGCCTCCAGCGCGTCCTCCTTGCAGTTGGGGCAGAGCTTGGGGGCCGGGAGCATCGAGCCGCAGTAGTGGCAGACCAGCCGGCGGTCTCTCCGATGGAAGGTGCGCGGCAGGCCGCAGTCCTCGCAGCGCATGTCCTCACCGCAGGCGCGGCAGAGGAGGATCGGCGAATATCCCCGGCGGTTGCGCAGGAGGATCACCTGGTCGCCGTCCGCCAGGGCCCGCCGGATCTCGAAGCGCAGGCGCTCGGAGAAGTGGATCTCCCCCGGCCGGCGCGAGACCCCCTCCTCTTTGAGGTCGACCAGGATCCCCTCGGGGAGCGATCCCTGCCCGGCGCGCTCGGTGAGTCGCAGAAGCTCCAGCTTCCCCCGTTCGGCGTTGTAGCGGCTTTCGAGGCTGGGGGTGGCGGAGACGAGGAGCGCCGCGGCGTTGGCGTCGCGGGCTCGCACCAGGGCGAGGTCGCGGGCGTTGTAGCGGGGGCTGAGCTCCTGCTTGTAGGAGGTGTCCTGTTCCTCGTCCACCACGATCAGGCCGAGGTCGGCCACCGGGGCGAAGAGGGCAGAGCGGGGGCCCAGCACCACCCGCGCCTCGCCGCGGTGCACCCGCTCCCACTCCTGGTGCCGCTCGCCCACGCCCATCCCGGAGTGCAGGATGGCGAGGTCGTCGCCGAAGCGCCGCTCCACCGCGCGGGCGAGGGCGGGGACGAGGGCGATTTCGGGCACCAGCAGGATGGTCGCGCGGCCGCGGGCGAGCGCCTCCTCGGCGGCGCGCAGGTAGACCTCGGTCTTGCCGGAGCCGGTCATCCCCTGGAGGAGGAGGGGCGCGAAGGCGCGGGCGTCGAGGACGTCCGTCAGCCGGCCGAGGGCGTGCGCCTGGTCGTCGCGCAGGCGGATCTCGGGGAGCTCCTCCCGCACGCCCATCATGTGGCGGTCGAGGGAGAGGCGCTCGACCTGGGTGAACTGGCGGAGCACGCCGAGGTTGACCAGCCTTCGCACCACGGCCGGCGTACACTCCACCGCCGCCGTGACCTCCGCCGTGGTGGCGGGCCGGCCGATGGCGGCCAGGTATTCGATCACCGCCTTGCCGGCGGCCGAGCGCCCCGCCGCCGCGAGGTGGGCGGCGACCTCCCCCGGCGCCAGCTCCACGGCGTTGACGTAGCGGGAGGAGCGGGCCCGGTGCTCCTCGCTGTGGATGCGCCCCCCCTCGGCCAGCGCGGCGATGATCGCGTCGAGGCCCGCGTCGAGATCCGGCAGGGCGCCCACCCGCGACTGGAGCTCGGCGACGGTCATCCTCCCCCCCTCGCGCAGGGCGTCGATCACCGCCGCCTCGGACGGGCCGCGCGGCGGCGCCAGGGCCCCCCGGTCGGTGAGCCAGACCTTGCGGTCCCCCCAGGGGGGCAGGTCGGAGGGAAGCATGGAGCGGACGACCTCGCCCAGCGGGGCCATGTAGTAGTCGGCGGTGAAGCGGGCGAGCTCGAGGAGGTCCGGGGGGACGACCGGCTCGCGGTCGAGGATCTCCACCAGCGGCCGCAGGCTCACCCCCTCGGGGCGCTCCTCGTGGACGCGGACGATCAGCCCGGTCAGCCGGCGGCGGCCGATGAGGACGCGGGCGCGCACGCCCTCCCTTGCCATAGAGACCCAGGCGTCCGGGACCTCGTAGGTGAGGGGGTCCGGGAGGGGGAGGGGGACGGCGACGTCGGCGAGGAGGCTCATCGTGGCCTTTGCGTCCCCGGCAGGTTGGCCCTCATTTGATCCCCCTGATGGGGCCCGGCCCTCTTCTCCCCGCCTCCCCCCCACCTGACGGGAGAAGAGGGAGACTGCCCGCGGAATGTTCTTGTAGGGGCGGCCCAGTGTGGCCACCCTGTTCCGAAGAACACCCCCGCCCAGGGCGGCCACACAGGGCCGCCCCTACGAAGACCTGCCCTCCGTGTCCTTGCCCTCTCCCGGTGAGGGAGGGTGGGAGGGGTCGGGAGAGGGGTCAGGGGTGAGGGTTCGATCTCCGGCACTCCTCGGAGCAGAAGACCGCGTCCCCCCGCCCGGCCTTGAGGGCGCGGGTGGAGGCCACGTAGATGCCGCAGGCGGCGCACTGGACCAGGGTCTCGGCGGCGACGGCGCGGGGCGGCGGCGGCGCCTTGGGGACGGCGGGGGGGCCGAAGACCGCCGCGCGGAGCTGCGTGGTGAAGCTCTTGAACGCCATCCGCAGGACGACGAGCAGGAGGATGATGCCGAGGATCCGCGTCATGGAGCGTCAGGCCGCCTTGCGCTGCCGGGTCACGGCGTCGGCCAGCTTCGCCACGTCGGGATTGCCCGGCTGCATCTTCTGGAGCTTCGCCAGCACCTGGTCGGCCTCGTCGTGCTTCTTGAGATCGAAGGCGAGCACCACCACCTCGTTGTAGAGGGCCTGCCAGTGGTCGGGCGCCACCTGCTTGGAGCGGCGGAAGAGGTCGAGCGCCTTGTCGGGCTGCTTGGTCTCCCGGTAGGTGATGCCGAGGTCGGTCATCACGTCCGGATCGTTCGGCTTGAGCGTCAGGTAGTGGGAGTACAGCTCCTGGGCCCGCTGCCAGTTCGAGATGTTGAAGTTCAGGTCGGCCAGCTTGCGGACGGCGTCGGCGTCGTTCGGGTTCTTCTCGACGTAGTCGCGGAGCTGCTGGATCTCGGCCATGGCGGGACCGCCTCCGGCGCCCGCGGCGTTGGCGTCCGCCCCTCCCGAGGCGGGGTCTGCGGCACCGCCGCCCATGGCGCCGCCGCCGTCCTCGCCGGAGACGATCTGCGCCCGGAGCTGCGGCGTCAGGCGCGGCGGCTGGCGGGTGGCCATGGCCTCGAAGAAGAGATAGGCGCTGACGAAGCCGACGAGGAGGCCGCCCATCAGGAAGAGCAGGTTGTCTTTGTTCACTCTAGGATCCTTCCCGGACGGCGGTCCAGTCCCCACGATTCGGTTGTCCAGTGACCAGCTCGTTGCTCATCCACGTGCCGGTGATCCGCCCGTTGGCCAGGCTCCCGGTCCAGACGCTGTCGGTGCCTCCGCGGGCGTCGATCCGCTCCAGCCGTAGGGTGCTACCCGTCAGGGTGCCGCGGAAGGAGCCCGCGGAGCCGCCGTCAACGCTGTAGATCCCGCGGACGACGGTGCCGTCCAGGCGAAGCTCAAAGGTGGCGGTGGCGTTCTGCGGCAGGATGGCGACCCGCCAGCGGCCAGTCAGCGGGTCGGCGGCGCGCGCGGGCGCTCCGGTGTCCCCTTCGAGCAGGGCGATGCGCCGCAGCCGCTCCTGGAGCTTGTCGAGTTGGGCGTTGAGCTTGTCCTCGGCGGCGTGGGCGGTCCCGCGGGCCGCCGCCAGCTCGTCCTGCAGGCTCTCGAGGGCGCCCAGGGAGACGCTGTCGGAGGCGAGCGCCTGGTCGAGGCGGCCGAGGACATCGGTCACCCGCTGGCTCGCCGCCCGTTCGCGGTCGCGCGTCTGGTTGTAGGCCAGGAGGTCGAGCGAGAGGAGCCGCTGCTCCAGCCGCAGCTCCACCTGGTTGGCGGCGGGCGGCGCGGCGGGCTCGTCCTGGGCCCACGCCAGGGATGGGAGCAAAAGGAGGAGGAAGAGAGCCCAACCTGCGGTTGCGCGGTTCATGAGGTGGCGATTCTAGCAGGGTCCCTGGCCGGGTTCCCCGCCCGGGGGGGCGGGGCGTTATCGGTCTGATCCGACGGATCCGACGGATCGGTCGGATGATGCCAAAGAAAAAGGCCGCTCCGGAGAGCGGCCCTTTTCTCTACCCTTGGGCGTTCGATGGGACCGGATCAGCTCGCGATCCTGCGCTGGCGCTTCTCCAGGCTGGAGTTGAGCGCCTGCTCGACCAGATCCTCGGCCTCGCGCTCGTTGATGCTCTTGACGTGGGCGACTTCGCTCACGATGAAGTACTTGGCGCGCTCGTACATCTTCTTCTCGCGGAACGAGAGGCTCTTGCGCTGCGAGACGAGACGCAGGTTCTTGAGCACCTCGGCCACGTCGGTGAGACGGCCGGTCTTCATCTTGTCGAGGTTCTGCTTGTACCGCCCCTTCCAGTCCTTGTAGGTGTCGATGTTGCCGTCTTCGAGGATGTCGAAGAGCGCCCGGACCTCGCGGGTGTGGCACAGCGGACGCAGGCCCACCAGATCGATGTTGGACTTCGGCACCATGACTTTGGAGTTGTTGGCGAGGAGACGCAGGTGAAAGTAGAGCTGCTCCACCCCATCGATATGGCCCGGCTCGATCTTTTCGACCAAGCTGACGCCGTGGTTGGGGTAAACCACCTTCTGACCGACTTTCAATGTCACGTCGAGACCCCCTTGGATTGACACAAGACGAATGGAGCTGCGGACGTAAGGTAAGTCGCTGAGGGACTTCCGCTTACGTCGCTTGTTATACACCGGAACAAGCTCACGCGTCAACTACTTCTACCTTTCTCCGGTGCTCACAAAGTTGTCACATGCGGTGAAAAGGGCGTAAGGGAGGCGATATCTCCTGGGGGCTCAACGACCTGCGACGCTGGACAGGGATTTCTTCAGAGCGCCTCCGGCGCCCGGTTGACACCCCGGGAGGGAGCCCCTAGGATTCCCTTCCTGCTTGCCGGAGTGGCGGAATGGCAGACGCAGCGGACTCAAAATCCGCCGCCCCTTGCGGGCGTGTGGGTTCGACTCCCATCTCCGGCACCAGTTTCCCCCTCGCAGCCCCGGCCGGGAGGGCGCGACCGCCCCGGCCCGGAGCGTGTTCCGTTTACATCTTATTCTTGCCGTGAACCACGTCGACCCGGGCGGCCGTCTTGTCCGAGCCCACTTCCGTGAAGGAGACGCGGACGTCGTCGCCGACCTGGAGGTCCGAGAAGCTCAGCGTCTTGTTGAGGTGGCCGACATACTTGGTGTTTTCGTCGGTCTTGAAGGTCGAGGTGTCGTTGCCATGCTTGACCGTGAAGGTCTTGGCGGTGGCGTCGATCGAGGCGATATCGCCGTGAACGCGGTGGTAGTCCTTGCTGGCCGGCTTGTCACCGGCGAAGACGAGGGTGGCGAGGGCCAGCAGCAGCGTCAAACCCAAGACAATTTGCTTACGCATAGCCTGTGCTCTCCTTGAATGGTAGGCATCGCCATGATGCCTTCATGTCGGTACAGACATGACCTTTCAAGGGTTGCAAAGAGCGGGCCAGCTTCACTCGTAGCGCAGGGCCTCGATGGGGTCGAGCCGCGACGCCTTGGCGGCCGGGTAGATGCCGAAGAAGATGCCGACGGCGGCCGAGAAGCCGATGGCCAGCCCCACCGCCCAGACCGGGACGTGGGCCGGCGGGAAGCCGGGGATCAGCTTGGCCACCACCACTCCCAGGCCGTAGCCGAGGGCGAGGCCGATGCCGCCGCCGAGCAGCGACAGGGTGACCGCCTCGATGAGGAACTGGATGAGGACGTCCTGGCGGCGCGCCCCCACCGCCTTGCGCACGCCGATCTCGCGGGTGCGCTCGGTCACCGAGACCAGCATGATGTTCATGATCCCGATGCCGCCCACCAGCAGGGCGATGCCGACCACGCCGCCCACCACGGCGGTGACGCTGCCGAGGACCTTGTTGACCGTCTTCAGGATCTCGTCCTGGGTCTGGACCTCGAAGTCGTCGGGCTCGCTGCCGGGGATCTTGTGGCGCTGGCGCAGCAGGCGGCCGATGCCGTCCTTGACCTGCTCGACCCGCTCGGGGCCGGTCGCCGTGAGGCGGATCTGCACCTGGTCGGCGGCGTTGCGGCCGAACAGGTTGACCGCCGAGCTGAAGGGGACGTAGACGATGTCGTCGAAGTCCATCCCCAGGTTCTGCCCCTTCTTCTCCATCAGGCCGATGACGGTGGCCGGATAGACGTCGATGTAGATCTCCTTGCCCAGGGGGTTGGGCCCGAGGTTGAGCTCGTCGGCGATCTTGGGGCCGATGACGGCCACCTTGCGGTGGTTCTCGAGGTCGACCTGGGAGAAGAAGCGCCCGCGGTCGACGGTCTGGTTGGTGACGTCCTGGTAGTTCTCGGTGGCGCCGATGATCATCAGGGGGGTGTGCTTGCGGTCCTTGTACTTGACCGTGGCGCGGCCGAGGATGAAGGGGGACATCAGCTTGACGCCGGGGACCTTCTCCTCGATCGCCTGGGCGTCCTCGGAGGTGAGCTTGACCTGGCGGGCGGCGACCCCCGGGAAGTTGCCGCGGTCCTGCTTGGGGGAGACGGCGATGAAGGTGGCGCCCACCCCCTGGAGCTGCTGGGTGATGGTGTACTGGAGCCCCTGGACGATGGAAACCACCGCCACCACGGCGGCGACGCCGATGATGATCCCGAGGGTGGTCAGGATCGAGCGCATCAGGTTGGCGCGGAGCGCCGCGAGGGCGATGCGGAAGTTTTCCAGGAAGACCACGGGGGCCTCGCTTTCTTCAGGCGACGGGGGCCGCGGCGGCCGCCCTGCCGGATCCGGTGGCCCGGGCGGTGGCCTGGTCGGAGGTGACCTTGCCGTCGCGCAGGGTCACCTTGCGCCAGGCGTGCTCGGCGATGTCGGGCTCGTGAGTGACCAGGACCACGGTGTTGCCCGCCTGGTGGAGCTCGTCGAAGAGCTGCATGATCTCCTCCGAGGTGGTGGAGTCGAGGTTGCCGGTCGGCTCGTCGGCGAGCAGGATGGAGGGATCGTTGACCAGGGCGCGGGCGATGGCGACGCGCTGGCGCTGGCCGCCGGAGAGCTCGTTGGGCTGGTGGCTCATGCGCGAGCCCAACCCCACCTTCTCCAGGGCCTTGCGCGCCCGCTCCCGCCGCTCGGCGCGCGAGAGGCCGGCGTAGATCAGCGGCAGCTCGACGTTGTGCAGGGCGTCGGTGCGGGCGAGCAGGTTGAAGGTCTGGAAGACGAAGCCGATCTCCTTGTTGCGGATCGCCGCGAGCTGGGTGTCGTCGAGCTCCTGGACGGCGGTGCCGTTGAGGATGTAGCTGCCGGAGCTCGGGGTGTCGAGGCAGCCGACCAGGTTCATCAGCGTCGACTTGCCGCTGCCCGAGGAGCCCATGATGGCCACGTACTCCCCGCGCTCGACGGCGAGGTCGACGCCGTTGAGGGCGTGGACCTTCTCGGCGCCCATGTCGTAGACCTTGTAGATGTCGCGCAGCTCGATCAGCGCCATTACTTGCCTTTCTCCGTGTCCTGGGCCTTGTCCTCGTCCTCGGAGGTCTCGCTGAGCTGTACCGCGTCGCCGTCCTTGAGGTCGCGCAGGACGCGGTAGGGGCCGGTGACCACCGGCTCGCCGGGCTTGACGCCGGAGGTCAGCTCGACATGGGTCTCGTCGGAGAGCCCGGTGCCGACCGTCCGCTCGTGGGCCTTGCCCCCCTCGAGCACGTAGACGACCTTCCTCGCCTTCTGCCCCTTCTCCCCCTCGCGCTCGACGACGGCCTGGATGGGCACCGTCAGCGCGCCGGGGTGGGAGTCGGTGCGGATCTCGGCCCGCACGGACATGCGGGCGCGCAGGTTGTCGTCCGGATGGTCGAGCAGGACCTTGACCTTGAAGAAGGTGACGTCCGGCTGATTGGAGCGGTTGTAGCCGGAGCTCCCCACCTCGACCACCTTCCCCTTGTACTCGCGGCCGGGGAGGGCGTCGACCCGCACCGTCGCCTCCTGGCCGAGCTTGACGTTGACGATCTCGGTCTCGTCCACGTCCACCTCGGCGTTGATCTCCGCCATGTCGGCGATGACGCCGATCACCGACGCGGGGTTGTTCATGGTGCCGGAGACGACCACCTCCCCCTCCTTGGCGTTGAGAGTGATCACGCGGCCGCTGAGGGGGGAGTAGATGGTCGTCTTGGTGAGGTCGTCCTGGGCCTTGACGAGGTTGGCCCGGGTCTGGCTGACCGCCTCGTGGGCGGAGTCGAGCTGCAGCCGGGCGGAGGCCTCGGCGAGCTGGGAGGCCTCGAGGTCCTGCTGGGTGCTGACCCCCTCGGCCTTCAGCTTCTGGGCGCGGGCGAGCTTGACGCGGGTGTCGGAGAGGGAGACCTGGGCCTGCTGCACCGCGGTCTGGGCGCTGCGGAGCTGGGCGGCCCACTGGTCGCGCTGGGCGACGAAGGCCTGCTGCTCCAGGCGCAGGAACGGCTGCCCCTTCTTGATCAGGTCCCCCTCCTGCACGTAGAGCTTGTCGATCTTGCCGATGACGTGGGCGGAGATGTTGACCTGGACGCGCGGCTGCAGCTCCCCCGTCGCCTTGACGATCTGCGCCAGCTCCCGCGTCTCGGCCTTCTCGGCGTAGATGGTGGCGCCCTTGTCGCGCCCCTGGGCGTGGATGCTGGCGAAGACGATGCCTCCCAGCACCACCAGCACCACCAGCCCGATGATGAATTTCTTCACGCCGGCTCCTTAACCCATGAAAGAGGCCGCCAGCACCCGCAGCCCCATCCCGATCAGGAAGAGGACGATCGCGGCGGCGACCGCGGCGGTGGTCGAGACCCGGGCGACGATCCGGTAGCCCACGACGGCGAGCACGACCGACCAGAGATTGAAGACGTCGAAGGACGACAGCGCCCCCCGCAGCGCCGCGCTGCTCCCCTCCGGCAGGAAGAACGAGGGGCTCGACGCCAGGAGGCGCCCGGTCATCGCGTCCACCGGCTGGACCGTGCGGCGCGAGAGGATGACCGGGAGGGTCAGCAGGAGGCCGATCGCGATCGGGACCGTCGAGTAGAGATAGGTCGAGAAGCCCGACTTGAAGGTCAGCTCCGAGCCGGCCAGCTTGAAGATGATGAAGAACAGCGCGGCCGGCACGAGATAGATCAGGGACTGGAACAGGAGGCCGGTCACCAGCGAGAGAGCCCGCAGCACCGGGCTGGGGTTCTTGGCCCGCGCGACCGCCTTGTCGAGCTCCTCCGGGCTGAGGTGCTGGCCGAACTTGGCCAGCTGCTTCTCCATCATCTGCCGCTGGTCGGTGCGGGCGTTGATCAACTGGCCCAGCCCGGCGCCGAGCAGGGCGAGGACCACCAGGGCCACCACCCAGGTGGGCCGCGCCGCGATCGACTGGAAGGTCTTGACCGGCGAGACCAGGACGCCGATCAGGCGGCCGGGGCCGGAATCCTCGAGGGCGGACATGATTTATCTCCGTTCCCCGGGCAGCGGCTCCCGGTGGAGGTCGAAGCGTTTGGCGATAGCGTCCCCTTCCTGGGGATCGTCGACGACCACCCCCTCCTGGTCGAGCAGCTTGCCGGTGGCCCGGTAGTACTCGGCGAGGGCGGTGCGGTAGTTGACGATCGCGGTGACCTCGCTGCTGCGCGCCTGTGTGAGCTGCTCCTGGATCTGGGTGATCTCGAAGCTGGTGGACATGCCGTTCTCGTAGCGCTTCTTCTGGGCGTCCAGGTTCTTCTCCTGGAACTGGCGCGCCTTCATGGCGGCGTCGATCGACTTGACCGCGGTGTCCACGGCGCGGGCGGCGCGGCGCACCTCGGTCTCGATCACCAGCCGCTGCTGGTCGTAGAGCGCCTGGAAGCGGTCGACGGCGATGTTGGCCGAGGCGCTCTGGGCGCGGGCGGCGCGGTTCTGGATCGGATAGGCGAAGTTGAGCTGGGCGCTCCAGCCGCGGAAGTCGAGCCCGGTGATCTGGTTGAAGGCGCCGCTGTAGGCGGTGCCGAGGCCGCTGTAGCCGTAGCTGACCGCGAGGTCGAGGGTGGGCTTGAGCTGGCCACGGAAGTACTCGGCGTCGCGCCGGGCCTGCTCGAGCTGGATCTGCTGGCTGACCAGCTCCGGCCGCTGGGCGAGGGCGATGCGCAGCGCCTCGTCGACGTTGACCGTGACCTTCTCGTCGGTCTTGGGGTCGGAGGTCGGCACGATCGCCGTCTGCCAGAGCGGGCCGGGGGGGAGGTTGAGGAGCTGCCGCAGGGTGTCCTCGGCGTCGCCCACAGCCGAGGTCGCCTGGATGATCCCCTCCTCGCGGGTGGCGATGGCCGCCTCGCTCTGCGTCAGCTCGAGCGGCGCCAGGGTGCCGACCTGCACCTGGATGCGGTTGCGCTCGTGGAGGTCGCGGGCGAGCTGCAGGCTCTCCTGGGCCACCACGAGTTGCTCGCGGGCGTTGACCAGGCTCCAGTAGGCGTTGACCACCCGCTGGGTGATGTCGGTCACCTGCAGCGAGAAGTCCTGCCGGCTGAGCCGGCTCTGGACCTGCGCCACGAGGATGCTGCGCTCGTTGGCGTAGCGGCCGTAGTTGCGCAGCAGCGGCTGGTCGAAGGAGAAGGTCACCCCCGATCTGTAGGGCGACGTGGTGATGTCGCTCTTGGAGCGGCTGTTCTGCCAGCCGACCGAGACCAGGCCCCCCTGCGGGGTGCGCTGGCGGAGGCCGAAGTTGATCCCCTGGCTCTCGGACTGCGAGGCCTGGAACCGCGTCGGTGCCGGCGAGTTGTTGTTGTCCGCCATGGCGTCGATCGTGGCGTTGAGGTCGTAGAGGCCGAGGGCCTCGATGACGCTCAGGCGCTGCTGGACGCGGGTATAGCGCTGGATGACGATGCCGAGGTTGCGCTGGAGCGCGACCTCGATCGCCCGGTCGATCGGGAGCTGGATGGCGTTGTCCCGGACGTCGAGGGCGGGGGGCTCCGCCGGCGGTGGCGGCTGGAGGTTGGTGCCGACTCGGACCTGAGCGCCCTGGGCCGGCACGCCGGCCAGCGGCAGCCCGGCCAGCAGCAGCCATGAAATCGATCGCAAGACTGTTCTCTTCATCGGATAGACCTCTGAAAAAGACCCCTCACCTGAAGGTCGGTATGCCGCGGCGCGGCGCGCGCCGTCCCACGCCGAGATGTACGCGCCGGCCGCTCAAAAGTTCTCTCAATGATTCTACGAGGCGTTCCGGCCTATCTTACCCGGTTCCGCGAGCTCCCCGGGATAGAAGCACGCCACCGCGTGCTCCCATTCCCCGGTACCAGCGCCGGCAGCCGCCTCCAGCGGCGGCCGCTCGGCGGCGCAGCGCGGGCGCGCCGACGGGCAGCGCGGATGGAACGGGCAGCCGGGGGGCGGCGCGACCGGGCTCGGCGGCTCCCCCGCCAGCACGATGCGGCGGCGCCGCCGCCGCGGGTCCGCCACCGGCACCGCCGACAGCAGGCTCACCGTATACGGATGGAGCGGCCGGGCCATCAGCTCCCGCGTGGGAGCGGTCTCCACGACCCGCCCCAGGTACATCACCGCCGTGCGGTCCGCCAGCCGCTCGACCGCCGCCAGGTCGTGCGAGATCAGCAGCATGGCGAGCCCCAGCCGCTCGCGCAGGCCGGCGAGCAGGGCCAGGACCTGGCCGCGCACCGAGACGTCGAGCGAGGAGACCGGCTCGTCCGCCACCAGCAGCTCGGGCTCCGGCGCCAGCGCCCGCGCCACCGCCACCCGCTGCCGCTGGCCGCCCGACAGCTCGTGGGGGAAGCGGCCGGCCAGCTCGGCGCCGAGCCCTACCAGGGCCAGCAGCTCCCGCGCCCGCTCCCGCCGCCCGGCGCGGCCGAGATCGGTGTGGACCGCCAGCGGCTCGGCCACGATCGACTCCACCCGCTGCCGCGGGTCGAGCGACCCGTAGGGGTCCTGGAAGACCATCTGGAAGCGGCGGCGGCGGGCCCGCAGGGCGCCGGCCGGCAGGGCGAGCAGGTCCTCGCCGCCGAAGAGCACGCGGCCGGCGGTCGGCTCGACCAGCCGCAGGACGCAGCGGCCGAGCGTGGTCTTGCCGCTCCCCGACTCCCCCACCAGGGCCAGGCACTCGCCGCGGGCGACCTCCAGATCGACGCCGTCGACGGCGCGCACGGTGCCCCGGCGCCGGAACAGGCCGCGGCGCACCGGGTACTCCTTGCGGAGCCCCTCGACGCGGAGGAGCGGCGCGCTCAGGGCGCCGCCTCCAGCCGCGGCAGGCCGGCCAGCAGCTCGCGGGTGTAGGGGTGGGCCGGGGCGCGGAACAGCTCCTCCACTCCCGCCGCCTCCACCACCCGGCCGGCGCGCATCACCACCACCCGGTCGCAGGCCTCGGCCACCACCCCGAGGTCGTGGGTGATCAGCAGCACCGCCAGCCCGAGGTCCCGCCGCAGCTCGTCGAGCAGCTCCAGGATCTGCGCCTGCAGGGTGACGTCGAGCGCCGTGGTCGGCTCGTCGGCCAGCAGCAGGTCGGGCCGGCCGGCGAGCGCCATGGCGATCATGGCGCGCTGGCGCTGCCCCCCCGAGAGCTGGTGGGGATAGGCGTCCAGGCGCCGCCGGGCGTCCGGGAAGGCCACCCTGTCGAGCAGCCGCGCCGCCTCCTCGCGGGCCTCTCGGCGGGAGACCTGGCGGTGGGCCCGCACCGCCTCGGCGATCTGGAAGCCGATCGAGTAGACCGGGTTGAACGCCGTGGCCGGCTCCTGGAAGACCATGGCGATGCGGCCGCCGCGCACCCGGCGCAGGGCCCGCGAGTCGAGCCGCAGCAGCTCGACGGCGCCGCCCTTTCCATGGAGATGGACGGCACCGGCCGTCACCCGGCCCGGCGGCGGCACCAGGCCGAGCACGGCGAGGGCGGTCATGCTCTTGCCCGATCCCGACTCCCCCACCAGCCCCACCACCTCGCCGCGGCCGACGTCGAGCGAGACGCCGCGCACCACGGGCACCGGGGCCCCTCCCGCGTCCCGCGCGGGGAAGGCGACCTCCAGGTCCCGGATCTCGAGGAGAGGGTCGGCCACGGCGCTATCCGGCCAAGCGGCGCAGCCAGCCGACCGCCGTGGCGACGCCGAAGCCGGTGGCGCCGGCGCACGGCCTGCCGTGGTCGTTCTTGACGTTGGCGACGCCCGCGATGTCGAGGTGGGCCCAGCGTCGCACCTCGCCGGTGAACTGCGAGAGGAAGGCGGCGGCGGTGTTGGCGCTCCCCCAGCGGCCGGCGGAGTTGCGGAGGTCGGCGTGCGTCCCCTTCATGTCCTCCAGGTACTCGGGGAAGAGGGGGAGGCGCCAGAAGCGCTCCCCCCCGGCCTCGGCGGCGGCGGTGAGCTCGGCGGCCAGCCCGTCGTCGGGGGTGAAGAGCCCGGCGGCCACGCGGCCGAGCGCCACGATCACGCCGCCGGTCAGGGTGGAGAGCTCGACGATCGACTCCGCCCCCTCCTCGGCGGCCCAGGCGAGGGCGTCGGCGAGGATCATCCGCCCCTCGGCGTCGGTGTTGATGATCTCCACCGTCTTGCCGTTGTAGCAGCGCACGATGTCGCTCGGCCGGTAGGCGTTGGCGCTCAGCACGTTCTCGGCGATGGGGGCGTAGACCGACAGGCGCACCGGCAACTGGAGGGTGGCGGCCGCGCGGGCGACCGCCATCACGTCGCAGGCGCCGCTCTTGTCGTACTTCATCTCGTCCATGTCCTGCGCCGGCTTGATCGAGATGCCGCCGGTGTCGAAGGTGACCCCCTTGCCGACCAGGGCGACCCGGGGGCCGCGGTCCCCGTGCTCCAGGCGCACCAGCCGCGGCGGGTGGGCGGAGGCGGCGCCCACCGCCAGCAGCCCCCCCATGCCGCGGGCGCGCAGCTCCTCCTCGCCGAGCACGGTGAGCCGCAGGCCGTGGCTTTCGGCCAGCTCCCGGGCGCGCTCTTCCATCCAGGCGGGGGTGGCCTCGTTGGCCGGCGAGTTGGCGAGGTCGCGGGCGTAGGCGACCGCTTCGGCCACCACCTCCGCCTCGGGCAGGGCGGCGCGGTAGGCCTCCTCCTCCCCGGCGGGAGGGACGACGGCGAGCTCCTCGACGCGGTCGGCCTTCTCGGACTCGCTCTGGAAGCGGTCGAACCGGTAGCCGGCGAGCGCCAGGGTGCGCAGCACGCGGCCGGCCGCCGGGCCGGCGGCCTCGGGGTGGGCGGGCAGGAAGGCCGCCAGCCGGCGGGCGCTCATCTGGCGGGCCTCGTCGGCCGCCTTGTGCAGCCAGCGGGAGAGCTTGGCGAAGGTGAGGTCGGCGGCGGCGCCCAGGCCGTGCAGGGAGACCACCGGGCCGCGGCCGGCGGCGCCCTCGGCCTCGGTCTGCGCCCACTGCTCCTCCTTACCCCTCCACCCCGGGCGCGAGGCCAGCCGCTCGACCGCCCGCCGGATCCCCTCCTCCAGGCCGTCCACCACGGGAGCTTCCCCCTCGAAGCAGGCCACGGCCAGAAGGTCCGCGTCCGGCCTGCCGGCCGGGACGACGTGAATCGATCCGAGTCCCCCCATGAGAATCCTCTCTCCTCAGCGCTCCAGGTTTTCTACAGCGCCCGATCTTAGCAGCCGGGCGGCACGGCAGGGCGAATATGGTATACGTAATCGCTCCAACTCCAGTTGAGACAACGTCCGTCCCTTAGGCTAGGCGCGCGCGCATGAATACGACGTCCTTTCTCCAGATCCTGCCCGGGCCTTTCAACTTCCTGTCCCCCGACCCGGACGAGGTGCGGCGCCTGATCCCGGACCTCCAGCGGGTGCTCCCCATGCCGCGGCCGATCTTCCTGGAGGACGAGAGCGCCACCCCTCTCCAGGGGTTCCCCATCCTCCTCTCGGCCGGCCTGCTCGACCTGCGGGCCGCCCTGCGCGAGCTCGTCGAGGCCGAGGAGGCCGTGCAGGTGGCCGGGCTGCGGCGCGAGGGGCACG
The DNA here is from genome assembly GCA_045807625.1 of Thermoanaerobaculia bacterium. Taxonomy (GTDB): domain Bacteria; phylum Acidobacteriota; class Thermoanaerobaculia; order Multivoradales; family UBA5704; genus DATARR01. Next base: position 27,717 of record JBJMHA010000081.1, on the reverse strand, counting down.
ACGTCAAGGCGCACACGCAAGGCTGGGACCGCTACACCGCCCTGCTCTGCCGGGCGGTCGAGAACGCCACCATCTCCAGCTACGGCCGCCAGTACCCGGCGGTCTTCTGGCTCCAGCACTCCCTCGACGTGGCGCGCCTGCTCAAGGATGTGCCGAAACGCATCCTCAGGCGGGACAGCGAGATCGGCCGCCGTCACGGCGACGCGATCAAATACCGCATCCTCGACCGCTTCCTCGACCGCGTGCTGTCGGCGATGTACGACCTGATGGCGCGGCTGGCGGTGGCCACGGAGGAGGGGGAGGAGGAGCTCTTCCCCCGGCTGCTGACCCGCCTGCGCGACAACGTCCTCCTGTTCACCGAGGACTACATCGGCCGCGACCTCGGCGAGCTGGGCAGCTACTTCGCCGGCTCCCTGGGCATCGACGGCCGCGACCTGCGCCGGCGGCTGGAGGAGCTGTCGCGCTGGCACTTTGAGCAGCTCGCCACCGATCCCGGCCTGCGCGCCGCCGTCACCCACCTGCTCAAGGGGGACCCACGCAACGGCAGCCGCGACCTCCTGGTCCGCCCCGGCTATGTGGCCTACCTGGCGACCCTGAAGAGCTACGACCCGGCGCGGCTGCTGCCGCCGCCGCTGGTCACCGTCTGGGAGAGCCTGCTGGTCAAGCTCAAGGAGTTCGAGCTGCTGCACGCCGTGCGCCGGCTGATCGTGCCCATCGAGGAGCGCGGCGGCGTGATGGTGGGGCGCGAGCTGCCGCCCGGGCGGGCCGCCCTTCCCGGCAGCGGCGAGCTGCGCCTCTCCGCCGCCACCCGGCCGCTCGACTTCATGGAGCCCTGGGTGGTCGACCCCCGGGTCGAGCGCTACGGCATGATCTACGACATCAGCGACTTCTCGGCCACCCTCTCGCTCCTCCACCGCGCCGGCAACGACAGCCAGGAGGGCGCCTTCCTGGCCATGTTCCGCTTCCAGCGGCGGATCAACCGGCTGGCGGCCTCCCACCGCGCCAAGCTGGAGAAGTACCTGGGGGACGGCGCCTTCTACTCCAGCCGCGAGGCGACCAACCTGCTGCTCTGCTCGATCCAGCTCCAGCGCTACTACGTGGCGGCGGTGCGCGAGGGGCTCCCCTTCGACCGCGGCATGCGCATCGCCCTCAACTTCGGCCCCTACCGACTGATCCCCATGAGCAGCCGGCCCGAGGAGGGGGAGCGCTACGAGTTCTTCGGCCCCGGCCTCGTCGAGCTCTCCCGCCTGACCACCGGCAAGGCGACCCAGGAGATCGACGAGGTCAAGACCATGCTGATCAACCAGGGGTATCCCGAGGCGACCGTGCACCGCTTCTTCTCGCCGCTGTCGAGCAAGAACCTCGACGTGGTGGACAAGAAGGAGGAGGCGCGCCCCTTCTATGCCTATATCAACCGCAACGGCACCCTGCACAACAACGGCATGGTGGCCACCGGCCCGTTCATCGCCCACCTCGACCGCGAGACGGCGGGCATCCGCCTCTTCCGCGGCCAGGAGGGGGACCGCACCTACGTGGTGGTGATCTTCGAGGACGCCGGCGAGCGGCTGCCCATCGGCATCCGCAAGCTCGGCATGGCCCACCTCAAGGGGCTGGAGAAGCTCCCCGTCTACGAGATCGTGGACGCCGTGGAGATCGAGCGGCGGGGGCTGACCGAGATCCCCGGCGAGCCCCTCCTCACCGCCCTCGACCGCGAGGTCGCCAACTTCCTGGAGAGCACCGGCACCTGGCCGCTCCACGGCTGACCCGTTCTGCTATAAATCCGAGCCATGGACCCGGTCCTCTGGCAGAGCGAGCTCCCCGGGCTCGCCCCCCCACGGCGGGGGAAGGTGCGGGACGTCTACGACCTCGGCGGCGCGCTGCTGATCGTCGCCTCCGACCGCCTCTCGGCCTACGACCACGTGCTGCGGCCGGGCATCCCGGGCAAGGGGAAGATCCTCAACCAGCTCTCCAACTTCTGGTTCCAGCGGCTCTCCCGCTTCGGCCCCAACCACCTGCTGGCGACCGATCCGGCGGACTTCCCCGCCGCGCTCTCGCCGTACCGGGACCTCCTGCGCGGGCGCGCCGTGCTGGCCCGCAAGGCGCGGGTGGTCCCCTTCGAGTGCGTGGCCCGGGGGTTCCTGGCCGGCAGCGGCTACCGGGAGTACGTCCAGACGGGGACCGTCTGCGGCATCCCGCTCCCCCCCGGCCTGCTGCGGGCGAGCCAACTGCCGGAGCCGGTCTTCACCCCGGCGACCAAGGCCGAGGAGGGGCACGACGAGAACGTCGACCTCGCCACCGTCGAGCGCGCCCTGGGCCCGGAGCTCGCCGCCACCCTGCGCGAACGCACTCTCGACCTCTACGTGGCGGGGGCCGAGTACGCCGCCGGGCGCAACATCGTCCTGGCCGACACCAAATTCGAATTCGGCCACGCGCTCGACACGGGCGAGCTCCTGTTGATCGACGAGGTGCTCACCCCCGACTCCTCCCGCTACTGGGACATCGCCCAGTGGCTGCCCGGCGAGGAGCCCGCCTCGTTCGACAAGCAGTTCGTCCGCAACTGGCTCGACGAGTCGGGCTGGGACAAGGAGTCCCCCCCGCCGGAGCTGCCGGCCGACGTCGTGCAGGGGACGCTCGACCGCTACGTCGAGGCGTTCCGGCGGATCACCGGTGCCGAGCCGGAGCTCTGAGCGGGGAATTTGTCGCTCTTTCCTGGGCTGATATCATCCTTCCATGAGCCTCCAGCTGCGGATCGCGGACTTCCCCACGACGATTCTCCTCCTCCCTCTGGAGCAGCTCCTCCTGCTCCCCGAGACGGCGTTCCCCGTCACGCTCGCCGATCCCCTGTCCCGGGCCGTCCTCGACGCCGCGCTGGCCGGGGACGAGCTCGTCGGCGTCGTCCAGACGCGTGGCGCGGCCGGCGGCTTCTACGCGGTCGGCTGCCTCTGCCACGTCATCGACCTCGGCCGGAGCGAGGAGGGGCACCGGGTGGTGCTGGAGGGGCTGGTCCGCTTCCGCCTCCGTGAGGAGCTGCCGCCGGAGGACGATGGGCTCTCGCGGGCCGCCGTGAGCTACGACGAGTTCGCCGGCGACCTCACGAAGAGCGAGGAGGAGCCCCCGGAGCTGCATCTCGACCTTCTGAAGGAGAAGGTCGTGGAGTTCGGCCGCCAGAATTTCGGCACCGCCGGCATCCTGGAGAGCATGTCCCCCCGGCAGGTGGTGCTCTTCCTGGCCCAGACCGCCCCCTTCACGCCGGCCGAGAAGCAGGCTCTGCTGGAGGCGCCGGGGCTGCCGGAGCTGGTCGACCGGCTGGCCCAGCTGCTCTCGCTCAACTTCCTGACCACCACCCCGGACATCACGCCGAACGTGAATTGACCGCTCCTCCGGGCAAGCCGGGTTGCGGCCGGGCGAGCGGTCTGGGATCATAGGGCCCGAGTGAAACCCGAAGAGCTGCCGACCACCCTCCCTCTGTTCCCCCTGGAGCAGCCGTTGCTGCTGCCGGGCACGGTCGTCCCCTTCGCCGCCGAGGAGCTCGGCGAGCGCAACCTGGTCGACGACGCCATGGCGGCGGACCGCTACGTGGCGATCGTGCAGCCGCTGGAGGACGACTCCCCCGCCGCCCGCTCGCTGGAGGGGAGAGCGCCGGTCTACCAGGTGGGCTGCCTGGGCTACATCGGCGAGTGCCACGAGACCGACGTCGACCGCTACCTCGTGCTGGCCGGCGGGGTGATCCGTTTCCGGGTGATCGGCGAGGCCCCCTGCGACCGGGGGTACCGCCGCGTGGTGGTGAGCTACGGCGAGTTCCTGGAAGATCCCGAGCAACTGGAGGCCGAGCTCGAGTTCCCCGTGCTGCGCGACCTGGTGCGCCAGCGGATCGAGGCCAATGATTCGGACATGGACCTCTCGATCATGGAGAACATGGCGGGCACGGAGATCGTCACCGCCGTGGCCCACGCCATCCCCCTCTCCCCCGCCGAGCGCCAGGTGCTCATGGAGACGCCGAGCCTGCGCGAGCTCGAGAGCGTCCTCCTCGGCCTGATGACCGGCCCGGCCGGATTGCCCAGCTTCGATCTGCACTTTTCGCGGCCGAGCTAGATGGCACCGGCTTCCTGCATCGACGGCGCCAGCCCGCTCGTCGGCTTCTTGCTGAGGGATCTCGGCATCACCCCGGGGACGCTCGATCTCACCGTCGACCCGCGGGACGAGATGCTCGAATTCCTGGTCGACTCGCACGACGGCGACCGCGAGCAGGCGCTGTTCAGGTATTTCCGCTCTGGAGCGAGCATCGCCGATTCGCTGCTCCAGGTTCTGAGATGGCGCTTCGGCTCTCCGGGGAAGATCACCAAGCTCCTCGATTTCGCGAGCGGCTACGGACGGGTGACCCGCTTCCTCGTGCGTGAGATCCCCGCCGAACGGATCTGGGCAGCCGACATCTATGCCGAAGGCGTTCGCTTCCAAGAGGAGACCTTCGGAGCTCACGGGATCGTTTCGACGACACGTCCGGAAGACTTCTCTTGCGCGGAGAGATTCGACGCCATTCTGGTCACATCTCTGTTCACCCATCTTCCCGAGGAGCGCTTCATCTCCTGGTTGCGAGTGCTCGTCGGCCTGCTCGCGCCTGGCGGGATCCTTGCTTTCAGCACGCATTCTCCCCGTGTGCTTCCCGCAGGTATGATCATGTCCGAGCCGGGAATCCATTTTCAGGCGACCAGCGAGAGCTCCTCGCTCGACAAAAATGACTACGGCTCGACCTGGGTGACGGCAGAGTTCGTGTGCACGGCTCTCGACCGTGCGGGCTCTCCGGAGGCTTCCCTGCATCGCATCGAGCGGGCGCTGTGCAATTTTCAGGACCTCTACCTCGTCACCGCAGAGCCGGATCTCGACTTCCGTTCCTTGAGCTTTCAGGGGGAGCCGCAACTTTTCCTCGACCGGGCGCGGCTGACTGAGATGGGGAGGCAACTGGAGCTCAGAGGATGGGCTGCGGTGCCTTCCGGCTCGATACGGACTATCGAGGTGATGCTCGATAATGAGCGACTCACCACCATTTCCAAATTCGATCCGCGTCCCGACGTCGCCGCGTTTCTGGGGGACGAGGGCTCTCTGTATTCAGGCTGGAGCTCCTCCTGCTCGATACCCGCGGGGGTCTCGCACAGCACCGCCGTCCTACGGTTGCTGGTGGTGGACGGCCGCGGAATCTCCTGGCCCCTGTGGGCGGGTCCGATTGAAACGATGAGGCGGGTCGGATCGCAAAGAGAGTTGGAGGAGCTCCACCATGTCTTGAGGGAAAAAGAGGAAGAATTGAGCACGATACAATCTCGAGCCTCTACGACAATCGAGGCGTTGACCGCTCGCATCCAAGCGATGGAGGCCAGCCGATTTTGGAAGCTACGCAACGCCTGGTTCCTGGTGAAGCGTAGGCTGCGATTGACGAATGAGAGATAGCGGGCAACCTTGATGTCCAACGGTGACGGCAAGCTCGGTTTTCTGCCTCCCCCTGCGACCTACAGCGTTCTGCTCCCCCGCCCCTCCTCCAGAAACGAGACCCAGCCGGACAGGGCCTCGCGGAGGGCCGCCAGCGGCAGGCGATAAGGCTCGGCGTCCTCCGCGTTCTCGTCCTGGATCGTGGCCCCCTCGGGCGAGAGCGTCAGGGTGTAGGCGTTGCCCGCGCGCTCCCAGGAGGCCTCCCGCCCCGCCTCGACCCGGTCGAGGGCGCGTAGCACCTCGCGCGCGGCGGCCGGGCTGTCCTGGAGGTCGCTCTCCAGGAAACCGGCCACCGTCCGGCCATGCCCCTTGCCGCGGGCGCGGGGGGAGCCGTCGTCGTCCCAGTGGAATTGGAGCTGCATCGGTCCTCCTCGCCCCGTCAGTCTCGGGTGTAGATGGGATAGGCCGTGTTGATGCGGCCGTTCTGGAAGTACCCCTCGATGGTGAACCCCTGCCCCGAGGGGCCGCGGAACCTCTCGCCGCCGCCGGAGCGGTTCCGGAAGGCGTTGAGGACGGCCATGATCACAGCCTCGCGGTCGAGGCGGTCCGGATAGAAGGTCGAGCGCTTCGAAAACCATTGCGAGCCCGAGCGGATCTCCACCTCCGCCGTGTAGACCCCCGCGCGGTTCGGCCGGTCGGTGATCCTCACCACCCGGGCGTTCCCGGGGTCCCGCCCGCCGGGGCGCGAATGGAAGCCGGTCGGCCTCCCCCGCTTGTTGATCTCCCCCTCGAAGATGTGGGTGACGTTGACCGGCGGCGACGTGCGGCTCCACTCCTCGTCCGCTCGCGCGCCTCCCGTCGAGCGCGAGCGGTGTGACCGCGACAGGGCCTCCCCCTGGACGAGCAGGAGCGCCGCGAGCGCCAGGGCGGCCGGCAGGAGCCTGCGGAATCTCTGCATGCGGAATCCCTCCGGCTTGAGGATATCTATTTTGGCGTCTTGTTTGGCGTCTTGCGCCACACCCGCCAGTCGTCGTTGAGGAAGACGGTGAGGATCAAGACGAACCCGCACGCCGCGGCCAGCATGAACAACAACATGGCGAGGCCGGGATAGCCGAAGATGCGGAAGCGGGTGTTCACCTGCATCATCAGCGCCGCGCCCACGATCAGCGCCGCCAGCACCAGCCCCAAGGCGATCCGGTTGGCGATCTTCTGCAGGTTGTCCATCAGGCGCGTCTCGTCGAAGGCGTCGACCTTGAACGACACCTTGTTGGCGGCCACGTTGTCCAGCACCGCGTTCAGCCGGCCGGGGAGCTGCTGCATGAGCTCCTGCATCTCCAGGGCCGAGGCGAAGACGTTGGCCGGCGAGAGCTTCTTCAGCATGTGCCGGCGCATCAGGGAGTCGCTGTACTGCCGCACGATCTGGTTGGGATCGAAGTCGGGATCGAGCGCGCGGGCGGTCTCGTCGAGCTGGAGCAGGGCGCGCCCCATCGTGGTCAGCTCGGGGGCGGGGCGAACGCCGTTCTCGGCCGCCAGCCGGGCGAGGTTGATGACGGCGCGGCCGACCTGGATCTGCTCGCCCGAGATGTTCTGGAAGCTCCCCACGAGGTCGGCCACCTCGCGCCGGTAGCGGGCCTCGTCGAGGCTCTCCAGAGGGGTGCCGATCTGGAGGGTGATCTGGGCGGCCTGCTGCCCCTGCGCCGCCGTGATCGCCAACAGGAGCTTGAGGAGCTGCTCCTGCATGGCCGGATCGATCCGCGCCACCATGCCGAGGTCGAGCAGGGCCAGACGGCCGTCCTCGGTGACCAGCAGATTCCCCGGGTGCGGATCGGCGTGGAAGAAGCCGTCGACCAGGATCTGGTCCAGATAGGCCTTGCAGAGGTCCTCGGCGAGCCCCTGGTTGTCGAGGTCGATGATGGCGAGCGGCGACAGCTCGGTGATCTTCGTCCCCTTGACGTAGTCCATGGTCAGCACGCGCGAGGTCGTGTAGTCGTCCACCGGCCGGGGGATCACCAGCCGCGGGTACTCGCGCAGGTGGTTGGCCAGGGTGACCAGGTTCATGGCCTCGCGCCGGTAGTCGAGCTCGCGCAGCAGGGTCTTGCGGAATTCCTCCAGCATGTCCTGGAAGGCGAAGCGCCGGCCGATCTCGGTGTGCTTGTCGACCATGGCGGCGATCTGGGCGAAGGCGTCGAGGTCCTCCAGGATCACCTGCCGGATGCCCGGGCGTTGCACCTTGACGGCGACTCTCCGGCCGCTGCGGAGCTGGGCGCAGTGGACCTGCCCGAGCGACGCCGCCGCCACCGGCACCGGATCGAATTCCAGGAAGGCCTTGGAGATCCGCACGCCGATCTCGGTCGAGACGATCTCCTCGACCTCCTGGAAAGAGAACGGCTCGACCTTGTCCTGGAGGCGCGCCAGGGCGTCCAGGTAGGGGCCGGGCAGGAGGTCGGAGCGGGTGGAGAGGAGCTGGCCGAGCTTGATGAAGGTGGGCCCCAGCGCCTCCAGGTCGCGGGTGAGCTTCTCCGGATCGCCGGAGACCGCCTCCTCGGCCGCCTGGTCCTCCGGCAGCTCGACGTCCATCGTCTTGACGAGGTCCGACCGGCCGTGCTGGATCAGCAGGCGGGCGATGTCCGTATACCGCTTCAGATGCTCCGGCTTGAGCGAGAGCGCCATAGTCTTGTCCCCAGTCGCGAAAACGCGCACGTAGAACGGCGCGATGGCGGTTATGCATGGGGAGTGCCAGGGGTACGCGACGGGCATCCCGGCGGCCGGTACGTCCTGCCCTCCGAGGCCTCACCCCCTGGCCCCCTCCCCACTCACGTGGAGAGGGGGAACGCAGCGGAGCCGATCTTGCCGAATCTGGAAGATTTCGCTCTCTGGGCCCTCCCTCTCCACGAAGTGGAGAGGGACCGAGGGTGAGGCTTCGGAGGGCAGGACGCCCCAGAGGGCACAGGCGCCTGGAGCGCCTAATCCTCCCCCACCAACAACCCCAGAAGATCCGAAGTCGTAATCACCCCCACCGCCCGGTCCTCGCGGGTGACCAGCAGGCGGTGGATGTGCCCCTTGAGCATCAGCGAGGCGATCTCGGAGACCGTGGCGTCCTCGCGGACGGAGTAGATCTGGGGGTTCATGATGTCGGCGACGCGCAGGCTCTCGTGGCCGGGCGGGAGATCCTCGACGTCCTCCTCGTCCAGGCCGTCCCCCCACTCGTCGTCGATGAAGAAGGCCGAGCCGTTGCGGGCCAGGCGCTCCCCCTCGCCCGAGGCGGCGGCGGCGATGTCCACCAGCGAGACCACCCCCACCAGCCGCCCCTGGGCGTCGGACACCGGGGCGCCGCTGATCTCGTTCTCGATCAGGAACGCGGCCAGCTCCCGCACGCTCATGTCGTCGCGGACCGTGAGCACCTCGGGATTCATGAGATCGCTGGCCGTGATGGGTCGCATCCTTGCCTCTCCAATCGTTTGGGCTTCCTACGATATCCGAAACCCCTTCAACCTTGCACGAACGACTCGAACGTCTCGAGGTGGCTCACCCGCATCCGGGCCTCCTCGATGTCGATCACCGCCTGCTGGACGAGGCGGGCGAGCGACTCCTCCATCGAGATCATCCCCTGCGCCTTGCCGAGGGTGATCTCGTTGTACAGCTTCTGCAGGTGGTTGCTGCGGATGTGGTGGCGCACGGGATAGCTGGCCATCAGCAGCTCGATCGCCGGGACGCGACCCCGGCCGTTGGCGCGGGGGACGAGCGTCTGCACCACGATGGCGTGGAGCGCCAGGGCGAGCTGATGGCGGATCTGCGACTGCTGGGCCGGCGGGAAGACGTCGACCATCCGGTGCACCGCCTGCTGGGCGTCGTTGGTATGGAGGGTCGAGAGCACCAGGTGGCCGGTCTCGGCGGCGGTAAGCGCGGTCGCCACCGTCTCCAGGTCGCGCATCTCGCCGACCAGGATGATGTCCGGGTCCTGGCGCATGGCGGACCGCAACGCCTCGTGGAAGGAGCGGGTGTCGCGCCCCACCTCGATGTGCTCGATGGCCGAGCGCAGCGAGCGGTGCTCGTACTCGATCGGGTCCTCGATGGTGATGATGTGGGCGGTGCGGGAGGCGTTGATCTCCCCCACCAGCGCCGCGAGGGTCGACGACTTGCCCGACCCGGTGGGGCCGCAGACCAGGACCAGCCCCCGGCTCGGCTTGACCAGCTCGGCGAGCACCGGCGGCAGGTTGAGGCTCGCCAGGGTGGGGATCTCCGACGGGAGCGCCCGCACGGCCGCCGCCGCCTCGCCGCGCTGGCGGTGGACGTTGACCCGGAAGCGCCAGGCCGAGCTCATCCCCTCGGCGACCGCGCGCCCGCGGGAGATGCTGAGGCTGAAGTCGGTCGACCCCTGCTCCGAGAGCTCCTGCCGCTCCTTGCCGCCGAGATGAGCCGCGAACAGCCGCTGGACCTCATCGCCTTCGAGGGCTCCCCGCTCCTCCATCCGCAAAAGCCGGCCGTTGACGCGGAAGATGGGGGGCAGCCCCGGGATCAGCAGCAGATCGCTCGCCTTCTGCTGGACCATCTCGGCGAGCATCCGGTCGAGAGGCTCCCCCTCCGCGACCAGCACCTGGGACGGCACGCGGAGCGCGAGCGCCGGGCGGAACGACGGGCCTTCATAGGACTCCGGGAGACTCTCCTCGCCGTCACCCAGCGGCTCGGAGGCCTTCTTGCGGTTCAGCTCACGGACGAGCTCGTCGAGCTCGGGATCGCGCAGTGGATCGCTCATGGCGATAAGCATACGGATGTGGAGGGGAATCCGCCTACCGCCCCAGCCATTCGAACCGGTACGCCAGCTCCGGATCCTCGGTCCCCTCGTAGGCGAGTTGGGCGACCAGCAACGCGAACGGCTCGGTATAGCGGGCGATCCGCAGGGGACCGGCGTCCACGGGATCGAAGCCCGCGTCGCGGATCAGCCCGGCGGCGACCTCTTTGCCGCCCGCATCGTCCCCGCAGTAGACGAGGCTGGGTCTGCGGTCCTGGTCCCGGGCCTCGAAGACGCCGAAGAGCACCTCGCTCGGCACGGTGTTGAAAGCGCAGACGACCCGCGCTTTGGGAACCTTTTTCGCCAGCTCCTCCGCGCCGGAGCTCGTTTGGCCGACGACGAGCCCGGTGTCGTCCTCATTCATTGGAAGCGAGCCGGATGGGCGAGAGCGCCTTGCCCACCAGTTCCTCGTTCTTGAACGGACCGTAGGCTTCGGCCGTGTCGAAGAAGGTGACCCCCAGGTCGACGGCCGACCGGATCAAGGAGATCATCTCCTGCTCGTCCTGGGGCTGTCCGTATCCGAAGCTCATGCCCATGCAGCCGAGCCCGATTGCCGAGACTTCGAGGCCGCTTTTTCCAAGCTTGCGTTTCTGCATTGCTTTATCCTTTCGATCTATCTCGCCTTTCCGGCGAGCGCGGGCTCTTCGAGAGCGAGCGACGTGGAAAGCTCGCGATAGGCCTCGATCTGCGCCTTGAGATCGGCGACCTTCTGCTCGGCGGTGGCGATGGCGTCAGTTCCGGCGATGAAGCGGCGCGGCGGCTGTGCTTCGCTCGCGATTGTGACCAGCGCCTGGGCGAGCTTCGCCGGGTCGCCGCCCTGCTGGCCGTTCTGGGCCTTCCACCACTCCTGCTGCGCCGCTGTGCGCTCCGCGTAATCCGCGAGGGAAGGCTCAGCGTAGGCTGTCGACTCCTGCGTGAGGAGCTCCGTGCGGAAGAACCCCGGGTTGACAATGGTGGTGGAAATGCCGAATGGCGCGACCTCGGGCTGCAGCGACTCCATCCAGCCCTCCAGGCCGAACTTCGACGCGGCGTAGGCGGAACAGAACTCAAAGCCGACGAGGCCCGCGCTCGACGAGATCGTGATGATGTGCCCCGAGCGCTGCTTGCGCAGGACCGGCAGGACGGCGCGGGTGACGTTCATCGGGCCGATGAGGCTCGTCGCCAACTGCCGCTCGATCTGCTCCGGCGTCAGCTCCTCGAAGTAGCCCGCATAAAAGTTGGCGGCGTTGTTGACCAGCACGTCGATACGGCCGAACCGGTCGACAGCGGCCCGCGCCGCCGCCTCGGCATCGGCAAGGCTGGTGACGTCCAGCTTGACGACCAGCAGGCCGTCCGACTCACCCACGGCCTTGGCGACGGCGTCGGAACTCCGGCCGGTCGCCACGACCGCGTGGCCGGCGGCCAGGGCGGCCTTGGCGAAATCGACACCCATGCCGCGGCTGGCTCCGGTGATAAACCAAACTTTGCTCATATTGCTTTCTCCTGTTCGGGCTTGATCAGGCCGGCAGACTGTGGGCTGGTGATGTCGGATGACCCGCGGCAGAACCGCTCCGACTCGTTTGCAAGAATCACACCCTGCGGAATGTTTCGAAGCGGTGAGGCGCGCCCCGTCACCGTGAGCCCATGGTAGGGACTCCGTGGCACTGGGCGATAGGACGATCCTGGCAGATCCTTGGACGATCCTGCAAAATTTTGGAAGGAGTGTCCAGAGTCCGCCGGAGGGGGCTAGGATAGGGAAATGGATATGGGCTCGACACGGCACCAGGGATCAGAGCGTGGAACGCACCGGGAGCATGCCTCCCGGGAGGAGATGGCGGATCGCATCGCGCGGGCCCTCCCGGAGGACGGCGCGGTTGAGCCGCTGAAGGGGCTCCACCTCAACCGCTACTCCATCCCGACGGAGCCGCTCCACGCAGTGTCCAAGCCTTCCTTCTGCGTGATCGCGCAGGGGAGCAAGGAGGTGCTGCTGGGCGACAGCCTCTACCGCTATGACCCAGCCCATTACCTGCTCGCCACCGTGGAGCTCCCCGTCGTGGGCCAGGTCGTCGAGGCGTCGGCGGAACGGCCGTATTTGAGCCTTCGCCTGGATCTCGACCCGGCTCTCGTCGGCTCGGTGATGGTGGAGGCGGGTCATCTCTCCTCGCGGAACGGGGGCGACGTGCGGGCGCTCGACGTGAGCCCGCTGGACGCGGAGCTCCTGGATGCCACAGTGCGCCTGGTGCGGCTGCTGGACTCTCCCGCCGAAGAGCGGGTTTTGCGGCCGTCGGACAGCCCCCCTGCGGGATGTGGAGCGGCTGCGCGAGGCGGCGAGGGGGTAGGCCCGCTTCGCGAAGTGGATGGCACCCGGGAACAGGGTTCACGCACACCATCTTGTCCCGGGTGTACTCGAACCAATTCGCACCCTTCTCGGACACTTTGCGCCCCGAAAAGGTCTTCGCCCTTTCCTGCGCAACGCCAATGAACGACGCCCCCTCGAATGCCGCACTCTCGGTGGATCTCGTTCGCACGGTCGTCTTTCCGCTCTCCCCGCTCGAAATGGGTCAGCGGAATCGCGTTCTCCGCGGCAAACGCCAGAACATCCTCGCGAAACCGCGACGTCACCTGACCCAGAACCGCAGGCGAGGGAATCGGCTTGTTCAGATGCTCACGCATGAACACAGCCATGACCGTATCTTAACGACGCCATCACTACCCATCAACCCGTTACGCTCTCACTCTCCACGTCGCCCCTTCGCGATACCCCCTCGTCGGTTTGAGGCCGAAGGCTTCGCTAGTAGTGACTTTGGCAGGTCCGCGGGGCTTCATAGACCCTTGATACCTACCCGTGCCGCTTGCCTGCGTTGACGACGATTAGGAAGAAGCGTAGAATAGCCCTAACACATAGAATGACTAACATAACTGCTTTTCGCGGATTTCACTGCGGTCTTTGGTGCCAAGCGGTCATCATCCTTGATGAACTGGCAAAGTTTATGAGGCTGCTGCATGCTAAAAGGAGCCTACCAGAGGGTATCAGCAGAACGACAACTCGCAAGATGTCCAACTAGTCCAAGGAGGCGAAATGGAGCCCCTCTTTGTCTTTACTGACCCTGAGCTTCAGTCCTTATTACTCGATAACCATGTCAATCTCGTGCTTGAACTGCAGAGGCGTGGTTATGCAGTAGAACAAACTTTCCTTCCAGATCCCGCTGAGTCGTCCATAGAGCAAAGCCGAGACGCTATATTGGTGATTCTGGCATCCGCAGCCGCTATTGTGGCGCTCGGGATGGCTATCTCAGAGATAATCCAAGCGCTCTCGCGGCGGCCGGTTCTGATCACGAACCTTAGGTGTCAGGTTTCTCGGGGAGCCGAAGGCGAAATCCTTCGTGCACCAGATGGGACACCAGTCATGGAATGGGTTCAGACTTCGGAACTCTTAGAAGTGACGCAGCCAGAAAAATCAACTAATCACTTAGAAGCCAATCTTGGAGGACAGAGAGGATTCCGCCTTCATATTTCGAGAGGGGCTAGTCATGGAGAGAAAAGCATTCGTTTGCGGCTCTAACGGTTCTGAAGGATTCGGTATCTTGAAGTATGCAGAGAGTGATGCTCAAGCTGTTGCTCTTTGCCTGTCGGGAGACCGATGTGCATTCGAAGTAGTACGGACCCCTTCCGATGCTGATCCTTACCAAGTACGCCAAGCCCTTGATAGGGTAGCATCAACTTGCAAAAATGATGATACTTTAGTTTGCTACTTCGCCGGTCACGGCGTTCTTGAAGGGGGGGAGTTATTTCTTGTCCTTCGGGAAACAAATTCTAACCTTCAAGCAACTGCGTTGGCAGCAGACGACATTCTTGCATCTACCCGGCGTTGTAAGGCGAGAAACCGTTTACTGATTCTTGATTGTTGTCATGCGGGCAGTGCAGTTGGCTATAGGGACGCTGGCTCTATTCCGTTAACCGAACTCTCCCTCGCATCCGCCAATCATCTTGTTCTTGTAGCAAGTGGCCGTCTCGAAAGGGTCCGTGAGCTTGATGAATTAGGCGGTAGCTTTCTGGCACGCAAGATTATATCTGCACTGGATAACGATTTCCACAATGCAGATCAAGACTCTGATCTAAGGCTCAGCCTTGATGAGCTAATGCACTATCTGGAGCAAAAGGCAGATTCGCACAATCGTTGGAGCAAAGGGTCGCAGGTTCCGATCCCCTATCTATTTGGAGAAAAGAAGGGACCCTTCTTTCTGACTCCCGAGGACATAAAATGGATCCCCTACGAGTTGGAGTGGCCGGACGGTACCACCATGGTTGTTCTGCCTATACCACCCGTATTTCCGTCAAATTATGACTCGCGAGCTTCGGGCCGCCCAAATTCTACAAAGCCTGGCCTTGCACTTACTATTGGAAAAAATATTATCACAAACGCGCAGTACAAAAGATTCATTCAATCTGGAGGACCGAAGTCTCCTTGGCCTGATTCTTTGTTTTCTTTTCGGGACATGGATTCACGTACCACTTTCAAGCCACGTGAGCCAGAAGGCAAAAGTTATAACAAAGTGAAGAAAACTTGGGAAGGTGGATTCTTCCCTTGGCGCGACCCAGAGTTTTCTGATCCGGAGAAACCGGTTGTTTGCGTTTCATATTCGGATGCCCTTATGTATGCCCGTTGGGTAGATGAGCTTGCCTCTGCTACACTTTTGGGCACACATACCAATGTTCTTCCTTATCGGGTTTGGCAGTATGCAGCCTTTGGATCCCCTTATCTTTCGCACGATCCAAAGAATTGGACATTAGGTGTCCCTCCAGTTCATGATAAATCGGACTCCCCTGCTCCGATAGATAGAAAGGGGGCACGGGCTAATAGATTTGGGGTAAGCGACCTCATAGGCAACGTATGGGAATGGTGCGGATCAATGAATGGTTTCCTTCAACGCGCGGGATTTCAGCACACTCTGGACGCCCGTGAAGAGATAGGGCTCAGAGGCGGAGGCTTCCTGGATGACCTCGCGCGAATTCGTCCATTTTTGAGTGAAAGGGATATTGCTGATGGTGCTGTCACGCGGCACTTTGATCATGGCTTTAGAATAGCAGCGCTTTTTCCGTTTGAATTATTACCCCGTGAGGTCCAAAGACGAATTAGTCTCTATCCGCCCGTTGATGTTGCGCGAGAAATTGAAAGTCCACCTGCTCGTGAAGCCAGCGACTTTTAATCACGAGGCTCGAGCCTCACTCAGACACTTGGCGCTTAATGAGAAGCGTCTAGCGCGGGAAGTCTTTAGTCTGGCGCAGATGGGGAGTACGGTGCTTAAACCTGTGCTACTGAAAGAAACCATTGCTTTTGCTCGAACGACCAAATTTTACCGACAGCTTTGGCAGGAGATCGACCTAGACCGCATCGATCTCGAATCGCTTAGTTATCTGCCGATTGTTACTCGTTCTCAGATCCGCGCCGCAGGTGACGAGGCCCGGGTAAGAGAGGGGGCGATATGCAACGAAGTATTTACTTCGGGAACGACTGGTCCCCCGCTAATAACTCTTCGTGGCGATAAGGAGCAAGAATTTATAAGTTCCTATTTTTCATTGGTTGCAAAACAGCATAGTGGCAGCAAGTTGAGGGGGTTGAAATTTATTGATCCATGCCACGGCTATCATGTCCGCGTGCCGGTGCCGATCCATTTTCACAACGTAAGCATATACGATGCCGGGAGTTTTGACTATGCTCGGGAAGTTCTCTCAACAGAACATAGGGAGATAGGAATCGAAAATCGCTGCACAATTCTCTTAGGCGGTGGGCGATGCTTAAGAGCATTCACACTTGATACGGCCAATCGTTTTGGGCGAATCGATTCTTCTCTGGAGCGCGTCGTTTCCGTTGGCCATTATCTTACTCGTCGGTGGAGAAATTTTATTGAGGAGACGTGGGGTGCCCCGATTATCGACTGTTACTCACTGAGCGAGATCTTTGGCGGTGCCACCCAAAGTTT
Source organism: Thermoanaerobaculia bacterium (assembly GCA_045807625.1). Taxonomy (GTDB): domain Bacteria; phylum Acidobacteriota; class Thermoanaerobaculia; order Multivoradales; family UBA5704; genus DATARR01. The sequence goes on along the minus strand of JBJMHA010000081.1, from coordinate 11,550 downwards.
GGCTTGTGGATGGTGGCATTTCGACGAATCTGTAATTCCCGAGGTAGTTGACACACAATCAAGGCATACCATGACAGAAGGCATAGGAGTTCTCGTTCTCACCTCACTATTTCCATTTCAACAAGTGCAGCCGCTGGTTCGCTATATGACTGGAGATCTTGTTGAAGTCACCCACTCAAGATCATCTATACCTGGTTGTCTATCGATAAGACCATTGGGTCGGTTAAGCCACGCAGTCTTTAGTCGAGATGGAAGAACCTGCTTACTAAATCCAGCAAGCCTAGTTGAAGCTCTGGATGCTATGCCAGAGGTCGCAAGGAGTCCGCTCCTTCGCGATTCTAACCAGGTAAGTGACAATTTCATTATAGGTCTACCTAGATTTGCACTAGAAACCGTGGACGAGAGTAACCGGCGAGCCATCAGGATATGCATAGCGCTTGGCGAAGGGTTCAGGACGGAAGGAGACCGACGGCGGCTGCGACAGAAAATTTGTCATCAATTGCTAGATAAAAATCTAGATTTGACGCGGGCAGTGGATTGTGGAGAGGTCACGCTGGTAATAACGTACGATGATCAAATTGCAGGATGCGATATATCGGCACCAGGATAGCCTTGCCGGCCTAGATTATCTCCATCCATAAACGGCAATGCAGGCGGAAAGTTTCCTGACGAGAACGTCACAAGCCGGAGGCCAGCGAAGTTGACGGGCCCCCCAGGTTCTCAGCATGGCGGGGTCACCGTCTCGCAATGTGAGTGGTATTGTGGATGGACCTTGGAGGTGTGGGAATGAGCCTTCTCGATCGCATCGTCATCGATCCCGAAATCTGCCACGGGAAGCCTTCGATCCGGGGCCTACGCTATCCGGTGGAAACGATCCTCGAGTTGCTGTGCTCCGGAATGACCACCGAGGAGATTCTGGCCGACTATGAGGATCTCGAACGCGAGGACATCCTGGCGGCTTTGGAGTTTGCGACGAAGCTGAGCCAGACGAAACGCGTCGTTCCCCTCGGAGTGTAGGGGCGAATCCTCCCCCCATCCCCAAACCCCTTGAACGTCCAAACGTTTTGCTCTAATGTACAAACGTATGAACCAGGACGACTACGAACGTACCAAGAGCCGCCTCGCCGAGCAGCGGCGGAGCGCGATGGAGATGGTGGAGGCGGGGTATCAGGCCCAGCTCAAGGCTCTGGAGTTGTATTGGTCTCTCCAGAGCGGGAAGGGCGAAGTGGCTCAGCCAGTAGAGGTTACTCCCGTCGTACCGGCCGTCGTTCCGTCTTCGGCGCAGGCGGCGCCGCCGGTGGTGGAGGCGGCTCCTCGCCGGAATGCCCCTGGGGTGGACGCGGACGTTCGCGCGGCGTTTCCGCTCTTGCCTGAAACGTTCACGCGCCACGACGCGTGCCGGGCGCTCGGGTATGAGCCGTATCGCGGGGCCCTCTACCTGAGCCTCCAAAAGCTGGTCAAGGAAGGATTCGCCCGCGTCTTCGAGCCGGGATCGGGCCACCGGGCCGTGGTGTACCAGAAGACCGGCGCCGGCCATCCGCCTCAGAGCTCCTGAGGCGCGGCCTGGATCGTGCTCCCTCCGCCCGGAAGCGCGATACGTTCGCGAACGTTCTTCGAGGATCCAGACTTCGGCGCGGGCCATCCACCCCGAATCCCCATGCATCCGCTCTGAATCCTAGACCTCCACGACTAAGATCCACTCCAGTCCAGCCGGGAGACGAATGCACCGGGATCTGGCGCGAATGATTCGCGCTGGATTCCAGTACAAAGGAACCCAAAGGCGAATGTTTCCAGATTCAATCGTGGGCATCGGCCTCTCGGGGCCAATGGATGGGACTTCGGAGCCGTCCTCGGCAGATCCGGAGCGAATGTCTCAATCCCCGCTATTCCCCCCGAAAGCTCTCCGCCGCGATCCCCAGCTCATGCAGCTTCTGCTGCAGGCTCTGCCGGTGCAAACCCAGCCGCCGGGCCGCCTGGGAGATGTTGCCGCCGTGCTCGCGGAGGGCCTCGGTGATCATGGCGCGCTCCAGGCGCTCGACCATTTTACGTTTGGCGGTCTGGAGGTCGTCGTCCGGGTCCCAGGCACAGAGATCGTCTTTCGCCGAGGCGGCGGCGGTGCGGACCTCCTGGGGGAGATCCTCGGGCTGGATCACCAGGCCGCGGCAGAAGATGGTGGCCCTTTCAACGGCGTTGGCCAGCTCGCGGACGTTTCCCGGCCAGGGGTAGGCCAGGAGGGCCCTCTCGGTCTCCGGGGCGAAGGTGAGGCCGGCGCGGGAGGAGGCGGCGAGGAAACTGCGGGCGAGGAGGAGGACGTCCCCTCCCCGGTCGCGCAGGGGCGGCAGCTCGATCTCCACCACTCTCAGACGGAAGAGCAGGTCTTCCCGGAACCGGCCCTCGGCGGACATGGCCTTGAGGTCGCGGTGGGTGGCGGCCAGCACGCGCACGTCCACCGAGACCGGATCGCCGCCGCCCAGCGGCTCCACGATCCCCTCCTGGAGCACCCGCAGGAGCTTGGCCTGGGCCGCCGGCGCCATGTCCCCCACCTCGTCGAGGAACAGGGTGCCGCCGTCCGCCTGGCGGAACTTGCCGGGACGGTCGCGGTCGGCCCCGGTGAAGGCGCCGCGGCGGTGGCCGAAGAGCTCGCTCTCGACCAGGGTGTCCGGGATGGCCGCGCAGTTCACCGCCACGAAGGGTCCCCGCGCCCGCTCGCTCAGCTCGTGGACCCGGCGCGCCACCAGCTCCTTGCCGGTGCCCGACTCCCCCCGGATCAGCACGCCGGCCGAGGCGGGGGCCACGCGATCGACCGCGTCCAGCACCGCGCGCATGGCCGGCGATTCGCCCAGCAGCCGCCGCTGCCCCGCCAGGCGCTTCACCTCCTCGGCCAGGCGCCGGTTCTCGCTCCGCAGGCGGGCCGTCTCCAGGGTCTTCGCCACCACGAAGCGGAGCTCGTCGATCTCGTAGGGTTTCGAGAGGTAGTCCGCGGCCCCGGCCTTCACCGCCTCGATCGCCGTCCGGAGCGTCGAGTCGGCGGTCACCACCACCACCGGCGGCGGCGCGGGGAGGGCCGTGAGATGGACGAGGGTGGTCATGCCGTCCATCCCGGGCATCCGCAGGTCGAGGAGGATAAGGTCCACCCCGTGGCGCGGCCGTTCCAGCGCCGCCAGGCACTCCCGGCCGTCCGCGCACTCCAGGAAGTCGTAGGTCTCACTCCCCAGGGCGCGGGCGGCCCCCCGGCGGGCCACCGGCTCGTCGTCGCAGACCAGGATGCGGGGTTTCCTCACGCTCACGCCGCGGGCTCCCGAAGGCAGACCTGGAAGACGATTCTTCCCGGCTCGTTCACCACCTCGATCGTACCTCCCAGCTCGCCCACCCGCCGCGCCACCAGGGGGAGCCCCAGCCCCGTGCCGCCATCCTCCCCCTTGCTCACGAACGGCTCGAAGAGGCGCCCGGCGATCTCCGGCGGGATCGCGGGGCCGGCGTTCTCGGTGGCGAAGACGATCCCGCAGCCGTCGCGATGGAGGCGGACGCCCACCGTCGAGCCCGCCGGGGCGTGCTGCGCGGCGTTGAGGAGCAGGTTGAGCAGCACCGTCTGCCAGGTGGCGCTGGTGCCGTTCACCCGGCCGACCTCCTCGACGCCGGAGGCGTCCAGCTCGATCCCCCGCCGCCGCGCCTGGTGCCCCAGCACGTAGAGGGTGCCGCGCAGGAGGGCGGTGAGCTCGACGCCGCCGCCTTCCGGGGCCTCGGGTGCGCGGGCGAAGCCGAGGATCTCATGGGAGACGCCGTGCAGGCGGTCGATCTGCTCGACGATCAGCTCCAGGTCGCGCGCCTGCTCGCTCTCCGGGTCCGCCGCGGCGAGCTCCTCGCGCACGGTCTGGGCGAGCGCCTTCATCCCCGAGAGGGGGTTCTTGAGCTCGTGGGCGAGCGACGCGGCGACCATCCCCAGCAGGCTCAGGCGCTCGCGCTCGGCCAGGGTGCGCTCGGCGGCGAGTCGCGCCTCGAGGAGCCGGCGGACCTCCAGCGCGGCGGCGAGCTGGCGGAGGACGATCTGCACCGTCTCCATGTCCCCCTCCTGATAGCCGCCGGCCGCGGGGCTGATCTCCACCACCAGCACTCCCGCCAGCTCGCCCCCCACCCGCAGCGGGAAGGCGGCCTGGAGGTCGGCCCGCTGGAGCAGCGACGCCAGGCGCGGGGTGGGAGCGTCGAGCCGGTTGAAGGCGTGGGACTCCGGATCGGCGAAGCATTCCCAGAGCGCCGGCTGCTCGTTCTGATCTAAAAACCGCGCCCGGGTGGCGAGCCAGCGGCCGACGGCGTCGCGGGTGAGCTCGCGCATGCGCTCCTCCGGCAGATCGAAGGACTGGAGCTGGCGGGTGAGCCCCTCCAGCTCCTCGGCCGTGATGCTCACTCCCAGCAGGCGGCGGAGCCAGGCGAAGCGCCGGAGGGCCGCCTGCTGGAGGGGCGTGTAGACGGCGGCGGCGAGCAGGGCGGCGAGGATCCCCCAGGCGACGATGCGCCGCAGCTCCGGCGTGCCCCCCGCGCCCAGGACCGTCCCCACCACCATCACCAGCCCGACCAGGCCGACGAGCCCGAGGAAGCGGCGCAGGCTGCGGTAGGACATGGAGAGCCGCAGCAGGTTGTAGCGCTGGACGAAGTAGAGGAAGGTGAGGCCGAGCACCAGCCCGGAGGATTCGACCGCGAGCGGCCATACCGACTTCCCCCATCCGGGCTCGTCCGCCCGCAGCACCAGGCCGCCGGCCGCGACCAGCGCCACGGTGACGCCGAGCCCGGCCAGCAGCCAGCGGAGGAACTGGGCGAACCGGGGCTCGCTCTCCAGGCGCAGCCAGCGCAGCACCATCCACGCGCTGGCGGCGGAGGCGACCGTCACGTGGAGCACGACGAGGGGGAAGATCGGCTTGGCCACCTCCTCCAGCAGGTACGAGCCCGTCTGCCAGGCCTGCACTGTCGCGGGGACGAAGAGCGCCAGGGTCGCATAGCCGGGAACCAGCCAGAGCGGATGGGGCCGCCGCCCCTCCCCTTCCCTCTCCAGCAGGCCCCAGAGCCCGTGGGTGAGGAGCGGGAAGCTGGCCAGCCACGCGACGCCCCGCAGGAGGTCGATCGCCGTCGCACTCTGTCCGAAGGCGTCCGGCGACCCGACCAGCAGGCTCGTGACCTCGTCCACGAGGCAGCCGCCATACCAGACCGTGAGGCAGACCACCGTCAGCCGCATCGGCAGCCCGGGCAGAACCTTGCGGTGCCGGAACAGCTCGCGGGCCAGGAAGCCATAGAGCAGCGTGCCGGTCACGAAGAGCAGCAGGTTGGCGAAGAGGAGGAGGTCGTGGCTCACGGGTGTCTGTAGTCTATGCGAGGCCCGGATGGGCGGTTGGGGGGGCCGCCCTGGAAGGGCGGGTATTCGCCAGCCTGGGGTTTCAACCCCAGGCGGAGGCCGGATCGCGCCTCACTCTCTACACCCATTCCACATCCCTCCCCCACCCCGCCTGGGGTTGAAACCCCAGGCTGGCGAATACCCGCCCTTCCAGGGCGGCAAACGCGAGGGTGCAGCCCCCGCCCTGCACCCCCCCCCTCTCAGCCAAAATCCATCTAAATCAATCACTTAACCCACCTCCGCCCCCCGGCATCCCCCTTGCCCTTTCAGGGCCTGAACCCAAAGGAGGGATTCCGATGAACGAAACGGCTTCACCCCAGACAGACTCCAATCCCGAGACGGGCGGGTTGCGCTCGATCTCCGGCATCCGCTGGCTGCTGCTGGCGGGCTCGGCGGTCACGGGGGTCTCCGTCTACCGGCTGGTGCAGGCGCGGTGGGCGATGATCCCGGTGCCGGTCCAGTTCCTGATCCTGGTCGTCGGCGCGCTGGCGATCTTCGGGCTCGGCAACGTCACGCGCCGGAGGCTCCACCTCCCGGCGGCGGGCTCGGCCCTGCTCTTCCTGTTCACCGGCCTCGTCCCGGTGCTGGCCTGGGGCGCGGTCTACCTGAAGCTGCTCGACACCCCGGCCGGCTGGATCGCCTTCAGCGCCGGCGGGGCCGCCCTGCTGGGGGCCGCGGTGAGCGTGCTGCGCTCGGTGCTCCGCTACCGCGGGAAGCTCTACCCCGCCGCTCTCGGCACCCTGCTGGCCTCCCAGGCGATCCTGCCGTGGATGGGGACCCGCTGGCCCTGGGCACCTGAGCTCCTCTACGGGCTCGCCGCCGCGATCCTGGGCGCCGTCCTCCACCTCGGCAGCCGCCATGTCGACCGCTTCTTCTTCCACCGCGATCGGCGCGACGGCGTCGACCGCCCGGTCCATCTCGTGCCGTTCCTGCTCCTCGGCGTGCTCTACGCCGGCGCGATGACCCTGCTGGACCTCCACTCGACCTTCCTGGCCCTGCCGCTCGCCGTGCTGGGGCTCGTGCTCGCCGGCACGGGCGAGGAGTACTACCAGGCGCTCGCCGCCTCGCTCGGCGAGGCCCCCGAGCGCTGGCCGTTCCGCTCCGTGGCCCTGCTCGCCCTCGGCTTCTCCCTCGTGGCGATCGCCCAGCCCCTGGCGCTGCTCGACGGGACCCTGCGCTGCCTCTTCCTCACCGCCCTCTGCGCCGCGGTCCTCTTCCTGCGCTGGAGCCTGCGATATGGGCACCGCGCCATCCACGTCTTGGGCGTGGCGGCGGCCTTCGCCGCCTACCACTGCGCGCCGGCCCTCTGGGATGGAGCCCCGAGCTTCACCACCTGGAACGACCTCGGCTTCCTCGCCTTCCTGGCCGGCTGCGGATTCCTGCTGGCGCGCCGGCAGGCCCCGGAGGAGCTCCGCGCGATCCACGGCGCCCTGACCGCGCTGGTGGTCCTGCGGACCACGGTCGCGGCGATGCTCCAAGTCGGCCCTCTCACGGCCTCAGCGGCCCTGATCGCCCAGGCGGTCTTCGTCCTCGCCTGGCTCGCCGCCCGCTACGCCAGACCGGGCGGCCGGATCGACCCCGCGATCGACCCCGCCCTTGGCCCGAGCGCCCTGGGCCTCGCCATCCTTCATGCCGGATTCGCCGTGCTCCTGCTCGCTCAGGCGGCATCGGTGGGGGCGGTGACCATCGAGCCCCTGATCCTGCTCCTCCTGGGGCTCGCCCTCCTGTGGGACGGCTTCACCGGCAAGCCGGAATGGATCGGGGCCGGTCTGGGCCTGGCCGTGGCCTGGGCCCCGACCCAGCTCTTCTTCTGGAGCCGGATGCCGTCCTGGAGCGCGGCGCTGATCGCCGGGCTCGCCCTCGCGGGATTGGAGCTCGCCGCCCTGATCCTCGCCGTCCGGCGCTCCGGCCCCAAGGAGGACGATCTCCGGGTGGTCCTCAACCTCTCCCTCCGGCACCTGACGCATATCTGGCTCGCGCTCGCCGGGGCCGCCTGCCTGCTGTTCGCGGGGCTCGACGCGCTCCTGCTCGCGGCGCTGATGACCAGCGTCCTGTTCCTCACCCGGACCGGGATCGAGGGGTGGGCCGGACGCATCGCCTTCCCGGCCCGCCTGACCCTGCTGCCGCTGCTGCAGCTCGCCGTCCTCGCCGCGGCCGGCGGCCATCCGCACCGCGACCTGCCGGTGGCGATCCTCTCGCACCCGTTCGGCCTGCTCCCCTGGGTCGCGGGGCTCGGGCTGCTCTGGCGCGGCCTGCTCGAGATCCTCGGCCGCCGGCGCACCCTGAATCCCTGGGCTATCGTCCTGACGGCCGTCACGGCTGGCGGCTACATCATGGCCTACCTCACCGGCGCCCGCTTCTCGTTGGCGGAGAACCTCGCCCTGATCGCCGCCGCGGCCGGCTGGGCGGCCGCCTTCGCCTTCGACGGCCTCCGCGACGATCGCGCGCCGGAGAACGGCTCGTCGGCGCAGGTCTGGGCCGGGCTGGCCCTGCTCCACGGCTTCACCGCCGGCTGGCTCCACTGGGGGAGCGGCCTGGCCCCGTGGGTCCTCCTGGGCGCGGGAGCGGCCGAGTACGCCTTGGGAGCGCTGCTCTCCCGCACGGAGCTCGGCGCGGCCTTCGTCCCCTCGTGCCGGCGGATCGGCCTCGCGCTGCCGGTGGTGGCGGGCGTCCTCGCCCTGCTGAGGATTCCGGCGGCGGGGACGGTCTGGGCCCCGGCGCTCGCCGTCTTCCTGGTCAGCCTCTTCTACACCGTGGCGGCCTCGCGGGAGCCGAACCGGGTCTTCCCCTCCCTCGCCTCGGCCGCCTTCCTGGGGCTCGCCCTGCTCAAGGTGATCGCGGCGAGCCACCTTGGGATGGAGCTCTACTTCCTGGCGCCGGGCTTCGCCCTGCTGGCCCTCGCCTGGCTGCTGCGGACGGAGCTCGGCCCCACCTGGAGCCGCCACCTGGCCGCGGCCGGCGCCTGCTTCGTCTATGCCACGCCGGTCGTCGCCCTCTCCGGCGAGATCTCCTGGGGGTGGCTCGCCGCCCTGCTGCTCTGCGCGGTGGGATTCGGCGCCGCCTCGTTCACCCTGCGCAGCCGCTCCCTGCTGACCGTCTCCACCGCGGCCCTGCTGACCGACCTCGGCTTCGTCGTCTTCCGCATCGGCACCACGGCGCCGACGGTCCTCTGGGTGCTCGGCCTCGTCTTCGGCCTCGCCCTGATGGCGGTCGCGGCCTGGCTGGAGCACCAGCGGGAAGGCGTGCTCCAGCAGATCCGCCTCTTCGGCCGCGAGCTCCAGGCCTGGAGCTGAAAACCCTTCCGACCCGTCTAACTTGAGAAAGGAACCTGAGCCATGAACATCCTGCACCGTTTCAACCTGCTGGTGAAAGGGCGCATCAACGCCGTCCTGGACGCCCTGGAGGACCCCGAGCGGAGCCTCCTCCAGCTCGTCCAGGACATGGAGGAGGAGCTCGACGCGGCCAAGCGGGCCGTGGCGCGGGCGATGGCCAACGAGGACCGATTGCGGGCGCAGATCGCCTTCCATACCCAGGACGCCGGAGAGTGGCAGCGGGCCGCCGAGCGCGCCCTGGGCAAGGGGGACGAGGCCGGCGCCCGCGAGGCGCTCCGCCGCGTCGAGAAGGCCGAGCGCCAGCGCGAGAAGCTCGGCCAGCAACTCGAAAAGCAGTCCACGGAGACCGAGGAGGTCCGCCAGTCCGTGGCCCGCATGCAGGAGCGGGTCGAGCAGGCGCGGAGCCGATTGCAGCTCGTGCAGGCGCAGATGCGGCAGCTCGAGGCCCGGCGGGCGATCGGCGACGTCCTCTCGACCGCCGGCACGCAGAACCTCCACGGCGAGTTTGACCGCATCAGCGCGCGCATCGAGGAGGACGCCGCCACCGAGCGCAACTATCAGCGGATCGACGACGAGCTCTCCGGCGAGGACCTCCGCCGCCGCTTCGAGAAGGACGCGGTGGCGGACGCCGTCGAGGAGAGGCTGGCAAAGCTGAGGGAGTCTGCCGCTCCTACCGGAGAGCCGCGATGAGAAGGCTCTGGAGGCGGCTCCTCCGCCTCCTCGGCCAGTCGCGCATCGTGCTGCCGAGGAGGGCGCTGCACCCGGAAGACCTCCGTCCCGGAGACCGTCTGGAGATCGGAGAGACCGTCTTCCAGGTCCGCGGCGCCCTCCGCCTGAATTCCGGCCCCTGGGCCTTCCGCCTGGAGGAGTTGGATGGGACGGCCCCAGGTCCTATCCGTCTCCTCGCCGTGCCGGAGAGTCCCGGGCCGTGGACGCTGATCCGGGACGGGGGGTGGGTGGAGGTTCCGGGGGAGTGTGTGCGGTGGTGGCCGGTGGGTGGGGAGGCTTAATGATCATCGCCGTCTTGAAGCTCGGCTATCTCCAGACAGGGAGGAAGCAGTGCCAGGGAGACCACCGTCAATGTAACGATCTCCCTTTCTACGCGCCTATCCAGGGCAGACCTATACCGGTCCAACTCTGGAGAAACGAAAATGAATCGCAATTTATCGATATTCACGATCACCAGCGCGATCGTCGTCGCATCTCTCTCGCAAGGCTGTACGACGGTGAAGCCGAATCCGGCGGACTCCACGGCGCCGAAGGTCGAGCTCAAGGTGAAGGATAACAACGGCCAGTGGATCACTCAATCGGCGGTGAGCATCAGCGACGAACCGCTCAACGTGGAGTGCATCGTCTCGGATCCGGAAGGCGTCCGTTCGATCTCACTCGACTTCAGCGGGGCCACCTCCGATAGCTGTACGGTGGGGAGCACGGTCTTCAACGGCAGCTTCCATCTGAGTCTACCGGCCCCGCAGACCCAGGATCTGCAAGGGAATGCGCAAGGAGAGGTCCTGACGGTCCTGCCCCTCTTCGCGAACGTTGGCCCCTTCACCTGTACGGTCCCGGGCCAGCAGCCGCCGAACGGCCGGCCGATCGGCCATGTGGTCACGGCGACTTGTACGGGAAAGAACTGGTCCTCGTCCGCCCAGCACCAGAGTGCCCAGGCGAAGCTCAAGATCACGGTCCATTGAGGAAGTGCGGCCGAGCCGCCTGGTCGCGCGTCGTCGAAAGCCAGCCGAAGAAGAGGCGGTCTCGTTCGGAGGCCGCCTCTGATCCAGCAGTCCGCGTGACGCCACACGCGCATTGGTTCCCGCCATGCAAACTGTGGGCGCTCGACGATCAGCCGATTTCCTTCCTTGCGGAGGATGGCTTGGTTGCCGGGGAGCTCAAGATCTCGCGGAATACGAACTGCCTGGTTGCTCCCGTTCCGGAAGAGACGCACGACGCGTTCAGGCTGCATGATGCGCCAGCAGGGGGACGATCTCGGAGGCCGCGCGTTTCATGGGGGGTGACGATAGTGGTCATGCCGGTTGGCCCGCAAGGGGGGTAGGGGCGCCCCTGCGTGGGCGCCCTGTTTTCGTTTTCGGCAGGCTGCAGGGCGGCCACATAGGGCCGCCCCTACGACAGCATTCTGCGGCCGGTCTCCCTCTTCTCCCGTCAGGTCGGGGGGGGAGGCAGGGAGAAGAGGGCCGGGGTGATGAGGGCCAACCTGCCGAGAACGCTGAATCTGACAAAGTAGAACCAGAAGGCACGGCAAAAATACTGGCTGAAGAGGCCCTGCCGGCTTCGTAGCGAATTAGGAGCCGGCCGGCCGGGCTTGGCCCTATGCTCCCCGGATCGCCGCGATCAACCTGCGAGTGTCCTCAATATCCGCCGCTGCCCTCTCCCCGTAGCTCTCGAATCCCCGCAGCGCCGCCTCAGCGTACTCCAAGGCATCCTCCCGGCGGTTGGCTTTGAGGAGGGCTATAGCCACATTGAAGCGGGTCTGGGCGGCGCCGTAAAGGTTGCCTGCCTGCTCATCGAGCTGAACCGCCTCACGGTAGTGTTGCACCGCGCGGTCGAGGTTTCTTGCATCACCGTAAATGGCACCAAGCTGGTTGTGGGCCACAGCCAGGTCATTGACCGCATCTGCCGGAAGAAGATCGAGAGCTTCATGGTAAAGCCTCGCCGCTTCATTTATATGCCGGAGGAGCTGTTCTTTAGTTCTACTTTGTCAGACTGACTCGCTAAGAGAAGCGTCGCTAGTCGTAATCCAGGCGTAGGATGGTTCGCGACGCTTCGTTCCCCCCTCAGTTCACCCCAGCGACTCCTTTCATCACGCGCCCAAGGGGGATTCCC
>JBJMHA010000080.1:0-17375 GCA_045807625.1 Thermoanaerobaculia bacterium | reverse complement strand
TGGGCCTGGGCGGCAACCGAACGCGTCCAGCGTCGGAAATGCGCCTCGAAGCGCTTGGAGAAATCCTGAAATCGAAACCCCATCCCTTCGAGCGGGACTGGGGCATTGGTGGTCTCCTTGGACTTACATCCGTTGGGGCGGGCCTGGGGGACTCTTGGTGCCTCCCGGAAACTCTAAATCCCGCCCTGCCGTAACTTTACGCCGCCAAGGCACCCAAAGGCAAGACCCCTGCGCCAGTCTGACAAAGTAGAAGTAGGCCGCTCCGCGGTTCGGGCCTCGTGGAAACGCTTCCAGTCAATGTACCCAAATTGCATCAAGCACCTGCCACGCCCCAGCCGATCGCGCTCGTCGTATAGCTCAAGGCTTCGCCGGTACCAGCGCTCGGCTTGGTCGAGGTCGCGAAGGGCGGATAGGTCCTTGAAGGCATTCCCAAGGTTGAACGCACAAGTCGCCGCACAGGCTCGGTCGCCGATTCGCTCGGAGAGCTCGAGGGCCTCCTCATAGGCTGAAACGCACTCCGCCCGCCCCACTTCGCGGCGGGTCTCCCCTAAATCGTGAAGAGAAGCCACAAGCGTCCGGATAGCATTCCTCTCCCCGCTCTCAAGCTCCGATACGGGTCGGGCCAAAGCAGGAGCAGCCCTCCGACGGTCCCAGTCCACATGAACAGTCTGTAATCGCTCTGCCTCGGTCCAATGCCGTTCCTCTCGGGCGAGCTGCACGCGGTACGACGCAACCAGGCTCCACAACTCCTCCCGGCCTGGCAAAGGTCCATCACTCTCCGGATCGACAAAGTCTGGCACGATCTCCTCGACCAGCCGCTTCCACTCCGCCCGCCGGCCGGTGTGGGCATAGAGCTTCCGGAGCCCCTGCATAGCGCTGATAATCCGGTGCCACCAGTCGTGGGCTCGCGCCAATCGCCGAACGTGGAGAAGGTTTGCCTCCTCGGCCCGCAGGGCGGCGAGGACATCGCGGTTTCCTCGCTCGTACTGCTCATGGTAGTAGTCCCCCAGCTCCCCTATAGCTTCCACGAACGCGCGCTCCGCTGCAGGGTCTTCGTCCGGATAGCACCGCTCGAAGAGGCCCTTGAAGAACCAGGGGAGGGCGGGGTGGATCCCGTAGTACCCGCCGCCGTGAGCAGTTAGGAGCCCCACTTCGGCGGCGCGGTTGAGGAGAGCGATGCCCTCCTCGCGGGTCAGGCCCCGCACCTCGGGCAGGCACCACGGGACCTCGGGGGCGCCCATGATGCGCAGCACGGCCACATTCACAAACCCCTGAAACAGGTGGAGCAAGGCGAGCTTCTTCCGTTCTTCCTCACGGACAGCCTGCTCGAACCCATAGGCCAGCGAGGCTCCGAGGGAGCGGGAGCGCCCCTCGCTGGAGTCATCGGGGAAGGCGGCTTCGCCGGAGCGGAGGCGGGCGACGAAGGCACCGATCTGGGCTTTCGTCTTGAAGCCCTCGCGCAGCGCCTGGCCGGCGAGGACGGTGAGCGTCAGGGGATTGCCCCGGGCGAAGGCGAGGAGGGGGCGCCAATCCTCGACGTCCGTGAGCCGGCGGCCGTGTTTGGCGGCCAGGGCTCGGACGAGCTGCAGGCTCTCCGTCATCGGCATCGGCGGCACCGCGATGCGCGTCGGCAGGTCCCCCAACCACGGCTGCTCGTCGCGACGCGAGGTCAGGAGGACTTTCGCCTTGGTCCCTCGCAGGGCGCGGAGAAAACCGAGGAGCTCCTCCTGCTCCTCCGGGCTCCAGGCCGACTCCGTCCCCGCCGGAAAGCCGGACACCGGCTCCACGTTGTCCCAGATCCATAGCACCGGCACCTGGGCGAGGACCTGAAGGGCCACCTGACGCCGCGCCGTGTCGTCGAGCGCCAGCCAGTGGACGCCGGCCCCTTCCAGAGCCGGCCCGAAGACCTGGCCGATCCGGTCCAGCACGCGGGACAGGGGGAGGTAGCGCTCGAAGGTCGTGAAGAGAACGGGCCCGTCGATGCCTCCGGTCAGCGAGTACCAGCGGGCGAATTCGGCGGCCGTGGTGGTCTTGCCGCTGCCGGCGTAGGCGTGGAGGAGGACGATCGAGGTCCGGTCGAAGGCGCGGTCGAGGGCGAGGAGCGTCTCGTCCCGGCCGTAGAAGCCGGCATCGGGGGGCGGTGGGAGGTCGGCGTCGAGGCTGCCGGCCGCTGATGCCGTGGCTCCTGATTCGACATGGATTTTCAGGCCGCCGCCGTCCTTCACCTTCGGGAAGAGCCGCAGCGGCGTCGCCTCGTAGACGACGGGGACGGTCCAGTCCTGGAGCGGCAAGGGGGAGAAGACGACCTCGCGCAGCGGGTTGTCGGACAGGTTCTTGCGCGCCAGCGTCACCGCCTCGCCCAGCGCGGCACCGCGGACGAGGGAGGAATAAAGCTCGGCCACGAATTGAGCCGCGGTGATGACATAGAGGTTGTAGCGCATGGCCACCACGCCGGCCACGCCCGCGTCCATCACCTCTTGCGCGAGCGAGCCGAAGGCCCGCACCTCGGAGTGGGGATCGGCGCCGGCCTCCGCGCCCGGTGCCGGCGCCGGCTCGGTGTGGGCGGAGCGGCAGGCGTTGAGGACGAGGACGGACACCCCGGTCTCCGCCAGGAGCCGCCCCAGCGAGGTGCCGTCGACCAGCTCGCCGTTGTCTTCGAGCCGCGGGTTCTCGAACCAGAGGTAGCCATGTTGGCCCGTGCGCGGTCCGGCGAGGACGATCGAGGTGAGACGCCCCAGGCCCACTCCGGGCGCTCCGGGCTCCTCGACCTCCATATAGGCGCCGTGGCCGTCGAAGTGGACCACGTGGTAGAGCTGGCCTTCCCGGTGCGCCTGGCGGAGCACCTTTCCGAGCTGCTCAAACGTGGGCGGACGCAGGAGGTCGAGCTCGTAGGCCTCGCGGTTGGCCTCGCTCAGCCCGCGGAGGAGCTGGCTCGCCACCGAGCGGAAGGGCACGTCCTCCTCCGCCCGCGGCCGGCAGAGGACCAGGAGGATGCGGATCTTCCCCTTCTTCCTGGCTGGAAGCTGGGGCGCGAGGGCCGTGTTGGGCTGGGCGCGCACGAACGAGTGGGCCGAGAGGGCGAGGTCAGAGGCCGTCGTCGGCTCTCGCAGCAGCTCCCAGGGGATCGTGGCCGCCTCGGTCACCCCGGTGACGATCTCGATCCGCGTCTCCCCCAGCCGCTCCCGCACCCGGCCCCAGACGTCCCGGGCGTCGTCGTTCGCCTGGAACACCTCCGCGAACAGCTTCGTCCCCACCTCGGACATCAGCCCCTCGATCCGCCGCGCGATCGCCGGCGCCGGCTCTTCGGGATACTGGAGGAAGTCTTCCAGGTACCAGCGCAGATCCTCCTCCTCCTGGGTCGAGAGACGGAAATCGAACGTCGAGACGGCCGCGCGCGGAGCGCCGTCGCCGAGGAGATCGATCTCCACCCGGTGGCGGCCCTCGGCCACGGCGTGCTGCCTGATCCGGAGCTGAAGCATGACCTAAGTTTATCTTGCTTCCGGGCAGGGCGGCGGCGCACACCGGTCCCGGCCGCAAGGGACCCGAAGCGTGGCCGCCGCGAAGAAAGGTGGGAGCAGAGGAGCGGCCCCTATCCGCTCCCCTGCTTGAACCATCAATTGTCAATGAGCTCGGGGGCGAGGCGCCGCGCGTCGAGCCGGCCAGCCTCGCTCCCCGGTCCTCTCCTTTCTGAAGGGGACCCCTATCGCTTGTTCAGCGGGCGCCAGGATAGGCCCGGCCGATCGGACCTGTCAAGAGGTCATGCGGACGTAGATTAAAATTTCCGTATCAACGGAGGCGAGCCACAACTTTTAGTAGTATACCTAGACAGGAGATCAGATGCCGGCTATACTCTGATGCGCAACCTGAAGAGAGAGCTGCCGAGTCTCTTCTAAGTCCTGGATCGCCGGATTCTCTCGTTCCCGGACGCCGTTCGAGGCGAGATGGCGGCCTCGATCTCTCGGATGAGGGCTTGCGAACTCTGGATGGCCTCTCCGAACGCAGGATTCCGGCTTTTTTCCGTTCCCGGCGGCCCGGATCCACAGGATGACCGCGCGGGAAGACAAAAAAGCCGCGCGGGAAAGCAGGACAGCCGCTCGGGAAGGCTCGAAAAGCGTCGGGAAAGCAGGATGGCCGTCCGGATAGTGAAAAAGGGCGCCGGGACGGGCAAAAACGGAGCCGGAAGCTCAGAACGGGACGCGGGAGCCCAACGTTCCGCTGGGATGATCCGTAGAGGGTAGATCGTCGCCTCCTGGCGCCAAGGTTTCGCGCTGGAGGCGTGTTCTTTGACAAGCGAAGTCCGTCAGGGGGCCGGTACGCCGGGCCGTCCCCCTGGCGTTTTGTATCCGCGCCGCAGGTGCCAGTGTCATCGCCTGACACCTCTCCCCCCGGTCCGTTGCTGACCCTATTCCTACTCTGGTACGCTTCGAGTATGACTCTCGCCAAACGCAAGGTATCTGTATCCCTGGACGAGGACTTGGTCGAGGAGCTCGAGCGGGAAGATCAGGGGCTCTCGGCTCAGGTCAACGTAGCCGTCCGTGCCGAGCTCGAGCGCCGTCGCCGCCACCGGCTGCTCATGGATCTCCTCGACCAGCTTGACGCGGAGCATGGGCCGGTGGACGAGTCTCTGGTCGAGAAGTACACCGGGCTCCTCGGATGAGCCGTTGCGTCGTGCTGGATGCTGAAGCCCTGTCGGCACTGGCCGGGGGGTCCGGGCGCCGCAGCCTGGAGGTTCGCGCTGCGTTGCGCGCGGCGGCGCGCCTCCACCGGGAGGTCGTGGTCCCGAGCGTGATCCTTGCCGAGCTCTATCGTGGTCCTCGGCACAACCCGGTGGTGGACGCCTGCCTGTCTCGCGAGACGGGGATCCTGGTGCGTGACACGGATCGCTCTCTGGCCAGGATCGTGGGAGGCGTCTTGGCCGCTGCCCAGGCGGGCTCGGAGCACTTGGCCGACGCTCACGTCATCGCTGTTGCGGTCGAGCTCGGAGGCGGCCTCGCCCTGACGGCCGACCCGGAGGATCTCAACCGGCTCGCCGCTTCCTACAGGAACGTGATGGTGATCGGCCTTCCCTGAGCGAGATCCGCCAAGCTCCGGCCGTCCCACAGAGCTCAAGCTGAACCGGTTCCAAGCCCGGTTCCCGAGCGCGGCCGCGAATTGGGCGGCACCTCGACGAGAGGCGAAGGTGCTTCGGGGTACTATCGGGGCATGCAAGTCGCAACCGGAACCGTTATCAATGGGAAGATCGTCGCGATCGAGCTGGCAGACCTCAACCTTCTCGATCTGGCCCGCTCCCGGCGGGTCGAGCAGGAAGTTTTAGACCTGCTGGATGAGCCCGTCACCCGGTGAAGTCTGACTTGGGGTAGACCGAGGGCCGCCTCACCGGTACGCCGCCGCCTGAATCCCATACAGCTCGGCATACGGCCCCCCCCGCGCCATGAGGTCCTCGTGCGTGCCGGCCTCGACGAGGTGGGCGCCGTCGAGGACGACGATGAGGTCGGCCATGCGGACGGTGCTGAAGCGGTGGGAGACGAGGATCGTGATGCGTCCGTCCGCCGCGGTGACATCGCGGTGCGCGGCGGCGGCGTAGCGCTCGAAGAGGGCGTGCTCGGTCTCGGCGTCGAGGGCGGCCGTGGGCTCGTCGAGCACGAGGAGGAGGGGGTGATCGCGCATGAAGCCGCGGGCCAGCGCGAGCTTCTGCCACTGGCCGAAGGAGACGTCGACGCCGCCGGGCCAGGTGGGCCCAAGCTGGGTGTCGAGCCCGGCCGGCCAGCGCGCCACCACGTCCTCCGCTCCGGCCCGCTCGACGGCGCGGACCACGGCGGGCTCCTCGTCGAGCCGGGGGACGTCCCCGACGCCGATCGACTGGCGCGCGGGGAGCTCGAAGCGGAAGAAGTCCTGGAAGGCTCCGGCGAGGCGCTCGCGCCAGGCGTCGGCCGGCATGCGCGCCAGCGGCTGTCCGTCCACGTGGATCGCGCCCGAGGTGGGCTCGTAGAGCTTGGCGAGCAGCTTGACGAGGGTGGTCTTGCCGGCGCCGTTCTCGCCGACGATCGCGATCACGGCGCCCGCGGGGAGCTCGAGGGTGACGTCCTCCAGCACCAGACGGTCGGTGCCGGGGTAGGCGAAGGAGACGCGGTCGAGCCGGATGCCCTCCTGGAGCCTCGCCGGCACGGGCAGGTCCGCGCCGGCGACCAGGGAGGCCGCGTAGTCCTCCAGCCAGGCGAGGCGCCGGGAGCCGTCCATCCAGATGCCCCGCAGGAAGCCGATCTCGCCCACCGTGGCGCCGATGTAGGCGGACAGGCGCGCGCCGGCCGCCAGGACCAGCAGCACGTCGCCCGCGGAGGCGCGGAGCCCCGCCGAGACGAAGGCCACCGCGCCGGCCCAGGCGCTTCCGAACACCGCCCAGGCGAGCATGTGCCACGCGGCCGAGCCCCAGCGGGCGGCGGCGATCGGTCGATACCAGCGCTCCCAGGCCTCGCGGCGCTCCCCGGCCAGCCGAGGGCCGATGCCGGTGACGCGGACCTCCTTGCCGGGCGCGGCGGTGGTGGCCAGGGTGAAGAGATGGCGCGCGAGCCGGGCCGACGGCGCGCCGCGCTCATAGGCGGCGCGCTCGACCGCGGGCCGCCAGGTGGAGGTGAGCACGGTGGGCAGCGCGAAGACGGCGAGCAGCGCGAGCGCCGGATGGATGGAGACGAGCAGGGCGAGCGTCACGCCGAGCCGCAGCAGCCAGCCGCAAATGGAAAAAGCCGACATGTACATGTGATCGAGCACGAACACCTGATCGCGCAGCACCGAGAGGCGATCGAGATATTCCGGACGCTCCTGATGGGCGATGGTGGCCACCGACGCCTGCAGCCGGGCCACGTGGGCTTCGAGCGCGATCGTCACCTTGTCGCGAAATCGGCGCTGCACGCGGGTGCTGACCGTGCGCAGCAGCCAGGTGGCGGCGGCGGAGACGCCGAGCGCGATCGCGGCGAAGAGCACGCGCCGGCCGTCGTGCCCGAGCACCCCCTCCCCCAGCATCTTGAGCCACCAGGCGATCAGCGCGTCGGGCAGCGCCGCCAGCAGCGCCAGCACGAACGCCGAGAGCATGAGGCCGGGCTCATGGCGGTAGCCAAGCTTGCACAGCCGCCACATGGACGGCAGTGCGGGCGGCAGGCCGTCGCCGCGGCGCCAGCGGTCAGCCGAGGACGTCATAGGCGACCCCCTCTTCGTCCTCCGCGGCCGTGAAGCGCTGGGCCTGGAGATCGAACATCGTCCGGTAGCGGCCGCCGAGCGCCATCAGCTCGTCATGACTGCCGAGCTCGATCACTTTTCCATGCTCCAGCACGCAGATGCGATCGGCGTGGCGGACGGTCGAGAAGCGGTGCGAGATCAGAATGGTCGTGCACTGCCGGGTGGCGGCGAGGATGCGGTCGAAGATCTCGGCCTCGCCGCGCACGTCGAGCTGCGCGGTGGGCTCGTCGAGCAGCACGACCCCCGCCCCCAGCCGCACCGCGCACAGCGCGCGGGCGAGGGCGACGCGCTGCCACTGGCCACCCGACAGCTCGGTGCCCCTTTCGTAGCCGCGGGCCAGCACGGTGTCGAGGCTGGCGAGGTGGTCGGCGCCCGCATCGGTGAGCGCGGCGAGGACGGCGGCGTCCGGAACGGTTTTCGAAACCTTTTGCGGCGCCACGTTGTCGCGCAGCGGCAGCTCGAAGCGGATGAAGTCCTGGAAGACGGCAGCGACGCGCTCCCGCCAGGCGCCGAGGTCGAGATCGCGCAGGTCGGTCCCGTCGATCTCGATCGCTCCGGCCTGCGGATCGTAGAGCCGGCAGAGGAGCTTGGCGAGCGTGGTCTTGCCGGCGCCGTTCTGGCCGACGATCGCCAGCGAAGATCCGGCGGGGATGGTCAGGTCGAAGCCTTCGAGCACCGGGGCGGAGCCGCCGGAGGGGTACGCGAACGTGACGTCGCGGAAGCGGATCTCGCGGGCCGGCTTGCCCGCGGCCTCGCGGGCTCCGGAGGGGAGCGCGCCGCCGGCCGCCATGGCGGGCTGAAGGCGCAGCACCGCGGCCACCGGCGCCGCGGAGCCGTCGAGCGCCCAGTTGAGGCCGCCGAACGCGATCATCGAGGCCCCCACCGCGCTCTGCGCATAGATCACCAGCGCGCCGAGCGCGATCTCACCCGCGGACGCGGCGCCGGCGAGCGACCAGAAGACGAGGACATTGGCGCCGATCACCAGCAGCAGGCTCCATAGCAAGGGTTTCTCGCGCAGGCGCGTCGCCTCGTACTGCAGCTTGTGCAACTGGGTGCGGCGGTTGACGAAGCGGTCGAGGACCCAGCCGGCGAGGCCGAAGAGGCGGAGCTCCTTGGCGGCGGGCGGATCGACGGCGAGCCGGTAGGCGTACTCGGCGTCGCGCTGCGCCGCCCGCACCGTCTCGGTGTTGCGGTCGTGCCAGACCGCGCTCTCGCGCAGCAGCCAGTGCGTGGCCAGCCACGCGCCGCCGAGGACGAGGGCCGCCCACCAGCGATACCTCGCGAGCACCGCGGTGAACGCCAGGCCGGCGATCATCTCGACCAGACCTCCGGCGATGAAGTCCATGGAGATCGAAAGCGGCGGCCCGGTCATCCCGAGATCGAAATCGCGCGCCACTGTGAGATCGCTCGTGAGCTTGGGATCCTCGAGATGGCCCATGCCGGGCGGCTGGACGCAGGCCGCGGTCAGGCGGTCGTAGAGCCAGGCCGCGGCGCGGTCCCCGAGATTGGCGCTCACCGCCTGATGGATCGGCGCCAGGATCTGGAGCAGCACGAACACGATGCCTGCGAACGCGAGCGGCGCCGTAAGGCCGCTCCTCCGCTGCACGGCCGCCACCAGCACGCCCATGGCGATGCCGAACAGGGCGGGCAGAAGGCCCCGCAGCACGAGCACCATCCACCAGACGCCGGTCAGGGCGGGGTCGGCCTTCGCCAGGGCGGCGAAGAGCTTCCATTCCTTGCGTTCACGGAGAGGTGGCATCGCGGATACGCGCAGCTTATCAGAGGGACGACCCGGGTGCGCGTCGAGAAGCAGGACCGGCGGCGCGAGGCTAAGAGCCCAGGGGCTCCAGCGTCGCCCAGATCCGGAGCGGGGGGTCCGCCTTCCCCTCCCCTGGAATCTCGCCGTTCTTCCCCTTCTCGATGTCGACCTCCACGCAGAGCATCGATCGATCGATCGCGGCGGGCAGTTGCCCGCGAAGGTCGATGGCGAAGTGCTGAGGGTCCGGCGGGCCGCCGGCAGAGGACTGGATGTCGGGATTCATCGCGAGCTGGTCGACGGAGACCCGTTGCGACTTCGCCGGGCCGACCAGAGAGACCTGGAAGCTCGGGCTGTAAAAGTGAGACGTCGCCTGGTGTTGGAGATGCAGGATGAGGCGGGTTCTACCGCCGCGCAGCGCCGTCCAGGCCTCCGCCTTCACGGGCACGCAGAGCCGCACCGGCAGCTTGCGATAGGAGGTCAGCACCGAGGAGGGGGCGGCCGGCCGGTCGCGGGGGGCCGGCTGCGCCAGCGCGCAGGCGGATACCGCGAAAAAGGAGAGAAGGAGCCCACAGCCGCGGAGGAACAGGTCGGAGGAGGTCGAGAGCATGGCAAAACCTTCTGAAGCTTC
Source organism: Thermoanaerobaculia bacterium (assembly GCA_045807625.1). Classification (GTDB taxonomy): domain Bacteria; phylum Acidobacteriota; class Thermoanaerobaculia; order Multivoradales; family UBA5704; genus DATARR01. Next base: position 7,758 of record JBJMHA010000080.1, on the reverse strand, counting down.
AGGCGGCCTCCAGGCCCTCCGAAGGGAGAGCCCGGAGGCCGCCTCGTCCAGATGAACTATACACGCGATCCGGCGGTCAGAGGACCGCGATCTCGATCGAGGCCGGCACGGCCGAGACCGACGCCTGGCTGGCCCCCGGGCGGGGCACCGGCAGCAGGACGACGCTGATCGTGTCCCCCTGGAGCTGCCCGAGCTTCGCCAGGTTCCGGAGCGCCGGGGTCAGGTCGACCAACGCCGACGGCGGCGCCTTGTGGTGCTCATCCTTCTCGGAATGCAGGAGGATACCGATCTGGTCGACGAAGTGCGGATCGGTGTCCGGCGTCTTGGAATTGACCTGGGGCGCGTTGACGAACACCCGGACGCTCTCGACACCCGGGCTCACCACCATGTCGCGGATGAGGGCGTACACCTCAGGGGCGCGCCGCCCCTCCGGTACCTTCTCCGTCACTACCGCTCGGGGTACCTTCGCCTCCTGGCGCAGGGGCTTGGCCGGGGTCGCCGCCTGGTGGTTGGGTGCCCGGAGAACCTGCATACCCTCCATGGCGGGGGCGCTGGCGAACAAGGCGTGCAGGCGCTTGCTGCGCACCGCGTCGAAGACCACCTTGTCGGGCGCCTTCGGTAGATTGTCGTAGGTGTACCCGAGCGCCTTGATGTCCTGCACGTTCTTCACCACGGCGCTGTACGGGGTGCCGTCGGGGCGCAGGTAGTTGTTATTGAAATTCATCTCCAGCCAGAGCTTCTGCGTCGCGGGGTCCATCCCGCTGGTGTTGCTGCGCCCCAGGCCGTTCCAATAGGCCCAGATCCGGTCGATGTTGCCGTGATGCATCATGAAGATGGGATCGCGCGGCGAGCCGGCCGACGGCATGTACTTGCCGATGAAGTTGTGGATGTTGTTGTGGGGCGTCTTTTCGAGCGTGCCCTGGATACCGCCGCCCTTGACGACCCAGCTCATGTCGAGGTTGTTCTGACTAGGGTTCTTGCTGGTGCCGAACGCCTGGAAGTCGGTCTCGCTGTAGATCTTGGCGATGACACTCGGCCCGACGATGCTGTCCGGGAGCGGCCACCGGGTCGGGTCGGTCAGGGTGCGGCCCTGCACGTAGAGCGGGTTGGGCTTGCCCTTGTAGGTCGCGTCGTTGAATGCCTGCGGGAAGCTCCGGTCGACCGTCCAATCCCAATAGGGCATGGCGAACCTGGTATGGCCGGTCAAGGTGCGGACGGCGTTCTCGTACATCACCACGAAGGCCCGGTGCCACGGCAGGAAGTACCAGTCGCCATGCGGGCAGTACTTGTAACCGCCCCCGTAGGTCCCGTGTTGCAGGGAGAAGCCCAGCCAGCTCGCGGGCTTGGACTGATCCTTGGCGAGCATCAGGCCCACGAACGTGCGGTAGGCGTCCAGATCCGGATCGTCGAGCGCCATTCCATGGAGACTGCGGCGCATCGGGAGGCTCGTCTGGGCGAGGGCGAGGAGCCCCTCCAGCTTGCCGACGAAGACCTGGGCCGCGCCGGCCGTCAGCATCGCCTTCAGAACCGTTCTGCGTGTAGTCAAGCCATACCTCCTTCTCCCCATGTGGGAGGAACCCCGGCCGGAGACACCGAAGGAAGGCACCCCCGGTACGGATGATGGTTGGTTGCTACCGGACTTACTCTGGTGAGACGAAAGCAGAATCTCAGATTTTGATTGCGATGGCAAGAGAAGGCCCGGGCCGGGGCGTGATATACCGCCTGCCATGACCACCCCCGACCTCCCCCGCTGCGGCTGGGCCACCTCCGATCCGCTCTACATCGCCTACCACGACGAGGAATGGGGACGGCCGGTCCACGACGGCCGCCATCTGTTCGAGATGCTGATCCTGGAGGGGGCGCAGGCGGGGCTCTCGTGGATCACCATCCTCAAGCGCCGCGAGGGGTACCGGCGGGCGTTCCACGGGTTCGATCCGGAGCGGATCGCGCGCTATGGCGAGAAGGACGTGGCCCGGCTGATGGCGGACCCCGGGATCATCCGCAACCGGGCCAAGGTCGAGGCCGCGATCAAGAACGCTCGCGCCTGTCTGGCCTTGAACGAAGAAGGCGGGCTCTCCCCCTTCCTCTGGCGATTCGTGGGCGGCGAGCCCAAGGTCAACCGGTGGAAGACCCTGAAGGAGGTCCCCCCAGAGACCCCCGAGTCCAAGGCGATGAGCAAGGAGCTCAAGCGCCGCGGCTTCGGCTTCGTGGGCCCCACCGTCTGCTACGCGTTCATGCAGGCGACGGGGATGGTGAACGATCACATTTTGAGCTGCTATCTCCGCTCCACAAACGTGAGCACCGTCCGCCCGTCCTTCTGAGCGCCCCTGGCGAACGCGATCCGGCCGCCGCCAGGGAGCTCCAGCACCTCCAGAGAGCGCTCCCGCTCCGGCCCCTCGCCCTCCTCTTCGTTCCGCTGCTCCCGCTTGGGCGCGCCGGAGACCGGGAACGACCAGAGGGCCTTGCCGGCCACCGGACGCCCCTTGGCCTCCCCCGGATAGAGCAACAGGCGGTCGCCAACGTAGACCAGGAGGTCCGGCAGGCCGTCGCCGGTGAGGTCCGCGCCGTAGCGCCAGTCGGTCACCTGCTCGTTCAGCTTCCAGCGCCGGGGATTCGGATCGAATTTCCCATTGCCCAGGCCTTGCCAGGCGGAGACGATCAGCTCCTTGCCGCGCAGGCCGGCGGGATGGCTGAGGATCAGGTCCTGCCGGCCGTCGCCGTCCACGTCGGCGGTGGTGGCGTCGAGCGGGAACCAGAGCGGGCAGTCGGTCTCCGTCGAGAAGGTGGGCGGGCTCCCCTTGCGCGAACGGTCGCGATTCAGCAGGAAGAGGCGGAAGCGCTTCTTGGCGAAGACGCCGATCTTCTCGAAGCTCGCCGCCGCCAGGACCGGAGCGCCGTCCAGCCGGAGGTAGGCGTAGTCCCCCACCAGCCGCTCGCCGGCCGGCAGGAGGGACCAAGCCTCGGAGGGGGCGGCGCCGTCCGCCGGCTGGAGAACCGTCTTCAACCGCCGATGCCCCTCCGCCTCGGGACCGGCGGCGAAGACCGGCGGATCGCCCGGCAGCAGGCTCACCGGCGGGCTGCTCAGGCGCACCCCCCAGCGCTGCCGCTCCGCCTTGACCGGCAGGGGGAACGTGGCCTTGCGCGCGAGCGTGCCACCCGGCGCGGGGGCGAACAGCTCGAGCACTCCCGTGTGGGCCACGGGGATCCACGGCCGCCCCGGGCCGCTCCCCGTCACCGAGCGCAGGTCGATCGCCCGCGACTCCAGCACCTGGCGGGCCCGGCCGCCGGAGGGCGCGAAGATCACCCCCGGCATGCCGGCGATCGGGCCCGGGCCGTGGCCGTCGAGGTCGAATCCGGCCACGGCGTTGACCTCCTCGTGCAGCCCCGCCGCCAGCCGCTCCAGCGCCCGCCGCTCGGAATCGAAGAGCCAGAGCGTCTTCGGCCCCTTGAGGTCCTTCTGGTTGGAGAGCAGGAGGGCCACGCCGGGATGTCCGCCGGGGCCGGTCACGCCCGCGGCCTGCACCAGGAAGCCGGGCAGGGAGACGGTGGCGGATTCGTAGGGGCCGGCGCGGGCGGTGCGGACGTTGGCGGGTTGGGCCAGCGCGGCGGCGGCGAGGAGGAGAAGGAGAGGGAAAATCCTTTTCACTTCCCGCCCCCGCTCAAATAAAGATCCAACCGCACCGGCGGCACGAACCCCTCCTCCACCGCCCTCTGGGGGGTGATGACGTAGAGATCCGCGCGGCCGTCGCCGTCGAGGTCGCGGATGCGGACGAGCGAGAGGTCGCGCGGCTCCTCGCGGAGGTCGAAGGCCATGTCGGGGTCCGCCGGGAAGGAGCAGTCGGGCCGGCCGCGGTGGATCGTCACCCGTTTGCCGCGGCCGAGCTGTACGAAGTCGGCGCGGCCGTCGCCGTCGAAGTCCCCCGAGAAGAGGGAGAGCTGGCTCACCCGCAGGTCGTTGAGGTCGAGGCGGAAGGTGCCGGAGAGGTCGAGCCCCGGGATTTGCCGGAAGCCGCCGTCCTTCTGCTGGCACCAGACGTGGAAGTCGAGGCCCACGTTGAGCCGCTTGGTGGCGAGGCTCCCCAGCAGCTTGGTGACGCCGAGGTCCATGGAAACGGTCACGATGTCGGGCCGGCCGTCGCCGTTGAGGTCCTGGAAGCCCCCCGGAAAGTCGATCTCGGTGTCCTCGGCCTCGACCCCCTCCAATCCCCAGCCGACAATGTCGAAGGTGCGGTACGCGGCCTTCTCGGGCGCCAGGTCTTTCGAGAGGCGGCGGAAGGTGAGGCGGCCGCGCGGCTGGCGGGCCTTCTCGAGCTCCTTGCGGATCCCCCGGTCCTTGGGATCGTCCAGGCTCTGGCGGAAGACCACCTCGGCCCGGCCGTCCCCCTCGAGGTCCCCCAGCCAGACCGGGTTCGGCGCCTTGGGATCGCCCGTGCCGAGCACGACCTCCGTGGCCGGCTGGAAGCGCCCCTGGCCGCCGTTGCGCGCCACCCAGACGGAGCGCCAGCGTTTCACGGGATCGCGGAAGATCAGGTCCGGCCGGCCGTCGCCGGTGACGTCCGCCACCTGCGGCAGCGGATAGCGGTGCTCCAGGCCGTTCGCCGAGCGGAACGATTCCCCCGGCACCGGCAGGCGCGAGGCGGCCTTGCGGGCCAGCCCCTTCTCCGGCCGGGCGAGGTAGACGGCGAGGCCGCCGCGGGCCGGCAGCAGCAGGTCCGGGAGCTCGTCGCCGTTGACGTCCTTCATCACTCCCAGATCGCCGAGGAAGTTGCCCGTGCCGGCCATCACCGGCGGATCGGCGATCCAGGGCTCCAGCCGCAGGGTCCCGGGGGGCCCCGGAGGCCCCGGAGAATCAATGCGCAGGACGCTCGCCCCCTCGTCCGTCAAGGCCACCACCGGGGTCCCCGGCGGGCCCGCCTCCAGCGACAGCACCGAGAGCGGCAGCGCCAGGGAGAGCGGGGGCGCGTAGGCGCCGCCGGGGAGGGCCCGGTAGACCCGCAGCTCCCGGCGGTCGATCACCGCCGGCACGATCGTCATCACGTCGGCCAGCCCCTGGACGTCGTCCATGGTGCTGCTCTCGGTGATGGCGACCTCGTCCCACTGGTTGGAGGCGACCACGATCACCAGGTCTTTCCGGCCGTCGCCGTCCAGGTCGGCCGGGATCACCGCCGCCGGCGCGCCGGGGAGGTCGAGGCTCAGGCTCCGCGGGGAGGAGAGTGCGGGCCGGCCGGCGCAGAGCGCCGGCGCGGCAAATGGAAGGGCCGCCAGGAGGATGACCGGGAGAGAGTGGCGGCGGCCTCGCTTCCGGGGGTTATCTAGCAACTCCACCCACCTAGCTTACGGTGCAGGGGGATGGATTGTTTATGACCGGCACGGAGGAATCACCGGCGGCGGTCAAAGCCTGCCCGAATTCACCAGTGCCGCCGCGACGAGCAGCAGGAGCGACGTCAGGGACAGGGCGACCATCTTCACGAATTCACGGGTCATGGCTTCCACCTTTCCGACTTGGCCGGTCTCACCTTTCTCTGGCGATCCGCCTCCGTCTTTCGTTACAACGATTCATACGTCCCAAAACCCTCACCTGTTACGGCTACGACTACTTCCTACGCAAACGGAAGGGCAAAAGATGCGCCAGACCCCGTTCCCAGGAGAAATTCGTGGAATCCACCCGAGATCGTCTACGGAAGGCGACATCGGCGTCTGGGAAAGACGACGGATGGTGGTACCCTCCCGCTCCGGACCTTCCCAAGGAGAGACCGCTTGACTGCGAACACGTCACGCCCCATCGCCGATGTCGCTCGTGATCTCGGAATCGACGCGAAGAACCTCGTGCCCTATGGTGACGACAAGGCCAAGATCCGCCTCGCCGCCCGCGAGTCGGGCCGGCCGCCCGGCAAGCTGATCCTGGTCTCGGCCCTCACCCCCACGGACGCCGGGGAGGGGAAGACGACCACCTCGATCGGCCTCGCCCAGGGGATGAGCAAGATCGGCGAGCGGGTGTGCCTCGCCCTGCGCGAGCCCTCCCTCGGCCCCACCTTCGGGATGAAGGGGGGAGCCACCGGCGGCGGGCGCGCGGTGGTGGTCCCCAGCGAGGACATCAATCTCCATTTCACCGGCGACTTCCACGCCGTCACCGCCGCTCACAACCTGCTCGCGGCGATGCTCGACAACCACCTCCACCAGGGGAACGCCCTCGGCATCGACGCCCGGCGGGTCTGGTGGCGGCGGGTGATGGACGTCAACGACCGCGCCCTGCGCCACATCATCGTGGGCCTCGGCGGACCGCTGGAGGGGGTGCCGCGCGAGACCGGCTTCGACATCACCGCCGCCTCCGAGGTGATGGCGGTGCTCTGCCTCTCCGAGGACCCGGCCGACCTGCGGGCCCGCCTGAGCCGGCTGCTGGTGGCCCTCGACCGCGAGGGCAACCCGGTGACCGCCGAGGCCCTCCAGGCCGTGGGGGCGATGGTGGTGCTGCTCAAGGACGCCCTGATGCCCAACCTGGTGCAGACGGTCGACGGCGTGCCGGCCCTCATCCACGGCGGCCCGTTCGCCAACATCGCCCACGGCTGCAACTCGGTGATCGCCACCAAGATGGCGCTCGTCCACGCCGACTGGGTTATCACGGAGGCCGGCTTCGCCTTCGACCTCGGCGGCGAGAAGTTCTTCGACATCAAGTGCCGGACGGCGGGGCTCGACCCGGCCGCCGTGGTGCTGGTGGCCACCATCCGGGCGCTCAAGCGGCACGGCGGTGTGGCCAAGGAGCAACTCGGGGCGACCGATCCGGCGGCGGTGGAGCGGGGGCTGGATAACTTGCGCAAGCACATCGAGAACGTGCGGGTTTTCGGCAAGGCGCCGATCGTGGCCCTCAACCGCTTCGGCACCGATGTCGAGGAGGAGATCGCGGTGGTGCGCCGGGTCTGCGAGGAGATGGGGGTCGCCTTCGCCCCGGCGGACCACTTCGCCCGCGGCGGCGAGGGGGCCACGGAGCTGGCCCGCGTGGTGACCGGGGCCGCCAACGCCGGCTCGCCCCCCTTCACCCCGCTCTACGGGCTGGACGAGCCGTTCAAGACCAAGATGCAGAAAATCGCGCAGACGATCTACGGCGCGGCCAAGGTGGGCTACACGCCGGCGGCCGAGCGGGACCTCAAAATGATCCAGAAGCTCGGCTACGAGAATTTCCCGCTCTGCGTGGCCAAGACCCAGTCCTCGCTCTCGGACAACCCCAAGCTCGCCGGCCGTCCGCAGGGGTTCGAGGTGACGGTGCGCAACATCGTGCTGGCGGCCGGAGCGGGCTTCCTGGTGCCGCTGCTGGGGGACATGATCCGCATGCCCGGCCTCCCCGCCACGCCGCAGGCGGTGCGGATGGACCTGGTGGACGGCAAGGTGGTGGGAATGCTGGGGTAGGCCCTCATCACCCCGGCCCTCTTCTCCCGTCCCCTCCCCCCTCCCTCACCGGGAGAAGAGGGAGAAAAACAAGAAGAACAAGCTTTTCCCCTCTCCCAGTGAGGGCATAGGCGCTAACTTATGAAGCAAGCTCCCTGGCTGCCTTCATGGCCCGGGGGGCCTGTTTCTTCCTTTGGCGGCGGGGAGAGTCTAAGAAATAGCGGCAGAGCGGCGAGGCTTTCTGCAGCAGCTCTTTAAGCTTCAGCGCACCCAAGATGGCGTGGGCCATCGCGCCGAGCAGAGCTTGTTGGATTCGCCAGAGGCTGGGCGGGCGGCTCTGGCAGAGGGAAGCCCCAGGGGGAAAAAGACAGGAACTTG
>JBJMHA010000079.1:0-40229 GCA_045807625.1 Thermoanaerobaculia bacterium | reverse complement strand
GGCCACGCAGGGCCGCCCCTACATAGGAACGCGTCTACTTCAGATTCGGCGTTCCCGGTCCGTTGGCCCTCATTTGATCCCCACTGGGCCCGGCCCTCTTCTCCCGGCCTCCCCCCGCCCTGACAGGAGGAGAGGGAGAGCGCGACGCGGTTTTAAGCCCCCTCTCTCCCCGGTGGGCGGGTGGAGGGCCGGGAGAGAGGGGGTTGGGGGAGTGAGGGGCCCGCCCCGAAGGGGCGCCGACACTGCCTGCCGATTCCTTGACAACCCGTCTCCCCCCCTGTTACGGTACGCCGCTGTAAACGCTTACACCGGGTCGTGGGCCGACGCCCAGGAGCCGATATGACCTCTTTTTCCGCGCGGCTGAGCTTTGGGAGGAACCGGGGTTGAGCGCCTCCATCAAGGAGGTCGCCCTCAAGGCGGGGGTGTCGATCGCCACCGTCTCCCGCGTCATCAACGAGAAAGGGCCGGTCGCCGTGGAGACGCGCCAGCGCATCTTGGCGGCGATCGAGCAACTGCGCTACGTCCCCCATGGCGCCGCCCGCAGCCTGATCACCAACCAGACCGACACCATCGGCGTGCTGCTGCCGGACCTCTACGGCGAGTTCTTCTCCGAGGTGATCCGCGGGATCGACCTGGCGGCGCGGCGGAGCGGCTATCACGTCCTGATCTCCGGCTTCCACAGCGACCGCGCCGAGATCGAGGCCGTGCTGCGCGCCCTGCGCGGGAGGGTGGACGGGCTGATCGTCCTTTCCCCCGACGTGGACGCCCAGGGGCTGCGCCGCAACCTGCCCGAGACCCTCCCCGTGGTGCTCCTCAATACGCGAGTGGACGGCTCGGCCTTCGACGCCATCAACGTCGACAACTACGGCGGGGCGTTCGCCATGGTGCGCCATCTGGCCTCCCTGGGGCATCGGCGCATCGCCCTGATCTGCGGGCCGGCGGAGAACACGGACGCCCGGGCGCGCCTGCGCGGCTACCGCGACGCCCTCCGCGCGGAGGGGATCGTGCCGTCGCCCGCGCTGGAGGTCCCGGGCGATTTCAGCGAGGAGTCGGGGCACCGGGCGGGCCGGCGCCTGCTGGCCCTGGAGCCGTGGCCGGAGGCGGTCTTCGCCGCCAACGACTCGATGGCGGTCGGCTGCCTCTTCGCCCTCCGCGAGGCGGGGGTCGAGGTGCCCGGCGGCATCGCCCTCGCCGGCTTCGACGACATCCCGATCGCCCGCTACGTCACTCCGCCGCTCTCCTCGGTGCACGTGCCGATCGCGGAGCTGGGGGAGCGCGCCATGGAGCGGCTGCTGCACGCGGTGGAGCACAAGAACGCGCACGAGCGGCGCCAGGAGACCGTCGCCACCACGCTGGTGGTGCGCGGCTCCTGCGGCGGCGCCGCGAAGGATCTTTGATTTGAGGACTGGAGAGGATTGAAAAGGAGAGGAGTCATGACACGATTTTTCAAATCGCTTCTGTTCGTGCTGCTCGCCGGCGCGCTGGCGGCCTCCGCGCTCGCCCAGACGTCGACGGCGACGATCCGCGGCAAGGTGACGAACGACCAGAACGCGGCGCTCGGCGGGGCCCAGATCACCGCCGTGGGCACCACGTCGGGGTTCGTCACCACCGTCAAGGCGGGCCCCGACGGGGCCTTCCAACTCGGGAACCTGGTCCCGGGCGAGTACATCATCTCGGTCTCGGCGAGCGGCTTCGACGAGCGCTCGCAGACGGTGACCGTGCGCGTCGGCCAGAGCCTCAACGTCACCTTCGTGATGACGCCCACCGCGGTGATCAGCGAATCGATCACCGTCGTCGGCGAGCAGGCGATCGACATCCGCACCCAGGAGGCGGCGACCAACGTCACCCCGCAGCAGATCGAGAACCTGCCGCAGGACGACCGCAACTTCCTCAACTTCGCCACCCTGGCGCCGGGCGTCCGGCTGTCGAACGATCCCCTGCGCAAGACGATCTCCAGCGACGCCCAGCCGGCGGAGCAGACCAACGTGTTCATCGACGGCGTGAGCTTCAAGAACGACGTGCTGCAAGGGGGCCTGGTCGGCCAGGACTCCAGCCGCGGCAACCCCTTCCCGCAGAACGCCGTGCAGGAGTTCCGCGTCATCACCCAGAACTACAGCGCGCAATATGAAAAGGCGGCGAGCGCCGTGATCACGGCCGTCACCAAGTCGGGCGGCAACGACGTGCGCGGCCAGCTCTTCTGGTTCTATCAGCCGAAGCAGTGGGTGTCGGAGCTGCCCAAGGGGTTCCAGTTCTCGACCCTGAGCTCGAACCAGGACTACCGGCGCAGCCAGCCCGGCGCCTCGATCGGCGGACCGATCATCAAGGACAAGCTCCATTATTTCCTCTCGTACGAGGGGGTCGACGAGCACGCGACCTCGCCGGTCAACGTCAATCCCAATTTTTCCAGCCAGTTCGGCCAGTTTGCCGGCGTCTTCCCCAGCCCCTTCAAGTCGAACCTGGGGTTCGGCAAGCTGAGCTGGCAGCCGGCGCAGAACCAGGTCGTGGACGTCAGCGGCAACTACCGCAAAGAGCATGAGACGCGCGACTTCGGCGGCATGACCTCCTTCCAGGCGGCGACCGACCTCAAGAACCAGGTGATCGGCACGACCCTGCGCCACAGTTGGAACAGCGATGTGGCGCTCAACCAACTCTCGCTGAGCTGGCAGGACTACAAGTGGAACCAGGCGGCGCTCAATCCCGACCTCGTGGGGCTCAACTATTTCGGGGTCATCCGCATCGGCGGCAAGGACACCAGCCAGAAGTTCGACCAGAAGCGGACCGAGCTGCGCGACGACTACAACCTGCCCACCTTCCAGGCGGCTGGCGACCACAGCCTGCAGGTGGGCGGCAACGCCGACTTCCTGCGCTACAGCGTCACCAAGTTCCAGAACGGCAACCCGGTCTACAACTTCAAGAACGATCCGGCCAACGGCTTTACTTTCGATCAGCCGTTCGAGGCGCTGTTCGGCTTCGGCAATCCCAACCTGTCGGCCAACAACCAGGAGTACGGCGTCTACGGCCAGGACACCTGGACGGTCAATCCGCGCCTGACGATCAACCTCGGCCTGCGCTACGACTACGAGACCCGGCAGCTCGACGACAGCTACGTCACGCCGGCGAACATCGTGGCGGGGCTCACCGGCAAGATCGACTCCAGCTACTTCTCGAACGGCAACAACCGCTCGCAGTACACCAACCAGCTCCAGCCGCGCCTGGGCTTCTCCTACGACCTGACCGGCGCCGGCAAGACGATCCTCTTCGGCGGCGCCGGCCGCTACTACGACCGCCTCTTCCTCAACGCCACGCTCGACGAGCGGTTCCGCCTGCAATACCCGGTCTACCGCATCGAGTTCTCGCCCGACGGCCGCCCGGGGACGATCCAGTGGAATCCCAGCTATCTGACCCCCGCCGGCCTCCACGCGCTGATCGCATCGGGCCAGACCAGCCCCGAGATCTACCTGCTCAACAACAACACCAAGCCGCCGTATTCGAACCAGTGGAACCTCGGCGTCCGGCAGTCGTTCGGGAGCTGGCTCGCCTCGCTGAGCTACAACGGCGTGCGCGGCTACCACGGCTTCACCTGGCTGTCGGCGAGCGGCATCTGCTGCCAGGCGCTGGTGCCGGGCTACGGCAACGTGATCATTTCGGACCCCAACGGCAAGCGCTACTGGTACGACGGCATCTTCCTCACCCTCGACCGGCCGTTCTCGAACAACTGGGGAGCGCACCTCGCCTATACGCACGCCGACGCCAAGCAGACCGGCAACGACCTGTTCAGCCTTGACTATCCGAGCGCCGCCGCCTACGGCAAGCACGCCGTGCCGGGCTCGGAGAAGGACCGCATCGTGGCCAATGCCATCTTCGGGCTCCCCTGGGACACGCGCTTCAGCACCACCGTCACCCTGGGGACCGGCGCGGCCTTCAACGTCCTCGACTTCTCCCAGGGCTTCGACCTGCCGGCGCGCCTGCGGACGCGGCCGTTCGACCGCTCCATCTACCCGGAGAAGACCTGGGGCTTCGCCGACCGCTCGGTCGACTTCCACTTGGAGAAGGACTTCCGCGTCCTGGGCAACGTCTCGGTGGGCATCGTCGGCGAGATCTTCAACGCCTTCAACTGGCCGAGCTACGGCTGCCTGGACAACTTCATCGGACCCGGGGGAAACTCCAACTTCGGCAACCCGTCCTGCGTGATCAACCTGCCGCGCCGGGAGCAGGTCGGGCTGAAGATCAACTTCTGAGGATTTGACCCCGCTGGCGAGGAGGACCGCTTGACGCGAAGGATCATTCCGCTCCTCCTCGCCTTTGTGCCTCTTGCTTGCTCAGGCACTCCGGTGCCTCATGATCCCCCTTCCACCGTTTCGGACGCGGCGCTCCTCGGCGACGTCGAGCGCCGCTCCTTCCAATACTTCTGGGACCTCGCCGACCCGCAGACGCTGCTGATCCCCGACCGCGCGCCCACGCCGTCGTTCTCCAGCATCGCCGCGGTCGGCTTCGGCCTCACCGCCTACGGCATCGGCGCCGAACGCGGCTACGTGCCGCGCGCCGCGGCCGCCGAGCGGACCCTCGCGACGCTCCGCTCCCTCCTGGCGATGAAGCAGGGGCCCGAGCCGCGCGGCGTCTCCGGATATAAAGGTTTCTTCTATCACTTCCTCGACATGCGGACCGCCGAGCGCTTCAAGACCGTCGAGCTGTCCACGGTGGACACCTCGCTGCTGATGGCCGGCGTGCTCTTCGCGCAGTCCTACTTCGATCGCGGCGACGCCACCGAAACGGCCATCCGCTCCACCGCCGAGGAGCTCTACGAGCGCGTGGACTGGCCCTGGGAGCAGGCGCGGCGGCCGGCGATCAGCATGGGCTGGACCCCCGAGGAAGGTTTCCATTCCTATGACTGGCGCGGTTACAACGAGGCGATGATCGTGATCGTCCTCGCCCTCGGCTCGACGACCCACCCGGTCGACGCGGACGCCTGGGAGCAGTACACGAAGACCTACCGCTGGGGGACCTTCCAAGGCCAGGAGCACCTGCTCTTCGCGCCGCTGTTCGGCCACCAGTACTCGCACGTCTGGATCGACTTCCGCGGCATCCAGGACCCCTTCATGCGCGCGCACGGCATCGATTACTTCGAGAATTCCCGCCGCGCCACGCTGGCCCAGCGCGCCTACGCGATCGCCAACCCGAACGGCTACCGCGACTACGGCGACCGCGTCTGGGGGCTCACCGCCTGCGACGGCCCGATGGACGCGACGCTGACCATCGACGGCCGGCAACGCACCTTCTACGGCTACGCGGCGCGCGGCGCGACGGAGGGGGAGATCCGCGACGACGGCACCCTGGCGCCGACCGCCGCGATCTCGTCGATCGTCTTCACGCCGGAGCTCTCCCTCGCGGCCCTGCGCGAGATGAAGAGCCGCTATGGCGCGAACCTCTATGCGAAATACGGCTTCCTCGACGCCTTCAATCCCACCCTGCGGACGAGCCGGCCGGGGATGGCCGGGCGGGTCGATCCGAAGCAGGGGTGGTTCGACGTCGACTATCTGGGAATCGATCAGGGGCCGATCGTGGCAATGATCGAAAACCACCGCGGCGGCCTGGTCTGGAAGGTGATGCGGAAGAACCCCCATATCGCGCGCGGCCTGAAGCGCGCCGGCTTCACGGGCGGCTGGCTGGAGGAGGCGCCCCGTTGAGGCGGCTCGCGCTCGTGCTCGTGCTGCTCGCGGCGGCCGGTTGCGGCCGGGGAGAGGCGGGCGGGCGGGCCACCGTCCGCTTCTGGGGGTTCGGCCGCGAGGGGGAGGTGGTGCGCGAGATGGTGCCGGAGTTCGAGGCCCGCCACCCGGACATCAAAGTGGAGGTGCAGCAGGTCCCCTGGACCGCCGCCCACGAGAAGCTGCTGACCGCCTACGTCGGCAATTCCACCCCCGACGCCGCCCAACTGGGCAACACCTGGATTCCGGAATTCGTGTCGCTGCGCGCCCTGGCCCGCCTTGACGGGCGGCTCGCGCCGGAGCTCGCCGCCGATTCCTTTGCCGGCGTCTGGGATACCAACGTGCTCGACGGCAAGACCTGGGGGATCCCCTGGTACGTGGATACGCGCCTGCTCTTCTACCGTACCGATCTGGTGGCGGCGGCGGGCGGCCCCTGGCCGCCGCGGAGCTGGAGCGAGTGGCGCGAGACCATGGCGCGGATCAAGCAACGCGGCGGCCCCAACCGTTTCGCCATCCTGCTCCCTATCGACGAGTGGACGCAGCCGGCCATCTTCGGGCTGCAGACCGGCGCTCCGCTCCTGGCGGACAACGGCCGCCGCGGCGACTTCCGCGATCCGCGCTTCCGCAAGGCCATGGCCTTCTATCTCGAGCTCTACACGTCCGGCCTGGCGCCGTCGCTCGACCTGCAGAGCGTGGCCAACCTCTACCAGCAATTCGCGGAAGGTTATTTCGCGATGGTGATCACCGGTCCGTGGAACCTCGGCGAGTTTCGGAAACGCCTCCCGGCGGACCAACAAGACCTCTGGGCCACGGCGCCGCTGCCGCCGCCGGAGGCCGGGATGCCCTATCCGGGAGCCTCGCTGGCGGGGGGCTCCAGCCTCGTCCTGTTCCAGCACGCCCGGTCGCCGGAGGCCACCTGGAAATGGTTGCAATACCTCTCCGAGCCGGCCCAGCAGGCGCGCTTCTACAAGCTTTCGGGAGACCTGCCGTCCCGGCGCTCGGCGTGGACCCTGGCCGGGCTCGCCGCGGACCCCAAGGCCGCGCCCTTCCTCTTGCAACTGGAGCACGCGGCGCCGACACCGAAGGTGCCGGAATGGGAGCGCATCGCCACCCGCATGGCCGAGTGCGCCGAGCAGGTGATGCGCGGCGGCCGCGATCTCGACAAGGCGCTCGCCGCCCTCGACGCGGACGTCGACCGCATGCTCGAGAAACGCCGCTGGATACTCGACCGCGCGGAGGCACGGCGGTGACCCCGGATCTGGAAGAGCGCCGCGGCTCCACGGCCGAGCGGCGGGCCGCCTGGCTGCTGCTCTCTCCCGCCCTGGGCGCCATCGCCCTCTTCTTCGCCCTGCCGCTGATCGCGGCGCTGCTGCTGTCGCTCACCGACTTCGACATCTACGCCCTGGCGGACCTTCACAACCTGCGCTTCGTGGGTGCCGGCAACTACCTGCGGCTGCTGCGCGATCCGCTGTTCTGGAAAGTGATCCGCAACACCCTCGTCTTCGTCGTCCTCGGCGTGCCGCTCACCCTGGGAGCGGCGCTCGGCGGGGCGCTGCTGGTGAGCTCGAAGGTGGCGCGGCTGCGGGGCCTCTTCCGCACCATCTTCTTCGCGCCGGTGGTTACCACGCTGGTCGCCGTGGCGGTGATCTTCCGCTACCTCTACCATCCGCGCTACGGCCTGATCAATCAGCTTCTCGGCCTGCTCCACCTGCCGGCGATCGACTGGCTCGGCAATCCGGCCTGGGCGACCGTGGCCATCACCCTGCTCGCCGTCTGGCGCAGCTTCGGCTACGGCCTGGTGATCTATGTCGTCGGCATCCAGGCGATCCCCGAGTCGCTCTATGAGGCGGCGCAGCTCGACGGCGCCGGCCCCTGGCGGCAGCTCCGCGACATCACCCTGCCGCTGCTGAAGCCCACCACCATTTTCGTGGGGATCCTCACCACCGTGAGCCTGTTCCAGATTTTCGCCGAGCCCTACGTGATGACCCGCGGCGGCCCGCTGTACGCGACCACCTCGATCACCCTGCTGATGTACGAGCAAGGGTTCCGCTGGTGGAACCTCGGCGCCGCCGCGGCGATCGCCTTCGTGCTGTTCGCGATGATCATCGCCGCCACCGGCTTGCAGGTCCTGTTCCGCGGGAGGAGGAGCGCGTGATCCGCCGGCCACTGGCGAAGATCGCCGTCAACGGCGCGCTGCTGCTCGGAGCAGGGCTCACAGCGCTGCCGCTGCTGTGGATGGTCTCGGCGTCCCTGATGCCCACCGGCGAGGCGCTGTCCCTGCCGGTGCGCCTGCTGCCCTCGCATCCCACGCTGCAACACTACGCGGAGCTCTTTTCCCGCCTCAACCTCGGGAGGACCTTCTTCAACAGCCTTTTCCTGGCGTTGGCCATCACCGCCATCTCACTGCTCTGCAACTCGATGGCGGGATACGCCTTCGCCAAGCTGCGCTTCCGCGGCCGCGGCCGGCTCTTCGCTCTCCTGCTGGCGACCCTGGTGGTACCGCCGCAGGTCACGGTGCTGCCGCTTTTCCTGGAGATCCGGGCGCTCGGCCTGGTCAACTCCTTCGGCGGCGTGATCGTGGCCGCCATCGCCACCGTCTTCGGCATCTTCCTGATCCGCCAGTTCGCGCAGGGGATTCCCGACGAGCTGCTCGACGCGGCGCGCCTCGATGGCGCCTCCGAGCTCCGCATCTACTGGACCGTGGTGCTCCCCCTGTTGCGGCCGATCCTCGTCACCCTGGGAGTGTTCACGTTCCTGACCTCCTGGAACGACTTCCTGTGGCCGCTGACCGTGCTCACCGATGAGAGCAAGTACACCCTGCCGGTGGCGCTCGCCAACCTCTCCGGCGAGCACGTGCTGGACGCCGAGCTGATGATGGCCGGAGCGGTGATCACCGTGCTGCCCGGCCTGCTCGTCTTCCTGGCCCTCCAACGCTCCTACGTGGAAGGGATCGTCATGGGGAGCATCAAGGAGTGAGGCCATCGGCATTTATTCTGCTGTTGTTTCTCGTCACGCCGCTCACCGCACAGACCCTGGACGATTTCGCCACCCTCGCCGGCTGGACCGCGGCCCCGTCGGACGGCGTCCGCCTCGACCTCTCGGACATCCAGGGCGCTCTGCGGCTCGATTTCGATTTCCACGGCGGCGCGGGCTACGCGGTGGCCCACAAGGCCTTCGCCCTCGACCTCCCTCCGAACTGGCAGATCTCCTTCCGCCTGCGCGGCGACGCGCCGGTGAACAACCTGGAATTCAAGCTGATCGATCCCAGCGGGCAGAACGTCTGGTGGATCAACCGCCGCAATTTCCAGTTTCCGCACGACTGGCGGGAGGTGCGCACCAGGAAGCGCCAGATCGAATTCGCCTGGGGCCCGGCCGGCGGCGGCGAGATGAAGCAGGTGGCCGCGATCGAATTCGCGATCACCGCCGGCACCGGAGGCAAGGGGACCGTCTGGATCGACGACCTGAAATTCACCCCGCTCCCTCCGGAGCACCCCTATACGCGCACCCCCGCCGTCACCACCTCCGGAAACACGGTCACCTGGGACTTCCTGGAATCCCGCGAGTACGGCGGTCTGGTGATCGATTGGAGCCGTCCCGCCTCGTACACGGTCGAGATCTCGGACGATGGAAGGGCATGGACGGCCGTCCGCGAGGTGAAGGGGGGCAACGGGGGACGGGATTATCTATATCTGCCGGAGACGGAGTCGCGGTATCTGAGGGTAAGGATTTCTGGGGCGTCCAACGCTTCGAGGCCTCGGAGGGCAGGACGCCCCGTAACCACCGCCGCCTTGGGTCTCCTCCACCTCGACGTCAAGCCCCTGGACTGGGCCCCCACAATCAACGCCTTCTTCGAGCGGATCGCCAAGGACGCCCCCCGCGGCTCCTACCCCCGCTCCTTCTCCGGCGAGCAGGAATACTGGACGGTGGTGGGCGTGGACGGCGACTCCGAGGAGGGGCTGCTCGGCGAGGACGGCGCGTTGGAGGTGGGGCAGGGGGCCTTCTCGCTCGAACCCTTCCTGTTCGTCGACGGCAAGCTGATCTCGTGGAGCGACGTCAAGACGTCGCAGTCCCTGGCGGAGGGATATCTGCCCATTCCCACCGTAACCTGGACTGTTAACAATCTTTCACTGGAGATCACCTCGTTCGCCTCCGGACCGCCGGGCCACTCCGTGTTGCGGGCTCGCTATCTCGTCCACAATCGAGGAAAGGCCCGGAGAATCAAGCTTTTCCTGGCCCTCCGCCCCTTCCAGGTGAATCCGCCCACGCAGTTCCTCAATCAGCCGGGCGGCGTCTCCTCGATCCGTGAGATCGCCTGGGACGGCCACACCGCGACTGTCAACGGTACGCGCATCGTGGCCCCGTCGAGCCCGCCCGCGTTCGGCGCCACGACGTTCGACGGCGGAGAAATCGTGGAGCATCTGCGACAGGGGAAAATCCCGACGGCGGCTTCGGTGAACGATTCTTTCGGATATGCATCGGGGGCGTTCGCGTGGGATCTGAGCCTGGCTGCGGGTGGGGAGGCGGGGGTGGATGTGCTGGTGCCACTGCATCCTTCGCCGTCTTCGCCGCCAGGGCGGGACGAGGCGCGGTCATCCTGGCACCGCCTCCTCGACCGCGTCGAGATCCACCTCCCTCCCGCCGCCGATCCGCTCGTCAAAACCTTCCGGACCGTCCTCGCCCACATCCTGATCAATCGCGACGGCCCCGCCATCCAGCCGGGCTCCCGCTCCTACGCCCGCACCTGGATCCGCGACGGCTCGCTCACCTCTTCGGCGCTGCTGCGCGCCGGCCTCGCCGAGCCGGTGCGCGAGCTGATCGAATGGCTCGCCCCGTACCAATTTCCGAATGGCAAGATCCCCTGCTGCGTGGACTCCCGCGGCGCCGATCCCGTGCCGGAGAACGACAGCCACGGCGAATTCCTCTTTCTGGTCGGAGAATATTGGCGCTATACCCACGACCGTGCCACGGTGGAGAAGGTCTGGCCCTACGTCGAGAAAGCGGTCGCCTACATCGACGAGCTGCGAGCCCAGCGCCGCACGGACGAATACCGCCAGCCCGCCAAGCTCCGCTACTTCGGCCTCCTCCCCGAATCGATCAGCCACGAGGGGTACTCCTCGCATCCCGTCCATTCCTACTGGGACGACTTCTTCGCCCTGACGGGATTGAAGAGCGCCGTCGATCTGGCCCGCGATCTGGGCAAGACCGAAGAGGCCACACGCTGGGCCGCCGGCCGCGACGAATTCCGCACCGATCTCTACGCCTCGATCAACCGGGTGATTCAGGAGGCGAAGATCGATTACATCCCCGCCTCCGCCGACCTGGCCGACCGCGATCCCACCTCCACCACCACCGCGATCAGCCCCGGAGGCGAGCTCGATGACCTGCGCGCCAAGCTGCCGCCGCAAACCCTGGAGCGGACCTTCGAGTATTACTGGCAGGAGATCGAAAAAAGGAAGGCTGGGGATTGGAAGGCCTACACCCCCTACGAGCTCCGCGCCGTCGGCACCTTCGTCCGCATGGGCAACCCGGAGCGCGCCCGCGAGCTCCTCGGCCTCTTCCTGAAGGACCGGCGTCCGCCATCCTGGAATCAATGGCCCGAGGTGGTCTACCGCGACCTCCGAGCCCCCAACTTCCTGGGAGACCTCCCGCACACCTGGGTCGGGTCGGACTTCATCCGCTCCTTCTTGGATCTCCTCGCCTACGAGCGCGATTCCGACCAGGCGCTCGTCCTCGCCGCGGGCGTGCCCGACGAGTGGATACGAGAAGGCGTGAGCGTGAAGAGGATGCCGACCCCCTGGGGACCGCTGGACTACTCTCTGACGGCGGAAGGAAATTCCGTACGGCTTAGGGTGGGGGGAGGGCTCATGGTGCCGCCGGGAGGGATCGTGTTCCGGGGGATGGTGATTCGCAGCCTTCCGGCGGATCTGCTGGTGAAGCCCTGAATGAAATCGGCCACCTGGGATACCGCCCTGGAAGGGCGGATATTCATCAGCCTGGGGTTTCAACCCCAGGCGGCGGTGGCGAACCCTTCGGGACCGAGGCCGCAAAGTTGACGCCTCGTAAATTGAGGCGCGTTCCCGATCCCGGTGCGGTAGACCTCGGCCCGCGCCCACCTGGGGTTGAAACCCCAGGCTGATGAATATCCGCCCCTTCAGGGCGGTACGCCCACGGCGAATGGCCTCGCATGATAAGATTTAGATCTTCCCAAGGAGATCCCCATGCACGGCGCCAAGCGCGCTCTGGTCTGTTCTCTCTTCCTGGCCCTGCCGGCCGCCGGCGCCGGCTTTCCGCCTCTCGCGCCGCTGCCGGGCACGGGCAGCCTGGGGACGCCGGCCGATCCTTCCTCCTTCGTGTTCGTGGTGGCCGGGGACAACCGTCCCGCGAAGAGCGGCGATCCGCAGCCGAAGACGCTCGGCACGATCGTGAAGGCCGTGCAGAGGATGAGCCCGGCCCCGAGCTTCGTGCTGTGGGCCGGTGACACGATCTCCGGCAAGAAGCCGGACAAAGAGAAGAAGATGCAGGCGGAATATGAAGAGTTTCTGGGGATCGTGAAGGGAGCCGGCGTGCCGGTCTTCTCTGCGCCCGGCAATCACGAGCTCAACCTCAAGGCCGATCCGAAGGGGTGCCCGGACAAGATCGATGAGCCGGACCCGAGCGGAAACCTGCTGGGCTTCTGGACGAAATTCATGGGGCAGCCGTTCGGCGTCTTCCGCTACGGCAATTCGGCGTTCGTGGCCGTCAATACGGACGACGTGGTGCCGGCGGGCGTCAAGCTCCCCAAGTGCAAGTACAACGGCTATGTGGGGCCGGACCAGTTGGCCGCCCTCAAGGCGACCCTCAAAGATCTTTCCGCCGACAAGAGCATCGCCCACATCTTCGTCTTCATGCACCGGCCGGTCGAGGCGAGCCCGGTGAGCTCGAAGAACCAGCTCGACAAGCCGAGCCGGGACCCGCTCAAGGCGATCCTGGAGGACAACAAATATCCCAACGTCTCCTTCGTCTTCGCCGCCCACCAGCATCTGTTCTATTTCCACGACAAGAAGAATCCCTGGCAGACGGGGCCGTTCCAGCGGCAGGACCCCGCGGGGACCAAGCCCGCCTACGTGGTCACCGGCGGCGCCGGCGCCCCCTTGACCAAAAAGGCGACGCCGAAGGCGGGCGGATATCATCACTACCTGGTGGTCCAGGTCGCCGGGGCGAAGGTCACGGCGACGATGGTGAAGGTGGCGGACTGAGACGAATTCCTGTCTCTATACGCGCCCGTCGATATCGTTGACACGTTTTAGCCGCCCCTTTAGGCTCGCTCGCGCCAAAAGCTTTGAATTACAAGATGGGGCTCGGGCGCGCCCGGGCTCCCGGCGACAGGAGCCTGCACATGCCAGAGAGCCGCGAGCGGAGCGTCCTCGAGTTCTACCTCAACGGCCACCGGATCGAGCTCCAGGATCCGCCGCCAGACCTGTTGCTGCTCGACTTCCTGCGCTCGCCCGAGGTGGCGCTGACCGGCGCCAAGAAGGGGTGCGGCGAGGGCGGCTGTGGCGCCTGCACGGTGATCCTGTCCAGCTTCGACCGCGAGACCGGATCGGTCCAGCACCGGGCGATCAATTCGTGCCTGCGTCCGGTCTGCTCGCTGCAAGGCATGGTCGTGACCACCATCGAGGGCACTGGGGCCGTGGTGCCGACAACCGACCAGCCGGTGACCCTGGTGCAGTCCGCGTCACGCGCGAGCGTCATGCTCACCCGCCGGACTCCCCGGGACCCGGAGGAGCGCCGGGACCTGCTCAGCCGGCTGACCGCGAGCCAGCAGGAGAAGCGGGTCGACAATCCCGAGAAGTCGCTGCTCCGGCGCCAGACCCCCGCGCAGCTCCGGCCCGTCCAGTTGCGCGATTCGCTGCCGGAGGCGCGGCTCCTCGGGCTGGGCGCGCCCCTGGAGGAGAGCACTCCGGCCCTGGAGGGGACCAACCCCGTCTCCTACCGGCTGGCGGTCAACAACGGCAGCCAGTGCGGCTACTGCTCGTCGGGATTCGTGATGACCATGTCGGCGCTGCTGCTCAGCAACCCCAAGCCGACCAAGAAGCAGATCGAGGACACGTTCGACGGCAACATCTGCCGCTGCACCGGCTACCGCCCGATCCTGACCGCGATGGAGACGTTCGCCGTCGACTGGTCGCCGGAGGACGAGGCGCGGCGCATGAAGTGCAAGGTCGATCCGGCCTATGACACCCAGAAGGTCGGCGAGCTGCAAATCCATTATCCCGCCGGCGCCCGCCGTCCGGCCGATCCGCTGCAGGTCGACGGGCCGCGCAAGCGGTGGCGCTCGGTCGCTTCGATCGACGAGCTCCGCGAGCTGATCGCGAAAAATCCCGGCGAGGTCATCCGGCTCGTCCACGGCAATACCTCCTATGGAGTCTATCCGGACGAGCTCCGCGCCGCGACCCTGCTGATCGACATCCGGCGGATCCACGAGCTCGACCGGATCGAGATCGACGATCAGTTTTTGATTGTAGGAGCCGGCACCACCTACAGCCATTTGATCGAGATCCTCGCCGATCTGAACGGAGGCGGGGCGCGAGCCGAGACCACGCGGCTGGGTGCGCTGGAGCTGATGGCCCGGCGCACGGCCGGCACGCTCGTCCGCAACGCCGGGACGCTCGGCGGCAACAGCGCCATGGTCCTCCAGCACGTCCACGAGGGCGAGGCCTTCCCCTCCGACCTGCTCACGGCCCTGGACGCGGTCGAGGCCACGCTCGATACCGTCGATCTCGACAGCGGAGCGAGCCGGAGCTGGACGGTGGAGGAGCTGGTGGCCGCCGTGGCCGGCCGGAGCGTCGATCCCCGGCGCCTGCTGATCGTCGCCTACCGGATTCCGCGCGGCTCCGGGGACGAGGTCGTGCTCGCGCAGAAGGTCGCGCTGCGGGAGGTCAACGCCCATTCGATCGTCAACGCCACCACCCGCCTCGGCTTCGGCGAGGGGACCGAGGTCGCGGCCGCGACCCTGGTGTTTGGCGGCATCGCTCCCTTCCCATTCCGGGCGGAAAAGACTGAGCGGCTGCTGGTGGGCGCGACCTTGAGCCTCGACGGCTTCCCGGCGCTGGCCCGCGAGCTCGCCTCGGAGGTCGCGGCCGAGCTGGCCCGCTGGCCGCACCGCGGGCCGTACGAAGGGTTTACCGACGAATATAAGATCTCGCTCACGGTCAGCTTCCTCTACAAGGCGATCGTCAACGCCCTGCTCGTCCGCGCCCCCGGCGAGGTGCCGCCGGAGCTGCGGTCCGCGGGCGTCATCACCTGGGGGCGCTGGCCGGTCAGCACCGGCGAGCAGTATTACAAGACGCAGGGCTACAAGGCGCCGGTGCAGGAGCCCTACATCGGGCTGATGACCCTCTACCAGACCTCGGGCGAGGTGCACTACACGCACGAGATCCAGGTGCCGCCGCAGGCGCTCAACGGCGCCCTGGTGCAGGGCCGGCAGGCGCCGCGGAAATTCTGGCTCGCGCTTCCGGACGCCCCGGGCGAGCCGGCCACGCGGGAGGCCCTGTGCGCCCACCTGCGGGAGCGCTTCGAGGGCTTCGTCGATCTGCTGACCGCGTCCGCGATCCCCAAGGGCGGAGTCAACCTGCAAGGCATGGGCGGCGACCAGCCACTCCTCGCCACCGACGAGCTCCTATATCCCGGCCAAGTGGTGGCGATGGTCCTGGCGTCGACCGAGCAGATGGCCTGGCGGATCGCCGACTACGTCGGCGCCGAGTGCCTGGGCTACGGTCCGATCGGATGGCCCGCTCCTTTCGACGAGAGCATCCTGTCGCTCGAACGCGCGATCGAGATCGGAAGCGTTTATCCCGACTGCCCCACGACGGCGTCCTGGTACGCGCACGTCTGGCGGGTCACGCGGCCGGGCAGCGTGCTCGACTGGGTGGACGCCAAGCGCGGCGATCTCGACCGCGAGATCGTGGTCCGCGAGGCCGACGTCGGCGGCCTGCCGTGCGCCGTGGTCGCGACCAGCCAGGAGGTGGGCGGCCAGCTCCACTTCTACATGGAGACGCAGGCCTGTGTGGCGACGCCGCAGGACGCCAACGTGATCCTGGTCAACCCGTCGTCCCAGAGCCCGATGGAGATGCACCAGACCAGCGCGAGCGCGATCGGCGTGGCGCAGAACCGCATTCGCGTCCAGCTCAAGCAGCTCGGCGGCGGCTATGGCGGCAAGACCGAGCCGGCCCGCTTCGTGGCGGGACCCACGGTGGTGGCCGCCAACGCCACCAACCGTCCGGTCCGGCTGGTGCTGGAGCGCGCCAGGGATTCGGCGATGATCGGCCGGCGCCATCCGTATTTCGGGCAGTGCCAGATCGCCCTCGACCGCGGCGAGGGGCGGCCCGAAGATAAAGGTTTGATCCGCGGCCTGGACGTCAAGATGTGGGGGGACGGCGGCGCCTTCTACGACTGCTCGTTCATCGTCTCGAACAACATCCTGATGCGGGCCGACAACGCCTACATGGTCCCCAGCTCGCGCATGCAGATCGACGTCTGTCGCACCAACAAAGCGCCCAACACCGCGTTCCGCTCCTTCGGCGACATCCAATCGAAGCTGATCACGGAGAACGCCATCGACGACGCGGCCTTCGTGCTCGGCATGCGGCCCGAGGAGGTGCGGAAAAAGAATCTGTACCGGCGCGGCGACGCCACCCCCTTCGGCCAGGCGCTCTCCTATTGCTACATGCGGGAGGTCTGGGACTATCTCGAAACGGTTTGCAAGCTGGAGGAGAAGCAGGCCGAGGTCGACCGTTTCAACAAGGAAAACAGGTGGCGCAAGCGCGGCCTCGCGATGATCCCGGTCAAATACGGCTCGGGCTACAACCTCGTGATGCTGGAGCAGGCGTCCGCGATCCTGTCAGTTTTCTACGCGGACGGCACCGTGATCATCAATCAGGCCGGCGCCGACATGGGCCAGGGCTCGCTCACCCAGGTGGTCCAGGTCGCCGCCTACATCCTCAACATTCCGATGTCGATGATCCGCATCGAGCTGCCGAATACGGGGATCATCCCGAACCCGACCAGCACCGGCGCCTCCACCGGCACCGCCTACAACGCCGAAGCCACCAAGGGGGCCTGCCGCATGCTCCGCCAGCGCCTGCTCGACTTCGGCTACCAGATGCTTCAGCAGAAAGGTGATGACTGGTGCCGGGACCAGGGGATCGACTTCTGGAATTATGGCCAGGGCTGGTCCCAGGAGGTCGTGGTCGGCAGCAACCCGCCCAAGCTGATCTGGCGATATCTGATCAACCTGGCCTACCAGCAGCGGGTCAACCTGGTCGCGCAGTTCCTCGCTCCGATGCGCGGCGGCGAGACCCCGGCGGCGGCGATCGAGTTCAAGCCGGTCGCCGACCAGCCCGCGATTCCCGGCGCCACGATCGACCCCAGCGTGAAAAAGGTTTCCACCGAGATCGACGAGTTCAGCGGCTTCACCTACTCGGCGGCCTGCTCGGTGGTCGAGGTGGACATCCTCACCGGCGAGAGCAAGATCCTCGAATGCGACCTGATGTACGACATGGGCTGGAGCATCAACCCGGCGCTCGACATCGGTCAGGTGGAAGGCGCCTTCATCCAGGGCGCCGGCTACGTGCTGAGCGAGTGGCTGGTGTTCGAGCCCGAGGGGGACGAGAAGGGGCGCCTCAACACCGACAACACCTGGCGCTACAAGCCGCCGGCGGTGCCCACGGTCCCGCTGCGCTTCGACACCCACCTCTTCCCGCGCGACCTCGCGGCCAACGTACCCGAGAACCCGAACGAGGTGATGTCGGCCAAGGAGGTGGGCGAGCCGCCGCTGGTGCTCGCCTCGACCGTCTTCTTCGCGGTCAAGGCCGCGGTCCGGGCCTCGCGCCTGGAACGCGGGCTCAACGGGCTCTTCACGCTCGAAGCGCCCGCCACGGTCCAGGTGGTCCAGAAGGCCTGCGCGCTGGACGCCGGTGGACTGTAGAGGTGGAACGGTTCCCCTTTGACCTTCTGGATGGTATCATCCTGAAGGTCAGGAGGGTTGCTCATGTCAGTTACCGCGAGGGACCGTCAAATCAGCATCCGCATCTCCAGGGATACCGACACCTGGCTGGAGCGCCGTGCCGGAAGCAGTAAGAACAAGGCCGGATTTGTCCGCCGGCTCATCGAGCGGGAGAGAGAGCGTGAACGGGAGCTCGAGCTTCTCAAGATGTTCAACGAGGCGGCGGCCGACGTGACCGCCGAGGATCGGGAAGAGAGAGAGTCGCTGCTGGGTGGATTCGCCGGTGGCCCCACTTCTTGAGACCTCGTGAGATGCCGAAGCCACTGCGTGGTGAGATCTGGATGTTCGACCTCAATCCCAAGAAGGGGCGTGAGCAGAAGGGGGTTCGGCCGTGTCTCGTCGTCTCCACGGATGCGCTGAATCGCTCGGAGTTCGGCACGATCATCATCTGCCCCATCACCAGCCAGGAACACCCCAGCTTCAAATGGCGTGTCGCCTTTGTACCTGCCGATTTGCGCTTGGCTGACGCCAACTGGCAACCCAAGCCGCATTGGGTAGAGACCGACCAGCTCGTCACGGTGGACACAAGCCATCGGGCATTGCGGCATCTCGCGACAGTGATCAGCGAAAAGAAAATTCGACTGGTGGATGACTCTCTCCGGATGATGTTGAGCCTTTAGGGAACGAGGCTCCAGAGACAGCCCGTCAGACGTCTACCCCAGGTTCCCCCCGTTCGTCCGGATCACCTCGGAATAGAACCGCGCGCTGGATTTGAGGGTCCGCTTCTGCGTTTCGAAATCGACGTGGACGATGCCGAAGCGCTTCGAGAATCCCAGGCTCCATTCGAGATTGTCGAGCAGCGACCAGGCGAAATAGCCGCGCAGGTCGACGCCGCGGTCGATCGCCTCGCGCGCGGCCTGGAGGTGGGTGCGGAAATAATCGACGCGCAACGGATCGGCGAGCTCGCCGTGCGCCGTGGGGGGATCGTAGAAGGCGGCGCCGTTCTCGGTGACGTAGAGCGGCAGGTCGCCGTAATTCTCTTTCACCCAGACCAGCGTGTCGGTGAGCCCTTCGGGGTAGACCTCCCAGGCCGTCTCCGTGTAGGCGTGGCGCTTCTGCCGGACGGCGGAGGCGCGGACGGGGAGCGCCGTGGCGTCGAATTTCGTCACGTTGCGCGTGTAGTAGTTCACGCCCAGGAAATCGATCGGTTGGCGGATGCGCGCGAGGTCTTCGGATGGAAAGTCCGGCCAGGCCTCGCCGAAGACCTCCGCCATCTCCTCCGGATAGCGCCCATGGAACACCGGATCGAGATATTGCCGGTTCATGTAGGCGTCGGCCCGGCGGGTGGCGGCGAGGTCCTCCTCGCTATCGGACGCTGGATACTTGGGCTCCAGGTTCACCACCAGGCCGATCCGGTGCTTTCCCTCCGCGCGGTAGGCTTCCACTCCGGCGGCGTGCGAGAGCATCAGGTGGTGCGAGGCGATGGGCGCTTCGAAAAGGTTTCGATGCCCGGGCGCGAGCGCGCCGTGCAGGTAGCCGCCGTCGGTCACCACCCAGGGCTCGTTGAGGGTCGCCCACATCCGCACGCGGTCGTCGAGGGCGCGGTACATCACCCGGGCATACTCGGCGAACCAATTCGCCACGTCCCGGTTGAGCCAGCCGCCGCGGTCGTCGAGCGCCGCCGGCAGGTCCCAGTGATAGAGAGTCAGGAGCGGCTGGATGCCGTTCTCCAGCAGCGCGTCCACCAGCCGGCGGTAGAAGTCGAGCCCCTTCTCGTTGACCCGGCCGGTCCCTTCGGGCAGCACGCGCCCCCAGGCGACGCTGAAGCGGTAGGCGCCAAGCCCGAGATCGCGCATCAGCCGCACGTCTTCCTCATAGAGCCGGTAGTGGTCGCAGGCCACGTCGCCGTTGTCGCCGCTCGGCACCAGCCAGGGCGTGCGCGTGAAGCGGTGCCAGATGCTCGGGCCCGCGCCGTCGGCCAGCGGAGAGCCCTCCACCTGATACGCCGAGGTCGCCGCTCCCCAGAGGAATCCGTCAGGAAAAGAAAAAGCTTTCGTCATCGCGCGCCCTCCGCGCCGACTCTATCGCAGCCCGTGATCTCTCGATAGACTGTAAACGCGTTTACATTGAGGGGTTTGGTGCAACCCGGCCATTCCAAGGACATATAGGATTCCGCAAGCTCAAGGAGGTGTCATGGCCTTCCAACGCGTCTTGAAGCCCGGTCTCGTCCTCGCCCTCGCCGCGGCCGGCGCCGCGTTCGCTCAAGAACCGCCCGATTTCCGGGCGCTGTTCCAGCAGGGGACCACCGCCTATGTCCAGAAGGATTGGCCCCGTTGCGCCGAGCGCTTCACCGCCGCCGCCCAGGCCGCCACCGGCGACCGGGGGGCCGCCCGCGCCTTCTTCGGCGCCGCGGCCTGCCTCACCGCGGCCGGCGACAAGGAGGCCGCCTTCGCCAGCCTCGACAAGGCCGCCGCCCGCGGCTACCGCGACCTCGAACGGGCCGACGCCAACCCCCAGATCGAGCCGCTGCGGAGCGATCCGCGCTGGAAGCCGTTCCACGACGGGGTCAAGGCGCGGAACGACGCCCACGCGGCGACCCTCAACGCCGAGCTGGCGCGCCTCGCCGCGGAGGACCAGAAGGACCGCGAGCAGACGGACAAGCTCGACTGGGCCGTGGTCGGCAAGCGGGACGCCGAGCGCCTCGAGCGCACCCGGCAGATCGCCGCCGAAGGGGGGCTTCACCAGGCCGAGGACTATTTCAACGCGGCCCTGATCCTCCAGCACAGCAACCAGACCGAGGACTATGCCCAGGCCCACCAGTGGTGCCTCAAGGCGGTCGAGCTCGACCCCGAGCTCCCCAGCGCCCGCTGGCTCGCCGCCGCCACCCTCGACCGCTCGCTGATGAGCCAGGGCAAGCCCCAGCACTACGGCACCCAGTTCAAGAAGGTGAACGGCCGGTGGATCCTCTGGGAGGTCGATCCCGCGGTGACGGACGAGGAGCGGATCCAGTGGGAGGTGCTCACGCTGGGCGAGTCCCGCAAGCGCGCCGAGGCGATGAACCCCAGCTTCGCGGACCTCTACGATCAGGCCTCGGACTTTTATGAGAAGGCCAACTGGGCCGGCTGCGCCGAGAAGTTCGCCGCCGCTTCCGAGGCCGCGCCCGAGGACCGGCTGGCCTCCCGGGCCCTGGTGAAGGCCGCCCGCTGCGCCGCCCGGGCGGGCCAGACGCAGAAGGAGGCCACCGGCTTCGCTTTCCAGTTCCTCGACCAAGCCGCGGCCCGGGGTTGCCGCGACGCCGACACCCTCGCCGCCGAGCCCGACTTCGCTCCCCTGCGGACCGACCCGCGCTGGAAGCCCGTCTTCGCGAAGGTCCAGGCCCAGGCCGCCGCGGCCCGCAAAGGTCCGCTCAACGCGGATCTCGTGCGCCTCTATCAGGAGGATCAGGACGACCGCGCCGGGGATCTCGCGACCAGCGACTGGAAGGCCGTGGCGCGGCATGACGAGGAGCGGCGGAAGCGGGTCCTGGCGATCGTGGAGAAGGGGGGCGCCCGGGAGGCCGGCGACTACATCCACGCCGCCATGGTCTATCAGCACGGCACGAAACCCGAGGACTACGACCGCGCCAACCAGTGGGCCACGAAGGCCGTCGAGCTCGATCCCGACTATCCCGGCGCCCGCTGGCTCGCCGCCGCCTCCAAGGACCGCTACCTCATGTGGAGCGGCAAGCCCCAGCTCTACGGAACGCAATTCAAGAAAGACAAGGACGGCCCCTGGTACCTCTGGCAGATCGACCCCGCGATCACCGACGAGGAGCGCGCCAAGTGGGACGTGCCGCCGCTGGCCCGCTCCAAGGCCCGCGTGGAGGCTTTGAACGCGGGGACGCTCGAGCCGCATTGAAAGCCGTGCCGTTCCACACGTCTTTGCCCTCGGTCCCGCCTGCCCTCCGAAGCCTCACCCCCTGGCCCCCTCTCCACAAGTGGAGAGGGACCGAGGGTGAGGATTCGGAGGGCAGGCCGCTCCTAGGGCAAGGGCGTGGGTAAGGGCACGCGCTGACCTCCGGATGCTAAACTCAATCTCGCCTATGTCCCAGACACCCCACCCCTACAGCGTCCACCCCAGCGTCCAATACGTGCGCAACTGGATCGACACGCTGCCGCAGAAGACCGGCCGCTCGCTCGACGAGTGGCTGCGGCTGGCCGAGCAGGGGCCGGCGACCGCGAAGGAGCGGACCGCCTGGCTCAAGTCCGAGCACGGCCTGGGGACCAATTCCGCTCAGTGGATCGCCGAGACCTCGCTCGGCACTATGGAGGAGACCGGCGACGCGGACCACTACCTCCGCCGCGCCGTGGGATATGTGGAGACCATGTTCGCTGGCCGCAAGGCCTCCCTCCTGCGGCCGGTCTATGACGAGCTCCTGAGGATCGGGCTCGCGCTCGGGCCGGACGTCAAGGCCTGCCCCTGCTCGACGATCGTCCCCCTCTACCGCAACCACGTCTTCGCCCAGCTCAAGCCCATGGCGACGCGCATCGATCTCGGCTTCGCCCTCCGGGATACCCCCGCCACCGGCCGCCTCATTGACACCGGCGGCTTCGCCAAGAAGGACCGCATCACCCACCGCATCCCGATCACCAGCCTCGCGGAGATTGATGATGAGGTCCGGCGGTGGCTGAAGGTGGCCTACGAGATGGATGCGTGATTCTTTGACTCTCGAAGACCTCGGCTGGAACGACTTCTTCGCGGCGGCCTTCGCGCCCTACGCGGAGCAGGGACTCATTCCGGCCCGCGTGACCGCCCAGAGAGGGCTCAACCAGATCTCGACCGGCGACGCCGAGCACTATGCCGATCTCGCGGGCAAGCTGCGGCACGAGCTCAAAGGGCCGGAGAGCCTTGTGGCTCCGGCGGTGGGGGATTGGGTGGCGGTGCGGCTCCCCACGGGGGAGGGGCGGGCGATGATCCACGCCATCCTGCCGCGCAAGTCCAAGTTCTCCCGCAAGAGCGCCGGCCAGCGCACCGACGAGCAGGTCGTGGCCGCCAACGTGGATACGATCTTCCTCGTCTCGGGCCTTGACGGCGACTTCAACCCTCGCCGCATCGAGCGCTACCTCACCGCCGCATGGGATAGCGGCGCCCAGCCTGTGGTCATCCTCAACAAGCTCGACCGTTGCGCCGACCCCGAGGCCTGCCTGCTGGAGACCCAGGCGATCGCGATGGGCGTGCCCGTCCACCGGGTGAGCGCTCTCACCGGCGAGAATTGCGAGGAGCTCGCGGCCTACGTCGTCCCGGGCCGGACCGTGGGCTTCCTCGGCTCCTCGGGCGTGGGCAAGTCGACCCTCATCAACCGCCTGCTCGGCCGCGACGTCCAGCGCACGGGCGAGGTGCGCGAGGGGGACGACCGCGGCCGGCACACCACCACGCACCGTGAGCTGTTCCGGGCCCCCAGCGGCGGCCTGCTCATCGACACCCCGGGGCTGCGCGAGATCCAGCTTTGGGAGGGGGATCAGGGGATCGAATCCGTCTTCCCCGAGATCGAGAAGCTGGCGGAGCGCTGCCGTTTCGGCGACTGCCGGCACGAGGGGGAGCCCGGCTGCGCGGTCGAGGCGGCCGCCGCGAGCGGCGAGCTGCCGGCCGAGCGCCTGGAGAGCTACCGCAAGCTCCTGCGCGAGCTGCGCTCGATCCATGTCCGCCAGGACGAGATGGCGCGCCTGCAGGAGAAGAAGCGCAACAAGGTGATCCACAAGGCGCAGCGAGAGGGTTATCGGTTGCGGCCGAAGGGGTGAGCGACGTCCTTCCAATTCGATGATTCATTGCGCGAGATCCTGGCCAGCCATCTCGCCCGTTTCGAGCGCCGGAGCGTCCCGCTCGGGGATCGCCGGCCCGCGGCGGTGGCGGTGGTCGTGGTGCCGGACGGGGAGGGGCAGGCCGCGGTCGTGCTCACGCTCCGTGCCTCGGGCCTGAGGAGGCACGGCGGCCAATGGGCGCTCCCCGGGGGCCGGCTCGACCCGGGGGAAACCTCGGAGACGGCCGCGCTCCGGGAGTTGGAAGAGGAGGTGGGGCTCAACGCTCCGGCCGGGCATCTCCTGGGACGCCTGGACGACTATCCCACCCGCTCGGGCTTCGTGATCACTCCCGTCGTGCTCTGGGGCTCGGAGGCGGCCCCTCTCCGCGCGAATCCCCGCGAGGTCGCCGGCATCCACCTCGTCCCCTTCGCGGAGCTCCTGGACCCCGAGAGCCTCGTCCTGCAGTCGATCCCCCAGAGCGACCGGCCGGTCCTGGCCCTCTCGATCCTGGGCACCCTGATCTACGCGCCGACGGCGGCCATCCTGCACCAGTTCGCGGAGGTGGCTGTTGAGGGCCGGGAGACCCGGGTGGCTCACTACGAGCAGCCGGTGTTCGCGTGGCGGTGAGTCAGCGGGCCAGATATGCTACTCTTGAGATCGCGAAAAGGAGCGACTTGATGGCGATATTCGATGATATTCAAGCCGCGGTCGAGGAGCTGAAGCGGGATCCCAATCGCCCTGTGCAGGCCCATGTCGATGACCTCGATATCGAGCTCCGAGCCTTGGCGCCGAAAGAGCGGCCGGCCGATCTGGGGGAGTTTCTCGCCGACTTGGGGCCGTGGGAGGAGAGTCTCTCGAAGAGCTCCTGGCGCGTCTCAGAGAGGCTCGCGAGACCGGAGGGAGCGCTGAGCCGCCTCAACTATGAGATACGTTCTGGATACGAACATTGTAGCCGCCGCACTCAATCGTCACCCTGTCGTTATCGATCGATTTAACCAAGTTTCACGAAACAATCTCCTCTTTCTCCCGGCAATGGCTCTGGCCGGGCTTCAGTATGGCGCTTTGAGCTCTCAGCGCATCGCGGAGAACCTCGCTATTCCACCATCTCCAGGCTCTCGATCAGCTTCCGGATCACCTCATCGTAGTGAGTGGGTTTGTCCTCCGAATCGGTTCTGTGAGCGAGGATTTCGAGGACCGATCCGTCCTTGAGGGGAACCAGATAATAGAACAGGTGCTCGCCGTACGGTCCGGGGGCGCCCGGCAGGACGTACGTTTCCCAGGGTCCGATCTTCTGGCGGAATTGATCTTTCATCGCGAGCTTGCGGGAGAATTCGGCGTCCGATCCCCGTTGCCGCTTGAGACGAATCTGCGGCAGGTCTCTCCTCAGAGCCTTGAGATCCTGGCCCGCGGCCCACCGCCGATCGATCAGAGATTCCTCGTTGGGAGGGTTGTATTCCAAACCCCTCTTCGCCATCGCCTCGGCCATCTCCTTGGCGCCGGGGAGCGCCGCGGGCTGGCCGGTGACGAAGCTCTGCGGGACCTTGAAACGCAGGCCCAGCTTCTTCGATTCGTACCGGATCTCGGCGGGTCTCGCCTGGACGGCGAGCAGGAATCCCGCGACGAGGACGAGCAGGAGCTTGCGATTCATGGTTCCTCCTGGCAGATAACGTTAAGCCCGGCAGGAAGGGGCGTCAAGAGACGGAGATCGCGGTCGTTGTCGCGTATGCTTATGACAGGCCGACGTCACGGCCGAGGAGGCCCGACATGAAGAACAGCCGGTGGGTGCTCAGCCTTCTTTCGTTTCTCCTCCTGGCGGGGCCTGGCTCCGGTGAGCTCGCCGCCCAGCTCACGCCCACCGGCCCCGAGAAGAGGGTCGACACCCTGCCGGGCGATCAATATCCCAAGTGCCCCGAGATCGGCGTCGCGCCCGACCAGTCGTTCGAGATCGCCTGGGGTTATAACGGCGATCTGCCGCCGGAGATCAAGGCCCGCCACTACAACGCCAGCGGCTCGCCGACCGACCCCGCGGAGGTCCTGGTCGCGGCTCTCGACTACTACCCGGTGACCCTCTTCGTAACCCCCGTCTCGACCGGCTTCCGGGTGCTCATGGAGGTCATCGACGACCTCGGGGCGCCCTCGCGGTTCTTCCGGCGCCGGATCGACCCGGGCGGCGTGCCGGCCGGGGCGCCGCGGCCGGTCGGCATCGTGGGCACCACGCACTGGGTCTCCCCGGGCCCCGGCGACACGCTCTTCGCCGGCCGCTACGACTCCGCGCCGCACCGCCTGAGCCTGCAGAAGGTCGATTCCCTGGGCGTGCCCACGGGGACCGTCTACATCCTCAACAGCCGGCCGATCAGCTTTCAGACGCGGCCCAGGATCCTGGCCCTCCCGGATGGCGGTTGGATCGCGGTCTTCGGGGGTTACAGCATCGCGGAGGCGGGCTCGCCCGTGCTGCAGGTGATCCGGGCGCGGCGGTTCAACGCGGCCGGCGTCCCCATGGGTCCGGATTTCGACGTCACCAGCCTCCCCCTGGCCGCGCCGGCACCCTCTCTCAGCTTCGACTTTATCGCCGCGGGCGGGCCGGGGGGCCGGTTCGCGGTGGCCTGGATCGTCTACGACGCCTCTGGCGACGCGGTCCGTTTCCGGTCGTTCACCGGCTCCGGCGCGCCGGTGGCTCCGGAACAGACCGTCTCGACCGAGGAGCTCCTGTCCGGCCCCGTCTCCATGGCGTTCGACAATACCGGAAGGGTCCTCCTGATGTGGGGAACGACGCTGCCGGTTCCGTCGTTTCCCCACGTGCTCAAGGCGCGTCTCCTGCGGCCGAACGGCACGGCCCTGGGAGCGTCTTTCTTCCCGCAGTCGGCGGCGAGCGGAGCGTTCGACGAGCCGCTCTGCGGCAGCGTGGCCTGGGTGGGCAGCTCCTGGCTGGTCACCTGGGCGGCCCAGAAGAGGGACCTGGGCCCGAGCGCGGTGTTTCTGCGGCGGTTCCGTTAGAAGGCCCTGGCGGTTTTCCCCCTCTCCTCCGTATAAGGAGACGATGAGCTCTTTCTCACGGAGGGATTCTCCATGGACCGCACCTTGCCCCGCCTCGCCGCCGTTGCGCTCGCCTGTCTGATCAGCTCCCGCGGTCTCGCCGCGCAGATCACGCCCGTGGGGCCTGAGGTGCGGGCCGACACCTTCTTGCTCGATGGCCCCTCCTGCCCTCTCCTGGCCGTGGGCCCCGGCCGGTCGTTCGAGATCGTCTGGGATTACAACAGCCTCGGCGATCAAAGTGTCCACGGACGCCACTACTCGGCGAGCGGCGAGCCGACCAGCCCCACGCAGGTCAAGATCGTCCAGGGCAACTTCTACGACTACGCGGTGGTGAGCGCCATCACCCCGTCGCCGGACGGATTCCAGGTCTTCTACACGATCATCGACACCCAGCTCGAGTTTCCGCCGGCGGACTTCCGCCAGCGGCTGGACCTGAACGGCTCGCCGGTGGGGCCGGCGGAGCGCATCAAGCCCGACACGCGCGTGCTGGCCGGGCCGGAGGGCGCGTTGTACGCGGCCTATTATCAGGCCAGGGCGAAAAACCTTTTCATCCAGCCGGTCCTGCCCGACGGCACGTCGCGGGGGCGGCGGATCGTGCTCAACACCCGCGCGATCGATCAGCCCTCGCCTCAGCTCGCCCCCTTGAGCGGGGACGACTTCGCGGTGGTGTGGAGCGGCGTCGCCACGGGGAAGCGCCCGCGGCAGGTGATCCGCGGGCGCGTGGTCCGGAACGGCGTGCCCGTGGGGCAGGACTTCGACGTCAATACGGTGCCGCTGGGCCCGAAGGGCTCCTACCCCTCCGTCTTCGAGCTCCGGGCCGTGGGGGCGCCGTCGGGCGGGGGCTTCGCGGTGGTCTGGACGGTCCGGGAGTCCGCCTCCACCTCGATCCACCTGCGGTTCTTCGACGCCTCCGGCCGGCCCCGCACCCCCGAGACGGTGGTGGTGCCGAGTGCTCCGGCCTTCATGACCTTCTCCGCCGCGCTCGACGGCGCCGGGAACCTCCTTCTCCTCTGGCGGCCGCCGATCCAGACCGTCCTGCGGGCGCGGCTCTTCTCGGCCACCACCGGCGCGCCGCTCGGACCGGCCTACCAACTGGACTCGCTGGGCGCCTTCGCCTGCGGCGACCTGGCCTGGGCGGGGGATTCGTGGATCCTCGCCTACAGGACCGCCGGCGACGAAGGCCACGGCGCGGTCGTCTGGCGGCGGTTCACGGAGTAGGCGCGTCGCCGGCACCGCTCCGGAAAGTGTCGGGACTCGAGCCTCCGCGCCATCTCCAAGGAGGGAATGCCGCGACGAAAGCTCTTGTCGTGGCATTAGAAGCAGTTAATGGCGCGTGAAGGACTGATAGTGTCGCAAGCAAAGCTCATAATGCCGTGAATAGTCCTCTTGAGGCCTAAGAGAGAACCTTGAATGGCGTGTCTTCTCGTGGAATTGTTTTGGCATCTCGGCATAGTGACGCATGTGGAGATGGTGCTGCGCGGAGTTGACTTCTAAATAGCGCGTTTTGGCTCTCCGGTGACGCGAGATAAGCTAGTTGTGTCTTGAAGCGGGCTTGATCGAGTCACTGAGAAGATGTTGTGGCGTGACCAAGGGGCGGATCTGTGCACTATGGGCTCTCCGCACGATCGGGAAAGGAGGGAATGTCGCGTTTAAAGCTCTTCTCGCTACGGAAAGTCGAGGAGGGTGAAGAGGATTTTCCATAGTGCCGCGATTTGGAGGATTGTCGCAGCGCTTTTTTCTCTTCTGGGTTGAGATTTCGGAGGAGTGCCGCGACAGGAAAAGGACCCAAAGGACTGCAAGGACATCAAGGACAAAAAAGACAAAGCAATGCTCTGTGTCCTTGAGGTCCTTGTCGTCCTTTGGGTCTTTTTTTTTTCAGGGAGCTGTCGGCTGAATCGTCGGCAGCAGCCGCGCCAGGGTCGCGTCGAGCCCTCCGGCGATGGCGGGGTCCTCGGGGCGGAGGCGGCGGGCGGCATCGTAGGAGGCCTGGGCCTGATCGCGCTGGCCGGCCGCGCCCAGGAAGAGAGTGTGGAGGAGCTGCGCCTCGAAATCGTCCGGCCAGCGCTTGGCGGACTCCGCGGCCAGGGCCGCCGCCCGGTCCCGCTGCCCCGCCCGCGCCCTGGCCAGGGCCACCAGCTTGAAACCCTTGCTGGCGTAGGGCCTCACGATCAGCGCCTTCCGGTAGTGGGCCTCCGCGGCGTCGAGCTCACCCGACCGCAGATCCAGGTCGCCGAGCGAGGTGAGGGCGGCGGGGGCGATCGGATCGAGCTCCACGGCCCGCGTCAGCGCGGTCCGCGCGCCGGAGAGGTTGCCGTCCTGCATCAGGAGCCGCCCTTTCTCGGCGAAGACCAGCGGGCTCGTGGGCTCGGCCTTCTCCATGGCGGCGAGGAAGGAGCGCTCGTCGTGGAAGATGGCGGAGTAGCGCAGGGTGAGGAGGGCGAAGGCGGCCGCCAGCACGGCGAGCGTCACCGTTCTCGCCCGCTCGGGGAGCAGCACCAGGAGCGCCCAGGGCAGGGCGAGCGAGGGGAGGAAGAGATAGCGGTCGGTCACCATCCACTGCGGATCGAGCGCCCAGAGGTTGAGCACCGGCAGCAGCCAGACCACCAGCCAGACGAGGGGCAGGGCGAGCTCCCGCCGCTTCCGGGCCGCCCAGAAGCCCAAGGCCAAGAGGACCACCAGCGCCGCCACCGCGAGCAGGACCGGCGCCGAGAGCGGTCCGTAGACCGGGCGCTCGGGGCGGAAGATGGAGAAGCCCACCGGCCAGACCAGGAGCCGCAGATAGGTGGCGAGCGCCACTGGCACGGAGGAGAGCGCGGCGCGGAGTCCCGGCGCGTTCTCCGGCGGCACCGCCAGCCCGCCCAGCACCGCCACGCGGACGGCGAGATAGATCACCGCCACGCCGGCGAGGACGGCGGCCGCCTTCCAGAGCCGCCGCGAGCCTCGCGGATCGCTCTTCCTTTCGAGCAGGGCCCAGAGGGCCACGAACGGCAGGAGCGCGATGGCGACCTCCTTCGAGAGCAGCCCCAGGGCGTAGAAGAGCGCCGCCCAGACGAGCGGGCGCGGGTCCCTGTCCTCCCGTTTGGCGGTGAGGATCATGTGCAGGGCGCAGCTCACGAAGAGCGCCGCGAGGAGCTCCTGGAGGCCGGAGGCCCAGGCCACGGAGCTGACGTGGGCCGGATGCAGCGAGAAGACCAGCGATCCCAAGAGCGCCACGGGCGGCGAGAAGCCCAGCCGCAGGAAGAAGCCGCAGGCGAGGGCCCCGATCAGGGCGGCGATCATCGTCGACGCCGCGTGCCAGGAGGCCGGGCCGCCGCCGAAAAGCTTGTAATAGACCGTCGAGAGCGCCAGGAACACCGGCCGGTAATAGCTGCTGATGACGGTGTCTCCCCCCTTGCGCAGCGCCCCCACGTCGGTCGTGAAGCCGTGGGGGATGCTCCCGAGGTCCGAGAGGGACGGGCTGTTCTGGAAGAGCACGAAGTCGTCGAGCAGGAAGCCGTAGCCCGTGGTGGGCCAGTAGAGGAGGAGCGGCACGGCCGCGGCCAGCAGAAGGAACCAGAGCCGGCGGGGATCTGCGGGAGCCGGTCTCTTCACTTCCGGGCGGGCCGCCGCCGCTTTTTTCCGTTGCGCCTTCCTGGACATGACGGGGGGAGAGACTACGTGAAGTCGGCGAGCCCGCGCAACGCGAAAGCCGGCGCGGCCTCCGGAGAGGCCGCGCCGTGCCTTCGCCGGGGTGACGCTTCACGAGCCTGATTTCTTCGGGTTCGACAGACTCGAGAAAGGCTCGAGCGTATCCACGCACTGGGTGATGTTGGGATTGACCGGAGAGGTCGGGTTGAATAGCGCGTAGGAGTAGGAGCAGCACGGGCTGTGCTTGTCTTTTTCCGTTGGGTACGCGGCGGTGAAGTCCACTTCCGTACCCACGTGCTGGTAGTAGTACGTCTGCTTGTCGACTCTGACCTCGGCCGGCGGCAGCTTCGGAACCGCGTCGGCGGTGTTCACGAGCCGGTAGGTGGGGAA
The DNA here is from genome assembly GCA_045807625.1 of Thermoanaerobaculia bacterium. Taxonomy (GTDB): domain Bacteria; phylum Acidobacteriota; class Thermoanaerobaculia; order Multivoradales; family UBA5704; genus DATARR01. Next base: position 9,717 of record JBJMHA010000079.1, on the reverse strand, counting down.
GCCCTTGTCGGCGAAGCTGTCGATGAAGTCGGCAAACGCGGGGTTGCCCACGCGCGGGCTCGCCTGGTTGCACTGCATCCCCTTGGCCTTGTAGGGCGCCATCAGCGGTACGGAAAGGGTGGCCAACGTCGAGCCCAGGCTATGGCCGGTGATGAAGAAGGGGTACTGGAATTTTCGCTCGGAATCGCCATCCCAGGGGATGCTTATCTGGAGCAGCGCCTGCCCGATCGCTTCGGAGCACCCCGCGAACACCGCCGCGAACCCCTCCTCGACCAGCGCACCCTGAGGCCCTCCGGGATAGGGCACCTGAGGATCTTCACCGTCGAGATCGAAGTCGACGCTCGTCTGAGAGCCGCGGAACACGAGGTAGAACGCGCCGCCGTTCGCAGGCATCGCGATGAAACCGAGCGGCTCGCTATAGGTCTGGCCCTTGTACTGGAACGTGCTCCAGATGAGTGAGTTGGGAGGGGCGTCGTACGCGCCGAAGTTGAAGTCATTCACATCGTACTGCGTGTTGGTATAAGGGCAGGGATCGTTGGGTGTCCATTTGAAGGAGCTTGGCGACGGCTGGCCCTGCTGCAGCCACTGCTGACACATGTCGCTGGCCACGTTGACGAGAAACGAGCAGACCTTTGCATTGTCCATGTAGCCGGCAGGCGGATCGGTGATGGGGTACGTGGGGCTCTGCGTAAGACTGGACATCTCATCTCCTCGCGTCCTGCCGGAGGCAGGAAAGGTTTTCTGTTTTCGGTTTTTCGATCGATCGGCCTACGCCCCCCACCCGCCTCAGGTGGGGGGCGCGCCGGATTCCAGGCTCAGCTCCAGGGATTCGGGATCGGATCCTTGACAGTGCTCTCATTGTTGACTGTAAACGATATCTCCAGACCTCCTTCGCCGAGTTTGTCCACCAGGGCGACCGTCCCCGGATTGCCAAGCTCGCCGTGACCGTGGATGGCACTCGTGCCCATCCACGTCACCCAATTCGTGCCGTCGTTGGTCCAACCGATCCACCAGTAATCCGTGCTGCTCGGCCCTGTGTTCACCGCTATGGCCGGCGTTGGGTCACCGTCCGCCAGGTTGTTGATGGAAATCGTCTGGATGCCATAGGACTCGGTGGCATGAGTGACGAATCCCTGCTGGATCGTGGCGCCAGTTTGATTCTTGGCTTGGATGTACGCACTTTGCTGAGACATCTCGGGTCTCCTTTTGCCGCTCCGTCGAGGAGTTTCGAGGAGCTTTATTAACGGTTCTTCAGGCGGTCAGCTCTGCCCAAAAGCAAGAGCGGTGCCAGGAAAAAAGATAGGAAAAAAAGGGAAAAACGGCTCGTTTCGGCTCGTTCCTATCCGAGTGTCCACACCCGGGTGTGGACGGTCGGATACAGGCCCGCGGTCAGCCGTCGTCGCGGAGGTCTTCGCGCAGGTCCAGCTTGTTGATCAGGCGGTGCAGGTAGGTGGGCTGGAGGCCGAGGAGGGCGGCGGCGCGGGTCATGTTGCCGGCCGCCTCGGCCACGGCGGCGCGGATCAGCCGCCTCTTGGTCTCGTGCAGGGTCTCGTGGTAGCGGCCGAGCGTGATCCCCGGCACGGCCGCCGCCTCCAGCACGGTCTCGGGGAGGTCCTCGGGACGGATCAAATCCCCTTCGCCCAGCACGATCGCCCGCTCGACCGCGTTGGACAGCTCGCGCACGTTGCCCGGCCAGTCGTAGCCCTGGAGGCAGGCGCGCGCCTCGGGGGTGAAGCCGGCCACGGGGCGGCCGAGGCGCTGGCTGGTGAGGGCCGCGAAATGGCTCGCCAGCAGAGAGATGTCCTCGCGCCGCTCGCGCAGGGAGGGGAGGTGCAGGGGGATGACGCTCAGGCGGTAGTAGAGGTCCTCGCGGAAGGTCCCCTCGCGGATCGCCTTCTCCAGGTCGCGGTTGGTGGCGGCCACCACCCGCACGTCCACGCGGATGGGCCGGGTGCCGCCCACGCGCTCGAATTCCCGCTCCTGGAGGAAGCGCAGGAGCTTGGCCTGGAGGGGGAGGGGGAGCTCGCCGATCTCGTCGAGGAACAGGGTGCCGCCGTCCGCGGCCTCGGCCTTGCCGGTCTTGCGGGCCACGGCGCCGGTGAAGGCCCCTTTCTCGTGGCCGAACAGCTCGCTCTCGAGCAGGCTCTCGGAGAGGGTGGCGCAGTTGATCGCCACGAACGGCCCGGCCGCCCGCGGGCTCTCGCGTTGGAGCGCGCGCGCCGCCACCTCCTTGCCGGTGCCGCTCTCGCCGCGCAACAGCACGGTCGTATCGCTCGCCGCCGCCCGCCGCAGCAGGCGGTAGACCTCGCGCATACGGGGGCTCTCGCCCACCATCCCACCGGCGCCGCCGGAGAGCCCTTCGGCCAGGCGGCGGTTCTCCTCGTCCAGCCACTCCACCTGCCGCACGCCGGCCAGCGCGCCCGCGGCGATCCCGCCGAGGGCGGTGAGGATCTCCAGGTGCCCGGCGTCGAGGGAAGGGCCCGGCGGCTCCCGCTCCAGGACGTCGACATAGAGCAGGCCGAGGGCGCGGCCGAGATGGGTGACGGGAGCGGCGAGCAGCGAGCGGACGCGGGCCGCCCGCAGGCTCTCGGCGCCGGCGAGGTCTCCGGCCGTCAGCACCTCGCCGGCCAGCAGGGCGGTGCCGGCGAGGGCCTGGCGGACCACGGTGCGCGAGACCGGGAAGGGGGCGGTGCCGCCCCGGCGGTCGAGGGCGAAGGCGTCCGCGATCTCCGGCGCGCCGCGGTCGGCGAGCAGCAGGGCGGCGCGGTCGCCGGGGATGGCGGCGAGGACCGGCTCGAGCAGGGCGCGGGCGAGCTCGGGCGTCGAGCGGGCCGACTGCAGGGCGGTGGCGATGCGGAGCAGGGTCTGGAGGTCGCGGGCGATGCGGCCGCTCGCATCGGCGCCGGCGCGGGCCGCGAGCTCGCCGCCGGGCCGGGCCCAGAGGGCGTCCCCCGGCGCCAGGTGGATCGTGGTGCCGGCGGTGAAGGCGCCGTCGTCCTCGAGCACCCGGGGCTCGGCGCGGGGGGCGCCGTCCGGCCGGAGCTGGAAGAGGAAGAGGGTGCTTCCCACGGCGATGAGGTCGCCATCCTCCAAGAGGCGCTCGCGGACCGGCCGGCTGTTGACGAAGGTGCCCTGGCGGCTGCCGAGGTCGCGCAGGAGGAATCCCCCCTCCACCGGCTCGATCGCGCAGTGATGCCGGGAGGCGGCGGCGTCGTTCACCTGGAGGCCGTTGCCGGCGTGGCGGCCGATGCCGAGCCCCTCCGGACCGAGGGGGACGAGACGGCCGGCCAGCGGGCCGCTCAGCAGGGTGAGCGTCGGTTGCATCGGGCTCCTTCCGAAGACGGAGTGTATCCGAATCCTCCGGCTCCCTGGCATCGAATATGCTCTTACCGGGGACAGCCGAAAAAAATTCCGTCGGCCAGGCCGGTTCGGAGACACGGAGGCGGCCCCGCCTCAGGAGCCGGTCTGTCGATGGATCTTTATGAACAGGAGGGAACTGTGGCGAATCAGGTAGTGGCAGTGACCGTGACGGAGACCGTTGATAACGGAATAACGTGGACTTTTGGTGCGCCCGTGGCGGAGCTGAATGCGGGGGACACTCTATCCTGGGCATTCCAAGGTGTGCCTTCGGATTGCGCCCCGAGCATCCTGTTCGATTCCGACTCCAAGTCTGGGCTCGGGCCCTTTCAGGCCCTTGAGCTCAAAGGCAACCTGGTGACGGGCCGAGGGAACAACGGACAGACGGGCACCTATTCCTATCATGCTCAGCTCTTGGACGCGAAGGGAGTCCGGTCGAAGTCCCCAACCGTTTCGGTGCTGAACCATCTGACTGAAGTGGACACGTCACCCATGACCGTGATCCCGTGCACTTTTAATTCTAACCCCCCGCAGGTCTCTATCGCGAATATCAACCCTGTCAGACTTTTCGTGGGCAGCACGGCGATCTGGTTCGCAAGCGGTCTTCCCTCAGGGTTTTTCGTGGACTTCCTGTTCAGGAATCCTGAGGACGATTCGCTGATCGCTCCTCCTTTCGAATCCCTCCTGTTTGTTCGGCAGGTGGAGGGCGAGGGCTCGATAGCGCTGAAGGTCATCGGATTGAGCTTCAACCCCGGCGCGCTGAATTCAGTGAAATATAGAATCCAGGTCCGGAATTTCAGCGGCGAGGTCATCCCTCCCCTCGATGACCCGCAGATCGACAGCCTCGGTCAGCCACCGCAGGGTGGTTGAGGACGCGGCTTCTAGCCGGCCAGCATCGCCCGTAGCTCCGGATCGTCGCGCAGTGGGAAAACGGGGAGGATGAACCAGCGGGGCTCGACGCCCTTTGCCAGAGCGAGCTCGGCGTTGACCAGAGCGGAGGCGCGGTCGCCAGCCAGGGCGTAGACCAGAGAAGCCTGATAGAGCACCTCCGGATCGTCCCCGCTCGTCCGGAGAGTGCTCTGGGTCAGCTCGACCGCGTCTCGCGTCCGGCCAAGGTGGGCGAGGCATTGCGCCCGGTCCATGCGCTCGGACGGAGAGAGGCCGGCGGCGCGCTCGGTCGCGGCGAGGCGGTCCAGGACCTGGTTGTACAGGCTCCGGGCCTCCTCGCCGTGGCCGAGGGCGAGCTGGGCGTCGGCGAGATTGAGCAGCACGGTGAGGTGCCCCGGGGCGAGCTCCAGGGCGTGACGATAGGCCTCGACCGCTTCCTCGTGCCGGCCGAGCAGCGAGCGGGCGAGCCCCAGATTGGTGTAGAACGCGCGCTGCGGGTGGCGGCGGATCAGCTCCAGATAGATCTGCTCCGCGCGCTTGGGCTCTCCCTTTACCAGCTCCAGGTAGCCCAGCTTGTCCCGCCCCCAGAGGTTGTCCGGGCCGCGCGCCAGGAGCTGCTCCAGATGGCGGCGTGCGTCGGCGATCCGTCCCGCCTTGATCTCCAGATCGGCCAGCCGGAAGAGGTTGGACCACGACGGGGCCCGCGCGGCGGCGGTGCCGAGCTCGGCAATCGCCCGCTTGAGATCCCCCTCGCTCTCGGCGAGCTTGCCGGCGAGCATGTGGATCTGCGGGTCCCCTGGATTGATCGCGGTCAGCGCGGCGAGGGCCTGCCGCGCCTCGTCCCTCCGGTTCCCCGGCAGCGCGGCGAGGATGAGCACCGACAAAGGGCGCGGATCGCCGGGCGCGAGCTCGCGCCCGGCGCGGGCGGCCTGGAGCGCGCGATCCAGGTAGCGGGGGTCATGGGTCGAGGTGAAGAGGGTGGCGGCGAGCTGGGACACCAGGAGATGGCCTTCCAGGAAACGGGGCGAGCTCCGGACGACGTTCTCCAGCCCGGCGAGCTCCGACTCCGGGGAGATGTCGCCGCGATCGACCCCCTCCTTGATGCGCAGGAGCTCGGCGTAATCGTGGTCGCTCACTGCCAGAGCCGGCGTACCGGGGCGGAGTCTCCGCTCGGGCCAGGCCCGCCGGAGCTGGACGGCCACCGCGTCGGCCAGCAGGCGGAGGTCCCGGTCCTGCCCGCTGACCGAGATGGGAAAGCTGCCCGCCCAGAGCACCCGCCCATCCCGTCCCTGAACGCGCCGCAACGAGATCCGGGCCCCCGCCGGGCCCTGCGGCTCCATCGCGAGAGAGAGCACCTCGCCGGCCGCCGCGGTCCGCGCCGCCTCCGCGGGCGAGGTGGCCGGGCCGCTCTGGGCCGGATCGAGAGGGGCGACGCCGTCGAGCGAGGCGAGCGCCGAGAGCGCCGCTTCGAGCGCGCCCGCGGCGGCCAGGCGGAAATCCGCGTTGGCGCCGGCGGGGACCTTCGGCGCCAGCACGGCCACCCGCAGCGGCGGCGGGGCTTCCCGGTGGACGAGGCGGCCGATGCCGAGCCCGAGGACGATCAGCACGGCCGCCGCCGCCAGGATGAGCGCAATCGTCCCGGAAAACCGCCGGAGCTTCGGCGGAGCGTACGACTCGCCGGAAAGGGCGGGAGCCGACCAGGTGAGCCCCTCGCCGGCCGGCGGCTCTTCGGGAAGATCGCCGGGAGACAGGGCCGCCAGCTCGCGCGCCACCTCGCCGGCGCTCGCCGGCCGCTCCTCGGGCCGTTTGGCCAGCAGCCGGTCCACCAGGTCCGAGAGCGCCCGCGGGATCTCCGGCCGGACCTCGCGCACGGGCGGCGGCCGGTGCCCGACCACGCGTTGCAGGGTGTCCAGGAGATCGTTGCCACGGAAGGGGGAGCAGCCGGTCAGGAGCTCGTAGAGCAGCACGCCGAGCGAGAAGAGATCGGAACGGGCGTCGACCTCGCCGCCGCGGGCCTGCTCGGGCGACATGGCGTGGAAGGTGCCGAGCACGGCGCCCTCCACGGTGAGCGTCTCCTCGTCGAGCCCGGGAGCGGCGGCCTTGGCGATGCCGAAGTCGAGGATCTTGGCGTGGCCGTCCGGGGTGACCATGACGTTCTCGGCCTTGAGGTCGCGATGGACGAGCCCGCTGGCGTGGGCCGCCGCGAGCCCCTCGGCGATCTCGCGCCCCAGCAGCGTGGCGAGAGCGGGCGAGGGGAGCCCCTCCCGCAGCAGATCGCGCAGCGTGCGTCCCTCGACATATTCGAAGACGAGAGCGTCGCCCGCGGCGTCCTCCACCAGATCGTAGATCCGCACCACGGCGGAGTGGCTCAGCCGCGCCGCCGCCGAGGCCTCGCGGCGGAACCGCTCGCGCTCCTCGGCGGTGGGCGCCTCGCGCCGGATGCGCTTGAGGGCTACTCGCCGGCCGAGGCGCTCGTCCCAGGCGAGGAACACCTCTCCCATGCCGCCCTGGCCGAGGCGGCGCGCCAGGCGGTAGGGTCCGATGCGGATCGGCTCCGAAGGGGGGTCCGTCGTACGTCCGGGCTCCGTCATAGGGGAAATTCCAGGGAGCGGCTCATTGTAGCTGGAGAGGAGCGCCGTTGATAGGATGGCGCGCGTCACGGATCTTCCGGAGGAGCGACCATGCCCGGCCGCATCGACGATCGTCTGAAGGAGCTCGGGATCGAGCTGCCCCAGCCCAGCAAGCCCGGAGCGAATTACCTCCCCGCCGTGCGCACCGGGGATCTGATCTTCATCACCGGACAGCTTTCCCAATGGAACGGCGAGCGCCGCTTCGTCGGCAAGCTCGGGCGCGAATTCGGCGTCGAGGAGGGGCGGCAGGCCGCGCGGCTCTGCGCTCTCAACCTCGTGGCGCATCTCCGGGCCGCGCTGGACGGGGACCTCGATCGCGTGGTCCGTTGCGTGCGCATCGCCGGCTACGTCAATTCCGTTCCCGATTTCGTGGCGCAATCCCAGGTGATCAACGGCGCTTCCGATCTGTTCGTGGAGATCTTTGAGGACGCTGGCAGGCACACCCGCATGGCGGTCGGCGTCAGCGCCCTGCCTTATGATGTGGCGGTGGAGGTGGAGGGCGTGTTCGAGGTCCGCTGAGGTATTCGATCAACTGGAGGACGCTCCATGAACATCCCGAGATACTGGTTTCGAGCGAAGGGGCAGGCTCCCACCAGCTCTGGCAAGGTTTATGACCTCGTAGCCTGGGGGTGGTCGAGCGAGGGGCGGGACGGGGCGGAGAGGAAAGCCCGGGAGCGCCTTGCCGCCTTCGCCCAGCGCGTGCAGCAGGGGCTCGAATTCCCTCGCGGCTATGCCTACGGCGACCGGCCGCTCCGCGAGGAGATCCTGCGGGAGATCCAGGGGAGCGACGGCGAGATCGCGGCGGTGGTGACGCGCAACAGTTACGGCAGCACGGTGGTGAACACGGCCCACGCCCTGTTCGCGGACGTCGACCTTCCCGCCTCTTCTTCAGGTCCCAGCTTCCTGGGCCGCCTCTTCGGCAAGAGTGCGCCCAGCCCGGAGGAGGCGGCGCTGACCCGGCTCCGTGAGGGGCTCCAACGAGCTTCGGGCGGCAGCTTCCGGATCTACCGCACAGCGGCGGGCTTCCGGGTCCTGGGGACGGACCGGGCCTACGATCCGCGCTCGGCGGAAACGCAGGCGCTGATGACGTCGATCGGGGCCGATCCGGCCTTCATGCATCTCTGCCGGGTGCAGGAGAGCTTCCGGGCCCGTCTCACGCCCAAGCCGTGGCGCTGCGGCCAGTCGGCGCCGCCCGGCAGGCATCCGCGGGAGGCCCCGGACGAGCAGGCGGATTTCGCGACCTGGCTGGCGTCTTACGATCGGTCCTGCCAATCCAAGGCGACCTGCCGGTTCGTGGAAACCGTGGGGCCGGGTTGGGTGGGCGAGGGGATCCAGTCCGTTCTCGATCTACACGATTCCGCCACGCGGGCGAGCGTGGCGCTGCCGCTCGCCTGAAGGTCCGAGAGATGGAAAAGAAAAGCCCTACTGTTCTCTGGCGCCGGCTCGACATGCCCGGGCACGAGGCCTGCCGCCTGACCGCGCTCGAAACGGGCTGGCGGCTCGCCGGGGGCGCCGTCTTCAATTACGAAGAGCAGGCCTGCCGTCTGGAGTACGCGATCACCTGCGATGAGCAATGGCGGACCCTCTCGGCGGTGGTCTCGGGCTGGGTCGGGGAGCGGGACCTCGAAATCGAGGTGACCCGGGACGAGTCCGGCCTCTGGCGTCTCAATGGCGCTCTCATCCCCGAAGTGGAAGGCTGCGTCGACGTCGACCTCAACTTCAGCCCCTCGACCAACACCCTGCCGATCCGGCGGCTCGGCCTGGAAGTGGGGCAGTCGGCCGGGGTGCGCGCGGCCTGGCTCCGCTTCCCGAGCTTCCGGCTCGAGCCGCTCGAGCAGGCGTATACGCGGGTCGGAACGAACCTGTACCGCTACGAGAGCGCCGGCGGCCGGTTCGTGGCGAGCGTGGAGGTGGAGGAGGCGAGGTTGGTGACGGAGTATGGGGAGATCTGGCGGCGGGAGTAGACGGTGTTTGCGATGAGATGGAGGGATCATGAATTTCTCGGAGGTGCAGCAGTCCGTCCAGCAGGCCTGGGATTTCACGTGGCCTCCCGTCGTCCTGCTGGCGATTATGATCGGCCTCGTCCGTTTTCTGGCGCCAATTCGTCCTGGCAATCGTGGCGATCTATTATATGGCCGAGTTTACTTATGCGCTGGACCAGTGGCAGTACGCCAAAGGGATGCCGCTATCACTCTTTGGATCAACAAGAAGTCATGTATTGACGCGGCGGGACAACCTGTGACCCTGACTCCGGCGCAGAAGGCTCAATGGGATCAGGAAGTGATTTAGGAGCGGCGGTACTTGTCTAATCTTCCCGCTTCGACGCGGCCCGCCGTTCGGCGATGAGCTCGTCCGCGAGGCTGACCCCGGCGGGGAGGTGCGCGAAGCGCTGGCGCAGCCGCCGGAGCACCGTCTCACGTTTCTGGAGCACGAGGCGTCCGTCCTCGACGGTGGCGATGAGGGTGTCTCCGGGAACGAGGCCGAGCTCGCGACGGATCTCGGCCGGGACCACGAGGCGGCCCTGGGGTCCTATGGCAACCTTGGCCGATGTGGAAGGCTCTTTCATGGCCTCACTATGCCACAAAAACGACCTCGTGGCACTTTCAGGGGAGCCGTGGCACGCAACTGCCGGCTGACCGGCAGGCCTGGCAACTTCGCCTGGCACCTTCTCTTGAGCTAAGCTATCCAGTAAACCGCGAAGGAGAGCAGATGGCAGGAAAGGGTCCCGTTCTTCCGCCCAGGGTGGCACCTCCGATGGCCCGTCATGTGGCGGCGGCGGTGGCGGCGGTTCAGGCGAAGGCCGGGCCGAGCCCGGGGGGCCGCGCCCCGGCTGCCCACGTGG
>JBJMHA010000078.1:0-3046 GCA_045807625.1 Thermoanaerobaculia bacterium | reverse complement strand
GCGCCGCATCGCCGAGTCCGGGATCACCCGGCTGGTCGCCTTTCCCACCCTCTACCGCAACTTCACGGCTCCCGGCGGCCCGGAGCCGGCGCTCCTGGCGGGGCTGAAGCACGCGATCTCGGCCGGCGCGCCGCTCTGGCCGGACGTGCGCGAGGAGTTCCGCGCCCTCTACGGCCTCGACATCTCCGACTATTACGGGATCGCTGAGACCGGCCCGGTCACCTTCGAGCGGGACGCGAGCCACCACGCCGGGTTGGGCCAGCCGCTGCCGGGGGCCGAGATCCGGATCGCTCCGGGGCCCGCGGACGAGCCCGGAGCGGGCGAGGTGCTGGTGCGGACCGCGTCGATGGCCAGCGGCTACCTCAATCATCCGGGGCTGCTCGAGGCGCGCGTGGACGCGGAGGGCTTCTATCACTCCGGAGACCGCGGGCGGATCGTCGACGGGCGCCTGCACCTGGTGGGCCGGACCCAGGACCACATCAACGTCGCGGGGCGCAAGATCGATCCCACGGAGATCGTCGCCGTGGTCTCGGCGCTCGCCGGCGTGGCGGACGCCGTGGCCTTCCCCGACGAGGACCTGAACCGCGAGGCGCTGGTGCACCTCGTGGTCGTCGCCCCGAACGGGGAGCTGACCCGGACGGCGGTGGCGGAGGCCTGCCGGTCCCGGCTGGCGCCCTACAAGGTGCCGGGCCGCATCAGCTTCGTCCAGGAGATCCCGCGTACCGGGATCGGCAAGCCGCGGATCGCGATGCTCCGCGAGCAGCTCAACGCGAAAGGATCGGCAGCATGAACGAGGACGCCCAGGTGGCGATGAGGAAGCGGGTCCAGCGACTGGTCTATATCGCCGCGGGAGGCAAGATCAAGGAGGAGGATCTCGCGGGCTGGGAGACCGACCTGCGGACGATCGGTCTCGACTCGCTCGGGTATCTGAACCTGCTGGAAGGGCTCGAACGGACGTTTGGCGTCGCCATCGACCTCGATCACGAAGAGGACCACAGCTTCCTCCACACGATCGACAACATCGTGCGCTACGTCGTGGCCCAGCGGGGTGAGGCGGCATGATCGACGTGGTCGACGCGCCGGCCGCCGGAGCGTTTCCCGCCACCGTGGAGGCCTGGACCGCCCTGGAGCACCAGCACGGCGTGCTCCCGCTGGTGGGTGCTTTCTTCCGGGAGGGAGCGCTCCCGGAGGTGGTCTCGGCCCGGGTGCGGGGCGCGCTCGGCCTGTTCACGCCCACACCCGAGCCGGGCTGGGAGGCCGCGGCGGTTGCCGGCGAGCCCGACGGCGACGGCGGCGCTCTCCTGCGGGGGGACGTCCGCCTGCCGAGCCCGCTCTCCGACGGCGCGATCGTGCTGGTGCGGCTCGGCGCGGCGGAGCGGCGGCTGGCCTGGATCGATCACGACGCGCCGGGCGTCGAGCGGCGCGGCGCGCGGATGGGCGGGCCGGTGGGCGACGGACCGTTCTGGCTCCATCTCGACGGCTGCCCGGTCAGCGCCGGCCGGCTTTCGCGGCCGGTGACGCTCGCGTCCGGCTCCGAGCTCGTCCGGCACCTCGAGGCCTACGCGGGCGCCTGGGCCGCGGCCGCGGCGGCCTCGATCCGCGAGGGGGTCCGCGCGCTGCGGCGGGCCGCCAGGACGTCGGCCTTCAACACGTCGCAATGGGTGGCCCTGGGGATCACGGAGGTGGAGATCGAGGGGGATCTGGTCGCCGCCGCCGTGCGGCACGGCGGCGGGCTCGCCCTGGCGGCCGCGGCCGCCAGGACGCTGAGCGCGGTCGCCGCGCAGACCCGGGAGCTCTGCGACGTGCACGGGCTGGAGGTCGACGGCCCCCTCGCCGGCGCCGCCGCGCAGACCCTGACCGCCTTTCTCGGCGGTCCGCTGCTGCTCGAAAACGAGCTCGCGCGGGCCCTCGGCATCCCGGAGGCGGGCGCATGAAGGTGGCCCTGGTCGGCTACGGCAAGATGGGGCGCACCGTCGAAGAGACCGCCGTGGCCCGCGGTTTCGAGGTCGTCGACCGCTTCACCCGCGAGCGCCCCCTGCGCGCCGACGACGCGACGCGCCGGGCGCTCTCCGGAGTGACGGCGCTGGTCGATTTCTCCGTGCCCGAGGCGGTGGCCGAGACGGCGCGGGCGGCCGCGGAGCTGGCGCTCCCCCTGGTGATCGGGACCACCGGCTGGCAGGACCGGCTCGACGAGATCCGGGATCTGGCCGCGCGCTCCGGCATCGGGATCGTCCGGGCGGCGAACTTCTCGCTCGGCGTCAACGTCTTCTACCGCTTGGTCGAGCAGGCCGCGAGGCTCCTCTCGGCCTTGGAAGGCTACGATCCGTTCATCCACGACTGGCACCACCGCTTCAAGCGCGACAGCCCCTCGGGCACGGAGCTGGAGATCCAGCGGCGGATGGCGCGGTACTACGGGGAGCGGGAGGTGCCGATCACCTGCCAGCGGGCCGGCTACGTGCCATCGGTGCACTGGGTGGGCTTCGACTCGGCGGCCGATACCCTCCACCTGGAGCACCGGGCCCGCAATCGCCAGGGGCTCGCCGAAGGGGCTCTCCTCGCCGTGCGCTGGATCCCCGGCCGTTCGGGGCTCCACGACTTCCAGGACGTCCTGGCCGACCTGCTGCCGGAGGACCTCGCTCTATGACCTCCCCCACGCCCATCCAGGCGGTGCCTTTCGATTCCGGGCGCTGGCAATGGCACGCGGCCGAGAGCCGCGTGGAGGAGCATCTGGGCCGCCCGAGCCTCTATCTCAGGGGCGGCATCGCCACCGTGGCCGACGCGCGCCTGACCGACGGATGGATCGAATTCGACCTCGCCTTCACCGGCGAGCGGGGCTTCCTGGGCGGCGTCTGGCGCGTGCAGGACCCCCGGAATTTCGAGGAATTCTACCTGCGGCCCCACCAGTCGGGGAACCCGGACGCCAACCAGTACACCCCCGTATTCAACGGGATCGCGGGCTGGCAGCTCTATCACGGGCCGCGCTACTCGGTCCCGGTCGCCTACCGCAATGGCGAATGGATCCGCGTCAAGGTCGTCTTCTCCGGCG
>JBJMHA010000077.1:0-9082 GCA_045807625.1 Thermoanaerobaculia bacterium | reverse complement strand
CTTATCCCACTACGTCGGCTCCCCGTTACAGTCTCTCGAGGCTGGTAACCACGGCCTGCACACTCGCTGTCTACGCTTCGTGGCTGGAAGACTCACTAGGGCCACGCAAGACTCGCTTCCGGTGGGTGGCTAGCCCTTGCCGGGTAGGATTCGGACCTACTGGGTCCACTACGAAGGGTTTCAGGCTCTGTCTATTGCATGCCCCTTCCCCCCTTCCCAGGCTTCGCCTGGCGCGAGGGAACGTCTCTACGGGTCTGTGCGGCTCTATAACCCGTCATTCCTCCTCCGCGCACTCCTCCACCACAAACTCATTCGTTTCGGTCACCGTGACGCAATAAATCTGATCAAACCCTTCCGCGCGCCGGGGCGCCTGGAGCCTCTTCTGCGTCCCGAGGATGCCCTGGACGGGGATCTTCTTCTTCCCCTCCCGTTTCTGGTTCCGTCCGATCGCGTGCCGCACCGGCACCGGGAAGTAATAGCCCACGATCCTGAATCCTGCTTCCTTCGCTGGTGTGATGTATCGCTCCCGCTCGGTGATCAGGACGTTGGTGTTGTCCACCACGAAAGGCTGCTTGCCGAGGATGCAGGCGTGGAGAAAGATCCGCTCGCGATAGCGGGTCCTCAGCATGTCCAGGCTGATGCGGACGTGCGTATCGAAAAAACGTTGCTGATAGAACGTGGACTTGCCGGCGCCCTGGATGCCTATAAAGAGGATGGCTTCCATCAGAGTCGAGGGGAAGAGCCTCGGCTTGTATGCCAAAGCGCCAAAATCTCGATGGCCCGAGCCGAACGCCGAAAGTAGAGAAAATAATGAACGCGGTTCAGGTGAATCCGTCGCACTCCCGTGAAGCGCGTGCCTTCGATCTGGGTCCCGACATCGGGGTGGTGGGCCAGAAGATCGACAGCCTTGTCGAGCTCCTCCTTGAAGGCGTCAGGGGCCTTCGGCCGATTCATTCTCCACCAAGCGCCGGCCTCCGCGATCTGCCGTTTGGCTCGGCGGAGAACGATGACCGGAAGCCCCGCGGTCAATGCTGGCTCCGGAGCTCCCGCAAAACTTCCTCTACATCCACGAAATCGCCAGCATCGGCTTCAGCAATGGCTTCAAGAAGATCGGCCTCCTCTTCAGGGCTGAGCTTGACGGTCTTCTCTCGGCCTGGCGCCAATACCGTAACCGTAATGCCCTCTTCGAGAGGCTCCCCTTCAGGATCGAGAACTACCCTGCCGGCAACTACTCTGCCTGTCGCGACTCTCATGGCAATATGCTAACTCGGAACAGGCCTGTCGTCTAGTTACGCAGTTACGCTATATAGCTCCCCCGGTGCACGTGATTCATCGCCAGCGCCGTCACCAGCGTCGTCAGGGCGATGATCGCCGGGGTCTCGCGGTCTTCCGGGTAGACCTGCTCCAGCGCGTCGGCGCGCTCGGCGAGATGGCGCAGGAGGAGACGGGTGCGCTCGGGGAAGTGGCCGGTCCAGCGGTAGACGTCCGCCGGGAGGTCGCGGGCCAGGCGGCGGATCAGCTCCGAGGCGGGCCGGCGCGGCGCGTCCGTCGAGAGGTCCTCCGGCCGCCCCCAGTCCTCGAAGATGGCGCGGAGCGAGCCGTCCACGGGCGGCGGCTCCCCGGCCTCGATCTCCCAGGAGCGATAGTACTGGTCGAGCGTGTAGGGGATCTCCGAGACGTCCTCGTCCAGCTCGTCGTCGGTCACCAGCGGATCGGCCGCGTTCAGCTCCGCCATCACGCGGTCGCAATACTCCAGCTTGGCGAGCGCCTCGGGCCAGCCGGCGTACTCAGCCCGCCAGTCGAGCCCGGGGGTCATCCAGACGGCGAAGGTCTCGGCCCAGTCCTCGTCCGGGTGCTTCTGGGCGTACCAGCCCGGCAGATGGCGGACGTAGCGGCGGTTGAACGGCTCCGGGCGATACTCCTCTCGGTAGGGCCGGGTGATCGGGCCGAACTGGCGCACCCACCCCTCCCGCTCGTAGAGCTTGTAGGCGTAATTCACCACGTGCCCCATCTCGTGCCGCAGATAGCGCAGCAGCTCCCAGCGGCCGAGCCCCTCGACGTGCCCCGTGCGCTCGGCGTGGATCGCCGTCAGGTCCGGCCGGGCGAGATAGAACGGGATGGCGATCGCCACCGTCCCGAACGGCACCCCCCACTCCGTCGAGAGATAGAAGCGGGGGCGCACCCGGCGGATTCCGGCCGCCTCCAGCTCCCCCGCGAATGCGGCGATCACCGGCTCCAGGAGCGTTCCGGCGATCGTCAAACCGAGATCGCGGATGGGGCGGTCCCCGAGGTGGGCTTCCTGAAAGGTGGCGGTCTGGGGCTCCATGTCCAAAAGTATGGGCAAAATCGGTGCCGCCGGGTTGGAACCTTCGTCCGGCTCCTCTCGTAGGGACGCTTGTACGAGGAAGAATTGACGGAGGGAAGACGATGAAAAAGACCGTTCTGACAACTTCAACCCTCGGCCTCGCCGTGCTGCTCTGGGCCGTGCCCGCCGGCGCGAGGGAGGTCGTCCGCTCGTTCAAGCAGCAGATCCCGGTGGGGAGCGCCGGCAGGATCCACCTGGACTTTCCGGTCGGCGAGCTCCGCGTCGAGGGGTCGAACGGCCGCCAGGTCGACCTCGACATCCAGATCACCTGCAACCGGCCAACGAGCCGCTGCGAGGACGCCGCGCAGGACCTGCGGCTCGTCTACAACGGGGCGGACGGCCAGCTGGAGGTCAAGATCAAGGACTGGCCCCATTGGGGTGGCACCAAGGGGCTGAACGTCAACGCCACCATCCGCGTCCCCCGCAACCTGCCGCTGCGGACCGACCTCGGCGTCGGCTCACTGACTATCGAGGGGATCGCCGCGGACGTCACGGCCGACCTCGGGGTCGGCGAGGTCCACGTCAACCTCCCGAAGGAGGCGATCGGCTCGGCGGCCATCGACACCGGCATCGGCGAGGCCAGCCTGGTGGCCGGCGGCCGGCGCTATTCGAGCGAAGGGCTGTTCACGCGGGAGATCCACTGGGACAAGGGGACCGGCCACGCCCGGGTGAAGGTCGACTGCGGGGTGGGCGAGATCCATGTAACGCTGAGCTGAGGGGGGCCCGGGATTTGAAAGGGTGGTTTCCCTGTAGGGGCGGCCCTATGTGGCCGCCCTGCCTTACCTTCCCACCGGCCGCCACAGCAGCCACCGCACCAGCAACCCCGCCCCGCAGAGGAAGTTCCCCACGCTCACGATCCCCATCAGGATCCGCACGTCGCCCCAGCGATCGAGGTTCGCCCAGATCCGCACCAGGGCCAGCAGGGCGAGCAGGACGAGGCCCAACGTCCAAAGGAAGACCGGCCCCCGCCGCCGGAGCCCGCCCGACCGCCGCGCCTCGAGCAGGATCACGATCAGGCTGATCAGGCAGACGAACGAGATGACAGCTTCGATCGTCTCCATCATTCCATTGTAGACCGCCCCGCGAACGGAAGCGTTCCAGGCAAAGCGATGCCAGGCGATCCCTCCCTCTCGGTCTCCCCTACCGAGGCGCGGCCGGCCCCGCCGCGAATCGCCTGGCACCTGATTCAGTTGTCAAAGAACCCGAAGGCTCTGGCGGACCTCACGAGCTCCGCCGCGAGCCTCATTCC
Source organism: Thermoanaerobaculia bacterium (assembly GCA_045807625.1). Lineage (GTDB taxonomy): Bacteria > Acidobacteriota > Thermoanaerobaculia > Multivoradales > UBA5704 > DATARR01. The sequence continues at coordinate 5,468 of JBJMHA010000077.1, read as the reverse complement.
CTGCTCTTCGAGCCTCGCTTCTTGCTCCTCAAGCCTCACGTCCTACTCTTCGAGCCTTGCTGTGGGCTCATCGAGCCGCGTTTCTCATCCTTCGCGAGGCTCATCGCGCCCATCAAGCCCCATTCCCCCGCGTCCGCGTCCCATTTCCTCCGCTTCGAACGACGCGAAGGACTCTCGCCGCCTCATTCCCCACCCTTCGCGCCCCGCGAAAGACGTCGAACGCCTCTTTCCCTCGCCCGAGCACCGCCCGAAGCGCGGGGAATGGAATTCGAGCTCCCCTTCGTGTCACGCGCATAACGGGGAATGATACGCGTGCAACGGGGAACATCGCCCGAAGCCCGGGGAATGCCTCATCCCCTCGCCTCCGCGTCTCCCTTCTCCTGGGGAACACGGCTCGATCTCCAGGGAAAGCGCCTCGCAGAGCACATCTGGCAGGCGGAAGACCGGGTCACGCCAAGCTGAGAGCCCTTGAGATCCCGTCTCGAAGAGGCTTGACAATCCGATCGACAGGCCTCACCCTATGCACATCGTCGCCGTCTGTCAAGAGGATCCTTCCGAGGACGCTCAGGAGACGGCGAATGGGCCGGGGACTTCTACGGATCGCAGGGCTCCGCCGTCGCATCAGGCGTCGAGCCCCTTTCCCGGGATTCCCCCGAGACAAGGCCCGAGCTCTTTGACAAGCGATGTTTTTCAGCCGGGGGAACGGAAGCGGGGCCGTTCCCCCGGTCCCTCCTTTCCTTCGAAGGCCGGAGGTGTGGGTTGAGTCTTTCACCCAGGGCGATGTCCTGGCCAAGTCAGAGCGGCTCCTTCGGGCCTCAAGCCCGCGGCCGGTGATCTCGACTGGATCGGGACGGTCTGACCGACTTTACCCCGCAATGGCGCATTACTCAGGTAGACCCGTCCATATCCACCGCCGCCCGCGAGCGGCACGACCCAGGAGGTCAATCTCGTGAGAAAGAAGCTACAGAAGAAGCTGCAATTGAAGACCGAAACGCTGTGCTACCTCGGCATGGTGTCGGGCGGCAGCGCCGGGCCGACGTGCGCGGACACCTGCGGCGAGCCGGAAACCGGTGGCTGGTACGCCACCAACGCCCTCGCCTGTCCGACCGGGGGAGGCTGCGGCAGCACCTATCCCGGCTGCACCGTCACCGACCCCACCCTTTGCAACTGCTGAGGAGACCGGAGCCCACCGGGTGCGTGGGGTATGCGCCCTCCCGCCCCCGGTGGAATAAGTGCCAGCCGAATCTTGAGATCGTTGGCGTCCTTGCAGTCCTTTATGTCCTTGCTCCGGGCTTTCGGCCGCGCACTCCGTCGAGAATCATCAAGCATTCTCTAGCGCCGGGCTGTTCTACGGCCGTGTCCGAGCGTGTTGACCCAGATACGAGCCTGACTTACGATGCTAAGTGAAATCAGGAGAGCAAGGTAGATGACTGGCTATTGCCTTCTGCCGGTCCGGTAGAGGTCAGAGGGGCTGATCCGGCGGGGCGGAGGCGGCGGTTGAACCCAAGATTGGGCGGCTAGGTGAGGATCATGAAATCGCGACCAGTATCCAAGACCGAATACAAGCGCGCTCTCGAGCTACTTGGCAAACCCGGTGGTCGCCAGCTAAAGTTTCTTCAAGCGCACTACTCCTCTCCTGGACGAGCTTCGACTGCATCAAAGCTTGCCATGGCAGCGGGTTACAAGAACTTCAACGGGCTGAACCTTCAATACGGTACCCTCGCTCGTCGTGTAGGAGAAGCGCTCGGGGTGCACGATGCAAAGCTAGGATTCCTGCTGGAGTTCAACGAACCGGCTTCGCTTACCAACGAGCATTGGATCCTGTCGATGAGGCCGGCGTTTGCGGACGCTCTTCGCGAGTTGGGTTGGATTCGTGACTAGTCACCGGGGCCCCACCCATTCCGGAATATAGCCATGGTGGGCTCCCTTGCAGTTGTTAGTGGAAGTACTTTCCGGCCATACGGGCCATCTGGAGATGATTATGAAGAAAAAGAGCCTAAAGAAGCTGCATCTTGCCAAAGAAACTCTTGGGAGCATGCTTGATTCCGAGTTGTCTCGGATCGTCGGTGGATTAAGAAGCTATCTCGATACTTGCCCTGTAAAATGCACGACGAGTGATTACGCCCCAGGAGGCGTAGATACTTTGGGTGGATAGTATTCTTGACCTGTTCCGAGCCGGTGGACTTAGCTGACTGGGGTGGGACTTGGAGGTCGTGCTCCCAGATCTGTGCGTAGGGCATCGCACCAAGGCGTCGAGCCCTCTTCCAGGGATTCCCCCGAGACAAGGCCCGAGCTTTGACAAGCGAAGTGTTTCCGCCGGGGGAACGGAGCGGGGCCGTTCCCCCGGGCTTCTACTGGTCGGCCGTTTACGCCCTGCCCCTCTTATAAAGCCAACCGCGCGTGCAAGGCGCGCTCGTCGCCGAGCTGGGCGAGGAGACCGGCGAGGCCCGGCTCGCCGGCGATGGCGCTCTCCACCTCCTTGCGGGTACGCAGGCCCGAGGCGGCGAGCCACGCCACCCCGAGCGCCCGTTGCGCCAGCTCAGGATCGCGGCCGGCGAGCGAGACCGCGAGCCGGGCCAGGGCCGACACCGCCTTCTTGACTTGCGCGCCGTAGAGCGCATGCGCCGAGTTGATCCCCGCCCGCAGGAGGGTGAGGAGCGCCTCGGTCGTCGCTCGTGCCTGGGCGAGGGGATCGTCCGGCCGGCTGTCGCCGTCCCACAGCCCTGAGGCGAGCTGCCGCTCGAGAAGGGCGCGCACCGGGTCTTCCGGCACGGCGGCGGCCGCCGGGTAAGCACCGGCCGCGCCCAGATCCAGAGCATCGTGGAACTCCGAGATCCCCCGTCCCATCGGCGCACGAGCCTTCCTGAGCATCGGAAAGCCACCTCGTCCTCCGAGGGCGGGCGAGGCGGCGGCCGGCCTCCGCGTCATCATTCCGGATACCATGCTCTGGTCCACTTCCTTCGGCCGGAGCATCCCCCAGCCCGCGGGCAGGCTCACCGGCACCACACGAGTCTCGGGCACCCCTTGGGCGCGCCGGTCGCCGGTCCGCGTCTCCACGACGAGGAAGGCGGTGTAGGGCGAGGAGATGCCGTGCTCCACCGCCAGCGCCACGATCCGCTCCCGCAGGCTCTCTGCCCGTCGTCCTTCGAGCGAGCTCATGGCGTCGGTCAAGGCACGCACGCGCTCCCGCGCCCAGAGCTTCGCCACCGCCGGACGCTCCGCCGCGGCGGCGAGGTCGATTGGGACCTCGCGCCGGAACGGCCGGCCGTCGAAGCTGCCGGTGACGACCGCCCTGCCGCTCCGGCCGCCGTCGATCCGGCCGAGGACCACCCAGGGCTCGCCGTCGATGAGCGCCGGCGGCTCGTCCGGCGCCAGCTCCGCCACCTCGATCCCCTCGAAGGCGACCTTCACCTGGCTGACGCGCGGCGCGATGGCGCGGGCGAACTGCGCCACCACCTTGTCGTCGATCCGCTCGCCCGGATGGATGAACTCGACCGCGCCGCCGGTGCGCCGGGCGAGGTCGCGCAGCAGCGTGTCGCTGACGTTGGTGCCGATGCCGAACGAGAAGACGCGGGCGCCGCGGCGCGCCGCGAGCACCGCTTGCAGGATCTCGGCCTCGTTGCCCACCTGGCCGTCGGTCAGCAGCACGAGGACGCCATCCGGCACCATCTTCGCCCCCTCGACCAACGGCGCCATCATCTCCGTCCCGCCGTTCGCCCAGAGCGCCCGCACCCAGCCGTCGGCCTCCTCGAGCGTCGCCTGGTTGAAGGGCTTGAGCTCCGGCGAGAAGACCCGGTGCTTGTCATTGAAGGCGATGACGTTGAAGCGGTCGCCGTCGCGGAGCTGGCGCAGGCAGAGGCGGAGCGCGGCCTGGGCCTCGGTGAGCGACGCGCCCTCCATCGAGCCCGAGGTGTCGATGACGAAGACCACGTCCTGGGAGGAGACCGCCGTCGCGGCCGTCTCCTCGGCCAGGAGGTCCGGCACGACGGTCAGGGTGAGATAGCCGGGCCCCGTCTCCGGCCGGTGCAGGAGGACCGACTCGAGCGGCGAGCCCGCGGCGCCGCGGGCGGTCAGCACCACGTCGCGGTCGAGGGCGACCTCCCCCTGACGGAAGCGCACCCGCGTGCGCGGGCCGTCCTTCTCCACCGTGATGGTGTGGGACGGACTCTCCACCTCGACCGGGACGCCGAGGTCGAAGACGAGGTCGAGCGCCAGGCCGTAGTCCACCCGCCGCGCCAGGGGCGGCGTGATCCGGTCGGCGTCCGGCACCCGGTCGGTGGGCGGCGCCCAGCCGTGGGCCGTGCGGTCGCCCGCCGGCGCGCCCGGGATGTAGCGCGGCGCCACGAGCGTCGGCACCGACCAGCGCAGCGCTCCCTCGTCGGCCTGCACCCGCTGGACGTAGGTCACCTCGACGAGGGTCTCCTCGCCGGGCAGGAGGTTGCCGACACTGGCGGTGAAGACGTTCGGCCGCTCCTGCTCGAGGAGCGCCGCGCCATGCCCCTCCATCAGGGCCTCGTCGTACTCCTTGAACGCCTTCTCGCGCTCCTTGACCACGCCGTCGAGGCGGCGGCCGGCGCAGACCATGGCGAACCCGGTGAGGGTTGCGTCGCTGGGAAGGGGGAAGGTGTAGACCGCCTCCACCGGCTTCGTCTCGGTGTTCTGATATCGCTGGCGTACGGTCACCCGCGCGAAGGCGCCGAGCACTTCGCCCGTCACCTCGACACCGCGCAACGGCACCGCCCCGCCGCCCTGGATGAACAGCCCTGAGCTCGTCATTCGTCCACCTCGCCTTTCAGGATTTTTTCGCACAAGGCCCGCGCCGCCGCGTCGGCCCCTTCGGAGAGATGCAGCTCCAGACCCGGCCGGAGCACGTAGCGCATGAGCCTCTCGCCGGCCGGCAGCGGCCCGCGGCGCAACGAGGGCGCGCCGGAGAACGGCAGCGGTACGGGAGCCAACCCGGGAAGAGGCCCGCCCGCCGGCAGGTCGGCGCCGGCCGCCACCTCCTCCAGCTCCTCGCGCGACCGCTGTTCCAGCTCGGCCTGGATCGCGTCGAGAGATACGAAACGCTCCTGCAGCCGCTTAATTCTACTTTGTCAGACTGGCGCAGGGGTCTTGCCTTTGGGTGCCTTGGCGGCGTAAAGTTACGGCAGGGCGGGATTTAGAGTTTCCGGGAGGCACCAAGAGTCCCCCAGGCCCGCCCCAACGGATGTAAGTCCAAGGAGACCGCCAATGCCCCAGTCCCGCTCGAAGGGATGGGGTTTCGATTTCAGGATTTCTCCAAGCGCTTCGAGGCGCATTTCCGACGCTGGACGCGTTCGGTTGCCGCCCAGGCCCAGCAGTACTTACAGGGTCTGATGCAGGCACGCCGTAAGAATATGGAGCGCATGGAGGAAGTCGTGCCTGATTGTGATTATCAATCTCTTCAGTACTTTCTCTCCGATTCCGAGTGGGACGCTCGGGCCGTGTTG
>JBJMHA010000076.1:0-86030 GCA_045807625.1 Thermoanaerobaculia bacterium | reverse complement strand
CGGGCGGTTGAGCCATTCCGCGGTTTGGGACTCGCGATAAGGCGGGCGGTCCATGGATTCCGGCCGGCGGTTGGTCCGTTCTGCGGAATTGTCCTTCCGCCGGGGCCGGCGGCTCAACCGTACCTCGGAATGGTCGAGCCGTTCCGCGGAATGGACCAACTATTCCGCGGTATGAGCCTCCCGCCGGGGTCATGGGTCGAGCCGTTCCGCGGAACTTCCCAACTTTCCCGCGGAACGGACCAACTATTCCGCGGGAAAGTCCAACTATTCCGCGGAACTAGCGCCTCGTCCCCGCCTTGAGGCCTCCCCCAGAGGCCGGCGGGCCGGCCGCCCCGGCTCAGGCGCCGACGATCCGCAGCTCGAAGTCCTCGAGCTTCAGCACCTTGAGCGCGTAGTCGAACGCGATCCGGTTCGCCGTGGCGTAGTCGGCGGCGCGCACGGGGAACTCGTCTTCCTGGGTTTTTCCTTCGGGCGTGGTGTAGGCGATTGACGCGGCGAAACGGCGGACCTTCATGTTCATAAATAAAAAATGGCTCCTCAATTGACCTATGTCGATGCGAAGAATACTACGGGTCCCGTCCGGAGTGAACAGCCCTTGTGCCGGAGGGGGCCGGCGTCTACACTAAGCCGCGAAAACGGACCCTATCCGCTTCAACGCACGGCTCATCGGCGCTCATTCCTGGAGAAGTCACCGCTTTGGACACCGGCTCACAGATCGGTCCCTATCTGATCGTCGGCCGGCTGGGCAGCGGCGGCATGGGGGACGTGTATCGCGCCCGGGACCAGGTGCTCGACCGGGAGGTCGCGATCAAGACGCTCCCGCCCTCCATGAAGGGGGACCGGGTCCGCCTCTCCCGCTTCGAACGCGAGGCCCGGCTCCTCGCTTCCCTCAACCATCCTAACATCGCCACGCTCCACGGGCTCGAACAGGTCGGCGAGGAGCGCTTCCTGGTGATGGAGCTGGTGGAGGGGACGCCGCTGGAATCCCTGATCGACGCCGGTCCCATGCCGCTGGCCGAGGTCCTCCGCGTCTCCCATCAGATCGCCGAGGCGCTCGAAGCCGCCCATGAGAAAGGGATCGTGCACCGGGACCTCAAGCCCTCGAACGTGATCGTGGGGCCGAAGGGGCGGGTCAAGGTGCTGGATTTCGGGATCGCGAAGTCGATCGAGCCGCAGATCTCGACGGTGCTGGCCGGCAGGGAGCAGAAGGCCTTCAACACCGGGCTCACCGTGCCGGGCATGGTGGTGGGCACGCCCCCCTACATGAGCCCCGAGCAGGTGCGCGGCCTGGCGGTGGACGACCGCAGCGACATCTGGTCCTTCGCCTGCCTGGTGTACGAGATGCTCTCGGGGAAGCGTGCGTATTCCGGCGAGACCTGGGCCGACACGCTGAGCGCCATCCTCACCCAGGAGCCCAACTGGCGGGCGCTCCCCTTCGCGATTCCGGACAGCCTGCGCGGGCTCCTCCGGCGCTGCCTCACGCGCGACCGCGACCGGCGCATGGCCAAAATGGCCGAGGTGGTGGCCGAGCTCGACCGCATCGCTGAGGAGGCCCGGTCCGGCGCCGGGTCTCAGACCGGCTCGCCGCCGACGTGGGTGGAGATGCCGCGGATGTCCCCGCCGACGCTGCCGACACTTCCGGGGATCGCAGGGCTGCCGGCCGATTTCAGCAAGCCTCCGACGGCGACCGATCCCACGCGGATCCGCTCGCTGGTGGTGGTGCCGAGCCAGGTGTTGGGCGGGGAGTCCGACCGTTTCCTCGCCGACGCGATCCCCAACACCGTCTCCACCCACCTGGCGCAGATCCAGGGGCTGGAGACCAAGGCCCCGCCCACGAACCTGGAGTTCGAGCGGGCCGGCCGCGACCTCCAGCGCATCGCGGAGACGTATCAGGTCGGCGCCGTGGTCCTGCCGACCGTGACGGTGACGGGCGAGCGCCTGATCTTGAATTTGCAACTGGTTACGCTCCCCAACCGCGTGGTGCTCTGGACGCGGGACTTCGAGGACCGCCGGGACCGCTTCATCGAGCTGGCGCGCGCGGCGGCCGAGGGGATCCGGCGCGCCCTGCGCCCCGCCGCTCCGACCCTCCCCGGAGTGGCGGACGTGGTCCGCAGCTCGGAGGCCGAGCTCGCCCTGCACCAGGGGCTGTTCCTCGCCAACCTCTTCCGGCGGCAGGGGATGGCCAGCGATTTCCAGCGGGCCCAGAGCGCTCTCCAGCGCGCCCTCCAGCTCGACCCCCGGCTGGCGGAGGCGGCGGCTGAGATCGCCCGGCTGCACGCGGCGCGGATTATGACCGGCGTGCCGCCCCAGGAGATCGTGCCGGAGGTGCGGGCCTGGGCGCAACGGGCCCTGGAGATCGATCCGCGGTCGAGCCGCGCCTGGGCGGTGCTCAGCGAGGCGGAGCAGATCGATCCCGAGGGGAGCTACGGCACGATGCTGGAGCACGCGCTCAAGGCCGCAGCGTTCGGTCCCGAGGACGGGTACGCGCACATCCGTCTGAGCAACGCCCTCTCCCGGCGGTCGATCCTGCTCAGCCTCCAGGCCTCCGAGCGGGCGCGGCAGCTCGATCCGCTGGAGCTTTCGATCCGCATCTCCGAAGCGCTCACACTGATCGTGATCGGTCGGGTCGAGGAGGCCCGGGCGCGAGTCCAGGAGGTGCGCCGGATCGAGCCGGACATGCCCTACGCCGTGCTCGCCGACGCCCTGGTGGAGGCCGTCGCCGGCAACGGCGACGCCGCCGTGGCGCTCGCGGCGCAGCTCGAGCCGATGGCGCGGGACGGGCGCATCCGCCCGGAGTGGCTCCCCCTGGTGCGCGACTACGCGAACCTGGAGCAGGCGGCGCGGGAGGGGAACCGGGAGCTGGCGGACGCGGCGGCCGCCCGGCTGATCCGTCTGGCGAGCGGCGAGGTGAGGTTCCCGCGCTGGGAGAGCGCCACGTCGGAGGTGGCGCCGTTGCTGGCCCGGCACGGCCGGGCCCAGGAAGCGCTCGACCTCCTGCTCTATCGGCACAGCCTCGGCTCGGACGAGAACTACGAGTTCCTCCTCCTCTCCAGGGACCTGGAGTCCCTGCGCTCCGATCCGCGCTTCCGCCGCCTCGCCGATCCGGCGTGGACCGAGTTTGAGGAGCTCCTCGGCATCCTGGCCGCGGCCCGCGAGCGCCGGGAGTATCCGGCGTATCTCGATCCGGCGCTGCAGGAGCTGCTGCCGTTGGTGGGGGTGCAGGCGCCGTGGTAGGGCCGCCCGAACCCTCACCCCTGGCCCTTCTCCCGCCCCCTCCCACCCTCCCTCACCGGGAGAGGGGAACCGCCCACCCAAAACAACCCCGAAGGGGTTTTCTCCCTCTTCTCCCGGTGCGGGAGGGGGAAGGGGGCGGGAGAAGAGGGCCGGGGTGATGAGGGCCCTTCTCTCCCTCCCCCCGGATTTCCGCCTGATCTCTTCACCCGAGGGCCTGAGGGTCGAGCGCGGACGCTTCCACCTCCCGCTGGGCGAGGTGGGCCCGGGGCTCCGGGACGCTCTGGAGACGCTGGCGTCAGGCGGCTCCACGGAGGAGGATCTCACGGAGCGGGTGCGCGGCCTGGAGCTGTTGCGGCTGCACCAGATCCTGGCCGATCTCGCCGAGCGGCGCCTGCTCTGCCGGACCCTCCGGCGCGGCGGAGAGCCGGCGATCACGGTGGTCCCCTTCTCCCGCTCCGCGCCCGAGCCCAAGGGAGATGTGCCAGACCGGGTCGTCCTCTCACGCTTCGCCTATCTGCGGTGGGAAGGGCCCTCGTGGGTGGCAGAGTCGCCGCTCGCCCATTCCTATCTGATCCTCCATCCGGCGGGCGCCCCGCTGCTCACGCGGCTGGCGGTGCCCCTGGAGCGGGCCGGGCTGGATGAGGACGAGGCGGTCTGGATCGACCTGCTCTGGGAGGAAGGGTTCCTCTCCACCGTGGACGCGGAAGATCCTGATCTCGTCCCCTGGGAATTCCACGACCTCCTCTTCCATGCCCGCAGCCGGTCGGGACGGCATAGAAACAGATACGGCGGCACCTATCCTTTCCTTGGCGTGACCGCGCCCCTGCCGGCGGTCAAGGCCCCGATGTCCACCGAGACGGTGGATCTCCATCGGCCGGAGATTGAAAGGTTGATCAACGAGGACCTCCCCTTCACCCGCGTCCTGGAGGAGCGGCGCTCGCGCCGGGAGCCGGGGGAACAGCCGGTCACGGTCCAGGAGCTCGGAGAGTTTTTATATCGGTCCGGCCGGGTGCGCGAGGTGCGATCGACGGAAACCCACGAGGTCAGCGACCGGCCCTATCCCGGCGGTGGCGCGATCTATGAGCTGGAGATCTATCCGGTGGTGAATCGGTGCGAGGGGCTCGACGCCGGTCTCTATCATTACGATCCCCAAAGCCACCGGTTGGAGCGGCTGAGCGGCCGGACCCCCGAGGCCCAGGGGCTGATCGAGGCCGCGGGCGCGATGGCGGAGGCTCCGCCGCCGGACCTCCTGATCGTGCTGGCGGCTCGGTTCCAGCGGGTGACCTGGAAATACCGCTCGATGGCCTACGCGGGGATCCTGAAGAACGTCGGCTCCCTCTATCAGACGATGTACCTGGTGGCGACGGCAATGGGGCTCTCCGCCTGCGCCCTGGGGGGCGGCGACGCGGACCTCTTCGCCCGCGCCGCCGGTACCCGCTGGGAGGCCGAGACCTCGGTCGGCGAGCTCATCCTCAACCGGCCGCCTTCGTCTCCGCGCTGAGGGCCGCGAGCAGGGCCGAGCCCACGGGGGCGCCCAGGCCGGTGCAGGGGTTCCAGCCGGCCGTGGGCACGCAGGGGCCGCCGCCGCTCTTGGCGATCGCGCGGAGCGCGGAGGCGAATTCGGCGGAGTAGAGCAGGGAGGTGAGATAGCCCACCGGCCGCTTCAGCGCCTCGTTGAGCAGGGCGATGAGGCCGGCCCAGAGCGGCGCGGCGGCGCTGGTCCCCCCCATGGGCAGGTCGAGACCGGACACCAGCACGTCGTAGCCGGTCATGATGTCGGCCTTGGCCACGACGTCCGGGAAGCCGCGGCCGGTCTGCCCCGTGACCGCGCTCTTCTGCCAGTCCGGCAGGTCGAAGAGCTGGCTGTAGCCGCCGCCTCCGGACATCGGGAACCCCGAGAGGACCTCGTACCAGGAGGTCTCCTGGGAGAGATCCTGGGCGACGCTGCTGCCGCCGCAGGCCAGGGCGTTGGGGCTGGAGGCCGGAAAGTGCCCGGCCGGCTGGCCGCACTGGGCGGAGCCGTCGCCGTAGTCGCCGGCGGAGGCGCAGATCGTCACCCCCTTGAGCGCGGCTTTCTGGAAGAGCTGGTCGAGCGAGATCATCGCGCTCTGCGGGGTCTGGTTCTCACAGGAGCCCCAACTGCAATTGATCACCGTGGGGTTGTTGGTGGTGTCGAAGATCGCCTGGGAAAAAGCGTTGTACTTGCCCTGCACGGTGTTGGGGGCCAGGTAGGTGACGAGGCGGGCTCCCGGGGCCACGGTGCCCAGGATCTGGAGGTCCATGGTGCATTCGAGCGTCGCCCAGAAGGCGGTCGAATTCGCCTTGTAGACGTCCTTGCCATTGGGGTCCGCCGGGCCGAGCAGCCCGAGGTAGGACGCGCAGCCCTTCATGACCTCGGCGCTGGCCGGCTGGTTGGTCTGCCCCATCACCTCGACCAACGCGATCACCGGGCACGGGATGTCCCGGAGCTGGAAGTAGGCCCCCATGTCCTCCGGGTTGTAGCCGCCGCCGAACTGCACGAGGGCGGCGCACTGCCCCGCCCCCGTGCCGGCCGGAAAGTCGTAATACTTCATGATCGCGCGGGGATCGGTGTAGACGAGCTTGTCGACTCCCGGAGCGGACGAGCCGGCGCTGGCCACCACCGCGGGGGTGAGGAGCGGACGGTCGTCGAGGCCGATCACGTCCTCGATCACCCCCTGGAGGGGCCGCGGGATCAGGATCGGGCCGTCGTGGAGGCGGTAGGCGCCCAACGGGTGGCCGAAGAGCCGGAAGCCGACGCCGAAGGCCCGGCCGAATTGCTCCAGCGTGCCGGAGAGCTCCACGGTGCAGCGGACCGCGCTGACCCCCTCCACGTGGAGCCCGCGCAGGGCGGCGAAGGCCACCACGGCCGCGAGGTCCTCCGGGGCCGCGCCGTACTGGCGCTCGAATTCGTCGGGAGGAAGGATGGGCGGACGCTCGTGCGGCAGGAGCTTGCGGAGCTTCTCCAGGGCCCCGGCGATGGCGCCGCGGTCCGCCCGGGAGCGGACCACCACGGTGACGGTGATCCGCTCTCCGGCGTCCGGCGCCTTCTCACGGGGGGTCGATCCGCTGAGCGGCTCAAGGATCTCGCCGTGCAGCGGGACCTGATCTTCCTGGTCCGCCATCACGGATCAGATGAAGAAGCAGGTGTCCGGATCGCTCTGATAGGTGGTGGGGGTGCTGATCCCCCAACGGGTGCGGAGCTCCTGGCGCAGGTCGTCCGCGGAGACGTTGTAGCCGTTCTGCTGGGCGGTCTGGACGATGTTGTCGAAAGCCCCCTTGAGCTTGCCGCGCAACGCGGTGTCGGTGTCGATGGCGTCGAGGAAATTCTTCGCGTCGGTGGTCGACATAGGTTCCTCCCAAAAATTGTTAAAGACGACAGGATTGGGTGGGAATCTTACTCTACTCAGGTGAGGATGTGGACCGGGTTGAGCTCCTCCTCGCGAAGCGGCGCCGGAATCCACCCCAGCGCCACGGGGACGTCGTAGAGGCGCCCCGGGGCGAAGCGGGCGCGGAAGAGGCGCATGCCGGGGACGGCGACGCGGACCACGGGAAGGCCGATCTCCTCGCGGGTCTGATCCACCACCAGGATCTCCAGCCCGCTCGCCCATGCCCGCTCCACGCAGAGCTCGACCTCCTCCCGGAGGTCCGGGCGGGCGAGGCAGGGAAGATCGTCCGTGGCGAGCGGCGGCCGTTCCGGGTCGGGCTCCAGGTAGGGCGCATCGCCGGGATCTTCCGACAGGACGCGGCGCGGTCGGCCGGCGAGGAAGCCCGGAAGGAACTGGGTGATCTCGGTCAGCGCCTTGCCGATCGCTACTCCGGGATCGAGGTGGGCGCCGGCGCCGAGGATCAGGTCCCCCGGGCGCGTCGGGACCTCGCGGGAGAGGGCCGCGAAAGTGGGGATGCCGAGATCGGTGGTCAGGTCGAGCACCCAGACCCTTCGGCCCAAGCGGCCGAGGTGGCCGGCGAGGGCGGTGAAGTAAGGATCGCGGAAGGATTCGAGCCGCACGGCCGGGCGCCGGGCGCGGCTGTACCACCAGAGCGCCAGGGCGTCCCGCTCGACGATCTCGCAGAATCCTTGCAGGACCGCCTCCTCCAGGCAGCTCCCGGCGGCGCAGCCGTTGGAGTCGGCGCGGCAGAAGCGGTGGTCCTCCGGCAGCGGGACGTCGTAGAAGCAGTAGGCCGTGGGCAGCCAGCGGAAGTCCTTGGCGGTCAACGACCAGGCGGGGGTCCAGGCGATTGGCCGCTCCTCGTCGAAGGGCGCGGGGAGCCAGTGATAGGGGAGGTCGAGCCGGTTCCAGGCGTCACGGTCCGCGTACTGGCGGTCGCTGATCCGCAGGCAGTCGTTGGGGTGGACCGCCGCGCCGCCGAGCTCGCGGAAGCTCGCCTCGATCCGAGACTCGGTCTCCTGGAAGAAGCCCGAGTGGCGTTCGAGGGCTTCGCAGAGAGCGGCGGCGCGGGCCTGCTCGGCGGTGACGCCGCGTCCGGCGCTGCGCAGTCGCTCGGTCCTCTGGACCGGCGCGACATACCCCGCGGTATAGATCTGCAGGAGGTCCTCGTCGAGGGAGGGGACCAGCCGGTCGACGATTCCGGTCAGGGGGCTGATGAGATGGCCGTACCGCCGCAGCATCGCGGCCGGCGTGGCCGCCCGGTCGCCGCCCCCCGGGGAAAAGACCTTGGCGCGGCTGGAGAGGGTCAAAGGATGAGGGGCCGTCTGTTCGGCTGGCACCCCGCAGACCGGGCAGCGGGGGACGGGCAGGACGGCGTGGCGCGCCGTTTCCAGGGTGCGGACGTCGAAGGTGATCAGCGTCCCCTCCAGCGCCGGGTTGGAGCCCTGGAGCACCCATTTGAGGATTTCGGTGGCGGCCAGAGCCAGGCCCATGCGCAGGGTCGAATCGGCCGTGGGCTGGGGGACGTCCGGCTCAGGATGCCAGGCCTGGAGGCGCGTGGCGAGACAGCGCCAGCAGCCGCGTTGATTGGGAACGAAAAGGGGACCGATCCAGAGCTGGGTGCCGACGGGTTTGACGGGCATCCAGGGGAAATTCCGGCCGAGATCGGTGCGGAGGTGGTTGTCGGTCAGCAGGACCGTGAGGTCAGCGTCCTCGGGAGGTTGGCCCTCATCACCCCGGCCCTCTTCTCCCGGCCTCCCTCCCTTCCCGACGGGAGAAGAGGGAGAGGTTAGCTTGGCTTGTCCAAGAGGTCTTAAGCCCCTCTCTCCCGTCAGGTCGGGGGGGAGGCGGGGAGAGAGGGGTTGGGGAGTGAGGGCCAGCCCCGAAGGGGCGGCATCCACCCTCACCCCCATCGCCAACAGCGACTCCATGAGGGGACCGACAAGCATCTCCCCCTCCTGAACGATCCGCACCGTCCGTTCCCGCAACCCCCGCCCGGCCTCCATGGGATCGAGCCCCAAGGCATCAACAAGCGGCGAAGCCTCCGCGCCCGCCTCGACGATCCACCCCTGCTCCTCCAGCCAGGAGAGCCCGAAGGCCACGTCGAGCGGCGAGAGCTCGCCTTCCAATTCGCGGGCGATCTCCTCGGCGGTGCGCCGGCCGTCCACGAGCGGCGCGAGCCTCCGGGCCAGGGGGCTCTCCAGGCGGACGGCGCCCGTCTCGTGGACGAGCCTCACCTCGTCCGCCGCGACGTCGACGCGGAAATGGCTGCGAAACCGGGGCTTGTGGATCATGGGCTCCGTTGGTACCTTTGCGGCCGGATCATAAGCCAGTGATGGATTCAGCCCCCACGGACGCCTGCGACGTCCTCCTCATCGCCATGCCCTTCGGGCCGCTGCTCCAGCCCTCGCTGGGCTTGAGCCTGCTGAAGGCGGGCCTGGAGGGCCCGAGCGCGCGCATCGAGTACCTCACCCTCCCCTTCGCAGACCGCGCCGGGGCGGATTTCTATCAGTGGGCCGCCAACGAGGCGTCCAACGAGTGGCTCCTGGGAGACTGGATCTTCGCGGGGGCCCTCTACGGCGGGGAGGGCCGGGACGGCTATCTGGAGGACGTGATCCTGCGGGACGATCCGAACATCGGCGAGGAGCGGATCGCCGAGATCGTCCGCGCGCGCCGGCTGGCCGGCCCGTTCATCGAGGACTGCCTCGAACGGGTCCGCCGCATCGCGCCCCGGATCGCCGGCTTCACCAACGCCTTCGTCCAGCAGACCGCCTCGCTGGCGCTCGCCCGCCGGATCAAGGAGGAGATGCCGGACACCTTCATCCTCTTCGGCGGCGCCAACTGCGAGGGGGTGATGGGACGCGAGATCCTCCGCCAGCTCACGTTCGTGGACGCGGTCGTCTCCGGCGAGGGGGACCGCGTCTTCCCCGAGCTCGTCGACCGCATTCTCGCGGGTGAGCCCGTCAGCGATCTCCCGGGCGTCCATACCCTGGAGAGCCTGGGCGAGGAGACGCCGGAGAACGCGCCGACCGTGCTCGACATGGACTCCCTCCCCACTCCCGAATTCGACGATTTCTTCGCCCAGTTCGCGGCGAGCGAGACGGGACACCGCAAGGAGCCGCGGGCGGTGTTCGAAAGCTCCCGCGGCTGCTGGTGGGGGGCGGCCAGGCACTGCACCTTTTGCGGGCTCAACGGCTCGACCATGACCTACCGGAGCAAGTCGCCGGAGCGGGCCCTGGCGGAGCTCGAGCGGCTGGAGGAGCGCTACCCGGGCCGCTTCATCCTGGTGGTGGACAACATCCTCGACCTCCGCTATTTCGACACCCTGATCCCGGCGCTCGCCCGCGCGCCGCGGCGGCTCGACCTCTTCTATGCCCTGAAGGCGAACCTGCGGAAGGATCAGCTCCGGGCCCTGCGGGACGCCGGCATCACCAGGATCCAGCCGGGGATCGAGAGCCTGAGCGACGGCGTGCTCCGGCGGATGCGCAAGGGGGAGACGGCGCTCCAGAACGTGCAGATCCTGAAGTGGGCGAAGGAGCTCGGGCTGCAGACGGCGTGGAACCTGATCTGGGGGTTCCCGGGCGAGGCGCCGGAGGAGTACGAGGGCATGGCGCGGCTGCTGCCCCTCCTCACCCACCTGACGCCGCCGCAGACCGCGAAGTCGATCCGGCTCGACCGCTTCAGCCCCAACTTCGAGCTGGGTCCGGAGCTGGGCTTCGAGGAGATCCGCCCCTGCGCGGCCTACCGCTACATCTATCCGCTGCCCTCCGAATCGCTCCAGAGCCTCGCCTACCACTTCGACTTCCGCTACGCCGACGGCCGCGACGTCAAGTCCTACACCGCTCCGGTGGCGCGGGAGATCGAGCGCTGGCGCGAGGCCCATCCGGAGAGCGCACTGATGGCGGAGAGCCGTGGGGACGAGCTTTGGATCTGGGACTTGCGGCCGGTCGCGGTTGAGACGCTGACCGTGCTCACCGGCCTGGAGCGCGATCTCTACCTCGCCTGCGACGGCGTGCGCGGGTTGCGGAGATTGACCGAGGAGACCGGGGCCGGCCGCGAGGAGATCGAGCGGCGGCTCGCGCCGCTCCTGGAGCGTGGGCTGATGGTCCGCCAGGGGGATCTGCTGCTGAGCCTGGCGATTGCGGCGGCGGACCCGGCTTGACCTTCCGGGCGCTCCCCGTCCTGGGCCAGACCCTGGGGCCCTACCGTCTCATCCGGGGGATCGCGCTGGGAGGGAAGTCCGCCGTCTTCCGCGGGCTCGACGAGCGCTCGCGGCGGGAGGTGGCGGTGAAGATCCCGATCGAAGGGGCGCTGGCCGGCGAGGTGTCCCGGCAACGGCTGCGGCGCGAGGCGGCCGCCCTCGGCCGCATCGATCATCCCGGCGTCGTGGCGCGGCTCGATCATGGCTCCCAAGACGGCCTCGACTTCCTGGTGATGGAGCTGGTGGAAGGGCCGACCCTGGCCGAGATCCTCTACCAGTCCGGTCCGCTGGAGGAGACCGCCGTCCTCGATCTCGGAGCGCGGATCGAAGCCGTCCTCGAAGCCACCCACCAGAGCGGCGTGATCCACTGCGACCTCAAGCCCGGCAACGTCGTCCTGCCGGGAGGCGGCGCCGTGAAGCTGCTCGACTTCGGACAGGCCCGGCTCGCCGGCGAGCCGGACCTTCCCGGACAGAGCTTCCGCGAGGCGGCGGGGACGGTCTCCTACATGGCCCCCGAGCGGTTCCAGGATTGGCCTCCCGACCCGCGGGCCGATTCCTGGTCGCTCGGCGTTCTCCTCTACGAATTGGCGACGGGAATCCGGCCCTTCCGCGGTCAAGACGCAAACGCCATGATCCGCGCCATCCTGAACGAAGCCCCGGCGCCGCTCTCTCAGCGGCTCGACCGCATCGTCCTGAATCTGCTGGAGAAGGACCCAAACAAAAGGGGGAGCTTGCGCTCCCCCCTGGACGGCACCGATTGATCTTCGTTTAGAAGTCGTACCGGATACCGAGCTGGACCGTGCGCGGGGTGCCCACGCCGTCCTCGACGCCGAACCGGGTGTTCACGGTCGGGTTGACCCCGAGCGAGGGGTTGGCGCCGTAGGTCTGGTTGGCGGAGGTGACGAAGCGGTTCGCCGCGTTCGAGCAGTTGAAGCACTCGGCGAAGAGCTGGAGGTTGCCCTCCCAGATCTTGAACCCCTTGGAGAGACGCAGGTTGAGCTCGTAGAAGTCCGGCTGGCGGAAGCTGTTGCGGTCGAAGTGGACGCCGTCGACCGTCGGCCGGTCGGTGTTGTTGCCGTCGTTGTTGACGTCGCGGCCGGCGAGGCCGTTGTAGGGCGAGCCGGTGGAGTAGCGGAACGAGCCGGAGAGGCCGAGGCCCCAGAACGGGCTCTGCCAGACGCCGTTGACCACGCCCTTCCAGCGCTGGTCGCGGTTGGAGTAGCCGTAGTTGAGGTCGAGGTTGTTGAAGTCCTCGGGCTGGATGCCCGAGAAGTTGCGCTCGTTGGAGTCGTTGTCTTTGTCCTTGGAATAGGTTACGGCCGCGTAGAGGCTGAAGCTGTCGGCGAAACGCCGGTTGAGGGTCGCCGTGACGCCGATGTACTTCGACCGCGCGTCGGACTTCAGGGTGGTGATGCGGGCGTAATACGGGTTCGGCAGGGTCGAGCTGTAGGACGGCAGGCCGTTGGGCGCCGTCGTGCCGGAGTAGGCCCGGTTGATGTCGGTCAGCCGCTCGAGCTGCTTGCTCTCGGCGTAGGTGAAGTCGAGGGCCAGCGAGGTGCGGGCGAAGAGCTCCCGCTCGGCGCCGATGGTAACCCGGTCGGTGTAGGGGTTGTCGAAGTTGGGATCGATGGCGAAGACGCCCGGCTTCGCGATGGTGGTGATGCGGCTGAAATCGATCGGCTGGACGCCCACCGGATTGAAGGCGCCTCCCCAGCCGGGCGACAGCGGATCGGTCGGGGGACCGGTCACCACGCCGTTGGTCTGCTGCGAGTTGATGATGTACTGGGTCGCCCGGATGCCGTTCGCGGTCAGGAGTTGGGCGAAGAGGATGGCCGGGGTGCGGCTCCAGTAGCGGCCGGCGGAGCCGCGGACGGCGGTCTTCTCGTCCGGCGCCCAGGAGATGCTGACGCGGGGCGAGATGTTGTTGTTGGAGTCCGGGATCTTGCCGTTCAGCTTGAACGAGCCGTTGGCGTTCACGTCGTTCTGGTTGAGGACCGCCGCATTCGGGTTGTCCAGGTTCTCCCAGCGCACGCCCGCGGTCACCGTGAGGTTGGCCCGCAAGAACCACTGATCCTGCAGGAAGAGGGCGTTCTCCTTCTGGCGGAACTTCGCCCGGCCCGCCTGGTCGGCGTTCAGGCCGTTGAGGCCGCCGAACTGGCGGAACTGGGCCCAGCGGCCGGCGAGGAGGTCATCCTTGCTGTTGAAGACGTAGACGCCGCGCCAGTTCCCCTTGAAGACCTGGTCGATGCCGGTGTCGTTGTAATCGGCGCCGGCCTTGAGCACGTGCTTGTCGAGCAGGTAGCTGACGGTGTCGCCGATCTCCTTGCGGTCGTTGGTCGAGACGATCGGCAGGAAGCTCACCTCGCCGTAGCTCACGCCCGGGATCTGGACCTCGGTCAGGTTGAGCCCCTTGTCGGCGCGCGGGGTGTTCTCCTTGACGTAGTTGAGGTTGAGGTCGTTCAGGAAGTTGGCGCCGAACTGGCCGGAGTACTGGCCGACCCAGGTCTTGGCGTCCATCCCCTCGATGCCGTTATGGCTGGCGGCCTGGCTCGGGGAGCTGGAGGTGCCGTTCTCGCCGTCGTACTTGGCGAAATTGCCGCGCACCATCACGCGGTTCGCGTCGTTGACCTGGTAGTCGAGACGGCCGAAAGCGACGTGGCCGTTGCGGGTCTGCGCGAAGCTGGGGGAGCTCGCCAGCGCCGGATACCTGGCGAAGATCGCCGGGTCCAGCACGGTCGACGAGATCGGCACCGTGACGTCCTGCTTCTGGTTGTCGTAGGAAAGGAAATAGAAGAGCTTGTCGCGGACGATCGAGCCGCCCAGCGAGGCGCCGAACTGGTTCTTCTTCTGGTCGGCCGGCTTGGTGGTGCCGGTGAAGGTCTGGCCGGGCGCCAGGTGGGGCTTGGCGAAATCGGAGATCAGGCTCTGCGGCTGGTTGTAGTAGAAGCCGGAGCCGTGCAGGTTGTTGGTGCCGCTCTTGGTGATCACGTTGACGAAGCCGCCGCCCGAACGGCCGAACTCGGCCGAGGCGCCGTTGGTGATCACCGAGAACTCCTTGATCGACTCCTCGGAGAGCGACAGCGGGGCGCGCCCCTCGGCACCGCCGGTGGTGCCGCCGAAGAAGGCGTTGTTGTAGTCCACGCCGTCCACGGTGACGTTGGTGTTGATGCCGCGCTGGCCGGAGATCGAGATGTTGCCGCGCTCGGAGTCGAAGCGGGTCTCGGGAGTGAGCAGCACGAGCTGGCGGAAGTCGGTGCCGGGGGTCGGCAGGTTCTTGAGCTGCTCGGACTGGATCGTCGTCGCGATCTGGGTGTTGGTCACCTCGACCGTGGGCGCCTCGGAGGTGACGGTGATCGTCTCCGAGATCCGCGCGCTCTGCAGCGTGAAGTTCACGGTCGGCGTCGAGCCGATGAGCAGGCGGACGCTCTCGGCGGTCGCGGTGGCGAAACCGTCGAGAGAGGCCGAGATCCGGTATGTGCCCGTGGGCAGGTTGAGGATGCGGTAGAAGCCGTTGGCGTCGGTGACCTCGACCTGCTTGAGGCCGGTCTCCGTGTTGACCGCCTCGACGGTGACCCCCGGCAGCGGGGACTTGGACGAATCTTCCACGGTGCCGGAGACGCGGCTCGTGGTGACGTCGGTCTGGGCCCAGGCCGCGCCGGCCAGCCCGAAGAGGACGAGCAGGGCCGCCAGAGCACACACCCAGCGGGATTTACGGACACGCACCATAAGTGAAGCCCTCCTTTGAAGTGCGTAAGTTTCGAACAGAGTCTATGCAAAGGCGCGAGGCGACGGTTGAGCCCGGTGCGACCTTCCTGTGACAGGCCCGTGGCGTCCGATACCTCTCGCCCCCTATGCTAAGCTTTGCCCGCGAATGCGGTGACTTGAACGGCGGGATTATACCCCGGGAACCGCTCCGGCCAACCCCTCTTCTTTTCGAGATCGAATCCGAGATCAAAGGATGAGCCCTGACGATCCGCCCCTGGTGAGCGTCATCATGGGGAGCAAATCCGACTGGGAGACCCTCCGCCACGCGGACGAGATGCTCTCCCGCTTCGGCGTCCCCCACGAATGCCACGTCGTCTCCGCCCACCGCACTCCGGACTGGATGGCCGAATTCGCCCGCGGCGCCGAGGGTAGGGGGGTCCAGGTGATCATCGCCGGCGCCGGCGGCGCCGCCCACCTCCCCGGCATGGTGGCGGCCCAGACCCTCCTCCCGGTGCTCGGCGTCCCGGTCCAGAGCCAGGCGCTCAACGGCCTCGACTCCCTGCTGTCGATCGTCCAGATGCCCTCGGGCGTGCCGGTGGGGACGCTCGCCATCGGCAAGGCCGGAGCCGCCAACGCCGCCCTGCTCGCCGTCCGCATGCTGGCCGCCACCCGGCCGGAGCTGCGGGAGAGGCTGAGAGAGTTTTCCGAGGAGCAGACCCGCCGGGTGCGGGACGAGACCCTGCCTTGAGCTCCCCCCCGCGGGTGATCCCTCCCGGCTCGACCATCGGGGTCCTGGGCAGCGGCCAGCTCGGCCGCATGTTCGCCATCGCCGCGCGGCGGATGGGCTACCGCGTCCACACCCTCTCCCCCGACTACGACACTCCCACCGGCCAGGTCGCCGACCGCGAGGTCCAGGCCGCCTACGACGACCTCGACGCCGTGCGCGAGTTCGCCCAAGGGGTGGACGTGGTCACCTTCGAGTTCGAGAACGTCGCCGCCGCCGCCACCGAGGCCGCCGCGGAGCACGCCCCCGTGCGGCCGGCCGGCTCCGTCCTCCACGCCACCCAGCACCGGCTGCGCGAGAAGGGGTTCCTGGCCGGCGCGGGCTTCCCCGTCACCCCGTTCGCGGCCGTCCGCTCGCTCGACGACCTCCGGGCCGCCCTCGCCGCCCTGGGCACCCCGGCGGTGTTGAAGACGGCCGGCTGGGGGTACGACGGCAAGGGGCAGGTGAGGATCGCGGCTCCGGGCGAGGCGGCGGCCGCCTGGGGCTCCCTCGGCGGCCAGGAGGCGATCCTCGAGGCCTTCGTCGATTTCGACCGCGAGGTCTCCGTGGTGGCCGCCCGGGGTCTCGACGGCTCCTTCGCCCACTTCGGGGTGATCGAGAACCGCCACCACCGGCACATCCTCGACGTCTCCACCGCGCCGGCCGCCGTGCCCCCCGGGACCGAGCGGGAGGCGGTCGCGATCGCCCGCGGCATCCTGGAGGGGCTGGGGGTCGTGGGGGTGCTGGCCGTCGAGATGTTCCTCACGGGGGACGGCCGCCTGCTGGTCAACGAGCTGGCGCCGCGCCCGCACAACTCCGGCCACCTCACCTTCGACGCCTGCGTCACCAGCCAGTTCGAGCAGCAGCTTCGGGCCATCTGCGGCCTGCCCCTGGGCTCCCCTGAGCTCCTCCGCCCCGCCGCCATGGCCAACCTCCTCGGCGATCTCTGGTCCGAGGGGGAACCGGGCTGGGAGGCCGCCTGCCGCCTCCCCGACGTCAAGCTCCACCTCTATGGCAAGGCCGAAGCCCGGCCCGGCCGCAAGATGGGCCACCTGACCGCCCTGGCGGCGACGGTGGAGGAGGCGCGGGAGAGGGTGGTGGCTGCGCGGGCAGCGCTGGCCTCGGCCTGAAGACCTTAAGAGACTTTCCGGGAAGATCTCGCCCTGCAACTTCGTTTCGTAATGTGCGTAGAAAGGTTGGACATCTATATTCCAACCAGCATCCCTTCCAATCCGGGATGGGGTAAAGCACGAGAGGGATCTCCCATGACGCGGCATCTCACCTCCCAGGACCTCAAGGCTTTCGCCGGCGGCGAGCTCCCCCGCGAGGCGGCAAGCACCGCCGTCGCCCACCTGCTCCGCGGCTGCAACGCCTGCCGGAGCGAGGCGGCGGACCTCTGGCATCTCGGCGCGTCTCCGGCGCCCCCCGAGGACGCCTACGACGCGGCCTTCGACCGCCTCTCCGCGGCTCTGGGAGGCGGGAAGACCGCCGAGGTGGAGGCCCTGCTCCAGCGCGCCTGGTCGCTCCGCCATGACGATCCCGAGGAGATGCGGCGGACCGCCCGCCTGGCGGTGATCACCGCCAGCGACCTCTCCCAGACGGACCTCCTGAGCCGCGCCTGGGCCGTGTACGGCAACTCCTGCCGCATCGCGGGCGACCTGACCGAGGCCCAGCAGGCCCTGGACCGGGCCGCCGAGATCCTCGGCGATGAGACCAGCCATTCGGAGGACCGGGCCCGCCTCTACGAATTCCAGGCCTCCCTGGAGGCCGCCCGCGGCAACGACGGCCTCGCTTTGACGGCCCTGGACGCCGCCTATGCCCTCCATCAGGAGCGGGGGGACCAGCACATGGCCGGCCGGGCGCTGATCACCAAGGGGCTCTACACCGGCTACGCGGGCCGGTCGCGCGAGGCCTTCCGCATCACCCAGCGGGGGCTCGGCATGGTGGACGAGACCCGGGAGCCGGATCTCGTGCTCGCCGCCATCCACAACCAGATCTGGTTCCTGGTCGAGAGCGGCCGCCTGCGGGAGGCCCGCAGCCTCCTCGGCGCGCACCGCGACGAGCTCGCCACGGACGAGGCCCAGCGCCTCGACCTCCTCTGGCTCGAAGGGCGCATCCGGGCCGGCCTGCGCGACGAGCGGCGGGCCCTCCTGGACCTCGAGGCCGCCGAGCAGGGGCTCGCCGCCGCCGGGCGCCGCTCCCAGGCCGCCAACGTCAAGCTGGACCAGGCCGCCATCCACCTCCGCCTGGGGGACTCCGCGCGGGCGCTGAGCCTGGTCCGCGCCGCCGAGGAGGCCTTCCTCCAGATCGAGGCGCCGCAGGGCACCCGCATGGCCCTGGCCTTCCTGCGGCAGCGGCTCGCCCAGCGGGAGATCCCCGCCCCCTTCGTCCTCCGCCTCGCCGACATCATCCGGCGCGGCCAGCTCGGAGCCGCCCGCGGATAGAGCGCCCGCGGCCAGCTCGGGCGTATAGTCCCCCAGGACATTGAGACAGGGGGACGGGCATGAGCTGGATGATTTACGGGGCCAACGGCTACACGGGGGAGCTCGCGGCGCGCGAGGCGGTGCGGAGGGGGCTCTCGCCCATCCTCGCCGGGCGCAACGCCGAGGCGGTGGGCCGGCTGGCGGGGGAGCTCGGGCTCCAGAGCCGCGCCTTCTCGCTCGGCGACGCGCAGGGGACGGCGGCCGAGCTCTACGGCGTCAAGGCCGTGCTCCACTGTGCCGGCCCCTTCCTCCACACCAGCGCCCCCATGGTAGCGGCCTGCCTCGCGACCGGCGCCCATTATCTAGATATCACGGGGGAGATCCCGGTCTTCGAGACGGTCCTGGCTCAGGGGGAGGCGGCGCGCCGGGCGGGGGTCGCCCTGCTCCCCGGCGTCGGCTTCGACGTGGTGCCGAGCGACTGCCTGGCCGCGCGCCTCGCCCGGGCCCTCCCGGGAGCGACCGCGCTCGCCCTCGCCTTCTATCCCGAGAAGGGGAGCATCAGCCGGGGGACGATGAAGACGATGATCGAGAGCCTCCCGCACGCCGGTGCGATCCGCAAGGAAGGAAAGATCGTCCCCGTGCCGGTCGCCTGGGACTCCCGGGAGATCGATTTCGGCGGCCGGGCCGGCCGGCGCTGGGCCATGACCATCCCCTGGGGGGACGTCTCGACCGCCTACCACTCGACGGGCATCCCGAACATCCGCGTCTACTCGGGAACGCCGCCGACGACGATCCGGCGCATGAAGCGAATGGCGCCGTTCCTCCCCCTCGCCGGCTGGGGGCCGGTCAAACGCCTCGCCCTGGCCTGGGCCGACCGCAAGGTGACCGGCCCCTCCGAAGAGGTCCGCGAAACCGCCCGGGTCTATCTCTGGGGGGAGGCGAAGGACGCCGCCGGCCGCACGGTCACCTCGACGATCGAGACCCCGGAGGGATACCGCTTCACCGCCCTCTCCGCCGTGGAGAGCGTGATCCGCGTCCTGGCGGGACGGGTGCAGCCCGGGGCGTGGACCCCGTCGAAGGCGTTCGGGGCCGATTTCGTTACGGAGCTCCCGGGGGTGGTGGCGGGGGAGGTGCGGCCCGCCCGCTGATCCCGCCGTCTCGCCTCAGACCGTCCGCAGCGGCCTTGACTTTCTCCGCCGGCCCAGACTAGCCTTAAATAAATCCAGGAAGATCGTACCGAGCCGATCCTCACCGGAGGGCCCCATGAACCACTCTGGAGCATCGCGCCTGAATCGTCCTGTTCCGGGTGCTCCAACTCGCCCGGTGGATCCGCGGCCGCCGGCGCCTCATGTCCCTCGGCCTGTGGGTTCCCCTGTCGTACCCATACAGCCGAAGCCGGCCATTCCACCTGCGCCGAAACCACGAGCACTGCCGCCACCCGTGTACAACCCCCATGCAACCCCGCCCGCGCAACCGAAGACCGCAGCCGGACTGAGACCACGGATACCGCCACCACCGGTATACAACCCCCACGCGGCCCGCTCCGCGCAACCGAAGACCTCTGGCACTGAGCCGAGACCCCGAATACCACCGCCACCGGTATACAACCCTCATGCACAGCGGTCCGCGCAGCCCAGGACCAACCCTGCCGCCGCGCCAAGGCCCCGAGTGCCGGCACCGCCGGTGTACAACCCGCATGGAAACCGGCCGGCGCAAATGAAAGCAGCGGTCGCCCAGCCACTGATTCTGGTCGCTGGAGGGAGGTCGTCCGACTACGCCATCATGAAGGTTCTCTACAATCTGAGAAAATATAATAAAGATGAACGGATAATGGCGATCGAAAATCTCGACGGAACTGTCACCCTGGGCACAAGTGAAAACGTCTATATCGTGGGCCACGGGAGTCCGGGCGAGATCTGGTCCGAGTCCGACCGCTCGGAAACGGTGGGGCTCCAAAGCGTGGGCTCTACGTTGTACGACGTCATCTACGAGGTCGATAATTGGCAAGGAGAGATCCGAATCCTGACCTGCAGATCTGATATCAAGGATGACAATGACGCCTCCGCTCGCGATCTGTTGGATAAGGGCTTGGGAGAGGATGAAAATATTGTAGTACGAGGCACGAAAGGATTCTCTTACGGCACCCCCGATACGGCCACGACGGGATTGACCAGCGTCCTCAAGCCTAAGCTTGAAGTTTTCTACAAAGATACATGGGGGGAGTCTCAGCACGAGATGGCGAATAGCTTCGGGCCAATTCTAGAGAATCTTAAAGAGGACGATAAAGACTTTGCGCCTCAGACTCAAAGGCGAAAGAAAGAAGGGCTCCACAAGCCCACGAGCGCGAAAGAGGCAGCCAAGGCTTGGGTCACGGTGAGAGACCTCATCGAGAGTGACATGAAAACGCTTGTCGAGAATGCGAGCGAAAATGGCGGCAAGACCATTGAGAAGACGCTTGAGGCCCTCGGCAAGAACAAGACGTGGCAAAAGCTGCTCGACGAGCAGCACCTTGAATTTACTCACTATAATATGTTCGCCGAAAAGGAGGACGCTTTCACACCACTGAAAGATTGACTCCCATCGATCGTTTAGGTCTCGATCCGGCTTCAGGACCCGATCCCCGTCCCCAAATCTCGAGGCTGGTCCCGTTTCCGAGCTCCCCGGCGCGTTTTTCCTGTCCCGGCCCTCGTTTTTGCCGTCCCGACGGGCTTCGAGCGCTCCCGGATGCGTTTTTTGGCTTCCCGAGCGGCTGACTTGCTTTCCCGACCAGTTTTCAGGGCTTCCGAATCGTTTTTTTGTCTTCCCGGACGGTCATCCTGGATTCCAAACCGTCCGGGTCGCGTTCAAACGCGCGATCTCGTCTCCGGAGCCGTCATCTTGAGGATCGGGACCGCCGGGCTGCGCTTCAAGCCCGTCATCCAGCTCTCGGAACGCGTCATCCTGGCTCCGAAACCGAGATCCAGGGCTCAAAACCAGGAATCGGTGACTCTCACGCCCCGATCCGGCCCACCCGCACGATCGGGCCCTCGGCCTCGTCGGGATTCCGGAGATCGATCGTCCCCTGGATCGCCCAGAGGTTGTCTCCCTGCGGATCGAGGAGAGTATGGGTGACCTCCCACTGGCGGTCCCCGGTCTTGCGGATCTGCGTCCACTGATGGCGGCGGGCTTCGGGGGTGAAGAGGAGCTCGCCATACTCCGCGAGGAAGGGGGCCATTGTAGCCTCGAAGCGCTCGGCGTCCCAGAGGGTGTCGGGATCGTCCGGGTCCTGCTTGACCAGATTGGGGGCCTCCTCCCACTCCTTGAGCGAGAGGGCGCGGACGAGCAGGTGCATCTCGGCGCGCACGCGGGCGGTGAAGGTCTTGGGATCGGCGAGCAGCTCCTCGAGCCAGAGGACCTCGCGGGCGGTCTTGCGCTCCTTCGCCCGCACCAGGACCTCGGGGTGGAGCAGCCCCTGCCACTCCTCGAGCAGGCTGGAGTCGGTCTGCTCGACCAAGGCGCGGAAGAAGCCGAGGGCGTCCCACACCCCCTCGGTCTTGGCCGGCTCGGGGACGGTCTGGTCGAGCGTCTTGTAGAGCTGGGAGAGATAGCGCAGGAGCACCCCCTCGCTGCGCTGGAGGCCGTAGCGCTTCACGTAGTCCGCGAAGCTCATGTACCCCTCGAACATCTCGCGGCCGATCGACTTCGGCTTGATGTCCTCGCCGCCCACCCACGGATGCTTGCCGCGGAAGCGGTTGAAGGTGCCGTAGATGAAGTCCGAGAGCGGCTTCGGGTGGGTGACCTCCTCCAGCTTCTCCATCCGCGCCTCGTACTCGACCCCCTCGGCCTTGAGCTGCGCCACCAGCTCCCCCTTGAGCTTGTCGACCTGCTTGCGGAGCACGATCTCCGGGTTCTCCAGGATCGACTCGACCAGGGTGATGAGGTCGGGCACGTAGGTCTCGGACTCAGGCTCGAGCTGGGTGAGCGTCTCGACCAGGTAGAGGGAGAGCGCCTGGTGGAGGGAGAAGTCCCACTGGAGGTCCTCGGCCACCACCGCCCAGAGGTAGTTGGTGGCGGTGTCGCGCCGCATCCGGATGATCCCCGAACGGTAGAGCGAGCGCACCAGGACTGCCGCGGTGGTGAGATGGCGGGCCTTGGCCCCCTCCTCCTCGTGGCTGCGGCGGATGAGGTCGCGCAGCGAGTCGAAGTTGCGGAGGTTGGGATCGTCCAGCTCCGCGTCGCGCTGGAGCAGGTTGAGCACCATGCCGTGGGTGATGCGGAAGCGGGACCTCAGCGTCTCCGGGGGTCGCTCGATCAGCTTCTCGAAGGTCTCCTTCGTCCAGGAGACCTCCCCCTTGGCCGGGCCCTTGACGATCTTCTTGCCGCCGCCGCGCTCGCTCTTGCGCTTCTCGATGATGTGCTCCGGCGCCTGGGCGACCACGCTCCCCTGGGTGTCGAACCCCTTGCGGCCGGCGCGGCCGGCGATCTGCTTGAAATCGCGCACCGAGAGGATCGAGGTCTTCACGCCGCCGAACTTCGCCAGCTTGGTGAACAGGACGGTGCGGATGGGGATGTTGACCCCGACCCCCAGCGTGTCCGTGCCGGAGATGACGCGCAGCAGCCCCTGCTGCGAGAGCTGCTCGACCAGCAGCCGGTACTTCGGCAGCAGCCCCGCGTGGTGGACGCCGATGCCGAAGGAGATGAAGCGCTTGCATTCCTTGCCGTAGGGGGTGTCGAAGCGGAATTCGCCCACGGCCTCGCGGATCCTCTCCCGCTCCTCGCGGTTGGAGACCTTGGCGCTGGTGAGGGCCTGGGCGAGCTCGGCGCACTCGCGCTGGGTGAAATTGACGACGTAGACCGGCGCCTTGCCCGCTGTGACGAGCGCCTCGATGGTCTCGTGGAGCGGGGTCTCGCGGTACTCGAAATCGAGCGGGACCGGGCGCTGCTCGGAGGTGACCAGGGCCGCCTCGATCTCCGTGCGCTCCTCGACGTGCTCCTTGATGGAGGAGACATCGCCGAGGGTGGCGGACATCAACAGGAACCGGGTGTGCGGCAGGGTGATCAGGGGGATCTGCCAGGCGACGCCGCGCTCGGGGTCCGAGTAGTAGTGGAACTCGTCCATGATCACGTAGGGGGCGTCGAGCCGCTCCCCCTCGCGCAGGGCGCGGTTGGCGAGTACCTCGGCGGTGCAGCAGATCACCGGCGCGTCCGGGTTGATGGAGGCGTCGCCGGTCATCATGCCGACGTTCTCGGGTCCGAGGTCGTCGCAGAGGGAGAAGAACTTCTCCGAGGCGAGCGCCTTGATGGGGCTGGTGTAGAAGGAGGTCTTCCCCTCGCAGAGGGCCTTGAAGTGGAGGCCCAGTGCCACCAGCGATTTGCCGGAGCCGGTGGGGGTGTTGAGGATGACGTGCTTGCCGGCCATGATCTCCAGCAGCGCCTCCTCCTGCGCCGGATACAGCTCGAACCCCGCCTCGGCCGCCCAGTCCACGAAACGGTCGAGGATCTCGTCCGGATCGGCGGTGCCGTCCGGCGGGACCCGGGCGATCAGGGACGGGCGGACGGGTTGAAGAGCGGGCTCGGCCATGGCAGGGGGATTGTGGCACGGTCTCGGGGAAGACAGGGAAAGGCGCTTCCAGGGATATCTTTTAGCTGGAAGGAGGTATACTGCTCGTCGTGGATTTCAATGCCATCCTTGAAGCAATCGACCAGCTATCCTTGGATGCCCAGCTCGAGCTTGTAGAGATACTACGCCACCGGGTCCGAGAGCACCGGCGCGACGAGCTTACTCAAGAGGTACAGCAAGCCCGAAGGGAGCGTGAAGCGCATCTCTGTCCTGTCAGGACTTCTGAAGAAGGACTCGCCAGTCTGGCTGGGGGATGGGAGGGTTCCGATGAATTGGCTGAGCGGGTGGAGGAGATCCGCCGGAGTGGCCGAGAGAGGGAGAGACAACAACGTTGAAGCCCCTCTCCCATAGGAGGGGGGCTGGGGTGAGGTCGCGACGGCAAGAACCGCCGATTTCCCCCCTGACCCTGCTATCATCGCCGCGCGATGAGCCCCCAAGCGACGACGGCCGGCCCGGGCCGCCGGTTCCTCGGCATGAGCTCCTACCAGTGGACGGTGCTGCTCGCCGCCTGGCTGGGGTGGGGGTTCGACGTCTTCGACGGCCAGCTTTTCAACTTCGTGGCTCCCAACTGCGTGCCGACGCTGCTTGGGCTCACCATCGGCTCGCCGGCGGCCAAGGCGGCGACGCTGCAGTGGACGGGCATCCTGACCTCGGTGCTGCTGGTGGGCTGGGCGATCGGCGGCATCGTCTTCGGACAGGTGGCGGACCGCATCGGGCGCACCCGCACCCTGATGCTCACCATGCTGCTCTACGCCTTTGGCACGGCGGCCTGCGCCTTCGCCCCCAACATCTGGGTGCTGATGCTCTTCCGCATCATCTCCAGCCTGGGGATCGGCGGCGAGTGGGCCGCGGGGGCGGCGATGGTGGCGGAGGTGATGCCGGAGTCGCGGCGGGTCGAAGCCGGAGCCCTGCTCTATACCTCGGCGCCCCTGGGCCTGTTCCTCGCCACCTTCATCAATTTCCAGATCGCCGGCGTCTACTGGCGCAACTCGCCCGAGGTCTCCTGGCGCTACGTCTTCCTCTCCGGCCTGATCCCTGCGGCCGTGGCGTTCCTCGTCCGCATCTTCGTGAAGGAGCCGGAGCGCTGGAAGTCGGCGGCTGCGTCCGCCGCCCATCCGCGCCTCTCCGAGCTGTTCACGGACAAGTACCGGGCGATCACCCTCGCGGGATTCTCCATGGCTGTGGTCGCCCTCATCATGTGGTGGAGCTGCAACGCCTTCATTCCGGTGGTGGCGACAGGGCTCGCCCAGGCGGAGGCCAAGCTGCGGAGCCTAGACCGTTCCGCCACCCTCGCTCTGGTGGAGGGCTGGAAGAAGATCGCCACCAACTACTTCAACCTCGGGGGCCTCATCGGCACGCTGCTCACCGTGCCCGCCGCCAAGTACCTGGGCCGGAAGACGATGTTCGGCCTCTACTTCGCGGGCTCGGGCCTGGCGATCCTCGCCACCTTCGGCCTCGACCTGGCGCCGGAGACGCGGTTGGTCATGTACTTCCTGATCGGCTTGACCGTGTTCGGGGTCTTCGGCGCCTTCACCTATTACCTGCCGGAGCTCTTCCCCACCCGGCTGCGGGGCACCGGCGCGGGCTTCTGCTACAACGTCGGGCGCCTGATCGCGGCCGTCGGCCCCATCCTGGTGGGGTCGATCGCGGCGCAGGGGGCGAACTCGCTCACCAGCGCCCTGCGAGCCCTCTTCTACGTCGGCTTCGTGCCGCTCGCCGGCCTCTTCCTCCTCCCCTGGGCCATCGAGACCAAGGGGCGGACGCTCGAAGACTGATTGACCTGGTTGACCCTGGCCGGATAACCTCCCGGCGGCCCTGAGCGGCCCTTCCGGAGGGAGCAACCCCGTGCAACTCGGCATCCTCGGTTTCCCGAAGTCGGGAAAGACGACCCTGTTCAATACGCTGACCGCCTCGCGGCAGGCGACGGACAAGTACGCCACCTCCAGCCAGACCAACATGGGCACGGCACAGGTCCGCGACGTCCGCCTGGAGGCGCTCCGCGACCTCTTCAACCCGAAGCGCTACGTCCCGGCCACGGTGCAGTACGTGGACATCCCTGGCATCACCAAGGGGGAGAGCGCCGAGAGCCTCGACCTCGCCAAGCTCAAGATGGTCGACGCGCTCGTCCACGTGGCGCGGGCGTTCGACGATCCCGAGATCCTCCACCCGGAGGGGAGCGTCGATCCGGCCCGCGACGTGGCGACCGTCGACCTCGAGCTGATCCTCGCCGACCACACGATCGTCGAGGGGCGGCTGGAGCGGCTGGAGAAGGCGACCAAGCGGGGCTTGAATCCCGAGGAGCAGCGCGAGCGGCAGCTCCTCTCCGAGGTGATCCTGCCGGCGCTGGAGGCCGAGAAGCCCCTGCGCGAGGTCGAGCTCGATCCCGAGGACGAGAAGCGCCTGCGCGGCTTCCAGCTCCTCTCGGCCAAGCCGATGCTGATCGTGATCAACGCCGACGAGACCCGGGCCGCCGAGGCGCCGGAGGCGTTCGGCGTCCAGCCCGGACAAGCGGTGCGGGCGGTCACGGTGAGCGCGCCGATCGAGCAGGAGATCAGCACCCTCTCCCCCGAGGAGCAGAAGGACTTCCTGACCGACCTCGGCCTCTCCGCGCCGAGCCTCGACCGGGTGACCCGGGCGAGCTACGACCTGCTGGGGGTGATCTCCTTCTTCACCGTGGGCGAGGACGAGGTGCGGGCCTGGACGATCCGCCGCGGCACCCGCGCCCGGGAGGCCGCGGGTACTATCCACTCCGACATCGAGCGCGGCTTCATCCGCGCCGAGGTCGTGCACTGCGACGACCTGATCCGCCTGAAGACCATGGCCGCCTGCCGCGACGCCGGCCTGCTCCGCCTGGAAGGGAAGGAGTACGTGATGAAGGACGGCGACGTGGCCCACTTCCGGTTCAACGTTTAACTCCCGGGGCTACCGGCGCCCTCCCTTGCGAGCCCAGTCCGGCACGACCAGCATGTTCAGCCGGCCCGTGCTCTGGACTCCCGGACGGTAGTAGACGCCGCCGGCCGCGGGCGGCGCGATCACCGGCTGCGGCTGGGCGCCGTCGTTGTCCTCATCTCCACCGGGGACCTCCTGGACCGTCGGCTCCGGACGGTTCCACTCGCGCACCCCGCGCGGCTGGACCTGGGCGCCGGAGATCGGCCGTCCCCCACGCACCCCGGCGCCCGGAGGCGCCGTCTGCCCGGTGGCGTTGCGGCGGTCGAGGTTCTGCTCCCGGATCACGGTCGGGCCCTGGGACGGCTGGGCGGTCCCCGGCGTGGCCCGTCCCGGCGCGGCGGGCTGGCGCTGCTGGACCTGGCCCGCGGCGGGCTGGTCCTTGGTCTCGTCGTGCTGGGCGGGCGGCGGCACCAGCAGGGAGGCGATGCGCGACGCGTCGTCGTACATCTTGGGCGCCTGCGGCGGAGAGTAGTCGCTGCGGTAGGCGCGCAGCATCGCCTGGGTCACCAGCTTGTTGTCGACGATGTGCGGGTTGACCTCGGGGAAGGCGAGCTGCGGGTCGAGCGCGAAGGCGCGGGCGTAGGAGTCGACCGCCTTCGCGGTCTGCCGGCGGGCCTCCTGGATGGTGCCGAGCTGGTAGAAGGCCCAGGCGTGGTTGGGGTCGGCCTTCACCGCGCGCTCGTAGAGATCATAGGCCTCACGCAGCTCCCCCCGCTGTTGCAGCAGCAGCCCGAGGTTGAATAGGGCCGACGCCTTGTTGGGATCGAGCTCGATCGCCTTGCGGTAGGCCGCCTCGGCCTCGGCGGGCTGGGGGACGAGCATCAGCAGGTTCCCGAGGTCGTTGAGCACCGCGGGGTCCTGGGGCTTCTGCTCCGCCAGACGGCGCTGCGCCTCCAGGGCCTTGGACAGATTGGGGGGCGCCGCCGCCAAGGTGGCGATCGCCACGACCGCCGCCAGGGCGGCGAGGGATGAGACGAGGATCCACGAGCTCCTTCTGCGCACGGATAATTCTCCTTCTAGTCCTTCTAGGTGCCCTCGCGGGCTGCCACGGGACGGGCCTTGAGCTTGATCTTGCCGTCCTCGGTGGCCAGACGGAACTGCACCTCGGTGCAGCCCGTCTTCTCCCGAATGGCGGTCACCTGCCGCGCAAGATACGTCTGGAAGCTGTCGAGATCGAACCGGGGAGTGTCCCCGGGGGCGGCGACGAGCCCCTGATAGAGCGCCTCGGCCGCCTCGGGGTCGACGCGGTCGCCGAACGTGATCCCCTGGGCGGGATCATAGCGCCGGGGGTCCGCAGGCGGAGCCTGGCGGGCGGCGGCGTGCCGCCCCTCCTCGGCGTCGCGCACGCGGCGGTTGAACAGCTCGTTGTAGCTGTTGAACCGGGCCTCCATGTCCCCCAGCCGGAAAGTGTCCACGGCGGTCGCGAGATTGCTCATGCCGCGAAGCTGGCGGATCTGCGCCTGGACGCGCCCGCGCAGCTCCTCCGGCGGGAAGGGGAGGGCGCCGTTGAAGAAGCGCTCGAAGTCGACCCGGAGCTGCTGGATGTCGCGGCCGAGCTGGTCGAGGAGATCGCTCAGGCCCGGGGCTTGGCGCGAGGCGGGCGCGCCGGGGCGCGCCCCGGCCGCTCCCGGCCTGGCGGGCTGAAACGGCTGCGAATTGAGGACGCCCCCCTTCGGGCTTCGCTTCGGGTCCACGGATCTCCTAGAATGCTCGGAGCCGATGAAAAGCTCCAATCCTCTCGACGCCCGGCGGGATCTGCCGCCCCTCGACCGGCTGCTCAACCACCCGGCGGTCGCGAATCTCATCCCATTATACGGGCGGGGTCCCGTAAGGGTCCAAGCCCGGCGCGCGGTCGAGGAGCTGCGGAGCCGGCTCGCCGCCGATCCACCCCCCTCCGGAGAGGAGCGGGAGCGGGTCGTGGCCGCCCTGCCGGAGCTCGTCGCCGGGCGCGTCGAGGCGCTCCTCGGCAGCCCCCTCCGCCGGGTGCTCAACGCGACCGGCATCTTCCTCCACACCAACCTCGGCCGGGCCCCCCTGCCGGAGAGCGTGGCCCGCAACCTCCCCACGCTGCTCGATGCCTACTGCGACCTGGAGATCGACCTCGGCACCGGGCGGCGGGGCCAGCGCAACCGCCGGGCCGAGCGCCTGCTCACGGCGCTCACCGGGGCCGAGGCGGGCCTGGTGGTCAACAACAACGCGGCGGCGCTGGTAATCGCTCTGGCGGCGCTGGCCAAGGGGCGCGAGGTGGTGGTGTCGCGCGGCGAGTTGGTGGAGATCGGCGGCTCGTTCCGCATCCCGGAGATCATGGCCGCCGCCGGGGCCCGCCTGGTCGAGGTGGGAGCGACGAACCGCACGCGGCTCTCCGATTACGAGGGGGCGGCCGGACCTGAGACGGCGCTCCTGCTCAAGGTCTTCCCCAGCAACTTCCGGCAGAGCGGGTTTGTCGCCGCGGTTGCGCCGGAGGAGCTCGCCAGGCTCGGCGCCCGGATCGGGGTGCCGGTGCTGGTGGACGAGGGGAGCGGGCTGCTGCGCCCCCACCCGGCGCCCCAGCTCGCCGGCCACCCGAGCCTCGCCGAGCTGATCGCTGCGGGGTGCGACCTCGCCACCGGCAGCGGCGACAAGCTGCTCGGCGGGCCCCAGGCGGGCATCCTGGTGGGCCGTGAGGCCTTGATCGAGCGCTGCCGGCACCACCCCCTCTACCGCGCGCTTCGCCCGGACCGCGCGGCGCTGGCGGCGCTCGAAGGGGTGCTCCGCCTCCATCTCGCCGAATCCCCGCTGCCCGTCGACCGCCTCTGGCCGGACCCGGAAGCCCACCGTGCCCGCCTCGAACGGGCCGCCGCGGCGCTGGGGGCCGGCATCGTTCCCGCGGAGGCCTTCCTGGGTGGCGGCTCGGCCCCGGAGGCCCCCATCCCCGGCGAGGCGCTGACGCTGCCCGGAGACGACGCCCTCCTCGCCCGCCTGCGCCAGGGCGATCCCCCGGTCGTCGGCTATCTCCGCCAGGACCTCCTCCACCTGGATCTGCGGACCGTCGCTCCCGAGGACGACGATCTCCTGATCGCCGCCGTCCGGGCCGCAATCCAAAATCCAAAATCCAAAATCTAAAATGCCTACCGGCCGCATCCTGATCGTCGAGGACCGCGACTCCCTGCGGCGCATGCTGGAGCGGGCGCTCGGCCAGGAGGGGTACGACGTGGCGGCGGCGGCGGACGGCCGCTCCGGCATCCGGCTACTCGAGGAGAGGCCCTTCGACTTCGTGCTCACCGACCTGAAGCTCCCCGACCTCTCGGGAATCGAGGTGCTGGCGGCGAGCCGGGCGGCCCAGCCGCGGGTGCCGGTGGTGGTGCTCACCGGCTACGGCACGGTGGGCACGGCCGTCGAGGCGATGAAGCTCGGCGCCTACGACTTCCTGGAGAAGCCGCTGGAGATCGACGACCTCGCGCGGCTGATCGAGCGGGCGATCGGCGAGCGCGGCGAGGAGGCGGTCTTCCGGGTCCCCGGGGCGCCGCCGATCGTGGGCACCCATCCGCGGCTGCGCGCCGTGATCCGGCTGCTGCAGCGGGTCGGCCCCACGGAGAGCACGGTGCTGCTCACCGGCGAGAGCGGCACCGGCAAGGAGCTCTTCGCGCGGGCGATCCACGCCCTCTCACCACGCAAAGGGGGACCCTGCGTCGCCCTGAACTGCGCCGCCATCCCGGAGACACTGATCGAGAACGAGCTCTTCGGCCACGAGAAGGGGGCCTTCACCGGCGCCGACCGCCGCCAGCCGGGGCGTTTCGAGCAGGCGGAGGGGGGAACGCTGCTCCTCGACGAGATCGGCGAGCTGCCGCTCGCGGTGCAGGGCAAGGTGCTGCGGGTGTTGGAGGAGCGCACCTTCGAGCGCGTGGGCGGCGGGCGGACGCTGCGCGCCGACGTCCGGCTGGTGGCGGCCACCAACCGCGACCTCGCGGCCATGGTGGAAGACGGCGACTTCCGCGCCGACCTCTTCTTCCGCCTGAACGTCTTCCCCATCGAGCTGCCGCCGCTGCGCGAGCGGGCGAGCGACGTGCCCCTCCTCGCCCGCCATCTGCTGGTCGAGATCGCCCGCCGGCACCGCGTCGAGCCGCCCCCCCGCCTGGAGGACACGGCGGCCGAGCTGCTGGCCGCTCAAAGCTGGCCGGGCAACGTCCGGGAGCTGGCGAACGTCCTCGAACGGGCGGTGATCCTGGCGGAAGGACCCGCGGTCCACGCCGCCGACCTGCGCCCGCTGCTGCGCCCGCTCGCCGGCTCGGGGGAGCGGGAGCGGGTCCGGCAGGCCCTGGTCGAGGCCGAGGGGGACAAGCGCCGGGCGGCGGAGATCCTGGGGATCAGCTACCGGGCCCTGCTCCGCAAGGTGAAGGAGCACGACCTCGAAGGGGTCCCCAGGTATAGGGAATGACCGCCTACTGAGGCGGAGCCTGATCCGCCGGCTTGTCGCCGTCCCCCGGAGGCGAGCTGAAGGTGAGCGGCAGCCCGTTCACCTTGAACCTGGCGTCCGTGAAGGTGAAGACCCCGGGGAAGTTGGCGCGGAATGACACCGTGCCGTCCGGTTCGATCGATGTCGAGGTCAGCAACCCCTGCGCGGTCCCCACCCGCTCCCCCGCCTCGTTGAAGAGCTCAACGTCGACCGAGGCGTTGATCATCATGTCCTTGGTCGTATTGTGGACCTGCCCCTCGACGGCGATGCCGTCCCCCGAGGGGGTGTCCAGCTTCTTCCAGTTGCTCACCGCGAGCGGACCGCTCTTGGCCGGGGCGCCCTTCTCGGGCGTGTCGGCGCCCCCCCCCGGCGGCGTCGGCTTGCGGAAGTCCTTGTCGGTCAGCACGGCGATCTTCTTGTGCTCGGGCTCGACCTGGGGCGGAGCCTCCGCCTTGACCTTGGCATCCGCGGTGGCCTTGGCGCTGGCGTCGAGGTCCACCTCCGTGGCGCGCAGGGAGGCGAGCGCGCCGTCGGCGGCACGCGTGAAGACCACCAGCTTCCCCTTGGTCTGCCAGGTCCCCTTCGTCTCCACCCGCCCGCCGTCCCGCGTCACCAGCCAGTCGGCGCGGACGGGCAGGGCGGCCACCCCCAGGGCCAGCAGCCCCAGGGCGATCCCATGGACGATTCCATTCCGGTGGCGCATCAGATCAGTTCTCCTTCCAGTTGCGCTCGATGATACCAACAGGAACGGTCGCGTAGCGCTCATAACCCGTATCGGAACGCAGGCCGCTCACGCTGATCCAGTAGTTGCCGAACTTCGTCCCTTTGGGAAAGAATTTCTTTAGTTGCTGCAGGATCTCCTGCTGAGTGGCGTCGAGCTGCTCGGAGTTGGAGGAGGACCCGCCGCCGCCACCGGCGCCACCGCCGCCGCCCGAGCCCGGCGCGTTGTTGGTGGCACCCTGCTCGACGTAGGGGTTGGTCACGAACTTCGGGACGACGCGGTAGCGAGTCGCCGTGCCGCCGATCGTCATCACCGAGTTCCCGTTGTTGGCGTAGACCACGAAAATGTGGCTGCTGCCGCCCAACGCGCAGACGCCGTCCTCCACCGTGTCCTGCGGCTGGAAGCTGGAGAAGATGACGACGCCGGCAAGGCCGAACGTCTGCGTGATCACCCGCTCGTTCGCCGTCAGTTGCAGGAACCAGCCCTTGTTCTTGCCGGCCGGGGGGTTGACCACGAAGTCGCTGCTGGCGCTGACGTCCCCCGAGCTCACGTCGAGCGCCTGGTAGCTCGCCTCCGTCTTCGGCAGACCGGCGCCCCCAGCGGCGAAGTTCTCGTCGACGATCAGGTAGAACCGGCCGACCTGGCCGTCGAGGTTCCACAGGTTCTCGCGGTCGCCGGTGCCGAAGGCGAGGGCGAAGCGGCTGAGCTGGGCCACGTAGAAGAGGGTGGGCGTGATGTAGATCGGCCGGCCCCCGGTGTCGAAGACCGGGAACGGATCCCACGTGGTGTCGACGACCCGCTTCACGGTCGCCGAGGCGGACAGCGCCGGCACCGCCTGGGTGGTGGTGATGGTGACGTTCTGGATCGTCGCCGGGGAGGCGATGTTCACCTTGTACATGTACCCGGCGGTGGTGCCGATGTAGATCGTGTCGAGGTAACCGTCCTGGTCCTTGTCGAGCACGGCGGGATCGGCCGGCGCGGCCCCGACGAGCGCGCGCTTGTAGAGCGTCTGGCCGGTCTCGACGTCCACCATGTAGAGCCAGTTGCCGCGCTTCGGGCTGGTCTTGTTGTCGGCGTCCATGCCGCCGCCGAAGATCGCGACGAACTTGTCCACCAGCTTGCCGCTCTCGATCACCTTGATGCGGCCGATGGTCGGCACCGACCAGGTCTGCCCGAGGTCCGGATAGCCGTTCTTGTCCTCGTCGAGCAGGGAGGTGCCGATCGAATCGGTGTACTCCCAGAGGATCGACGGGAACGGCAGCGTGCCGCACCCGGAGACGGTATTGTTCGAGGTGTCCAGGCAGGTCGGGACGGTCCCCTGGGTCGTCGGGTTGTTGTTCCCGTCGAGCGTGTCGGGATGGGTCAGGTCCAGGGCGTAGTAGCCGCTGGTGAAATCCCCCAGCCGGCTGCCGCCGTCGACGCTGCCCCCCTCCCGGAAACCGCCGATGGCGACCGTGCGCCACTCGCGCTCGGTAGCCGTGGGGGTGCCGTTGTTGACCGGGTCGACGAACACGTCGGCGATCCGTGGCGTCCCGTCGACGCCGAAGATCTGGTGGCTGTTCTCGGCCTGGTTGCGCACGATCGGCAGGGCGAGGCGCGGGATGTAGGAGAAGATCTCCTTGCCGGTGCCGTCGGTGAAGGTCTGCGTCCCCTCGTTCCAGACGCCGGCGTCGATCGCGTGGAGCTGGCCGTCGTTGGCACCCACGAGCAGCATCTTCCGGCGATGCTTCTGCTGTTTCGCGAAGCACTGGTACCCGGGGTTGGCGGAGCAGTCCGTGGTGCCGGTCTTGGCGTAGAGGTTGCCGGAGTAATAGTTGAAGTTGTCCGGCCGGTCGACGAGCACCGGGTCGGCATGGAAGATGTCGCCCAGGAGGTAGGTGATGTCAACGTCCGGCTTCCCGGGCGACGAGACGGTGGCGCTCTTGACCTCCAGCGTGGTGGCGATGATCTTCTTGACCCGCGTCACGGTGTTGGTGGAGTCCGTGGTGGTCACCGGCAAGGGGATCTTCAAGCCATTGAGGAAGTCGGTCCAGTTGGGGGTCGGGTTCGTCTTCGGATCGCCGGTCGGGGGCGTGAACAGCCGCAGCGTGGAGGGCACGGTGCCGCTCGCCACCGCCTTGGTGTAGAAGACCCGCCGCTGGCTCTCGCTGGGGCCGAGACGGAGCGTGGTCGTGTCGATGGTTGTGGCGAGGTCGGCGGGCGACGGCGCCTGGGTCAGCATTTCGGCGCCGGCGTCCCACAGCCAGCAGCTCGACCGCGTGCCCCCGCCCACGGCCGAGCAGACCGCGGTGCGGTCCGGCTTGCCGTCCTTCAGGGGGAGGGGCTTCAGGTAGGCGTCGAGGTGGCCGTCCCAGAAGCTCTCGCTATTCAGGGGGGTGAAGCTCGACAGGTAGATGTGGTCGGCGACGTCGGCCTGCACGGAGGGCACGGCGGCGGACGCGAAGGTGCTCGACTGCTCGTTGATCTTGCCGAGCACCGACTTGAGGTCATCCACCAGCTCATCCTTGGTCTGCGGGTAGAAGAGGTGGTCCGCGTCGGCCATGCAGCTCAGCGTGTTGCCCGGGGTGGCGGTGACGCCGAAGGCGACCACGTAGGTGATGACCCCGTACTGGTCCTTGAGCAGCTTGGTGTACTTGCAGGGATCGCCGCCGCAGGTCTCGTCGCCGTCGGTGACGATGAGCAGGAACTTCTGGCGGCACTCGAACGAGGTGTCCTGCGAGCTGGCGACCTTGACCCAGCCGCCCAGGGAGCCGCAGGTGTCGGCCGAGCAGCCGCTGTACCAGGTGCGGAACTTCTGGACGGAGGCGCCGAGCGGCGTCGAGCCGGTGGCGAAGATCGGCCGCTTGTTCTCGTCCTTGAGGCGCAGAAAGGCCTCAGAGCCCGAAGCGCTGTCCTTCAGATAGGTGGCGACGCGGAAGTCGGGCACCGTGGAGCTGTCGACGTAGTTCGGCGACAGCCGCTTCAGAATGTCGACCTTGTGGTCGGTCTTCCAGTCGAGAGGAATGACGTCGCCGATGCTGAACGGACCGGCAGCCCCGCCGCCGCCGCGCGGATCCGAGCTGTCGGTCGGCCAGCGCAGGCTGTAGCCGCCGGAGTTCTTGTCGCTGGTGGTGTCGGTGTTCGGATCCCAGCCGCTGCAGGTGTTGCTGACGGCGGTGTCGACCGCGACGCTGGTGAAGTAGCTGAGCTGGGGGTTGGTGCGGTCCGGATTGCTGGTGCTCGCGTTGTCCCAGGAGACGAAGTCGCTGACCGGGGTGTAGGAGACCGTCGACGTGCCCACCGCCGCGGTGGTCGAGCAGGAGCTGTTGGTGCACCGGACGATGGTGACCTTGACGCTGATCGTGCCGCCGTAGCTGCCGCCGTTCGGCTGATAGGTGACCTTGTAGACGTTCGCGGAGCTCTTGATGTAGAAGGTCTGGCTCGTGCTGAAGGTGAGCCCCCCCTTGGGGAGGCGCTGCACGCGGGTGGCCGCCCAGGTGTCGGTGAGGTCGGCGGGCTTGGTGGAGTAGCAGCCGATCTCGTTGTCGTTGTTGCCGGTATCGCAGGTCCAGAGGTTGCCGAAGACCTCCCGGGCGCCGGCCGCCGGGTAAAAGGTCGTGCCGGAGAGCAGCACGCCGTTGCCCGTCGCTTGGTAGAGCCAGTGCTTCTGGGCGGCGCTGAGCGCGTCCTGGTTGTAGGTTCCGAAGCCCAGGTCGACCTTGCCGAGGTTGGGATCGCTCAGCACCTCGTAGAGCGCCTGCTTGGCCTGGTAGAGCTTGGAGGTGGAGTCGTCGGACTGGAGAGGCACGTAGCAGTCGCCGGTCGAGCAGGTCGCCGATTTCGGGCTCCAGTTCATGGAGCCGGACGTGTCGAGCAGGATGAACAGGTACGGGTCGGCGCTCGACGTGCGCAGCAGGCCGCGGTCGTCGCCGTGGGAGGCGGCGGAGCCGAGCAGCGCGAGCAGCACGAGCGCACAGGTGGCACGGACAATCGGGGTCCGGCCAAACCACCGGTTTCTGGGCGACATAGGAGCCTCTCCTGAGAATGCTGCGTCTAGGGCTTCACCAACCCACCTTGGCCAGCTCGGCGGGGTCCGTGGTGACCGCGTCCGTCTGCGGCTTCCAGGGCTGGACCTCGACCATGGCGCGTATAGTCTTCTGCCCGAGCACCGTCGCGTCGGCCGGCGGGTCGCCGGTGCCGCTCCAACTGATCCGCTGCGCGGTCGACGACATCGCGTAGGTAGTGACGAAGAACTGCTGGCCGCCTTGATTCTGCGGGCACCAGTTACAGGGGTATTGGTTGATCTGCACCGCCGGCGAGATGGTGACCCGGTCGGCGACGTTGGTGGAGAGGACGGCCCCCGCCCCCACCGACACCTTGTTGAGGATCACCGTCCGGCCGGCGTAGTCGTGGTTCGCCAGGACCTCGGCCACCGAGATCCCGATGCCGGAGTCGGCGGCGTAGAACGTCCGGTTGATCGTCTTCTCGTTGGCGCCGACCTGCACCTCGGTCTGGGTCACCAGGGCGAGCGAGAGCGCCAGGATCGTGAGCACTACGAGGGCGAGCAGCGTGATCACGTAGGCGCTGCCCGCCTCGCTGGAGCGGTGTGTTCTCATCCGAGGTTCCTCATGTCGATCACGGTGCGCAGGAGGCGGCGGCGGTACATCCTCTGGTTGGTGGAGTTGACGACCGAGGTGTCCGCCGAGCTGTAGGTGTTGTCCTCCACGCGCGCCAGCGCCGGGGCCTGATAGTCCTTGTCGCGGCGGTCGGTGCGGGCGAGCGTGGTGAGCCGGATGTAGTACAGGTCGGAATTGGTGAAGAGCGCCGCGTCGGTGTTCTTCTCGCCGTTGTACATCCAGTCGTCGGTCTCTCCGTCCGTGGATTCATAGATGGCGCAGTTGACGTCGTCCGAGGCGATGGTCCCCGAGCCGCAGGCGCCGGCGGCGGGGTCCTTGGCCGCGGTGTCGAGGCCGAGGGCCACCTGGAGGTCGAAGATGTTGTCCGCGATGTCCACCCGCCAGTTGGCATCGTCGTCGCTCCATGGCGTCTGGGTGTTGGGATAGACCCGGGCGCGCGACAGCTTCGGGACCAGGTCCGAGGTCTTGTCGCCGGCGACGGCGTACTCCCGGCGGACGTAGAAGCGGTATTCCTCGACGATGCCGACGGAGACGGCGGAGGTGAGGCCCGACGGATAGGTCCCCGGCGACGAGGTGAGCTTGATGTAGTCGGACGTGTGCGTCCCCCCCGAGATCAGGAAGCCGACCGTGATGTTGC
The DNA here is from genome assembly GCA_045807625.1 of Thermoanaerobaculia bacterium. Lineage (GTDB taxonomy): Bacteria > Acidobacteriota > Thermoanaerobaculia > Multivoradales > UBA5704 > DATARR01. The sequence goes on along the minus strand of JBJMHA010000076.1, from coordinate 49,343 downwards.
TCGGGTTCGAGACGTTCGAGTTCGCCGGATCGAGCTCGACCAGCGCCCAGATGCTGGGATCCTGCCGGGCGACCAGCACCAGCCCCTCCCGCCGCTGCTTTTTGACCGCGTCCGTGATGGCGGTCAGGTCCTGGGGGACGCCGCTGGGCGCGACGCTGGAGAGCTGGAGGGAGCCGCTGACCGGCGCGGCCGGCGACGGCGGATTGAGCGTCAGCGCCGCGTTGGCGTTGATCTGGTAGACGCTCGACGACAGGACGCCCCGGATGGTGAGCACGTCCGAGCCGGGGACGGCCTCGGGGGTCGCGCCGCCGCCGACCGTCGTGCCATCGGCGACGTTGTTCTGCACCGCCACCGCCATGCCGGTCGGAGGGTTGCCCACCGGCAGGCCGCCCCGCCCCGCCATGCGGATCAGCCGCACGGAGTCGGACTGCGCGACGCGCAGGGACTGCTGCATGTCGGAGATGTTGGTCTGCACGCGCGCCAGGCGGTTGCTGAAGTCGAACAGCGTCAGGACGCCGAGCAGGACGATGACGGTGACGATCAGCGATACGGTGACCTCGACGAGGGTGAAGCCCCGCTGGCCCCGGCTCTGGATTCGGCTCTCGCTCATGGTCTGCCTCAGAAAGCCTTGATGACGGTGAGGGTGATCCCCTGGCCGTTGCCGAACAGATCCTTCTTGGGGTTCTCCACCAGCACCTGGATCTGCTTGAGATGGACGAAGTTGGCCTGGGTGCTGCCGTCCAGGGGGGTGTCGAGCTTGCCGTCGTTGAGGTCGGTGATGCCGTACTGCTGCACGGTCGTGGTGCGGTTCCACAGCACCGGGCCGCGGTCCGCGGTGGTGGTGGTCCACCCCTCGGTGTCGCTGCCGATCTGGTAGGTGTCGGTCCCCGCGTCGGACTTGGCCCGCGTGTAGAAATCCTTCGTCTCGCTCTCGGTCTTGCCCGCCACCACCACCACCCGCTCGTTGTTGAAGGGCATCTGCAGCAGCTCCTCGAGCTGTGTCCGGCTGCCGTTCGTCGCCTGCGTGGCGTCGTTGCCGGTGACGTTGTCGCTGATCGCGCGGGAGAAGACCGGCAGCAGCCCGAGCGCGATGATGAGCAGGATGGCGGCGGCGATGAGCGCCTCGATGATCGAAAAGCCCGCCTCGCCACGGCGGATCGCCGGTCGGTGTCTCCACGGTTGCATCGTCGCTCTCCTCAATTCCATGTCCAGGCCTTGCCGTTGTCGCTGCTGACGACATACGCGGTGCCGTTCCACTTGCGGATCTGGGCCTTGCCCGTGAGGGCCATCGTCACGCGAACCTCCAAGAAGTTGCCGTCCTGATCGGCCAGGCGGAACGCGCCGGGAGTGCTCACCGTCCCGTCATTCTGGAAGATGGCGAGGCTCGGTCCGCCGTCGGGGTCCGGGGTGAAGCCGTCGACCGAGTCCTTGTTGAGGCTCCCGTCCTCTTTCTCGAAGGCCACCCCGCTCGGCAGGAAAAAGCTGGCGACCACCGTCTCGGTCCCGCTCAGCTTCTGGTTGTTGTCGGCGTCCACGAACAGGCGCACGACGCTCTTGTCGCCAGGGACCGCCGGCGGGACGATCTGCACCACGCTCTGGGCCGACCTCTTGATCGCCTGCATGCGCGCCAGCACCATCATCGTCTTCATCTCGTGGGCGATGCCGACGATCTTGGCCTGGTGGATCGCGGTCATCAGGGAGGGCAGGCCCAGGGTGAGCAGGATGAGCATGAGCGACAGGACCACGAGCATCTCAATCAGCGTGAAGCCGCGGACGCGGGCTGGGTTTTTCATGGCGATCCCCCTTAGAGCAAGGCCGGTGCCATGCCGCGGAGAGGGCGGGAGAGACGCTGTAAGACTCTGAAGAAAGGATGCTTACGGCACTGGCTTGGGGGCCGGGGGGAGCGCTTCGAGCGGCGGTGTTTCGTTACTTATCGTAACGTTCGTGTCGCGCGGGAAGGTGAGCAGCGCCCGCGTCCCCCCGCCCGGCCGGTCCTCCAGGCGGATGCGCCCGCCGTGCAGCACCACGATGCGGTGGGCGAGCGCCAGCCCCAGCCCCACCCCGCCCCGCCGGCCGGTGGCGAAGGGGTGGAACAGCCGCGCCCGGATCTCGTCCGGCAGCCCCGGGCCGCGATCCTCGATCGCCACCTCCACCCCCTCCGCGTCGTGCGCTACCGAGACCTCCACCGGCCCGCGCCGCCCCGCCTCGCGCTCGGCCTGCGCGGCGTTGTGCAGCAGGTTGCGCACGGCCCGCTCGAGGAGCTGGGGATCGCCGCGCAGCGCGGCGTCCTCCCCCTGGACGCGCACCTCCACCCCTTCGAGGGCCGGATCGGCCGCCGCGCGCTGGAGGAGGGGGATCAGCGCCAGATCGCGCAGGCGGGCGGTGCCCGGCCGCGCGAAGGAGAGGAAGTCCTGGAGCACCCGCTCGAGGTGGTCGGCCTCGCCGCGGATCTCGGAGAGGAAGTCGGCGATCGAGTCCTCGTCCGGCCGCCGCTCGATCAGCGTCAGGTAGCCGCGCAGGGTGGCGAGGCCGTTGCGCAACTCGTGGGCGACCCCCCCCGCCATCTCGCCGAGCTGGGCGAGGCTCTCGGCGAGGCGGCTCTCCTCGGCCCGCCGCCGCGCCGCGGTGAGGTCGGCGAAGAGGACCAGCAGGCCGCGCACCTCGCCGTCGTCGCGGCGCAGGGGGTGGACGGTGAGCCCCACGGTCAGCGCCTCCCCTCCCGCCTGCACGGCGCACTCCTGGCGCTGCGGGGCGGTCCCCTCCGCCACCGCCGCCGACAGAATCTCGTACAGCTCGGGCTGACCGGCGAGCACCCGGCCGAGCGGCGCTCCGGGCTCGGGAAGCTCGGTGCCGAGGAGCGCCGCGCCCACGGCGTTGAGCGCAAGCACCCGCCCCTCGCGGTCGGTCAGCAGCAGGCCGCTCCGCAGGCTCGCCGAGAGGGTCCGCTCCAGGGCGGCGATGTCGTCCTCGGCCGAGCGCCCCTGGCGGCCGGCGAGGGCGGTCAGGGCGCGGTCGAAGGTGCCGAGGAGGAGCTCGATCTCGTCCTCTCCGCCCAAGGCCGCGCCGCCCACCTGGCGGGCGCGGGCGAGCAGCATCTCCCAGGGCACCAGCAGGTGGCGGAGGAAAAAGAGCAGCAGCACCGCCAGACCGGCGTTGATCGACAGCACGGCCACGGTGAGCACGGCGAGCGAGCGGCGCTGCCGCGCCAGCGCCCCGGCCGGCAGGTCGACCCGCACGAAGCGCCCGCCGGCGAGGGGGGCGAAGCCCACCACGGCGTCCGGCGAGGCGTCGTCCGGCCCCACGCCGAGCGGCTGGCGGACCGGCCGGCCGCCAGCGGACGGATCGAGCAGCCCCCCAGCCGGCAGCTCGCCGATCTCCGCCACCGCCTCCCCCCGGGCGTCGACCAGGGCGACGCCGCGCGCCGACGGGGCCGGCTCGCGCAGCTCGCGCGGGCCCGGCAGGAGGGTGCCCGCCGGGAGGTTGGCCAGCCGGTCGGCCACCGCCCGCGCCACGCGCGCCGCCTCCTGCTGGCGCTCGGCGGCGAGCAGGGTGATGGCGTTGCGATAGGAGAAGAGGGTGAAGGTGGAGAGCACCACCAGCAGCAGCAGGGCGACCGGCAGCAGGATCAGCACCTCGCGCCGCAGCCCCAGCCGGCGGACAGGCCGCGCCTCCGGGCTCATAGGCTGTGCGCGTACGCCAGGTACGCCCGCACCAGCGGCTCGCCGGCGAAGAGGGCGATCAGGCCGCCGAGGGCGAGGAAGACGCCGAACGGCAGCTTGGCCTTGAAGTCGAGCCCCCGGAAGCCCATCAGCGTGAGCCCCACCACGGAGCCCACGAGGGCGGCGGCGAAGAGCGATACCAGCATCCCCTTCCAGCCCAGGAAGGCGCCGATCAGGGCGAGCATCTTGACGTCGCCCAGGCCCATCCCCTCCTCGTGGCGCCAGAGGTACCAGGCGGCCCAGACCGCGAGCAGCACGCCGGAGCCGGCGAGGGCGCCCAGGGCCGCCCCCGCCACCGCCCCCCATGGGCCGTCCCCCAGGCGGGCCCAGGGGACCAGCGGCTGGAGGAGGATGCCGAGCACGATCCCCGGATACGTCAGCACGTCGGGCAGGATCATGTGGTCGTAGTCGATCATCGCCAGCGCCAGCAGCAGGGCGGTGAAGAGGGCGGCGACCGGCGACTCCAGCGAGATGCCGAAGCGCAGGAAACAGGCGAGGAAGAGGGCCGCCGTAGCCGCCTCGACCGCCGGATAGCGCCAGGAGATGTGCGCCCCGCACTGCCGGCAGCGCCCGCGCAGCAGCAGGAACGAGAGCACCGGGACGTTGTCCACCGCACGGATGGCGGCGCCGCACCGCGGGCAGCGCGAGCGCGGCAGGACGGTCGAGATCCCCAGCGGCACCCGGTAGATGACGACGTTGAGGTAGCTGCCGACGATCAGGCCGAGGACCGCGGCGTAGATGCCGAGGAGGATCTGGAGCTGCACGGTGCGGCGATTCTATGCCAGATGGCGCCGGTCCCGGGCGGCGGCCAGCAGGACCCCGAGGCCGCCCGCCAGCGCCAGCAGGGTCACGGCGGCGCCGGCGCCGAGGAGACGCTCGTGGTAGCGGAGAGCCAGGCGGTGCTCGCCGGCCGGGAGCCGCACCGCGAGCTGGCAGGCCGCCGTGGGATAGACCTCCAGGGGCGCGCCGTCGAGCGTGGCCCGCCACCCCGGATCGAAGGTCATGGCGATCACGAAGAGCCCTCCCCCCTCGCCCGCCCGGTAGTGGACGCCGATCCTCCCCCCCTCGTCCTTGAAGGAGAGCAGCCGCGGCGGCTGGCGGAAGGCCACCGTCTCCCGCGGCCCGCCCGGGCGGATGCACTGCTCGTGGCGGTTGACCTGCCAGGCGAGGACGCGGGCGTACGCCACGGCGCTCGCCGCGTCCGGATGGAAGCTCACCCGCGGCACGAAGCGGAAGCGGGGGAGCAGGTAGCTGTTCGGCACCCGGCGCAGGGTCGCCGCCGGGTCGCGCGACACCACGGCCGCGCCCGGCGCCCGCAGCAGCAGAGTCCCCACGTTCCAGACGCCGAGATAACGGTAGGCCATCTGCGGCTGCCCCCACTCGGCGTCGAGGATGCGCTGCGCCTGCCGTCCCCAGCCGGTGAGCATGAGGTCGAAGTCGGTGTTGAAAGCGTAGGGGAGATGCCAGAGCAGGCCCGAATAGGGTTCCAGCCGGGCGATGTAGGTGCGGGCGATCAGCGTCCGCGGGTCCCCCCAGCCGCGCGGGACGATCTCGGGGGCCCCGGGCGGCGCCGGCTGCACGAAGACCCGGTCCTCGGCGGGGAGGATCGAGGCCGCGAGCGGCGGCGGCACCGTGTAGGCGCTGGCGGGCAGGGTGCGGATCAGCCCGTGGCCGTAGTGCCAGAGGTCGGCCGCCAGCAGGGCCACGGCCAGCCCCTCCAGCAGCCGCCGCGAAGGCCGGCGCCAGCGGCAGAGGGCGAGCAGGGCCGCCACCGCCGCCGCAGTCGCCACGGCCCCCCAGCTCTCGGACCGCAGATAAGCCACCGCCGCCGCTGTGCCGGCGGGGCCGAGGTCCGGGGCGCCGTGGGCGGCGATGAATCCGAGGGCGATCCGGGGGTCCCAGAGGAGCAGCAGGGCGCAGGCGAGGGCGATGAAGAGCGCGATCCCGGCCAGCGCCAGCGGCAGGTCGGCGGTCTCGGGCCGCCCCTCCTCCCGCTCGTCGAGCAGCCGCTGCCAGCCGAGCACGCCCGCGGTCCCCAGCGCCAGCACGGCGAAGACGGCGAGCTTCTCGGGGAAGCGCAGCACCGCCAGCACCGGCACCGCCCGGCGCAGCGCCTCGTAGACCGGGTTGTGCCGCCCGAGGGCCAGGAAGAAGCCCGCCAGCACGGCGAGCGCCCAGGCCCCCCGCCGGGGGATGCGCCAGCGGATCAGCGCCGCCACTCCCAGCAGCGCCAGCAACAGCCCCGGATAGATCGACTCCACATAGGGGTAGTCGCGGTCCTCCAGCTTCCAGCCGAAGTAGAGCCCCTCCATGTTGCGCGCGGGATCGCCGAAGGAGCGCGGGAAGACGACCTCCGCCAGCCGCTCGGGGGGCATCGACCAGAGCGTGGCGTGCCAGACCGGGATGTCCTTGCGCGGCGAGTCGGCGAGGCGGCCGAGGGTGGGGAGGAGCTGTACCCCGGCCAGCGCCACAGCGAAGAGCACCGGCACGGCGGCCCGCAGCCCCGCCAGCGGCCGCCGGAAGGCCGCCGAGACGGCCAGCACGAGCACCCCGAGGCCGCTCATCACCACCGTCGACGGCTCGCCGTTCAAGAGCTGGAGACAGATGGCGCCGCCCGCGAGCAGCGCCGGCCGCCACCATGACTTCCCCTCAGAGCGCCCCTCCGCCCGCAGCGCCGCGTCCGCCCAGGCGAGCACCCAGGGGAACCAGGCCATGCTGCAGAACAGCGTGTAGGCGCTGAGCAGGGAGAGATAGGCGCCGCCGCCCACGTATCCCACCGCCGCCAGCGCCGCCACCCCGCGGCCGCAGCCGAAATGGCGCGCCAGCCGCCAGGCGCCCGCGAAGGCGATCGCCCCGTGCAGGAAGGCGAGCACGCTGAACAGGTAGTGCGGGGGGACCGCGAAGACCAGCCAGCTCGGCGGATAGAAGGCGCCGTAGCTGGGGTTCGAGAGCAGCGGCTGGCCGCCGTTCAGCCAGGGGTTCCAGGTGGGGAGCCCATGGGAAGCCAGCTCGCGGAAGGCCGAGCGCAACGGCAGATGGAACAGCGAGATGTCGCGGTTGGCCAGCGCCCGCGCCGGAGACAGCAGGGGGGCGAGCAGGCTCAGGAGCCAGCCCGCCGCGAGAACGGCTGGCAGAATCGCGGCGGACCGGCGGCGCATCCGGGAAGAATATCTACTTCTGGGGCCAGCGCACGAAGAACCCGTCCGCCCAGAGGATGTCCTGATCGTAGTCGGTCGGGTCGAACCCCGCCACCGTGTAGGCGCCGGAGACCGTGCTCCGGTCCCGCCCACCGCTGCCGATCGCCATCACCTGCTGGTTGAGCGGGTTGTTGGGATCGAGGAAGTACTGGTAGTCCTTCTTCCAGCCGTCCAGCGCCGGGATGATCTCGATGTACTGCGGGGTCAACAGGTCCTGCAGAGAGGACATGTCGATCGCCTTGTACTGACTGATGTCGACTTGCGTCACCGCCGCTCCGGCCGACGCCGCTCCCACCTCGTCGGAAAGCCACGAGAACATCGCGGTACCGGTGATCCGCATGTCCGCCACCGTCCGCTTCTGCTTGGCCTTCTCCATGGCGTCCAGCAGGTTGGGGATCAGAATGGCGGCCAGGATGCCGATGATGGCAATGACGATCAGGAGCTCAATCAGCGTAAAGCCCGTCTCCGTCTTCGCGAGTCTACGCTTCATCACAGATTCCCTCCAAGGTTCCCTCAAACGGTCGGGAGGGTTTAAGGGCAAGGGACATGCCAGAGGAGAGAGGGGCGGAAGCCCTTGAGAATCAACATCTTCTGCTTATAGCCAAGTCTCTCCTCGACAAAAATCGTCAGCGCGGCGGCACGGGATGTCACCGGCCGCCGGCGTACGCCAGGAGGATCTTCCGCATCCGCTCGACGCCGCGGTCGAGCTCGGCGAGCGGGATCCGCTCGTCGGTGCTGTGGATCCCCTTCGAGTCGTCCGGCGACAGCTTGAAAGGCGACAGGCCGTAGGCCGGGATCCCCCGCTCGCGGAAGAAGCGCGAGTCGGTGAAGCCGGCGATGAAGGTGGGCACCACCGGACCGTCGGGGCGCAGCACCCGCTCGATCGCCTGGTAAAGCGGCCCGGAGGCCGGCGACGGCGGCGAGGGGGACGAGGTCACCAGCACCTTGACGTCGAAGCCCTGCCCCAACCGGCTCTTGACGTTGGCCAGGAAGGCGGCCGAGTCGGTGTCGGGGAGGAGCCGGATGTCGAGCAGCGCCGACGAACGCTCCGGGACGACGTTGATCCGCTCGCCGCCGCGCAGCACCGTCACCTGCACGGTGTCAAGGAAGAGGTTGGCCATCCCCGGCATCAGGAACTCCTTCGGGCCGCTCTCCGCGATCACCGAGTCGATACTGGAGAAGACCCGGCGCCAGCGCTCGTTCTGGAGCGGCGCGATGGCCCGCGAGTAGTCGCGCACCGGCGGGGTCACCCGCCAGCGGGCCGGCTCACCGAGCAGGCGCGCCAGCCCCTGGATGAGCTGGTGGTTGGCGCTCTCCGGGTTGAGGCCGGCGCCGTGCCCGCCCCGGCCCGAGGCCGAGACCTCCAGCCAGAGCGGACGCTTCTGCGCCACCTCGACCCCCCACCAGAGGAGCTTGCCGCCGGCCCCGGTCTGGCTGCGCCCCCCCTCGCCGATCACCCCCTCCACCCCCTTGAACAGCTCCGGATGGTTGGCGAGCAGCCAGCCCGTGCCGTTCAACCCGCCGTTCTCCTCGTCGGCCACGGCGAGGAAGACGACATCGCGCTCCAGCGGCACCCGCCGCCTCTGGAGGTCGATCATGGCCGCGAGCTGCGCGATCCCCAGGCTCTTGTCGTCGATCGCCCCGCGTCCCCAGAGCATCCCCCCCTTGATCAGGCCGGCGAACGGCGGCACGGTCCACCCCGGGCCGGGGGGGACGACGTCCATGTGGTGCAGCAGGAGGATCGCCCGCCCGCGGCTCCCCGGCGAGGAGAGCCGGGCGTACAGGTTGGCCCGCCCCTGGGGATTGGCGATCACCCGCGACGGGATCCCCGCCCGCTGGAGCAGGCCGGCCAGGAACGCCACCGCCCTCCCCTCGTTGCCGGGCGGGTTCGAGGTGTCGATCCGCAGGTATTGCTGGAGCCACGCCGCCGGCTCGGACAGGGCGGGAGCCGCCGCGGGCGCGGGGAGCGATATTAGAAAAATGGCGAGGAACAGCGGGAAGAAGCGCCTTGGCATAAAAACAAAGGGGGGGCCCCCGTCTCCGAGGCCCCCTGGGAAGAGAGCTTGAATCGCTTTGGGTCGTGTGGGCTTGGGGCCCGTTACTCTGACTTCTACTTCTACTTCTACTTCTACTATTAGTTCGTCTTCTGCGGCCAGCGGACGAAGAAGCCGTCGGCCCAGACGATGTCCTGGTCGTAATCGGTCGGGTCGAAGCCGGCCACCGAGTAGGTGCCGCTCGGCGTGCTGGCGTCACGTCCACCGGAGCCGATCGCCATCACCTGCGGCTGCAGCACGTTGGTCGTCTCCAGCCAGTAGTGCATGTCCTTCTTCCAGCCGTCCTTCTCCGGAACCGACTGCAGGTACTGCGGCACCAGCACGGAGGCCACCGTCGTGGCGTCGGAGGCGGTGTACTTGCTGAGGTCGACCTCGGTGGCGGCGGCGCCGGCAGCGGCCGCGCCGACCTGGTCGGTCAGCCACGAGAACATCGCGGTGCCGGCGTTGCGCATGTCGGCCACCGTCCGCTTCTGCTTCGCCTTCTGCAGCGCGTCGAGGAAGTTCGGGATCAACAGGGCGGCGATGATGCCGATGATCGCCACGACGATCAGAAGCTCGATGAGCGTGAAGCCCTTCTGCCGGTTACGGATCTTGGTCAACATGTTCGGGTCTCCTCCCCCTGGTTTGAAGCTTGTCCTCCGGGTAATCCGCGAGGCGTGTCGGTGGGGAGATAAAGCAGGGTCGATGCCAGGGGTTCACCGGTCCTAAGTTGTTGATTCCATTGGCGTTCAAATTCCGTCAAGACAAAATTTGACACCGATCGTTAGCACTAAGTGTCAGAAACCAGCCGGCGGACCAGCTTCTTGTAGAGCGCCACTCCGTCCGCGAACGCGGGCACCGCGAAACGCTCATTGGCCTGGTCCACCTGCAGGGTGTCGGTGTTCATGATGAGGAACGGCGAGAAGCCGTACGCCGGCACGCCCATCGTCCGGAAGAAGCGGGCGTCGGTCGCCGTCCAGGGGAGGAAATAGGGGCCCACCGGCGCGTCCGGATAGGCGTCGCGCAGCGTCGCCTCGATCGTCTTGTAGACCTGGTTGTCGAGCGGGCTTCCCGCCCGGGCGCTCTGCGGGTCGTCGACCATGGTGGTCAGGCCGAAGGTCATCCAGCGCGGCACCAGCTTCTCCCGCACGCCCTCCAGGTCCTCTCCCGGCAGGAGCTGGAACTTGATGAGGAGCTCCCAGCCGCCGCCGCGCGCCTCCTTCACCTTGAACGGCACCGCCTCGTCGCGCACCATCGACTGGATGTAGTTGGGCAGCTTGCGGAAGGCCTTGACGTCCCCCATCGCGTCCTCGAGATTGGTCATCATCTTCCGCAGATCCTTGCGGTCGCGGGTCGGGCCGTAGGCCGCGAGCACCGCCCGCGCCTCCGGCGTCAGGCGCAGGTCGGTCACCGTGGGGCCGGTCTCCTTGAGCGTCTTGCGGAGGTCCTCCAGCCGCTGCCGGTCGTCGCCGCAGACGATCAGGTCGGCGTAGCGCTTCTGGGCGAACTCGGTCCCCCAGAACTTGATCTGGTCGCGCGCCCGCGCCTCCACCACACCCCCCTCGGTGAGCACCGCCCAGAAGTTGCGGACCATCTCCGGATGGAGCTGGATGAGGCGCCGCACCCCCAGCCGGCTCCCCCGCTCCTCGCTGCTGGTGCCCAGGAAGAGCACCGAGTGCGAGAGCGGCACGCCGCTCTTCTTGAGGTCGATCATCGCCAGCATCTGGGCGATGGCGACGCTCTTCATGTCGAACACCCCGCGGCCGTAGATCCAGGGGAGCTGGATGCGCGCCTCGAACGGCGGCGAGAACCACTCCTTGGGATCGACGTCCGAGACGTCGATGTGGTTGTGCAGCACCAGCGGCCGCGAGTCCTTGCCCACCAGCCAGGCGTAGAGATTGGCCTTGCGCGGCCCCACCTTCTCGATGCGGTAGGGGATGCCCGCCGCCTGGAAGTGGCGGGCGAGGAACTCGGCCCCCTTGAGCTCGTCGCCGGTCGACTCGCTGGTGTCGATCTGCGCGTACCTCTGCAGCAGCTTCACCTCCGGCAGGTTGGCGTAGTCGCGGCGCATCCACTCCTCGGTCTGCCGCGCCTTCAAGGGCGCGTCGAGGAATTTGACCACCCCCCAGGTGAGCGCGCCCACCACCACGAGGCTGCCGTACAAGGCGATCCGCGCCGCCTGCCGGCGCCGGGCTTCCAGTCTTAACAGTGCCATGAGGCCCGCGATGATAACCGGTCTTCATCAGTTGTGTATGCTTCCCGCCACGTCATGACCGGCCCCAACCGGAGATTCCCCGTCCGCGCGCTGCTGCTCCTGGCCGGCCTCGTCGTCTGCCTGCGCTGGCTCCTCGCCGAGATCGCCCGCCTCAAGGGGGGGCTCGGCTTTCCGCTCGACGACAGTTGGATCCACCTTCAATTCGCGCGCAACCTCGCGCACGGCGCCGGCCTCTCCTACAATCCCGGCGAATTCGTGACCGGCTCCACCGCGCCGCTGTGGACGGCGCTCCTCGCCGTCCTCTTCCTGCTGCCGGGGAGCGTCCTCCTCTGGACCCAACTCCTCGGCGTCGTCCTCTACCTGGCCGGGATCGACGCCACCTGGCGCCTCTCCCGCGAGCTGTCTTTAAGCCCGGCGCTCTCGGCGCTCGCCTCGGCCCTCACCCTCGCGACGAGTTGGCTCGTCTGGTCGGCCCTGTCAGGAATGGAGATCCCGCTCTTCATCCTGCTCTCGCTCTGGGGGATGATCCTCCACCTGCGCGAGCGGGCCGACCCGGGGCGCTCGCCGCTCTCCCTGGCCGTCCTGGCCGTCGGCGTCCTCGCCCGGCCGGAGGGGGTGCTGCTGCTGCTGCTCGCCTTCCTCGACCGCTTTCTTGTCTTCGAGGGCGGGCGCCGTCCGTCCTTCCGGGTCCTGCTCACCGGAGCGGGCCTCGCCGCCTGCGCCGTGGCCGGCTCCTTTCTCTTCTACGGATGGGCGGGCGGTTCCGTACTGCCCACCACCTACGCGGCCAAGGGGGGAGGCGAGGTGCGCCACCTCCTTCCGGACTTCCACTACCTCTCGAACGTGCTCGGCCTCTTCTTCCGGCCTCAGCCCTGGGCGGCCCTGCTGGCGGCGGGAGGCGCGGCCGCCCTCGCCGGCCGCCTCGGCACACCCCGCGACCGCGGGCTCCTCCCCGCCCTCTGGCTGTTCGGGATGCCGCTCGCCTACTCCCTGCTGACCCCCGGCCCCACCAAGATGCTGGGCAACTTCGGCCGCTACTACTTCCCGCTCTTCCCGGTGTTGACCGTCCTGGCCATGCTGGCCCTGGAGCCGCTGACCCGCCTCCCCCTCTCCCGGCCCCTCCGGACGGCCCTGGGCATCCTGGGAGCCGCCGTGCTCCTCGCGCCCACGCTCGCCGTGCTGGTCCAGGGGGAGCGGCTCTACGTCCAGAACGTGGCCAACGTCCAGGAGAGCGACGTGGCCATCGCCGGCTGGCTCGCCGGCCACGTGCCGCCGGACGCCGTGCTGGCGGTGAACGACATCGGGGCGATCAAGTACCTCCTCCCCAACCGGATCGTCGACCTCGCGAGCATCGCCACCCCCGAGATCGGCCGCGAGGTCTCCCGGGCCGTGGCCGCCGGCACCCCCTGGCCGGACGCCATGATTGCCGCCCTGGAGCGCCGCCGTCCCGACTACGTGGTGATCTTTCCGAGCTGGTTCCCCACCCTGGCCCGCGACCCCCGCTTCCGGGGGGTCTACACCCTGCCGATCCAGGACAACGTTACGATGGGCGGGAACGAGATCGTGGTGTACGCGACGCCCTGGACGCGGTGACCGTCTGAAGCTCAGGCCGGGTCAGGCTCCAACAGCCATCGCCAGGCAGGCACGATACGGACCGGATGGCCGGCGACCGCGACGGAGCCCTCCTCGCGCAACGTGACCAGAGTGGCCCCGTTGCACCCGGTCTCCGCCATCCCCTCCTCCAAAGCACGGAGCTCGCGCTGGCGAGTCTGCGGGTCCTGGAGATCGGCGCAGACCTGGATCAGCTCCCGGGTGCTCCTGGGGCCTTCCGCCAGGAAATCGACCTCGTAGCCGGAGCGGGTCGCGACATACGCCAGGGACCGCCCCCGGCGCCGCAGCTCCAGATAGACGGCGGTCTCCAGCAGATGGCCGAAATCCCCGGAAGCCCGAAAGGAGAGGGCCGCCGAGAGTGCCGGATCGATCGGATAACACTTGCGCGGCTTGACCTGCCGGACCCCCGCCGAAGGCGAGGCGACCGTCACGGTCGAAAGGAGGAAACTGTCCTCCAGATGGGCCAGGTACTCGTAGAGCCTGTCCTTGCCCACACGCATCCCCTGCGACTTGAGATCGTTGAACAGCTTGCTGACGCTGAATTTGCCGGCCGGGCTCGCCAGCAGCTTCCGCTCCAGGTAGCGCAGAGCCGGCAGGTTGTCCACTCCATGGCGCTCGACCACGTCCCGGAAGATCACCACGTCGACATACTCCTGGAGCACGCGGACCCGGAGATCCTGGGAGATGCTCTGGACCTCAGGGAACCCTCCGCTCTCCAGATACCGTTCGAGCCGATGCTCCAGCAAGGAACGGACCTTCGCTCCGGGCGGCCAGGTCGCGGGGAGGCTCACCCCCTCATGTCGCAGCGATTCCGCGAAGCTGAAGGGCAGGATCTCGGTCGACAGGCTCCGCCCCCGCAGGCTGGTGGCGATCTCCCGGCTGAGGAGGCGGGCGGAGGAGCCGGTCAGGATCAGCGCGACTTTCTCGGTATCGAGAAGGCGGCGGATGAAGGTCTCCCATCCCGGAACGTTCTGGATCTCGTCGAAGTAGAACCAGCAGAGCTGCTCCCGGTTGGCCGGGGTCCGGCGGTAGAACGCCTCCGGGATCCGCGACAGGTCCGCCGCCGCGAGAGGAAGGAGCCGCTCGTCCTCGAAGTTGAGGTAGAGGAGCCGGCCGCGGCCGGTCCCGCTCGCGATCTGGCCCTCGATCTGTTGATAGAGGAAGTAGGTCTTGCCCGACCGCCGCATCCCGACGACCACATCCGCCTTGCCGGGCAGCCCCGGAAGGGACAGATCTCTGGGGGTGACCCGTGGCAGGTCCCTCTCCTGGAAATCCGCGATCAGACGGTCGATGAGAGCGTCAAGCCCTAATTGTCCTTCCACGAAGGATAGATTAGACCATAATCGTCCTTAGGAGAAGGACGATATGCGCGGTCACCCAGGCAATTTGGCGACCGCGGCTCGCCAGACCTCTGGATCTCCGAGTTGGACCGCCCGGTCGGCGCCGACGTTTTCGAGAAGCAGCCCGAGGAGCCTCTCCCGGTCCTCATCGGTCCACAGGAGCTTTCCATCGATCATCTCCAACTTCTCGGGCGTGTACTTCTCGTAGCGGTCCCAGGCCTCTTCTCCTCTCCAGGCCCTGCCCTCGTTGAGGATCTTCCACTCGATCTCCGCCATGGGTTCTCCCCCTCTCCGCGGCTTGGCTGCAAGGACCGTTGATCGCGGACCAGCTCAGGCGGCCTCGGGCTTGCCGGCAGGCTCCCTGATCAAACATTCCGCCGGGATGCCGAGCTCCGCGTGCAGGTTCCGGATCATCTTGAGCGTAAGAGGCCGCTTATGGTTGAGGATCTCGTACACGCGGTTGGAATGGCCGATCAGCGGCTCAAGATCCTTCACCGTCAGGCCCCGTTGATCCATCACGAACTTGACGGCTTCCACGGGGTCGGGAAGATCCAGAGGAAATTGCTGGCGCTCGTAGGCTTCGACCAGTGTGACCAGCACGTCGAGCCGCTCACCCTCGGGGGACTCAGGCTCGGCCCGCATCAGTGACTCTATTTCGCGGAGGGTCGCCCGATAGTCCTCTGCGGTCTTGATCGGCCTGATATCCATCCGTCGCCTCCTTCAGATCGTCTGCGCGTCAATCCGGTCGTACTGGGCGTGAGTACCGATGAAGCGGATGTATACGACCCGATAGCTATAGTTGATCCATACCACCAGCCGGTACTTGTTTCCCGCGATGTTGAAGACCGCCCGCCCATCTCTGAGGATACTCGCATGGGCAAACATGGCCTTAACGTCGGCCGGTGATGCCCAATCCGCGTTCAGGGCATACCGGTACCAGACCAGGAGAGGATCTTTCGCGTCCGCATAGTCCGGGTTCTTTTCCCAGAACGCCTTGAGCGTTGAGACCGCGATGACGCGCACCAGCCTATGATAGTCCCAATTTGGGACTGCCGCAACCACAAACATCTCCGACCAGATCGGGCGGCTTTTTAGCCCCTCACTCCACGGTCACCTTCATCTTTTTGGTGTCCGAGCCGCCGATCGGTGCCCACGAAAACGGGGACGGAAGCGACCTTGCCGGAGGACAGGTCCCTTCTCCCTCTTCTCCCGGCGGAAGGGGGGGAGGCCGGGAGAAGAGGGCCGGGGTGATGAGGGACCGCCCTGAAAGGGCGGGTATTCGCCAGCCTGGGGTTTCAACCCCAGGCGCGCCCAGGCCGCATATCCAGGCGCGCGTCCAGCCGTATATCCAGGCGGCACAACCCAATTACGCGAATCCAACCCCCGGAATCCAGCCCCCACCCGCCTGGGGTTGAAACCCCAGGCTCTTCAATATCCGCCCCTCCAGGGCGGTCCTCCTACCGGGCCGCCTCCCCGCCCTCCGGACACGGCGCCCCGCCCGCCATCCACGTCTTGAACGCGGCGACGAACCGGTCGTGCGGCACCGAGACGGGCGCCCGGCCCACGCCCGGATCCCAACCCCAGAGCACGAGCTTGTCGTGGCTCACGTGATCGAGGAGCTTGGCGAGATCCCGATTGCCGTTGTGCTTCGGGTCCTTGATCGTGGCGCAGAGGTCCGCCTTCGACAGATTGATGAAAACCATTTTTTCGCCCGGCGTGGGCAGCCGCCAGCCCGGCGCGCCAGGGGGCATGTGCGCCCCGTAGCTCGCCGGCAGATTCTTCGTGCCGTGGCAGGCCGAGCAGGGCAGGCCCGGCGCGCCGAGCCCGTTGGCCCCCCGCATCACGTTCTGCGGATGCGCCACCCCCGCGTCGAAGACGAGCGGCGCGCCGCCCGGAATGTGACAGTTCTGGCAGCGCGGATGCTGAAGCACCGTCTGGATGGTGTCGAACGCCGCCAATGCCGCCGATGATGCCGCCTGCTTGGAGGCCGGCGCCGGAGCAGCGTTCACACTGCCCGCCAGGAAACCGGCCAGGAGAACGGTCCCGGCGAGCAGACCGCCCAGGACCCAGGAGCTTCCGATATCTTTCATTCCGTTCCCTCTCCTCTCAGGCCAGACGCAGCGGCAGCTCGCGCAACCGCTTCCCCGTCAACGCGAACACGGCGTTCGCCACCGCGGGCGCCACCGGCGGCGTGCCCGGCTCGCCGGCGCCCCCCGACTTCTCGCGGCTGGCGACGATGTGCACCTCGACCTTCGGCATCTCATGCAGCCGCAGGACGCGGTAATCGTGGAAGTTGCTCTCCTGCACGCGCCCTTCCTTCATCGTCAGCTCACTGTGGAGCGCCGCGCTCAAGCCGAAGGCGACCCCCGACTCCATCTGCGCGGCGACCCCCAGCGGATTGACGCAGACTCCGCAATCAATCGCGCACACCATGCGGTGCACCCGGACCCGCCCGTCCTCCACCGAGACCTCCGCCACGTGGGCCACGATGCTCCCGAACGACTCATGGACGGCGAGCCCCCGCGCGCGCCCCGCGGGCGGCGGGGTGCCCCAGCCCGCCTTCTCCGCCGCCAGCTCCAGCACCGCCCGAACCCGCGGCGATTTCTCCAAGAGCGCCCGGCGGAATTCCAGCGGGTCCCGCTTCGCCGCGTGCGCCAGCTCGTCCACGAACGACTCCACGGCGAACGCGGTGTGCGAGTGCCCCACCGAGCGCCACCAGAGCACCGGCACCCCCGGATCGACCGTGTGCAGGTCGACGCGATGATGGGCGATCCCCGTCACGTAGGGGGAGTCCGAGGCCCCCTCCACCGCCGTGGGATCGACGCCGTCCTTGATCATCGCGGCGAACGGCGAGCCCGCCACGATCGATTGCGAGACGATGCGCTGGCGCCAGGCTTGCGGATTCCCCCGCGCGTCCAGCGACCCCTCGATCCGATGGACTGCCATCGGACGGTAGTAGCCGCCGCGGATGTCGTCGTCGCGCGTCCACACCACCTTCACCGGCTTGTCGAGATTCTTCGCCACGTGGGCCGCCTCGACCACGAAATCCGAGGCGATGTTCGCCCGCCGCCCGAAGCCGCCGCCCAGGAAGGTGGTGTGAATGGCGACCTGCTCCGGCTTGAGGCCGAGGATCTGCGCCACCCGCTGCTGGTCCACCGTCTGGAACTGCGTCCCCGTCCACACTTCGCAGCCGTCCGCCGCGCGGCGCACCGTGCAGTTGAGCGGCTCCATGGGAGCGTGGGCCAGATAGGGCAGCGCGTACTCCGCCACCAACGTGGTCCCTTCCGCATTGGGTCCCAGCGCCTTCTCCACGTCGCCGCCGGCCGCCGCCTGGGCGCCCGCCGATTTCGCCTTCTCGCGGTAGCTCTCGCGGAGCTTGGCCGTGTCGACGTCCGCATGCGGGCCCAGATCCCACTCGACCTTGAGCGCGTCGCGCCCCTTCTTGGCCGCCCAGAAGTGATCGGCCACCACGGCGACCCCCGAGGGGACCGCGAACACCGCGCGCACCCCGGGCACGGCCTGGGCCGCCGCCGCGTCGAACCCCTTCACCTTGCCGCCGAACGTGGGCGGGTGCGCCACCACCGCGGTGAGCATCCCCGGCAGTTGGACGTCCATGCCGAATTTGGCGCGGCCGGTGATCTTCTCCGGCGTGTCGAGGCGGCGGGTCGGCTTGCCGATCACCTTCCAGTCGGCCGGGTCCTTGAGCTGGACCTTGCCCGGAGCCGGCAGCTTCGACGCCGCCTCGGCCAGCGAGCCGTAGCTGGCGCGCCGGTCGCCGCAGACCACGAAGCCGTTCTCGGTGCGGCAGTCGCCGGGCGCCACACCCCATTGGGCCGCCGCCGCCGACACCAGGAGCGTGCGCGCCACGGCGCCCACCTGGCGGTAGCGGTCGAGCTCCGACCACGTCGTCATCGAGCCGCCGGTCATCTGGATAGGGAAGACCGGCGAGAAATACTCCCGGGCCGCGGGCGCGTGCTCGACGCGGATGCGGCTCCAGTCGGCGTCCAGCTCCTCGTTGACCATCATCGGCAGGGTGGTCCAGATCCCCTGGCCCATCTCCGAGTGCGCGAGGAGCACGGTGACGCTCTCGTCGGCGCCGATGCGCAGGAAGGCGTTGACGGGGGGCAGGGCCGCCGCCGCGGCGGGGGGCTCCTGCGCGGCCGCGGCGAACCGCTTCAGCGCGGCCGGCACGAAGAAGCCCACCACGAGCCCGCCGCCCACCACCGCCGAGCCCTTGAGGAACGACCGCCGCGAGACCTCTTTTTGAAGACTCATGGCGTCAACCCTCCATCAGCTCGGCCGCGCGGTGCACGGCGTTGCGGATGCGCTGATACGTGCCGCACCGGCAGAGATTGCCGCTCATCGCCGCGTCGATGTCCGCGTCGGTGGGATTCGGCTTCGCCTTCAACAGGGCGGCCGCGGCCAGGATCTGGCCCGACTGGCAATATCCGCACTGCACCACGTCCGCTTCGGCCCACGCCTTCTGGACCGGATGATCCCCGTGCGCGCTCAACCCCTCGATCGTGGTCACGGCCCGCCCCTCGACGGCGGACGCCGGCCGCACGCACGAGCGCACGGGATGGCCGTCCACCAGCACGGTGCAGGCGCCGCACTGGGCCATGCCGCACCCGAACTTGGTGCCGGTCAGGCCGATCACGTCGCGCAACACCCACAGCAGCGGCATGTCGTCGCTGACCTGGACGTCATGCTCTTTTCCATTCACGGAAAGCTTCATCGCCTCACCTCGCCCTTCCTGGGGCCGAAATTCTGGGAGGAATCATACAGCAGCCAGCCCATCGTCAACCCGTGAAGAAACGTTCGTAGGGGCGGCCCTATGTGGCCGCCCTGGGTGGGGGAAATCCGGGTTGGAGGCGTCCCCCCGCCCAGGGCGGCCACGCAGGGCCGCCCCTACAAAGATTCCGTTCTACCAGGAGGTCAACGCCGCCTTGAGATCCCGCACCGCCGCCTGATACCCGTCGATCTTGCCGCGCAGGAAGATCCGCTCGGGCACCGCCTTGTCCTGGATCGGCGCGAGCTTGGCCTCCAGGGCCGCCAGCCGCTCCTGATCGCGCTTCAGCGCCCGCTCGACCGCGCTCTTGACACGGGCGTCCTTGAGCCCGAGATCGCCGAGGAAATCCAGCATGTTCGTGCCGTATTCGACCGTGTCGTCCCCATGATGATCGATGGCGTCGACGATCACGGGCAGCAGCCGCTCGCGAAGGGATTGCGGCGCGCAGAACGTTGCACGGGGATCGCTGGCGCTCTTCCGCCCGGGACCGGCCCACAGGGAGCACTGGAGCGCGATCTGCCGGGCCGCGGTCCAGCGCGCGGCCGGGTCCGCGGCGCCGAGCTTGGGCGCCAGCTCGTCCACCGAGTCCGGAGTCGTGTGGGGCTGCGGCCGGGGCGGGGGCTGCGCGTTGCCCCTCGCCAGGATCTCCGCCGTCTGCTCCTCCTGCTCCTTCTCGAAGGCCGGCCCGGCATACTTCTGATAGAGGGCGGCGTACTGCTGCGTCAGCGCGAAGCTGGTGTCGTCGTGCATCGCCTTCGTCCACGCCTCGTTGACGCGCTTCCAGCGGGCCTGACTCTCGATCCCGTTCTGCTTCAAGACCTTGTTGACGTCGGCGCCGGGATTGCGGGAGAGGGCGACGGAGATCTTCGCGTACTGCTCCAGCGTGACCCCTTCCTTCGCCTCCTTCGCCCGGCTCGGCACGTCCCCGAAGTTGGCCTCGTTGACGCACGCGGCGTTGATCTGAAGGAACCGGGCCTCGAGCCGCCCCGTGGAGTCCGCCTTGAACCGCTTCCACCACGCATTATAGGAGGCCTCGTACTGCGGCCGCGTGCGTCCCTGACCCTTGAGCCAGGCGTCGAAATGAACGTTGCCGTCCTTCTCGCCATACTGGGTGCGCAGGGTGGTGAACTGGCAGAGCGCCTTCGCGAGCCCCTCGAGATCGAACCCCGACAGCACCTCCTTCTGCCCAGGTACCTCCTCACCCCGGGCCGAGACCGCTCCCAAGAGCAGCACCACCACGAAACCGCAGATCCAGATCCTCCGCATGGGCGTCGCCCCTTTCTTGAGCTCCGCCCATTCTAGTCCTCATCCTTCTACCCGGCCGTCAGGACCTTATGGACCGGCGTGATCTCCGGAGGCCCGGGATCGACGCCGATCTCCTGGAGGATGGGCTTGAGCATCGAGCCGAAGCGCTCGAAAGCCTCCATCGACTCCCAGACGTCGAACACCCGGAGCTGGCTGCCGGACCCATGGCACGCATGATAGAGCCGGCCCGCCGGAGCCCCCGCCCCCGCGGCCTCCAGCCGCCGGATGCACTCGTCATACTGGCTCCCATCCATCGTCTCAGGCTTGAAAGCGATCGCAAACGCCATAGCGCACCTCCCAGGAAATTGACGGTTCATCCTTCCTCTACGGCCAGACTCCCACCCCCGGATGAACCCCTCGGGCCATAAGGCCCCCCTGGGACCGCCGGCGTCCCGCCGGCCTACTAGCCAAGCTTCTTCCTAAGCGTTCCGTCATAGAATAGACCCCACCCAAAGCGAGCGTCCCGATCCGCTATGACCGACCCGGTATTCTCAACCCGCGAGCCCCACGGCCTGGAGTCCCTGCGCGTCTACGGCAAAGGCTTCGCCGGCCGCCAGGCCGAGCTCGCCGCTCTCGACCAAGCCTGGAACGAAGGCACCCGCATCTTCGTCCTCCACGCCGAAGGCGGAGCGGGCAAGACGCGGGTCGTGAAGAAATGGCTCATCCAGATGAGCGACGACGGCTACCGCGGCGCGGGCGGAGTCTTCGTCTATTCCTTCTACAGCCAGGGGAGCGACGAGAAACGGAACGCCTCCTCCGAGCTCTTCTTCGAGCAGGCGCTCACCTACTTCGGCTACACCAGCCCGCTCATCACCGATCCCACCGAGCAGGGAAAGAAGCTCGCCCGGCTGATCCGCGAGCAGCGCGGCCTCCTGGTGCTCGACGGTTTCGAGCCGCTCCAGCACCCGCCGTCCTTCGACCAGGGCCGCTTGAAGGACCCGGCCATTCGGTCCTTGCTCCTTGCACTGGCTGGTGGGCGCCTAGGGGAGTCGTCCGGCTCGACCTCAGGCTTGTGCGTGGTCACCTCGCGCCAGCCCGTTCAGGAGCTTCAGGATAAGACCGGCCGGGCTGTCGTCCAGCAACCGCTGGAACGGCTCGATGCGGATGCTGGAGTACAACTCCTGCGGGAGTTGGAGGTTCGAGGTCCCGAGCGAGAGCTCCGCCAAGCGGTGGAGGATTCCCGTGGCCATGCCTATTCGCTGATGCTTCTGGGAACCTATCTTCGGGATGCCACAGACGACCACGAGATCCGGCGGCGTCATGAGATTCCGCTGCTCGACGAGGATTCCGAGCATCGCTACCACGCGCGGCATCTCTTCGGGGCTTACATGAAGCATCTCGGCGAAACCAGCCCGGAAGTTGCCATGCTGCGCCTGCTGGGCTTCTTTGATCGTCCGGCAGAGGAAAGGCTGGTTGCTGTGCTGCGCGAGGCGACCGGGCCCGGCCTCGATGTTCTTACTGCACCGCTTCAGAACCTATCTTCGACTGGCTGGCACCGAGCCCTTCGTCGTCTCAAGGTTCTCCGTCTGATTGACATTCCTGACTCCGCGTCCACTGCCATTGACTCGCACCCGCTCCTTCGGGAATATTTCGCCGAGCAGTTGCGGACGCAATTTCCTGAAGCGTGGCAAGCCGGACACAAGCGGCTCTTCGAGCACCTCTGCAACGTGACCGAGTTCTGGCCCGACACTCTTACATGCCTCCAGCCGCTCTATCAAGCTATAGCCCACGGCTGCCTGGCTGGGTTGCATCAGCAAGCGTGTGACAAGGTTTATGTCCATCGAGTCTTACGAGGTACAAGACAGGGTGGCTTCTACAGCTTACGTATACTCGGCGCTTTTGGCGCGGATCTGGGGGCAGTGGCGTACTTCTTTACCACGCCGTGGACCACTCTAACGCCGACTCTCCCGCCTTCCGACCAAGCATGGCTGCTCGGTCAGGCAGCGTTTTACCTGCAAGCTCTGGGCCGGTTGACTGAAGCAGCGGAGCCGATGCGGACTGCACTTAAAATGGCCGTCGAGCAACTTGATTGGGATAATGCCTCGGCTTACGCTAGTAACCTGAGCGAGCTGGAGCTGACTCACGGTAACGTACCCTCTGCGGCGATCGCTGGCGAGCAAGCAGTGAAATACGCCGATCTTAGTAAGGATTCTTTCAGGCAGATAGTTAACCGCGTCACGCTTGCTGACGCTCTCCGCCAATCGGGTCGCGAAAAGGAGTCGCGGCGTCTATTCGAGGACGCGGAGTCTCGACAAGCGTTGGAAGAGCCGGAGTCTCCTCAGCTCTACGCAATCCAAGGCTTCCGCTATTGTGATATTTTGCTGGCCAACGCAGAACGTTCGGCGTGGCGGCGTTTCTCCCTTATGATACTGCAGGAATCTGCCCTCACCACTACCTGCGACTCGGTCCTCGAACGAGCCAACCAATCCCTCGCTTTAATTAAAAAATCACAACTCTCACCACTTTCCGTTGCACTGGACCACCTTACCCTGGCCCGAGCCACACTGTACAAGGCTCTCACTGACGTTCCTACTCCACACGCTACGCACCATTACATAGACGCGGCCGTCGCGGGCCTCCGTACGGCGAGCCAAATGGACGACCTCCCCCGTGGTCTGCTTATACGAGCCTGGATACGATTTCTCTCAGGTGACGAGCCGGGTTGCCGGGAAGACCTCGACGAAGCCTGGGAAATCGCTGAGCGGGGTCCGATGCCCTTGTTCCAGACCGATATTCTGCTCTACCGCGCCCGCCTATTCCGTGATCGCACCGCTCTGGCTGAGGCCCGCCGGTTGATTAAGAAGCACGGCTACCACCGCCGGGATGAAGAGCTGGCGGATGCCGAGGAGGCGTCGAAGGGATGGCCGGAGACCCCGACGAGCCACGCTCAAATCGTCGAATCACACCAACCCGCCACGGAACCGAAACCGACAGAGGAGCCCATGCGAGATCAGGTCTTCATCAGCTACAGCCACCGCGACAAGAAGCTCATGAATGAGCTCCTCACACACCTGAAGCCCTATGTGCGTTCAGGCATCACCGTGTGGTCGGATCAGCAGATTGCCTCGGGCTCGAAGTGGTTCGACGAGATCAAGGCAGCCTTGGCAAAGACCAGCGTTGCGGTGCTGCTCGTGAGCCCGGATTTCCTGGCCTCGGATTTCATTCACGAGCATGAGCTTGGGCCGTTCTTGAAGGAGGCCAAAGCGCGAGGCGTCAGGATCCTGTGGGTGCCGATCTACGCGTCCTCTTACGAAGAAACAGACCTCAAACATCTCCAGGCCGTCTCGCCTCCGAATGAGCCTATAGGAGCAAAGAGCAAGGCCGACCGTGACGCGGCGTGGGTTCGGGTGTGCAAAGAGATCAAGAAGGCTGTAAACCCTTGAACGGCTCACCAGAATCTTCTGGCGAGCCTCTACCTTCAGAGCCTCACATTTCAGGTTCCATATAGCGATTTTCAGCCCGTAGGGCGGTAGGAATTAGCCCGGTGGCGTAAGCCCCGGGAATCGACGCGCCCACCACCACCCCAGAGCCCCGCAGGGGCGGCAGGAGATTTCGCAGCGGTTTTCCTGCCGCCCCTGACGGGGCTTATTCAACAATTATCGGCCTCGAACCCCGGGGCTTACGCCGCCGGGCTACTTCCTGACGCCCCTGCGGGGCTGATCTAATGGCTCGTCAGCTCGAAGGAAATCGCCAGGTTGTCAGAGACCATTGTCCAGATCCTCGGTTCCGAAAAGCAGCACGAGCCCCTTGAGAACTTCCTGCAATCTCGCGGGTCCGAGGGCTCCAACGCGGTCGCCGAGTCGACTCCGGTCCACAGTGCGCAATTGTGAGACGTTCACGACGCTGGGGCGGGAGAGCCGGCCTCACCGCGCCGGAGACGGACATTCCCCGGCATGGCCGCCAGCCGGAGATTCGAGGTCACCGCCGCCACGACGATCGTCGAGATGGCGCTCCGGTTGAACCGATCGTCTTGGACCACCAAGGCGGGACGCCGTCCCGCCGGCTCCGAGCCTTCAGGAGCCCCAAATTGGAGCCAGTACACCTCGCCCTGGCGGATCACCAGCGCTCGGAGCTCCAATCCGTTCCGGCCTCATCCAGATCTCTCGCGCCACGGCTCTGCTCCCGGGCGAGCTCGGCATCGGCGAAAAGCTCGTTCAGGCGCCGCGTGATGTCGGCATCGCGGCCGGCACGAACGGCTTCCTGGAGCACGAGGGTGATGAAGCTGTTCCTCGACTCGCCGCGAGATTGCGCGGTGCGATCGACGGCCGAGAGGAGATCCTCGGAAATCGCGATGGCGGTCTTGCGTAGGGGCATAGGCGCTCCTTCCTCGGTAGCAACAACCAGAGTACCACGGCGCCTGGGCCTCATACCCTTGTGGGGAGCAGGGGCGGGCACCGGCGAGCGAAGCGATCGCGGCGAGCGTCGCTTTCCCCTCTGGCTTTGCTCCGATCTCGCGGACGACCGCTTTCGGAATGATGATCTCGTCCGCAAGCTCGCTCAGGAGAGCGATGTGGCCGATCTTGCCCAGCAGAATGAGTGGGGAGGCATTGACGACCCAACGCCTACTCATGCTCGATCTCTTCGATGAGCTCCTCCAGGGTCACCTGGCAGGCCGGGACCTTGCGCCGGAAGAGCTCCTCGAGGAGCTCGGCACGGCTCAGGCCGGCGATCTCGGCGGCCCGCTCTTGCGAGACGAGCCCCTGCGCGTACCACTGGACGCAGGCCGCGATCCGCATCTCTCGCGCGAGCTCCGTGGGAGACATGTGGAGCGCGGCGAAGGCGCTCGGCGGAACGTCATAGGTGATCGTAGCCATGGCGCGGTTAGTATAACTCGCCGCTTCCCGCGGCCAGCCTACGGTCGGCCCCCTCGCAAAAAGCCGGGGCTCCCGGGCGCACCGCTCCCGGAAGCCCCGTAAAAGGGGCCCTCTGTTTTCGATTTAGTTGTCAAAGAACCCGTTAAAACGAACCGTCTACGTCTACTGCATCTACTGCTCTACTGCTGCGCGGCCGGTTCCGGCGCCGGGTCGTCGGCCGGCGTCTTCTTCCGGCGCGGGCGGCGCGGCTTGATGCCGAAGCCGAGGAGCGTCTGGTTGGCGAAGCCGAAGCTGCCCCGGAGCAGCGCCGCGGTTCGGAGGTGGAGGTCCTTCCCCCGCTTCTCGAGCGCCTGACGCTGCCGCACGGTCTCCTGAAGGACGCCGCGCAGATCCTGCTGCTTGCTGTCCATCCCCTTGGCCTCGGCGATGAGCGCTTCGATCTCGTCCGCCTTGTCCTTGAGGAAGGGCAGGTCCGTGAGGTGCGGCTGGAGAGCGGTGTGGAGCAACTCCCAGTCCGCGATGAGCTTTGCCAGTGTGAAAGTAGCCATGATCTTTCTCCTTTTTTCGGTTGTCTGTCTTTTCGAGGGGTTTCCCGCCCTCGACGGTCTTGGTTTCAAGTCACGGATCGATACACGTCCTCTCTCAGGTCATGGAGACCTCCTTTCCGCCGCGCTCAGGAGCCACGGCCTGGGCGATCGTTACTGGGAACCTTCGACGACGGGGCAGATGGTAGATCCGGCGGATCGTGCCTGTCAAGTGGTTTATGCGAGATTTTTTGAGATTCCCGGGTTCCGCATCCACAGGATGTGATTTGTCCAACAGAGGCGACGAGGATTCTCTCCCCGACCATCTTGCAATGCGCAATGGATCTGGAGAGAATAGGGTCCCCGGCGCCGTACGAGGACGGGATGGCGGGCTTCAAGGGGTGGATGCGGCTTCCGGAGGCAGGATGGCGGCTCCCGGAGAATCCAGGCGGCCTCCATCCCGCGGATGACGGCTCCGGAAGAAAGATGACGCCTCCCGAGTCAGGATGGGCTTTCACGAAGCTGGATGGCGGTCCGGGAACGCTGGGAAACGGATTCGAGCGCTCAAAAACCGTCCGGGAAGGAAAAACGGCCGCCGGGAGCGCACAAAACCGGCCATCCAGGGAAATCAGCCGTCCGGGAGCTGAGAAAAACCGTCCGGGAGCGCAACGCGGCCGTCGGGAGGGTGAAAAAGCGGGGCGGGAGCGGAAAAAGGCCGCGGGGAACACTCGGAGAAGAAAAGGGTAAGATGGAGGTACTGAAGATGTCTGACGACCGTTCTCCCGAGGCATGGCACGATCCGATCGTGGCCGAAGTGCGGCAGGCCCGAGAGGCCCTTTTTGCCGAGGCCAACTACGACATCCGAGAATTCTGCCGGCGCCTCTCGGCGAGGCAGGCAACCTCCGGACACCCTGTCGTGAAGCGCGGCAGTGCTTCCGTCGAGGATTCCGAGGCCGCCTATCCTTCGCCCAGAGTCAAGGCAGGCTGACCCGCACCAACCGAACGTCTCAGGCGCCGACCGGCTTCAGGGGCACTCCGGTCTCCCCGGCCTGGCGCACCTGCGGGTCCGGCACCAGGCCGAAGCCGTCCGCCATGCGGGGGAAGTAGTTGAAGATGGCGATCACGTGCGCGGCTTCCAGCAGGCCCTGATCGTCGAGGCCGAGGTCGCGCAGGGGCTGCCAGTCGGCGGCGGTCATGTGGGTGGGCTCGAGCGTCATCTTCTCGGCGACCGCGCAGAGGGCCCGCTGTCGCGGGGTGAGGTGGGAGAGCTCGCGCCAGCGGTGCTGCTTGATGGCGTCCACCAGCTCGGGGTCGTTGTTCTCGACACGCAGAAACTCCGCGTGAGACTGCGTTCAGTAGTGGCAGTCCTGGGCCGCGGAGGCGACCGCGGCGAGCATCTCCCGCTCGGCGCGGGTGAGGGCGCCCGGGGCGAACATGATCTCGTAGAAGGCCGCCTGCATGGCGCGGCCGATGCGCTCGTGGGTGGCGAGCAGGCGGCCCATCCCTGAGGCGTAGCCAAAGTTGTAGGAGGAGGGCTTCGGGCCTCCCGGTGGCCGCGAGCGCAGCTCCTCCGGTGTGACCAGCCGGATGAACGCGTTCTGAGGGTCTTCGAACATGGATTCCTCCCTGCATCGTCCCGCGGCGCGGCCACGCGCTCACGGGGAGATCAGGATACCCGAGACTGGCGCCTAGCGCTGCCCGGCCGCCTGGCGCGCGCTCTGCCCCAACCGGATCAGCCGGTCGGTCGGCGCGAACTCGTCGGTCAGGACGGGGATCTTCGCGGTGTCGAGCGCGACCTCGCCGCGCCAGGTGGCGAGGGTCGCGAGCGGGGGGTTGAAACGCAGGGTGCGGTCGAGCTCCCGGCCGCGCTGGAGGAGGTCGGCGCTCGAGAGGGTGTCGGCGTTCTCGGTCGCCACCACCAGAGCGTTGAGGGCGCGGGGGATCCGGAAGTAGTAGGCCGAGTCGAAGCGTTCGCGCACGGTGCGGTACATCGATTTGGAGAAGGGATCGCCGAGCCCCCCCGCCAGGTTGAGCGCGAAGGCGCCGCCGGGGTTGAGGTGGCGCTTGACCTCGTCGAGGAACTGCACGGTGGTCAGGTGGAACGGCACGCTCTGGCCGATGTAGGCGTCGGCGTAGATCAGGTCCCACGTCTCGTTCGAGCTCTTGAGGTACTGGCGGCCGTCCTCGATCGCGACCCGCATCCGCGGGCCCGGCTGGAAGAAGAAGAACCGCCGGGCGATCTCGGGGACCGCGCGGTCGATGTCCACGTACTGGACGTCTAGCTCCGGGTCTTGCGCCTGGAGGTAGCGGCCGACCGTGCCGCCGCCGAGGCCGATCAGCAGCGCCCGCTTGGGATGGGGCGAGATCAGCAGCACGGCCGGGGCGGCGTGGTTGTAGGGCATCGTCGACTCGTGGTCGGCGAGGCTCACGGCGGCTTGCGGGACGCGGTCGCTCCGCAGCGTGCGCACGCCTTCGCTTTCGTAGACCTGGAAGGTCTGATAGGGGGTCACTCGCTCATAGACGAGATCGCGGGCCCTCTGGGGGGCGAAGGAGGCGGCCGGGAGGGAGCCGGCGAGGAGGATCACCGCCAGGGTGGTGGCCGGGACCTCGGAGCGGAAGGAGCCGGCGAAGGCCACGCAGGCGGTGAGCGCCGTCAAGGCGGTGAGCAGCCCCAGGATCTGCCGCAGGTCCAGGAAGGGGATGAGGAGGAAGGTGCAGGCGAGGGTGCCGGCGAGGCTCCCCAGGGTCGACAGGGCGAAGAGGCGCCCGGCCGTGTTGCCCACTGCTCCAAGGTCGCGCACGGCCAGCCGCACCGCCCAGGGGGAGACGGTCGCCAGCATCACGCTCGCCGGCCCGAACAGGACCGAGGCGGCGAGCAGGGTGCCGGCCGGGCTCCCCCCCGTGAAGGCCGCGAGGGTCCCGGCGAGCCGGGTGCCGAAGAGGAGCAGCACCGCCTCGAAGGCGGCCGCGAGCGCCACCATCCGTCCGAGCGAGGCCATCGAGGGCTGCCGGTCGGCCAGCCTCCCGCCCCACAAGTAGCCGGCGGACAGGGCCGCCAGGAAGACGCTGATGATCGATCCCCAGACATAGACGCTGTTGCCGTAATACGGCGCCAGCACCCGGCTGGAGAGGATCTCCAAGGCCATGAGCACGGCTCCGCAGACGGCGACCACCCAGTAGAAACGCAGACGGGAAGACATTGGCGGGGGAGTATGACACAAGGCGAGAGAAGCCCCCGCCCGATATACAATCCCCCGCCGTGAACGTCCCCATCCTCGACCTGACCCGTGTCCGCCGGCGCATCGCCACCCAGCTCGACGAGCGGTGGCGGCGGATCCTCGACCAGTCGTCCTTCGTCCTCGGCCCCGAGGTGAAGGAATTTGAATCGGCCTTCGCGTCCTGGCTGGGCGTCGAGGCCTGCGTGGGCCTCGGCAACGGGACCGACGCGCTGATCCTCAGCCTGCGCGCCCTCGGCCTGAAACCGGGGGACGAGGTGATCGTCCCCGCCTTCAGCTTCTTCGCCACCGCCGAGGTGGTGGCCCTGCTCGGCGGCAAGGTGGTGTTCTGCGACGTCGATCCCGAGACGCTCAACCTCAGCCCGGCCGACGCCGAGGCGCGGGTGACCGCGCGGACGGTGGGGATCATCGGCGTCCATCTCTATGGCCGGCCGTTCGACGTCGACGCCCTGCTCGACCTCTGCCGGCGGCGCAACCTCTGGCTGCTGGAGGACGCGGCCCAGGCGCACGGCGCCGAGTGGAAGGGGACGCGGGTGGGGGGCTTCGGCCAGCTCGCGGCCTGGAGCTTCTACCCCACCAAGAACCTCGGCTGCTTCGGCGACGGCGGCGCGGTGACCGGCAACGACCGCGCCCTGGTGCAGCACGTCTTCAACCTGGGCAACCACGGGCAGAGCGTGCGCTACACCCACGTGGAGATCGGCACCAACAGCCGGCTCGACAGCCTGCAGGCGGCGGTGCTCAACTGCCGGCTGGCCCTGCTCGACGAGGACAACGCCCGGCGCGGCGAGATCGCCTGCCGCTATCACGGCGCCCTCGCCGGGGTGGGGGACCTGCGGCTGATCCCCGATCCGCCGGGAGTCAAGACGGTCTACCACCAGCTCACCGTCCGCACAAGTAGACGCGACGAGCTGATGGCGTTCCTCAAGGAGCGCGGCATCGCCTCGGCGGTCCACTACCCCTCGCCGCTCCACCATCAGCCGGCCCTGAAGGGGCTGGTCGAGGTCCGGGACGAGGACCTCCCCGTCTCCACCGCCGCGGCGCGGGAGGTGCTCTGCCTCCCCGTCTTCCCCGAGCTGACCAACGCCGAGGTCGAGGCGGTGTCTGCGGCGGTGCGGGCGTTCTTTGGAGCGTGAGGTGAGGGTCTACCTGATCGATGCGAGTCCGTACATCTTCCGGGCCCACTTCTCCCTGCCGGGGAGCATCAAGACTCCGGACGGCCGCCCGGCCGCGGCCTCCTACGGCTTCACCTCGTTCCTGCTCAAGCTGATCGCGGACGAGAAGCCCACCCATCTCGGGGTGGCGTTCGACCGCAACCTGAATTCGAGCTTCCGCAACGAGGTCTACCCCGCCTACAAGGAACAGCGGGACCCGCCACCCCCGGAGATCGAGGCCCAGATCGACGGCTGCATGGAGATCGCGGCGGCGATCGGCGCGGCCACCCTTATTGATGATCGCTACGAGGCGGACGACCTGATCGGCGCCCTCTGCGCGGGCCTGGAGAAGGCGGGGCACGGGGCGGTGATCGTCACCTCGGACAAGGACCTCGCCCAGCTCGTGACCGAGCGGACCACCCTCCTCGACTTCGGCAAGGGGCTCCGCCTGGACGCCGCGGCGGTCTTCGAGAAATTCGGCGTGCGGCCGGACCAGATCATCGACTATCTCGGGCTCGCCGGGGACACGGTGGACAACATCCCCGGGGTCAAGGGGATCGGTCCCAAGTCGGCGGCCGAGCTCCTGCAGCGCTACGGCTCCCTGGAGGGGATCTACGAAAAGCTGGACGACCTCCCCTGGTCGAAAGTCCGCGGGGCGAAGTCGCTCCACGCCAAGCTGGCGGCGAGCCGGGAGATGGCCTTCCTCTCCAAGCAGCTCGCCACGGTCGCCCGCGAGGTGCCGGGCGTGAAGGCGGATCTGAAGAGCCTGGAGTACCGGGGGGCCGATCCCGCGAAGGTCGAGGAGCTGTTCGGAAGGCTCGGCTTCAACAGGATCCGCGAAAGGGTGCCGGCGGCGGGGGCCTCCTCTTCATGAGAGCCCTCCTTGCAGGGGCTCCGCGCTCCGGTTCAGCAGGAGATCGGGTTGCGGCGGGGCCGGCGTTTGCGCGGGGAGGACCTGCGCGATCCCGACCTTCGCGGCGACGCCGGGCGCGAGGAGCTTCCAGGCGAAACCGCTCCGTGGCATGATCCAGGAGTCGAAGACGACCTGAAAGAATCCGGGATCGTCGATCGTCGTTGTGGGCTGGGGCTCCAACAGGAACGGCTTGAACTGCATCTTCAGACTGGTGGGGTAGGAGATACTGAGCTCGACGTGCTCGGAAGGATCCATCATCCTCCAGGTGTAGAAGGCCGCCGCTTCCGACGTGTAGGAGGCATTGAAGATCACCTTCAGGCCGTCGAGGTGCCGCCACTCTCCCAGAGAGTATCCGTACGTGACGCTGCCGTCTGCCTCTTCCGTTCTCTCCAGATCTCCGATGTCCAGGAGGGCGATTCGCTGTTGGCCTCCACCGTTTTCCGCCGGCGGGAGCAACTCGAGTGAAAGGCTTTCGATCTGGAGCACCTCGAGGCTGTTGGCCTGCCAGGCGACCCTCTCTTGAATACGGCCCTTCGACTTGCGGCAAACGTAGCTGAGGTGGTCCCGGATCCGCAGCGTTGAAGGGCCGGCGACTTCCACGGTGAGGTGATTCTCGACGCTGTCCCGATAGGGGGTCACGATGTAGCCGTGAATCTTGCTGAGGCAGTACCGGACGAATCCCCTCTCGCTGAGACCCTCGTCTTTATAATAGCTCTTGAATACCTTGATCTGATGCCGCAGGAGCGCCTCGGGGCTGAGATCGTTGAGGTAGTCCTGACCGACGACGATCCCTTCGAGGCGTTCCTCGAAGTATTTTCTCCAGTGCCCCATCTCGAGCACCAGCGTCAGCATTCCCATGATGAACAGGGACACTCCCGTGGCATCCAACAGCTTGAGGCCGAAATATCCGTACGTCATATCTGGTGGATGAAACTGGTCCTCCAGGATCGCCGCGCCCACGGCCAAGACCACTCCGACGACACAGAGCGCGATCCGCGAAAGCGTGATGAAAACCTTGTTGACCTTCTTTTCTTCACTTTCATTCCCCGGGATCGTTTCTTTCTGGCTCACGTCGAGCTCCTTCTTGAAAATAATTTCTGATCTCTCTCCTCCTCGTCGATTTCATCTTCCGGTAGAGGTCGCGTCGAACAGCCCACCGCCGTCGCCGCACGTCCGTCCCTGACCCTGGTCGTGCGGTACGCAGACGGTCACCGTCCCCGTGCAGCTCGCGCCCTGAGGATCGCGGGCCGTGAAGCTCAGGCGGTAGACCCGGCCGTCTCCCCCACCGTTGCGGTCCGCCCGGAGCTGGACGGCCGGCGTGCCGATCCCCAAAGCGTCGGGCGTTCCGGGCCTGCCGAGAGGCTCGTCCTGGCGGACGGCGGTGACGGTGAGGGTCACGGGGTCGCCGTCCGGATCGGTGACGCCGAGGATCGACACCGGGACGAGCTTGCCGTTCGGCGGCCAGAGGACGGCCGGAATGGCGGCCGCGGCCGAGCAGTCAGGCGGGCTGTTGAAGGAGAGCTTCAGGATGAAGGCGTCGACGTCTCCAGCCAACGACGGCTGCCAGGAGCTCAGGAGGGGAAGCCCGGTGTTTTCCGCTGACACGGTGCCGACGGCGTAGGCGTAGCCCAGGGGATCCACGGCGACGACGGGGAGCCCGAACAGGCCGCGAAAGTTGGCGAAGTCGAGGAAGGTGGAGAAGAGGAGCTCCGAGCCCGCGGGGCTCAGCCTGGCCAGGAAGGTCGACGAGCAGCTCCCCGGCGGCGACTGCAAGGGCCTGCACAGGACCGGCAACGGATTCTTCAAGGGGAAATCGGGCGACAGGGTGATCCCGGTGACGTAGGCGCTGCCGGTCCAGTCCACCGCGATTCCGGTCGCTTCGTCGGACCAGGCTCCGCCCAGGAAGGTGGAGTACACCAGGGCTCCCGTGGGGGCGAGCTTGCTCACAAAGGCATCGAGGGAGGGCACGGAGCCGTGAAACTGCGGCTGCAGGGCCGCGACGGTAGGAAAGTCGGGCGAGTAGGTCCGGCCGGCGACGTAGGCGTTGCCCGCCCGGTCGACCGCCACTCCTTCCGGGACGTCATAGAAGCTGCCTCCCAGGAAGGTGGAGAGGATCAGCGGCGAGCCGGAGGGGCCGAGCGCCACCACAAACCCGTCGGTACCTCCCTTGTAGGACCTCGTGACGGCTCCGGCGGCCGGGAAGTCTCCGGATCCGGTGATGCCGGTCACCCAGGCGCGCCCCATGGCGTCCACGGCGATGGCCTTGCCCTGGTCCCAGTCGGTGCCGCCGAGATAGGTGGAGTAGACGAGGGAGGAGCCGCCGGGGGAGAGCTTGGCGACGAAGGCGTCGGGCAGCAGGAATCGGCCGAGGCTCGAGTCCAGGGCGTTCACGCTGGGGAAGTCGTTCGAAAACGTATACCCGGTCACGTAGGCGTAGCCTGCCGGATCCACCGCGATCCCGTGACCCTCGTCGATGTCCGAGCCCCCGAGCCGTGTGGAGTAGAGCAGGGAGGAGCCGTTCGGGGCGAGCTTCGCGACGAAGACGTTCCAGAATCCTCCCTGCTGCTGCGGGGGGAGGGGGTTGACGGCCGGGAAGTCCTCCGAGGCGGTACGGCCCGTCACGTAGGCCTCTCCCTCCGAGCCCGCCGCGATGGCGTAGGCCGTTTCCGGGCCGCTGCCGCCGAGGTAGACGGAATAGACGAGCGCACCCCGGGGATCGAGCTTGGTGACGAAAGCATCCGTGAACCCGGTCCTCCCGTGTGGCCGGAGGTCGCCGGTCGAGGGGAAATCGGCCGAGATGGTCCACCCGGTAATGTAGGCGTTGCCCGCTCGGTCCGCGGCCACCGCGTTGCCGAAGTCGGTGTCGCTGCCTCCCAGGAAGGTGGAGTAGACGAGGACGGGATCGATCACCAGAGGCCGTGCGGAATCGTAGGCCCCCAGATCGAAGCCCAGCCGCCCGTCGCCGCTCCGCCGCCAGCGGCTGGCGACCTCGCGGCGGGCGCCCGCGATCTCCTGATAGGAGACGGGTTTCCTGAGCCGGACCTCGCCGCCGCCGAGATTGAGGAGGAGGTCCCCCGCGGGATCGATCTCCACCCGGTCCGCCCCCTCGACGGCCAGCCGGACCTTGCTGGGATCCGCCCCCGGGGCGACCTCGAAGTCGTATTCGAGCTGCCGCGGGTTGCCGTAGAAGACGAGGTCGATGCCGGGATAGAGGCTCTCGTACCGGGCCTTCTCATAGGAGGGGATTCCGGTCCGCCACCGCGCGGGATCGTTGCCCAGGAGGTAATGGCTCCGGCCGGGCAGCTCCCGCTCGCCGGAGACGCGGCGCGCGGGCCGGGCCCCCTCCCAGCGCAGGCGCAGGGGCGGGCCGTCCTTCAGCGCCAGCACGGCCTCGGACGCGGTGAGGAACAGGCCGTAGCCGTCTCCCCGCGCCAGGAGCTTCACCCGGGCGTCGGTCTGTCCGCGGTTCTCCTCGAAGGCGAGAGGCCGCCTTCCAAAGTCGAGCGCGGCCGGACGGGCGGCCGCCCCGGCATCCCTTCCTCCCAGTCCGATGAGCGTAGAGACGACACAGAGACACAGGGATGTCCTCTTCATGGGGTCCTCCTTTGAAGAGTGGACGGACGCGGAGGGGGGTGGCTGGCGATGTGGGTTCCCGGAGCCATACTCAGCCTCAGGGGCTTCGGCAACCGGGCGGTCTCAGGCGACGAGACCCTGGGCTTTGCGTCCCCGCCTCGCGGCGGGTTTGCCTTTTGCGAGCCTGATTGAATTGTGAGAGCCGTCCGGACGCGGGTCAAGCTTATGAGCGCATCAGAAGGAAGCTATGGAGGCGAAGCCCGGTTATAATGGCGGGTCCCGCCGCACGGCGGCATGAATCCTGAATTTGATCTCGACCGGAGCACCTCATATGGCCAAAGCGCGCGTAGCCGTCCTCAAGACTAGCCCCGAATCCATCCTGGAGGACGTCGGGCGGACCATGGAGATGGCCGACGTCCGGCGGCACCTCGCCCCCGGCGCCACCACGATCCTCAAGGACAACATCTCCTGGCACTTCCCCTTCCCCGGGGCGAACACCACCCCCTGGCAACTCGAGGGGACGATCCAGAAGCTCAACGCCGACGGCTACACGGACCAGGTCTGCGTGCAGAACAACACCGTGGTGACCGATCCCAAGAAGGGGGAGCGGCTGAACCGCTACCTGCCCGTGCTCGACAAGTACAGCGTGCCCGTGCGCTACAACTGCTTCGAGAACGATCTCAAGTGGATCACCTACAAACCCAAGGGCAAGATGCTGGTGCTGCCGAAGATCTACCCCGAGGGGATCACCATCCCCGAATTCTTCCTCGGCAAGAACATCGTCCACCTGCCGACGGTGAAGTGCCACATCTACACCACCACCACCGGGGCGATGAAGAACGCCTTCGGCGGCCTGCTCAACACCCGGCGGCACTACACACACTCGTACATCCACGAGACGCTGGTCGACCTGCTGACGATCCAGAAGGAGATCCACTCGGGGCTGTTCGCGGTGATGGACGGCACGACCTGCGGCAACGGCCCGGGCCCGCGGACGATGATCCCCGTCGAGAAGGACTTCATGATGGCCTCGGGGGACCAGGTGGCGATCGACGCCGTGGCGGCCAAGATGATGGGCTTCGACCCGATGTCGATCCCCTACATCCGGCTGGCGCACGACGCCGGGCTGGGCGTCGGCGATCCGCGCGACATCGAGGTGGTGGGCGAGGACGTCTCGAAGTGGAACTTCCACTTCTCGGTGGGGGACAACGCGGTCTCCCGCTTCGGCGACCTGGTCTGGTTCGGGCCGCTGAAGGGGATCCAGAAGCTGCTGTTCCGGACGCCGCTGGTCTACTTCTTCGTGTTCGGCTCGTACTTCTACCACGACTTCGCCTGGTACCCCACGGTGGGCAAGCGCCGCATCGACCAGTACGCGAAGACCAGCAAGTGGATGCGCCTCTTCGAGCAGTACCCGGAGACGGTGCGGGAAGAAGAGAAGGCCGCCTGAGCCCCGCCGCCCCCACCTCCGACACGCCCGCGACAGACCTCGACGCCCTCCCCGCCGCCGGATCGCCGGAGGGGAAGGGTCCGGGCCTCGACCGGCTGGGCCGGCGGCTGCTGGTGCCGCTGGGCCTGGGGTTGCTCGTGGTCATGGGGCTGGCGCTGACGGCGCACCCCAAAGAGCTGGCCCGCAGCCTGCGCGTCTTCGACCTCCGGCTACTGGTCCCCGTGCTGGCGCTCTCGCTGTTCAACTACGGCCTGCGCTGGGTCCGCTGGGAGATCTACCTCCGGCGGGTCGGGGCGGAGCTCTCGAAGGGGCGGAGCCTGGCGGTGTTCCTGGTGGGGTTCCTCCTCTCGGTGACCCCGGGCAAGGCGGGGGAGCTCGGCAAGGCGTGGCTGGTGCGGGAGCTCGGGGGCGGCAAGGCGATGCGGGTGATCTCGGTGGTGCTGGCCGAGCGGGTGACGGACGTGCTCGGCACCTTCGTCCTCATCGCCATCGGCACCTTCCCGCTGAAAGGCGGGCCGTGGATCGCCGCCGCCGGGGTGGCCGGGGTGGTCGTGACGCTCGTCCTGCTCACCTGGCGCCGGGGGGCCGAATGGGCCTTCGCGATCCTGCGGAAGATGCCGGTGATCGGCCCGCGCGTGCCGCACCTGGAGGAGATGTACGACCGGCTGCGGGAGCTCCTCTCGCCGGGACTGGCCGTGATGGCGACCACCGTGGCCACGGTCGCCTGGGCGGCGGAGGGCTTAGGCTTCTGGCTGGTGGTGCGCAACTACGCGCCGAAGGCGGACCTGCTCCTCTCGGTCTTCAACTACACGGCCGCGAACGTGCTCGGGGGGCTCTCGATGCTCCCCGGCGGCCTGGGAGCCGCCGAGGGGTCGCTGGCGGCTCTCCTCCACCAGCAGGGGCTCGCCACGGCGGACGCCAATTCGATCACCCTGATCGTCCGGGGCGCGACGCTGTGGTTCTCGGTGCTGCTGGGCTTCGTAGC
This sequence comes from Thermoanaerobaculia bacterium, assembly GCA_045807625.1. GTDB lineage: Bacteria > Acidobacteriota > Thermoanaerobaculia > Multivoradales > UBA5704 > DATARR01. The sequence goes on along the minus strand of JBJMHA010000076.1, from coordinate 12,491 downwards.
CCTGCCGTTCGTGGCGCGGTGGCTGGCGGGGCGGGGGGAGAGCCCGGCTCCGCGCTGATTCGCGCCTGTGGTCTCTGGGCGTCCTCCCCTCCGAAGCCTCACCCTCGGTCCCTCTCCACTTCGTGGAGAGGGAGGGCCCAGAGATCGAAATCCTCCTGATTCGGCAAGATCGGCTCAGCCACGTTTCCCCCTCTCCACGAAGTGGAGAGGGGGCCAGGGGGTGAGGCTTCGAAGGGCAGGACGCCCAGAGGCATTTTGAGGTGCCAAATTGGTACCTCAAACTTGAGGTCACAATCTGTGATCTCAAGTTGGTCCTCCCTTCCAACAGGGCCTGCTATCATCCGCCCCCGGATTTCCGGACGCGCGAAAGGGTTTTCCCAAGGGTGAGATGGACCTACACCGCCGGCTGGCGGGACAGCAAGTGGCGGAGTGGACGGCAGGCGCTACGCGAGAAGGGGGTCTTCTACGTCCTGCGCGTGGCGGCGCTGTGGGCGGCCTCCCCGCTCTGGCGCCCCTGGCTCAAGGCGTTCCCCCGGACCTTCCGCTTCCGCTCGGCGGTGTACCCCTACTTCCTCCACAACCACAATCTCACCTGGAGCAACGAGCGCGCGGTGGAGGTCCCGATCGCCCGGACCTTGATCGCGGAGCACCGCGGCCGGCGAATCCTGGAGGTGGGCAACGTCCTCTCCTACTACGGCGAGCTCCCCGAGGGGACCGAGATCCTCGACAAGTTCGAGGTGGGGCCCGGGATCCGCAACGAGGACGTGGCCACCTTCCGCTCCGACACCCTCTACGATCTGATCGTCAGCGTCTCGACCCTGGAGCACGTGGGATGGGACGAGGAGCCGAAGGAGCCGGGGAAGATCCTCCGCGCCGTGGCCAACCTGACGAATCACCTGGCACCTGGCGGACGGCTGCTCGTCACCCTGCCGCTCGGCTACAACACGGACATGGACGCCCTGCTCGCCCGGGACGCCATCCCGTTCACCCACCGCTGGTTCCTGAAGCGCCGCGGCCTCTGCTCTTGGGAGGAATCCTCCTGGGAGGAGGTCGCCGGCTCCCCCTACGCCGAGGGGTGGCCGGGGGCGCGGGGGCTGGTGATCGGGGTGGTCGAGCGGAACGGCTAGGCCAGGCCCCGCCGGCGCAGGGACATCAGACAGACCGCGCCGGTCAGCGCCTGCGAGACGAGCCCGAGCAGGGTGAACGCCAGGCTATAGGAGAGCACCGCCGCCTCCCGGCCGGCCGTCGACGCCGCCGGAGCGTAGGACGCGAAGAGCAGGATCTGGGTGGCCTGGACCGTCCCCAACCCCGAGGGGGAGAGCGGCACCACCGAGGCCAGGATGACGGCCGGCATCCGCGCCAGGGCCTGGCCGACCGGCACCCGGATCCCCCAGATCCCCATCGCCCCCCAGTGCCCGAGGATCAGCAGGAGGAGGTGGGGCATCCTCCCGGCCAGGGCGGCGAGGTGCCCGAGCGGACCGGCCTCGAAGAGCGGCGCCAGCACCTCCCGCCGCGCCAGGAAGGCGGGGCGCAGGGCGATGATCCCCAGATAAATGACTCCGGCGGCGAGGATGCCCACCGCCGTCCCTCGCAGGCCGGCGAGCTCGTCTCCCCCCAGAACGATCCCCAGGGCCGCCGCCGCCGCGAGGGCCCCGAAGCTCACGGCCAGGAGGAAGAGGACGATGCCGGTGCCGCGCACCGCCCGCACTCCGGTGCGGTGGAGATAGAGGCCGATCCCCCCCTGGCCGAGAGCGTAGTTGAGGAGCCCCAGGAGATAGGTGGCGCCCCGCACCAGGGTGAGGGTGCCGAAGGGGCGCGGCTCGCCCGCGATCCGCAGGCAGACCCCGGTGGCGTAGGCGTCCGCGGCCAAGGTGACGAGGATGAACGGCAGGGTGTAGGCGGCGAGCAACCCCCAGGGGCCGTGGGCGAGCCCGCCGCGGAGGGCCGCCGCGGGCACCCGGTAGACGAGGGCGAGGAGAATGGCCGCCCCCACCAGCCACGGGAGCAGGCGGCGGAGCCGGGCTCTCACTACGCCGTCTTCTGGCCGCACTCCGGGCAGAAGCGCGGATTGCCTTCCATCTCCGCGCCGCAGCCTCCGCAGTGCCTCTTCTGCGTCGTGGGGGTGCCGCACTCGGGGCAGAACCTGGCGCCGCCGGTCTTGGCGCCGCAGGCCTTGCAGACGGCGCCGGTGACCTGGCCGAGGTCGCGGTTTTTCATCCAGTCGACCTGCTGGGCCTTCTCGAAGGCCTGGCTCTTCGCGGCCTCGGCCTGGGCGGAGGCGATCTCCTCGTCGAGGTCGGGCGCGCAGTACTCGCAGAGCCCCGCCTTCTCGTTGAAGCAGACCGGCCCGCAGACCCAGCGGCCGCAGCGCGTGCACTGCTTGAAGAGCGGACGGATCTCCTCCGTCGCCTCCGTCAGGGCGGCATCGTGGGCCGGCCCGCCCACCGCGCGCTGGATCTGGTAGGCGGTGTCCGAGACCCGCCCGAAGAGCCCGCCGAAGAGGCCGCTCGCCACCTCGGCGGCCGAGGCCGCGAGACCGAGCTTCGAGCTCTTGAAGGTCGACATGTAGCCGTTGCCGCACTTCTCGCAGTAGAACTTGAACTGGTAACCGCGGTCGGTCGAGAGGTCCTCGTAGTTACCCGTGAAATCGACTTTGCCCATCGTTGATCCTTCTCCGCAGCGTGGTTTGGCCGGCAATGGTACCACGGCGGCCGAAGGGCTCATCCGGGAGCGGAGATCTGGTCGAGCAGGGCGGGGATGTCGTCGTAGTCCTCGACCCAGATGGTCTTGACCCCCATCGACTCGAAGAGGTTGCGGTCGTAGCTGTCCGCCTGCTCGAGGATGGCGCGGACGGGCTCCTCGAGCTCGGGGACCTCCTCGGGGGGCGGGGTGTCGGTCTCCTTGCGGAACCGCCGCGCCCGGTCGCGGATGTCGCGCAGCACGTTGCGGACCTCGGACGGGGCGATCTTGTGCCGCTTCTGGATCTGCCAGTGGGCGGGGATGTCGCCGAAGACGTAGCTCGCGTCGAGCAGCCGGCGGAGGTTGGGGTCGAGCATCGACAGGCCGATGAAGAGGACCGTGTTGTGCCGCAGGTAGTTGACGATGGCGGTGAGGGCCCAGTGGAAGACGGAGGTGGTCAGGCCGTGGTAGTCGTCCTCGGTGAAGACGAGCGCGTGCTCCTCGACGTCCCCCTTCTGCGGCAGGAAGCCGTGGGGGTGGAGGATGGGGAGGGACTTCTCGCGGCTCCGCCGGGCGCTCCAGACCGGCCGGAAGTCGATCCCGCCGTCGAGCTTGCGCTCCAGCAGGTCGTCGTAGTTGAAGGAGACGACCGCGGCGACCCCCTCCTGGTCCTCCGACTTCTTGATGAAGTCGGCCACGGCGGTGAGGGTGCTCGGCTCGCGCGGCGTGGGAGGGTGCCTGGGGTAGAGGTGCTGGCGGACCTTGTCGAGGAACAGGGCGTGAGCGTCCTCCCCGCGCTTGGAGCGGCTCGTCCGGCGGCGGATCTCGTTCTTGACCACGCGGGCGAGGATGATCGGGTCGTACTCGTAGTAGTCGACCAGCCAGGCGGCGAGGGCGCGCCGGAACGGCAGGTCGATCGGCTCCAGCCGGCGGGCCACGTCGGTCTGATCGAAGAGGATCTCCAGGACCAGGTCCTTCCAGGTGGGGATGCCGTAGGGCTTGGAGACGCCGGCGCCGAGGAAGAGCACGAGGTCCTTCTCGGCCCAGGCGCGCCGCAGCCCCTCGAGGTCGCTGCGGTTGACCAGGCTGCGGCCGACCTTCCGCTTCTCGGGCTTCTTCCGCTTGGATTCCCCTTCGCTCACGTCCCGTCTCCGTGCCGGATCTGTGCCAGAGTACCGCATCCATGAGCCCCCCGCGCCGCATCCTCCTCCCCGCCATCCTGGCGCTGGCGTTCGCTTTGCGCCTGGCGCACCTGTGGGCGGTGCGGGACCAGCCGTTCTTCGCCTGGCTGGCGATGGACAGCCAGGAGTACGACCGCTGGGCGCAGGGGATCGCGGCCGGGGACTGGGCGGGCTCGGGGGTCTTCTTCCAGGCGCCGCTCTACCCCTACATGCTGGCCGGGGTCTATGCTCTCCTGGGGCACCGGCTGGCTCTCGTCTACCTGCTCCAGATCGTCCTCGCCGTCGCCGGCTGCTGGGCCCTCTACCGGGCCGGCCGCGAGATGGGGGGCGAGGGGACGGGGCTCGGGGCGGCGCTGCTGGCGGCGGTCTATGACCCCTTCCTCTTCTACGACGCGCAGATCCTCAAGGAGTCGCTCGCCGTCACCGTGACGGCCTTCCTCCTCTGGGCCCTGGCGGTGGCGCGGACACGGCCGGGGCTCAAAGGTTGGCTCGGGGCCGGCCTCCTGCTCGGGGTGTTGGCGCTCCTGCGAGAGAACGCTCTGCTCGTCCTCCCCTTCCTTTTACCAATCGCCTGGCACCTGGAGGACCGCTGGGCGGGGCTGGCCCGCCGGGGGGGCGCGCTGGTCGCGGGGCTCGTCCTGGCCCTCCTGCCGGTGGCCCTCCGCAACGGGATCGTGGGCGGGGACTTCCTGCCCACGACCTCGCAGGGCGGGGTGAACTTCTACATCGGCAACCACGCCGGAGCGGACGGCACCTATCAGCCGATCGTTCCCGGCAAGCAGATCCCGGAGCTGGAGCGCAAGGAGCCGGCACGGGTGGCCGAGCAGGCCCTGGGGCGGCCGCTCTCGGCCGGCGAGGTTTCCCGCTACTGGCTGGGGCAAGGGTTGAAGTGGGCGCGGGAAAACCCGGGTGACTTCCTGCTCCTTCAGCTCCGCAAGCTGGGGATGTTCTGGAGCTGGTACGAGCTCCCGGACGCGGTCGACTACTACTACGTGAAGACCCTCTCGCCGGTGCTCCGCCTGCCCCTGCTCGAATTCGGCGGCGCGACGATCCTGGCGCTCGCGGGGATGTATCTCGTCCGCCGACGCCCCGGCCCCTTCGCCCCCGCCCTCCTCTTCGCCCTCGGCTGGATGGCTTCGACGGTGATCTTCTTCCTCTTCTCCCGCTACCGGCTGCCGGCCGTCCCGGCCCTCCTGATCCTCGGAGGCGTGACGCTGGCGGAGATCCCGGCGGCCTGGCGGGAACAGAGGAAGAGGAGCATCGCCCTGATCGCCCTCTGCCTCGCCGCCTTCCTGCTCCCCCACCTGGCCGGCTTCGAGCCGCGGATGGACCTGGTCCACTACAACCTCGGCCGCCTCTACGAGGAGCAGGGGCGGCCGGAGGAGGCACGCGCGGAGTATCAGGCGGCCTTCGTGCTCAACCCACAAGACTTCCTCTCCTGCCTGAACCTGGGGAACCTCGCCGCCCGCCGGCGGGACTGGGCCACGGCGCTCCGCTTCTACCAGCGGGCGGAGGCGCTGGAGCCGCGGTCGGACGACGTCCAGAGCAACCTCGGCGGCGCCTGGCTGGCCGTCCGGGACCTCGCGCGGGCCGAGGAGCATCTCGACCGCGCGCTGGCCCTGAACCCCCGGAACCTGCCCGCGCTCCAGAACAAGACGCTCCTCCTGGCGAGGCGGGGGGACTTCGCGGGAGCCCGCGAGCTCAACCGCCGCCTGCTGGAGATCGATCCGGAGAATCCGGCGGGTTTGAGATTGAAGGAACGGCTGAAGGCGGCGCCATAGGCAAAAACTCATACACCCTGTTCGTGGGATCCGAATAGCGCAGGGCGAAGAGCCGCGGCGAGGAGTCCGCCCACTGGCGCTCGACCGTGAAGTCGACCTGCGGATAGCGGCTCAGGTGGACCCAGCGGATGTGGTGCCTCGCGAGGTTCACCACCCAGGCCCGCGGGTCCGGATCGACCCTGGGCTGACAGTGCGGATAGTCGGCGGCCCGGCGGTGGTCCGCCGCGTTGATGTTGATGAAGCGGGCGTCCCGCTCCAGGCGCGGCCCCATGGACGGATACTGGAAGTAGTTGTTCGGCGAGTGGGTCGCCGCCACCGCGCCGCCGCCGCCGTGCTGGTCGAGCCACGTCCAGCCGCCCACGAAGAAGCGGGTGGAGGTCTGATGGACCTGAAACTCCTCGGCCAGCGCCCGGTCGCGGTCCTCCACCCGGAAGGCGGTGAGGAAGGGGGCTCCCAGGAGGGCCAGGAGGATAGAGGCGACCGCGAGCTCCCGCCGGCGCCGGACGGTGAAGCCCCGCAGGGCCGGCGAGAGGGCGAGCGCCACGGCGGCGAGGTCGAGCACCGCGATCGTGATCCGCACGCCGTGCGGCATCTCGGCGTGGAGCTGCAGCAGCCCCTGGGCCAGGAAGGCCACGGCGAGCCCCTCCATCCAGCGCTCGCTCACCTTGCGGCGCTCCCCGAGGGCGGCGGCGCCCGCGAAGGCGAGCCCCAGGCCCGGCATCAGATAGCGGACGTTGGCGAAGACGTTCATGTGATCGGCGTAGGGCACGGCGAGCCAGAAGGCGACCTCGGCCCAGATCTGCGAGCCCACGATCCAGGACTCCCGGCGGCGCTCGCGCCCCAGCCCAAAGGGTACCCAGAGCGCAGCCAGGAGCAGCACGAAGGCCTGGGGGCCCACCCCCAGCTCCAGCTCCGCCGGCCGCGTGATCCCCAGGAAGGCGTCGATCAGCCAATCCTTCTGGATCATCGGCCCCCAGAGGTCGAGCACCGAATTCCGGCGCGGGATCGAGGAGCCGCCATCCGCCTCCGGACCGCTCGCCGTGCGCAGGCAGGTGAGGGCGAGAGGGTCGGCGCCGGAGGCGGCGTTGCGGAGATAGAAGAAGCTCCCGAGCAGGGAGGCGACTACCAACGCCGCCACGATCTGCGGCACCCGGCGACCCCAGCGCCCCCGGGCCACCGGAAGGACCGCCGCGGCCAGGGCGACGGCATAGAAGACCCCCAGCACCTTGGTGCCGGCTGCCAGCCCCAGCCCGGCGCCGATGAGGACGGCCGGCCCCCAATCCGCCTCGTCGATCCAGCGCAGGGCGAAGTAGGCGGCGGAGAGGAGGGCCGCGCCGACCAGGAGGTCGACGTACTGGGCGGCGGCGAACCGCACCACCGTGGGGGTGAGGAGCATCAGGAAGGTGGCGTACGGCCAGTACCGCCCCGCCCCGAGCCGGCGGGCGACCGCCCCCGTGGCGAGCCCCACCAGGGCCCAGTGGGGGAGCGAGGCGAGGTTGACCCAGAATTCGCTGTGCGACGGCGCCATCCACCACCAGAACCAGACGGAGCCGTTGGCCGGCACGTAGCCGTAATAATTGTTCGGGATGTTGCCGAAGACCGGATCGAGGTTGTGATCGCGCAGCCAAGTCCCAGTCAGCAGCAGGTGGTACATCAGGCTGTCCCAGGAGAGCGGCGGGCGCAGGAGGCCGCGGAGCGCCTCGCTCCCCACGGCGTGCAGGGAGAGCAGCGCGAGGGCGGGGTGCTCGCGGAGGACGGCCCACGAGCGCTGGAGGATCACCCGGGCCGGGGCGCCGATCCCGCCCGGGTGCGGCGACTTGCGGAAGCCGGCCAGCAGGGCGAGGGAGAGCGCCGCCTGAAGGGCCAGGGCGAGGTCGATCCGCAGCAGCCCGAGGCCGCCCAGCAGCAGGCCGATCCCCACCGCCTCGGCGGTCGCGAGCAGGAGGGTGGCCACGGCGAGCCCCAGCGGATCGCGGGCGGCGTCCCCGCGCAGCAGGCGCAGGGCCCCCAGGTAGCCTCCCAGGGCGAGGAAGCCGACCGCGATGAGCGTCAGGGCGGCGCCCATCAGATCGATCAGAAACATGGCGGAGGGGATTGTTAGCACAGCGGGCCGGCCGGTGCCAGATCGGCCGGATCAGCGCTTCCTGGGCAATCTTCCCGAAATCAGCCCCAGCGTCGACTCCACCACCGCCGCCATCGGCCCGGCGTCGGCCACGCCACGGCCGGCCAGCGGGAAGGCGGTGCCGTGGTCGACCGAGGTGCGGAGGAAGGGGAGGCCCAGTGTCCAGTTGGTGGCGGTGCCGAAGGAGGCGGTCTTCACCGCGATCAGGCCCTGGTCGTGGTAGAGGGCCAGCACCCAGTCGAACTCACCCTTGCGGGCGCGGGCGAACAGGGAGTCGGCGCTCTCGGGGCCGTGGACGTCGAGCCCCCGCTCGCGGGCCGCCGCCACGGCGGGGGCCAGGACCTCGGCGTCCTCGGAGCCGAGGAGCCCTCCTTCTCCCGCGTGGGGGTTGAGGCCGGCGAGGGCGATCTTCCCTCCGGCGTGCCGGTCCAGGCAGTCGAGCGCCTCGGCGAGATTCTGGGGGGTGATCCCGTCGATCGCCTGACGAAGCGGGAGGTGCACGTTGAGCAGCGCCACCTGGAGCTCGGGGGCCAGGAAGGCCATCAGGTAGTCGCGGCCGTAGCGCTCGAGCCCGCAGACCTCGGCGAGGTAGTCGGTGTGCCCCACGAAGCCGGGGAGGTGCTGGCGGGCGATCGACTCCTTGCTGACCGGCGCGGTCACCAGGGCGTCTGCGGCGCCGGAACGGACCAGGGCGATGCCGGCGTCGAGCGCCGCCATGGCGCCGGCGGCATCGGCCGCGCCGGAATGGCCGAGGGAGAGCTCCCGCCTATCGCCGACCGGATCGAGCACGGGGATGCCGTCGGGCAGCTTGCCGCCCGTGGGCGGTCCCGAGAGCCAGGTCAGGCGGTCCCAGGGGAAATCGGGGAGGACGGGCCGGAGCGCCTCGAGGGCGGCGCGCTCGGCCACCAGCAGCGGTTGCCAAGCGGCGGGCGCGGGCTCCTGGCGCAGGAGCTTGAGGAGGATCTCGGGGCCGATGCCCGCGGGATCCCCCTGGGTGAGGGCGAGGACGGGCCGAGCAGGAGGAGAGGTCAACGCTCCGCTTCGCCCGCCATCTCGCGCTTGTTGCTAATCCGCCGTTGCTGCCGGAGCTCCTCCTCCTTGAACATGTAGCGGATGACGTGCTTCTGGATCAGCAGGTTGGGTCCGGAGGTGCGGTTCAGCTTGATCGCCCCCTTGTCGTACCACTCGATCCACCCGCGCAGCTCCTCGTCGTTGACGAGGATCACCACCATCGGCGTCTTCGCCGCCATCTGCTTGAGGTAGTAGAACTCCTCGGCGTTGGTCTGCTCGGGCGGCGTCTGCTTGCGGCGCACGCTGCGCGAGGGGAGCTCCTTCTTGAGCTCGTTCATGTCCGGACGTATCAGTTTGCGGTTCGCCATTTTGGGTTCCATGGATGCGATGAGATCCTCAAGCCATCACCGGTAACGCAGACCGATTGTCCGGGTTCCCCTTCTTGTAGCCCTCATCCTCGTAGGCCAGGCAGCAGAGCAGGCGGCCGCACTGTCCCGAGATTTTCGACGGGTTGAGGCTCAGGTTCTGGCGTTTCGCCATCTGGATGGAGATCGGCCGGAAGTCCTTGAGCCAGGTCGAGCAGCAGAGGGTACGGCCGCAGATGCCGATGCCGCCGATCAGGCCGGCCTCGTCGCGCGCCCCCACCTGCACCATCTTCACCCGCACCGAAAACCGGCTCGACAGGTCACGCACCAGCTGCCGGAAATCCACCCGTCCATCCGAGGTGAAGTAAAAAGTCGCCTTCTTGCCGCTCAGCGAAAAGTCGACCAGTGAGACCTTCATGTCCAGGTTGAGGCTGCGCGACCGCTCCTGGGCGAAGAGCTTGCCGGCCATCTCGTTCTGAAGCTGCCGGTCGTAGGCTGCCAGATCGGCATCGTCCGCCGGCCGCAGGACCGGCCGCGCGCCCGACTTCTGGCACGGCTTGAAGACCGGCATCGGAGACTGCTCCACGTGCCCGAGCGCCGGGCCCGACTCCAGGTCCACCACCACCCGCTCCCCCCGGGCGTAGATCCGGCCCGCCGTGGCGCAGAGCGTCAGGTTCGTCTCTTCACGAAAGCGCACGCCGACGAAAGTATCCTCGACGGCCGTCGACATGCCCTTGTAACTACAACCGTTGCATCCCATATCACTTCCTATTCCTTCTGACGACAGCGACCCGGATGCCTATGCACGAAAAGTACCAGCCCCCCTCGCGGGGGCTCCCCGGATTTTCGCAGGCTCGGGACCGCTGGAGTGATTGTTACAGCCACGAATCGCCGCGTCAACGATTTTCAGGAAGGTATCACGGACCCGTGACATCGCCCTGGCCCCCACCCTGGTCAGGCTCGAGCAGGCGGCGCCCGACATCGTGGCGGTAGACCTTGCCCGGCCACTCGACCTCCCCCACGGCCGCGTAGGCCCGTTCGAGCGCTCCGCGGAGATCGGGAGCCAGAGCGCAGACGGAGAGCACCCGCCCCCCCGCGCTCACCAGCTCTTCTCCTTCAACGGTGGTCCCGGCGTGAAAGATTTCGACCCCCTCGACGACCCCGGCGCGGTCGAGGCCGCGGATCGGCTCCCCGGTGAGCGGCCGGCCGGGGTAGCCGGGGCTGGCGAGGACCACGCAGGCCGCGGCCTCGCGGCGGAAGGAGAGGCGGCGGGCGTCGAAACGGCCGGCCGCCCCGGCGGCGAGCAGGGGGAGGAGGTCGTCCTCCAGGCGCATCAGCAGCACCTGCGCTTCCGGATCGCCGAAGCGGGCGTTGAACTCCAGCACCCGCGGCCCCTCGGGGGTCAGCATCAGCCCGGCGTAGAGGACGCCCACGAACGGCCGCCCCTCGGCGGCGAGGCCGGCCACCGCCGGCCGCATCACCGTCTCCACCACCTCGGCGGCGGTCTCGGCCGAGAGCCCGCCCGAGGGGCTGTGGGCTCCCATTCCCCCCGTGTTGGGGCCGGTGTCGCCGTCGCCGATCCGCTTGTAGTCGCGGGCGGTGGCGAGCGGCAGCACCCGCTCGCCGTCGCAGAGGGCCATGAACGATACCTCGTCCCCGGGCAGGAAGGCCTCGACCACCACCCGGTCGGCGCTGGCGCCGAAGCGGCGCTCCTCGAAGAGGGTGCGGACCGCCTCCGCCAGCTCCTCCCCGGTGCCGGCGATGAGCACCCCCTTGCCGGCGGCGAGGCCGTCCGCCTTGAGCACCACGGGGAGGCCGAAGCGCCTGGCCTCGGCAAGCGCCGCCGCGGCGTCGTGGGCCACCGCGAAGGGCGCGGTGGGGATCTTGTGCCGGTCCATGAACAGCTTGGAGAAGACCTTGCTCCCCTCGATCTCGGCCGCCCGCTGGGTGGGGCCGAAGATGGGGAGGCCCCGGCCGGCGAATTCGTCGGCGACCCCTAAGGTCAGCGGCAGCTCCGGGCCCACCACCGTGAGGTCGATCCGCATCTCGGTGGCGAAGTCGGCCAGCCGCGGCACCTCCTCGGGGGCGATCGGCACCCGGTCGGCCACGGCGGCGATCCCGGGGTTGCCCGGGGCGCAGTAGAGCTCGGTCAGGAGCGGGCTCTGCCGCAGCTTCCAGCACAGGGCGTGCTCCCGCGCGCCGTTGCCGATCACCAATACCCTCATGGTCGATCCCCTCTCCTCCGCTCGGCCGCGTCCAGGGCCGTGACCGCGATCACGTCGACGATGTCCTCGGCGGAGCAGCCGCGCGACAGGTCATTGAGGGGGCGGGCCAGCCCTTGCAGCAGGGGGCCCACCGCCCGCGCGCGGCCAAGCCGCTCCGTCAACTTATAAGAGATGTTGCCGGCGTCGAGGTCGGGGAAGACCAGCACGTTGGCCCGCCCCGCCACCGGGCTCCCCGGCGCCTTGCGGCGCCCCACCTCCGGGACCAGGGCGGCGTCGGCCTGGAGCTCGCCGTCCACCTCGAAGCCCACCCCCCGGCCGCGCAGGACCTCCAGGGCCGCCCGCACCTTCTCCACTCGCGGATGGCGGGCGCTCCCCTGGGTCGAGAAGGAGAGCAGGGCCACGCACGGCTCCTCCCCCAGCAGCACCCGGCAGCTCCCCGCCGCCGCCTCGGCGATGTCGGCCAGCTCCTCCGGATTGGGATCGGGCACCACCCCGCAGTCGCTGTAGATCAGCCCGCGTCCTCCGCGATCGGCCGGAAGGACCATCAGGAAACAGGAGGAGACCACCTCGAGCCCCGGCCGGGGACCGATCGCCCGCAGCGCCGCCCGCAGGGTGTCCGCGGTGGTGGCCAGGGCGCCCATCACCGCCCCGTCCGCTTGGTCCCTGGCCACCCGCAGGGCCGCGTAGTGCAGGGGATCGCGGGCCAGATCCGGAGCCAGGGCGGGATCGAGCCCGCGGGCGGACAGGCGTCCGGCAAGGTATTCCGTCATCAACGGCAGCTCTGGATCGGCCGCCGGATCCAGCACCGGCACCGTCAGCACCGTCCCGGCCGCCGTCGCCGCGCTCTCCACGGTCTCCGGAGACCCGACCAGCGAGGCCCGGCAGAGGCCGAGGGCGGTGGCCCGTTCCGCCGCCGCCACCACCCGGGGGTCCCCTCCCTCGGCGAGCACGATCGACGCCGGAGGCCCGGCGGCGAGGGCCCGCGACCGCAGAAGCTCGAGAGGGTTTGGCGCCTCGGGGGGCATGGGGGGGGACTGTAGCAGATCGGTCGGAGAGCCCGGGAGGTTGGGGGGGGCCGCCCTGGAAGGGCGGACATTCACCAGCCTGGGGTTTCAAACCCAGGTGGG
>JBJMHA010000075.1:0-10116 GCA_045807625.1 Thermoanaerobaculia bacterium | reverse complement strand
GGAGGCGACGAAGCGGCTCCAAGCGCTGATGACGGACAGCACGCGGCTGGGCAACGCCCTGCGCGCGATGATCAAGGAGCACTTCGGCGTCCGCTCGGAGAAGCTGGCCGAATTCGGAATCCAGCCCTTCCGCGGCCGTCCCCGGAGGGCGAAACCGGAGGCTCCCCAGGAACCCGGCGAGTAGATCGGGTGGGGCTCAAACCCTGCGTGTCTGCTCTCTTTGCGCTATCGTGCTGTCATGGCCAAGCAACTGACGATCCGCGGCGTACCGGATGAGGTTGCCCGGAGACTGGAGCGCCTCAGCCAAGCCCGAGGGCAGAGCATCAACACGACCGTGCTCCAGATCCTCGAAGCCGCCGTTGGAGTCGATGAGCGGAGAAAGCGTTTGGCTCGTTATGCCACATGGTCCTACGAGGACCGAGCGGAGTTTGATGAAGCATTAGCCCTTCAGCGGGCGATCGGGAGGCACGTGGCGCGGGAGCGGATTCAACCTCTGCTCGATCACCCCTCCGTTCACCTCGATGGCTCCCGCCCTTCCAGAGACGAGCTCCATGAGCGCTGATCTCGCGGGTGCCAAGGAGGAGACCAGCCGCATCCTGGGCGCAGTTCATGAGACCGCGCGTCATCTTCATATAGCCGGTGTGATCTCGAAGCGCCGCATGAAGAAATATGATTCCTTGTGTCTCGTACCTATGCCCCTGGAGACTGCGGAATGCTCGTGAGCCTTCGTTCTGACATCTTCTTGCAGGCTGTCGAGCCTTCTGGAGCGGGGTCCGACGTCTGGTTCGTGCATGGATTCGGGGAGTCGGGGCTGAGCTTCCACGAGGCTCTCTCCTCGCCTCTCGCCGCGACTCACAATCTATACGTCCCAGACTTGCCGGGCTTCGGGGTGAGCCCGCCGGACCCGGACGTCCGGTCCATCGCGTCCGCGGCCGATGTGCTGGTCTCGCTCGTCGGCAAGCTCTCCGGCGCCAGACCCATCGCGCTCGTGGGACATTCCCTGGGGGCTCTTGTCGCCATGGAGGCTGCCCGCCGGCTGGGAGATCAGGTCGCCCTTCTGGTGAATATCGAGGGAAACCTGACGGACAACGATACCTATCTGAGCGGCTTGACCGGCCGATACTCCCCGGAGGAGCTCTATCCGGTCCTGACCGGGCAGGTCGCCACCTTCAAAGACGACCGGCAAGCGCTCCTCCGCTATCTCGCGAGCCTGCGCCTCGCGGACCCGGAGACGCTCTGGCATCTCGGGAAGTCGTGCGTCGAGGCCACCGGGACGACTCAGGGCGCCGAGAGCTTCCTCGCTCTGGCCTGCCGCCGGACCTATTACTGGGGAGGCGAGAGCCTCTCTCCGAAGAGCCTCAACATCCTAAAAGCCTGGCCGGCGGAGATCGGGAAGAGGGAATTCCCGGGGGCAGGCCACTGGCTGATGATCACGCAGACTCGGCAGTTTTACACCGCGCTCGCGGAGGACATCGCCGCGGCAGGCCTGGCGCCAACCAAGCAAACGATCGCTGGAATCGAGGCAGCGTGCCCGTAGAGACGCCACAGCCCGGCCACAGCGGGCTGCCTACGAAGAAGCACATCCTTTCTGGCAAAGCAACACGACCCTCATGCCTGCACTTTTGTGCTATCGTGCTGTCATGGCCAAGCAACTGACGATCCGCGGCGTGCCGGATGAGGTCGGCCAGAGGCTGGAGGGCCTCAGCCAAGCCCGAGGGCAGAGCGTCAACACGACCGTGCTCCAGATCCTCGAAGCCGCCGTTGGAGTCGATGAGCGGCGAAAACGCCTGGCTCGCTATGCCACCTGGTCCCCCGAGGACCAAGCGGAGTTCAACGAAGCGTTAGCTCTTCAGCGGACGATCGATGACCCGCTCTGGCGCTGAGGTCGGCGGCCGGCTGGTCCTCGATACCTCTGCCTACTCTCACTTCCGGGCGGGGGACGACCGTGTTCTCGACCGGATCGCCGCGGCCGAGATGGTCTTCCTTCCCACGATCGTCCTGGGCGAGCTCGAAGGGGGCTTCGCTCTCGGCCGCCGGGAGCTCGAGAACCGGACACTCCTGGCCGAATTCCTCGTGGAGCCCTTCGTTGCCGTCCTGCAAGTGACTCCCACGGTCGCCCGCCACTACGGGCGGCTGTTCGCGAGCTTACGCCGCGCAGGTACCCCGATCCCCATCAACGATATCTGGATCGCCGCAACGACACTGGATTGTGGCGGCCACCTCCTGACCTTCGACGGGGATTTCAGCAGCGTCTCGGCTCTCGATTGTACGGTGCTGACACCGCTCGGATAATGAGATGGTCAACGAGATGTTTCGAGCCTCAGAGAATTGGAAGCATTGAAGGTGCTTGCCACCGACCTCCTGAAGCTCTCTTCGGCAGAGCTCGACGGACTGGTCGAAAGTAAAGCTTTGGAGGAGATTTGTCATGAGCACAAAAGCTAAGAAGGAAACCAGCCGTATCCTGGGTGCGGTGCACGAGACCGCGCGTGATCTTCATACAGCCGGGGTGATCTCGAAGCGCCGCATGAAGGAATATGACTCCTTGTGTCTCGTACCTGTGCCCGAATATTCCAGTGCGTCGATTCGTGCCCTGCGCGAGAGGTACAGGATCAGCCAAGCTGTCCTGGCATCTATTCTCAACACCAGCGTGTCGACCGTTCGGCAGTGGGAGATCGGCGAAAAACATCCGAGCGGGCCTTCGCTCAAACTGCTCAATTTGTTTGGATCGCAAGGGACTGGAAGCCGTAATCTGAGAGGGACTTGGCAACCCGGTCCTTGGGCACTCGGTGTTTCCGCCATCTATCCATTCATTTCATTACGCACGGAATGCATCTCCTTTTTCCATGCGAGCGCGGACGGTGGTGACGATCAACTCCACGAGGCGGTTTCGATCCTTCCACTTCAGGGCCAAGCGGGATGAGTCGAGGGAAAACGACGAGATCACATCCTTCAGTTGTTCCGAGGAGAGCGGCTCTAGCGCAGAGCGCAAGCTGGCCTCGCTATGTGCCATGAGCGCATAAGGGTCAATGGTGGGCTCGGCCCGCCGGTTTCTAGAGCGTGGACCTGTTCGATCGGTGCGCTGGTGCGCGTCCGCGGGAGCGAAATGGCGCTCAATCCGAGCGCGAAGTTGCGGGTTGGACTCCAGTTCGCGCAGGATCTCGTCGAAGACTTCAGCGAGCGGGCTCTTCATGAACTTACCGCCACTTGGATGCGCTCAAGAACTTCATTTGCAAGCGCGCGATAGATATCGAACTGGCCGCGATAGCCCCATTTCTGGCGGAGTGTGCCGACCTGCTTGTACTCGGCGGCACCCGCCATCTCGGAGTTCTCCGGGATGACCGTTTTCAGAAGAGGTGCGTCCTTGACCTGCTTAAGGACCTTTAATTGCTGGTGATGTACAGAACTCTGCGCACGGTACTTCGTTGCAAGAATGCCAAGTGGCTCAATCGTATGCCCTACAGCTTCGGAAAAGTCGCCGATGCGCCTTATGATTTGGGGAATGCCATAAGTAGACAGGAAGTCAGGAATAGTGGGAATGAGGTAGTAATCCGAAATGCGGAGCCCATTCAAGGTGACCAAGCCAAGACTAGGAGGGCAATCGATCAGAACAAAGTCGTAGAGGTCTTCTTCAAGCGTACGCCGAAGTGTACGGCGCAGAACTTCGATGGGGCTCGACGCGTGGAACCTTCCTGGGTCCATCTTCGCCAAGTTATCTTGGATGTCGATAAGGTCGAGGCTAGAACAGAGGAGATCAACCTTACGTGAGTCACTCACCGCGCCCACACGCTTCTGTATTGAGGCGGCAAGGTCGAACTTCTTCTCGCCTGACATCGCATCCCGAAAGACCTGTGCCACAGTGTGGCCGGCGTCATGCAACTCGCGCCACCTCTTGTCGCCGATAAGCATTACGGTGGCGTTGGTCTGCGGGTCAAGGTCGACCACCAGAACGCGCTTTGAAAACTCGGCGTCGAGCATCTGAGCAAGAGCGACCGTAGTGGTCGTCTTGGCGACGCCGCCCTTCAGGTTAATCATAGAGATCACGGTTGCCATAGGTATTCGCCTCCTCTTGAGCCAGGCCACAACTTGATCACGCCGAAAGACAGGGCCCGCTGCTAGATCGGCGAGGGGCTTGGGAAAGTCCGCAAACCTAGTACGCCAGTTAGAAACAGCAGCTCGAGTCACCTTCGCGAGAAGGGCGATCTCGTGAAGACCCACGATTTCAGCTTCGGTCATGCCTGCCTTTGTGAACATCGCACACAGCCTTGTGTACGATGTTCACAGTCTATCGGAGGAGGTCGTCGCTGTCAACCTTTAGAGGGCCGGTCGATCAAGAATTTGGCTGGCCACCTAGGGCCGCCCCTATGCCTTCAGTCCTAGTCCGGATCTGGGGAGGGCTCACGCCCGCCCCAGAGGTCCAGTCCTTCTCGGGGGGATTTGCTGGGAGAGATCCATCACCGCGAGCCCTTCACGGTCGGCTGCCTCGGCTTGACGGCGATCCGCAGAGACGAAAAGGTCCGGCTGGTAAGTGAGAGCGCTCCCGATGTGAAGGGCGTCGAGCGCACGCAGGGGATAAAGCTCGAGACAGCGGATGGCCTGTTCGAAGGCATCCTGGGAGAGGTCACAGAGATCGGCGTCGGAGAGGTCGGCCTGCACGGCGGATTTGAGGCTCCGATAGTCCTCGGAGGAGAGTCGGCCCTCACGCACAAGCCGGCAGAGAGTCGAGATCAATTCGGGTACGACGAGGACGCTGACTCCCAGGGCATCCGCCGCGGCGCAGAGGGACCTCACCTGCTCCGACCCGTCCTCCTCGACATAGCGTTTGGTCAGTGCGGAGGTGTCGAAAAAGACCCTCATCGCTTCTCGTCGCGGTCGGCCAGGACCTCGTCGCCGAGGCTCAGATTGTCCAGAGAGAGCCGGGTCTGGGGAGGCTTCTTCCAAGCCGGTATAGCCGCCTTGACCGGAACGATGTCCGCGACCGGCCGGCCATTGCGGTACACGCGAACGGTTTCGCCCTCCTCGACCGCGTCGAAAAAGGTCTTGGCGTGGTTCCTCAGGTCAGTGAAGGTGGTTTCGCGCATGCAGCCATTCTCTCAGATCCGGAAGTCGTCTGTCCATCAATCTGTACATCGTCGTGGCCCCCTCCCCCTCACGGCCGCCCCCACAGATCCTTCTCCGACTTCGGCGCCGCCGGCTTCCTGCGGTCCTTGGAGAGGGCCTGGTTGACCTCTTCGAGGGCGGTGGCGAGGACGGAGCTCTGGGCCGCCGCGAGCTCGGCGATCCCCTTGAAGGCGAGGTCGACCAGGGCGTCCATCTCCTCGCGGCGGAAGCTCCGTTTCTCCCCTGTCCCCTGGATCTCGACCAGCGTGCCGCCGGCCGTGGCGACGACGTTCATGTCCACCTCCGCCACCTGGTCCTCGACGTATTCGAGGTCGAGCCGGGGGGTCCCCCCCACGATGCCCACGGAGACGGCGGCGATCTGGTCGCGGATCGGCCAGGTGGTGATGTCGCGGGTGAGGGCCAGCCGCCCGAGGGCCAGGACGGCGGCCACGTAGGCGCCGGTCACCGCGGCCGTGCGGGTGCCGCCGTCGGCCTGGAGCACGTCGCAGTCGAGGGTGAGGGTGCGGTCAGGGAGCGCCTTGAGGTCGATGGCGGCGCGCAGGCTGCGGCCGATCAGGCGCTGGATCTCGGCCGTCCGTCCCGAGGGCCTCCCCTGCGAAACCTCCCGCTGGTTGCGGGTGTGAGTGGAGCGCGGGAGCATGGCGTATTCGGCGGTGAGCCACCCCTCGCCGCTGTCCTTCTTGAAGGGGGGGACCCGGTTTTCGACGCTCGCGGCCACCAGCACGCGGGTGTCGCCGAGTGAGATCAGCGCCGAGCCCTCGGCGAATTTGAGGACGCCGGTCTCGATGCGCACCGGACGCAGGGCGTCCAGGGCGCGGCCTTCGGGGCGGGGGGAGGGGGTCGTGCTCATGGCGGGCATTCTATCCGTCCGCCGAAAAATTTTTCGCGTCGGGCTCATCCGCCCGGTGGTCTCGTTGCGTAATCCCTGACGAAAGGCCGATCGAGGCGGCGAATTCGTCCTTCCCGCGGTCATGCCGCTTCAAGCCGGTACGCGCTTCCAACCTGAACGAGAGGAGGAGAACGTGAGGATTCGTCTTGTCTTCGCTTTATTGATCCTGTCCATGGCTCTGGGTCTGGCTCCGGCCCACGCTTCCAGCCACCGCGAGGCGCCGGGCATCACCAAGATGCCCAAGGTGGACAGCACCGATTTCTATATGTTCAACAGCTATGAGAACGGCCGGGAAGGGTTCGTCACCCTGATCGCCAACTACCAGCCGTTCCAGCCCCCCTGGGGCGGCCCCAACTACTTCTTCCTGGATCCGGACGCCCTCTACCGCATCCACATCGACCAGGACGGCGACGGCGTGGAGGACATCACCTTCCAGCTCCGGGTGGCGCCGCGCCTGGCGAACATCTCGGTGCCGGTGGGCGGGCAGAACGTCGCCGTCCCCCTGTACAACGTGGGCCAGATCTCCGGCCCGGTCGGCGGCGGCAACCTCAACATCATCGAGAGCTACACGATGTCGGTGATCCGGGGGAAGGTCGGCAACGGCGCGGGCGGCGGCTTCGCCACCAACCCGGTGACGGGCAGCGCCCGGTTCTTCAAGCCGGCCGACAATGTGGGCGAGAAGTCGATCCCGGACTACGAGTCCTACGCCGCGGGCTTCGTGCAGGATTTCAAGCTCCCCGGCTGCCAGGGGGGCAACGCCATCGGCCGGGTGTTCGTCGGCCAGCGCAAGGAGTCGTTCGCGGTCAACGTCGGCGAGATCTTCGACCTGATCAACCTCAATCCGATCGGGCCCCGAAACGCGCAGCCGAACCCGCTGGAGAGATACAACATCACCACGATCGCGATCGAGGTGCCCGCGTCCTGCCTGACCAAGAGCGCCAGCAGCCCGGTCATCGGCGGCTGGCAGACGGCGGCCCTGCCCCGCACCCGCGTGCTGACGGAGAGCCCCACCTTCAAGGATCCGACCCACAGCAGCGGCGACTTCGTGCAGGTCTCCCGCCTCGGCATGCCGCTGGTGAACGAGGTGGTGATCGGCCTCAAGGACAAGGACCTGTTCAACGCCTCCTCCCCCAAGGGGGACGCGGCGCTCGCCACCTACATCACGAACCCGACCCTGCCGGCGATCATCCAGACGCTGTTCGGCGCGGCCGGCGTGAGGGCGCCCACCAACTTCCCCCGCACGGACCTGGTGGCCACGTTCGCCGTCGGCGTCCGGGGGCTGAACATCCTCACGGACGGCCAGCCCCATGAGATGCAGCGCCTCAACACCTCGGTGCTCGCCAAGCCCGTCGGCAGCCAGAACAGCCTCGGCGTGCTCGGCGGTGATCTCGCCGGTTTCCCGAACGGCCGCCGGCCGGGGGACGACGTGACCGACATCGAGCTGCGGGTGGCGATGGGGGTGCTCTGCCACGCCTTCCCTGCCGTCTACTGCAATCCCTCGGACGCGCCTTCGGGTACCCTGCCGTATACGGACGGCGTGCTCCAGGACGCGACCCAGTTCGACAGCACCTTCCCGTACCTGAGGCCGCCACTGCCCGGCTCGCCCAACGGGCCGAACGGGGTTCCGACTCCGTAGTCTGAATTTCGTAGGGGCGGCCCTGTGTGGCCGCCCCCACAGGCGCCTTTCCTGTTTCAGAGGAGGAGCTTTGAATGCGGTTTCTCGGTGGTCTGCTGCTCTGGATTCTCTCAGCTCCGGCGCTGCTGGCACACAATTTCTGGATCGAGCCCTCGACCTTCACCCCGGCCCCGGGCCAGCGCCTTTCGGTGCGGCTGCGGGTGGGGCAGGAGCTCAAGGGGGACCCGGTCCCCCGCGATCCCGCCCTGATGAAGCGGTTCCTCGCGGCGGGGCCGTCCGGCGACGCGCCGGTCCCGGGGGTGGACAACACCGAGCCGGCCGGATTCGAGGCGTTCGCCGCGCCGGGGCTCTATACGATCGTCTACGACAGCGGCCGATCGCCCGTCGAGCTCGACGCGGCGAAGCTCGAGGAGTATCTCCAGCAGGAGGGGCTGGAGAAGATCCGCACCGCCCGCGCCCGCCAGGGGAAGAGCGCGGCCGGCGCCAGGGAGGTCTTCTCGCGCTGCGCCAAGGCCCTGCTCAACGTGGGGAGCGGCGGCGCCGGGGCGGGCTTCGACCGGGTCTTCGGCCAACGGCTGGAGCTGGTGGCGGAGAAGAACCCCTACGCGCTCGCGGGCGGCGGGGAGCTGCCGGTGCGCCTGCTCTACGAGGGGAAGCCCCTCGCCGGCGCGCTGGTGATGGCGCTCCAGCGGGGCCGGCCGGACAAGGTCACGGCCCGCACGGACGCCAGGGGGCGGGTCACTCTGAAGCTGGACCGGCCCGGCTTCTGGCTGGTCAAGGCGGTGCACATGATCCCGGCCCCGCCGGATGCGGGCGCCGACTGGGAGAGCTTCTGGGCCTCTTTGACGTTCGCCCTCCCGTCGCGATAGCTTTTTCAGGAATGACGGAGCTGGAAACGGAGGATCTCGATCTCATGCACCGGGTAGCGGACCGGGATGGCGGAGCTTTGGCCCTCCTCTTCGAGAGGCATGCGCCGGTGACGCTCGGCCTGTTGCAGCGCATCCTCGGCGGCCGCGGCGAGGCGGAGGAGGTGCTGCAGGAGGTCTTCCTGCAGATCTGGATGCAGGCCGACCGCTACGACGGCGCGCGCTCGACCCCGCGCGGCTGGATCCTGATGCTCGCCCGTTCGCGCGCCCTCGACCGGCTCCGCCGCCGGGAGTCTTCACGGCGCCGGGAGGAGGTCGTCGGCGGGGAGGCCGGGGAGGCGGTCTCGCCGTTGGGCACGGAACGGCTGGAGAGCCTGGAGGTGAAGCGCCAGGTCAGCTCCGCCCTGGGGGCGCTGTCGCCGGACCAGCGCCGGTGCATCGAGCTCGCCTTCTTCGAGGGGCTTACCCATACGCAGATCGCCGAGCGCCTGGCGGCGCCTCTCGGCACCGTCAAATCCCGCATCCTGCTCGGAATGAACAAGCTCCGGCAGACGTTGAGCGCGCAGCCATGAGCACCCCCCACACCCCCCGCGTCGAGGAGCTCCTCCCCGCCCACGCGCTCGGCGCGCTGGACGGCGACGATCTCCGCGAGCTGGAGGGGCATCTGGACGGCGGCTGCGAGGAGTGCCGCCGCCAGCTCGCCCTCTGGCGGGGGGATCTGGAGGCGCTGGCGGCCGGGGTGGAGCCGGTCGCCCCCTCGGACGTCGCTCGCGCCCGGGTGCTGCGGCTGGCCGGGGCGGATCGAGCGCCGGCCGCGCCGCCGCGCCGGACCCCCTGGTGGATGGCGGTGGCGGCGGCCGTGCTGCTCGCCCTCGCCCTCTGGGGGCTCATGGGCCAGGCGCGGATGGAGCGCCAGGTGCAAAGCCTGGAGGCCGAGCGCGACCGCCTTTCCCGCCAGGTGAACGGCCTCGAACAGCAGGTGGGGCTGGCGCGGGACGAGGCGCGGCGGGCGCAGCAGGCGCTCCAGGTGATCGCCGCGCCGGGCGTACAGGCCGTCTCCCTCGCCGGCCTGGGGCCGAGCCCCGGCGCCAAAGGACGGACCTATGTGAACCCCAGCTCCCGCGACGCCCTTTTCTACGCTTTCGACCTGCCCCCCCTGCCGGCGGGCAAGACTTACGAGCTCTGGTTCATCGCCGCCGGCAAGCCGGTGGCAGCGGGGACCTTCGACGTCGATCCCCGCGGCACCGGCACCGTGCGAGTCGAGCGGGTCACCGACGCCACGCGAATCGAAGCTTGGGCGGTTACGATCGAGCCGCGCGGCGGCGTGCCCCAGCCGACGGGGGCGATGGTTCTGAAGGGGGCATAGCCACACATCTTTTCCCACCCTGGAAGGGCGGATATTCACCAGCCTGGGGTTTCAACCCCAGGTGGGGCGGGGGGCGGGATCGGGCCGGTCGCCGCGCCCCATCCACCTGGGGTTGAAACCCCAGGCTGGTGAATATCCGCCCTTCCAGGGTGGGAAAAGATGTGTGGCTATGCCCCCTTCAGAACCATCGCCCCCGTCGGCTGGGGCACGCCGCCGCGCGGCTCGATCGTAACCGCCCAAG
>JBJMHA010000074.1:0-147871 GCA_045807625.1 Thermoanaerobaculia bacterium | reverse complement strand
GCGCGGTCATGAACAGCGCGGCCGGGAGGACGAGGAGGAGCTCGGTGGCGGCGATGAGGCGCTTGAGGGTGCTCATGAAGAACTTTGTAGCGCAAAGTAGATGCCGCGTCAAGCGGAGCGCTATCAGTTCCGCCATCAGGGCTTTTTCGGGAACCGGAGCACGCCGTCGTCACCCAGGACGGCGCCGGTCTCGGCGAGGACCGCTTCCAGGGAGCCCGCCTCGATCTCGGCGTCGATCTCCTGCCGATGGTCGAGGTAGTAGCCGATCGCATCGTCGACAGCCGCGGGGTCGAGATGGGGATAGGTGTCGAGGATCTCCCCGACGGGCTCGCCTTGACGATACAGCTCGGCGATTACGCGAACTGAGATCCGGCTGTCCCGGATGCGCGGGCTCCCGTCACAGATCCCCTCCGCACGATATAGGGGTAATCCCGGTCAGGCTCTGGAATCCGATTGGCGGTCTGGCGCATTCGTGGTCGACTCCCCAGAACGAAATATAGCATGCAGATTCGTTACGGCCTATACCCGGCGAGTAGGGACTGGACGACTCCGCTACAATACCCTCTCTTTGCCGCCCCCCCGCCCTGGGGGGCGCGGCGCGCGAGGAATCTCCTGATGAGCGAGAAACGATTCCCGGACGTCCCGGGTGGATATCCATTCCCTCAGCTCGAGCTGCAGGTGCTCGACCGCTGGCGCGAGCGGGGGATCTTCGAGAAGAGCCTGCGGAAGCCGGCCCCGGAGGGGGAATTCGTCTTCTTCGAGGGGCCCCCCACCGCCAACAACGTGCCGCACGTGGGCCACGTCGTCACCCGGGTGGTGAAGGACCTCTTCCCCCGCTACCGCACCATGCGCGGCTATCACGTGGCCCGCAAGGCGGGGTGGGACACCCATGGGCTCGCCGTCGAGATCGAGGTCGAGAAGAGGCTCGGCTTCTCCGGCAAGCAGCAGATCGAGGCCTACGGCATCGCCGAGTTCAACCAGGCGTGCCTGGACAGCGTCCACACCTACGAGCGGCAGTGGCGGGCGATGAGCGAGCGGGTCGGCTACTGGCTCGACCTCGACCACGCCTATCTCACCTATACCAACACCTACATCGAGTCGGTCTGGTGGGCCCTCTCGGAGCTCGCCGCGCGCGGCCTCCTCAACGAGGGGTACAAGATCCAGCCCTATTGCGCCCGCTGCGGCACCACCCTCTCCAGCCACGAGGTGGCCCAGAACTACAAGGACACCGACGATCCGTCCATCTGGACCCTCTTCCATGCCCGGCCGGGGCAGTCGATCCCCACCACCACCGAGGGGGAGGCCTGGGAGACCGGCGACAACTTCTATCTGGTCGCCTGGACCACCACCCCCTGGACCACGATCGCCAACGTCGGCCTCGCCGTGCATTCCGACCTTATCTATAAGGCCGTCGAGCATCCGGGAAAGCCGGGGGATCTCATCCTGCTCGGCGAGGATCTGGGGACGCCCGTGCCCGTGGTGATCGAGGAGGAGGGGAAGCGCAAGCAGGTTGACCTGCGCGAGGCGCCCGCCCTCGCCCGCTTCCGGGGCCGCGATCTGGAGGGGGTGCTCTACGACCGCCTGTTCACCTTCTTTGAGCCGGACGTCCCCGGCAAGGTGGTGCTGGGCGACTACGTCACGGCCACCGACGGCACCGGGCTCGTCCACACCGCGCCCCCCTTCGGCGAGGACGACTACAAGACGGGCCAGCGCTACGGCCTGCCGATGATCTTCTCGGTCGACGGCGAGGGGAAGATGGTGCCCGGCACCGGCCCCTTCGCCGGCCTCTGGTTCAAGGAGGCCGACCCCAGGATCATCCAGGACCTGAAGGGCCGCGGCCTGATGCTCCACGCGGACCGCTACCGCCACAGCTATCCGTTCTGCTGGCGCTGCGACCGGCCGCTCCTCTACTACGCCACCACGAGTTGGTTCATCCGCACCACCGCGGAGCGGGACGAGCTGGTGGCGAAGAACAAGGAGATCCACTGGCACCCCGAGCACATTGGCGAGGGGCGGTTCGGCAACTGGCTGGAGAACGTGGTCGATTGGGCCCTCTCGCGCCGCCGCTACTGGGGGACGCCGCTCCCCATCTGGCGCTGCGGCGAGTGCAAGCACCAGAAGGTGGTCGGCTCCTACGAGGAGCTGTTCCAGGTCTCGGGGCGCGAGAACCCGGTGGACGTCTACGACCAGGCGCAGTTCAATCCGCACCGGCCGTTCGTGGACGAGATCACCTGGCCGTGCCCCGAGTGCGGGACGGGGACGATGCGGCGGGTCGAGGAGGTGATCGACGCCTGGTTCGACTCGGGCGCCATGCCTTTCGCCCAGCATCACTATCCGTTTGAGAACCGGGAGCTGATCGACGGCCGGATCCAGTATCCGGCGGACTTCATCTCCGAGGCCGTGGACCAGACCCGCGGCTGGTTCTATACCCTGCACGCCCTGGCGGTGCTGCTCTTCGACTCGGTCGCCTACAAGACCTGCATCGTGCTCGGCCACGTCAACGACGAGCAGGGGCGGAAGATGTCCAAGCGCCTCGGCAACGTGGTCGAGCCCATGGGGGTGATCGCGGAGACCGGCGCCGACGCCATGCGCTGGTACTTCTGCGTCAACAACCCCGAGGTGCCGTCGCGCTTCTCGGCCAAGCTGGTGCGGGAGGCGGCGCAGAAGTTCCTGCTTCCCCTGTGGAACGCGCTCTCGTTCTTCACCATCTACGCCAACCTGGACGGCTGGCGCCCGGGCTCGGGTCCGGCCTTGCCGCCGTTTACGGAGCGGCCGGCGCTCGACCGCTGGGTCCTCCTCCGGCTCGACCGGCTGACCGAGGCGGTCACGAACGGGCTCGACGGCTACGAGATCACCGAGTCGGCGCGGGCCATCGAGGCGTTCCTGGACGACCTGACGAACTGGTACATCCGCCGCAGCCGCGCCCGGTTCTGGGCTCCCAACGGCTCGGAGGACGGTCAGGATCAGGCCGGGAAGGCGAGCGCCTACGCCGCGCTCTACGAGGTGCTCACCACCCTCTCGCGGTTGATCGCGCCGTTCACGCCGTTCGTGGCCGAGGTGCTGCACGGACATCTGGTCCGCAGCCAGCGGGAGGACGCGGCGGAGAGCGTCCATCTGGAGGGGTGGCCGGTAGCGGGGGATCGCAGGGACGAGCCGCTGGAGAGGGGGATGGCCGCCGTGCAGCGGATCGTCACCCTCGGCCACGCGGCCCGCAACCTCCACGGCCTCAAGACCCGGCAGCCGCTCCCGGCGGTGACGCTGGTGACGGCGGACGAATCGCTCCGGCCGGTGGTCGAGCCGTACCTCGACATTCTGAGGGACGAGCTGAACGTGAAGGAGGTCCGCTGGGCCGCCGACCGCACGGTCTACGTCCACCACGAGGTGAAGCCGATTTTCCCCAGGACCGGGCCCCGCTTCGGCAAGCGGATGCCGGAGGTGAAGAAGGCGCTCGATACCGCGGACGGCGACGCCCTCGCCGCCGAGCTCGAAAAGGCGGGGAAGATCACCATCCAGCTCGCGGACGGTCCCGCCGATCTCTCTTCGGAGGAGGTGGAGGTGCGGCTGGTCGAGCGGCCGGGCACGGCCACGCAGGGGGACCGCGAGCTGCTGGTGGCCCTGGAGACCGAGCTGACGCCGGAGCTGGAGGCCGAGGGGCTGGCGCGCGAATTCGTCCACCTCGTCCAGCAGGAGCGGAAGAAGCAGGATCTGGATTACGCGGACCGCATCCGCGTCCGTTTCCAGGCCGATCCCGAGATGGCTGCCGCGGTGGCGGCGCACCAGGAGTGGATCCAGGGGGAGACGCTGGCGGTCGCGATCACCGGGACGGCGGGTGAGCCGTCCCTTGAAATCGAGAGAATCTGAGAGGGGAGACCATGGCGGGAATCTTCAAAGCCTACGACGTGCGGGGGCTCGTGCCCTCGCAGCTCAACGAGGAGATCGCGTACAAGATCGGCCTCGCGTTCCAGCACGTCCTCGACGAGGAGGACCGCGCGAACGGCAATTCGGTGGTGGTAAGCCGCGACATGCGCTCGCACAGCGAGGGGCTTCAGAAGGCCCTGGTGCGCGGGATCACCGACGCCGGCTTCGACGTGATCGACATCGGCCTCTCCACCACGCCGATGAATTACTTCGCCATCAGCCACTTCCAGGCGGCCGGCGGAGTGCAGGTCACGGCCAGCCACAACCCGGCGCAGTACAACGGCTTCAAGTTCAGCCGCCACGGCGCCCGGCCGGTCTCGGGCGACCACGGCATCGCCCTGATGGAGCGCAAGGTCCAGGAGGGGGACCTGCCCAAGGCTGAAAAGCCCGGCAGGGTCCGCCACGGTGAGGTCTTCCAGGACTACCAGCGCCACGTCCTCTCCTTCCTGCGCGAGGGAAATTACGGCCAGCCGCTCAAGGTGGCGATCGACGCCGCCAACGGCATGGGGACGATCGACCTGCCGATCCTGGAGGCGATGGGGATCGAGATCACCCCGATCTTCTTCGAGCTGGACGGCACCTTCCCCAACCACGAGGCCAACCCGCTCAAGGAGGAGAACCTCCTCGACCTCAAGCGGGCCGTGCGCGAGAGCGGCTCCGACCTCGGCATCTCCTTCGACGGCGACGCCGACCGCGCCGCCTTCATCGACGAGACCGGCGAGCCGATCGGCAGCGACCTGATGACCGCCCTGGTCGGCGGCATCCTGCTGGAGCGCGAGCCGGGCAAGGTGGTGGTCTACGATCTGCGCTCGTCCCGCTCGGTCGCCGAGTACCTGAAGGAGAAGGGGGGCGTGCCGGTGCGCGAGCGGGTGGGGCACTCGTTCATCAAGGCCACGATGCGCCAGAAGGAGGCGATCTTCGGCGGCGAGCTCGCGGGGCACTACTACTTCCGCGACCACTCCTACGCCGACTGCCCGCTGCTCACCGTGGTCGAGGTGCTCAACCTGATGCGGCAGAAGCGGGAGCTGCTCTCCGAGCTGGTGGCGCCGCTCCAGCGCTACTACAAGACGCCGGAGATCAACTTCGAGGTGGAGGACAAGCAGGGGAAGATGGACGAGCTCGCCCAGCGCTATTCCGACGCCGAGATCGACTATCTGGACGGCATCACCATCAGCTACCCCGACTGGTGGGCCAACGTCCGCCCCTCGAACACCGAGCCCTTCCTCCGCCTGGTGATGGAGGCCAAGACCACCCGGGAGCTGGAGGAGCGGCAGGCGGAGATCTTCGGAGTTCTGGGGGAGCCGGCGGAGTAGGGGTGGTTGCTCGGAAGCAGCAAATAAGTCTGGGGGGCTTGCCAACTATCCGGAAGTGTTCTAAATTACCGGAAGGCGTGCATTCCCTGTTTCAGAGGCCGGGAGGCTGAAATGAGGCGAGGGACAGAAAAAGAGGGTCCCTTGTCTCGTTTTGGCCAGGATTCTACACCTCTTCTATTTGAGGCCAGAAAAGGTTAAGCGTTCATCGACATAACCAAATGTCCGCTTGACGTGTGCGAGACTCTGGCGGATCTGAGTTCAGGGCGCGTTGGTTTGTCAACAAACTGCTGGGCTTTGTCTGATGGTACGTGCCAGGGCATTTTGATCTGGCATAAATAATGCGCATACTTGAAAAGGAGGGAGGATGGCGTGGCTTGTGCTGATTATTTCGATTTTTCTTCATCACGATGGCGCAGGGCAAGTGAAGGACCAGGGCTCTAGCACCAGTCCTAGTTCGCAGGTTGAAGCCCCGACGGCTTACTCTGACGCTGCTTCCAGTATTGATCCCTGGGGCTAGTCACCTTTAAGCCGAAGCGTTAAATAGAGAAAAAGCAAAGGGAGGAAACCCGCAAATGGCATCTACTGGACTAGACCCTTGGGGCCAGCGCGCTTAGGCCGACGTTGAAGTCGGCTTAATCGAAGCTTCTGAGAATCGTGTAGAGGCTAGGTACTGCTTAGCCTCTACACGCTGTTGCTCGATACTGCGGGGATTATTCAGAATGCCTTGAGCGATATTGCGCGCCTCTATAATTTCACTCAACCTATCCCCAAATTCAATAACTGCTCGAACGTAAGTCAGCATAAGATCTTGGCTATTATGTTTTACGCCCGCTTCAAGAAGAAGACGGGCTTTCTCTAGGATAAATCCTCCTCTAGTTGTATCTCCTGCCAAGCAAGAATAGTATACCAAGTTGTTGAGAGCTGCATATTCTGCTGGCGTTCCAGTGCCTTCTAGAAGGCTGTAGCCTCTTTGGCAGTTTAGGATTGCCTCCGCTAGGCGTTCACGGCTCTTTACCTTCTCGGGGGTATGCTCGATGCTTAATTCCCCAATAGCGAACCCCAGGGTGTAAAAAAGGCGTCCACGCAGCTCTTTCTCTAGAGGCTCAATTCTAGAATTCGCAGCCTTCTCGGCACTGGCATAAATGTGCTCTTGTAGACTCTTCCAACCAAAAAAAGCCAGAAGAGCTAAGAAAATAGAAATTATAAATAACGCTAAAGAGGCGGCGCCAAAAAGAACCGTCGCCAAATCGCCAAAGTTACCGGTTTTTGGAATTTCGACGTAGTTTGCTATGCAGAATGCAGAAAAACCAACCAGCAAAATAAGCACTAGCATTACTGCAAGGTAGAACTTGGCTCTTGCATCTAGTCCCATAATCCTCTTTTAGCACAGCCTTTTGGTGGTGTCCAGGTGTTAGCTTAGAAGCTGACCTTATCCTTATGCTCTCACAAATTGGACCGTCGAATTCTAGTCAGTTCCTCCCTACCTGGAATCCAGCAGCACGGCCGCACCCTAATCGGATAAGATCCCCCGGCCATGGCCCAGGCTCTCACGGAACGGATCGAGGAGCTCAAGCGGCGGCTCGCGGCGGCGGGACCAGGTGCCACCCGAACAGTAGCAGAACAGGTACCAAGAACTTCTGGAACAGTCGCGCCCGCACTGAGGTCAGGCGTCACTGCCGCGCCGGCGTTGCTGTAGACCGCCGGCACCCAGATGTAACCCTTACCCTCGGTGCGCAGCCGGCCGATGCCGGGGAAGGCGACGTGCGCCAGCGCGACGTAGTAGCCGTTCTTCGCCGCATCGGCGAAGCTCTTCAGGCGCTGCCGCATCGCCAGCTTGGGGTCGGACTCGACCCATGTCGCCGTCGGCTGCGGGAGTTGCACCGCGGCGACGTGCACCATATCGCCCCAGACGACGAGCTTCTGGCCTTCGCTCTCGATCGCGTAGATCGTGTGCCCCGGCGTGTGGCCGTAGGTCGGGATCGAGCGGATGCCGGGCACGAGCTCGGTCGCGCCGCGGAACGGCTTGAAGCGGCCAGCCTCGACGTAGGGCTTCATCGAGGCCATCGCGCCCTGGAAGGAGCTCTTCATGCCGGCCGGCGCGGCGTCCAGGTTCTTCCGGCTCAGCCAGTAGTCGCCGTTCTCCGCATCGAGGCGAACGACGGCGTTCGGGAACACCGCCTTGCCGTCGGCCGTCGCGAGGCCGCCGGTGTGGTCGGGGTGCAGGTGGGTGATGTAGACCTCGTCGACCTGCTCGGGGGTGTGTAGCCCGAGGCCTTCGGGCTCGCGAGCAGCTTGCCCAGCGTAGGGCCGGACAGCCCGCCGGCGCCGGTGTCGATCAGCACCAGCTTGCTGCCGGTGTTGACGAGAAAGCCGTTGACCGAGGTCTCGACCGGCGACTTCAGGTAGGCGCGCGAGCAGCGACTTCTCCTGCTCGGGCTTGATATTGCGCAGCAGTTGGTCGACCGGCGCCTGCACCGTGCCGTCCGACAGTGCGGTGACCTCGAATTTGCCCAGCGTCATGCGGTACCAGCCCGGCGCCTGGCCACCCCTGGGTGGCGCCTCGGCGTGGGCGGCGAGCGAGAGCAGCAGCACGGTGGCGGCGGCGAACAGGCGTGCGAGCATGGGTCGTCTCCTTCTTCTTGCAGCCTTCATCCGAGCCCGGCGGCTCGCGCGATCAGAAACAACCCTGCCCCGACGACGACGGCACCGAGGGCTCGCGCGACGCTCTCACCGGCCGGGGCGAGGCGCTCGACGGTGATGGCTGCCGCCACGACAGCCATCGCGCGAAGGTCCATGACCCCGAGGACCAGGAGGATCGCCATCTGGCCGGCACAGCAGCGGCTGCAGTGGAGGCCGAGGCGCAGGCCGTGCCGCCAAGCCGTGCCGGCGTCGGCCGGCAGCGTACAGCCGCGCCCGGGTGCCTCCCGACAGCAGGCAAGGTGACGCGCCTTCCACGCGGTGAGCTGGAGGATGCCAGCGATCAGGACGACCCCACCGACCGCGATCGGAACAGCGCCCGCCAGCGCCGGCTGCTGCATCTCGACCGCCGCCAGCGCGACGCCCAACGGAAAGGCGGCCATTCCGAGCACGGTCCACACGAAGAAGTACCCCGTGCCCACGAGCGCCGTCAGCGGCCCCAGGCGCGTCTCGCCGGTCCCGCCGGCGGCCTGGCCGA
The DNA here is from genome assembly GCA_045807625.1 of Thermoanaerobaculia bacterium. GTDB lineage: Bacteria > Acidobacteriota > Thermoanaerobaculia > Multivoradales > UBA5704 > DATARR01. Next base: position 139,465 of record JBJMHA010000074.1, on the reverse strand, counting down.
TGGCTTGGCGATACCGCCACAGCATGGGGACCAGGGACGGCAGCATCATCGCCACCATCATCACGACCCACATGCCGAGGAACGACGCCGCGGCGCCGGGCCACGTCTGTCCGGGCATCCGCATCCACGCCATCGACATCGTCCAGCCGCCGGGCATCGGCATCCCGCCCATCGCCGACATGGACGCGCACCAGACGATCGTCACCGCCGCGCTGGCGGCGAAGAGCAGCGCCGAGACGCCGAAGAAGGCGCGCTGGGAGGCCATGTGCTCAGCGCTGGCCGTACTCGTCGTGGCGGCGAAACCAAATTCCAGTCTCGTTGCGCCCTAGCGGCGCCCGGTCGAGCCACTGGTACATGCCCCAGAGACCGTCGAGCCCGCGCGCGTAGGCCGAGTAGGTGTGGTAGACGACCCCGTCCTCGCGGGCGAACGCGCTCATCCCAGGCGCTTCCCGCGTGAACGTCGCCCAGTCCGTACCGGCGCCCGCCGCAAACTCGGCGAGTGGCCCCTCCTTCCCAGCCTCCAGGTTGGGCCTGACGTCGGTCGTACGGAAGTTGTACTCGACGCTGCCCGAGCGCTGCTGCTCCTCGGTGACAGAAGTGTCGAAATCGTAGTTGAAGTCGCTCCCGAACGACGACGCCCAGGGGAAGCTCCATCCCATCCGCCGCTTGTACGCCTGCAGCTTCGCGAGAGGCGCCCGCGACACCGCCCAAAGCATCACGTCGTGGTTGGCCAGGTGCACGGCGAACCCGTTGAAGCCGTCCGCGATCGATGAGCAGGCGGGGCAGCCGGCGGTGAAGTCGGGCCCGAACATGAAGTGGTAGACGAGGAGCTGCGAGCGCCCGCGGAAGAGGTCCGCCAGCGAGGCGTTCCCCTCGTCGGTCTCGAATCGGTACTCCTTGTCGATCCGCACCCACGGCAGCTCCTGCCGCCGCCGCGCCACCTCGTCGCTGCTCCGCGTGAGCTCCTTCTCCGCCGCGAGCAGCTCGAGCCGGGCTGCAAGCCACTCTTCACGGGTCCCAGTTATGTGTTTCGTCATCGCTTTTCTCTCCTTCCGTTACGCCCATTGCTCGTTGCTGGTCATGAGATAGATTTTAGTGCCGGATATCGAACGGTGGGAGTTACAAGTGTGACGGGATTCCGATGGACTCGCTGATCACTGCCGCGGCGCGGACGCTGGCGGCGGGTGATCCCCTCGGCGCAGGCGGGGGAAGCAGCGGCAAGGTGAGGGCCGTCCGCCGGCCCAAACGAGGCTCCGCGACGGGGTAGCGAACGGAACGACTTGTAACGACCGGTCAAGGTCCAACGCCTCTCATGGGTAGAGCATATCTTTGCCATCTTCCCTGGGAGGCAATAAAATGAAATCGCTCATCGCCATTCCACTCACCGTCTTTCTTTTCGCCGGCAGCGCGCAGGCCTATGGCCCCCGCGGGCATGGTCTGGTGGGAGCCGTCGCGGACAAGCGGCTGGCGCAGAACAAGCCGGCCGCGGCCGCGGTCAAACAGCTCCTGGAGGGCCTGACCCTGGAACGCGTCGCGACGCTTCCGGACGAGATCAAGGCTTTCGATGCCTGTGGCAAGCGGCCCAGCACGAAGCCATTGAAGGTTCCGAAGCGCGTCAACGACGAGCTCATGGCCTTCCTGGCGGCCAATCCGTGCAGCGGCCACCCCTCTCATCATGAGTTTCACTATACGGACGTTCCAGTGCTCGGAGGCGAGAAGTACGCCGGCGGGAAGGTGGGGCGGTCGGACTTCGACATCGTTCATATGATTCCGTTCTGCGTTCGCGTCCTGAACGGCGAGGAGCCCGAGACCAATGACCGTGGAATCACCAAGACGGTCGCGGTCATCCTTCTGGCGCACTACCTGGGGGACATCCACCAGCCGCTCCACGTGGGCGCTGAATACTTCGACGCCGACGGGAATCCCTTTGAGCCGACGACCGACGACCCGGGGCTCGCGGACCAGGGAGGGAACAAGCTTACTCTGTTCACGCTGGTCAAGGGCAAGGAGAAGTCGGCTGGAAAGCTCCACAGCTATTGGGACGGCCAGACGGTGGAGAACGCCTTTGGCACCCTCAAGACCTCGACGATCGCCAGCCGGCTGTCGAAGAACGAGCCCGAGAATTGGGAGCTGGCGGGTGAGCCCGACACCTGGGCCGAGCAGATGGCCAACGAGATCCTGCCGGTCGCCCGCGAGGCCCACGACCGCCTCGATTTCAAGAGGATCAAGGAGAAGGCCGGCGAGCAGGACATCACCAGCGGACGCGCGGAGGAGAGACGGCAATCCGGTGGAACTTTCTACGCGATCTGGGCGGCTGCGACCGTGAAGGAGGAGATCCACAAGGGGGGCTGGCGCCTGGCGGCTCTGCTGGAAGCGAGTCTGCAGTGACGGGCGGCCGAGGGATTGATGCCGGGGCGGCAGAATCGGATAAGATCCCCCGGCCATGGCCCAGGCTCTCACGGAACGGATCGCGGAGCTCAACCGCCGCCTCGCGGCGGCCGAGCTCGGCGGCGGGAAAGACCGCATCGAGAAGCAGCACGCGGCGGGCAAGCTCACCGCCCGCGAGCGGATCGAGCTGCTGCTCGACGCGGGCTCGTTCGTCGAGATCGACGCCCTCGTCACCCACCGCTGCCGCGACTTCGGGATGGAGAAGGTCTCCATCCCGGGCGACGGCGTGGTCTGCGGGTACGGCACGGTGGACGGCCGGCTCGTCTACGTGTTCGCCCAGGACTTCACCGTCTTCGGCGGCTCCCTCTCGGAGACCAACGCGGCGAAGATCTGCAAGGTGATGGACCTCGCGGTCGAGAACGGCGCTCCGATCATCGGCCTCAACGACTCCGGCGGCGCCCGCATCCAGGAGGGGGTCGCCTCGCTCGGCGGCTACGCGGACATCTTCCTGCGCAACACTCTTTCTTCTGGGGTCGTGCCGCAGATCAGCGCCATTCTCGGGCCCTGCGCGGGCGGGGCGGTCTATTCGCCCGCCATCACCGACTTCATCTTCATGGTCGAGGGGACCAGCTACATGTTCGTGACCGGGCCGGAGGTCATCCGCACGGTCACCCACGAGCAGGTCACCATGGAAGAGCTCGGGGGCGCCTCGACGCACGCGGCGAAGAGCGGCGTCTGCCATCTCACGGTGCCCAACGACGCCGCCTGTCTCGCCGCCGTCCGCGAGTTGCTCTCCTACCTCCCCAGCAACAACCTCGACGATCCGCCGGCCGGCGCCTCCGAGGACGACCCCAACCGGGAATCCGACGAGCTCGACACCTTGGTGCCCGAGGACCCGAACAAGCCCTACGACATCAAGCGGCTGATCGCGGCGGTGGTGGACGACGGCAAATTCTTCGAGATCCACGCCCAGTACGCGCGCAACATCGTGGTGGGGTTCGCCCGCATCGGCAACCGCAGCGTGGGGATCGTGGCCAACCAGCCGGCCTGGCTGGCGGGGGTGCTCGACATCGACGCCTCGCTCAAGGGGGCGCGCTTCGTGCGTTTCTGCGATGCCTTCAACATCCCGCTGGTCACCTTCGAGGACGTCCCGGGCTTCCTGCCGGGCACCGCCCAGGAGTACGGCGGCATCATCAAGCATGGGGCGAAGCTCCTCTACGCCTACGCCGAGGCGACGGTGCCGAAGGTGACCGTGATCACCCGCAAGGCGTACGGCGGAGCCTATTGCGTGATGTCGAGCAAGCACCTGCGGACCGACGTCAACTTCGCCTACCCCACGGCGGAGATCGCGGTGATGGGGCCGGAAGGGGCGGTCAACATCCTCTACAAGCGGGAGCTGGACGAGGCGGGCGCGGACGCGCCGAAGGTGCGGGCCGAGAAGGTGGCGGAGTACCGGGCGAAGTTCTCGAATCCCTACATCGCCGCCGAGCGGGGGTTCGTGGACGCGATCATCGCGCCGCGGCGGACGCGGCCGGAGATCGTGCGCGCCCTGCGGCAGCTCGGGGCCAAGCGGTCGAGCCTGCCGCCGAAGAAGCACGGCAACATCCCCCTGTGAGGGATCAATCGAGGGATGGCGCAAGGGCGAGATTCGGAAGTCCTTGTTTTTCTTGACATCCGGGCGGCGCGTGCGACAAGCTGGCACCGCCCGAAAGCGCGAGACCATCGATCAGGGAGACCGGGCGGGGTTCACGTCCAAGGAGAGGACATGAGAGAGCGAGACCGAGAGCTGAAGCGCCGGCGTCATCGCCGGCTGAAGCGGTTGAAGAAGCGCCCCGTGGAGGAGGTGGTGCGCGCGGTCGAGCGGCCGAGCGGCTCGAAGCGCGCCGTCAAGAAGCCCCCCGCGCCGGCGGCCGACGCTTCGTCCCCCTCCAACGCGGCTGTGGCCGAGCCCCCCGCCGAGGCGCCCAAGAAGAAGCCGGCGGCGAAGAAGCCGGCGGCCAAGAAGGCTCCCGCTCCCGCTCCGCCTCCTCCTCCCGAGAAAGCCGGCGGCGAGCCCGAGGGTGGTCCCGAGGAGCCCCAGGGGGCCTGACCCCCCGTCCCCGCGATGTCCGACTACCGCTCCCTGAAAGCCGTAGACCCCGAGATTCATCAGGCGATCGCCGACGAGCGCGCGCGCCAGAATTTCGGGCTGGAGCTGATCGCCTCGGAGAACTTCGTCAGCCGCGCCGTGCTGGAGGCGGCCGGCAGCGTGCTCACCAACAAGTACGCCGAGGGGTACCCCGGCCGGCGCTACTACGGCGGCTGCGAATTCGTCGACGTGGTCGAGCGGCTCGCCATCGCACGGGCCAAGGAGCTGTTCGGCGCCGAGCACGTCAACGTGCAGCCCCACAGCGGCACCTCGGCCAATATGTCGGTCTACTTCGGCTTCCTCAAGCCGGGCGACAAGCTGATGGGGATGGACCTCTCGAGCGGCGGCCATCTCACCCACGGCCACCCGCTTTCCTACTCGGGGCGCGACTTCCAGGTGATCGCTTACGGGGTCGACCGCGAGAGCGAGACGATCGACTACGACGAGGCCGAGCGCTTGGCGGTGGCGGAGAGGCCGAAGCTGATCGTCTGCGGCGCCTCGGCCTACAGCCGGGTGATCGACTTCGAGCGCTTCCGCGCCATCGCCGACAAGGCGGGGGCGCTGCTGATGGCGGACATCGCCCACATCGCCGGCCTGGTGGCGGCGGGGCTCCACCCCTCGCCCATCCCCCACTGCCACTTCGTCACCACGACCACGCACAAGACGCTGCGGGGGCCGCGGGCCGGCATGGTGATCTGCAAGGAGGAATTCGCCAAGGACCTCGACCGCGCGGTCTTCCCCGGCCTCCAGGGGGGGCCGCTGATGCACGTCATCGCGGCCAAGGCGGTGGCCCTGAAGGAGGCGTTGTCCGAGGGGTTCCGGGGCTATCAGCAGCAGATCCTGGCCAACGCCAAGGCGCTGTCGGCCCGGCTCGCCGGCCACGGCTTCCGGATCGTCTCCGGAGGCACGGACAACCACGTCTTCCTGATGGACGTGCGGACCGCGGGGCTGACCGGCAAGGTGGCGGAGAAGGCGCTCGACGCCGCGCACATCACGGTCAACAAGAACACCATCCCCTACGACCCCAACCCGCCGATGGTCGCCTCCGGCATCCGTATCGGCACCCCGGCCCTCACCACCCGCGGCATGAAGGAGCCCGAGATGGAGCAGGTGGCGGGCTTCATCGCCGAGATCCTCCGCGCCCCCGAGGACGAGGCAGTGCGGGAGAGCGTGAGCGGGCGGATCCGGGAGCTTTGCGAGCGGTTTCCGCTGTATGACCCGCTGATGTAAGACGGTTCGTCCTAACGAGCGACCCTGGGTGACTGGGGCGGTCTGCCCTCCGAAGCCTCACCCTCGGTCCCTCTCCACTTCGTGGAGAGGGAGGGCCCAGAGATCAGCGTAGGTCAAATTCGGCAAGGTCGGTTCGGCTGGGTTCCCCCTCTCCACATGAGTGGAGAGGGGGCCAGGGGGTGAGGCCTCGGAGGGCAGGACGCCCAGAGGGCACGGACGCTCTTTACGCCCGCACCGCCCGCCGCACCTCCCCAATCAAGAAGATCGATCCGCAAGCCACCAACACCTCCCCACCCAACCCCAGCGCCCGATCCAGCGCCCGCCCCAGATCCGGCTCCATGAAGACCCCCTCCCGCCCTCCCAGCAGCGCCGCCAGCTCGGCCGGGTTCTTGGCGCGGGGGCTGGCGGGGGTGGTGAGGACGATCCGGCGGGCGCGCGGAGCTAGAAGGCCAAGCATCTCCGTATAGTCCTTGTCGGCCAGGACTCCGAAGAGGAGGTCGACCGGCTCTTCCATGTGGTCGAGGAAATCGGCGAGGACGGCGGCGCCGGCGGGATTGTGGGCGGCGTCGAGGAGGAGGCGCCGGCCTCCGGGGAGATCGATCGCTTCCAGCCGGCCCGGCCAGCGGCAGGCCGCGGCTCCCTCCCGGATGGATCGGGAATCGAGGCGGTCGAATCCAAGATCCGCGAGGACCTCGGCCGCCCGCACGGCGAGGCCTAGGTTGATCGCCTGATGGGCGCCGAGGAGGGCGATCTCCAGGTCGTAGGCGCGGAGAGGCGTGGCGAGGCGGATTCGCTGACCGGTCCATCCGTAGGGCTCAATCCCTTCGATCCGCACCTCCTCCGAGGCGAAGCGGAGGTCCGCGCCGGTCTCGGCGGCGGCCTCGCGCACCGACTCCGCGGCCTCGGGCTCTTCAATCCAGATGAGAGCCGGCCTACCCGGGCGGAGGATGCCGGCCTTCTCGCGGGCGATCTCCCTGAGCGTGTTCCCCAGGTACTCCTGATGGTCGAAGCCGATGGGTGTGATCAGCGAGAGGATGGGATCGCAGAGGTTGGTGGCGTCGAGCCGGCCGCCGAGCCCCACCTCGACCACCGCGAGATCCACCTCCTCCTCGGCAAACCACTGGAAGGCGGCGAGGGTCACCGCCTCGAAGTAGGTGGGTGGCGAGCCGGTCTCGCGCTCGGCCAGGTCGACCAGGTCCGCCAGGAGCCGGCCGAGCTCACCCGGCGCGATCATTCGGCCGTCGATCTGCAGCCGCTCCTCGACTACCTCCAGATGAGGGGAGGTGTAGAGCCCGGTGCGGTAGCCGGAGCCTTGAGCCATCGCGGCCAGGAAGGCCGAGGTGGAGCCCTTGCCGTTGGTGCCGGCGACGAGGACGGCGGGAAAGCGGCGCTGCGGGTCCCCCAGAGCGGTGAGCAGGGAGCGCGCGCGCTCCAGGCCCAGCTTGATGCCGAGGCCGTCGAGGCGCGCCAGGAGGGCTTCAGGGTCTACGTCAGGTGCCGCAGGCACCGCGCGAGGGTCTCCTTCATCTCGGAGCGCTGCACCACGAGATCGAGGAAGCCGTGCTCGAGGAGGAACTCGCTGCGCTGGAACCCCTCGGGCAGGCTCTGGCGGATCGTCTGCTCGATCACGCGCGGGCCGGCGAAGCCGATCAGCGCCCCCGGCTCGGCGACGTTGAGGTCGCCCAGCATGGCGAACGAGGCGGTCACGCCGCCGGTCGTGGGATCGGTCAGCACGGAGACGTAGGGGACCCGGGCCGTGCGCAGGCGGGCGAGGGCGGCGGAGATCTTGGCCATCTGCATGAGGGAGAGCACCCCCTCCTGCATGCGGGCGCCGCCGGAGGCGGAGACCACGATCAGCGGCCACTTGCGCTCGGCGGCCCGCTCGGCGGCGCGGGTGATCTTCTCGCCCACCACCGAGCCCATGGAGCCGCCCATGAAACGGTACTCCATGACCGCCATCACGACCGGCATCTCCTCGAGCGTCCCCTGCACCACCAGCACCGCGTCCCGCTCGCCTACCGCCTGCTGATAGCTCTTCAGGCGGTCGCGGTAGCGCTTGGTGTCACGGAAATTGAGCGGATCGACCGGGGAGACGCCGGTGAACAGCTCGCGCGGCTGGGGGTCGTCGAGGAGCAGGGAGACGCGGGCGCGGGCGTCGATCCGGAAGTGGTAGCCGCACTTGGGGCAGACCTTCAGGTTCCGGTCGAGGTCCCGCGAGTAGATGATCTCCTTGCACCCCTCGCACTTGACCCACAGCCCCTCGGGCACGGTGCTGCGTTGCCGGTCCTGGCGGACCGGCTTGGGTTTCTTGGTCTTGCGGAACCAGGCCATGATCTATGGAGAGCGACCGGAGAAATGTCGGGGGAGGGGACGGCGTCCGCGGAGGTCCCGCGCCAGAAATGGAAACCGGTCCCGAAGGGGACCGGCGCCGTGCCCTTCGCCGGGGATCAGACCTCGGCCTGCCCCTCTTCGGCTTCGAGGTCGTTGGGGACGCCGAGCCGCATGCAGGCCGCGTCATACATCTGGCGCGAGGCCTTCTTGGCGTTCTGGAGCTCGGCGAGGCGGTCTTTCACCTTGGCAAGCTCCTCCTCGATCAGGCGGTCGAGCTCTTCCATCTCCTGCCGAGTCACGGCGAGGGTGTTCTCGTAGAACTTTCTCTGTTGATCGGTGAGGCTCATCGTCTCCTCTTCCTCCGGCTCAGAGCTTGAAAGGAATCCTCAGGCGGGTCCACATCTTGACCCTTACCCCATCCTTCGTCGCGGGCTTGTAGCGCACGGAGCGCGCCGCCGACAGGGCGGCTTCGTTCAGGCCGACGTTCTGCCGGATCGGCTCCGCCATCCTCACGTCCTGGACCTGGCCATTCTCATCCACCAGCACGGCAACGACCACGGTCCCCTCGACCCGCAGGGTTCGGGCCATCGGAGGATATCCCGGTTTGGGAGCGCTGACAAGTTGGGGTGGGGAGACTCCGGGGCCGGCGTCGACCAGCTCGCCGACTTTGGCGCGGGGGGCTTCGGGCTCCGGCTCGCGCTTCGCCGGCTCGGGGGGCTTCTCCGGGGCTTTCGCGGGCTCGGGCTCCTTCTGGGCCGCCGGCGAGGGCGCCGGAGGGGGTGGCTGCGGCGCCGCCTCGGCGGGAGCGGGCCGGGGCGGCGCCTGCTCGGAGGCCGCGGCGGGCGCCGGCTGGCCCGCGGCCTTGGCGGCGGCCACCTGTTTCTCGAGCTGCTTGAGCTGCTCCTCGCGCTGCTTCTGGATCTCGGCCTGCTTGGCGGCGACCTGCTGGTCGACCATCGCCTTGATGTCGATTGGCTTGCCCGGGGGGGCCGGCGCGTTCTGCGCGGCGGGGAGGGTCGCCGGGACCTGCGACGTGGGAAGGGCCGCGGCCGGCACGGGGGCGGCCGCTCCGGTGGTGGCTCCGGAGGCGGGCGGCGGGGGGGTGGCCTCGCGGCGCTTGAGGAAGAAGAAGGTCAGGATCGCGATCACGATCAGGGCCGCGATGGCGGCGTAGAGCAGCGTGCGGCTCTTGCGCCCCCCCTCCTCCTCGGCCAGCGCGACCTCGCCGAGCGGGGCCACCGCCGCGACCTGCGGCTCGGGGTCCGGGGGGTAGGGGAACGCCGCCGCGGCCGCCGGCTCCGGGGACGCCGCGGCGGAGGGCCAGGAGGAGATCGCCGCCGGGGGGGCGGCGAAGGGCTCGGCGGCCGCGGGCTCGGGCTCAAGGGCCCGCTGGATGAACAGGGCGAGGTCGGTCTGGCCGGTCGAGGGAGAGAGCGCCGTCAGGGCCCCCTCCAGCCGCTGCTTCATCTCGCTGGCGCTCTGGAAGCGGTCCTTGGGGTCGACCGCCAGCGCCCGCGCCACGATCTCGTCCACCTCGCGGGGGATCGCGGGATTCACCTGGCGCGGCGTGCGGGTGTGCCCCTGCCGCACCGCCTCCAGCACCGAGATCTCGCTCTCGCCGGTGAACAGCCGCTCGCCGGTGATCATCTCGAAGAGCACGGCGCCGAGGGAGAAGAGGTCGGAACGGGCGTCCACGGGCCGCCCCCAGGCCTGCTCGGGGGACATGTACTGGAGCTTCCCCTTGAGCGCGCCGATCTGGGTCTGCCCCACCTTGGAGACCGCCTTGGCGATGCCGAAGTCGCACAGCTTGACGTCCCCCTCGGCGGTGAGGAGGACGTTCTGGGGCGAGACGTCGCGGTGGACCAACCCCAGCTCGCGGTCCTCGAAGTCCCGCTTGCGGTGGGCGTAGTCGAGCGCGCTCGCCACCCGCGCCGCGATCAGCAGGCCGAGGCCCAGCGGCACCGCCATCCCCTTGCGGCGGGCGGCGTTGAGCAGCGACCGCAGGTCCTTGCCGTCGACGTACTCCATGGCGATGTAGTAGTCGCGGCCGATCTTCCCCAGATCGTAGATGTGGACGATGTTGGGGTGGGTGAGCTGCGCCGCCAGCTTCGCCTCGTCGATGAACATCCCGACGAACTCGGCGTTGTCGGTCATGTGGGGGAGGATGCGCTTGATGGCGACCGTCTTCTGGAACCCCTCGACGCCGCGCATCCGGGCCTTCCAGACCTCGGCCATGCCGCCGACGGCGATCCGTTCGAGCAGGGTGTACTGGCCGAAGCGCTCGCCGGGCTGGTCGCCGGCCTCCTCGAAGACGGGGATGCGCTGGGTGGCCATCGGGCTCGCCACCGAGACCCCCACCGGGATGGGCGGCGGGGTGGGGAGCTCCGGCGGCGCCGCGAACGGCATCGGCTCGGGCTCGGGCGGAGGCGGCGGAGCGGTGGCCACGGGAGGCGGCGGAGGCGGTACGGGCGTGGGAGCGGGCGCGGGCGGCCGCACCCCCGTCCCCTGCGAGGCCGGCCGGGTGGGCCGGGCGAGCTCCTCGAGCTCGGCGAAGTCGAAGTCCCCCACCGCGCGCCCCTTACGCACGCCCGTCCCCTCGGAGACTGGCGGCGGAGCCGGAGCCGGGGCGGCCACGGGAGGCGGTGGCGGCGGCGCCGGAGGAGCGGGGGGGCGGACGACCGGCTGCGGGCCGGTGGCGCGCACGCCGGTCTTGGTCTTCCCCAAATCCAGGTTCGAGAGGGTCTTGCTGAGCAGGGCGTCGACATCGCCGCCGACCGGCTCGGCGCGGCGCGGCGGCGCCGCCGGCTTCGACCTGGGCTCGACGCCCAGCATGCCGGACAGGGTCTCTTCCAGTCTGCGCTGGACGTCGCCGGAGGCGGGTGGTGGCGGCGGCGGGGCGGCCCGTGGCGGCGCGATCACCGGCCGCGGCGGCATGTCCCCCTCGACCTCGGCCAGCACGTCGCCGAAAATATCCTGCGAGGTGAGCTTCTGCTCGGGGGCGGCGGGCGCCGGGGCGGGCTGGCGCCGGGCGAGCAGCGCCTGCCGGGCGGCGAGCACCACCTGCTGGTCGGTGAACGGCTTGGCGAGCCGGGCATCGGCCGCGCCGGCCGGTCCGCCGCCGTTGCCGGGATCGAGCGCCACCACGCCCGGGCCGCCGCTCCGCCGGGAGAAAGAGAAGGTCAGAACCTCGAAGCCGGGGACGTCGGTGCCGGCCATCACCAGGTCGGGCGGCTCGGCGGACGCCGCGTGGAGCGCCTGGTCGACGCTCGGCACCACCCGCACCCTCCACCCCTCCGCGCCCAGGGCCGCGTTGATCCGTTCGACGGAGTGGGGCTCTTGCTCGACGACGAGGATGGAGGGCATACCAATTCTCCAGAAGAAGACAGCAAGCCTTTCTAACATCCTCGCCCCTTCCAGGTCAATCGCGGGAGGCCTGAAACGCCGGATTTTCAAGGATTTAACGCCACCGCGGCGGAATCGTGGGGCGGCGGGGGGCCCGGTTGGTGGTGGGACGGAAAGTCCTGTAAAATCATGGCTCTTCAGGAATTCTTTCCCAGGAGCTCCCGATGTCAGGTCATAGCAAGTGGGCCACGATCAAGCACAAGAAGGCGGCGACGGACGCCCGCCGCGGCAAGCTGTTCTCCAAGATCCTCAAGGAGATCACCGTCGCGGCCCGCCTCGGCGGCGGCGACGCCAAGGGCAACCCCCGCCTGCGCGCCGCGGTCCTGGAGGCCCGGTCCAACAGCGTCCCCAACGACAACATCGAGCGCGCCATCAAGAAGGGGACGGGCGAGATCGCGTCCGAGGTCTACGAGGAGGTCATCTACGAGGGGTACGGCCCCGGCGGCGTCGCCGTGCTGGTCGAGGCGGCCACCGACAACCGGAACCGGACGGCGGGCGAGGTCCGCCACATCTTCGCGCGCAACGGCGGCAACCTGGGGGAGGCGGGGTGCGTCGCCTGGATGTTCCATCGCCGCGGCTACTTCGCCGTCGAGAAGGGCGCCATGGACGAGGAGAAATTCATGGAGCTCGCCCTGGAGCTGGGCGCCGACGACTTCGCCATCGAGGAGGACGTCTACGAGATCTACACCCCGATGGAGGAGTTCAACACCACCCAGGAGGAGCTGGAACGCCGCAACGTCCCCACCGCCGCCAAGGAGCTGGCGATGGTCCCCTCGACCACCCTCGACGTGCCGCCGGACAAGGTCAACCAGCTCCTGCGGCTGATGGACGCCCTGGAGGACCACGACGACGTGCAGAAGGTGTGGGCCAACCTCAACGTCGACGAGAACGCCCTCGCTGCTCGCTGACCGTGCTGATCCTGGGGCTCGATCCGGGCAGTATCCACACCGGCTACGGGCTGGTGCGCAAGCACGGCTCCGCGCTTCAGCCGGTCGACGCCGGCCGCTTCTCCTGCCCGCGCGGCCTCGAGCTCCCGCGGCGGCTGACCCATCTCGCCACCTGTCTCGGCGACCTGGTCGACCGCCACCGGCCGGACCTGGCGGTGCTGGAGACCCTCTTCCACGGCATGAACGCGCGCTCGCTGATCGTGCTCGCCCAGGCCCGCGGCGCCCTGCTCGTCACCCTCGCCGGGCGCGGCGTCGAGATCTGCGAGTACAGCCCGGCCGAGGTCAAGTCGGCGGTCACCGGCAACGGCCGCGCCGACAAGGAGCAGGTCGCCCGCATGGTGCGCCTGCTGCTCGCGGTCCGCGGCGAGGGGTGGGCGAGCGACGCCACCGACGCCCTCGCCCTCGCCATCTGTTGCGCCCAGCGGCTGAAGCTCGACCGCCTTGCGTCCGGCGCTCCTGTGCTACCATAACCCCCTGCTCTCGGAGTAGTTTGTGCGAGCTTACTCTATTATCGGATCATGAATTCCTGAGTCGTTATCCAGCTATGGCCTTCCAGGGCTCACTCAAAGAGCTGCCGCTTCCAGACATCATTCAACTGGTCTCCGTCTCGGGGAAGACCGGCGTGTTCTCCCTACGCCGCAACGGCGACTCCTCGACGGGCGAGATCTACCTGCGCGGCGGCCAGATCGTGCACGCGCACGCCGGCGACCTCCAGGGGGAGGAGGCGATGTACGAGCTGGCCATCTGGCCGGAAGGGGAGTTCGTCTTCACCCCCGGCAAGGAGACCGAGCTCACCACGATCCAGAAGTCGAACACCAACCTCCTGATGGAGGCGGCGCGGCGGATCGACGAGTGGCAGATCCTCTCCAAGCGCATCCCCTCCACCAGGCTGGTCCCCGTGTTCACCCAGCGGGCCACCACCACCTCGGTCTCGCTCACTCCGCAGGAGTGGGCCCTGATCTGCAAGATCGACGAGCGCCGCACGATCGAGGAGGTCGCCATCGGCCTCGACATGAGCCCGTTCGAGGCCTGCAAGCTGCTCTACGGCCTGATCACCTCCGGGCTGGTGGCCCTCAACGAGGACCTCAGCCGGCTGCGCACCGACCGCCTGCGCTCGATGTCGCCCGAGGAGCTCGCCGGTGTCGTCGAGACGGTCCACGACCAGGCGCGCGGCCTGCTCAACGGCCATCCGCGGCAGGGGGACCTGGAGGTGCCGTTCCGCATGAGCCGGGCCGAGCTCGACTCCGGCCGCGGCGTCGAGGCGGTGCTCGACCTCGTGCGCGCCGAGGAGAAGCTGGTCTCCGCGGCCCTCGGCCCCAACCAGAGCAAGGTCTTCCTGGACCGGGTCGCCCAGATCCTCAACCGCTGACCCTCACCTCCCCGGCCCTCCTCTCCCAGCCCTCCTCCCGCCCTTCCGGGGAGAGGAGGGAGAGAAGGCAAGACCTCATCTTCAAGCCCCCTCTCTCCCCGGCAGGGGTGGGTGGAGGGCTGGGAGAGAGGGGGTTGGGGGAGTGAGGGTACGCTAGAATGCCGCCATGACATCCCGTCGTCGCGCGTCCCTCTCGCCCGTGCTCCTGGTGTGTCTGTTTGCCGTGGTCCCGGTGCGCGCGCAGGAGCCGGCCCCGCCCGACGCGCCCCCGGCGGCGGCTCCCGCGGCTCCCGCTCCGGTGCCGCAGACCCCCGTCGTGCCCGAGCCGTCCGGCGCCGGCGGCACCGAGGGGGAGGTGATCCCCGCCAGGCCCACCGACCAGTTCCTCCCCCGCCTCGACGTCTACTTCCCTGAAGGGGACCTCGACCTGCGGATCAACCGCCTGATCAACAAGACCTTCTTCGAGGGGCAGGTCAAGTACAACTTCGTCAACGGCGACATCACCGCCTTTCTGCGCTACCGCTACTACGGGCTCAGGCGCACTACCCAGCTCACCGTCTTCGACTCGATCTCCTTCGACCGCATCGACCAGGACGTGACGGCGGACTTCGACCGCGTGCGGGGGACCCTGCTCCTCATGGAGTGGCCGCACGACTACAACAACCGGACCTTCTTCCTCACCGAAATCGACCGGATCAGCTCCAACCGGGGACCGGCCGAGGGTGGCGGCCGGTTCCTCGTCCGCCGGGACCAGAGCAACACCTTCGTCCGGCTGGGCTACCAGCTCGGCACGCCCGATGAGGGGCGGTCGAGCGCCATCGCGGGTGAGACGCGGGCCCGCACGGAGCGGCTTTTCTCGGCCTTCCGCGAGTTCGGACCCGGCGAGGCGACGCTGACCGCCGCCCTGAGCTATGGCTTCCCGTACGGGCTCGGGGACTTCAACTACCTGAAGTTTGAATTCGAGGCGCTGAAGCGGTTCGACGTCAGCCGCCGGACCTTCCTGGTCGGCCGGCTGCGCGGGGGCGCCTTCCTGCACGTCGCCAAGGCCGACCCGAGCACGCTGCCGCCGGATCCCGACGGGATCGATTTCTACGCGGTGCCGAGGTCCGAGGCCTTCAACATCGACGGCCGCGAGAACCTGAAGGGGGTCCGGGACCGCACGCGGGGGACCGATGCGTTTTTCACAACGTGGGAGTATTTCTTTCCCTGGTTCCTCGAGACCAGGCACCGGGCCTTACGCCTGGACTGGGACAACTGGTATTGGATTCTCTATGCCGGATACGGCACGATCGGGCTAAACCATAAGATCTACACGGACTTCCGCTCCTACTACCCCGACGCCGGTATCGGCTTCGAGTCATCCTTCCGGCTTCGGAAATACAGGTTCTTTCTCTCCGGGATTGTGGCACAAGCTTTGAAAGGGAACAGTGGGCTGGAGGCGCGTATCTCGGTCAAGTCGTATCGCTGAGGGGGTGCGCTCGGTGATGTCGCCGGACTGAGACAGAGGCGCCTGGGGTAGCTTCGCTGCAGTCAAGCAAGAAGGTCGCAGGTTGCATGGCAATCTGCGCAAGTTTTGGCTTACAGCCGGAGGAGAATGAATGAAACTCAAATGTCTAGGATTCATCGCGCTGGTGAGCCTCGCGCCCACCCTGGCGATGGCGGCGGAACAAGCCAACGCCGCCAGCGTCACGGGGGAGACGGGGCTGTTCAGCCTGCTGACCGGCGATACATTGCCCCGGGGCGGGTGGTCATTTGGTCTTTATTACAACAACTGGGATCGGATCGTCGATCTCGACCGGCAGTTCAGCCTCAACGACAACGGACAGTTGAGCCTGGACTGGAACCGGGTCAGCGCCAGCCTGGGCTATGGCGTCACCGACCGCTGGGAGGTGAGCGTCATGGTCCCCTACGAGAGCTTCAAGTACGACGAGAACGACCTCCGGGTCCGTCTCGACGATCCTGACTTTACGATCGGCAACATCCGCCTGGGCACCAAGATCCGCCTGCTGGGCTCGCAGGGGGACGCCAGCACCCTCGCCCTCAACGGCTTCATCGACCTCTCCACGGGTGACGAGACGGTCTCGCCCAACGACACCGGCTTCGGCGTCGGCCTCGACTGGCGCATCAACCGGTGGGTGCTCGACGTCGGGTACGAGGATCTGGGCAGTCAGCGGCTGCCGATCCGCGGCGGCTCCCTCGGCTGCACGCCGTTCCCGCTCTGCACCGGGCTCGCCGGCCGCGACTTCAAGCGTCAGGCGATCACCGCGGGCATCGGCTTCGTCGTCCCGGTGAGCGACCGGTTCGACTGGATCACCGAGGTCAACGCCGAATTCGGCTCCGGCAGCGACAACCTCTACCAGGACTGGTACGACTTCACCACCGGCGGCCGCCTCTGGTTCGACGACCGCTGGGCGCTCAACTTCGCCCTGCGGACCGACCTCAACCAGCTCAATTCGATCGACGAGCACTGCCCCCTGGGCGGTCTGGTCGGCCTGACCTATTTCCCGCGGCTGATCCGCCACGAGGCTCCGCCTCCTCCTCCTCCTCCTCCTCCTCCGCCGGCCCCCGAGCCGCCGCCGCCGCCACCGCCGGCTCCTGAGCCGCCGCCTCCGCCGCCTCCTCCGCCGCCGCCTCCGCCGCCGCCCGAGACGATGGAGCAGACCTGCAGCTTCGTGCCCGGCAGCGCGCGGCTGGACAACATCTGCAAGGCCAAGCTCGACGAGGTCGGCCTGCGCATGAAGCAGAGCGCCACCTCGACGGCAGCGGTCACCGGCTACTCCGACGGCAAGGGCAAGTCGGAGAACCAGCGGCTGGCCGACCAGCGCGCCCAGGCGGTGAAGAGCTACCTGGTGACGCGGCACGGGATCGATCCGAGCCGGATCACCACCCAGGGTCAGGTCACCGATAGAAGGGCGTGTACGGTCGTCCTCACCATCAATCCCTGATCCTCACATCCGAGGCTTGCCGGAAGGCCCCGCCGCGAGGCGGGGCCTTTCTTTTTGGGCCATTACAGCCGCCGGTGGCGGGCGACCGGGATGGCCTGGCGGACGCGGGCGACGCGGCCGAGGTCGATCTCGGCGAGGGCGAGGCCTGGGCCGTCCGAGGCGGTGGCGGCCGGGATCCCCCAGGGATCGACGATCATCGCGTGCCCCCAGGTGTGGGTGAGGCTGCCGTCGTCGTGCCGGCCATGCTGGGCCGGGGCGATCACCCAGCACTGGGTCTCGATGGCGCGGGCGCGGATCAGCGGCTCCCAGTGGTCCTTGCCGGTCGCCAGCGTGAAGGCCGAGGGGATCATCAGGATCTCCGCCCCCTGCTCGACCAGCCGGCGGTAGAGCTCGCCGAAGCGCAGGTCGTAGCAGATCGAGAGCCCGAAGCGGCCGAGCGGCGTCGCCACCACCGCCGTCCCCTCCCCCGGCTTGCAGGTGGCCGACTCGGCGAAACGCACCCCGTCGGGCACGTCCACGTCGAAGAGGTGGATCTTGCGGTAGGTGCCGAGGATCTCCCCCTGGGGCGAGAAGAAGACGCTGGTGTTGTAGCAGCGTCCGGCCTCGTCGCTCCGCTCGTTGAACGAGCCGAGCAGCAGGTGGATCTCGAGCCGCCGGGCGAGCTCGGCGAAGCGGGAGCAGGTCCGGCCGTCCAGCGGCTCGGCGCGCCGTACCTTCTCCTCGTGGGGACCGAGATAATTGGTATTTTCAGGGGTGGCGACGAAGCGGGCCCCGTGGGCGGCGGCGCGCTCGATCAGGGCGCGGGCGCTCTCCCAGTTGGCCTCCTCGTCCGAGGTGGACGTGAGCTGCACGGCGGCGGCGAGAAACATAAGCGTTTTTGTAGCATACTCCTGACGGGGCCGTTACCCACGCGTCACGCGGGGGTGTGATCCTGTCGGCGGGAGGTCAGAACCGCTTGGAGACGCTCACCACCCTTT
This sequence comes from Thermoanaerobaculia bacterium, assembly GCA_045807625.1. Taxonomy (GTDB): domain Bacteria; phylum Acidobacteriota; class Thermoanaerobaculia; order Multivoradales; family UBA5704; genus DATARR01. The sequence continues at coordinate 121,748 of JBJMHA010000074.1, read as the reverse complement.
TCGCCGTCCTCGCGGCGGCCTCGCTCCTGGTCACGCTGGCGGTGACCGGCGGCGCCCTCCTGTTCCTCGCCCGGCGCCGGCCGGCGGCCCCTCAGACGCTGCCGCCCATCTCGGTCCTCAAGCCCCTGAAGGGGGTTGACGAGGGGCTCTACGAAAACCTCGCCGCGCTGGCCCGCCAGGACTACCCCGAATTCGAGCTGGTGCTGGGGACCGAGGAGCCGGACGATCCCGCCCTCGCCGTGGCCGAGCGGCTGCGGCGGGACTTCCCCGAGCTGCCCATCACCCTGGTCCGGAGCGCCGCGCCGCTCGGCTACAACCCGAAGGTGACCAACCTCGCCTCGATCGAGCCCCACGCGCGCCATGAGCTGCTGCTGATCTCCGACTCCAACGTCCGGCCGCGGCCGGGCTACCTGCGCGCCCTCGCCGCCGAGCTGGCCGCCGGGAGGGTGGGGCTGGTCTCGAACGTGTTCGCCGGCACCGGCGAGCAGAGCCTCGGCGCGCTGCTCGACAACCTGCACCTCAACTCCTTCGTGGCCGCCTCGGTCGCCACCGCCCATCTCGTCTATCAGCCGTGCGTGGTCGGCAAGTCGATGCTCTTTCGCCGCGGCGACCTCGCCGCGCTGGGCGGCTGGGAGGCGGTCAAGGACGTCCTCGCCGAGGACTTCGTCCTGGGCCAGGCCTTCCACCGGGCCGGGCTGGGGGTGGCCTTGTCGGCGCACGTCCTGCCGGCCATCCAGGAGCGGCGGACCGTCGCCAAGTTCTTCGAGCGTCACCTGCGCTGGTCGCAGATGCGCCGCCGCATCTCCCCTGCCTACTTCGGCGAGCCGCTGCTCAACCCGGTCCCCTTCCTGCTCGCCCTGGCGCTGGCCGGCGGCGGCGTGATCGCAGCCGCGGCGCTGGCCGGCGTCGCCGCCAAGGTCGCGGCCGACGCCCTCCTCTCCCGGCGGCTCCGCGGCGAAGCCCTGCCGCTCCGCTCGCTCCTCTGTATCCCGGTCAAGGACCTGGCTGTCGCGGGCGTCTGGACGGTCGGCCTCTTCCGGCGGACGATCTGCTGGCGCGGCCACCCCCTACGGATCGGACCGGGGAGCCTGCTCACCCCCGCCGGGCCGGCCGAGACGGCCGCCGGGGAGCTGGCGAAGGAGATCGCATGATCCCGTTGCGCGGCGAATCCGTCTGGCGGCGGGTGCTCTCGATCGACGAGCGGCTGCTCCTCTCGGTGCGGCGCTGGGAGTCCCGTCTCATGACCCACCTGATGCGGGGGCTCACCCACCTGGGAGATCCGGCGAGCTGGGTGCTCGCGGGGCTGGTGCTCGGCTTCTCCAGCGGCGCGGGGCGCCACGACTGCGCGCTGCTCGGCACGGCGGCGGGGCTCGCCCTGCTGATCGCGCATCCGCTCAAGCGGCTCTGCCGGCGCGAGCGGCCGAGCCGCGGCATCGGCGGCTTCGCCGCCCTGGCCGAGAATCCGGACGTCTTCTCCTTCCCCTCCGGGCACACGGCCGTCGCCTTCGCCGTGGCGGCGGCCTTCGCCGGCCAGGGGATGCCGCTCGCCGGATTCCTCCTGGCGCTCGCCGTGGGCATCGCCGTCTCGCGGGTCTACCTCGGAGCCCACTACCCCCTGGACGTCGCCGCGGGCTTGCTGGTGGGCACTCTCGCGGGCACCGGCGCCAGGCTTCTCGTCTTCGAGTACCCGCTGCTGAAGCTCGTGGGCTACGCCACGCTCGCCTTGTTCTGGTGAAAAAGCCCGTCGTCACCTCGGTCGCGATGGGCTACGGCCATCTGCGGGCGGCGCACGCCCTGGCCGCGGAGCTCGGCACCGGGATCCTGCACGTCGACCGGCCGCCGCTGGTCGCGCCCGAGGAGCTCCGCCTCTGGAGCGCCTCCCGGCGCATCTACGAGGTCACCTCGCGGGCCTCGCAGCTCCCGGTGGTGGGGGCGCCGCTCAAGTCCTTCCTCGACTCGCTGACCGGCATCCCCCACCTCCATCCGCAGCGTGACCTCTCGGCGCCCAACTTCCAGGTGCGCTCGCTCCACCGGTTGATCGAGAAGGGGCTGGGGCGCGGCCTGGTGGACTTCCTGCGCGAGGCGGACGCCCCCCTGATCGCCACCTTCTTCGCCCCCGCCATCAGCGCCGACTTCCACGGCCGCGAGCGGGTCTACTGCGTGGTGACCGACGTGGACATCAACCGCGCCTGGGTCCCCCTGCATCCGGCCGCCACGAAGATCGTCTACCTGACCCCGAGCTACCGGGCTGTCCACCGCCTGCGCGCCTACGGCGTCCCCCGCGACCAGATCGAGTTCACCGGCTTCCCCCTCCCCGGCGGCCTGCTGGGCGGTCCGGACCTGCCCGTGCTGCGCCGCAACCTTGCCGAGCGCCTGGTGCGGCTCGACCGCAAGCGGGTCTTCCGCGATCAGACCCGGTGGGAGATCCATCACTTCCTGGGCGAGCTGCCCGAGGATCAGGAGCGCCGGCCGCCTCTGCTCACCTACACCGTGGGCGGGGCGGGCGCGCAGGCCGACCTCGCGCGTCCTCTGCTCCAGGGGCTGCGCCGGCTGATCGAGGAGGAGCGGCTCCGCGTCTGCCTCGCCGCGGGGGTGCGGGAGGAGGTGGCCGCAAAGTTCCTGGAGTGGGTGAAGGAGGCGGGGCTGGAGGACCGGCTGGGGAACGGGGTGGAGGTCTTTCTCGCCGCCAGCCTGGAGGAGTACTTCCCCCGCTTCAACGAGATCCTGGCCGGCACCGACATCCTGTGGACCAAGCCGAGCGAGATGACCTTCTTCTCCGCTCTCGGCCTCCCCCTGGTCCTCTCCCCACCGGTGGGGGTCCACGAGCGCTACAACCGCCGCTGGGCGATCGAGAACGGCCCTGGCCTCAAACAGCGCGATCCTCTCCACGCCGAATATTGGATGCGCGAATGGCTCAACGAGGGGACCCTCGCCGCCGCTGCGTGGTACGGGTTCCTGCGGATGCCCAAGCTCGGGCTGTATCAGATTTTGGAGACGGTGGGGGGCAGGCGGGTGCTCAGATATACCGGACCTGATACCGCATCTCAGCCGCCGTAACGTTGTTGAGGATGACCAACAGGCGCCTGGCGATCTCGTAGGGAGGATGCCGCGTCGCCAGGATGATGCCAGAGTGAGGCCGTCCCTCGGCCAGATACGTCCGAGCCAAGGATTCAAAATGCCTCCGGTTATGGGTGACCAGAGCCTTCTGCTCCCGCGCGGCATAGGCCAGTTGCTCCGCATCGGTATTGCCGAGCTGGCCGGCATCGCGGGTAGTGATCACGGAGAACCCGCGGGCGCGTATGAGGTCAGCGACGACGACGTCAACGTCCTCGTCCATGTAGAGCTCGATGAAAGTCCGGGTCACGATCCCTTGACGAGAGGATCGACGAGATCTTCAGGGATGCGGTTGCTCTCGATGTAGTCGTTGATCTCGGCCTGATGGTCGCTGTAATAGCTCAGGGCGTCGAAGACCTGGGCGATCGTGAGATGGGGGAGCCGGCCAGGGATCGTCTCCGGCGGAGCCCCCTGCCGCCAGATTTCGACCACAGCCCGGACAGGCGTTCGAGTCCCCACGACGATCGGCTCCCCTCCGAGGATCTCGGGATCGGAGACGATATATCGATGATGCGTTACCTGCATGGGGAGGCTCTGTGCCATGGCATGGATTGTAGCACCTCACGCCCCGGCGACGATTTGCCCCACCACCCCCTCCTTCGCCAACCCCACCACCTCCACCTCCGAGAACCGGTTCCACAGCCCCGCCCCCTGCGGGCACAGGACGCGAAGGTAGTTGTCGGTCAAGCCATGCCCCAGGCCGTTCTTCGGCCTCTCCCACAGCACGGTCTGGCGGGTGCCGAGGTGGGCGATTCGAAAGGCACGCTCGGCGTGGTCCGCGGCGGCGAGCATCCTCTCCATCCGCTTCTTCTTCTCTTCCGGAGGAACGTGGTCCGGCATCCTTTCGGCCGTGGTGCCGGGGCGGGGGGAGTAGGGGAAGACATGGATTTTGGCGAAGCCGGCGGCCTCGACCGTGGCCAGGCTCGCGGCGAATTCCTCCGCGGTCTCTCCGGGGAACCCCACGATCACGTCGGTCGTGATGGCCACCCCCGGCACGGCGGCGCGGACGCGACCGAGCAGCGCCAGGTACCCCTCCGCCGTGTAAGGGCGGCGCATGCGGCGCAGGGTGGCGGTCGAGCCGCTCTGGAGCGAGAGGTGGAGATGTCGGCAGAGGCGGCGGTCCTTCCAGAGATCGAGGAGCCGCTCGTCGAGATCCCAGGGCGCGATTGAGGTCAGGCGCAGCCGGGGGACCTCCGTCTCGTCGAGAATCGTCCGCACCAGATCTCCTAGGCGGCCCCCCTCCGATCGCCAGGCGGAGATCTGGACGCCGGTGATCACGATCTCCCGGTGCCCCCGCCCGAGGAGCTCCCGGACCTCCGCCACCACCTCCGCCGCCGGACGGCTCCTCTGGGCTCCGCGGGTGAAGGGGATGATACAGAAGGAGCAGCGCATGTTGCAGCCGTCCTCCACCTTGACCAGAGCTCGCGTGGGGCTGATGTGCGAGGCGCAGGGGACCCGGGAATCCGTCTCAGGAAACGCCGCGTGGACGAGGTCGACCAGACGCTCCTTCTCGGCGTTGGGGACGACAAGGTCGACTCCGGCGAGCCGTGCGGTCTCCTCGGGGGAGCCGCTCGCGTAGCAGCCGGTCAGTACGGTGCGGACGGGCCGTCCGCACCGCCGCCCCCGCCCCGCGGCCTTGCGCGACTCCCGGGCCGCGGTGTGGGTGACCGTGCAGGAGTTGACGATGTGGAGGTCCGCCTCGGCCAGCGAGCCCACCACCCGGTGCCCGGCCGCCTCGAATTGCCGTCCCAGGCGCTCGATCTCCGCCTGGTTGAGCTTGCAGCCGAGATTGGTGAGGTGGACGCGCATGGCGGGATCATAGACCCCCGGAATTCCACCCGGCCATCTCTAGGTTACTCTTCACCGCCTGAGGACCTTCTCAATGACCGCGCCCAAGACCGCGCTCCTCCTCGTTGCCGCCCTCCTCCTGGCCCCCGGCCGTGCCTGGGGCGTGGCGGGGGAGTGGTCCAGGAACCCGCAGTCGAGCGTGCGGCTGATCACCCCCTGGAGGACCGCCCCGCGGAGCGGCGAGCTGATCCTGGGGCTGCACTTCCTCCTCTCCCCCGGCTGGCACGTCTACTGGAAGAACAGCGGCGACGCGGGCTTTCCCCCCTCGGTCACCCTCCAGCCGGCCGGCCGGCTCGCCACCCCCGAGATCCTCTGGCCCACGCCGCGCCGCTTCGAGCTGCCGGGCGGGCTCGTGGCCTTCGGCTACGAGAAGGAGGTGGTCTATCCGGTGCGGGTGGAGCTCAAGCCGGAAGCCCCGGCGGCTACCGGGGCCACTTCGGATATCCCGGCCACCTCGGACGCCGCGGCTCCGCCGGCCGGGGACGTCCTCCACCTCACGGCCGACCTCGACTACCTGGTCTGCCAGGTGGACTGCGTCCCCTACCGCTATACGCTGACCGTCGACCAGCCCCTGGGGGACCGGCCTGACAGCGATCCGGAGACGGTGCTGGCGCTCCAGTCCTGGCTCGACCAGGTGCCGCGGATCACGCGCGAGCTGCCGGGGGTGAGGACCGGCGCGGTGCTCGACGCCAGCCGCTCGGGGGAGACGCCGGACCTGGAGATCCGCGTCCTCGGCGCCAGGGCGCAGGCTGGGAAGGCCGACCTCTTCCTCGAATCCCACGAGACCTTCGACGCCGGCCGGCCGCGGATGCGGGCGACCGCCGACGGCGTGGTCTTCCACGTGCCGATGAAGCGGAGGGAGGTCAACAAGCCGCTGCCGGCCCGGGCGACGCTCGACTGGACGGTCTCCAACCTGGTGGGGAAGGACGGCAAGCCGTTCAACCTGGAGGCCCGCCGGGAGGTCCAGGTGTGGACCCAGGGTGGCGCGCCGCCGGACCCCATGAAGGAAGAGAGCCCCGGCAAGACCTCCGACCGCCTCCCCCGGCTCCTCCTCCGAGCCTTACTGGGCGGCCTGCTGATGTGCCTCACGCCGGCCGTGCTGGCCCTCCTGACGGCCGAGCTCTTCTCGCTGCGACTGCCGGGGACCGGCGTGCGCGAGGGGGCCGCGGCGGCGGCCACCGGCGCCGTGGGCGGCTGCTGGGCGGTGGCGGCGGTCGCCCTGCTGGGCCGCCGGGCGGGGCTGCCGGCGAGTTGGCCGGACCTCCTGCAGGAGCCCGCTGTGGGCGCCCTGCTGGTGGTGGCCGCGATGCTGCTGGCCCTCAACCTCTGGGGATTCCTGGAGATCCCCTTGCCCGCGGCGGCCGCAGGGCGCGCGGGCACGGGGCGCCACCTGCTCGCCGGGCTGTTCACCGTGCCGCTGGCGATCGCCTGGCCGATCCCCCTGCTGGAGGAGCCGGTCGGCTTCGCCTTCGCGCGCGGCCCGGCGGCGGTGGCCGCCCTCTTCGCAGTGATCGGCTTCGGCCTGGCGTTCCCCTACCTGCTGATCCTCCTGGCCCCCGCGTTGGCCCGGCGGGTGCCGGCGCCGGGCGCCTGGCTGCCCCGCCTGCGCGAGGGGCTCGGCTTCCTGGCCGGCGGCAGCGCGCTCTGGCTGCTCTACGCCCTCTCCCGCCGGGTGAGCCCGGAGGGGCTCGCCTGGATCGAGCTCGTCCTGCTCGGCATGGGCCTCCTCGCCTGGCTGCGCGCCCGGCAGGGCACGCGTGCCGCGGCCCGCTTCATCCTCGCCCTCGGCCTCGCCGCCGGCGCCGCCGGAGCGCTCTGGCTGGCGGACCACAACCGATTGACCCCCAGGTCCCTTACGCCCTGGAATCGACGATGACCCACAACCCGATCTCAGGAGGTTGACGATGCGCAGCACCGGAAAGATCCTCATCCTCGCGGCCGCCGTCCTGGCGCTCGCGGCCCTCCCCGCACTGGCCGCCGGCACCGTCGGCGAGACCGCTCCCGGCTTCTCCCTCAAGGGAGTGGACGGCAAGACCTATTCGCTCGCGGACTCCAAAGGCAAGGTCGTGGTGCTCGAATGGGTCAACCCCAACTGCCCGTTCTCCAACCGCCACGCCAAGGAGCGGACGATGAGCGAGCTCGCCAAGCAGCACGGCGAGGTGGTCTGGCTGGGGATCAACAGCACCAGCCCGAAGAGCACCGACTTCATGAGGCCCGGCGAGCAGGCCGCCTACGACCGGAAGAACGGCGTCAACTATCCCGTGCTCTACGACGAGAGCGGCCAGGTGGGCCACGCCTACGAGGCCCGCACCACGCCGCACATGTTCATCATCGGCCCGGACGGCAAGATCGCCTACAACGGCGCCATCGACGACGATCCCCCGGGCCGCAAGGCCAAGGCCGACCGGCTCAACTATGTCGGCCAGGGGCTCAACGCCGAAAAGGGCGGCAAGAGCCCGGACCCGGCCAGCACCAAGCCGTACGGCTGCAGCGTGAAGTACGACCAGTAAGGACCCAGTGACCCCAAAGGACAACAAGGACTCCAAGGACAGATTGTTTCGTCCTTGTTGTCCCTGAGGTCCTTGGGGTCCTTTTGAGTGGTCATAGCGGACGGGAAGAAAGTGGTTATTGCCGAGCCACTCCTTCCGAACGAGCATCTCCGTCATGAAAACCACTCGCGCCGCGCTCGCCGCCGCCCTCCTGACCGCCCTCCTGGGGCCGCTCGCTCCCGCCCACCCCTCCCAAGACAATCCGAAGGCCATTCCAGCCCCCAACCTGACCGGCCTGCACGATTTCGATCTCCGGACCGGCCACTGGAAAGCCCATCACCGCCGCCTGAAGGAGCGGCTGGCCGGCAGCCATGAATGGGTGGAATTCGACGGCACCTCCAACCTCTGGAAGCTCATGGACGGTTGGGCCAACGTGGACGAGAACGTGTTCAACATGCCCAATGGAAAGTACAGCGGCGTGAGCCTGCGCGCCTATGATCCGAAAACCGGAGAGTGGGCCATCTGGTGGCTCGACGGCCGCAATCCCTTCGGCGAGCTCGACCCGCCGGTCAAGGGCCGCTTCGTGAACGGCGTCGGCACCTTCTACGCCGAAGACACGCTCCGTGGCAAGCCGATCCGCGTGCGGTTCGTCTGGTCGCACATCACGCCCACCTCCGCTCACTGGGAGCAGGCCTTCTCACCGGATGGCGGAAAGACGTGGGAGACCAACTGGATCACCGACTTCCGGCGGTGAGCGCGTCTCAAGCCGGGCCGTCTCTTCAGCTCATCCAGGCTTCCAATGGCCTGTCGGAACTCTGATACGCCGTCGGAGCCTTCCAGCGGCGCTACCAGGCGATCGTGATCAGCGACGAGGAAGCTTGGGCTGACACCGTTCTTGGAGCTCTTGGATCCTCGCCTCTCGCGCTCTGAGGGCGGCCCGGGGAGCCGCACAGGGCTGCCACCATGGCCAGGCCGACGATGGCGTAGAGAGCGCGGTACCGTGCTTGCAGGCGGCGGATGCTCGCGTAGGTGAGGCCCTCGGCCAGAGTCTTGAGCGACCAGCGCAGGTGAATGGGGTAGAGGACGACGAGGGCTGCCAGGGGACGGGGGAGGATGCCCCGGAGGGCCAGGAGGAGAAGGAGGGCGTAGGCCAGGGTAAAGAGGGCCAGGCTGGCGGCGAAGGCGCGGCGCTGGCCGAAGATCACGGCGTTGGTCCTGATGGCGTTGAGGGCGTCGCCCTGGTGGTCGCGGATCTCCTGGGTCAGGTGGCCGGCGGCGAAGGTCAGGGCGAAGAAGGTGGCCGTGGCGAGGCCGCGACGGTCGATGGCGCTCCCCAGGGAGTAGCCGAGGAGGAAGTGGAGGGCGCCGCCGGCCAGGTGGGCCGCGGAGCTCAGGAGCGGTCTGCCTTTCCAATTGAAGCGGGGCAGGGAGTAGAGGGCGCTCAGGGTGGCGATTGCCAGGGACAGGCAGAGGGTGCTTGGGCCGAGGCGGCTGAAGAGGAGGAGACTCACGGCCAGCAGGATGGCCGCCAGACCGCCGATCTCCTTGCGGCGTACACCTCTGGCCGTGAAGACGCTGGCGGCCTTGTTCGGGTCGGCGAGGTCGGTGGTCAGGCCGGACCAGTCGTTGAGCATGAAGATGTGCGCCACCAGGCAGACGTTGGCGACGATGAGGATCGCCAGCGGCCCCAGGCTCTCCACCGCCGGGTGGCGGACCGCGAAGGCGGCGCCGAGCAGTGGCGAGCCCTGGAGAACGAGGATCTCTTGCGGGCGCAGGCAGGACAGGTAGCGCGCCGCGGCGGCTTTAACCGCCGAGAGGGGGGTGGGGATGACCGAGGTGCGCATATTCATAGAAGAGCCTTAGCCAGAGCGCGTAGCCGGCGTCCTCCGACCAGTAGTATCTGGAGACCGTCGCGGTGAGATCGTTGTGGTAGAGGAGCGGCGGACTCTTCCGTAAAAGGGCAAAGTCGTCCTTGGCAAGCTGGCGCAGTACCGCCTGGATCTCCGCCGCGCCGGCCGGTGGGCCTCCGGGGGTCCGCGCGCGCCCCAGCAGCCGGACGGCGGACACCCAGATCTCCTGGCCTGGCACCGCCGTCCGCATCCGTGACTCGGGCAGCTCGAGCTCGCAGCCGGCGCGCTGGAGGTCGGCCAGGCGCAGGATCGGGACCAGCGGCGCCATCCGATAGTAGACCCAGACCCGGTCCTGGCCGGCCACCGGGCGGAGAGCTTCGCAGAGCGCGCGGCCGGCCGGCGGCCGCTCCTTGGCCAGCAGCAGCAGCAGATGCATCTGGATGGCAATGTCCGTGGGATTCGGATCGCTGCCCGGGTCGAGGCACTGGTAGGCCTCGCGCGGCGCGAGCCAGGTGCGGTAGAGCCCCTCAGGGGTGCGATACCGGTCGATGGCCGCCAGGGCGTCCGGCAGCCGCTGGCGGTCGGGGTCGGGAGCGAGCCTCCAGACGAGCGCCGTGTCGTCGGTATCCGGTGTGATGACGCACCCCAGGGTGCCGATGCCGGGACCATTCGGGCGGCCATGGTAGCGCACCAGCCCGCCGGCCTCGATCTGGCCGGTGAGGTGCTGGCGGGCGCGCTGCACGCTGTCGCCGAGACCGCCGGTGCCCTCCAGCGGAGCGAGCAGATCGACCAGGAGAGAGGTGAGGAAGGTGTTCATCTCCTGGCGCGGCTCCTGGAAGCGCGGCGCGGTCGTGTAGGAGGTGAGCCAGGAACCCGGCCCCTGCTGGTGCGCGCGAAGCCGCGCCGCCGCCGTCCTGAAGCTGTCGTCGAGGTCCTCGCCCGCGGCCGTCCGCACGGTCAGCTTGCGCTGCGACAGGTAATGGGCCTCTCCGTTTTCGGAGGCCCAGGCGAGGACGGCCAGATGGTGCTCGCCGGGAGCGAGACCGGCCGTGCCGAGCGGGATGCGCCAGCCGGCGGGGCTCGGCTCGCGCAGCGTGCCGCGGACGTCGGGCCGGTCGAAGAAGGCGCGGGAGGCGACGGTCTGCCGGCCGTCGACGGCGACCGCCACCTGCCAGGGCGTGGCGTGGCCGGCCAGCGCCCAGCCGGTGGCGACGACCTCCTGGCCGGCGGTGACGGCGGAAGTCGCCCGGCCGCCGGCCTCGATGGCGTCAGTCTCGATGGCGTCAATATTGCCACGCATCTTGATTCCCAGCTCCGCTGGCGCGGGGCCGTGCCGCAAGGAGGCGACGAACGGCGCGTTCCTCCAGGCCCACGCGGCCCGCATCTGGTTGGGGCCACTGGCGATGGCGAAGATCGCGCCGTCGGTCACGCCGGTGTACCAGAAGGCGCCGATGGCCTCGATGGCCACCGCAACGCCCACCGCGAGCAGGAAGCAGGCCCGGCCGAGGCCTCGCAGCGAGGCGGCCACCGGCACCAGCAACCACAGGAGCAGCGGCAGGAGGTCGGTCATGTAGCGCGGCCCCCAGGAGATGCCGCCCCGCCAGTCCCCTTTGGCGTAGAGCAGGATCTGGAGGACGGCGCCGGCGATGATCGCCAGGGTGAGGCCGCGCTCGGCGCGGCCGCGCGGCAGGTGTCGCCAGGCCAGGGCGAGGAAGAGCAGGAAGGGGGAGAAGACGAGCAGCCCCCGCGTTGGGCTGAAGAGCAAGCCGGCGAGGCCGGGCAGCAGGTCGTGCCGGAAGTAGGTGGCCTTGCCAACCAGCCCGTAACCGCCGGCGAAGTGGCCGGCCACGCCGAGGTTGTAGAGCAGCACCAGGCCCATCGGCAGCGCCGCCGCCACGGCGAGCAGCGCCGCCCGGCGCCAGCCCGCCCAGAAGAGGCCGTAAGCGCCCAGCGCCGCCGCGAGGATGACATCCGGCGGGCGGTTGGCGGCGATGAGCCCGCACAGCAACCCCGCCGCAAGCGCCCGCGGCGCGGTGCACGGCCCGGTGAGGAGCAGCAGGGCGCCGACCACCAGGAGCTCAGCCATCCCGTGCTGCCACAGGGCCTGGCTGCTGACCACCCAGGTGGTGGTGCCGAAGGCGTAGGCCATGGTGAGCAGCAGGGCGACCCGCGCCGCCGCCCGGCGCCGCAGCAGCAGGTAGAGGAGCGCCGCGGAGAGCGCCGCCAGGAGCGAGGCGGAGAGCTTCTCCATGATCCTCGCGGCGTGGTCCAGTCGGTCATCCGTCCAACCCCGCAGGTGCAGGTAACCGGCCGCGGGGAGGTAGAGCGGCGCGATGAGCACCGGCAGCACCACGGGATACAGCGAGATGGTGTGGCCGCCGGGCACAGGCACCATCCAGAACGCCGTATCGCCCCGCCCCTGGGCGGTGAGCTCCGCGACCGGATCGAGAAGGACGCTGTGGTACCGCCAGATCGCGAAAGGCAGATAGCGTGTCGGATAGGTGTCGCCGGCGCTGATCGCCCGCCCGTTGGCGTTGTAGACCAGCAGGCAGCAGAGCCCGATGAGCAGGCTCGCCCACAGCTCGCGCCGGCCGCGCAGGAAACGTCGGGCTTGCCCACGCTCCTCACCAGGCGCCGGGCTACAGCCGCGGACCTGGGCCTCGGGCTGAGCGGCGGGTGCAGACCGCATGGCTTCACTCACTTGTGCTGGCTTCCCACGGGTCCTGCTCCACTACAAGATTGGCGAGAGGCCGGAAGCTACCACAAGGCGCCACCAGCGCCAAGCCCGAGGATGGAGCCGTGGGAAACGGTCACCAGCGGTGCCAGTGCGCGCCAGTTTTCTCCAGACAGAGGCAGGCGATGGCCCCGGCGAAGCACGCGGCGCCAAGGCAAAGCTTGAGGAAGGCGCGGAGAAGGAATCGCGGCTTGGACATGGCGGATCTCCCTTCCCGCTCTACGCCGTGAGGCGCCGAACGTTACAAGGTGTCCCCGGCGCCAGAGGACCTGAAGCGTGGCCGCCGCGATCAAAGGAGGGGGCAGAGGAGCGTTCCCCGTCCGCTCCCCTGCCTGAAACGTCAATTGTCAAAGAGCGAGGGGGCGAGGCGCCGCGCGACGAGACCGGCGAGCCTCATTCCCCCGTCCTCCTCCCATCGGGAGGAGACTTCACGTCATTCAAAGACCTCTTCGCGCCGCATTCCCCGCGCTTCACGTCGCATTCCCCGTCCTTCGAGCCCCGTTCCCTCCCTTTCGCGCCGCGTTCCCCCGGCTTCGAGCCGTCCAAAGCCCAGGGAATGGGACGCGATCTCCACTTCGAGAGGCGCGAAGAGCACTTCGCCTCGCATTCCCCCGGCTTCGCGCCTCTCGAAAGACTCTTCGTGTCCCGTTCCCCCGAGCTCGAAGGGCTCGAAGAGCAGGGAAGGCGGCGCGAAGAGGAGGGAACGCGGCATCACAAGCTCTTCGCGCGACGTTCCCTCTATATCGCATGCCATTCCCTCGGGGGAATGAAGCTCGATCTCCCCTTCGCGAGACTCGAAATCCGGGGAATACCCCATGAGATGCAGCTCACAGGCCTCCAAAGCGCCGCTCAGGGTCTCCGTATCCTATAGAGCCCCCGCGAGGAACCCGCCACCCGTCGTCAGGCCGGAGCCGGATCTTTCGAAGAGGGCTCGACATTCCAGATTCTATGCCGCATGATTTTTCCATTGCAACACCCCTCTCCTGGAGGGCCCATCAGGAGGCTGACGGGAACAGCCGAGCCCCGGGGATCTTCAGATCGCCTCCGGCGAGCCGAAGCCCCGGCGACGGCTCTGCTCGCCTCGACCCCTCTATACCTGCAACCCTCGCCACTACCCCATGCCGGACCTGGATCTGCGCGCTGTGCCGATCGGAAGTTGGAGGGTGCTTATTCAAGCCGCTGGCACTCCTTCTCCAGGCCCTCAAAAAACCCGCTGTAACTCTCTGACAGGACAGGGTTTGTCAGGAGGGGCCATTTTTTACGTCTTCATAGGGGTGTATGGGAAGAAAACTCCGCTACGTCCCCGATGGAGGCGCCCTGGTCGAGGTCACCTGCCGGACCTTGCACGGGCGCTTGCTACTCCGGCCCAGCCCGGAGCGTGACGACATCGCCGCAGGCGTCCTCGGCAAGGCCCAGCGGCTCTATCCGGTCGAGATCGTGGCGTACAGCCTGGCCTCGAACCACTACCACCTCATCCTCTGGGTTGAGACTGCGAAACGGCTGGCGGAATTCACCGGCTACTTCAACTCCAACCTGGCCAGGGAGGTAGGCCGGCTCACCGGCTGGACGGCCAAGATCTGGGAGCGGCGCTACCAGGCGATCGTGATCAGCGACGAGGAGGAGGCGCAGGTCGCGAGACTGAAGTACGTGTTGAGTCATGGGGTTAAAGAGAATTTGGTGGCTCGCCTCCGGGAGTGGCCGGGGCTCCACTGCGTCCGGCAACTCGCGGACGGCGAGCCGCTCTCCGGTACCTGGTATGACCGGACCCAGCAGTACCTCGCCCGCCGCAAGGGAGAGGACGCCGATCCTCGCCAGCACGCCACGACCGAGACCGTAACCTTCTCGCTCCTCCCCTGCTGGAAACACCTATCTAGGGAGGCCTACCGGGAGCGTGTCGCGAAAATGGTGCTGGAGATCGAAGAGGAAGCCGCCGCGGCGCGGAAGCGGACGGGAGCCGAGCCGTTCGGCGCGGCGAAGATCCTGGCCCAAGACCCTTCAACCCGTCCCGAGCGGGTGAAGAAGTCGCCGGCCCCGCTCCTCCACGCGGCGAGCAAGGCGGTACGTCAGATCTTCTATGAGGGCTTCGCCCTATTCGTTGCCGCCTACCGCACGGCCGCCGAGAAGCTCGGGAGGGGAGATCCCAAACCGGGCTTTCCGCGCGGATGCTTCCCGCCGGCGTTACCGTTTGTCGGCGGATAGGCAGCAGCGGGGGTTGTCCGTTCTAGCTGGATCGAGATTTGTAGGCCTGGATCAGGGCGAGAGGGCAGAGGTGTGCCTGAAAAGGCGCTTTGACGCGGATTACCAGAAATCGATGTCGCCTGATCAAGGCCCGGAAGAGGGCGGAGACCTCCTCCAAGGCAATCCTAGGGTGCTTGACAAATGAAAAGCGCCCTCACAAAAGGACGATTTTCTCCGGGGACCTGGCACTTCGGGGGTGTTGGAGAAGAGGAGCTTATCCAGGCGGCTGGCACCCTTTCGGAAATGTTAGCCCGCTTTCCGCAACGGCGGGATCGCTCTACTGGGACGGTTCACCGCCAAATCAGGTTTCGTCTGAAGGCTGATCCAGAATTCAGGAGTCGTATCGAAAGCTTGGGCCAGAAGCCAAGCGGTCTCAGGGGTAACGCCGCGCTTGCCGCGAACGATGTCGTTGATCCGCTGTACCGGGACTCCAAGATGCTCTGAGAGTGCAACCTGGGTGAGCCCAAGCGGCTCAAGAAACTGCTCTTGGAGGATCTCGCCTGGATGGCTTGGGATACGGCTCTCGGGTAGCATGTTCTTGCTGACACGCGGGAGGGATTGGTGGAGCGCCGAGGATCCTACGATGTTACACACCCGCCAGCGACCATTTCTTGGTGAGCTCCCGCATCGCCGGCTCGTGCTGGGGCCAATCATGCAGAACCGCCGGATCGAAATCCGCTCCGTTAGGCCAGACCAGCGTGTGAACCTCAGGGTCGATGGTGACTGCGGCGAACAGCGCAGGATCGCGGAGAGGTCCGTAGATCTCTCCCTCGAGCACTGTCCCTAGGTCGATCTCTCTGGCGCTTCGGTCATCGAAGCCGACCCGCAGTCGATAGCCCCCGAGAGGTTCCACTGAGGTCACGCGGTAGATCGGGTGTTGCTCCATGATTCCTCCTTACGCCAGGGGTTCAATTTTAGCGGGTAAGCGACCTTCCTGCAAGAGCGCCCAATTTGCCAACAGCTCCTGCCGGTGGATCTCAGCCCAAGCCTCAACGAAACGCTGCTGCTGCCGCGGCAGCGATCCCGCGATCAGATCGACCGAGTCGATCCCATAGATCGCGACCTCCTCCTGATAATAGGCGTGAAAATGCGGCCGATGGTGAGGGCCGCCCGCCTCTGCATACATTCGGATAATGATTCCGAAAAATCTCGCAATTTCGGGCACTTAGCATTGATCTCCTATATAGAATCGACGAACTCCAGTGCGTGGTCACCCCAGAGCATAGCGGCGATCTCCTCTCGCCATTTGTATCAGCAGGCCTCCTTGGGAAGCTTCACTAAACCCTCTAGAATCGTAATCAACTCGGGAGATATTATATGAACAGGGTTTTCTATCATAAGAATGGCATGCGGGGGTATATCCGTCTCACTGCTTGATAAGCAGGAATTATTCCACATCAGTGCCTCTTGCATAGGGGCAGGGCCCTCGGCTAGGACTCTCTCCAAGAGGCCTGATATTCTAAACAACGCTGGCTTTCCAGGGTCCGCATTCAACGCCTGACGGTGCTGACGCTCGAAGGGCACTCTGTCTAGCTTCTCTGGTTTTAGCTTTTCGTCATCAGGCATCAGTAAAAAATCTTGGCAATAGCGCCGGATGTGCCAGACGGACCAATCCAGGTCTTGCAGGTCGGTGTTGGTTAGAGAAAATTGGTGGCTTAAGTAGCGGTCCGGCCCGTAAGTGCCGAGATGGCGGACAAATTTATCGACATGCTCGGGAATGACAGACTCTAGTGAGGGCAAGCCCTTGACCTCGTCAAGCATAGGCGCGACCTTATGGTCAAACCTCTTTACCGGGACATAATTGAATAAAAAAATTGCCTTCAGATACTTCTCTACTGCCTGGAGTGAGGGCCAGAGAAAATTTTGGTAAAGCTCTGCCTTGAATAGAAGGCGCGCAGAAATGTAGTCGCGGTCTGCCTGATTTCGGAATGACTGCTCTATGAAAGAAGAGAGTCTCCACCGGTTAGATTCATTAAGGCTCATTGTTTCTCCATCGACTAATGAACTGAGTTGGGCTAAGAAGGCGCGGATGAAAGGCTACTGCGGCCGATCCAGGCTCCTCTACAACAACTGGCTGACAATCGCATGTTGATGAATGTTGTCACAAAGTTTACCAGTCGCGCCCCCTACGCCGACCTCCCCAAATACGCCTTCAGCTTCGGAGCCACGCTCCTCCGCACCAGCGCGCTCTGGGCCTGCCAGCGGGTGGCGTTGTCGAGATCCACCAAGAAGCGGGGCTCCCGCCCTTCGAGAACAGCGATAGGCAACCCGTCCCGATATAGCAAACGGTTGCCGGCGAGGGCAGGGAGGCGGTCCCCTGGGGTCGCGATGCCCACCAGGTTCAGCGGATCGGCGGCGCTCACCGAGACCAGCGTCCCCTTGCGGGGCTGCTTGCGCAGGGCGCGGAGCTGGCCCACGGCTTCGGTCAGGGCGTACTGCTCTCCCGAGAAGCCGTCCACGAAGCGGCCGCCTCGGATCTCGCCTCGGGCTTCCAGACGGCGGAAGACTTGGAGCAGGTCGCGCCAGGGTGGAAGGAGCGTCTCCCTTTCCAGGAGCTTGCGGAAGACCACGCCGTAGCGGCGGAGCAGCGTCCAGGCCGCGGTCTCGACGGCGTCGCGGGAGGGGGACTCCACCCAGGGCTCTCCGGTGGGGTGGAGCAGGGACCAGCGGCCGGCGTTCTCCATGCCGAAGAGGGAGAGGCCGGTGCCGCGGCGGCCCGTGCGGTCGACCGGCGGGCGCTTGTGGGCCGGGGTGAGGAGGGCGCGCAGGCCGGTGAAGCTGTCCGAGGTCACCAGACCCCAGGCGACGAGCTCGGCCAGGGCCATCTCCAGTTGGGTGTGGAGGAGCCCGGCGCCGTGCGCGATCTCGCCGAAGAAGCAGGCGCCCCGGCGTTGCAGGAGGTCGTAGACGGACCGCGCTCCCGCCGAGAGCTCCAGGGTGGCCGGATCGGCGGCCGGCGCGACCTCCCGCCAGAGGGGGAGGCCGTTGCGGGAGAGGAGGGCGAGGGGGGTGGCCCGCACCGGGCCGGAGCGCCGGGAGCCGTCGGAGGTGGGCGCGCCGCCGCGTCCCCAGACCCAGCGGCCGGCGAGACAGAGGGCGTCGAGCCACGCGGGGTCGTATTCCTTCATGCGCGCCGGCAGGATCTCCCCCTCCCAGGCGGACGCCGCGGCCTCGAACCCTTCGAGCTGGCCAAGCAGGGCGTCCAGGCTCCCCGGACCCTCGGCCCGCTCGTCGGGATCGACCCGCTGCCAGGCGAGGAGGAAGCGCAGGAAGTCGGACTGCGAGACGGGCTGGATCTCCCTTCTCAGGCGGTCCAGGGTGTAGCGGTGGACCCGCGCCAGGAGCCGCCTTTCACACCACTCCTCGCCCGGGACGCCTGGGGTGAACCGGCCGCGGAAGACGAACCCCTCGTTTTCGAGCGCCGCCAGGGCGATCTCGACCATGCCGCGCTTCACTCCCACGCTCTCCGCGAGCGCCTCGGCGGTGGCCGGGCCCAGGCCTTCGAGCCGGCCGCGCACGATCTCGACCAGCGCCGCCTCCGGCTCCCAGTCGCCGGCGAAGCGGGGAGGCGCGGCGATCTCGGGCTCCAGGCGCAGCTTCGGATGGAGCGCCTGGAACTGCGGCAGCCTTTCGGCGGCGATCCACAGGCGGGGACCGTTCGGGACCGTAGCCACCGTGGCCCGCCGGGCCGTGGCGAGGGCGTCGAAGAGGCGGCTCCAGCCGGAGAGGTCCCCTTCCTCTATAGAAAGGAAGCCGAGGGTCAGCAGGGCGTCGTGGAGCTCGTCCGGGGTCTCGGCGTCGGGCCAGGCCTCGGCGCGCACGCGGACGATGGCGTCGGCGTCGAGGGCGCCCAGATCCTTGGCGGTCTCGGGGTCGAGCCAGCGGCGCAGGGCCACGGCCTGGGTGCGGCGCTCCTCCAGGGGGGCGTCGTCCAGGAAGGCGTAGGGCTGGGCCTTGAGGATCTCGTGGGCGAGCGGCGAGGGCTCCACCACGTCGCGGGCGATCATCGCCACCTCGCCGGCTTCCATCCGGCGCAGGAGCGTCTCCAGCCCTTCGACGTCCATCGCCTCTTCCAGGCAGTCGCGCAGGGTCTGCTGGATCAGCGGATGCTCGGGGATCTCCCGCTCGCCCACGATGTTCTCCAGGCAGGCGAGCTGATCGGGGAAGACCACCGCCACCAGGTCCTCGGCGGCCTGGCGCAGCAGGGGCGCCGGCACCCGGCGGCCGCCGCGCTGGCGGGGGATGGCGAGGGCCCGGCCGGCGTTCCAGCGCCAGCGCACGCCGAAGAGGGGGGCGTCGAGCACGGCCTGGGTGAGCACGTCTTTCGCCGTGTTGGAGCTGAGGAAGTGGAAGACGTCCTCCAGCGGGAAGCTGTGCGAGGGGCCGAGGGAGAGCACGATAGCGTCCTCGGTGGCCGCGGCCTGGAGCTCGAAGTTGAACGCGCGGCAGAAGCGCTTGCGCAGGGCCAATCCCCAGGCTTTGTTCAGCCGGCTGCCGAAGGGGGCGTGGAGCACCAGGTGCTGGTCCCCGGCCTCGTCGAAGAAGCGCTCGGCCACCAGGGTGTCCTGCGAGGGCATGACGCCCAGCGCGGCCACGGCGGCGGCCAGGTAGTCGACGATCTGGATGGCGGCGGCCGGCGGCAGCGCCAGCTCGTCCTCCAGCCAGGCGCAGGCCTCGGCCCGCGAGCCTTCCAGGACCCGCCGGACCACCTCCTCGCGCAGCCGCGAGACGGCGGTGGAGAGCTCCTCGGTGCGCGCCGGGGCCTCCCCCAGCCAGAAGGGGATGTTCGGCGGCTGCCCCTTGGCGTCCTCCACCAGCACCCGCCCCTGCTCGACCTTGATGATCCGCCAGGAGGCGTTGCCGAGCTGGAAGACGTCCCCGGCCAGGCTCTCGACGGCGAAGTCCTCGTGGACGGTGCCGATCACCGCGCCCGAAGGCTGGAGCACCACCTGGTAGTCGGCGAGGTCGGGGATGGCGCCGCCCGAGGTCACCGCGGTCAGCCGCGCCCCCTTGCGGGCCCGCAGCACGCCGTTCACGGCATCCTGATGGAGGTAGGCGCCGCGCCGGCCGCGCCGGGTGGTGAAGCCGGTGGCGAGCATCTCGACCACGTCGTCGAATTCCTTGCGCTCGAGGTTGCGGAACGGCCAGGCGCGCCGGGCGATCTCGAACAGGCGGTCCTCGCCCAGCTCCTCGGCGGCCACGGCGGCCACGATCTGCTGGGCCAGGATGTCGAGCGGCTTGTCCGGGATGATCAGGTGGTCGAGCTCACCGCCGCGGACGGCGTCGAGCAGGGCGGCGCACTCCACGAGCTCGTCGCGGGTGAGCGGGAAGATCCGCCCCTTGGGGAGCCCGCCCAGGTGGTGGCCGGAGCGGCCGACCCGCTGGAGGAGGGTGGCGATGGAGCGCGTCGAGCCGAGCTGGCAGACGAGGTCGACCGAGCCGATGTCGATCCCCAGCTCCAGCGAGGCGGTGGCGACCAGGGCGGAGAGCTCGCCGGCCTTGAGGCGGCGCTCGCTCTCCAGCCGATGCTCCTTGGAGAGGCTGCCGTGGTGGGAG
Organism: Thermoanaerobaculia bacterium; assembly: GCA_045807625.1. Taxonomy (GTDB): domain Bacteria; phylum Acidobacteriota; class Thermoanaerobaculia; order Multivoradales; family UBA5704; genus DATARR01. Next base: position 101,919 of record JBJMHA010000074.1, on the reverse strand, counting down.
GCCACCCGCTCCGCCCCGATGCGGTCGGCCAGATGGCGGGTGACCCGCTCGGCCATCCGCCGGGTGTTGGCGAAGATCAGGGTCGTCCGGTGCTCGGCGATCAGGGCGGTGAGCCGGTCGTAGATCTCCGCCCAGACCTCCATGGGCATCACCGCCTCCAGCGGCGAAGAGGGTGGCACCTCGACGCGGAGGTCCAGACGGCGGCCATGCCCGGCGTCCACGATCACGCAGCGGGGGGTGCCGTCGGGGGCCACGTTGCCGGCGCCGACCAGGAAGCGGGCCACCTCTTCGATGGGTTTCTGGGTGGCGGAGAGGCCGATGCGGTTCAGGCCCCCTCCCGGACCCTCACCCCCCGGCCCCCTCTCCCTTCCCCTCCCCCCTCCCTCACAGGGAGAGGGGGAGACCAGCGCTTCCAGGCGTTCGAGGGAGAGGGAGAGGTGGGAGCCTCTTTTGTCGTCCGCCACGGCGTGGATCTCGTCCACGATCACGGTGCGGACGTTCTTGAGCATGCCGCGCCCCCCCTCGCTGGTGAGGAGGATGAAGAGGGATTCCGGCGTGGTGACCAGGATGTGGGGCGGCCTTTTGACCATCGCCGTCCGCACCGAGGCCGGGGTGTCCCCCGTGCGCACCTGGGTGCGGATCTCGGCGTCCGGCAGCCCCATCGCCACCAGCTCGCGGCGGATCCCCGCCAGCGGCTCCTCCAGGTTCTTCTCGACGTCGTTCGACAGCGCCTTGAGCGGCGAGACGTAGACCACCGCCGTCTCGTCCGGCAGCCCGTCCTCGCTGAGGAGAGCGCGGCGCACCAGGTCGTCGATGGCGGCCAGGAAGGCGGCGAGCGTCTTGCCCGAGCCGGTGGGGGCGGCGATCAGGGTATGACGGCCGGCCTGGATCTCCGGCCAGGCGCGCGCCTGCGGCTCGGTCGGCGAGCCGAAGCGCTTCTCGAACCAGGCGGCGACGGCGGGGTGGAAGCTGGCGAGTGGCATGGTGTTGATTCCCTGGCGAAAGACGGGCGGAAGATCCTCTAGGATAACAGGAAATCGGGCGGACAGATTCCGCCAGGTTTTCGGATTGACATTATGCCGGTCAGCATTATGCTGTCCTGCATAATGAAGTTTCTCGACCGCCAGAACGAGCTCGCACGCCTGCGCCGCATGGCCGACTCCGAGGAGAGCGGGCTGGTCGTGGTCTACGGCCGGCGCCGGGTGGGCAAGACGCGCCTGCTGCTCGAATGGGCGAAGCGGCATTCCGGCCTCTACACCGTGGCGGACCAGTCCGCGGCCGAGCTGCAGCGGCGTTATTTCGCCGAGGCCGTCGGCGAGCGCCTGCCGGGGTTCGCCGAGGTGGAGTACCGCGATTGGCGGTCTCTCCTGTCCCGCCTGGCTCGCGAGGCACAGGCTGCCGGCTGGAGGGGGCCTCTGATCTTCGACGAGCTCCCCTATCTCGTCCTGGCCTCGCCAGAGCTGCCGAGCGTGCTCCAGCGCTGGATCGACCACGAGGCCCGCGCGGCGGGGCTCAAGGTGGCGGTCGCCGGCTCCAGCCAGCGCATGATGCAGGGGCTCGTCCTCTCCGGGGACGCTCCGCTCTTCGGCCGCGCCCGGGAGATCCTGGAGATCCAGCCTCTGCCGCCGTCCTGTCTCTACGAGGCGTTCGACGTGCCGGACGGCATCCGCTGGGGTGAGCTCTACACGGCCTGGGGTGGCATCCCGCGCTACTGGGAGCTGGCGCAGGAGGAGGGCGGCGACGTGCCGGATCAGGTGGACCGCCTCGTGCTGGATCCCCTGGGCCCTCTCCACCGCGAGCCCGACCGGCTGCTGCTGGAAGAGATCCCTTCCGCTCTCGAGACGCGGCCCGTGCTCGACGCGATCGGCGCCGGAGCTCACCGGGTTTCGGAGATCGCGGGGCGCCTGGGCCGTCCCGCCACCTCGATGGCGAGACCGCTCGACCGCTTGCAGAGCCTCGGGCTGGTCCGCCGCGAGCTGCCGTTCGGCGAGGACGAGAAGGGCGGCAAGCGCGCCCTCTACAAGATCGCCGATCCCTTCTTCCGGCTCTGGTTCCGCGTCGTTGCTCCCTATCGAGCCCAGCTCGCGAGCGGCGCGCCCGCCGCGCGCCGGCAGATCCTGGCCCGCTTCTGGGACAGTCTGTGCGCGCAGGGCTGGGAGGAGCTGTGCCGCCAGCAGGTGACCCGGCTGCCGGCGGAGAGGTCGCTGGGACAGCTCGGCCCCTGGGGTCCGGCCTCGCGGTGGTGGCACGGCGCGGAGCCGGAATGGGACCTCGTCAGCGAATCCCTCGACGGCCGGCGGGTTCTGCTGGGCGAGGTGAAGTGGAGCGTCCGCCCCTTCAACCGGGGTAGCCTGGAGGCGGCTTTCCGCGATCTCGCCGCCAGGCCCGCTCCCCCTCTCCCGCCCCGCTCATCCAGCGCCGAGATCGTCCGCGCGCTTTTCGTTCCCGTGGCAGCTTCCAAAGGGGGCGCCGCGAAGGTGCCGGATGGCGCGGTGCTCGTCACGGCCACGGATCTCCTGGAACATTCTTGAGGACCGAGCCGGCGGCGGTCGCGGCCCGGCTCGTTTTCAGCGTCCTCGGCGGCGCCACCGCATCGCCCAATCGCTATACTTCCCCCGAGCCGCGCGAACGGAGGTGCCCCATGCCCGGATCGGATTTCGACTGGAGCCGCTCATACCTGGTCCCCACCAGCCTGCGCTTCCGCCCCACGCCCTCGGGCGGGCTGCAGGTGGACGGCGGAGGGACGGAGGAGAGTGTCGAGGTGCCGCGGGACTGGGCTTCCCTGGTGCTCTCCTTCGCCCGCTCCCAGACCCCCGAGGAGGCCTACGAGGCGGCGGCCGAGGAGTGGGAGGTCGACCGCGAGAGCTTCCAGCAGATCCTGGGGACGCTGATGGAGCAGGGGCTGCTGCGGCCCTATGAGGCGGGCCCCACCGCGCCCTCGCGGCTGGCCCTCTTCCAGCGCGCGCAGGAGGCCGGCGCGCCGCCCCTCCGCTCCCACTTCCCGCTGCAACGGCCGCCGGAATTCTACCCGGGCCTGGAGACGCGCGAGATCCACGACCGCGAGCGCTTCCCGTGGGTCGCCACCCTGGAGGAGGCCTTCCCGGTCATCCGGGAGGAATTCGACCGGCTGCTGGGCTCCGCCTCCTTCTCGACCGTCTACCGCAGCCAGACGACCACCGGCGAATGGGCCGGCTCCTATCTCTGGGTCTTCGGCGAGAGGGTCGAGGAGACCTGCCGCCTCTGCCCGGAGACCGCCCGCCTCCTGGGCGCCATCCCGGGGGTGGCGGAGTACGGCACCACGCTCTATTCGGGCCTCGCCCCCCACACCTTCATCGCTCCGCACTACGGCTACACCAACGCCAAGCTGCGCTGCCAGCTCCCGCTCCGGGTGCCCGGCCGCTGCCGGCTCAAGGTCGGGGACGCCGAGATCGAGCAGCGGGAGGGGCGGTGCATCGTCTTCGACGACTCGTTCCTCCACTCGGCCTGGAACGACAGCGGCGAGCCCCGCTTCGTGATCGTGTTCGACTTCTTCCACCCGGACCTGACCCCCGGCGAGATCGACTACCTCCTGCGCCTCGCGCGGGAGCGGAAGCTGGCCAAGGCGGTCTTTCATCAGGCGGCGGGGGGCGAGCGGGTGGATTGGGCGGGCGCGCAGGCGCCGGAAGGCGAGGCCTGAGGAGCGCGGGGCGCCGCGCTCCTCAGCGAGATTTCACCGCACCTTGCGCGACGATCCCGCGGGGCCCATCGACTCTTCCACGAGCCGCGCCTCGTCGGGGTCGTTGCAGCGGCACCACCGCCTCCGAGACCTCGCTGCCGACGTTGATCAGCGCGCCCCCCTGCCGCTTCAAGTGGGGGAGGGCCGCCAGCGAGCCGTAGACCACGCCCCAGAAGTTGGTGTCGAACAGCCGGCGGTTGTCCTCGTCGCTGACCTCGTCGAGGCGGCCGTAGATCGACACGCCGGCGTCGTTGACCCAGGTGTCGATGCGGCCGAACTTCTGGATCGCCGCCTCGGCGACGTGCTCGACCTGCTCGCGCTTGCCCACGTCGGCCACCACGTAGATCGCCTGTCCGCCGTCGGCCTTGATCCGCTGGCAGATCTCGTCGAGAGTCTGCCCCGCGCGGGCGGCGAGGACGAGCCTGGCGCCCTGCTCGGCCGCGGCCAGGGCGGTGGCGAGGCCGATGCCGCTCGACGCGCCGGTGATGACGATGACCTGCTGGTCCAGGGGTTTGAGATCGACTGCCATGAGTGCCTCCCTGATGATTCGCCAGGCGGCGAAAGCGCCGCCTCTCTCAAAGGGGAAAAGGGTTGCAAGAAGCGGGCACGGAGCTCCCCTAGACGCCCGATGGCGCATACTTCGTAAAAGGGGTTAAATCCTCCAAGGAGGCCGGCATGCCCGCTTCGGGGTTCTTCAGGTTTCGGCTGATCTTGACCGGGCTCGCCCAGGCCGGGCTGCTGATGGGCGGAGCCGCCTTCGGCGGCTCGATCGAGCTGGTCTCGCGAACCGCCTCGCCCGGCCTCTCGGACACCGCCGCGGACTCCGGCCGGCAGGAAGCCGCCCCCGCGGTCAGCCGGGACGGCCGCTACGTCGCCTTCCTCAGCGCCGCCGGAAACCTGGTCTCCGGCCAGGTCGACCGCGACACGCTCAACGTCTTCCTCTATGACCGGGCCGCCCGGACCACCACCCTGGTGAGCCATGCCGCGGGCTCCGCCACGGCCACGGGCAACGGGGCGTCGTTCGCCCCCGCGATCAGCGCCGACGGCCGCTGGGTCGTGTACCCCAGTTGGGCCACCGATCTGGTGGACGGCCTGCCCGAGGAGGTGGATGGCGGGACCCGCCTGTTCCTCTGGGACCGCGTCACGGGCGCCACGGCGCTGGTGAGCCCCTCGACCGAACCCGACTGCGCGATCAGCGCCGACGGCCGCTTCATCGCCTTCACCAGCTACGCTCCCGACCTCGTGCCCGGCCAGCCGGCCACCACCGGCGTCAACCTCTTCCTTTACGACCGGACATTGCGCAAGACCGTGCTGGTCAGCCGCACCGGCGCGCCGGGCCTGACGTCCCCCGATTTCTCCCTGAGCGCCGACGGCCGCTTCGTCGCCTTCGACAGCTATCCCGCCAGCTTTCCGGAGGACCTGGACGCCAGCGGCGTCGATCTCTACGACCGGACCTCCGCGGCGGTCATCCGCCTCGCCGCGGGCTACAAGCCCACGATCAGCGCCGACGGCGGCACGGTCGCGTACGTGAGAGGCTCCGGCGTCTTCCTCTACTCGCGCGCGGCGCGGACGAGCGTCCTGGCGAGCCACGCGGCGGGGCGGCCCACGGCCCCGGCCCACGGCCCGTCCATCCTCGATCCCCACTCCCATCCGCTCAGCGCGGACGGCCGTTACGTCCTCTTCCTCAGCAGCGCCACGGACCTGGTGCCGCGCCAAGCCGTGAAGAACGCCTCCTCTCTCTTCCTCTACGACCGGAGCTCGGGCGCCGTCTCCCTGGTGAGCCGGGCGGGCGGCTCGCCGGTGAGCCCCTCGCCTTATCCCGACAGGCCCACGATGAGCGCCGACGGGCGCTACGTCGCCTTCGTCAGCAACGATCCGTCGCTGACGCCCGGCCAGCCCGGTCCCAAGTACACCCCGGACGCCTTCCTGTTCGACCGCAAGGCGGGGAAGACCACCCTGGTCAGCGCGCCCAGGGGCACCGCCCCCCGCGATCCTTTCGGCGGCTTCTCCTACGCTCCCGCGGTCAGCGCCGACGGCTCCCAGGTCGCCTTCTACAGCACCGCCACCGACCTCGTGGCGGGGTTGCGGGACCTCAACGACGGCGACGACGTCTTCGTCTATGACGTCGCCCAGCGGGCCAGCGCCGTGGCCACCCGGCACGCGCCCGGGATGGCCTCGCTCACCGCCCAGGCCGACAGCTACCTGCGGGGCCTGAGCGCGGACGGCCGCTGGGTCCTCTTCGAGGGGCCCGCCACCGGCCTCGTCCCCGGGGAGGTCGACGCCAACGGCCAGAGCGACGTCTTCCTCTACGACCACGCGACGAAGGCCGTCACGCTGGTGAGCCATGCCGGCGGCGCCGCGGCGACGGCGGGCGACGGCCCGTCCTGGCAGTCCGCGCTCAGCGCCGACGGCCGGTTCGTCGCCTTCACCAGCTACGCCACCAACCTCGATCCCACGGTGAGCGATTACGTCGACACCAGCACGGGCCAGCACCGGAACGACGTCTTCCTCTTCGACCGGGTCACCGGCAAGACGCTGGCCCTCAGCCGCTCGGCGCGCCACCCCGGCCTCACCGGCGATTTCGAGTCCGGAAAGCCCGCGATCAGCGCGGACGGCCGTTGGGTGGCCTTCATGAGCTCCGCGACTGACCTCGTCCCGGCCACGGACACCGCGACGGGCAACGTCTACCTCTACGACCGGGTCACGGGGACCCTGAGGCGCACCAACGCCGGCGCGACGTCCAGGGGATCCGCGCGGCCGCTCACCCTGAGCGCCGACGGCCGCTATCTGGCCGTGTTGACCCCGGAGCCCAGAGGGTACGACGTCTATCTCTACGACCGCGTCGCCGGCGCCCAGACCCTGGTGAGCCACGCTCCGGACGGCACCGCCGCCGGCGACATTTCCCAGGACGAGACCCCCGCCCTCAGCGCGGACGGCCGGTTCGCCGCCTTCGTCAGCGGCCGCAACGACCTCGGCGGCGCGCCCGGGGGAGACGTGAACGTCTACCTGTGGGACCGCGAGAGCGGCGCCGTGACGCTCGCCGGCGCCTCCGACCGGCGGGTCCGCGGCTCCATGCCGCGCGAACCGGTCCTCAGCGCGGACGGCCGCTGGCTCGCCTTCCTCAGCAACAAAGGCCTGGTCCCCGGGTCCGACAACGCCGATCAGGTCTATCTCTACGACCGGGTCTCCGGGGCCCTGACCCTGGTGGGAACCCCGAGAGGGACCCTGGCGATCAGCGCGGACGGCCGGTATATCGCCAATGGTCTCTCCGTCTATGACCGGGTCTCCGGCGCGGCCACCGTCCTCGCCGCCGTGCCGGTCTACGACCTGCTCCTCAGCGCGGACGGGCACAGCGTCGCCTTCCAGAGCCCGGCGTCCTACCTCGTGTTCGGCGATTTCAACGGGACGCGGGAGGACGTGTTTCTGTTCCGCCAGGCGCCGTAGCGGGAGCTGGTAGGATCCTCCCCATGTCCTTCTCCAACGGGATTCTCCGCGGATTCGCCCTGGCGCTGATGCTCGCCGGGAGCGTTCCCGGCCTCGCGGCCGGTCCGGTCGAGCTCATCTCCAAGGCCGATCCGGGACGGCTCTCGGATACCGCGGCCGGCGCGCAGGCCCAGGTCATCTATCCATCTCCGCCCTCGCTCAGCGCCGACGGCCGCTGGGTCGCCTTCCTCAGCTCCGCCAACAACCTCGTGGCCGGCCAGACCGGACCGGCGGAGAAGACGGGGAGCGACGTCTTCCTCCACGACCGGGTGTCCGGCGCCACGGTCCTGGTCAGCCATTCGACCGCTTCGCCCACGGCCACCTCGGCGCTCGGGGCGGAGAGCGCCGTGCTCAGCGCGGACGGCCGCTGGGCCGCCTTCGTCAGCGAGTCGGCCGACCTCGCGCCGCTCCTGCCGCCCGCCCCCTTGCGCCGCCTCTTCCTCTATGACCGTGTCACGGGCACCAACACCCTGATCGGCCCCTCGGCCTTCCTCGACGCCAACGGCGGCGAGGGGGTGGGGAGTGTCGAGATCAGCGCCGACGGCCGGTACGTCGCCTTCACCAGCGACGCCCCCGACCTCGTGCCCGGCCAGCAGGACGCCAACGGCTCGTCCGACGTCTTCCTCTACGACCGCGGAACCGGGTCCGTGGCGCTGGTCAGCCACGCGACCCCGGCCTCGAAGGCGGGGAACGGCCCGTCCACGGACCCGTCGCTCAGCGCGGACGGCCGCTGGATCGCCTTCGCCAGCGGGGCCACGGACCTGGACGGCGCCGCCTCCGGCGTCTTCCTCTACGACAGCCTCTCGGGCTCCCTGCGCCGGATCGGCCCGGGAACGGCCCCCGTGATCAGCGCCGGCGGCGGCGCCGTCGCCTTCTTCAGCAACGCGATCAACGTCGTCCCGGGCCAGGTCGACGCCAACGGCTCCAACGACCTGTTCCTGTTCGACCGCGTGGCCGGCACGGCCACCCTGGTCAGCCATGCCGCGGGCTCGGCCACCACCGCGGCGGACGCCGGTGCCGTCTCCGGCGCGGGGGCCCGCCCCGCCCTCAGCGCGGACGGCCGCTGGATCGCCTATCTCAGCAACGCCACGGACGTGGTCGCCGGCCAGGCCGCGGCGCCCGGGCCCGGGCCCGCCGTCTTCCTCTACGACCGCGCGGCCAACCAGTCGATCGTGGCGAGCCGCATAGGGACCGCGCCCACCACCCCGCGGGGCGATCCCTCGCTGAATCCGTCGCTCAGCGCGGACGGCCGCCTGGTCGCCTTCGACAGCGAGATCGCCGGCGTCTCGAACGTGTTCCTGTTCGACCGCGCCACCGGCGCGATCTCCCTGGTGAGCGGCTTCGGCAGCAATGGGAGCTCCTCGCCCGAGGGCTTCTCGTACGGCGCGGCGGTCAGCGCCGACGGCTCCCGGATCGCCTACTACAGCGGGCGCTCCGACCTCCAGCCGGGGGTGAGCGACCTCAACGGCGGGGAGGACGTCCTGCTCTACGACACCGCCGCCCGGACCAACGCCTACGCCACCCTGCACGCGCCCGGGGCGCCCTCACTCACTTCGGACGCCGGCGCCCAGGTCCGCGGGATCAGCGGCGACGGGCGCTGGGTGCTGTTCGAGAGCACGGCCGCCAACCTCGTGGCCGGCCAGTCCGACGGCTACGGGCAGAGCGACGTCTTCCTCTATGACCGGACGGCCCGCTCGGCGGTCCTGGTCAGCCGGTCCGCCGCCTCTCCCATTGCCGCGGGAGACGACGCGTCCGATCAATCCAGCCTCAGCGCCGACGGCCGGTACGTGGCCTTCGCCAGCCTCGCCTCCAATCTCGTCATGGGGGTGAACGATCCGCCGGCCAGCTCCGACATCTTCCTCTTCGACCGCGCCACGGCGGGCACCGTCCTGGTGAGCCGCTCGGCGGCCACTCCCAGCGCCACCGCCGACGGCGACTCCCTGGACCCCGCGGTCAGCGCGGACGGCCGCTGGGTGGCCTTCGACAGCGAGGCCTCCGACCTCGTGGCCGGAGTGACCGACGCCAACCGCACGAGCGACGTCTTCCTCTGGGACCGCACGACGGGGGCGAGGACCCTGGTGAGCCGGTCGGCCGCCAATTCCCGCAAGGCCGCCAACGGCTTCTCCAACCACCCTCTGCTCAGCTCCGACGGCCGCTACGTGCTCTATGAGAGCTCCGCCGCCGACCTGGTGCCCGGGCAGGTGGACGATCCCGACGCCGGGACGACCGACCTCTTCCTGTTCGACCGCGTGGCCGGCACCACCGCCCTGGTGACCCACGCCCGGGGCGCCGCCGCCACGGCCGCCGGGACCTTCGACGACCCGCTCCCGGCGCTGAGCGCGGACGGCCGCTATGTGGCCTTCACCAGCCGCCGGGCCGACCTCACGGCCACGCCCGGCGGGGAGCTCAACGTCTATCTCTACGACCGCGAGGGGGGAGCCCTGACGCTGGCCGGCACCTCGCCCAGCAACAGCGCGCTGCAGCCGGCCTTGAGCGCCGACGGCCGCTGGCTGGCCTTCCTCTCGACGGGCGTGGTGGTCCCCGGGGTCCCCAACCCCGCCGGCGCCGATCAGCTCTATCTCTACGACCGCGTCTCCAAGGCCGTGACGCTGGTGACCCGCCAGGCCGGCACCGCCGTCCAGGGGAGCCGGGGCTCCACGGCGGAGCCCGCGCTGAGCGCGGACGGCCGGTATCTCACCTTCACGACCGACGCCACCGACCTGGCGGGCGGTCCCGGCGTCTATCTCTACGACCGGGTCGCGGGCCTGCTGTCCGCCGTGCGTCCGGGCGATTCCCCCCGGATCAGCGCGGACGGCAAGGTGATCGCCTTCGACAGCGATGCCCCCCTGGTGGCGGGGGACCTCAACGGCCGGACCGACGTCTTCGCCTGGCCCACCGGCGCCGGTGGCGGCTCCGGCGGGCCGGTGACGCTCCCCCCCTGCAACCTCTTCAACGGCGCCCTGCGCTCCAACGCCCGCAAGGTCCTGACGGTGGCGGGCGCCTGCGGCGTGCCGGCGGCGGCGAAGCAGGTGGTGGTGAAGCTCACCGTCTCGCAGGGGACGGGGAAGGGGAACGTGCAGGTCTATCCGGGCAACGTCACCAACCCGTCCGCGGGCATCCTCCGCTTCAACGCGGGGATGACCCGAAGCGCCACCTTCACCGTGCCGCTAGGCAACCGCGGCATCGCCCTCCTCCCCTTCGTGAACGGCAACGGCACGGTACGGGTGGGGGTGGAGGTGGATGGATATGTGCCGTAAAAGGGACTCCAGGGACAGCAGGGACATCAGAGACGCCAGGAAAAGCCCTCAGCGTCCCAGGAGGGTCCCTACACCCCCTAGAGACCGCAACCCTTTTGTTTCCATGGGCCTTTCTCCTCTCTCCGGAGAGGGGAAGGCGCATGGAGATTTTTAAAGTTCTCAATGTTCGATACGAGTACAAAGCTCGATTTCACAAATCCGCCGGAAGGCGGCGCACTTTTCTCCGTTTACAGCACCTTTACTTGACAGGGGACCAGAGTCCTGTACACTGGCTTCCCAGCAAGCCACAGAGAGCTTCAACGGTCGGATGTAACGACGTTGTCGATATTTGCCCTTCTGCCGATTTACGAGACGGCGAAATCTCGCCCTCTCAAACCGTTGCCCCGGGGCGCCGGCTCTCATGGGGAGAGCCTGTTCCGCCCTGGTGGCGCCACTCATCCGTTTGGAGGATGCAAGTAATGAAGAGCAGAGGTTTGAAGCTTGGAGTTGCACTCTCGTGTGGCTTGCTGATGGCCGTCTCCGCGAGTGCCGCGGAGAAGAAGCTGCCGACCAAGCCCTTCGCGGACGCCGACCACGTCGTGTACTTCCCCGCGCGCGGGGCCTCGGTCGTCAAGGCCGGCCAGAACATCGTGAACCATGGCGGCCCGATCATCGTCAGCGCCAAGGTGGTCTTCATCTTCTGGGGACCGAATTTCAACAACGCCGCCTCCCCGGACTTCGCCTACGCCCAGGAGCTGCAGGCCTTCCGCAACCTGTTCGGCACCACCGGCGAGTTCAACACCATCACGCAGTACAACAGCAGCAACGGGACCATCGCGCTGGCGAACCTCGCCTCGGGCACGGCCGACATGTTCGACACCACGACCCCGCCGACCAACGTCACGGACGCCATCGTCCGGTCCGAGGTCAACAACTATCTGTCGACCCACGCCTTCAATGGCAGCACGATCTATGAGGTCGTCCTCCCGAGCTCCTCGTACTCCTCGAGCGGCTCCAGCACCTCGTGCGGCGGGCCGAGCCTGTCCTATTGCGCCTATCACGGCCACTTCACCAGCGGCGCCAACGACGTGAAGTACTCGATCGAGCCGTATCCGAGCTGCGGCGGCTGCTCCGTCTCCGGCTGGACGGCGGCCCAGAACCAGGAGCACTTCGTCTGTCACGAGACCCGCGAGGCCGTGACCGACCCGGACCTGAACGCCTGGTACGACCGCCGCGGCAACGAGGCCGACGACAAGTGCGCGTGGTCGCCCACGCCGTTCATCGGCAGCGGCGGCTTCGGCTACCAGTACGAGTGGTCGAACGCGGTCAGCGGCTGCGTCAAGACCCGCTAACCAACGCGGATCTCACGCCCGCGCAAGGAGAGCCCCGGCGCCCGCCGGGGCTTTTTCTTTTCTCCGCCCCCCCCTCAGCTCATTCGATTCAGTCAATATTTTTACAACCCGGCTCGCTTTTTCAGGCGGCTGGCACCGGGGATTATTAGAGCGTCATCCAGAGCGTTGGCCAGCCTGGCGGGACGCCACGGGGCTATCGGGTTGCTCCTGTCTCCTTGCAGGTTGTATGGATCAAACCGTTGCCTCAGGGCTCACCCCTCATGGGGAGGGTGTGCGCGCCTGAGCACTTCGCTTGGAGGATGCAAAGCATGAAGATCAGAAGGCTGACGTCTGTGCTGGCTCTGTCTTGCGGATTGCTTTCCATGGCTGCCGCCGCTCAGGAAGAGAAGGCCCTCAACCTGAAGCCGTTCGCGGACGGCGATCACGTCATCTACTTCCCGACGAACATCGTCGCGAAGAGGGCGGTCCCCAGCAAGGCCAACATCTCCTACCATGGCGGTCCCGTGATCACCTCGGCCAAGGTCGTCCTCATCTTCTGGGGACCGAGCTTCGCCAACGCCGGGTCGTCGGACAACGCGTACGCCACGACGCTGCGGAATTTCCGCAACCAGTTCGGCACCACCGGCGAGTACAACACCATCACGCAGTATTCCGGCATCCAGCTCGCCAACCTCGGCTCCGGCGGCGCGGACTGGTTCGACACCTCCACGCCTCCGACCAACGTCACCGACTCCAGCGTGCACTCCGAGGTCAACCGCTACTTCTCGGGCGGCCACGGCACCTACAACTCCAGCACGATCTATGAGGTCGTGATTCCGAGCAGCTCGTACTCCTCGAGCGGCTCGAGCACCTCGTGCGGCGGTCCGAGCCTGGCCTACTGCGCCTATCACGGCCACTTCTCCGGCACCAGCGGCGACGTGAAGTACTCCATCCAGCCGTTCCCGAGCTGCAGCGGCTGCAAGGTCTCCGGCTGGTCCAACGTGCAGAACCAGGAGCACTTCATGTGCCACGAGACCCGCGAGGCCGTGACCGACCCCGACCTGAACGCCTGGTTCGATAACGTCGGCAACGAGGCCGACGACAAGTGCGCCTGGTCCCCCTCGCCATTCATCGGCACCAACGGCTACGGCTACCAGTACGAGTGGTCGAACGCCAACGGCGGCTGCGTCCGCACCCGCTGAGAGCACGGAGCCAGCTCCGGCTGATCGCGGGCCCCGGCCGATGCCGGGGCCCTTTGTACTTGCTATTTCTTCGCCCGCGTGCAGGTCTCGTGATCGAGGGCGGCCCATTTGCCGTCGACCTGCATCTCGCCCGTGTGCTCCAGGCTGGCGTCCCCCGTCTTGGCGAAGGTGTCGCGCACCGGCGTCGCCGGGCCGGAGCCGGTCGACTGGCCGGAGAAGACCAGCTTGCCGTCCTGCCAGCCGGCCGAGGTCTGGTGGCAGTGGCTGCCGAAATTGTCGAAGCAGTCCATGGTGAACGCCTTGGCCGTCCCGTCATACCCCTGGATGAACTCAAAGACGATCGGGCGAGGGTTCTCCGCCGTCTTCTTCTCCGTGTAGAGACCCACGTACCAGAAGCCGCCGACCTCCTTGCCGACGCGCACCCGGCCCAGAGTCGCGTGCGCGGGGCCGAAGGGGGACGCTTCCGCCTTGCCCTTGCAAGTCCAGTCGCCGGCGAAGAACGCCAGCTTGGCGAGCTCGGGAGAGGGCGCCGGCGGGCCCGCGGGAGCCTGGGCGAAAGCCGGAAGGGCGGCGAGCAGGAAAACCAGGACAGACAGCGCCAACACGCCTTGCGAGGCCATTCTCTTCATCTCATCTCCTCCTGATGGAAATCCGCCTTGACGGCGTCTGTCCAGTCCTACGGAAGAAAGGCGCCCGGCGGATGACGGGAGTGGAAAATTCCGCCCCTTGGGGTGCAAGAGAGATAGACTCTCCCGGCATGAAGACCAAGACCAGGAAAAGGGATGAAGACATCGAAGGTGCTCCTTCCGAGGAAGTCCTGAGCCTCATGGATCTCCTCCAGACGTTGGCACGTGTCATGGGGCTCAAGAACGCCGCGCTCGCGCGCCGTGCCGAGGTCTCTCTCGCCAGCCTGAACAGATACTTCAAGGGACAAGCCCAGCCCAGGCTCGACTTCGTTCTGAAGATAGTGCGGGCGATGGGTTTCGAGGCGGGAGAGTTTTTCGAGATGGCCTATCCCAAGACCGCGGCTCCCTCCGCCGCGCGCCAGAAGCTCAACACGATGTTCAAGCCGGTCCGGCCTGGCAAGGCGGTGGAGAGCCCACGGACGCCCGAGCCGGAGCCCGAGCCGGAAGATACCCCGCTTCAGCGCGAGGAGGTGGAGAGAATGCTGAAAGAGTTTCGAAGCAGCCTCATGCGCGATCTGCGGGACGTTCTCGAGAGAAAGTAAGGATTCTCACCGGGACGTCTCTACCGCCTTCGCCGAAACGTGAGGAAAAAAGCGGGGCTCTCCCCCATGGCAGGAGAGAGCCCCGAAACCACCTTCGGGTCTGTGCTCTAGATTCAGTTGTCAAAGAACCGTGCCGCGTCCAGTGGAATGTTTCCCCTCGTTGCAGTAGGATCAGGGGCGACTCCCTGGAGATACCGGGGGCGTGCTGACACACGCCCCCGGCGTTCAAGGCCTACTCGCTACTTCACGGTGCGGTGGGATTCCGGGGAGCCCCTGTCTGCCGGCAGCCCGCGGCGGGGCGGTCCCGCGGCGGCTTCCGGCGGTAGACGGGAGCGATCCCGAATTCCTCCAGCTTCTCGCTACGGTGGCCGTAGTGGCCCTTCGCGCCAGCCCGGATGCGGATCACCAGGGCGTTGCCGCGGTCGATGAGGTCCCACATCTCCCGCGTCTTCCGCAGCATCTCCGAGCTCAGCCGGGCCCTCTCGGCCAGCAGGGTCCGGAGATCCTTCACGCTCGCCTCGAGCTGCACGCGCGGCTCTTCGACGATCGCGAGGTCCTCCTGGTTGGCCTGCGCGGCCGCCAGGATCTTGTCCCAGGTGGCGAGGATGTTCCTCTGTGAGTTGTTGCTCATGTCGATCTCTCCTTTCTCTTGCGCGTTCGGTTACTGGGTTTCGGGGTGCGCCGCCGGGGTGACCGCCTGAGGACCGTTGGTGGGCGGCGGCGGGCTCTCCGGCGCCGGCGGCTTCCGCGCCAGCGCCACCTTCTTCTTGCCCCGCTTCCGATTGGGCGCGATGCCGAACTGGACGAGGATCTCCTTGTTGGTGCCCAGGGTGGCCTTCACCATGGCGCGCAGGCGCCGCACAGCCTCCCGGCCCTCCTTGAGCAGATCGCTGAGCTGCTGGACAGTCGCCTGCTTGGACGCGGTGTGCGAGTCCTGCTGCCCCTTGAGGTCCTCCGCCTCCTTCAACGTCTTCTCGACCAGGGCCCGATGGGCCTCGGCGCCGGTCAGCTCCGCCGCGTTGTCCGCGCAGGCGGCGAGCACCTTCTTCCAGTCGAGCATCAGGTCCGCGAACGAATTGGTGGTTGCCATGTCTCTGTTCCTTTCTTCTCTGTGTGAATCGGTTGTCTGTTCTCCCGGCTGACTATCAGCCGAGGGTCTTGCCCGTCTCGAGGACGGCCATCGTCACTCCACCCGGCCGGCCGGACCGTCCGGCCTGGTACAGCGTCACGGCGATCCGGTTGCCGGACCGTTCGAGCGTGTACCCGTGGTCCTGCTGGTGCGCCAACGCGGACACGAACAGGGCCCAGGCCGTCGCCGCCTCGGCGGTGGCGAAGTCCCGCACCCGGCCGATCGCCGAGTCGCCCGGCATCAGCCGCCAGCCGGCCATCACCTTCAGCTCCTCCTGCACCCGTTCCGGCTTCAGCTTCCGGTTCCGGCGCGGAAGCCGGAGCAGGCCGGGCACGGGGCCCTCCGTCGTGGACATCAACTTCTGCTGCGTTGCCATACGTCTACCTCCCTGGTACTTCCGGGCCTTCATGGCCACGGAAAGGTCGTTCGTCAGGTGGCTCGCCTTCTCCCGGGCGCCGGAGCGCCACCCCGAGCAGCTCGACGAGGCCGGCGAGGTGCCGCTCCCCCCGCTGGATCTCCTCTTCGCTCAGCCGCCGTCCGCGCCGCTTGCCGTACACCAGCTCGTCGAGCGAGGTCCGGAGGACCTGGCCGAGCAGGGCCAGCTCTTCGAGCCGCGGCGCGTTCTCCCCACGCTCCCAGTTGCCCACCCGCTCGCGCTTGACCCCCAGTTGATGGGCGAGCTCCGTCTGGGACCAGCCCCGCCGTTTCCGCGCCTGGACGATCCGGCGGCCTGTCTCCTGGATCAGCCCGGTCGGACGGACAGGCGTCTTACTGTTGGATGCACTTACGGCATCTGCTCTCTTCTTATTCGGCATTCTTACCTCCGATTCGGCGAGCGGGAAGGTACTACCCCTGCATCAGGGTTGTCTAGCCCCATTTTGCATTTTTCCTCCTTTTTTTGGATTGGTCCTGCCTGCTATCGGGTTCTGATGCGGTGTCGCTTGCATAGAGCAAAGATTCGTCTCGGTACGTTACCGGCCGTGGGTGGAGATCGCGGAAAGGCGGGACAGAGGGGAGCGGGGCTTCCGGAGGGGGTGAGAATCGCTGGCTTTCTGCCAGACTGGAGGCACTGTTCTGGAGGGATGTTGCGTCCGTGGGCGACGGAGCCATGGCGGCGCCGCGCGGTCCACGGACAAGGAGGAGGCCGAGGATGTCTCGACGAATTCATAGAGGAGGGATCGCCGTGGCGGCGCTCGCCCTCGCGCTGCTCGCCACCCCCGTCCACGCGGCGGGCCTTAACGGGTGGGGGCTGCCGTCCGGGACGCTCCTTCACGCTTGGCACTGGTTGACGGGCGGGTGGACGAGGGCGGCGCCGGTGGAGCCCCATGGGCGGGGGCGGTCGACGGTAAAGGAAGGAATGGGGGTGGATCCGAACGGCGGGCACAGCCTGGGGACGGGCTCGACGACAGGCTCGACGCCGGCGCCGACCGAGAGTGGGAGCACCGGTTCCAGTGGTGGTTAGCCCCTACAGAACGCCCCTTGCAAGAGATGGTGTTGAGGAGTGTTCTCTGTTCACGTTTGTGAGAGAATGCAGGGGCATTCTGGAGGACAAGCTTGGCCGAACACTACAGCCGTGACGAGCTGTCAGCCTTCTCCCGTGGCGACATCTCCGCCGAGGATCGCCATGCATTGATGCGGCACCTGCTCGGTGGATGCGAGCGCTGCTCCTCGGAGCTTGCGGCCCTCCTTCGAGTTGAGGACGACGGGTACGATGCTGGGTACGATGTCGCCATCGAGAGGGTCCGGCGCTCGGCTGGAAAGCTGGTCCGCAAGCATCACGCCGAGAAGGCGCGGATAGAGGAGAGCGCCACGCACCTGTCCAAGGACAGTTCGACCATCTCTCGGCCGCGGTCGCGCAAAAAGAAGGTGGACGTCAAGACAGTCGAAAATCTGCTCGCCCAGAGCTGGGCACTCCGGTACGAGAATCCAAGCGAGATGGTGCGATACGCAGTCCTGGCCGTGAAGTGCTCCGAGAAGCTCGACGCTCGTGCGTACGGCCGCGAACAGGTTCTTGACCTTCGTGGGCGTGCCCTAGCGGAGTTGGGCAACGCCTACCGAGTACTGGACCAACTCGACGCGGCGGAGCAAAAGCTGGAGCAGGCGACGCGGTTCCTAGATCTGGGATCCGGAGACAGAGACCTGTATATGCGCCTGCTGGAGTTCGAGGCCTCGCTGCTTGCCGCTCGCCGACGGTTCGGCCGGGCCGCCATCTACCTCCTTGAGGTGTATGAATACCGCCGGGCGCGCGGCGACCAGCATCTCGCTGGCCGGGCCATGATCCAGCGAGGCCTCTACATGGGCTATGCCGGCAACCCCGAGCAGGCCCTCCGGCTGCTCGAAGAGGGGCTCTCACTGGTAGACAGGGAGCAAGAGCCAGAGCTCGTTTACGCCGCCGTGCATAACCAGCTTCATTTCATCATCGACTGCGGTCGTTTCATCGAAGCAAGGACGTTCCGGCTCCGCCATAGCAATATTCTGAGCCGCGACAATGGCCGACTGAACAGGGCCCGGCTGCAGGAGCTTGGAGGCCGGGTCGAGGCCGGTATGGGGAAGCCGGACCGAGCTGAGGCGATTTTCCGGGAGGTAAAGCGAGAATTTGAGGAGTTGGAGCGTCCCTACCCAGCCTCGATCGTGGGGCTTGACCTCTCCGCGACGCTGCTGGCGCAGGACCGCCCTGACGAGGCTGGGGAGGTCGTCATGCAGGCTCACCGGGTGTTCAAGGCGCTACGGATCAACCGTGAGGCCGTGGCCGCGGTGCTCATCCTGTTCCACGCGATCAAGAGGGGCGAGGCGACCGTCAAGATGGTCGAGAAGGTGGCCGCCTATCTCCGCCTCCTGGAGCGCGATCCCAGCGCCCGGTTCGATCCCCAGCCGTTCTAGGCTGGGCCGGCGCGCCAGCAAACATTCAGCGAAGGGCGTAGAGACGTCCCAGTCCGTTTCAGCACGGCGCTGGCAGGCCAACGCCGTCGGGACGTCTCCCTGCCGAGGCCGTCCACGCCTGCTACTCGCAACGGCCGGTCTGAAATCGTGGTCCGCGAATCCGGGGTTGGCGGTAGGGTGTGCCCTCCGAAGAGACGCCCCGACGTTGGAGGCCTGCCGGCGTCGTGCTGAAACGGACTGGGACGTCTCTACGCCCTCCGCTGAAGGCTGGCGGCCGTTCGGCCACGCGGGCCCCTACCCCGTCTGGGCCTGCCCCTGGCTGAGGCGGGCGAAGAACTTCTGGATCATCCGTTCCACGATCTTCTCCAGGTCCTCTTCCGAGGGCGGAGGCGGTGCCGCCGGGGAGAGGAGCTTCTGGATCGCGCGCGCCACGGCGGCGTCGACGTCGTCGGGACCCTCGCTCGAGCGGGGAGCGGGCCGCGAGGAGGGGTCGCCTCCGGTGAGGAGCGCCTGATACTGCTGCGCGGCCAGGGTCTGCGGCTCCTTCACCCGAGGGTAGGCCAGGTGCAGGATCTCCTCCGGCTCGAAGCCGATCGCCCGCGAGATGTTGACCACGTGATCGAATTTCAGCTCGATCTTCCCCGCGAAGAGCCGGCTCATGTAGCCGCTCCCCACCCCCAGCTTCTCCGCCACGTCGTTGAAGGTGTAGCCCAGGACGCGGATCGCGGACCGGAGCACGTTCAAAAGGTGCTGTGTCTCGGGCGTCATTTGGAAGAAAGTCTACCACTTCCGAAATGGAACAGGGAATCAGGCCTTGTTCGGGAGAGTCTTGACACTTTCAGCCATGTCAAGGTATAAAACGGCATCGGCCGCCGTTGCGAAAGACGGCTACACCGGCATCTCGGAGGATAAAATGGCGATCGACCGCTTGGACCTGGAAGAGGCGCGGCGGATTCTGGACGGTTTGCGGGAGGCCCGGGAGCGGAGCGCCGCCCTGCGGCGCCGGTTGCCCGAAGTGGCAGACGCGATGCTGGATCTGGAGGTGCCATATACGCCGGAGGCGGAGCTGGCGCTGGCCCTGGAAGGGGTGGCGCTCGACCTCGCGCCGTTGATCGAGCGGCTGGAGGTGGGGTCCGCGGCGACCCCGGAGCAATTGAGGGCGGAGTGGCAGGAGGCGCGCCGCTCCCGGGCCGAGGGCGAGCTCCTGGCGCCTCGGCTCGACCTCGGCCGGTTCAGCGAGCTGGCGCGGCGGGCGATCTACGAGGACGTCGTGCGCAGCCGGTTCGATCTCGGCCCTTCGCCGCTCACGCCCGACGACTTCGAGCTGCAGGTCCTGTATCTCTTCGGCCGCTGGATGGTCGTCTACCGGAAGCTCTGGGAGGTCTCCGATCCGCTGGTGCCTTCGCCTCAGGGGCTCTTGATGGTCGGCCTGGACGAACGGAGCCGGCCGACCTACCTGACGGTCTAGCCGACCCGGGGGTCCAAGCTTCCGCCCCGGCTCGTGCCGTTTTGGACCCGCGGGGCGACAGCTCGGACCCGCGGGTCCAAAACGGCATGGATCGGGTCGGAAGCGTCACGGACCGGGTCGCGATCCTCACAGATCGGGTCGGCGGGACCGCCCCGCGGGTCGGAAGCGGCGCGAGCCGGGTCGAAATCGCCACAGACCGGGGCGGAGCCGCCGACCCGCGGGTCCGAAGCGCCACAGATCGGGTCGGAAGCGTCACGGCCGCCGGCTCCTGCTTCGGCCTTGACGTCCGATCAATGCCTTTCGGATACCCGCCAGTTGACGCCCGGGAGGTGCCTTCTCATACAATGACGCGTCGCCAGATCCCTGGCTTCTCTCAACTCCTTTCCTGAAGGTGCCGCCGCATGGAAACGGCTCAGTCTTCCTCCTCATCGTCCTTCGCGTCCGCGAACGGCATCGACAAGGCGCCGACCGGGATCTCCGGTTTCGACGAGATCACCGGCGGCGGGCTGCCGGCCGGGAGGCCGACCCTGGTGTGCGGCGGCCCCGGGTGCGGCAAGACGCTGTTCGCCATGCAGTTCCTGGTCGCCGGCGCCACCCGGTTCGGCGAGCCCGGGGTGTTCATGAGCTTCGAGGAGTCCTCGGACGACCTGGCGAAGAACGTGGCGTCGCTCGGCTTCGATCTCGACGACCTGACCGAGCGCGGGCTGATCGCCATGGACACGGTGGTCATCGAGCGCAGCGAGATCGAGGAGAGCGGGGAGTACGACCTCGAGGGGCTGTTCCTGCGCCTGGACTTCGCCATCCAGTCGGTGGGGGCGAAGCGGGTGGTGCTCGACACCATCGAGTCGCTGTTCTCCAGCTTCAGCAACGAGGCGATCCTGCGCGCCGAGCTGCGCCGGCTGTTCCGCTTCCTCAAGGAGAGGGGGGTGTCGGTGGTGATCACCGGCGAGCGGGGGGAGGGGCAGCTCACCCGCCAGGGGCTGGAGGAGTACGTGTCGGACTGCGTGATCCTGCTCGACCACCGGGTGAACGAGCAGGTGTCGACGCGGCGGCTGCGCATCGTCAAGTACCGCGGCTCGTCCCACGGCACCAACGAGTACCCGTTCATCATCGACCGCCGGGGGCTGGAGGTGCTGCCGGTGACCGGCCTGAGCCTCGCGCACTCCGCCTCCACGGAGCGGATCTCGAGCGGCATCCCGCGCCTCGACGCGATGCTCGGCGGCCAGGGGTTCTTCCGCGGCACCAGCATCCTGGTCTCGGGGACGGCGGGGACGGGCAAGAGCAGCATCGCCGCCCATTTCGTCGACGCCACCTGCCGGCGGGGGGAGCGGTGCCTCTATTTCGCCCTGGAGGAGTCGCCGGGGCAGATCCTGCGCAACATGCGCTCGATCGGGCTCGACCTCTCCCAGTGGGTGGAGAAGGGGCTGCTGCGGTTCCACGCCAGCCGGCCGACGCTGTTCGGCCTGGAGATGCACCTGGTCAGCATCTTCCGCTGGGTGCTGGAGGTGAGCCCGAGCGTGGTGATCGTCGATCCGCTGTCGAACCTCTCCTCGATCGGTTCCTACAACGAGGTGATGGCGACCCTGCTGCGGCTGGTCGACTTCCTGAAAGCCCGGGAGGTCACGGCGCTGTTCACCAGCCTGACGGCGAACGGCGACGAGGAGAACGAGACGCACCTCGGGGTCTCCTCGCTGATGGACAGCTGGCTCTCGCTGCGCAATCTGGAGAGCAACGGCGAGCGCAACCGGGGGCTGTACGTGCTGAAGTCGCGCGGCATGAGCCACTCGAACCAGATCCGCGAGCTCCTGCTCACGGACCGGGGGGTGGAGCTGGCCGATGTCTATCTGGGGGCGGAGGGGGTGTTGACCGGCTCGGCGCGGCTCGCCCAGGAGGCGCGCGAGCGCGGCGCCGCCGCCGCGCGCCAGGAGGAGCTGGCGGCCCTGCAGCGCCGTCTCGACCGCCGGAAGAGCGCCGTGGAGGCGCAGATCCAGGCGCTGCGCGCCGAGGTCGAGGCCGAGGAGGAGGAGGTCGGCAAGCGGCTCCGCCAGGCGCTGCTGCAGGAACGGGAGGAGCAGGCGGGCCGCGCCGCCCTCGCCGCCGCGCGCCAAGCGGATAGTGGTACTCTTGGAGAAGATACAACTGCAAGACCGGAGTGAAGTCTTCACCAGGTTTCTGGGGATCGACAGGATTCAGAAGAACGAGGCATCATGGAAACCGAGGGTAAGAAATGGAACCTGCGATTGTACGTCGCGGGACAGACTCCGAAATCGGTGACGGCTCTCGCCAACCTGAGACGGATCTGTGACGAGCACATGAACGGGGAGTATGCGGTCGAGGTGATCGACCTGATGGAGAACCCGCAACTCGCCCGGCGGGACCAGATCGTGGCCATCCCCACGCTGGTGCGGGAGCTGCCGTCGCCGCTGAAGCGGATCATCGGCGACCTCTCCAATACGGAGCGCGTGCTGGTGGGGCTCGACGTGGTCGCCCGGGGCTGAGGTCCCACGGCGCCCGGGCTCCACGCCCGGGCTCGCAAGTTGCAGGCATTTTTTTCTACCATGGATGAATCCAGGAGCAGGCCCCCGGAAGAGGCCGGCGGGAAAGACCGGTCGCCGCCCGGCGGCCCCTCCTGGTACATCCTGCGTCTCTACGTGACGGGCGGTATGAGCTCATTGCGGGCCATCGCCCGGGTGCGGGAGATCTGCGAGGAGTTTCTGCCCGGGCGTTACCAGCTCCAGGTCATCGACATCTACCAGCAGCCGGCTCTCGCCGACGGGGACCACATCACGGCGGCGCCGACCCTGGTGAGGAGGGCTCCGGGGCCGTTGCGCAAGTTGATCGGGGACCTCTCCAACCGGGAGAGGATCCTGGCCGGCCTGGAGCTCCAGGCGGCCGCTGGAGGTTAGAGATTCGATGGTGAACGAGACAGACCTGGCGGCCGAGGTCCAGGATCTCCGGGCCCGCCTCCTGGAGGCGGAGGAGACCCTGCGGGCGATCCGCCGCGGCGAGGTGGACGCGCTGGTGGTGGAGGGGCCGCGGGGGGACCAGATCTATACCCTCAAGGGGGCCGACCACTCCTACCGGATCTTCCTCGAAGCGATGCACGAGGGGGCCGCCACCCTCACCGCCGACGGCGTCATCCTCTACTGCAACCGCCGCTTCGCCGAGATGGTGCGGATGCCGCTGGAGGACGTGATCGGCAGCTCGCTCCGGCGTTTCGTGCGCGCGGCGGACCGCCCGGAGCTCGAGACCGTCCTCCGCGAGGGGTTGAACGGCACCGGCAAGCGGGAGCTGGCCTTCCAGACCGGCGCCGAGCCGGTGCCCGTCTACCTGGCCACCAGCGTGCTGCCGCTCGACGACGGCGGGGAGCTCGCGATCTGCCTGGTGGTGACCGACCTGACGGAGCAGAAGCGCAGCGAGAGGCTGGTGGCGGACGAGAAGCTGGCCCGCTCCATCTTCGAGCACGCGAGCGAGGCGATCGTGGTCTGCGACACCGAGGAACGGGTGTTGCGCGCCAGCCTCACGGCGCGGCGGCTCTGCGTGTGCGATCCCGTCGGCGAGAGCTTCCTGCGGGCCTTTCCGCTCCAGGGGGTGGGGCCGGAGGGGCCGCCGGCGATCCCCTTCGCCGAGGTCTTCGCCGGCCGGGTGGTGCAGGGGATCGAGGCCGCGCTGATCCTGGTGGGCGGAGAGAGCTGCGAGCTCCAGGTGAGCGCCGGCCCCCTGCTCGGCTCGAACGACGAGGTGCTCGGCTGCGTGATCACGCTGACCGACGTCACGGCGCGCCGGCAGGCCGAGATGGAGATGGACCGGGCGCGCCGGGAGGCCGAGGCCGCCAACCAGGCCAAGGACCACTTCCTGGCCACCCTGAGCCACGAGCTGCGCACGCCGCTGACGCCGGTGCTCGCCGTGGTCTCCGGGCTCCAGGAGAACGCCCAGGTGCCGGCGGACGTGCGCCCGCAGCTCGCCATGATCCGGCGCAACGTGGAGCTGGAGGCGCGGCTGATCGACGACATGCTCGACCTCACCCGCATCGCGCGCGGGAAGCTGGAGCTGCGCTGCGAGGTCGCCGACCTGCGGCAGGTGGTGGACCATGCCCTGCAGACCGCGCGCGCCGACCTGTTCGACAAGGGGCTGCGGCTCTCGCTCGACCTGGCGGAGGTCGACTACGGGGTCTGGGCGGACACGCCGCGGCTGACCCAGGTGTTCTGGAACCTGTTCAGCAACTCGGTGAAGTTCACCCCGCCGGGCGGGGCCATCGCCGTGCGGGCGTGCCGCGAGGAGGGGCCCGCCGGACCGGCCCTGATGGTGGAGGTCGAGGACACCGGGATCGGCATTGAGCCGGAGGTCCTCTCCGGCATCTTCGACGCCTTCCAGCAAGGGGAGCTGGCGATCACCCGCCGCTTCGGCGGCCTGGGGCTGGGGCTCGCCATCAGCAAGGCGATCGTCGAGCTGCACGGCGGCAGCCTCACCGCGGCGAGCGCCGGCCGGGGCCGGGGCGCGAAGTTCTCGGTGCGGCTGCCGGTGGGCGATCTCCCGGCCTCCCGGGAGGCGGAGCGGAGCGGCCCGCTCCGGGAAGCCCCCGCGCCACGACCCTCGCCGGAGGTCCCGCCGCTGCACATCCTTCTCGTCGAGGACCACGCCGACACGGCGGAGGCGATGGCCGACCTGCTGCGCGAGATGGGGCATCAGGTCACGGTGGCCGGATCGGTCGCCGGGGGGCTCGCCGCGGCGGAGGGGCAGGCCGGGCGGATCGACCTCGTGCTGAGCGACCTCGGCCTGCCGGACGGCACCGGGCTCGACCTGATGGCGGAGCTGCACGGCCGCTACGGCGTCAAGGGGATCGCCCTCTCCGGCTACGGCATGGAGGAGGACGTCCGCAAGAGCCTGGAGGCCGGCTTCAACCGCCATCTCACCAAGCCGGTGAACCTCCGGGCGCTCCAGACGGCGATCCAGGACGCGGCGCGGGGGTAGGGCCGCACCTACTGCAGGTACACCTCCAAATGCACGTTGGCGTAGGTCCAGCCGTCGCTGGGCACCTCGTCGACGTTGGTGCCGGTGAAGCCCATGTCGATGAGGAAGACGTCGGTGGGCTTGAGGGTCCAGGAGCGGAGGTTGGGCACGCCCACGAGCTGGTTCACGATCTGCCCGGTGGCGGTGTCGGTGATGGTCACCGACAGGGCGCCGTTCCTCAGGTCGTAGATCTCCTCGACGTGGTAGGTGCGCCCCACCTGGGCCTGGAACGGCTGCTCGATCTTGAGCTTCTGCGGATGGGTCAGCTCGAGGCCGTGGCGGAGCAGCGCCTCGGACTGCACCTGCGCCGGATGGACCGGGTCCGGGCCGCGGAAGTAGAAGGTGCCGAACATGTCGAAGTTGCGGTTGAGCACGAACCAGTAGAGCAGCGCCTTGCCCGCCGGGTCCGGCGCGTACCAGGGGCCCACCGTCACGTCGAGCGACATGCGGAGGCGGCTGAGATTGCCGGCCGGCGCCGGGAAGGTGACGCGCTGCACCCGGTGGGCGGGGGTCGGCTGGTGGACGATCCCCTTGGCGTCGAAGCAGATGGCGCCGGTGGGGCAGCTGGCCGGCGGCGGCGTGCCGCCGATCCCGGAGGAGCCGTTGCCCGCCGGGCCCACATAGGAGACCTCGCCGGTGGCGGCGTCGGAGATCAGGGCGTAGGCGAAGAAGCTCTGCGTGCAGCTCACCGTCGCCCGCGCGTCCACGGCGCTCCCGCCGGAGAAGATGTCGGAGACCGCCTGGTGCGAGAGCGGCTTCATCGCGATCGTCACCGGGCCCGCGAGCAGCGTGCCGTCCGCCTGAAACAGCGAGGCCGTGCACTGGGAGGCGGTGGAGGCGAGGTTGAGCAGCGTCAGGTCGGTGGCGCGGCCGGAGCCGCCGATGAGCCCCTGGAGGTAGACGGTCTTGCCGCCGGAGACCAGGTTGTCGGCGGTGATCACCGGCAGGTAGACCCCCAGGCGGCCGGGGCCGGTGCCGGTGAGGCGGGCCGAGTAGCGCAGGTCGTTGCCGCCGTTCAGCTCGACCAGGCCGCGGAACGAGGAGCCCGGCTTGACCACCGCGGTGCGGCCGGGCTGGACGGTGACCGTGGAGGGGAGCACCGGCCGCTGGGTGCCGTCGCTGTTGGTGGCCAGCAGCGCCTGCTTGACGTCGTTCGCGGCGGCGGCCGTGTTGGTGATCGAGATCTGCACCTCGTAGGTGGCCCCGCCGACCGGCGCGATCCCCGGCGAAGGGACATAGACGATGCCGGCGTGAGCGGCGCCCGCCGCGCACAGGGAGGCGGCGAGGTAGGAGCGGAGGACCGGGCGAAGCATAGACAATCTCCTGCGGATGTGAGTGTACAAAAAGGCTACGCGGAGATTATATGCTGAGACCCCATCACCCCGGCCTTTTCCGCCCTCCCGGGCCCTCATCACCCCGGCCCTCTTCTCCCGTCCCCTCCCCCCTCCCTCACCGGGAGAAGAGGGGGCTTGTCCGCGGGAGATTTCGTAGGGGCGGCCCTATGTGGCCGCCCTGTTTGGAAGGCCACCCCCGCCCAGGGCGGCCACGCAGGGCCGCCCCTACAGTTTCTCCCCTCTCCCGGTGAGGGAGGGGGGAGGGGTCGGGAGAGGGGCAGGGGTGAGGGTTCGGCTCAGGGCTCCACGCCCGAGACCAGCGCTCCGAAGCGGTCGGGGTCCACGTTGCCGCCGGAGAGGACGACGCCGACCTTGCGGCCGGCGGCGTCCGGGACCTTGCCGTGGAGGAGGGCGGCGAAGGCGATGGCGCCGCCGGGCTCGACGACGATCTTCATCCGCGAGGCGAGCAGGGCCATGGCCCGGCGGATCTCGTCGTCGCTGGCGGTGAGGATCCCCTCGACGAGCTCGAGGACGATGGCGAGGGTCCGCGCTGCGGGCTCGGTGGTCTGGAGGGCGTCGGCGATGGTGCGGGGGAGGGGGATGGTGACGGGCCGGCCCGCGGCGACCGACCGCTGCATGTCGTCGCCGGCCTCGGGCTCGACCCCCCAGAGGCGGATCTCCGGGCGGAGCCCCCGGGCGGCCACGGCGCACCCGGAGAGCAGCCCGCCGCCGCTGCACGGGGTGACGAGGAGGTCGAGGTCCGGCACCTCCTCCAGGAGCTCCAGGGCGAGCGTCCCCTGGCCGGCGATGATGGCGTCGTCGTCGAACGGCGGGACCATCGTGGCCCCCTGCTCCTCGACGATCCGCCGGGCGATCCCCTCCCGGCTCTCGCCCCCCAGGCGGTCGTAGAGCACCACCTCGGCGCCGTAGCCGCGGGTGGCGGCGATCTTGAGGCTGGGAGCGTCCCTGGGCATCACGATGGTGGCGTGGACCCCGAGCTCCCGCGCCGCCAGGGCCACGGCCTGGGCGTGGTTGCCGGAGGAGAAGGCGACCACCCCCCGCGCGCGCTCTTCCGGGGTGAGGAGCGTCAGTCGCGAGAACGCCCCGCGCGCCTTGAAGGCCCCCACCCGCTGGAAGATCTCGGCCTTGAAGAAGACCCGCGCCCCCACCCGCGCGTCGACCGCGCGCGAGGTCAGGACCGGGGTGCGGTGGACGTGGGGGCGGATGCGCTCACGGGCGGCTTGGACGTCGGAGAGGGTGACCATAGGGGCGGTAGCTTATAGGAAGCCATCCGATCCGACGGATCCGACTGATCCGACCGATCCGTCGGATCAATCCGACCGACCGCCCACCGAGGCCTCAGCGGGCAGACCGCCCCGACACCTCCGCCCCGCCCGCGAGCGCCTTCTCCTCCTCCCCCCGCCCGCCCTCCAGAGCCCGCGCCTCGATGAAGATCCGCCGCACCTCCGGGTGGCGGCGGCGGATCTCCTGCTCCAGGCGGATGATCGACTCGGTGATCTGCCCCGGCGGGAGCCCCGGGCGGAAGTCGATCTCCAGGTTGAGCAGCACCTCCTCGGGGGAGAGGTGCATGGTGAGCGGGTACCCGGACCGGGCCACCGCCGGATCGGCGGCGACGATCCCGCGGATGTCCTCCAGCACCTCGGGGTCCGCGCTCTCGCCGAGCAGCAGCCCCTTGCTCTCGTGTACCAGCAGGGAGGCGACCCCGGCGAGGAGGAGGCCGATGAGGATCGAGGCGACGCCGTCGGCGGCGGGGGAATTCCACAGGTGCCCCAGGAAGATGCCGAGGAAGGCGATACCCAGGCCCACCAGCGCCGCCGAGTCCTCGAAGAAGAGGATGAGGATGGACGGGTCCTTGCTGGTGCGCAGGGCCTTCCAGACCCCCCGCTCGCGGATCAGCGGGCGGAGCTGCCGCATGGCGAGCAGCCAGGAGATCCCCTCGAAGACGAAGGCGACCCCCAGCGAGACGTAGCTCCAGGTGGCGTCCTCCAGGGGGTGGGGATGGAGCAGGTGGGTGACCCCCTCGTAGACCGACATCCCGCCGCCGACGCCGAACAGGAGCATGGCCACCACCAGGCTCCAGAAGTAGAGCTCCATGCCGTGGCCGAACGGGTGGGCCGCGTCCGCCGGCTTCTTGCTGCGGCGGATTCCGAGCAGGAGCAGGATCTGGTTGCCGGTGTCGACCAGCGAGTGGATCCCCTCCGAGATCATCGCCGAGCTGCCGGTGAGCCCGGCGGCCACGAACTTGGTGGCGGCGATGG
This sequence comes from Thermoanaerobaculia bacterium, assembly GCA_045807625.1. Classification (GTDB taxonomy): domain Bacteria; phylum Acidobacteriota; class Thermoanaerobaculia; order Multivoradales; family UBA5704; genus DATARR01. The sequence continues at coordinate 73,624 of JBJMHA010000074.1, read as the reverse complement.
CCAGGTTCGCGGCCATGGCGCCGTAGATCGCGACCGGTTTTTCCTGGGACGGCATGATGGGATGAGGGCGCTCCGGCGGCCGGCGCGCCCTCCGGGGGTCTTACCGGCGGCTGTGAGCCTCCTCGCGGAGCACGCTGTGGTCGGGGGCGTCGACCGCCTCGTCGAGCCGGCCGGTGACCTCATGGCCGACGTGGTGGTCCCGCGTGAGCTCGTTCTCCTCGGGGGAGAGGGTGGCGCGAATGAAGTTTTCCTTCATCATGTCGCCGAGCCCGCCGCCGGTGGTGGCGTCGGTCGCCGCGAAGGACGCCATGCCGGGATCGTCGAGCGCGCTGCCGCCCGGGATGGGCACGGGGACCGACGCGGGGACCGGCCCGGCCTCGGGAGCCGCCGTCTCGTCCGCCGGGACCGAGCTCAGAGGATTGTTGAGAGGATTCCGAGTGTCGTCGTCGTGGCGCATGAGGTGGTTCCTCCTTCTTCCCTGAGCTTCTGCAAAGGGCGGGCCTGAAAAGCGAACGGCCCGGAGCCGAAGCCCCGGGCCGCCGGAGAGGACGGCAGAGAAAGACGCTACAGCGTTTCGATCCCGGTGCGGGTGGCCGGCTCATTCTGCAGCCGCCGGAGGATGCCGCTGACGAGCCGGACGACGTCCAGCGTCGCCTGGTCGCGTTCCAGGGCGTCCCGCAGCAGGTGGAGGGCGGAGAGGGCCTCCCGCTCGGTGCCGAGCACGCGGAAGGTGGCCATCATCTCCGTCACCAGGCCGCGCACCTCGGCGGTGCGCCCCTGGCGGAGCCAGACGCCGGCGAGGTCGAGCGAGACCAGGGAGGCCTGGTAGACCAGCCCGGCGTCGTCGAGGTCCTGCCGGATCTGCTGGAAGGTCGCCTCGGCGGTGACCAGGTCGCCCATCCCGGCGGCGATCTCGGCCTCCAGGCGGTGCAGCTTCACCAGGTCGAGCCAGGCGGCGTGCGAGGCGTAGAGCGGACGCATCCGCTGGAGCTGCCGCTGGGCGGCCTCGTACTCGCCGAGCTCGACGCGGAAGAGCAGGATGTTGTGCAGCGTATGGAACACGAGCTTGGAGTCGCGCCCGCGGTCGATCATCGGCAACCCCTGGACGAGGAGCTGCAGCCCCTCCTCGGGCTGGCCGGCGTAGCCGGTGTACAGCCCCTTGAGGATGAGGGTGCGGCCGACCTCGTGGGCGTCGCTGTGCCGGCGGTGGATCGCGTAGGCGAGGTCCAGCATCCGGAACGCCTCCTTGAAGCGCCGCAGGTCGCAGAGCAGCGAGGCGTTGAGGTCGGCGACGCGGGCGTAGAGGAGCGGATCGCCGGTCCCCTGGGCCCGCAGGTCGAGGGCGCAGGCCATCGCGGCCTCGGCCTGGGGGAAGTCGTCGGTGATGCGGTAGGCGTTGGCCAGCTCGGCCCAGGCGCGGGCCTGCATGTCGGTCCGCTGGTCGCCGTGGGCCTGCGGGTCGAGCCGGTCGGCCGCCAGGCGGGCCAGGTTGGCCAGCACGAGCATGCTCGCCGGGTCGGTGTGCCGCAGCTCGCGGCTCTGCTCCAGCAGGACCTCGCACAGGCCCCAGGAGACCGGGCCGTCCGGCAGGGCCGGGGCTTCGGCGCGGCGCAGGGCGCGGACGATCTCCTCCGCCTTGCGCCGGGAGGTCTCGCGGTCGGAGGCGAGCTCCCGCTCACGGGTCAGCGCCCTGGTGAAGGCGGCCGAGATGGCGAGGTCGTAGGCGTCCTCCTCCGGGCCCGAGAGGTGGGGCTCCGGCGCGGCGTCCGGCGTGAACATCGCCGTCGCGAGGGGCGATAGCTCGTCCTGGCAGCGCTCGCAGCCGCCCAGCAGGTGGCTCACCGCGGCTTTCGCCTCGGGGGCCGGCAGGCGGCTGAGAAGCAGGCCTTCCAGAGCTTCGCGGCGTGGATGATGCTCGCTCATCCGTATCTCCTCCAGATCAATCCAACGGAATGCCTTGATTCTCTCACATCGGTGACGCGTTGTCTCGGCCTAGCCGCCGGTCGAGGCGGTGCCCGGAACGATGGTGACCGTATTCCCGTTGGGGTCGATCCCCCAGCCGCGGTCGCTGCTGTCCGGCGGAGGCGTCGTCGCCTTCCCCGGCCTGGTGGACCGGCTGGCCGCCCGGTGCTGCGCGGGGCTCGCGCCGGTGACGAACGACCAGAGGCTGGAGAGCTGGCGCGCCAGCCCCAGATCCATGGCGGCGGCCGGGCGCGCCCCGGCGGCGGCCAGGGAGGTAACGATCGCCAGCGCCGCAATCCCTCGATGGACGGTTCTACGCATCTCTCTCCTCCTCCTTGTGGGTCTCTAGCGAGGCTCTCCGGTGCCGGGTCCCTCGATCCGGCCCTCTTCTTCCTTCTCCAGATCAGGCCAAAGAATCACTTCTAAGCTCTAGGGTGCAGTGAAAAGACAAAAGCGAGCCGTCGATCGCCAACTTTTTGCGCGGACCTGCTCACCCCGGGAGCACATAGGGCAGAACTACGAACGGATGGCGGTCCGGAGGGAAGTCCCGCGTATTGCGGGTGACCAACTCCAGGGAATGATAACTCGCCAGGGCTGCCTGCAACGCGTCGGGAATCTTCCAGCGGTGCTCCCGCCGTAGCCGCGCCGCGAGATCCGCTACCGGCTTGTCGATGATCAGAGTAGGAAAGCGGTCGAGCAACCCCAGGGGCGCCGCCATCTCCGGCGGGTCGAACCCGGCCAGCACCTCGGCCCGGGTGATCACCGACAGAGCCGCCTCCGGGGCGAGCCGGGCGATGCAGAGGGTCGCCTCCCGGTATCCGTTGAGGTGGTCGATGAGGATCACCGAGTCGATCAGGAACCGGAGCCCTCGTCCTCCTGGCTCCTCTCCCACTCGCCGCGGACCGCCCGCTGATAGGCGAGGCCCTCCCCCTCCCTCCAGCTTCCCGCCGTCCGCCGCAGTAACTGCTCCAGCGACGGCTCCGCTTCGGAGGCCTCGCATTGCTTCCGGTACCCCTTCACCGCGCTGCGCACTACTTGGGCCATGGTGACTCCCTCCTCTTTCGCTTTGCGGTCGAGCCATGTTTTGTCCTCGTCGTCCAGGCTGATCAAAGTTCGGATCATGAGAACCTCCGATATCGATCGACGGGAACGATATCACGGGTGAGGGCCTCCCGTCTAGAATAAGATGCAAAGGGCAAAAAAGTCGCGAAAAAGAGGAAGATTGTCTCCTGGATCCGCCTCCGCTACAGCTTCGCCACCGCGGCCTTGCGGCGGAGCTGGAGCACCCGGATGTCGGGGTCGACCAGCACCCGCTCGGGCTGGAAGGCGCAGGGGATCTCGACCACCCTCTCCTCCCCCTTGCCCAGGATCACCGTCCGGCGGGAGTCGCGGTAGCCGGGCGCCGGCTTCCCCCCCTTGGTGAAGCGGTCGCCGCGGACCGCCGCCACCTCGACCGGCATGCGGCCGCTGCCGGCGTTCCTCACCTTCACCTTCACCGTCCAGGAGCCCCCTCCCGGGCCGGCCGTCACCCGGGCGTCGCTCAGCCGATACTCCGGCACCACCACCTGGTGGAACCACTGGTCCACGAAGGCGTCGTAGGCCGCCGGATCGGCGGCGAAGGGGCGCATGGCGGCGGTGAAGTCCTGGAGCACGGGGTAGTCCGGGCCGTTCCCCCAGTCGGCGATGAACTTGCGCAGCCCCGCGAGGTCCCGCTCCCGGCCGAGCTGCTCGGAGAGCATCCAGAAGACCCACCCCCCCTTGTCGTAGGTCACCGTCTGGTCGCCGTCGTGGGAGCCGTCCACCCGCACCAGCGGGCGCTCGGCGTCGGCCCGACGGGAGTCGCCATAGTTCTCCTCGATCCGTTTGAGGAACTCCATGCGCCCCTGGGGGCCCTTGACCTGCTCCATCAGCAGGGCGGTCGAGAAGTGGGCCATCCCCTCGGAGAGCAGGTCGCCGCCCGGCCCCTTGCCGGGGGTGAGCAGGTTCCCCCACCACTGGTGGGCGCTCTCGTGGGCGGTCACCAGGAAGACGGCGTCGGTCTTGATGTCGCTCTTGGTGAGGAAGCCGATCCCCTCCGAGAAGGTGATGTCGGTGGGGAACCCCTGGGCGTAGGTGGCCAGGTTGGGGAACTCGGAGAGCTTGAGCTCGCGCCAGGGGAACGGCTTGAACCACTCGGAGTACCAGTGGCGGGCGGCGTCCAGGGCGGCGGACATCTCCGCGATGTTGTAGCCGTGGCCGGGGTGGTAGTAGATCGTCGTGCCGTGGCCGGGCCGCACGGCCCAGTGTCCGCCCACCACGTTGAAGAAGCGCACCGGGTAGTCGCTCCGCCAGACCACCGTCCGCTGGTCCCCCTTCACCACGTCGCTCTCGCGGGTGCCGACCGAGTTGAAGGCGAAGCCCTTGGGGCCGGTGACGGCGATGCGGGTGGTGAACGGGTGGCCGGAGCCGAAGGCGGCGTCGGTCCTCCCCTGGTAAAAGTCGTCGGGATAGACCCGGGGCTCGTAGTCGTTCTCGTCCTTCTTCCGCCCGACCTCCTCCATGTACCCCACCACCGGCGCGAAGGACGGGCTGAAGCTGGTCAGCACCACGCCCGAGGGGAGGATGAATTCCATGCTGCCGCCGCCGTTCTTGCTGATCCCCTGGGGATAGACCCCTTCGAGCTGGAAGCCGACGCGCACGCGCCCGCCCGGCGGCAGCGGGGCCGGCGGGGTGAACACGTAGAGGCCCGAGCGCTTCTCCGGCTTCCAGGGCTTGCCGTCGAGCGTCCAGCTCACCTTCCGCCAGTGCGTGCCGCCGGTCAGGGCGAACCGCGGGAGCGGCGTCTCGTGGGTGTTGATCAGCTCGTAGCTGCCGTGGTCGGAGAGCCAGCGGCGGTCCGGATCGATCCGCAGGTCGAGCGCCACGTCCGCGATCTCCGGCTGGGGGGCCTCCCGCCAGGTGGCGAGGTTCTGCTTCCAGTAGTCCCGCTGCTTCTTCTCGGCCTTCCGCCCCTGGAAGCCGTCGTCGACGGCGATCTGGAGGGCGGCGGCGGCCATGAGCGGCACCAGGGCGAAGGGGGAGAGGCGCAGCGTCCGCCGCCAGACCGGCCCCGGCTGCAGGCGGTGGACGGTGCCGATGGCGTCCGGCTGCCGGCGGGCGAAGGCCTGCACGGCGATCACCGTGAACAGCCCGGCCAGCCCCAGCACCATCACCCGGTTGAGCAGGATGGCCCGGCCGTTGAGCTCGAAGAGCCCCATGTCGCTCCAGCGCACAGCGCTCCACAGCCACCAGTTCCCCACCCAATTCATATGGTTGGTGAACTGGAGGTAGAAGGTGAGGACCATCACTCCGAGGCCGGCGCCGTAGGTGACGTAGCGCTGGCCGAAGAGGGCCTGCACGGCGAGGATGAAGCAGGTCCAGGCGAGCAGGGTGGGGACCAGCAGGAGCCCCCAGACGAGCAGGAACGGGCCGGGGCTGGGCGCCACCTTCCCCTGGATCAGGATGGCGATGGCGCAGCCCACGTAGGTCGCCACCGCCATCAGCACCCCGATGGCGCTGTTGGCGAGCGCCTTGCCGAAGAGCAGGGCGCCGGTGCGCGCCGGGGTCGAGAAGGAGAGCGCGGCGAGGCCGGTCGAGCCCTCCCGCTCCAGCGACTCGGCGGTGTAGAACATCAGCAGCAGGCCGAGGAGCACCGAGAGCACGTTCATCGCCCGCGCCGCCGCCAGGCCCGGGGTGATCAGGAGCTCGGTCTGGAACGCTCCCAGGGCGAGCAGGGTGGTGCCCAGGGTCTGCAGGAGGATCAGCACGCCGAACAGGTAGACGCCGGGCGAGGCGAGCAGGTTGCGCAGCTCCGTGCCGGCCACCACGCGGGTGGCGGCGACGAAGCCGACCTTCCCCGAGCGGGCCCGCAGCGCCGCCATCGAGCGGGACGGAAGCGGCGTCTCGATTCCGAGGGCGGCGGTCTTCCGGCGCCAGGGGATCAGCCGGCCGGGGATCAACCGGCTGCCGCCCGTCTCCCCCTGGAGGTGGGCGGCGAGGTGGCGCTGGGCGAGGACGACGCCGAGGAGCCCCAGGGCAGGAAGGCGAGGCGGGAGATCACGAACGGCGCGTCGAGCCCGATACGCGTCTTGTTGTAGAAATCCGCGCCGCGGTCGAGCTTGAGCCAGGTCTCGTTCAGCCAGCGGAAGCCGGCGGGATCGATCAGCATCAGCGCCCGGTTGATCCGCGGGTCGAGCCAGGTCGGCGCCCAGTCCCAGAGGAAGAAGCCGCAGAAGAGGAGCACGGCGGTGGGGAAGAGGAAGACCGTGATCGGCCGCCGCCACCGCTCGCCGAGGAGGAACGCGACCCCTAAGTAGAAGACGAGCGCCGGCAGCCCGAAGACCACCACCGGCCGCAGGTAGTTGACCAGGTGGAGCGGCCCGCGGATCTCCACCGCCGACGGGTTGGGCAGCGCGTGGTTGAAGAGGATCACCAGCAGGAGGTGGATGCCGACGGCGGCCAGGAGGCCGGTGAGGATCGCCAGGAACTTCCCCCAGACGTACTCGGCGGGCCGCAGCGGCGTCGAGAGCAGCATGTCGCTGATCTTCGCCTCGTCGTCCGCGACGATCGCCATCCCCGAGGCGATGGAGCCGAAGAAGCTGTAGAGCATCACCATCAGCACCGCCAGCAGGGGGGCGAAGCTGAACTCGGAGGTGACCCAGGCCTTGGTGCCGCCGACCGAGGAGTCGCCGGTGCCGATCTGGACGTTCCCGGTCGACATCCCCCAGGTCATCAGGAGGAGGAAGAGGATCAGGAACCAGAAGAGGGGACGCTTGACGGTGCGGCCCAGCTCCTCGGCGTAGATGACGCCGGCGCGGGAGAGGCTCAAGCGGCGCCACCGGCGGCGAGCGCCGGCGCCTCCTCCTGGGGCCGCGGGAGCTGCGCGACGTCCTGCATCAGCAGCAGGTAGGCGTCCTCGAGAGTCCCCTGCGCCGCCTCGAAGCCGGCGGGCGGGGCGCCGTCCGGCTGGTAGACCCGCACGCGGTTCTTCCCCTCGACCAGGATCGACTGGATGATCCGCAGGCTCCCCTCCTGGATCTCGGCCATCTGCTCCCGTCCCAGGCGCCCCTCGAAGACCTTCCCCTCGATCGCCTGGCGGGCCTCGGTGGGGGAGGTCTGGGCCACCAGCCGTCCCCTGCGGATCACCGCGAAGCGGGGGCAGAGCACGGCCACGTCCTCCACGATGTGGGTGGAGAGCAGCACGATGCGGTCCGCCGCCAGCTCGGCGAGGATGCGGTAGAAGCGCAGCCGCTCCTCGGGGTCGAGGCCGGCCGTGGGCTCGTCGACGATGATCAGCCGGGGGTCGCCCGCGATCGCCTGGGCGATGCCGAGCCGCTGGCGCATGCCGCCCGAGTAGGTCTTGACCCGCCGCTTGGCGGCCGCGGAGAGGTTGACCCGCTCCAGGAGCTCCGCCACCAGCTTCTTGAGCCCGCCGGGGGCCTCGACCCCCTTGAGCTGCAGGAGGTAGGTGAGCATCTTCTCCCCCGTGAGGTGGGGGTAGAAGCCGAACTCCTGGGGGAGGTAGCCGAGCCGCTGGCGGATCCGCTCGGGGCGGGAGAGCACGTCCTCGCCGTCGAGGAACACCTGCCCCGAGGTCGCCTCCAGCAGGCCGGCCAGGATCTTCATCAGCGTCGACTTGCCCGCGCCGTTAGGGCCGAGCAGGCCGAACATCCCGGGCGGGACGTCGAGGTTGATCCCCTGGAGAGCCGTCACGGGGCCTGGGTATACCTTCACGAGATCGCGGATCGTCAGCATGATGCCTCCCGCGGGAGCCGGCGTGGCCCCCAGTCTGGACAGGAATACGGAAAAAGGAGGGGGAAGGTTATGGGCCCTCTCTGGGTTATCCTCTTCGTCCGATCTGGAGGCCTGAGCCATGAAGCCGAACCATATCCGCGCCGTCCCCTTCCTCCTGACCGCCCTCTGCGCGGGGGCCGCCCTGTGGGCCGCCGACGCCAAGGCGCCCGCGGCCACCACGGCGCCGCCCGATCCCGCGGCCTACCGCAAGGAGGTCGAGACCTGGCGCGCGAAGCGGGTCGAGGGGCTCAAGAAGGAGGACGGCTGGCTCACCCTGGTCGGCCTCTACTGGCTGAAGCCGGGGGAGAACCGCTTCGGCAGCGATCCGGGCAACCCGGTCATCCTCCCCCAGGGGAAGGCCCCCGGCGTGGCCGGCAGCCTGAATCTCGAAGGCGGGACGGTCCGCGTGAACGTCCAGCCCGGGGTCGGTCTGACCGCCGACGGCAAGCCGGTGACCCCCGGCATGACGGTGAGCCCCGACGCCAGCGGCAAGCCGACGGTCCTGCAGCTCGGCTCGCTCAGCTTCTTCGTCATCAAGCGGGGGGACCGCCTGGGCGTGCGGATCAAGGACAAGACGAGCCCGATGCTGGCGAGCTTCAAGGGGATCGACGAGTTCCCCATCCGTCCCGAGTGGCGGATCGTCGCCCGCTTCGAGCCCTACAAGGACAAGAAGATCCCCATCGCCAACATCATCGGCCAGGTGTCGGACGAGAAGTCGCCGGGGGCGGTGGTCTTCGACTGGCAGGGGAAGACCTACCGCATCGACGCCCTCGAGGGTGGGGACGACGGCAGCCTCTTCCTGGTCTTCGGCGATCAGACCAACGGCAAGGAGACCTACGGCGCCGGCCGCTTCCTCGACGCCGATCCGCCCAAGGACGGCAAGGTGGTGGTCGACTTCAACACCGCCTACAACCCGCCCTGCGCCTTCACGGCCTTCGCCACCTGCCCGCTGCCGCCGGCCCAGAACAAGCTGGCGGTGCGGGTCGAGGCCGGCGAGAAGAAGTTCGCGGGCGGGCACTGACCCCTCATCACCCCGGCCCTCTTCTCCCAGCCCTCCACCCACCCTGCCGGGGAGAAGAGGGAGAAAAGCAAAACTCTTTACCAATAGATCCGACGGATCGGTCGGATCGGTCGGATAAGAAAAACCCCTCCCAGTTCCCCTCTTCCGGTGAGGGAGGGTGGGAGGGGTCGGGAGAGAGGGGCAGGGGTGAGGGTTTACCCCCCCGACCGCAGCACCGGATACGGATTGAGCGGATCCCCCTGCCACCACTTCTTGTCCGGATGGAGACGGGTGATCTCGAAGTGCAGGTGCGGCGCGTCGGGCGAGGCGTCGCCGGTCGAGCCCACGTAGGCGATCACCTGGCCGCGGGCCACCTGGTCCCCCTCCTTGAGCCCCGGGGCATAGTGGTCCAGGTGGGCGTAGTAGTAGCAGTAGGTCTCCGTGGGATCGAACTGGTAGACCGTCAGCCCCCCCCGGTCGCTGGTGAAGAGCTTGACGATCCGTCCCGCCTCGGTGGCCAGGACCGGCGTGCCGCGGGGGGACAGGATGTCGATCGCGTTGTGGACCCGGCCCTGCGACCGGGCGTCGTCGAAGGTGTCCTGGAGCTTCGTGCGGGGGACCCCCTGCACCGGCACCAGCAGGCCGCGCTGGGCGAGGTCCGGCGAGGCGGGCAGGGGCGCGGGCAGCGGCGCCGCCGTGGAGGGCCCCGGCACCGGTGTCTGAGAGGGCGCGGCGGGGCTCGCCGGGGGGAGCGCCGCCGGCGGGACCGGCGTCCGGGAGGCCGGCGCTCCCGTCTCCAGCGGCGGCGGCGCCGTCCGGGTGCCGCCGCCGTAGAGCCAGACGATCAGCAGCACCGTGGCCGCGCCGAGCGCAAACCCGGCGAGCCCGGCCAGGGGGACCCGCCAGCTCTTCTTCTCCCGGGCCATGGGGCGCTCACTCCGTGAAGTGGACCGGGGTCCCCGCCTTGACCAGGCTGGCCACGGTGAGGGCGTCCCAGTTGGTCAGCCGGACGCAGCCGTGGGAGGCCGTCTTGCTGATCGTCTTCGGCTCGGGAGTGCCGTGGATGCCGTAGTGCTCCTTGGAGAGGTCGATCCAGACCACCCCCACCGGATTGTTGGGCCCGGGCTGGAGCGTGGCCTTCTCGTCGGAGGCCTTGGCGTCCCAGAAGAGGTTGGGGTTGTAGTGGAACTTCGGGTTGAGCTGCACGACGGTGACCTTCCAGTCGCCGATCGGCAGCGGATCGTGCTCGCTGCCCGAGGTGACCGGAGCGTAGTAGAGGATCGTGTTCCCCTGCTTGACGACCAGGTTGGAATTGCCTTTCGAGACGTAGATCTCGGTATCCGGCGGCACTTGCGACTTGTCCTTCACGTCGGCCGGCAGGGGCCGGGCGTTGGGGACGAGGATCTGCTCGCCCGCCGCCGCGAATTGCGCCTGGCGATTGAGGCGCTGGAGGAATTCCGGCGTGGTGTGGAACCGCTCGCTGAGCTCCTCCAGGACGGAGGAGTAGCCGAGCGCCGGGAGCTTGGCCTTGGCGTCCATGTCCTCGGGGACGTCGAAGAACGGCCCTTTCACGTCGTCGGGAGTGAGCGTGTAGGGGACCACCATCTGGTTGATCTTCGCCAGGGAGAGCAGCCGCTGCCAGGTCGCGGGGTCCACGGCGCCGGTCGCCGGCAGGCCGTTCGCGGTCTGGAAGGCCGCGAGCGCGCGGCGGGTGTTCGTCCCCCCCTTGCCGTCGATCACCCCGGGAGAGAAGGCCACCCGGTCGAGCAGCACCTGGAGGTCCCCCATCGACCGCGGGTTGGGCCCGCCCCGCTGGGACGCCGCCGGGGCGCCGGTCGCCGGAGCAGCCATCGGCGCTCCCGGCTGGGGAGCGGGCTGAGCCGCCGGAGCCGGCTGGGCGGGAACGGGCTGGGCCGCCGCCGGAGGAGCCTGCTGGGCCGCCGCGGGAGCCGCCTTCTGCTCTCCTGGGAGAGGGGGGCGCGCGTGGAGGGCCGGCGAGATCACGAGCAGCAGGAGTGCGAGCTTGGAAGTAGGTTTGCGCATGGGCTGAGATCTCCGAGGTCTGGCCCGCTCCAGCGGGCGCGACCCCGAGGGATGCAACCGGCGGGCCATGGGTCCGGACGGGATACAATGCGGGATGTCCGCAAGAGCAATAGGAGCCGGAAGATGACAGAGCTGATCTTTATCGTCGAGGAAGCGCCCGAAGGAGGGTATACGGCTCGGGCGCTCGGCGAATCCATCTTCACTGAGGCCGACGATGTGGAAGATCTCCAGCGGCAGGTCCGGGACGCCGTGCTCTGCCACTTCGAAGAGACCGAGAGGCCGAAGCTCGTCCGCCTTCACTTCGTCCGGGAAGACGTCATCGCCGTATGAGGCTCCCCCGGGATCTCTCAGGGGATGATCTCGCCCGGTCCCTCGTCGTTCTGGGATACAGGATCACCCGACAGACCGGCAGCCATATGCGTCTGACAACGGAGCAGGCCGGTCAGCACCACCTCACGATTCCCAGGCACGATCCGCTCCGGGTCGGTACTCTCGCGTCGATTCTTCAGGATGTAGCTCAGCACTTCGGCTGGACCCGTGACGAGGTGGAGGAGAAGCTGTTCCATGGTTAGCCGTTCCATCTCATGACCGACAAAAAGCTCAGCCGCTACTTCTTCATCGCCCTCCTGCTCGGCACCGCGGTGGTCTTCTTCCGCATGGTGCGGATCTTCTTCGTGCCGGTGCTGCTGGCGGCGGTGTTCGCGACGCTGTTCTACCCGATGTACCTCTGGTTCCTGCGGGTTTTCCGCGGCAGGAAGACGCTGGCCGCCTTCTTCTGCTGCCTGGCCCTGCTGCTCCTCCTCATCGTGCCGCTTTACGGGGTGGCGGACCTCGTCACCCATGAGGCGATCACCTTCTACCGCACGGCCCAGGCGCACGTCGGCGACCTCTCCCAACAGATCCAGGGGGCGCTCGGCCGGCTGCGCGACCTCCCCCTGGTGCGCGACCTCCGGCTCGACCAGGTCGACTGGCGGGCGGCCCTCCAGAACGCGGCGAGCTCGGCCGGCAGCTTCGCGGCGGCGGTGATCAACCAGACCTCGCGGGGGACGATCGAGATCGTCATCCTCCTCTTCGTGACGCTGTTCACGATGTTCTACTTCTTCCGCGATGGCCGGGAGCTGCTGCGCCGGCTCCGCTTTCTGATCCCCCTCGACCGCGAGCACCAGAAGGCCATCGGCACCCGCTTCTCGACGGTGGCCCGGGCCACGGTCAAGGGGACGCTAGTGATCGCCCTCGTCCAGGGTACCCTCTCGGGGCTGACGCTCTGGATCTTCGGCATCGGCTCACCGATCCTCTGGGGGGTGGTGGCGACCTTCCTCGCCGTGCTGCCGATGATCGGCTCCTGGCTGGTGCTCTACCCGGCGGCGGTCTACCAGATCCTCACCGGCCACCTCTGGCAGGGGATCGGCATCCTGCTGATGACGGTGATCGTGATCGTCAACGTCGACAACGTGATGCGCCCCCGGCTGGTCGGCCAGGAGGCGGGGATGCACGACCTGATGGTCTTCTTCTCGACCCTGGGGGGGATCAGCATGTTCGGCCCCATGGGCTTCATCGTGGGCCCGCTGGTCGCGGCGCTGTTTTTGGCTCTGCTGGATATTTATAGCGCGGAGTTCCGGGAGCATCTGGAGGGGGCGTTGCCGGCGCTGCCGCAGCTTGAGCCGCCGGCCGCCCGAACCCTCACCCCTGGCCCCTCTCCCGACCCCTCCCACCCTCCCTCACCGGGAGAGGGGAAGACCCTGTAGGGGCGGCCCTGTGTGGCCGGGGTGATGAGGGGCTGGGTGGGGGCCTACCCGCTCGCCGCCTCCCCTCCGGGATAGATCACCACCCGCCGGTAGGGCTCCTCCCCCTTGCTCTCGGAGGTCAGGCCGTAGCGCTCGATGATCTGGTGCTGGAGGCGCCGGAGGTGGTTGTTCTGGGGGGAGAGCTCGACGGGATGCCCCTGGTCCAGGGCCTCGTCGATGCCGTCCTCGACCTCGCGCAGCGCCTCCTCGTCCCCGGCCAGGGCCTCGTCGACGCCGAAGACCGAGCGGAGGAAGCTCTCCATCTGGGTGATGGTGTTGCTGCGCACCACGTAGAAGGGGATGCCGCGGGTGTGGGCGTCGCGCAGCCGCCGCGGCTGGCGCCGCTCCTGGGCCTTCAGCGTCACCACCATGTCGGCGTCCTCGAGGTCGTCCACGATGTAGGCCGAGACGCGGAACTTGCGCAGCGCCCGCTCGAGCTTCGCCTTGCTCACCGCGTAGGGGAAGATGCGCACCGTCTTGCCGCGCAGCACCTTGGGCGGCGGCGCGGGCGCGGCCCCGGCGTCCTCCTCCGCGGGCTCCCCGGGCTCCTCGATCTCCTGGGAGACGGGGGCGGCGAACCAGGAGGTGGCCGCGCGGCCGGGGCGGGACCGCTCCGGCCTCTCCCGTTCGGGCCGTCCGCGCTCGGGCCGTCCTCTCTCCCCGCGCCGGGCCCTCTCCGGCAGCTCCGGCCGCTCGGCCCGGCGGATCTCGACGCCGCCCCCCTCGGTGCGGGTGCGCAGCTCGGGGCGCGGCGGCACGTCGCGCAGGAAGCGGTCCACCACCTCGGCCACGTCGTGGTGGACGGCGAGGCGGTCCTTGTCCTGGATCTCGATCAGCACGCCGAAGGTGGGGGGCGCCTTGCGCTCCAGCACCGTCTTCTGGGTGCCGCGGCGGCGGGCCTCCTCGTCCGAGAGGGTGACCGACTGGATGCCGCCGACGAGGTCCGAGAGGGTGGGGTTCTGGAGCAGGTTCTCCAGCGTGTTGCCGTGGGCGGTGGCGATGAGCTGCACGCCGCGCTCGGCGATCGTGCGCGCCGCCAGGGCCTCGGCCGTGGTGCCGATCTCGTCGATCACGATCACCTGCGGCATGTGGTTCTCCACCGCCTCGATCATCACCGCGTGCTGCTCCTCCGGCGACGGGACCTGCATGCGGCGGGCGCGGCCGATCCCGGGATGGGGCACGTCGCCGTCCCCGGCGATCTCGTTCGAGGTGTCGACCACCACCACCCGCTTGTCGAGCTCGTCGGCGAGCACCCGCGCCGCCTCGCGCAGGATGGTCGTCTTGCCGACGCCGGGGCGGCCGAGCAGGAGGATCGACTCACCCGATTCGATGACGTCGCGCAGGATGTCCACCGTGCCGAAAACGGCGCGGCCCACCCGGCAGGTGAGGCCGATGACGTCCCCCACCCGGTTGCGGATCGCCGAGATGCGGTGGAGGGTGCGCTCGATCCCCGCCCGGTTGTCCTTGCCGAAGCGGCCGATCCGCTCGACCACGTAGGCGATGTCCTCGCGGGTGACCGCCTGGTCGGAGAGGAAGGCGCCGCCGTCGGGGAAGCGCGCCTCCGGCAGCCGGCCGAGGTCGAGCACCAGCTCCACCAGCTCGCCGCGCCGGGGGTGGGCCTCGACCGCGGCGCGCACCGCGGGCGGCATCACCTCCAGGAGCAACTGCAGATCGTCCGTCGTCGGTCGTCCCAGCACGTCCAGGCCTCCAGGGGAAGGCTACAACGTTCCATCCCTCCCGTATCAAGAACGGTGCCGGGGTCCTGCAACATTTCTTCACCTTCCGGCGTAAGGTCAGGTGGAGATACAAAGGAGGGCTTTCCTATGCCGACTCGTAGGCTGATCCACAGAAGCGTGCCGCTCCTCTGCGGCCTGCTGTTCGCCGCCGCCGCCGCGCGGGCGGTCACCCTGAAGGACCGTTTCGACCAGACCGTGCCGCTCAAGCCCGGCTCCCAGGTGAGCCTGAGCAACGTCAACGGCGGCGTGACCTTCGAGGCCTGGGACCGCAACGAGGTCCACATCGAGGCCGAAAAGCAGGTGCGGGCGGGCAGCGACGACCAGGCCCGCAAGCTGATGAGCCAGATCAAGATCGACGTCGTCCCCGGCCCCTCCAGCCTGCGCGTCGACACCCGTATGCCGAAGCGCGAGGACGGCGGCTGGCTTGCCGACCTCTTCAACGGCGGGAACGTGAACGTGGGCGTGACCTACAAGGTCCACGTGCCGCGCCAGTCCTCGCTCGCCATCGTGAATTCCAACGGCGCCCTCCAGGTGACCGGCACTCAAGGGAACGCCCAGCTCAGGACGAGCAATGGCGCCCTGACCATCCAGGGGGTCTCGGGGGACCTGACGCTCAAGACGAGCAACGGCCACATCTCGGTCGCCCGCTCGGAGGGGGCTGTCAAGGCGGAGACCTCCAACGGCGGGATTGACGCCGAGCTGACGCGCTACTCCGGCGACGAGCTGAGCTTCGAGACCAGCAACGGCGCCGTCTCCATCCGTCTGCCGCGCGACTCCCGCTTCACGGTCGACGCCGCGACCTCGAACGGCAGCGTGCAGAGCGACTTCCCGGTCGATGGGGGGCGCCCGGGCAAGCACAGCCTCAAGGGGACCGTCAACGGCGGCGGGCCGGCGCTCTACGTCCGCACCTCGAACGGTGGGGTCCGCATCCACGAGATCTGAGGCCCTCATCACCCCGGCCCTCTTCCAGGGGTGAGGGTTTCGGTACATCCCTTGCAACATCAACAAGCCGGGCGCGGGGTCCCGCGTCCGGGAGCTGATTTGAAAACGAGGTCCGTCGGCGGCGCCAACAGGAATCGACACCTCCGCACGACGCCTGCCGGGGAACTCCATGCAAGGGAAGGAGTCTGTATGGACAAGCAGAAGTGGTCTCTGGTCGGCAGCGTCGGCCTGGGTGCGGGGGTGGGGGCCGGTCTCATGTACCTGCTCGATCCTCAGGGAGGGCGGGGCCGCCGGGCCGTCGCCCGCGACAAGTCGGTCTCCGCTCTGAAGAACGGGGGCAAGGCGGCGGCCAAGACCTCCCGCCATCTCGGCAACAAGACCAAGGGCCTGGTGGCCAAGACCGGCTCCAAGCTGCGCCGGAGCGACCTGGCGAGCGACCTTGGGGATAATGGCCAGAAGCTGCTCAAGAAGGTGCAGAAGGTGGTCCGCGTCACCGTCTCCCATCCGGCGGCGATCGATCCCATCCTGGAGGCGGGGCGGGTCCACCTGCACGGGCTGGTGCTTGCCTCCGAGGTGGCCCGCCTGCTGGCCGCGCTCGAGGCGGTCGAAGGGGTGAGCGGCGTCGAGAACCGGCTCAAGCTCCACGAGTCGCCGCAGGACCTCGCCGCCTTCCGCAAGGGCGGGCGACGCTGGGTGGGCCCGGCGACCCGCGTGCTGACCGGCACCACCGGCAGTGCCTTGGCGCTCGCAGGCCTCCGGAAGAAGAGCGGCCTGGGCGTGGCGCTGGGGGCGGTCGGCCTCGGCCTCCTCGCCCACGGCATCGCCAACCCCGACGTCAAGCAGCTCGCCGGCCGGCTTCGCCGCTCGAAGAACGGGAGCTCGGACGAAGGGCTCTCTTCGTCTTCTTCCCTCAGTGAGGAGACGGCGCACGCCGAGCCGGCCTCCGACCTCGGGCACCAGCTCGAGGACGCCTACCAGCCCGTGAGCTGACCTACCCGTTCCCTGGAGCCGGGTCCGCGAGCCCGGCTCCTCAATCTTATTCGCAACTGGCTACATCTCGAGCCTTCAAGCGATCCGTTCCACCGCCACTTTCGCGTCGCTGAAGCAGGCTCCCCCCGCGATGTCCGAGAGGCTGTCGGGGATCAGGGCGTTGACGGTGCCGCCGCCCGGCGCGTTGCGGAGCCACATCCCCTTCTCCATGAGGACGGTCCCGGGGCGCAGGTCGGGGCTCAGGCGGGCCACGGCGCGCACCTCCCCCCAGGCGTTGTGGACCCGCACGGCGTCGCCCGCCGCGATGCCGTGACGGCGGGCGTCGTCCGGATGGATCTCCAGCATGGGGGGGCGGGAGTCGAGCTCGCCGAGGGTGGAGCAGATGGAGCGCGGGCCGGCCGGCGAGAGGAGGGAGAGGGGGTGGCGGCCGTCCTCCTCCAGGGGCACGAACCCGTACAGCCCCGCCGGGGCCTCCCGGTCGAGGTCCCCGGGGCAGAGGTGGATGCGGCCGCCGACGGTGCCCGGCAGGCGGTCCACCATCGGCACCGGCGTGGGGTCCGGCACGGCGATCCTCTCGCGGTCCAGGCCGGCCAGGATCTCCTCCGCGTCCTGCATCCCGGAGACGGCGGCGCGGACGAAGGCCCGGGGGCACTCGGCGTCCCCGGGCCGGGCGAGGCCCAGGCGGTGGCAGAGCTCCAGGAACACCTGGTGGTTGGAGCGCGCCTCGCCCACCGGCGGCACCACCGGGCGGCCGTGTTGCAGCACCACCGCGCCGTACCCCGCGCGCAGCTCCTCGTGCTCCAGGAAGGTCGTCCCCGGCAGCACCACGTCGGCGTAGCGCGCCGTGTCGGTGAGCACGGGGTCGAAGACCACGGTGAACAGGTCCTCCCGGGCCAGCCCCCGCCGCACCAGCCCCTGGTTGGGGAGGGTGGCGACCGGGTTGGCGTTGTAGACGAACAGCAGGGAGATGGGGGGCTCGACCCCGTCCGTGAGCATCCGGCCCAGCCGGTTCATGTTGAGCGTGCGGACCGGCGGCGGCTCCTCTCCCACGGCGGCGGAGGTGTCGAGCGGCCAGGTCTCGGAGGTGCTCAGGGTGAACCCCCCGCCGCGCACCCCGAATTTCCCTCCCACCGCCGGGAGGGCCAGCACCGCCGCCACCGCCGAGCCGCCGTTGCGGTTGCGCTCCACCCCCCAGCCGCAGCGCACCACGGCCGGCGAGGTCTCGGCGTAGAGGCGGGCGAGCTCCGCGATCTGCTCCGCCGGCACGCCCGCCGCCTCGGCCGCCCGCGCGGGGGTCCAGGGCGCGGCCCGCCGGCGGAGCTCCCGCCATTCCTCCGTGTGCCTCTCCAAGAATCCCCAGTCGGCCCCACCCTCCTCGAAGAGCCGGCGGATCACCGCCAGCGCCACGGGGAGATCGGTCCCCGGCCGCACCGCCAGGTGGAGGTCGGCCTGCTTGGCGAGCGGCGTCCGCCGGGGGTCGACCACCACCAGCTTCGCCCCCCGGCGCCGCGCCTCCAGCACCAAGGGCACCAGGTGGATGCCGGAGATCGAGGGGTTGGCCCCCCAGAGGACGATCAGCCGGGCGTGGACGTAGTCCGCGTAGCCGACCCCCGGCATGCCGCCGTAGAGGCCGGCGCAGGCCCGCCCCGAGGTGGCGGCGCAGACGGTGCGCCCCAGCCGCGAGGCGCCGAGCCGGTAGAACAGGCGGGCGTCCACGGCGTCCTGAGTCAGCACGCCGTTCGAGCCGCCATAGGCAAAAGGGAGGATCGCCTCGGCGCCGTGGCGGCTCCGGACCTCCTCGATACGCGCGGCGATGAGGTCGAGCGCCTCGTCCCAGGAGACCCGGCGGAAGCGCCCCTCCCCCTTGGCGCCCTCCCGCACCCCCGGGTGGAGGAGGCGGTCGGGGCCGTAGAGCCGCTCGGGGAAGCGGCGGACCTTGGCGCAGATGAACCCCTGCGTCGCGGGATTTCGATGGTCGCCGTCCAGCTTCACGATCCTGCCGTCCTCGACCGTGACGGCGAGGCTGCAGGCGTCCGGACAGTCCAGAGGGCAGGCGCTGTGGAGAGTGGTTCTGTTGGTCACATCCTAGGAGTGCATCGTCGCGCCCGAGGCGTGTCGCCCCGGTCCACTTTCTACAGACTCCCCCAGGCCTGTCAAGGCCCTTTATGCGAGCATGGGTTGAAAACTACGTTTTGATGTGGGATAACGTCTTTCGCATCCTGGATTTTTTGGACAGAGCGCGAGATGATCGTCCTAATCTCATGCGCAACGAAATTGGATGGCGCCCGAGCGATTTTCAAGGCTGGATGGCGGCCTCAATCGCCTGGATGAGGTCTTTCGAGGCCAGGATGCCCTCCTTCGAGCGCTGGATGCCGGCTTCACAGCGCTCCCGGCGGGCCGGATCCCCAGGATGGCCGTCCGGGAAGACAAGGTGGCCGTCCGGGAAGCCTGAGAGGGACCCGGGAAGCCAGGATGGCCGTCCGGGAGAGCTCAAAACGCGGCCGGGAGCACACAAAGGCCGCCGGGATGGTGAAAACGGCGGCCGGGAACGGAAAAAACGCGTTGGGGAGCGCTCAACGCCGGTTCTTTGACAAACGAAGCCCGCCGGGAGGACGGTACGCCGGGCCATCCTCCCGGCGTTGCCGTATCTTTTTGCCTCGGCTTGCCGCGACCCCGAAAACACCCGGTGGCGATCCGGAACGAGTAGGGCCCTCATCACCCCGCCCGCCGTCATCGCCCGAAGGCGGGATTTTCGCTCCCCCGAACGGGGGAGGCCCGGGCTGTGGCAGAATCCGGGCTTCGAAGGAGGGGTCCGTTTTGCGCAGAGTCGGAATCTTCGGCTGGGGCGTCGTGGCGCCCCGCTCGCCCAACATCGACGCGTTCGCGGCCAATCTCGCGTCCAACGGGAGCTGGCTCGGGCCGTTCAACGGCTTCGGCCCGGACAACTTCCTGGTCGGCGTCCCCGACTTCCGGTTCGAGGACTACCGCGGGTGGATCGCCTCCCGCTTCCCCCCGGCCCGCTTCCACCAGCTCGAGGAGAAGATGGACCTGCCGGTGCTCTACGCCATCGGCTCCTTCATCCAGGCGCTCGGGCAGAACGAAGGGCTGGAGCAGGAGCTGCGGGCGCTCGGCACCGCCGCCCACATCTACATGGGCACCGGCATCGGCTGCGTCCAGACGATCTCCCACAACACCCGCGCCCTCGACCGCGCCCAGCGCCGCTGGGACCGCTTCTGGGCCGAGCGCAATCCGGCCTTCCGCGAGCGCGGCGCGGCGCCGGAGGGAGCGCCCGCCGATCCGGCCACGGTCGAGGACCCCGAGGACCGCTACGAGGCCGAGGCGGCCTGGTGGCACTGGTGGGCCGCCTCCTCGCCCGATCTCCAGGAGTACCTCCGCGAATTGGCCGAGATCGAGGGGCTCAACGTCCAGGGGGACATCGAGAGGGGGAAGGTGAGCGTGCTCAAGGAGAAGCAGCGCCGCCTGAAGGCCCTCCACGAGAGATGGCAGGAGCCCACGCCCCCCTGGCAGTCGGTGTCGCCCAACGTGGTGTGGAACATCTGGAACACGCCGGCCGCGCAGATCTCGATGATGGGGCACATCAACGGCCTGGCCTTCGCGCCGGTCGCCGCCTGCTCGACCTTCGGCGTCTGCCTGAAGCTGGGGATGGACGCCATCCGGCGCGGCGAGGCCAAGGCGGTGGTGATCGGCGCCACCGATCCGCCGCCGCTGGCGCTGTCGGTGGGGGCCTTCTACTCGGCGCGGGTGATCTCGGCCGACGCTGCGGTCTCGAAGCCCTTGACCGGGCTGCGGGGGACCCACGTGGCGGGGGGCGCGGTGCTCTGGATCCTGGGGGACCTGGACCACATGCGCGAGAAGGGGTTCCGGCCGCTGGGCATGGAGCCGGTCGCCGTCGGCGTCAGCTCGGACGCCGACCACATCATCACCCCCTCGATCCATGGGCCGACGATGGCGATGCGGAACGCCTTCGCGGAGGGGGGCGTCCGGCCGGAGGACCTCGCCACCTGGGACCTCCACGCCACCGCCACGCCGGGGGACTACCGCGAGGTGGAGACCCTGCGCGGCATGGTCCCGGAGTCGGTGGTGGTGACCGCCCGCAAGGGGACCTTCGGCCACGGCATGTCGGCCGGCGGCGGCTGGGAGCTGACGGCGCAGTACCTCGGCTTCCAGCGCGGGCGGCTCTACCCGACGCCGCTCCATCCGGCCGAGCTCAACCGCGAGATCGCCGGCATCCACGATCTCTACGTCTTCGACGAGCCGTGCCTGGTCGAGAAGGGGGTCGCGGGGAAGCTGTCGATGGGGATCGGCGGCATCAACGCGTGCGTGCTCTCGCGGCCGTGGTGAGGCAACGCCACCCAAGTCGTGCTTTTTGAGAGAGGGCTCCGTAGGAGCCCAGGCATGTAGATCCTGGGGCTAACGCCCCTGGCTACATGCCGTTGCCCCTAACGGGGCAAGATTCACCCCCCCCGGCCCATGCCAGATCCTCTTTCATCGCTGCGTGCTGTCGCTCCGCCAAGTCCACCCAATCGATTCCCACCCGCCCTACCGCCTCTTCTCGGGCGATCTCTCCCCTCAGATATCGCCCGAGCACGTACTCGCGCCAGAGCTGACGCAGACCGGCCTCGGAAACCGAGGTCATGATCTCGCTGTTTCCATCAGGCACAACCGCCTCTAATGCCGGCTCTTGGAACGGGGAGCGCCTTGGGAGCCGGCTTCAGCCGGCTTTTCGTCTCGGGGTAGCCCGGGCATTGATGCCCGGGCGTGCGGGCTCCCCACCTCCTCGAGTTCCTCCCGCAGCCGCGCCTCGCTCACGTAGTGGAGCCGCTGGTTCTTCTGGTACTTCTCCGCATGCGTGATCAGCCGGTTGAGCCGCCGGGAGTGCCGGTAGTCGAAGTAGGTCTTCTTGACCTCCGGGTAGAGGAGGCCCGCCGCCGTCAGCAGGAAGGCGAAGGTATCCTCGAAGATGGGGATGAAGGGGGCCTTGATGATCAGGCCGCCGATGATCAGCCCCAGGAGGCCGAAGAGGGCCCGGGCGGCCGGGTCCCCCTGGCGCCAGAGGTCGTAGTTGTCCCGCTCCCGGCGGGTCTGCTCGGCGGCCTCCGAAATGTACTGCGGCAACGCCGTCTCCATCACCTCGCGCTCGAGCTGCTGCCAGTAGGCCGCGGTGCCGCCGAGCTCTGTGTAGCTCTCGTGGATCTCGGCGAGCTTGGCGCGGGCGATCTCCTGGAGGCGCGCCGCGGCCTGGTTGGGCAGCAGGGCGCGCCGCTGGTGCTCGCACTCCTGGAGCACGGCGAAGAGGACGTTGCCGAAGTCATAGGACGTTCCGGCGAGGTTCAGCATGGCCGTTTCCTCCCGCCCTTCCTACTGCTTGCCCGGCGGCTGGTCTCCGGCCTCGTCCTGCCGGTTGACCTCGTAGCGGATGACGCCGAGCTGCTGGAGAAGCTTGTTGCCGTCGATGATCACGTTGCCGCTCGGCAGCTTGGGGATCTGGCGGATCTCCTTCTTCTGCAAGGCGTCGATGAGCTGGAGGTTGACATAGGCGTCGCCGGCGCTGCTGTTGAGGGCGTTGCGCTCTTTGCGGATCCCCTCCGCCTGGGCCGTCTTCTCGGCGAAGATGGCCTGCGCCCCCTGCTGGCGCTGGATGAGGTAGGCGTCGGCGTTGCGCTTGGCCTGCTCGAAGTTGCCTTGGGCGCTGGTGAGCTGCTTGGTGAGCTCGGCCACTTTCGACTGCAGGTTGGCCTGGTTCGCCTCGCGGGTGGCGAGGATCTCGGCCTCCAGCTTCTCGGCCGTCTTCTCCGCCTCCTTGCGGGCGTTGATCAGGCGCTGGTACTCGGGCTTGAACGAGAAGTCGCCGAGGATCACCTGCTCGACGATCACGCCCCGGGGACCCAGGTGCTCGACGAGGAGATTCGACGCCTTGCTGGCCGCGTCGAAGCGCAGTGTCGGGTTGTAGAAGTCCTCCGAGTTCAGCCGGTTGAGGACGTCGCGGACGTAGGCCCGCGCCATCGGGCGCACCAGCCGGCTCTGCACCTCGTCCGTGCTCGGCGCCACGTACCGCCAGATGCGTTCCACCTGATCGGGGTTGATCCGCCAGCGCACGGTGACGTCGGTCTCGATGTCGTTGCCGTCGCGCGTCTTGAAGCGCAGGTCGTCCTTCTCCTGGCGGTCGCCGGAGTTGGCCTGCGCCGTCATCACCAGGCTGCGCAGGGAGACGTCGTATCTCTTCCAGTCGTTGACGAGCGGCGGGAAGAAGTAGGTGGCGCCCGGCTCCATGAGCTCGACGTGGCCGGTCAGCTTGCTGAATTTCACGCCTTTCTCGGTCGCCTCGGTCGTGTGCGGGGTACACCCGGCGAGCGTGGCGGCGAGCGGCAGCAGGGCGCAGGCGAGGATCGGGAAAGATCGTAGGGATCTCATTTCTTCTCCGGTTTCTCCGAGCTGATCTTGCCGAGGTCGGTGGGGTCCTCGCTGATGTAGATCGGCCCCTTGATGCTGTTGAGCAGGGCGAGGCCGCGGCGCAGCTTGAGGAGCTTGGCCGAGCCGGCGCCTTCGAGGGCGCGGTTGATCTGCTCGGTGCCGTTGGCCTCCGCCGATTTGATCAGCAGGTCCGCCTCGGCGCGCTTCTGGCGCTCGTAAAGGTCCTTGCGGGCGTTGATCTCGGTGATCTGGGCGTTGAACTCGGAGGTCTTCACGTTGATCAGGTTCTGCCCCTCGGCGGTCGTCTGGTTGAGGCGCGTCTGCACCTCCGCCTGCTTGGCCAGCTCCTGGTTGGCGAGCACCGACTGGTCCTGGATCTTCTTCTGCTCGGTCAGCGTCTGGAAGGTCTGGGGGTAGTCGTACTGGCGGATCAGCACGTCGGTCAGCTCCAGGCCGTTGGCCGCGAAGCGTTTTTTGAGATCGTCGTTGAGAGCGATCACCTTGGCGAGCCGGGCGTCGTGATAGAACTGCTCGGCCCGCAGATCGCCCAGGTACCGCTTGACCAGGGAGTCGGTGAAGCGGAGGACGACCGACTCCTCGTATCCCTTGCCGAAGCCGAATTTCGACGCGATCAGGAAGGGGTCCTTGATCTTGTAGAGCACCGTCACGTCGACGTCGACCGGATAGCCGTCGACCGTCGGCACCTTGATGGCCGACCTCTGGCTGTGCCCGGCGCCGCTCTCGGCCGGGTTGTTGGTGAATTCCACCACCTGGATATCGCGCGGGAAGGTGTGGATCTTCTCGTAGCCGGAGAGCTCCCGGCTGTAGCCGGGGAGCACCGGCGTCTTCTGCAGCCCCTTGCCGGAGCCGTAGGAGATCTGGCGCACCCCGACCATGCCGGGCGGCACGTAGGTGATGAAGCAGGCGCGCAGGAAGAAGAGCGGCACGAGCAGGGCCAGCAGCCAAAAACCGGTCTTGCCGATCCGGCCTCTCAGCTGCTGGAGGAAGGGGGACTGCACGCGGAAGCGTGGAGATTTCAGGGATTCGAACATGGGTGTTTTTTCCAATCGTGAAGGTCCGTACCCATAGATACGAAGCGCGGGGGATAAGGTTGAGAGTAGCTGGATGGTAGCACGGGGCGCCATGGCACGCCCCTTGCGAAATCTCCGGGGTGAGCAGGCCCGCGAGGGCCGGGAAGGAGAACAGAGCATGCAGGTACCCCTGGAGATCTCGACCCGCTGGATCGATCTTTCCCCACCGCTGGAGGCCGAGCTGCGGAAACGCGCCGGCCGGCTGGAACGTCATAGCGACCGCATCACGAGCTGCCGCATCGCGGTCGAGCGCCCCACGGGCAACCACCACCAGGAGGGGGGGCCCTACCGGGTGCGGGTCGACATCACCGTCCCCGGCTCCGAGCTGGTGGCGGACAAGAGCGACGAGGAGATCTACGCGGCGATCCGCGGGGCCTTCGACGCCGCCGAGCGGCAGGTGGAGGGGTGGGCGGCGCGGCGGCGCGGCGAGGTGAAGAGCCCGGTGCTGCCGCCCGAGGGGCAGGTGGTCCGCATCTTGCGGGAGGAGGGGTTCGGCTTCATCGCCGGCCCGGACGGCCGAGAGGTCTACTTCCACCGCAACGCCGTGCTCGATCCCCCCGGCTTCGAGAAGCTGGAGGTGGGCTCGCGCGTCCGCTTCGCCGAGGAGCAGGGGTTCGAGGGGCCGCAGGCGAGCACCGTCTCGGTGGCCGGCAAGGAGGAGTGATCCCGGAAGATGTTGACCCTGATCGAGAACGGCGAGGTCTACGCTCCGGAGCCCCGGGGGCGGCGGCCCGTCCTGCTCGCCGGCGACAAGATCGCCCGGATCGGCGAAACCGATCCCAAGGTGGCGGCGCCGCTCCTCGGCCTGGAGCTGGAGGTGATCGACGCCGCCGGCTGCCTCGTCACCCCGGGGGTGATCGACCCCCACAGCCACCTGATCGGCGGCAGCGGCGAGGAGGGCTTCGCCAGCCGCTCTCCCGAGATCCAGCTCTCGGAGATCGTCACCTGGGGCATCACCACCGTGGTGGGGGTCCTGGGCGTGGACGCCACCACCCGGCCGCCGATCAGCCTGCTGGCCAAGGTGAAGGGGCTGCGCGAGGAGGGGATGACGGCCTACCTCTACACCGGGCACTACGGCATCCCGCCGGCCACGTTCAGCGGCTCGGTGCGCAACGACCTGATGATCGTCGACGAGGTGATCGGCGTCGGCGAGATCGCCATCTCCGACCACCGCTCCCCCCAGCCCTCGACGGAGGAGCTGGCGCGGGTGGTGGTGGACGCCCACGTCGGCGGCATGCTGTCGCGCAAGGCGGGGGTCACCCACTTCCACGTCGGCGAGAGCCCCCGGCGGCTGAAGCCGCTGTTCGATCTCCTGGAGGCCTATCCGGGGGAGATCCGGCCGGGGTGCCTCTATCCCTCCCACCTCAACCGCAGCCCGGAGCTCCAGGACGAGGGGATCGAGCTCGTCCGCCGCGGCGCGTTCGTGGACATGGACTCGGCCGCCGAGGACATGGGGCGCTGGGTCCGCCGCTACTTCGAGCGGGGCGGCGACCCGGGGAAGCTGACCCTCTCCTCGGATTCCGACAGCAGCGCGCCGCGCCAGCTCTGGCAGGTCGTCCAGCAGTGCGTCCTCCAGTACGGAATGCCGCTGGAGAAGGTCCTCGCCCTGGTCACCGCGAACACGGCGAACGTCCTGAAGCTCGCGGGCAAGGGGCGGCTGGAGCCGGGCAAGGACGCCGACCTGCTGGTGTTGCGGAAGGACTCGCTGGAGATCGTGGAGGTGATCGCCCGCGGGCGGCGCCTGGTGAAAGGCGGAAAGCTGGCGGTCCAGGAAAAAGTCGCCGAGACGAGCTCCCGGGAGCTCCATCTGGTCGGCGAGAAATGATTTGAGGAGGGCAAGCCATGGCGCAGAAGACGCGGAAGACGGCGAAAAAGCGAGGCCCCGCGAAGGGTCCAGCCAAGGTTGAGACCAAGCAGGGCACTCTGATCATCATCGGGGGTGGCGAGCGCCAGGACGGGGAGCAGACCATCCTGCAGGAGGTGGCGCGCCGGGCGGGGATCGGCAAGCTGGTGGTCGCCACCATCGCCACCGCCGAGCCGGAGGAGACCTGGAAGGAATACCGGGAGATCTTCAAGAAGCTGGGCGTCAAGAAGGTCGAGTGGCTGGACATCCGGGTCCGCGAGGAGGGTTTCAAGGAGGAGGTCGTCCGCATCCTGGACGGCGCGACCGTCGTCTTCTTCACCGGCGGCGACCAGCTCAAGATCACCAGCCAGCTCGGCGACTCCCTCGTGTACCGGCGGATCGAGGAGATCTACGAGCGGGGGGGGACCATCGCCGGGACCTCGGCCGGCGCCTCGGTGATGAGCGAGACCATGCTGATCTCCGGCGACGGCGACGAATCCCACAAGGTCGATGCCGTTCTGGGGATGGCTCCCGGCCTGGGCTTTATCAGGAATGTGGTCATCGACCAGCACTTCGCCCAGCGGGGCCGGCTCGGGCGGCTGCTCGGCGCGATCACCCAGAACCCCCGCACGATGGGGATCGGGCTCGACGAGAACACGGCCATCGTCCTCGACGACAACGAGTGGTTCGAGGTGGTGGGCGCGGGCGCCGTCTACGTGCTCGACGGCAGCAAGGTCTCCTACTCGAACCTGGCGGAGCCGCGGGAGGAGATGGAGAAGACGATGTCCGTCTTCGACGTCAAGCTGCACGTGCTGAGCGCGGGGAACCGGTTCGATCTCGGGGAGCGCCGGCCGGAGATCCCGCCCAAGCCCGAGGAGGAGGCGATGAGGAAGAGCGCCTGAGGAGAGGGGCACGCATGTTGCAATTCTTGACGGGTGACGCCGGCTCCGGCGTCCGGTAAGACCAACCAAGAATCGACAGCAGCAGAAGGGAGTTGCACCATGGCGAATCGAGATCCGAGGGAAACCCTGATCGGCTGGCTCAACGACGCCTACGCGATGGAGAAGGGGCTCGTCCAGGTCCTCGAGAACCACGCGGACGACGTGAAGGACCGCCCCGAGATGTACCGCAAGATCGCCCAGCACCTGGAGCAGACCAAGATGCACGCCGAGCGCGTCCGCGAGTGCGTGGAGCGCCTGGGCGGCAGCGTCTCGACGGTGAAGACCGCGATGGGCGCGGTCTCCGGCTTCTTCCAGGGGCGCTCGACCGGCGCCTCGCCGGACGAGCTGGTCAAGAACGCCCTCTCCGACTACGCGGCCGAGCACTTCGAGATCGCCTCGTACAAGGCGCTCATCGCGGCGGCCCGCCTCCTGGGCGAGAACCAGGTGGTCCAGGTCTGCGAGGCCATCCTCCGCGACGAGCAGGACATGGCGAATTGGCTGGAGCAGAACCTGCCGAACGTGGTCCAGGAATACCTGAACGTGCAGACCGCGGTAGGCGCCGGCGCGCCGGCGCCGAGCAACGTCCGCTACTAGCCCGCGTCAGGAATCCTTCACGGGAGGGGCGGCCCCGTCGCCGGGCCGCCCCTTTGCTTCTCCTTCCCGGAACCGCAGCCTGGGATCGACGCGCGCCTGCCGCAGGTAGGCGGCGATCTCCTCGACCAGGCCGGCGGTGAGCTCCTCGAGCTCCGCCGCCCGCTGGAAAACGATGAGGGCGCCCAGGGCCTCGCGGTGGACCTCGCGGGACTGGAAGACCGGGATCATCTCGGCCGCCAGGCGGCGGGTCTCCCCGGCCCGGTGCTGGCGCAGGTAGACCAGGGCGAGGTCGAGCGAGACGAGCGCCGCGTCGAAGGCGAGGGCGCTGTCGAGAAAGGCCTCGCGGACCTCGCCGAGGGCCTCCTCGGCCTCCTCGTGGCGGCCGAGCGAGGCGGCCACCCGCCCCTCCGTCCAGCGCAGGCGCCAGAGGTCGAAGCGCGTGCCCACCTGCTCCATCATCCGCCGCGCCTCGGGGATCAGCGCCGCCGCCTCGGCGCTCTGGCCGGCGTCCTGGAGGCAACTGATGAGGTTGTACTGGCTCATCCCCACCAGCCGGGGCTCGCGCAGGCTGTCGAGCAGGAAGAGGCAGCGGCGGAAGCAGGCCGCCGCCTCCTGGGGGTTCCCCATGTACTGCAGCACGACCCCCTTGGTCATCAGCACCCGGCCCTGGAGGTGGGGGTCGTTCACCTCGCGGTAGATGGCGAGGGCGCCTTCGAGCAGCTCCAGCGCCTCGCCGAAACGGCGCTGGGCGCGGCGCAGGGGAGCCTTGAGCTCCAGCAGGAGGGCCTCGTCCAGAGGGTCGAGCCAGCTCCGGGAGAGGTGCCGCTCCGCGTTCCGAAAGGCCCCCTCGGCCCGGCGGAAGTCGCCGCGGACGCGGAGCACGTTGCCGAGCGAGGCCCAGGTCCGCCCCTTCGCCGCCTCCACGGCGCCGGGGCCGTGCCCCTCGCGGTCCAGCCTCCGGGCCACGTCGAACGCCAGCCGCAGGAGGTGCTCCGCGCGCTGGACGTCCTCGAGCGCCGCCCGGCGCGAGCGGTCCAGCAGGAGCTCGTGAAAGCCCCAGGTCGCGAAGCGGGGGTCCGAGCGCACGAGGGCCCGGCGCCGCTCCTCGCCGTGCGGCTCGATCTCCCGCCACAGCCGGGGGGCGGCGGCCCGCTCCCCGGCCAGGCGGCGGCGGAAGGCGTCGGCCTCCGCGCGGCAGCCCTCGACGAGGCGGCGGATGAGCCTGTGGTGGTCCTCCCTCCGCGAGAAAGGGAGAAGGGAGGGGGAGCCCGGGAGGAGCGCCAGGAGGCGCTCCTCGCAGTCCGGGCAGACGAAGAGATGGCGTTGCAGATCGTGGCTCTCCCGCTCGGAGAGGTGTCCGCCGAGAAAACGCCCGAGGATGGTGCGGTCAAGGTGCAAGGTGCTCGTCAATCCTCAGATCTCCATCTTCAGTATCTGCTCACTAGAACAACAGGCTCCCCCAGGCATTCCCAAGCTCAAGGGTTGGGATGCCCGCCGTGGGGGCAGACGCTCGGGCCCTCGTCCGCCCGGTGGTGGGGGGGATCCCCCTGGGGAGGCCCCGGAGGGGCGTCCTTGAGTATCCCCCAAAGGTTCTTTACAGTCTCAATCAAGCTACGCATGAAGATCTCCGTTTGGACGGCTGGACCGGCATCCAGATGAGCGCTCCGGGCCGGAGCCGCCCCCACCGGCGGGAGCGCCAGGGCTCCGGCGGAGAGCGCGAGGGACAACACGAGCATACGGCGGTGCTTACTGCTGGACATAAGTCTCCTTCGACAAGGCGGAGCCGGACCCGGCGGAGGCCCGACCGGCCAACCTTGGGTAAACCAGGTTATGCTCAACCTGGTATATATACCAAGGTACTAGAAAATGCTGAAGTGTAGCCCGCTCCCCGTTGCGGGAGGGCTCGTTGGCATCGGGAAATCTATGGTGATAGGATTGGTCACAAATAGAGAGGCCCTTTGCGGCAAGGAGCGAAAGGAGACCTGACGTGAGCGAAATCGAGAGCCGTGGTTATGTCCGTCCCGAGGTGCTGGTGTCGACCGACTGGGTCGCGAGCCATCTGCAGGACCCGTCGATCCGGGTCATCGAATCGAACGAGGACCCTCTCCTCTACCCGTCCGGGCACATCCCGGGCGCCGTCGAGGTGGACTGGACGCGCGACCTGAACGATCCGCTGCGGCGCGACTATCTCGGGCGCGAGGGGTTTGAGGCGCTGATGCGGCGCATCGGGGTGAGCAAGGACACCACGGTCGTCTTCTACGGCGACCGCAACAACTGGTGGGCGACCTATGCCTTCTGGGTGTTCCAGCTCTTCGGGCACGACAAGGCGAAGATCATGGACGGCGGGCGGATCAAGTGGGAGAAGGAGGGGCGGCCGCTCACCAAGGACGTGCCGAGCTATCCGGCGAGCGATTACAAGGCCTCGGAGCGGGACGACACCAAGATCCGCGCCTTCCGCGACCAGGTGCTGGAGCATCTGAAGGCGAAGAAGCCGATGGTCGACGTGCGCAGCCCCGACGAGTACAGCGGCAAGAAGCTCCACATGCCCGAGTACCCGAACGAGGGGGCCCTGCGCGGCGGCCACATCCCCGGGGCGGCGAGCGTTCCGTGGGCCAAGGCGATCAACCCCGAGGACGGCACCTTCAAGACGGGGGACGAGCTGCGCTCCCTCTACGGGAACGACGCCAAGATCAAGCCGGGGGACGACGTCATCGTCTACTGCCGCATCGGCGAGCGGAGCAGCCACACCTGGTTCGTGCTCACCCACCTCCTGGGCTTCGACAAGGTCCGCAACTATGATGGGAGCTGGACGGAGTGGGGGAACCTGGTCGGGGTCCCCATCGAGCGCTGAAGCCCGTCCAAGGCCCCGCCTGGAGAGAGATTGCATGGCCGTACCGGAAAAGCTGACCGACACGCTGGAGACGCTCGAGATGGTCCCCGACCGCAACGAGCGGATCCAGCTCCTGATCGACCTCGCCGGCCGCTTCGAGGAGGTGCCGCCGCGGATCGCGCGGCGGCCCTTCGGCGAGGAGCACCGGGTCCCCGCCTGTGAGTCGGAGGCCTTCGTGTTCACCGAGGAGCGGCCGGACGGCACCCTGGACTTCCACTTCGCGGTGGAGAACCCGCAGGGGATCTCCGCCAAGGCGATGGCCGTGATCCTGGGTGACGCCCTCTCCGGCGCCCCCCTCGACCAGGTCGCCCAGGTGCCGCAGGACGTGGTCTACCGCGTCTTCGGCCGCGAGCTCTCCATGGGCAAGTCCATGGGGCTGATGGGGATGGTCGGGATGGTGTCGGCGATGGCGAAACGGCGGGCGGAGGGGAAGGGGGCTTCGTAGGGAGGCCGCCCGCCCGGGCCCTCATCACCCCGGCCCTCTTCTCCCGACCCCTCCCGCCCTCCCCGGTTAAATCCGACGGATCGGTCGGATCTGTCGGATGAGAGAAACCGCCTTCCCGGTTTCCCTCTCCCGGTGAGGGAACTTTGTCCCAAAAAGTGCTTGACGTTTAGAGGCCTCCAGCGTAGATTCAACCCATGGCCGATCCGCAGCCCGCCCGACCCCGGCTCGTCCCGCCCCCCGCGCTGCACCTGCGGGCCATGGACAACCTGCGGTTCATCCGCGAGACCATGGAGGGGGCGGCCTACTTCACGGCGGTCTCGGGGCTCGGCGAGGTGTTGGTCGGGCTGACGGCGCTGTTCGCGGCCTGGCTCGCCGCCCGCCAGCAGACGGCCTGGGGGTGGCTCCAGGTCTGGCTGTGGGAAGGCCTGGCCGGCTTCCTGGTCACCACGGCGGCCATCGCCTGGAAGGCGTGGCGCTCCGAGCAGAGCCTGTTCTCGAAGCCCGGGCGCCGGTTCGCCCTCGGGCTTTTTCCCCCGCTGATCGCCGGGGCGCTGCTGACGCCGGTGCTCTTCTTCTCCGGCAACGTGGCCTCCCTCCCGGGGCTCTGGCTCCTCCTCTACGGCACGGGGGTGGTGACCGGAGGCGCCTTCTCGGTGCGCACGGTGCCGGTGATGGGGATGGCCTTCATGGCGCTGGGGACCTTCACGCTGGTCGCCCCGCCCGCCTGGCGCGACGCCCTGCTCGCGGGCGGCTTCGGCGGGCTGCACATCCTCTTCGGCGCCCTGATCGCCTGGAGGCACGGTGGCTAAGGCGCTCAAGCACGACGACGACGGCGCCGAGGAGGAGGCGGACGTGGCCGTTCACGCTCCGGCGGCCCCCCAGACAGCGCTGGACCTCGACCGCGTCATCCACGAGCGGATGCGGCTGGGGATCGTCAGCGCCCTCGCGGTCAACGACCATCTGAGCTTCAATGACCTCAAGAAGCTCCTCAAGACCACCGACGGCAATCTGAGCGTCCACGCCCGCAAGCTGGAGGAGGCGGGGTACATCACCTGTGAGAAGTACTTCGAGGGGCGGATGCCCAAGACGGAGTACCGGCTCACCGCTCCCGGACGCCGGGCGCTGGAGCGCTACCTGGACCACATGGAGGCGATCATCCAGGCCACCCGCGAGGGGTGAGCCCGGGCCGTTCCGCGTCCATCGACTTTGTGCGGCAAAGTTATTTATCGGAGGGCTGACGTGAAGATCCGGATTCTGGCTTCGATCGCTCTGGCGCTCGCGGTCCTGGCGGCGGCGGCGTTCTGGACCCTGACCACGCTGCCGCGGGCGCGCCCCGAATCCCCGCTGGAGAAGATGGCGGCCGCCGGCTCCCCCGAGGAGCTGCGGCGGGAGCTGCGGATACGGGGCGGCGTAAACGCCCTGGACCCCCACGGCTTCACCCCCCTTGACTGGGCGGCCCGTACGGGGAAGACCGAGGCGATCCGCGAGCTGGTCCTCGACGGGGCCGATCCCGACCTGCGGGACCGGGGGCCCAACGGCTGGACGCCGCTCCACCACGCGGTCCACAAGGGTCAGCTCGGAGCCGTCCGCGCCCTGCTCGCCTCCGGGGCCCATCCCAACGGCCGGAGCGACAACGGGCTGACGCCGCTGATGCTGGCCTCGGCGCAGGGGGAGCCCGGGATCGTGAAGGAGCTGCTGGAGGCCGGTGCCGATCCCCGGCTTCACGGTCCGATCCGCTGGACGGCGCTCGAGCAGGCGGTGGCCAACGGACATCCCAAGGTGGTCGACGTCCTGCTGCGGAAGGACCCGGGGCTGCGCCTGGGGAACGGTCCCCGGGCCTGGGTTATCCGTACCCTGGCCCGGGTGCAGGGGCATGCCGAGGTGCTCGACCGGATCGACCGTGGACGGGAGGCGGCGCGATGAGGTCCTCCGGAATCCACGTCGCCATCATCATGGACGGCAACGGCCGCTGGGCGCTCCAGCGGGGCCGTCCCCGCACGGCGGGCCACGTGGCGGGGGTGGAGGCGGTGCGGCGGGCGGTCGAGGCGGCGCGGGATTTAGGGGTAGGCACGCTGACCCTCTTCGCCTTCTCCTCGGACAACTGGAAGCGTCCGGACGTGGAGGTCCGTGCCTTGATGCGCCTCTTCCGGAGCTATCTCACCGCGGAGTCGGCCAAGTGCGCCGAGAACGGCGTGCGCATCTCGGTGATCGGCCGGCGGGACCGGCTCTCTCCCGGCCTGGTGCGGGTGATCGAGGAAGCCGAGGCGCGGACGGTCTCTTCGGACCGCTTCCTGCTGCGGATCGCCGTCGACTACTCGGCGCGCGACGCCATCCTCCGCGCCGCCGCCCGCCTGGCGGGGAGAGAGCCCTCCCGCGAGACCTTCGCCCGCCTGCTGGCCGACCCTCACGACGGCCTCCCCGTGCCGGACGTCGACCTCCTGATCCGCACCGGCGGCGAGAAGCGGCTGTCGGACTTCCTGCTCTGGGAGTGCGCCTACGCCGAGCTGGTCTTCACGGAACGCATGTGGCCGGACTTCTCGGCGGTGGATCTGGCGGAGGCCGTGCGCGAGTTTTCCCGCCGGGAGCGGCGGTTCGGGACGGTGCCGGTCAGCCGGAGCGAGCCAGCTCTCGCAGTCGTAGCCGGCAGCGCCTGAGGCTGTCCGAACGCTCGGCGGCGATCTCCGGGCGCCAATGACGCTCGAAACGGGCCGAGGTGCCGGGGACGTGGCATTGTCGCCGGCCAACGCGATTGGCGGTAAGCGGTGGGACTGCGCAATAGCGCGGTATCCATCCGCTCGACTGCCCGGGTTGAGCGGCGACGGACTGATATAGCATTCATCGACCGAAAAGCTTTTCTGCAACCTCGTTCATTGTGTCGAGCGTCTTAAAAACACTTTTAGGAACAAGCCGAAAATACGGACGAATTGCCTTGAAACCCTGGCTGTTCGCTCGGGCTTGCCTCGCAACGGGGTAGCCCATGATATCCGGAAGCTTTTCTCCGGGCTCGCAGCCAAACCACTTAAAGACTCGCGGTTGTAGATCATCCTGATTGAAGCACACCCATACTACACAACCAGACGGCTTCTCCGCCAGTCTCGTACTTACGGCTACACTCCGCGTCTTGGCCGACAAGAAGGAAGATTTGAGCTGAATGTGCCTGAGATGGCCTCGGCATTCAATGGCTAAGTCGTAACCGGCGGAATCAACCTCTGGCCTTAGTACTTCGACATCGTCCACTTCACGAACCCAAAGTGACCGGAGGAGCTCACCAATGAATACATGCTCAAGAATGGCCTCGCGATGAGAAGAAAAGAGATTGTGCCGAGTAGAAGTAATCTCGGTCAACATACCACATCTCCTATTCGAGCCGTCCAACGCCCTGACGCTTCACTGTGCGGGCGAAGCCGGCCGTCCGGTGGAAGTTGGGTTGTGCGCTTTGCCTCGTCTATAATGATTCGTTGCTTGCTCTTAAGGAGCAAGCACCCTCGGATCTCCTTCGTACTCCCATTTCTCTCTACAGATTTCTTTAAACCTATTCCTAAGATCTACCTCATCTGGATTCCTGAGGCGCGCGAGAAGAGTGCCGAAGTGCCCCTCGACAAATCTGAAAAACGCCTCTACGTCCAAAAGGATCGACTGTATTTCTCCTGACTCGTCGAGGGTCCCGTCGTCCTTCAGCGGCAGCGTCACTCGAAGACAGCCTCCTAAATTCTTACCGAAAAAGATTCGGTTCCGGAAAAGCCCATCATGGAAGAACCCGCAGCGCGCGTCTTCGTAGAGCACTTCGGCCACTCTCGCAAGCAATTCTGGGCTGAGGCCGCCTGAACGGAAAACATCAACAAAGGCTTCTTTGAAGAAAAGTTTCGATCGATTCCGGCTGTCTTGCCCCTGAATATAGATCCAAATGCCCTCGAAGTAACCAATGAGGAGCCCAAGTCCCGCCACCTGTCCATAGGGATGGGAGCTTAACAACTCGGCGGGCGCAAGCAGCCAGTACTTAATGCGATCTTCAAGCACATCGACAAGATCCTCAGGCGTTGGATCTTTGAGTTTGTCCTGAGGATAGTTTGGACTGATTAGTGTAGGCATCTCGCTTCTCTGGCGGCAGTAACGTTTGACATGAGGGACGTCCAACGGCATTAGCCGTTGGACGTCCCCTCGATGGAAGGGTTAGGCGTCATCGAACACGCAGTTCAAGTTGATCGAGTTCGAAGCCCACAGTAAAGGACTTGATTTCCTCAGGCTTTGCGGGTGTGAGAATGATTTCGACATCAGTGAACGATCCTGATGGCAGC
This sequence comes from Thermoanaerobaculia bacterium, assembly GCA_045807625.1. Taxonomy (GTDB): domain Bacteria; phylum Acidobacteriota; class Thermoanaerobaculia; order Multivoradales; family UBA5704; genus DATARR01. The sequence goes on along the minus strand of JBJMHA010000074.1, from coordinate 38,825 downwards.
TTGTTTGTTAAGCTGATTTCTCGTTTCTTACGGCTCTTCTCCCACTCCTCCGGGTTCTTTGGATCGTATGGCGGGCCCCATCCAAGCTTCAGTTTGGCGCCATTGAAATTGGCATTGGTCAGATTGCCGATGCGGAGTTTCACTTTGTAGCCGTCGAGGTATGGCGCGGCACCGCGCGTGGAGACCGTGAACGGACCAAACTTTGTTCTGGATACGTCGTAGCCTTGTTCTTCTGTGCTGACGGTTGCCTCACCAGATTCGAGGGTCTCCACCCGACTTTTTAGAAAGAAGATGTCCCACTGAAGACTCTGAACCTGCTTCTTCAGTGCGGCGTGTTCATCGGGCGTAACGCTGACGACAGGAGTGGTTGGGGCCTGTGAGTTGTTGGCGCCTCCACACGCGGCGAGCACCGTTGCCAGAACTGACGCCGAGAGAAGAGCAGAAAAGATGCGCATGACGTTGCCTTTGACGCTAACAGCCTAGTTTAACTTCACCGTCCAAACCCCTAGAATGCTTATCGTCGGTCCTCCGAACTTGCCGCCGCGAGTTGTAGACAAATACGCATATCTTTCATTCTCAGGACTTTACTATGTTACGCCTGTGCCTAGCGAATCGTCAACGTGGCGGTAGCCTGAGGTAGAATCGACCCCGTGCCAGCCTTACGTCTCGCGCCGGACGGATAAGCGCCTGTCGCAATCCCGACAAGATCGTCTTCGACGAGCGCGGCCCAGCGGAGGAGAGAGCCAAAGGGACCTGCCCTTTCGCGGCTTGGACGGATGGGATCCTCGCTCCCGGAGAATCCCGAGGTGGTATGATGCATCAGGAAGGCGCGATTCAGGCGGATAACGGTCCGCGAAGCAACCCGGCGCCCAGATTGGCTTCCCGGACGCCTGAATTTCTTTCCCGGGGCTCTTGAATCCCACCCCGACGCGATAACGGCAGTCCCGCCGCGAAAATTAACGAACCCGACGCCGCGGGAACGCATCCGAACGGCTGAATTACTTTCCCGACGCCGAGGTTAGCTTTCCGGGCGGCCGGGTTGTACAGGATGACGGCCGGGGAAGCTATCCCGAGCGCCGGGGAACGTATCCGCGCCGCCGGGTTTCTTGGATGGCCGTCCGGATCGATATCCGGGGGCTCGGGTTTTCTTGGATGGGCGTCCGGGAACGCTCGCAACCGATCCGGGAACACAAAAACAGGGCCGGGAAGCTCTCAAAACGCGTTCGGACGGATTGGAAGCGGGCCGGGCAGGAGAGTAATACGAAGGGCGGGGACGAGCCCCGCCCCTACGAAAAATCTACCGCGGTGAGGGTTTACGACGCCCGCATCATCAGGTCCGCCACCGCGCGGTTGAACCGCACGGGGTCGGGGAGCTCGCCCCCCTCGGCGATCAGGCCGTAGCCGAAGAGCAGTTGGGCGTAGTCGTCCAGCAGCGGATCGTTGGGGTCCTTCTCGAAGCGCTCGGTCATCCGGGCGAGGATGTCGTGCTTCGGGTTGAGCTCCAGGATGCGGCGCTGCTTGGGGCCGCCCCCCTTCCCCTTCTGGAGGAGCTTCTCGAGCTGCGGGCTGTAGTCGTGCTCGGCCCCCACCAGGCAGACCGGCGAGGCGGTGAGGCGGTTGGTCAGGCGCACCTGCTTCACCCACTCGTCGAGCCTCTTCTGCAGCGCCTCCAGGAAGGGCTTCATCTGCTCCTCCTTCGCCTTCAGCTCCTCCTCGGTCTGCTTCTTCTCCTCTTCGCTGCCGAGCGAGACCGTCCCCTTGCCCGCCGACTTCAGCCGCTTGCCGCCGTACTCGTGGAGCGACTGCGTCAACAGCTCGTCCACCGGGTCGACCAGGTAGAGGACCTCGTACCCCTTGTCCTTGAACGCCTCCAGGTGGGGGGAATTCTCGACCTGCGAGCGCGACTCGCCCGTCAGGTAGTAGATCTCGTTCTGGCCGTCCTTCATCCGCGAGACGTACTCCCGGAGGGTGGTCAGCTTCTCGGGGTCGTTCGACGACGGGAAGACGAGGAGCTCCAGCAGCTTCTCCTTGTTCTCGTAGTCGGAGCTCGTCCCCTCCTTGATGGCGCGGCCGAACTCGGCCCAGAACTTGAGGTAGGTCTCGGAGTCCTTGTCCTTTATATCCTCCAGGACGTCGAGCACCTTCTTGGTCAGGCCCTTGCGGATCGTCGTGATAAAACGGTCCTGCTGCAGCATCTCGCGCGAGACGTTGAGCTGGAGGTCGGGCGAATCGACCACGCCGCGCACGAAGCGGAGGTAGTGGGGGAGGAGGTCCTCGCACTTCTCCATGATCTGGATGCGCTTCACGTAGAGCTGAAGGCCCGGCTTCGAGGCCACGTAGTAAAGGTCGTACGGCGCCTGCGAGGGGATGAAGAGCAGGGCCTGGTACTCGATCCGCCCCTCGGCCCGGTAGGGGATGGTCTTGAGCGGCTCGGTCCAGTCGTGGGAGATGTGGCGGTAGAACTCCTTGTACTCGTCCTCGGTGACCTCGGACTGCGGCCGGGTCCAGATCGGCTTCATCGAGTTGAGGACCTTCTCCTCCAGCGGCATCTCGGGCTTCTCGCCGGTCTCCTTCTCCTTGGCGAGGTCCTCGATCTCGGGGTCCTTCTCGGCCTTGAGGATGATCGGATAGCTGACGAAGTCCGAATAGCGGCGGACGATGCGGCTGATCACCCAGCGGTCCGAGAAGTCGTCGACGCCGTTGTCCTTGTCCTCGGGCTTGAGGTGGAGGGTGATGGTGGTGCCGCGGCCCGGTTTCTCGCCGTCCTCGACGGTGTAGGTGCCGTCCCCCGTCGACTCCCAGCGGGTGGCGGCCGTGTCGCCGGCCCGCCGGGTGACCAGGGTCACGCGGTCGGAGGCCATGAACGAGGAGTAGAAGCCGACCCCGAACTGGCCGATCATCTCGGCGATGGTCTCCTTGGACTCCCCCTGCTTCAGCCGCTCGACCATCTCGCGGGTGCCTGACTTGGCGATCGTGCCGATGTTGGCGATCACCTCCTCGCGGCTCATGCCGATGCCGTTGTCGGAGATGGTGAGGGTGCGCGCCTTGCGGTCGGCCTCGAGGCGGATCTCCAGCGTCTCGTCGCCGGCGAGGAGCTCGGGGCTCGTCAGCGCCTCGAAGCGGAGCCGGTCGAGGGCGTCGGACGCGTTCGAGATCAGCTCGCGGAGAAAGATCTCTTTGTTCGAGTACAGCGAATGGATCATCAGGTCGAGGAGCTGCCGGGTTTCGGCTTGAAACTGCAGAGTCTCGACGGTCGCAGTGGCCATTGGAAACGTCCTCCTGGTCTTGGAATCTCGGGTCCCGTCACCGGAACGCGGAGCGATGAGGGAGCCGTGTCACCCCTCCGAACGCCCGCGCTGGCTTGGGGAATTCCCCGCCGGGCTTCCTGGATCGGAAGCGTTATGGCGGGAGAGTCAAAGAAAGTTTAGTGTCCGCCGCGCAGTTTTTCAAGCCGGCTCCCCGAGAGCGGAGGCTCGCACCCTTCTTTGTAGAGGACGTCCGGGCGGCCTTTCGCCCCGTCCTGCCCAGGAGAAGGTATCCATGAAGAAGAAGACGAAGAAGATCGCGCTGCACCGGGAGACCCTGCGGCTTCTGGAAGAGCCGGCCGCCCTGCTACAGGTCGAAGGGGGTGGGACGAACCAGCGGACCGTCTGCGGATCCTGTCCGGCCTCGGCCTGCCACCCGACGTTCTGCGCCTGCTGAGCCCTTCGATCCGGGACGGCCGGCGGTTCCCGGCCGTCCATTCCCCGTCTACGCGATCTCGATCCGTACCGTCTGCACCCCTGCCTCGACGCGGACCTCGACGATCCTGGGCTCACTCTCTTTCTTGACCACGCTGACCTTGCCGTTGCGCTCGAAGCGGGCCTCCTTGACCTTGTGGCGGTCGCCGACCCGTCCGTTCAGGCGCAGGGTTTCATCCAGGTCTCCTGCCGTAAACTGGTGTCTGCGCAACTCGTCCGGGAAGATCTCGCCGTCGCGGAGCAGCGTGCGGGGGCGCCCCTTGAAGACCTCGCTCAGGACCTGGGACTTGAAGGTGGCCCAGGCCAGCAGATGGTGGACACCCACCAGGAGAGCCGAGGCCACGAGTGCCAGCAGGAGGGTGCTCGACCCGTTGATGGCGCGGCTGAGCACCGATCCCAGCACGAACCCGAGGACCACGTCGAAGGCGGTCTCCCGGCCCAGGAAGCGGTTGCCGCCGATCCGCAGGATCGCCCAGCCGAAGAAGTAGATGAGGACGGCCCGGAAGCAGATCTGCACCGCGTCCACGTCCTTGGCCTCCTGTCCGGCGCCGAAGAGCCACTGCAGTCCATGCCAGAGCTGATCCATCCCAGACCTCCAATCCATCCGTCGTCCGCCGGATGCTTCTGCAACCCCTGAGCCTGTAAGATCGTCCAGGGGGATCAAGAATGGCCTGGGGACGGAACCGGAGCGAAGGAGGAGGCTGCATGGCCCGGCTGGCGCTGCTGATCGCGATCCTGGCGTTGATCCTCTCCTGGGCGGCCTACCACCGCGCGGGAGGTCAGCTCAAGGACGTCTGGACCGACGCGACCCGGGGGGTGGACCTCCACGTGGGGAGCGCCGAGGGTAACGGAGATGGCGGCCCGGCGGCGGCCCTGGACCGCCAGGCCGATCTGCTGAAGGCGCAGGCCAGGCTCCTCCAGCACCGGGCCGAGGTGGCCGGGGACCGCAACCTCGCCCAGGTGGAGCGGGACGTGGCGGAGGTCCGCCAGAGCCTGGAGCGTTCCTACCAGAACGCCGGCTCCGCGGCGAAAGAGCGCTGGCAGGGGATGGATGCCGAGCTCGACCGCCTGGAGGCGCAGCTCCGGCAGGGGGGATCGAAGGCGCTCGCCAGCCTCGACGCGGCCGTGTCGAAGCTCCGGGACGAGGCTGGGGAGGAGAAGAAGGATGGGCGCTGATCCGGTCGTCGACGCCAACGCCTTCCTCCAGGAGGCCGCGCCCGCGGTGTGGGCCGCCCTCTCGCCGCTCGGCCGCCGGGCGCTCCAGCCGGCCGACTTCCTGCCCCTCCAGTCGGCGGAGGCGCGGGGGAAGCCGTTCAACGCCACCATCGGCCAGATCACGGACGGGCACGGCGCGGCCGTCCCGCTCCCCTCGATGGCGGCGGCGCTCGCCGGCCTCGACGAGGCGGAGCGGAGCCGGGCCTTCCTCTACTCGCCGGTGGAGGGTCTGCCCGAGCTGCGCCGCGCCTGGCGCGAGTGGCAGCGGCGTGGGGTGAGGCCCGAGGTCCCCTCCTCGCTGCCGATGGTGACCGTGGGCACGGCTCAGGCGCGGATGCTGGCCGCGGAGCTGTTCGCGGGCGCCGGGCGAAGGGTGGTCCTGCCCCACCCTTGTCAGGAGGTTGACCGGGAGCTGTTCGCGGAGCGTCTGAAGGCCGACGCGTCCCCCTGTGCCTGCACGGAGGGTGGGCACTTCGATCCGGCCGGCGTCTCCAGGCATCTCGCAGACTTGCCGGAGGGGGAGCCAGCGGTGGTGCTGCTCCAGTTCCCCCGCGAGGCGACCGGATACACCCCGGTGAGCCGGGAGCGGGCAGCCCTTTGCTCCGCCCTCACCGCTCAGGCGGAGCGCCGGCCGCTGGTGGTGATCGTGGACGACACCTGGGAAGGCCTGGGTACCCCGAGCGCCTCGCTCTTCTGGAGCCTCGCCGGCCGCCACTCCAACCTGATCCCGGTCAAGATCGACGGCGCCGACGGCCAGCTCGGCTTCCCCGGCGGCCGGGTGGGCTTCCTCACCTTCCCCTGCGAGTCCGAGAGCGACCTCGCCCGGTCGCTGGAGAGCAAGGCCAAGATGCTGCTGCGCGCCGAGGTGGGGTCGCCCCCGGCGGTGATGCAGGTGATTCTGCTGCGGGCGCTTCAAGAGCACATGCAGACCCGGCAGCGGGAGATCTTTGAGTTGATAGGCAAGGTTGAGTATTACGACGACTACGACCCCAAACAGCTGCGAGACCGCAAGCCTCGGTAAACGTACCGGGGGATTGCAGACGCGCCTAAAAGCGATATAGCCTCTCCATTAGGAACCTGTAGGGCAAACTTTTTCCGGAGGAGGGACTCTGAAGCCCAAGGTCTATCTGGAGACCAGCGTCATCAGCTATCTGACCGGACGGATCAGCCGGGACCCAGTGACCGCCTCCAACCAGCGGCAGACCCGGGCTTGGTGGGAGGAGTCGCGGTCCAAGTTTGACCTTCGCGTCTCGCAACTCGTTTTGCTGGAGATTGGTGCGGGAGACCTTGCCATGGCCCGTCAGCGTCTAGCTCTCGCGCAAGAGATTCCCCGTTTGGACTTTACGCGAGAGGGGTTGCCCCTCTCACAGAGAATCCTCCGGGAGACAGGTTTACCCAAGATAGCGGGGCGTGACGCTCTGCATATCGCTCTGGCAGCTCTGCACGAGATGGACCTTCTGCTGACTTGGAACTGCCGGCACATCGCGAACGCGCTCCTGATCCCGAAAATCACCTCTATAATCGAGTCAAGGGGGTTGAGGAGCCCCTTGATCTGCACTCCTCCTCAGCTTCGGGGGTATTGATGAAGGCAAAGAAGAAGGTCCCCTGGCGCGACCCGATCGTCGAGGAAATCCACCGACATTGGGAGGAGTACGCCCAGAAGTTCGATTTCGATCTTGAGAAAATTTACCTGGACCTGAAGCGGCGGCAGGACGAGACTCCGGGCCCGGTGATCCCCCTCGTCCGTAAATCCTCTACCGCAACCAATCCTCCAACTGCACCCGCTCGTCCGTCGAAGCGTCGCGATACTTGACGATCACCGGCGTGTAGAGCGATAACCCCCAGTCCTTGCCCGCTCCCCGGGCCACGGCGCGGGAGCCGGGGACGACCACCGCCTCCTCGGGAATCACCAGCGGCAGCTCGTCGGTGGCCCGGTGGATCGTCTCCCGGACGAGGTCGTAGACGGGGGTGGAGCGGGTGAGGATGGTGCCGGCTCCCAGCACGGCGCGACGCTTGACCACCGTCCCCTCGTAGACGCCGCAGTTGCCGCCGATCAGGACGTCGTCCTCCACGATCACCGGCGAGGCCCCCACCGGCTCCAGCACGCCGCCGAGCTGGGCGGCGGCCGAGAGGTGGACCCGCTTGCCCACCTGGGCGCAGCTCCCCACCAGGGCGTGCGAGTCGACCAGCGTGCCGTCGTCCACCCAGGCGCCGACGTTGATGTACATCGGCGGCATGCAGATCACCCCGCGACCGAGATGGCAGCCGTCGCGGATCGACGACCCTCCGGGGACGACGCGGACCCCGTCGCTCAAGCCCAGAGGCCGGGGCGGGTAGGTCGCCTTGTCGAGGAAGGGGAGCCGGCCGCCCGGGAAGGCGCCGACCGACATGTCCACGATCTCCCCCATGCGGAAGCCGGCGAGGATCCCCTGCTTGACCCAGGGGTTGACCCGCCAGCCGGTGGGGGAGGCGGCGTCCGGCTCGGCGGCGCGGACCTCCCCCCGGTTGAGCAGCTCCTTGAAGCGCTCGAAGAGCTCGCGGTGCTCCGGACCGTACGTAGCCGGCGGCTCGGCATAGAGCGTCTCGATCTCCTGGCGGACGCGGGCTAGATCCTCAGACGGCAAGGCGGTTCTCCACCGCGGTCTCGGCCTCCGGGCTCTCCGGGATCAGCCCGAGCTCGAGCAGGACCTTCTCGATCTTCTTCATGCTCTCCGGCTTCGGATGGACCGCCGGCAGGCGGAAGACCGGATCGATCAGCCCCATCAGCCCCATCGCCGCCTTCACCGGGCCGGGGTTCGACTCGATGAAGTTGATCTCCATCAGCGCGTGCAGCCGGCGCTGCATCTCCCGCGCCGCCGGGAAGTCCCCCTCCAGGCAGAGCGAGGTCAGCCGCGCCATGGCGAACGGGACCTGGTTCGAGACCACCGAGATGACCCCGACGCCGCCGAGGGCGATCACCGGCAGGGTGACCGCGTCGTCCCCGGAGAGGACGGCGAAGCTCGGGGGGCAGGCCTGGAAGATCGCCGCGATCTGCGAGATGTTCCCCGAGGCCTCCTTCACCCCCACCACCGTCTCGATCTCCGCCACCCGGGCCAGGGTCGCGGGATCGATGTTCAACGCGGTGCGGCCGGGGACGTTGTAGACCACGATCGGCAGCCGCGTGGCGCGGGCCACCTCGCGGTAGTGCTGGTAGAGCCCCTCGGGCGTGGGCTTGTTGTAGTAGGGGGTGACGGTCAACAGGCCGTCCGCTCCCAGCGCCTCGAGGTCGCGGGCGAGCTCGGCGACCCGGCGGGTGTCGTTGCCGCCGCAGCCGGCTAGCACGGGGGTGCGTCCCTGTGCCTCCTCAAGGGTGATCTCGACCACCCGCAGGTGCTCCTCGCGCGTGAGGGTGGGGTTCTCGCCCGTGGTGCCGCAGGGGACGAGGAAGTGGATGCCGGCCTCGAGCTGGCGGCGGACCAGGCGGCGCAGCCCCTCCTCGTCCAGGGACAGGTCGGGCCGGAAGGGGGTGATCAACGCGGTACCGCATCCTTGAAACATGGGTGTCTCCTGAGCGCCCGTCTCGGCGGATGGCGCTCGGCTCATTCTAGTGCGCTTCGCGGACGATCTCTTCCCAGACCTGGCTGAATTCGTAGACCCCCCGCCGGCCGATCATCCAGCGGGCGGCGCGCAGGGCGCCGTGGGCGAAGCCGGAGCGGTTGCGGGCCCGGTGCTCCAGCAGGATGGTGTCCGCCTCGGAGTCGAAGCCGATCTGGTGGGTACCGGGGATCGCCCCCGCCCGGTTGCTCGCCACGTCGATCGGCCGTGTCCACCCCGCCCCCTCCATCGTCCGCTTGAGCTCGAGCAGGGTCCCCGAGGGGGCGTCCTTCTTCTTCTTGTGATGGATCTCGTAGGCCCAGGCATCGTAGTCCGTCTGGCTGGAGAGCAGCCCGGCCGCCGCCGCGGCCAAGCGGTAGAAGACCTGGACGCCGATCGAGAAGTTGGCGCCGTGGAGGAGCCCCGCGCCGTGCCGCTCGACCGCCTCGCGCACCCGGGGGAGCTCGGCGTTCCAGCCGGTCGTCCCCACCACCACCGGCACCCCGAGGGCGGCGGTCCGCTCGGCGTTGGCCGGCACGGCCGCGGCGGTCGAGAAGTCGATCGCCACGTCGATCCCCCGGAAGCTCTCGGGCGTGATGCCGGCGCCGTCCGGGTTGGCGGCGCCGTCGAGCCTCAGGGCCACCTCGAAGCCGTGACCCGGAGCGAGCTGCTCCACGAGCCTGCCCATGCGGCCGTAGCCGATAAGCGCCAGGCGATCCGTCTTCCTTTCGTTCACTCGACCACCTCGTCGGGCCCGCCCGGCAGCAGCTCCCCATGCAGGCGGGCGATCAGCCCGGGGACCTGATCCTCGTCGGCCAGCAGGCGGACGGCCGGCGCCGCCACTCCCTTCAGCACGAGCCGGGGCTCGAAGTCGCTCCCCACCTCCAGGATCCGCCGGGTGAGCTCCGGATGAGTGGCGAGGTCCTCCGAGACCACGGAGACCACGGTGCGTCCGCGGGTAACCCAGAGCTCGGCGGAGCCTCCCACCGCCGCGAGCAGGGCGGAGTGGATCTCGGCCAGCCGGTCCTCGCGGTCGAGAGCCAGGTCCCCGTGGGGACCGATCACCATCAGCGACGGGCGGAAGCGCTCGCAGACCTCGAAGAGGCTGGCGAGCAGCTCGCCATTGCCGCCTCCATGCGTCGCGCGGGCCGAGATCAGGTGGGCGTTGGCGCGGCAGGCGATCGACTTGATGGTGGGTGGCGCGTCCGGGTTGCGGCGGCCGATCACGGTCCCCTCCGCGCCGGGGTGGCGGGAGTCGAGGATGCGGACGGGCACATTCCCCCGGCTCGCCGGCCCCAGGGTGCCGTAGTGAGGCTTCTTGGCGCCCGAGCAGGAGAGCTCCAAGGCCTCGCCGAACGACAGGGTGCGGACCCGCCGCGCGCCGGGGAAGACCCGCGGGTCGGCGGTACGCATGCCGTCGACGTCGGTCCAGATCAGCACCTCCTCCGCGCCCAGGGCGGCACCGACGATGGCGGCGGAGAAGTCCGACCCCTCCTTGCCGAGCGTGGTGGTCACCCCCCCCTGGAGGGTGGCGCCCACGTACCCCCCCACCACCGGCACCCGTCCGGCGCGCAGTAGCGGCAGCATGGCCTCGCGCAGCCGCGCGTCCGTGGGGCCGTAGAGCGGCCGGGCGCGGGTGAAGTCGTGGTCGGTGACGATCACCCGCCGGCAGTCCACCCAGGCGGCGTCGACGCCCATGTGCGTGAAGGCGAAGGCGAGGATGGTGCTCGCCAGCAGCTCCCCGAACGCCGCCACGGCGTCGGCCGCGCGCGGGGTGAGAGCGCGGGTCGCCAGCAGCTCGTCGAGCTGGATGCGGAGCTCGTTGAAGTAGGGGTCGAGCGCCGCGTCCAGGGCCGGCCGGCCCGCCGGAGGGACCACGCCGGCCGACTCGCGGCGGTGGTAGGTCTCGATCTCGTCGAAAGCGGCGAGCGCCCCTGCCCGGTCCCCGGCCGCGGCGGCCTCCGCCGTCTCCAGCAGGCGGCGGGTGGTCTTGGCCATGGCCGAGACCACGATCACCGGCTGGCGGCCGAGTAGCCCGCGCACGATCCCCGCCACCCGCTCGATCGACTCCGCGTCGGCGACCGAGGAGCCGCCGAATTTCATCACGATCATCCCGGGATCAACCCTTCGCTCTTCATCATCTCGGCGTTGAGCAGGGCCGCGCCCGCGGCGCCGCGAAGGACGTTGTGGGAGAGGGCGGCGAATTTCCACTGGAAGAGGCTGCACTCGCGCAGCCGCCCCACGGCGGTCGCCATCCCCTTCTCCAGGCCGGCGTCCTTGCGCGGCTGCGGCCGGTCGGTCGCTTCCAGGAAGTGGATCGGCCGCTTCGGCGCCGAGGGGAGACCGCGCTCCTGGGGGAGACCGGAGAAGGCGGCGAAGGCCTCCAGGATCTCCTCGCGCGTGGGCCGGCGCTCGAATTCGACGCTCGCCGAGACCAGGTGGCCGTCGATCGACGGCACCCGGTTGCAGCTCGCGCTCACGGTGAAGGGGAGGGGACGGATGTGGTCCCCTGCGAGGTCCCCGAGGATCTTCTGCGGCTCGCTCTCGACCTTCTTCTCCTCGTCCCCCCCGATATAGGGGATGACGTTGCCGAGGATGTCGAGCGACGGCACGCCGGGGTAGCCGGCCCCGGAGACCGCCTGGAAGGTGGTGACGGCCACCTTCCGGATGCCGAAGGGGCGGAGGGCGGCGAGCGGGATCACCAGCACCACGGCGGCGCAGTTGGGGTTGGTGACGATGGCCCCCTCCCATCCGCGCTCCCGCCGCTGGGCCGCCAGCAGCCCGAGGTGGCCGGGGTTGATCTCCGGCACCAGCAGGGGGACGTCCGGCGCCATCCGGTAGTGGCTGGAGTTGGAGACCACGATGTGGCCGGCGGCGGCGAAATCGCGCTCGATCTCCCCGGCGAGGCTCCCCGACATCGAGGAGAAGACCAGCCGCGGCCCGCGCCCCGGCACGCACTCCTCGACCGCGCGCGCGGCCACGCCGGCCGGCGGCGCCCCCTCGAGCTGCCAGGAGGTGGCCTCGCGGTAGCTCTTGCCCGCGCTGCGGTCGCTCGCCGCCAGCCACGTCGCCGCAAACCAGGGGTGGTTTTCCAACAGCTGCACGAACCGCTGGCCCACCGTGCCGGTGGCGCCCAGGATTCCGACCTCGATCTTCTTCGCCATGAATTTCTCGCTCCCGATCCCCCGCGTCCCGGGGAAGGCGCTCAAGTCTACCGGTCCCGCAGTTGGCGGACCATATCCCTATAGTGCCGGGCCGCGTCGAGAAGGTCCCGCCGGGCGACCCTCTCCCCGGGAGTGTGGGCGACGTGGATGCTCCCCGGGCCGAGGAGGAAGGGCTCCCCCCAGGCGCCGAGCCGGGGGATGTCGGTGGTGTACCGGACGATGGTGGTCTCGAAGCCGGGGAGGGAGCCGAGCTGGACGGCCGGCGTCTCCCGGATCTCCGCGATCCGCACCCCCGGCACCGCGTGGACCGCCTCGGAGATCCGTCGCTTCAGGTCCCCGGCGGGCCCGACCGTGCGGACCGTCACCTCGGCCCGGGCCAGGTCGGCCACCACGTTGGCGGCCCGTCCGCCGGCGAGGGTGCCGACGTTGAGGGTCGTCTCACCCAGGACGGGATCGGTGGGGAGGGGCAGAGCCCGCAGCCGCGCCAGGACGTCCAGGAGCCGGTCGATCGCCGACTCCCCCAGCTCCGGATAGGCGGAGTGGGCGGCCCGCCCCTCGGCTTCGAGACGGATGTAGAGGTACCCCTTGCAGCCGAGGGCGAGCCGGTTCTCGGTGGGCTCGCCGTTGATCAGGTAGCGCGACCCCCTGGGCTGGCGGTTCGCCACCTGGGCGCCGAGGCTGTCCGTCTCCTCGCCCACCACGAAGAGGAGGCCGAAGCCGCGCACCCCCTCCTCCAGCAGCTCCCGGGCGGCCTGGAGCATGGCGGCGATCCCCCCCTTGGTGTCGCAAGCTCCCCGGCCGTGGATGAATGAATCGTCCTCGGAGGAGGGGAAGAACGGCGGCACCGTGTCCATGTGGGTCGAGAGCACCACCGCCGGCTCCCCCCAGGCGGCGAAGACGTTGAAGCGGTCCCCCTCGACCGGCATCTTCTCGACCGCGCCGCCGTCGAACCGGCCGACGAGGTCCTCCAGATGGCGGAAGAGGAATTCGCCGATCTCCCGTTCCCGCCCGGTGGTCGAGTCGATGTCGATCAGGGCGCGGGTGAGGGCGAAGAGGTGCATGGGGTGGGCTGATCATATACGCCTGTGCCCTCGGCGCGTCCTGCCCTTCGAGGCCTCACCCCCGGCCCCTCTCCACAAGTGGAGAGGGGAGATCGCCCGCGGGAGGTTTTGCCAAACGCAGGCAAGATCGTTCCGGCCACGTTCCCCCCTCTCCACGTGAGTGGAGAGGGGGACAGGGGGTGAGGTTTCGGAGGGCAGGACGCCCACAGGGCACAGGCGCCCTGGGTCGGATAAGATACGCCGCCATGATCGAAATCGACCTGCAGGGCAAGCGTGGACTGGTGATGGGGGTCTCCAACTCGCGGAGCCTCGGGTGGGCGATCGCCGAGCGGCTGCATGCGGCGGGGGCGGAGCTCGCCTTCAGCTATCAGGGGGAGCGCCTCAGGGAGGACCTCGAGAAGCTCACCCGCGACTGGCCGGGCACCCGCCTCTCCCAGTGCGACGTCACCAACGAAGCGGAGCTCAAGGGCACCTTCGCGGACCTCCGCGAGGCCTGGGGGAGCCTCGACTTCGTCGTCCACTCGATCGCCTTCGCCCCGCGGACGGCCATGGACGGGCGCTACATCGAAACCACCCGCGACGACTGGCGGATGGCGCTGGAGATCTCCGCCTACTCCCTGGTCGCCGTCGCGCGCGAGGCCGAGCCCCTCCTCAACGAGGGGGGATCGCTGGTCACCCTCACCTACTACGCGGCCGAGAAGGTCGTCCCCAAGTACAACGTGATGGGCATCGCCAAGAGCGCCTTGGAGGCGAGCGTCCGCTATCTCGCCTACGAGCTGGGGAAGAAGGGGGTGCGGGTCAACGCCGTCTCGGCCGGCCCGGTGCGCACCGTGGCCGCCCGCTCCATCCCCGGCTTCATGAAGATGTACAACAAGGTCGGCGGCATCGCGCCGCTCGGCCGCAACGTGACGCACGAGGAGGTGGGCAACCTCGGCCTCTTCCTCCTCTCCCCCCTCGCCAGCGGCATCACCGGCGAGACCGTCTACGTCGACTCCGGCTTCCACATCATGGGGATGGAGCTGGGGGAGGAGTAAAGGGCGGCCCCCCCGGCCGCCCTCTCGGCTTTCTACTGTCCTGTGACCGTGGGATCGGTCGTCGTGCTCTGGCTGCCCGGCGGCGGCGGGGTCGGCGCGCCGGTGGGGTCCATGCCGGGGCCGTTCTTCCGGTGATCGTGGCCCGAAGGTGCGGCCGTCCCGTGGTGCATCCCGGGGAGGAGATTCCATAGCCGCGTGATGCTCGCGAGGAGGTCCGGTTGCGGCGCCCAGCTCAGCGGGGTGGCCGAGGACAGGCTCGGCAGGCAGAGGCCCAGGGAAATCGCGGCAACAACGATTCTCTTTTTAAGCATCTCTACTCATTCCTCCAAAAGAAAAAGTTTCAGGGGTTGCAACGAATGGCAGGTGATCTTTGCCATAGTGCCGTCAAAACGAAAAACCGGGGCAGCCGGGAGCGGTGGGATTGCGGCCCGGGTATACTCCCGCGGCCATGAACGGGATGACGAACCGATGCACGAAGGAGGCCGCGTGCGGGCGCTGATCCTGGCCGGCGGCAGCGGCACGCGTTTCTGGCCGCTGTCGCGCAAGTCGCGCCCCAAGCAGCTCCTCGCCCTGGAGGGAGGACGGACGCTGCTGCGCGATACCCTCGAACGGCTGGCCCCCGGGATCGGCCCGGAGTCGGTCTGGGTCTGCACCACGGAGGCGTTGGCGGACGCCGTCCGCCGGGACCTGCCGGAGGTGCCGCCGGAGCAGATCCTGAGCGAGCCCGAGGGGCGCAACACCGCGCCGGCCATCGCCTGGGCGGTGCGCTCGATGCCGGAGGAGGCCCGCCGCGACGTGGTGGCGGTGCTCCCGGCCGACCACCGCATGGGGGACCCCGCCGCCTTCCGCGCCGCCCTGGAGCGCGCGGCGCGGGTGGTCGAGCGGGAGGACCGGGTGATGACTCTGGGGGTGGTGCCACGCTGGGCCGAGACCGGCTACGGCTACCTGGAGCTGGAGCCTGCCCCTGAGGACGCTGGTGAGGAGGGGGTCCGGCGGGTCCGCCGCTTCGTCGAGAAGCCCTCGGCGGAGAACGCGGAGCGCTTCGTGCGGTCCGGCAACTATCTCTGGAACGCCGGCATCTTCCTCTTCCGCGGCACGACGCTGCTCGACGTCGTGGCCCGCCTCCAGCCGGAGCTGGCGCGCGGGCTGGAGGAGATCGCCGCCGCGCCGGACCGCCTGCGCGAGCTCTACGGCCGCCTCCCCGCCGACTCGATCGACTACGCGGTGATGGAGAAGCTCGACGGCATCGCCACCGTCCCCCTCGACTGCGGCTGGAGCGACCTCGGCTCCTGGGAGGCGCTCGACGAGATCCTCCCCAAGGACGCCCAGGGGAACACCGGCCGGGGGGACGCGCTGGCCGTGGACGCCCGGGGCAATCTCCTGTTCGCCGACCAGGGGACGATCGCCGTGCTGGGGGTCGAGGATCTGGTGGTGGTGCGCACGGGGGACGCGGTGCTGGTGATGCCAAAATCGCGCTCGCAGGAGGTGCGCAAGATCGTCAACGAGCTCACCGCCCGCAACCGCGGGGACCTCCTGTGATCCAGCCCTCGACCCTCTCGACCGCCGCCGGAGACTCCACCCTCGCCACCGTGCCGGCCCCCCTGCCGCTCGGCGAGCTGGTGACCGGCGCGGGGGAGTGGGAGGTCGAGATCGGCTTCGGCAAGGGGCGCTACCTGCTGCGCCGCTGCCGGGAGGAGGCGGACCGCCGCTTCCTCGGCATCGAGGTGGCCGGGGAGTACCATGGCATCTTCGTCGAGCGCGCCCGCCGCCAAGTGCCGGCCAACTGGCTGGCGATCCGCGGCGACGCCCTCTACCTCGCCGCGGCCGTGCTGCCCGCGGGGTTCGCCTCGGCGCTGCACGTCTACTTCCCGGACCCCTGGCCGAAGAGCCGCCATCACAAGCGCCGCCTCTTCGACCCCGAGACGGTCGACCTCGTCCTCCGGCTGCTGCGCCGGGGCGGGCGCTTCTCCTTCGCCACCGACTTCCTTGACTATGGCGAGCGGGTGGTGCAGATTCTCGCCGGCTATCCCGGCCTGCGCTTCGCACGCCGGGACCGCCCCTGGGACGAAGGGCCGCGCACCAACTACGAGGCCAAGTACGAGATCGAGGGGCGGCCGATCCTCCGCCTCGAAGGCGTCCTGGAGGTGGACGGCCGGGAGGCGCCGCTCCACCCTCTCGGGTCGAAGGCGGTGCTGGCGGCGGTCTCCGCGACGGATTCGCAAGACTAAGTCCGCAAGATTTTGATAGCTCCTTTCCGCGGCAAACCGTATAACTGAGGTGAAGAGAGCTTTCCATGACGGAAAGCTTTCCTCGTTGCGGCGCCTGCCAGCGCTTCGCCGTCAAACGCAAGGTTTTTTCGAGCAGAACGAAAGGAGCTTTCATGACCAAGATCGATGTTATCCGCGCGTGGAAAGACGAGGAGTATTACCTGAGCCTGACCGAGGAGCAGCGGGCTTCGCTGCCGGCCAACCCGGCGGCGCCGATCGAGATCTCGGACGCGGACCTCCGCGGTGTCTCGGGCGGCTCGGGCAGCACCAATACCGACTGCAGCTTCCCGCGGGCCGCCTGCAGCACCCGGATCTGTTAGCAACCGTCAGCTGAGCGTCCCAGGCAGGCGCCGCCAGCGGATGAAAGAAAATTTCCAATCCGGGAGAGACCACCATGCCGAGCCTCGTCGAAGACGCCGACTGGTACCGCGCCTCGACCCTGGCGGAGCGCGCCGCGTGGAGGGGGAGGCCACGCGAGACCAGCCCCGAGCTCGCTCGCCGGCGCCTCGACCGCTGGCGGGCGCAGACTCCGTTTCAACGGGAGGAGGAGCTGCGGCGGCGGCTGGCGACGGACGGCCTCGATCCCGAGCGCTTTCTGGCGCTGCTCGGCGAAACCCGGCTGGGGCTCCGGGACCGCGCCGGCTCTCCCCCATCCTGGTTGATGGACCTGGAGACCGTTTTCGCGGCGGGGCTCGCCGGCCTCGATCCGCGGGTGGTGGAGCGGGCCGGGCTCGGGATCGCCGTCGAGCCTCTGGTGGCGCTGGCGCGCAGGCGTCTGCTGGCGGTGGCGGAGTGGCTGGCGGAGAGCGGCTCCTCCCCCTTCACGCCCCGGGAAGCCGTCGACGCCTTCGACGATCTGCTGCGGGACAATCTCGGCAAGGCCCTCAACCGGCTCCTGGTCCTGGAGCTGCACGTGGCCGCCCGCACCGGGGAGATCCATGGCGAAACCCCGCGGGAGCGTCTGGCGGCGTTCCAGGAGCGGTTGCGCGAGCCCGGCTTCGCTCTCGGCCTCCTCCGCCAGTATCCCGTGGCGGCCCGCCACGCGGTGGAGTGCGCGGACCGCTGGCTCGCCTTCGTCTCGGAGGTGCTGGCGCAGCTCACCATCGACGCGGTGGCGATCCGCGCGGCCTTCAACGGCGGCGCCGGCCTCGGCCGGCTGATCGAGGCCCGGGGGGGCGTCTCCGATCCCCACCGCGGCGAGCGCACGGTGCTGCTCCTGCGCTTCGACTCCGGCCTTCGTCTGGTCTACAAGCCCAAGCCGCTGGCCGCCGACGCCGCCTTCCAGCGCCTCCTCCTCTGGCTCAACCGGCGCGGCGCCAGTCCGGAATTCCGCCCTCTTTGCCTCCTCGACCGCGGCACCTACGGCTGGGTCGAGCTCATCGGCAACGAGGAGTGCGGCGGGGAGGACGGGGTCCGCCGCTTCTACCGGCGGCAGGGGGGATACCTCGCCCTGTTCTACGCCCTGGGGGCGACCGACTTCCACTATGAGAACCTGCTGGCCGCCGGCGAGCACCCCATCCCGATCGATCTGGAGACCCTGTTCCACACCAAGCCGGGGGAGGTCGGCCGGGTGCCGCACGAGACGCTGGCCGACGCCGCGGCGTGGGATTCGGTCCTCCGGCCCGGGCTCCTGCCGCAACGCATCTGGGCGGAGGACAACGCCGGGGTCGACATCAGCGGCCTCGGCGCGGCTCCCGGGCAGGTGACGTCGGTCCCGGTCCTCCAGGTGGAGGAGGGGGAGGATCTGATCCGTTTCACCCGCAAGGTGGCCGATCTGGAGGTCGGCTCCGCCCACCTGCCCCGCCTCGGCGGCCGGGAGGCCGGCCTGCGCGGATACGGCGAGGATGTCGCCAGCGGGTTCGAGGCGGTCTACCGGCTGCTGGTCCGCCACCGGGACGAGCTGCTCGCCCCGGACGGCCCCCTCGCCGCCTTCGCCGAGGCCCCCATCCGCATCCTCGTCCGTCCCACCCGCATCTACGCCAAGCTCCTCGCCGAGAGCTTCCACCCTTTCGTGCTCCAGGACGCCCTCGACCGCGACCGCCTGCTCGACCGGCTCTGGGTGGACGTCGAGGACCGGCCCGGCCTCGCGCGGATCCTCCCCCATGAGCACCGGAACCTCCAGCGCGGCGACGTCCCCCTCTTCACCTCGCTGCCCGGCTCGCGAGCCCTCTGGACGAGTGCCGGCGAACGCATCCCGGATGTGCTGCCCGAGACCGGCCTGGAGAGCGTCCGGCGCATCGTCCTCGGCTTGGGGGAGGAGGATCTCGACCGCCAGCTCCGCATCGTCCGTGGCACGCTGGAGACGCTGAGCCTCCACGAGCGGGAGCCGCTCTGGCCCGGCTACCCCTTCGCCGAGCGGGAGCCGGTGGCGGCCGGCCGCTTCCTGGCCGCCGCCCGCGGCGTGGGCGACCGGCTCGCCGCCACCGCCTTCCGGCACGCCGGCTCGGCCACCTGGCTCGGCTTCAGCCGCCAGGGGGCGAGCCGGTTCTGGTCCTACGAGCCGGTGGGGCACAGCCTCTACTCGGGAGTGCCCGGCATCGCCCTGTTCCTGGCCTATCTGGGAGTCGTGACGAGAGAGGACCGTTACACGTCGCTGGCGCGGGAGGCGGCCAGGACCGTCTGCGGGCAGGTCGACCACAACCCTGGCGCGCTGACCGCGATCGGCGGCTTCTCCGGCTGGGGCGGCACCCTCCATGCGCTCCTCCACCTCGGGACGCTCTGGGGGGACTCCGGTCTCCTCGACCGGGCCGAGGCGCTGGCCGGGAAGCTCCCCGGACGGATCGAACAGGACGAGGATCTCGATCTCGTCGCCGGCTCCGCGGGGTGCCTGCTCGCCCTCCTCCGGCTTCACGCCGAGCGCCCCGCCCGCCGGACCCTCGCCGCCGCCGCCCTCTGCGGCGACCGGCTCCTCGACCGGGCGCGGGAGATGGAGGCCGGGCTCGGCTGGGTGGCGGGGGGGACCGGACCCCTCCCCCTGACCGGCCTCTCCCACGGCGCGGCCGGCATCGCCTGGGCGCTCGCCGAGCTGGCGGCGGCCACCGGCGAGGAGCGTTATCTCCGGGCCTGCCAGGGAGCGCTGGCCTACGAGCGGAGCCTCTTCTCGGCCGCGGCGGGAAACTGGCCCGACCTGCGCCCCGGCTCGGCCCAGGAGGGGCGGGAGGGGGAATTCTCCTGCGGCTGGTGCCACGGCGCCCCCGGCATCGCTCTGGCGCGCCTCGCCTGCCTGCCGTTGCTGGACGATCCCGGATTGCGCGCCGAGATCGACGTGGCCGTGGCCACCACCTGGCGGGGAGGGCTCGGCGGCAATCACTGCCTCTGCCATGGCGACCTCGGCAATCTCGACGTCCTGCTGGAGGCGGGCCGGCGGCTCGCCTGTCCGGACCTCCTGGCCCGCGTGGGCCGCTCCGCGGCCGGCATCCTGCAGGGGATCGAGGCGTACGGCTGGCTCACCGGCGCCCCCCTGGCCCCGGAGATCCCGGGACTGATGACCGGGCTCGCCGGCATCGGCTACCAGCTCCTCCGCCTGGCGGCGGTGGAGGAGGTGCCGTCGGTCCTCCTGCTGGAGCCCCCGCGCCTCTGTGCTAAAACCTCCCTGAAGCCCTGAGGCGAGCAGCGGCACCGCCGCGGCGCTCGCCAGAGAGCTGGGGAAGGGTCACTGTCCGGGTCGATGAGGGCTGAGCTACTCTTGAGGCCGTGGACCCGGGGGGCAAGGCATCCGACCCCCGTCGTGACGCCGCCGACCCGCGGGTCGGCGGTCCCGACCCGATCTGTGGCGCTTACGCCCCGGGGGTCGCCGGTGCGGACCCGCGGGTCCACGCAGCCGACCCGGGGGTCGCTGAAGGGGACCCCGGGGTCCACGGAGCCGCTCCTCGGGTCGCCGGAGCCGCCCCGCGGGTCGGGACCTCGGACCCCCGGGTCGTAGATCTGGACCCTCGGGGCGGCTTCGGCGACCCCCGGGTCGGGAGACTCACATGGAAGCTGGAAAGGTCACCGTGATCACGGGAGCGAGCGGCGGCATCGGCGCGGCGCTCGCCAGAGAGCTGGGGAAGGCCGGCCACCGTCTGGTGCTCGCCGCCCGGCGCCAGGAGGAGCTCGAGCGGGTGGCGCGGGAGGCCGCCGAGAACGCGGTGGCCGTCCCCACCGACGTCACCCGGCGCGACGAGGTCGAGCGCCTGCGCGACCGGGCGATCGAGGCCTTCGGCCGCATCGACGTCTGGATCAACAACGCCGGGCGGGGGATCAGCAAGCGGGTGCTCGAGCTCACCGACGCCGACCTCGACGAGATGATGACGGTCAACGTCAAGTCGGCCCTCTATGGCATGCAGGCCGTGGTGCCCCACTTCCAGCAGCGGGGGAGCGGCCACCTGATCAACGTCTCCTCCTTCCTCGGCCGCGTGCCGCTGGTCCCCATCCGCTCGGCCTACAACGCGGCCAAGGCGGCGCTCAACGCCCTCACCGCCAACCTCCGGGTCGACCTCAAGGCCGGCTACCCCGGCATCCACGTCTCGCTGGTGCTGCCCGGCATCGTCACCACCGAGTTCGCCCGCAACGCCCTGGGCGCGGCCACCGCGGCCACCGCGGCCACCGCCGCCGGCTCGGCCTACCGGCCGCCAGCGAGCGCCGCGAGCCCCCAGACCGCCGAGGAGGTCGCGGCGGCCATCGCCCGCCTCGTCGAGCACCCCCAGGCGGAGATCTTCACCAACCCCGCCCAGGTCCCGATCGCCCGGCGGTATTATGAGGACATCGCGGCGTTCGAGGAGCAGACTTGAAAGAGCGTCCGCTGTGAATCCGGCGGCGGGCGCTCCTGAGGGGGAGACCCGATGGAAGACGCCCAGAAACAGCGCTTTGCCGCGATCGCCTCGCTCGGTGTCATGGCGATCATCCTGGTGCTGACCGCGAAGACCTACCTCTGGTTCTCCAGCACCGTCCTGAGCCCACCTGCGCCGGCGAGCACCGGGCTCTCGGAGGTTCTGGATGCGGCCCCCAAGGCTTGGCCGCAGGTCGCGCGAGACCTCGCGGAGGCGAAGTCGCTCACCATCTATTCCATCCTCCCCGGCTATGCCAGCCTCCCCGGGGCCGATTCCGACGACACCAGGGTCTTCCACGGCTTTCCCATCCTGGGACGGGCGCGGGTGACGTCGCTGAAGCGCATCGGGCGCATCGCGGAGAGCCTGACGCGCGGAGTCTCCTTCGGGGCGGGCTTCTCCTGCTTTTTCCCGCGTCACGGCGTCCGGGCCGATCTGCGGGACGGCCGGCGGATCGATCTGGTGATCTGCTACTCCTGCGACCGGATCGAGATCCATGGCGCGAGGGGAGATCTCTACGTCCAGCCGGGCCCGTCCCGGGACGCGCTCAATGGTGTCCTGCGCGCCGCCGGGGTCGATCCGAACGATCCCCGGCTGCTGCTTCCGTGGGAAAAGCCGTCCGGTCTTAGCCTTCCCCGGAACGCTCGCCGTCCGTCGCCCCCGCGACGCGAAACCGTCCTCCTCAGGGGACGCTAAAACCCTTCTTCCCAGGGAGAAGGGGGTTGGAACGGGATTTGATAGTCCCGTAGGAAGTCGCCCCCGCACGGGTTCCAGGGGGCAGGAGGAAATGAACATCATGAGCTCGAAACGAACCATCGCACTGGCCGTCGCCCTGACCGTGCTGGTCTCGGCTCTCGCCTTCGCTCCCGCCGCCTCCGCGTACACCCGCGTGGGCGTCCGGGTCTATGCGCCCTACCCGGCGATCCGCCACGAGCGGCTGCTGGTCCGCCCCGGCCCACGCTATGTCTGGGTGCCCGGCTACTGGCGCTGGGAGCCGTACCGCAGGCACTACTTCTGGGTGGCGGGCACCTGGATCGTGCCGCCCCATCCGCGCGCGATCTGGGTGGCGCCGCGCGTGGTGTACCGCTACCACCAGCCCTACTACTACGGCGGCTACTGGCGGTATCACGGCCGCCGCTGGTAGGGCGGCCGGCCGCACCGGGCTCCCGGGGTGGTATCCTTCCGCCCGGGAGCCCGAACCTTGCTCAATCGACTGAAATACCTCTGGCCTTATCTCCGTCCCCACCGCCGCAAGCTGGCGTGGGGCCTGCTCACCATCTTCATCTCGGCGATGCTGGGGCTGGCGAGCCCGAAGCTCATCGGCAACGCCATCGACGCCATCCGCCACGGCGCGACCCACCTCACCCTGCTGGGCTATTGCGGCCTGATCATCGGCTTCTCGCTCTGCTCGGGGGTGTTCAGCTACTTCCAGCGCATGATCCTGGTGGGGATGAGCCGCGACGTCGAGTACGACCTGCGCAACGTCTACTTCGGGGCGCTGGAGCGGCAGGCCCCCTCGTTCTTCCACCAATACCCCACAGGCGACCTGATGGCCCGGGCCACCAATGACCTCCAGGCGGTACGGATGCTCTGCGGCCCGGCCATTATGTACATGACAAATACCCTGTTCATGGCCATCGGAGCGCTCTTCTTCATGACGCGGATCAGCCTGCCGCTGATGCTCCTAGCCCTGGCGCCGATGCCCCTGGTGGTGCTCTCGACGACGATTGTCGGCCGCCGGATCCATGCCCTCTTCACCGCGGTGCAGGGGAGGTTCTCGGACGTGACCACCAAGGTGCAGGAGAACCTCTCCGGGGTGAGGGTGGTGCGGGCCTACGCCCGGGAGGCGCGCGAGGAGGCCGAGTTCGACCAGGTCAACGAGCTGTACCTGGAGGGCAACCGCCGGCTGGCCGCCCTGTCGACGGCCTTCCAGCCGCTGCTCCAGGGGCTGGTGGGGCTCGGCTTCGCGGCGGTGCTCTGGTATGGCGGCCTGCTGGTGATCCGCAGCCGCATCTCGATCGGCGAGTTCGTCACCTTCCACCTCTACCTCGGCCGGCTGGTCTGGCCGATGATCGCCATCGGCTGGGTGGTGAACCTGACCCAGCGCGGCACCGCCTCGCTCGCCCGCATCCGCAAGGTCCTGGACACCCAACCGGCCATCCGCGACGAGGAGCCGCTGGTCGATCCCGGCGCCATCCAGGGGGAGGTGAGCTTCCGCGACCTGAGCTTCGCCTACCGCGAGGGGGTGCCGGTGCTCTCGGGGATCGACCTCGAGGTGCCGGCGGGGAAGACGGTGGCGGTGGTGGGGCGGACCGGCTCAGGCAAGAGCACCCTGCTGGCGCTGATCCCGCGGCTGATCGATCCGCCGCACGGCGCCCTGCGGGTGGACCGCACGGACGTCCGCCACCTGCCGCTCGCCCGGCTCCGCTCCGGGATCGGCATGGTGCCGCAGGAGACCTTCCTCTTCTCGGCGACGATCCGCGAGAACATCGCCCTGGGCCGTCCGGACGCCACGCTGGAGCAGGTGGCCGAGGCGGCGCGCCTGGCCGGCCTCGGACCGGACCTCGAGGCCTTCCCCAACGGGCTGGACACCGTGGTCGGCGAGCGGGGCCTCACCCTCTCCGGCGGCCAGAAGCAGCGGGTGACGCTCGCCCGCGCCCTCCTGCGGAGCCCGAGCCTGCTGCTGCTCGACGACTGCCTCTCGGCCGTGGACACCCAGACGGAGGAGCACATCCTCGCCAACCTGCGGACCGTCTTCCGCGGCCGCACGGTCTTCCTGGTCTCCCACCGGATCTCGACCGTGAAGGACGCGGACATGATCCTGGTGCTCGACCAGGGGCGCATCGTCGAGCGGGGCTCCCACGGGCAGCTCATCACCGAGGGGGGCCTCTACGCCGAGCTCCACCAGCGCCAACTCCTGGAGGAGGAGCTCGCGGCGGTGTAAGGAGGGACTGCCATGCGGATCGTGATCACCGGCGGATCGGGGCTCATCGGGAGCGCGGTGGCCCGGGAGATGGGGAGCGCGGGTCACGAGGTGGTGGTGCTCACCCGTAATACTTCCAGGATGGGACCGCTGCCGCCCAACACGCGGGCGACCCAGTGGGACGGCAAGACCCCCGGCGACTGGGCGAAGCTCCTCGACGGCGACACGGCGATCGTCCACCTCGCCGGCGACCCCATCGCCGAGGGGCGGTGGACGGAGGAGAAGAAGCGCCGCATCCGCGCCAGCCGCGTCGAGTCCGGGCGCGCCGTGCTGGAGGCGGTCCGCCAGGCGAAGGTGAAGCCGCGGGCGCTGCTCCAGGGCTCGGCGGTGGGCTATTATGGCGACGGCGGCGACGAGGTGCTCACCGAGCCCGCCCCCCCCGGCGACGACTTCCTGGCCCGGGTCTGCGTCGAGTGGGAGGCCTCCACGGCCGAGGTGGCCGCGCTCGGGGTGCGGCGCCCCGTGCTCCGCACCGGCATCGTGCTCAGCCGGGAGGGCGGGGCCCTGCCGCGCATGGCGCTCCCCTTCCGGCTGCTGGCCGGCGGACCGCTCGGCAACGGCCGCCAGTGGCTCCCCTGGATCCACGAGGCGGACGAGGTGGGGGCGATCCGCTTCCTGATCGAGCGCGAGGACGCCGACGGCCCGTTCAACCTGACGGCGCCCGGGCCGCTGACCAGCCGCGATTTCAGCCGCGCCCTGGGCCAGGTGCTCCACCGCCCGAGCTTCGCTCCCGCCCCCGGTCTCGCCCTCCGCGTCCTGCTCGGCGAGATGGCGGACGCCCTGCTCCACGGCCAGCGCGCGGTGCCCCAGCGGCTGCTCGACCTCGGCTACGTCTTCCGCTACCCGCAAGCTCTTGAGGCCCTGCGGAGCCTGCTCCCCTGATTGATCCCCTGAAAGAAAAAGGGCGGCCCCGCGGGGCCGCCCGGTCCAGTCAGCTCCTGAGAGCCGGCGTCTAGAACCGCAGGCCGAAGCCGACGCGGAAGGTCCGCGGCTGCTGGAAGCCGAGCGGATTGACCGCCTTGCCGAAGTTCGGTCCCTTCTGCCAGTTGACCCCCTCGACCGGCTTCTCGGTGAGCGGGTTGAAGGGGAGGCAGCGGCCGGTGGGCGAGTTGCTGCAGGCGCCCCGGTTGTCCGCCGTGAAGATCGTGGTGTCGAACAGCGAGGTGTCGGTGGTGTCCACCGCCTGCCGGTTGAACAGGTTGACGATCTCGGGCTTGACGAACAGGTTGACGTCCCCGATCTTGAAGCTGTAGTTGAGGGACACGTTGGTGCGCAGGACCGAGGGGGTCGTGAACGCGCCGCGCTTCGAGAAGTAGTAGGTCACGCGCACCGGCGGGTTCAGGTAGCCCGGGTTCTGCACGTAGTTCTGCCCCGTGGCCGGGTTGATCAGCGTGACCGGGCCGGGGGCGTCGTACGGGTGGCCGGAGAAGTAGCTCTGCGCCAAGCTGACGCTGAGCGCCTGGCGGTTCCGCGAGAAGATGTTGTAGAGGCCGTAGAGCGTGATCCGGTGGCGCTGGTCGGTCAGCAGGTCCCCCTTGGGATCGTTCCACGCGGGGTTCTTGTACTCCGGATACCGGCCGTCCTGACCGGTGATCGGGCCGCTGCCGCGGTTCTCGCCGTCGAAGTTGCCCTGGGTGTGGGACAGGGTCCAG
This sequence comes from Thermoanaerobaculia bacterium, assembly GCA_045807625.1. GTDB lineage: Bacteria > Acidobacteriota > Thermoanaerobaculia > Multivoradales > UBA5704 > DATARR01. The sequence continues at coordinate 13,331 of JBJMHA010000074.1, read as the reverse complement.
TTGCCGCCGAAATCGAACCGGGTCGAGGGGCTGTAGCGGAACTGCGTCTGCAGGGCGTCGTAGCGCCGCTCGTACAGCTTGTCGTTGTTCTGGATCAGCGTCAGGTCGGTCGGGCCGTTGCCGGCGATCACCGAGCCGGTCGAGCGGTCGGTGCGGGCGGCGTAGAAGTCGTGCCAGTCGCGGTGGATGACGTCCGCCCGCGCGAGGCCGTGGTCACCGAGCCGCGTGGTCAGGCCGAGGGCGTACTCGACCACCGACGGCGAATTGAGCGAGCCCCGGATCTTGGTGCTGCCGCCCGGGATGTCGATGCCGATCAGCGGCAGGGGCCCGTTCGGCCCGCCATTGGCCTGGAACCAGTCGAAGAGGGCGCGGATCGCCTGGTCCTGGGTGAGCAGGGGGCCGTTCGCATCGGTATTGATCGAGGGGCCGCGATAGGCCCACTGGAAGGTCGCCGGGGCGCCGGCCGAGGAGGTCGAGTCGGCGATGCTGTTGGCGATCGCCGCCACGTACTGGCTATAGCTGGCGTGGGCGATGTACCGCGCGTCCCCGTGGACGTCATAGGTCACCGACAGGCGCGGGCTGATGTTGCTGTCCTTGGCGACCTTCTTGCCCTCGGCGTCCTTGCCGTCGTTGGAGTCGTAGCGCACGCCGAGGCCGAAGGTCATGCGGTCGCTGAAGCGCCAGTTGTCGTTGATGAAGGCCGAGTTGGTCTTGAAGTTCGTCCCCTGGCTGTTCTTCGCGATGGGGTTGAACTGGATGATCGTCGAGCCGTCGCTGGCGAAGATCGGGAAGATGTCGCTGCCGCGGAGGACCGCGCCGGTGCCCAGGATCCGGTAGTCGCTCCCCGACTGGTGGTTATTGGCCTCACGGATGTCGTTGAACGAGTCGATGCCGCCGACGATGTCGTGGGAGCCCGTCCGCTCGGTGGAGAGGAAGTAGGAGAGCTTGCCCAGGTAGTTCTCGTTGTTGCGCAGCTCGGGGCCGCAGATACCGCAGAACGTCGGGCTGTGATAGCGGGCGTTACCGCGCGAGCGGTCGAGGAGCAGCGTGCCCGCGATCAGGTCGGTCGACGGCGCGCCCGAGTTGATGAAGGTGAACTTGCGCTTCGAGTACTGGGCGGTGGCGACCAGGTTCTCGGTCCATACACCCGTGTAGTTGCCGCTGTACTGCTCCTGGGGGGTCTCGCGGTCGTAGATGCTCGCCAGGTCCAGGATGGCCTGGAAGGAGTTGCCGAGGTCCTTTTGTTTGACCTTCAGGTACGAGCCGACCAGGGTGTGGCTGGGGGTGATCGAAGCCGTGAGCTTGCCCTCGTAGCGCTGCTGCTTCGTGCCGTTGGGATAGGGGATGTTGGTGATGTTGGTGTTCAGCGTCTGGCTGAGGTCGAGGTCGCGGCCGGCGAGGAAGAACCAGAGCCGGTCCTTGAGGATCGGGCCGCCCAGGGTCGCCTCGTAGGTCGGATTGACCTTGTCCGTCTGCTTGATGGTCTTCGGCGTCTTCGCCTCCCAGCTCTGGTTGCGGAGGGTGTCGCGCAGCGAGCCCGAGAAGGAGTTGCCGCCCGACTTGGTGAGCACGTTGACCACGCCGCCGGTGAAGCGGCCGTACTCCGCCGAGACGCCGGACGATGCCGTGGTCGTCTCCTGGATCGCGTCCTCGATGAACACGTCCAACGCCTGGCCGCGGAGGTTCTCGTTGGCCACCACGCCGTTGATCAGGAACAGGTTCTCGTAGCTGGGGGCGCCGGAGATGGTGATCGACCCCAGGCCGGTGGTCGAGCTCTTGGCCGGGCCGTTCGGCTGCACGCCGGGGGACAGGGCCACCACCTCGTTGAGCGTGCGCCCGGTCGGCAACTCGTCGACGAGCTGCTTGGTGTAGGTGGTCGCCGACTGCACCGTCTGCGAGATGTTCTCGAGCGATCCGGTGACCACGATCTCCTCGGTCACCGCGGCGGCGGCCATCTCCGTGTCGAGTGTGTTCGACTGAGCGGCGCCGATCCGCAGGACCTGCTTGACCGTCTGCAGCCCCTGCGCCTCGAAGGTGACCGCGTACTCGCCGGGGGGGAGCGACGGGAACAGGTAGTCGCCGGTGGACGACGTCACCGTCGACTTCGTCCCCTGGAGGTTGGGCGAGGCCACGGTGACCTTCACCCCCGGCAGGGGCTGATCGCCGGCCGTGACCCGTCCGGACAGCTTGCCGTTCGGGTTTCCCTGCGTGAAGGCCGGCAACGCCCAGAGCAGGGCTATCGCCAGGCCGAGAACCAAGGCTCTCACTCTCATTGGATCCTTCCTCCTTCTCGGGAGCCCCTCCCTTCGCGCAGGAGGGAACCGCCCCCGGTTGATGAATTCATGGACCTATTACTGAAAAGGCGGGCAGGCAATTCTTATGCCGGTGACAGCCCTGTGTCAATGCCTTGATTTCGCTGGAGAAAGACCCGGTGGAGAGCCCCCGGTTCAAAGGATTGGATTCAAAAAAGCGAGTCTCTAAATCAAGAAGATGAACGCGGGGTCTCGGTCCACTGCTCGCGGAGGGCCGAGGCCACCTCGTCACGCAGGGGGGGCGGGGTGTAGACGCGGTAGCGGTCGATGCGGGAGAGGTGGCGGATGAACTGGCTGGCCCGCTCCATGGGCTCCAGGGAGCCGTCGAAGCGGCGCACCAGGACGCGGCTGCGCCCCATGCGGTGGGGGTCCTTGGCGGAGTTGGAGACCAGGAGGCTGCCGGGGCCGAAGCGGGCCCGCACCTCCGGGAGCAGCGCCTCGAAGCGCTCCTTCTCCTCGCGCGGCAGGTGCTCGCGGGTCTCGAAGGCCACGGGGAAGTGCCGGCGCTCGACCAGGGCGCGGGCGTGGACGCTGTCCGAGGTGCGCAGGGCCGACCAGACGGAGACGTCGTCCTGGGCGAGGAACGCCTCCGGCTCCGCGGGCCAGCGGGTCCCCCGCTCCTCCAGCCACTCGTTCAGGTGCAGCTCCAGGGCCTTGCCGGTGACGTTGAAGTAGACCTGGGTGAACATGTAGTAGCGGGCCATCACCAGGGCCTCCAGCGCGTGGACGCCCCCCTCGTCGACGCCGATCCCCCAGTCGCCGGTCTCGGGGTCCTCGATCGGCAGGATGGTGTCGAGCAGCCGCTCGAGGTCGTAGGTGCCGTAGCGCACGCCGCAGAACAGGCTGTCGCGCAGCAGGTAGTCCATCTTGTCGACGTCGAGCTCGCCGGAGACGATCTTGGCCAGCAGCCGCTCGGTGGGGGTGCCGCCCCCCTGGAGCAGCCGGCGGACGTCGGCGGTGGTGATCCCCTCGCCGTGGCGGGCGAAGATCTCCTCGACCTCGGGGCTGCCGAGGAGGCGCCGGGTCATCTCCTCGTGGTCGATCCCCTCCGCGAACAGGTCCTCGGCCGAGTGGCTGAACGGCGCGTGCCCGAGGTCGTGGAGCAGCGCCGCCGCCCGCGCCAGCCGCCGCTCGGGGGCCCGGGACTCACCCCTCAGCATCCCCCCGCTCTTCGAGCAGAGGGCGTCGTAGACCCGGCCGGCGAGGTGCATGGCGCCGATCACGTGGCCGAAGCGGCTGTGCTCGGCCCCGGGGAAGACCAGGAAGGTGAAGCCGAGCTGGTGGATGAAGCGCAGGCGCTGCACCGGCCGGCTGTTGACCAGGGCGGCCTCCAGCGGGTCGGCGCGCACGAAGCCGTGGACCGGATCGCGGATGGACAGCACGCCGGAGGGGGCCAGCCGTGCCGGGCTCAGTTGCGCTCCGGATCGGTGCGCCGGCGGCGGAAGGGGCGCAGCATGTCGAACACAGCCTTGCGGCTGCGCAGGATCGAGAGCACCGAGAGGCCGCGCTCGGGGAGCGACTCGGTGAGGAGCTGGAGCTTGCGCATCAGCGGTACGTCGACCCGGGTGGCGACGCGGTTGATCAGCTCCTCGAAGGCGCAGTCCCGCGAGGCGAGGCCGTCGACGTCGAGCGGCAGCCTGTCTCCCATCTCCTCGGAGAGGGCGCGCAGCAGGTCGAGGATCGTCTGGCGCACGGCCACGATGCCGGCGTCGTGCTCGTTGAGCCACGGCTCCTCGACCGGCCGCACCACCGCCTGGCGATAGGGGCCGGCGATCTCGCGCTCGAGCTCGAAGCGGAGCTCGCCATAGACCAGGAGGTCGGCGTGGCCGTCGGGAGCCGTCTCGAGGTCCATCACCCGCGCGGCGGTGCCGGCGGGGAAGATCTCGGGGCGTCCCTCGCGGTCGAGCCTGGGCCCCGGCTTCATCAGCACGATCCCGATCCACCGGGAGTCCTCGTCGAGCTCCGCGAGGTCGTGGACGAGCCGCGAGTACGAGGGGTCGAGGACATGGAGCTTCAGCTCCGTGCGCGGGAAGTGCACGACGTCGGTGAGAGGGACGAGCGGGAGACGCGTGCCGTCGCCGGCCATGGGGGGATTTTAGCGCAGGTCCGCCCGGGCGTTATCGGTCTTATCCGACGGATCGGTCGGATCGGTCGGATCGGTCGGATCGTTTCGAGCGGAGGATCGCCCAGGGGATAGAATCCCCTCATGCGCCCGACCCTCACCCTCCTCCTCTTCTTTTCCCTCTCCCTTCCCCTCGCCGCCCAGACCGATCCCATCGCCGCGGGGGACGCCGCGTGGGCCCGCCGGGCCGCCGGGCACCAGGGGGCCCGGGCCCTCCCGGGGCCGATCGACGAGGCGATCGCCGCCTACGAACGCGCGGTCAAGGAGCAGCCGGACCGGCTGGAGGGGGCCTGGAAGCTGCTGCGAGCCCTCCACTACAAGGGGGACTTCACCACCGACTCCAACGACGCCAGGCAGAAGGTCTTCGCCCGCGGCAAGGAGGTGGCCGAGGCCGGGATCGACCGCCTGGCGAAGCGGACGGCGGGGAGCCGCCAGAAGCTCGACGCCCTGAGCCCCGCCCAGGCGGCGAAGGCGGTGGCGGCGTTGCCCGAGGCCAAGCCCCTCTTCCTCTGGTCGGCGGTCCACTGGGGGCTCTGGGGGGACGTCTTCGGCCGGCTGGCCGCGGCCCGCCAGGGGGTGGGGGACAAGGTCCGGCGCTACTCGGAGATCCTGATCGCCCTCGACGAGCGCTACGAGGACGCCGCCGGCCACCGCGTCCTCGGCCGCCTCCATACCCTGGCCCCCAAGGTGCCGTTCGTCACCGGCTGGGTGGACCGCGACAAGGCGGTCTCCGAGCTGCGGCGGGCCGTGGCGCTCGGCCCCGACAACTTCGACAACCACGTCTTTCTCGCCGAAGCCCTGTTCGAATACCAGCCGGCCAAGGCGGCGGAGGCGCGCGACATCCTGCGCCGCCTGACCGCCCGCCCGCCCACCCCCGAGCTGGTGGTCGAGCAGGAGAGGAGCCTCGTCAACGCGCGGGCCCTGCTCGCCAGGCACGCGAGCTGAGAGTGAGCCCCCGCCAGACCCCCTTGATCGCCGTCGCCGCCGCGGCGTTCCTCGTCGCCCTCAAGGGGGCGGGCGCCTGGAGGACCGGCTCGCTCGCCCTCGGCTCGGCCGCGCTCGACTCGTTGATCGACCTCTTCATCTCGGGCGCCAACTTCCTGGTGCTGCGCGGCAGCGCCCGCCCCCCCGACCAGAACCACGCCTACGGGCACGGCAAGTTCGAGAACCTCGCCGCCCTCGGCCAGGGGCTGTTCCTCGTCGCCGCCGCCGCGGGTCTGGTGTGGACCGGGGTGCGCCGGCTGATCGAGGGGGGGGAGCCGCAGCAGACCGGCTGGGGCATCGCCGTGCTCGCCGTCTCCCTGCTGGTCAGCCTCGGCGTCGCCCGCGTCCTGCGCTGGGCCGCCGGGCAGAGCGGCAGCCCGGCCCTCAAGGCGGACAGCCTTCATTACGCCACCGACCTCTGGGTGAACGGCGCCGCCCTCCTGGCCCTGGTCGTGGTCCGCTTCACCGGCTGGGCCGCCGCCGACCCCCTGGTGGCCCTGGTCGTGGCCGGCTACGTCTTCAAGAGCGGCGCCTCGCTCGCCCTAGAGGCGGCGGGGGACCTCTCGGACCGCGGCCTGCCCGAGGAGGATCTGCGCCGTATCGAGTCGGTGGTCCACGCCTTCGTCCCTGAGATCCGGGGGATGCACGACCTCAAGACCCGCCGCAGCGGCGGCCAGCGCTTCATCGAGCTCCACCTGGAGATCCCCCGCGCCACCTCCTTCCAGGACGCCCACGACCTCACCGTCCGGGTCCTCCGCGCCATCGAGGGGGAGATGCCGCGGTCGAAGGTGTTCGTCCACAGCGATCCGGTGTGACGAACAGGCTTCAGGGGTGCAGGGTCCCGAGCTCCGCGGAGAGCCGGGCCGCCTCGCCGAGGTAGAGGCCGGCGAGGAGGGCGGCGCCGAGGAGGGCCGGCCGGCGCAGGGGGACGGGGAACCAGCGGGCGCCGAGCAGCAGGAGGGCCGCCGTGGCGAGGGTGAGCCACTGGCCGTGGGCGCTCAGGTCCTGGGCGAGCCGCGCCGGCAGCAGGAGGCCGTAGAGGAGGAGCCCCGGCCCGGCCGCGGCGGCGAGGACGGGCCGGCTCGGCGCGAAGGCCTCGGCCACTCCCAGGGCCAGCAAGGCGCGCAGGAGGGTGAGGAGGATCAAGGCGAAGAGGGCGCTCTCCGGGCCCTCGCCGACGCGGATCAGCTCGGCTGCCCAGGCCGTGGCGAGCAGAAAGACGAGCCCGAGGCCGGCGGCGATCCGCAAGCCAGTGCGGTCCAGGCGCCGCCAGCCGAAGAAGAGGAGGAGGCCGGACACCGCCAGGGCCGGGAAGAGCACCGCCAGGATCCGCCCGGTCCGGGAGGCGCCGAGCGGAAAGAGCCCCTGGACCACGGCGGCGTCGGGATGGCGCAGGGCGTAGAAGGACGCCGCCAGCGCGCCGGTGAGGAGCAGGGGCAGCAGGGCGAGGGCCCCGAGGCGCCGCCGCTCCGGGTCGAGCCCCGCGAGCCGCCACGGGAGCACCGCCTGCGCCCCCCAGGCCAGCAGCACCCATCCGAGCAGCAGGCCGTCGGCGATCAAGGGAAGACGCTCCACTCCACCCGTTCCACCCCGGCCGGATCGTCCCCCAGCCGGGCCAGCAGGTCCGCCACGCGGGCGCCGTCGGGGGGGACGGCGAGGTCCGGCGCGATCTCGGCCAGAGGGGCGAGCACGAAGCGGCGCTCGCGCATCCGGGGGTGGGGGAGGGTCAGCTCCGGCCGGTCCAGGAGGATGTCCCCATAGAGAAGGAGGTCGACGTCGAGAGGCCGGGGGCCGAAGCGCGCGCCGGGGCGGCGGCCGGCCTCGTGCTCCAGCGCCTTGCCCACGGCGAGCACCTCCTCCGGGGGGAGCGTGGCGCGGGCGAGGACGGCGGTGTTCAGGAAATCCGGCTGCGGGACCGGCGAGACGGGGGCGCTGCGGTAGAGCGACGCGACGCGGAGGGGACCGAGAGAGGCCTCGAGACGGCGGAGAGCCCAGACCAGGGTCCGCTCGACCGGGCTGGGCTCTCCTTCCGCTTTTCCCAGGAGAATTCCAGGGACGTTGCCGCCGAGGGCCAGCGCGAGGAGGACGGGCTGGCCGCCGGCGGGCTGAGGATCAATCCTCGTCGTCGAGCTCCTCTTCTTCCTCGGCGTCATCGAGGTCGGCTTCGGCGAGCTCCGGCTCGACCATCTCGTCGTCGGGGAGGTCGGGGGCCTCGACCGGCGCCTCCTCCTCCTCGATGTCGATGACCTTGGGGGTCTCCGCCTTGCGCCGGCGGCGGGACGACTGGCTGGCGGCCGGCGACTCCGAGCTGACGGCGTCCTTCTGGTTGGCGCCGCACTTCGGGCAGACCGGCTCGGGCTTGCCGAGGTCGTAGAACTTCGTGCCGCAGTTATAGCAGTCGTACTTGGTTCCCAGTTTCAGCTCAGGCATGAAAAGCTCCAATCCGGCAGGGCCGCTTTCAGAGGGCGGTGAAGCTAGCATCGGTCCGGGGGCATGTCAACCGCGCGCCGCGGAGGCTCCCGGGAACCACCCTTGCGCCGGGAAGAAAGCGCGGGATACGATCGTTCTTCCGTCTGCGCGGTCTCGTCCGGCCGTGTCCTCTTGCGCAGGGAATCCAATGAAAAAGTCCGCCGCCGCTCTCGCCGTGCTTCTCCTCGCCGTCCCCGCCTTCGCCGCGGGGAGGAATCAGGCGCCTCCCGATCCGCTGGCCCCGAATCTCACCGGGCCGCAGCGGCTCCAGGCCCTAGTCGACCGCGTCCGCCGCGAGCAGAACCAGCTCAAGACCCTGGAGGCGCGCTTCACGCAGCAGCAGGAGAATTCGATGCTGGTGGCCCCCGAGGAGTCCAAGGGGACCTTCTCCTATCGGGCCCCCGACAAGGTGCGCTGGGAGTACACGTCGCCGAACCCGATCACCGTCGTCATCCGCGGCGACGAGATGACCACCTGGTACCGCGACCTGAAGCGGGCCGAGACCCTGAAGGTCGGCCGCTATTCGAGCCAGGCGCTCAAATACCTGGGCGCCAGCGGCAGCCTCCAGACCCTCCTCGAATACTTCACCGTGCGGCTCAAGCTCCCCGAGAAGAAGGGGGATCCCTACCGCCTGGAGCTCGACCCCAAGTACGCGCGCATCGCCAGGCACCTGAAGTCGATGACCCTGTGGATCGACGGCGAGACCTTCTTCCCCGAGCGCCTCAAGTACGTGCAGGCCGGCGGCGACACGGTCGAATACCAGTTCAGCGACATGAAGAGGAACGCGCCGATCCCCGACGACCGCTTCGTCCTCAAGCTCCCGCCGGGGGTCTCCACCCGGGTGGTCAACCTCGGCCAGGAGGGGAGCACGAAGGGCAAGCCCTGAGCCGCCACTTCCAGATCCTCTCCACCTGCGGCCCGGCCCGCCTGGGCCGCCTGGCCACGCCGCACGGCGTGGTGGAGACCCCGGCGTTCATGCCGGTGGGGACGCTCGGCGCGGTCAAGGGGGTGACCCCCCAGGAGCTGGAGGCCGCGGGGGCGTCGATCCTGCTCTCCAACCTCTACCACCTCGCCCTGCGGCCGGGGATCGACACGGTCGAGCGGCTGGGCGGCATCCACGCCTTCACCGGCTGGCGGGGGCCCATCCTCACCGACAGCGGCGGCTTCCAGGTTTGGAGCCTGGGCGGCCTGCGCACGGTGGACGCGGGCGGGGTCACCTTCCGCAGCCACCTCGACGGCTCCCCCCTGCGCTTCACCCCCGAGGGGGTCGCCAACTTCCAGGAGCGGATGGGAGTGGACGTGGCCATGATGCTCGACGAGTGCCCGCCGTGGCCGGTCGAGCGGCCGGCCGCCGAGGCCTCCTGGGAGCGCACGCTCGCCTGGGCCCGCCGCGCCCGCGAGGCCTGGACGGGGAAAGGGGGCGGCCTCTTCGGCATCGTCCAGGGGAGCGTCTACCCGGACCTGCGCCAGCGGGCGGCGGCGGACCTCGCGGCGCTCGATTTCGACGGCTACGCCATCGGCGGCGTCGCGGTCGGCGAGCCCGAGGGGGAGCGCCGGTCGGTGGTGGAATGGACGGCGCCGGCCCTGCCCGCGGACCGGCCGCGCTACCTGATGGGGGTGGGGTACCCGGAGGACATCCTCCACGCCGTGGGGCAAGGAGTCGACCTCTTCGACTGCGTGCTGCCGGCGCGCAACGCCCGCCACGGCGTCCTCTTCACCCGCCAGGGGGTGGTCAAGATCAAGAACGCCCGCTATAAAGAGGACGAGCGGCCGCTCGACCCCGAGTGCGGCTGCCCGGCGTGCCGGCGGGTTTCGCGCGCCTTTCTCCACCACCTCACGCGGGCGGGGGAGCTCACGGCGCCGGTGCTCGCGACCCTCCACAACCTGCGCTTTTACCTTGACTTCATGGCCGATCTCCGGCAGGCTATCAAGCTCGGTACGTTGCCCGACATGGCGAGTCTCGCCTGCCGTACCGCCGGTGGAGACCCGCCGGAAGGATCCGACGTGCGGGTCCGTCCGGCCTCTTCCCATTCCCTTGAGCAAAGGAGCTCTTGACCGGCAGGCGGCCCCTGCCGGGTGATCCGGAATCCCTGTTCGGAATATCTGCGCACATGAATCCAATCCTTCCATCCTCCATCCTGGCGCTCCAGGCGGGCGGGCTGTCCGGCGCGCTCACCGGCCTCGCCCCCATGCTCCTCATCTTCGTCATCTTCTACGTCGTGCTCATGCTGCCCATGCAGCGGCAGCGCAAGGCGCTGCAGCAGCTCATCGAGAATCTGAAGAAGGGGGACAAGGTGATCACCACCGGCGGCCTCTACGGCGAGGTGGTCTCGGTCGACGGGCCGACGGTGATCCTGCGCGTCGCCGACAACGTCCGCGTGAAGGTCGCCAAGTCGGCGGTCTCCGGCCTCGAGGGTGAGGCGAGCGATAAAGGCAGCGATAAAGGCAACAAAGGGAGTCAATCGTCATGAATCGAAATCTGCTCTGGCGCGGGCTGCTGATCCTGGCGGTCGCGGTGATCTGCGTGGTCCTGGCCTATCCGCCGAAGGAGAAGATCAATCTCGGCCTCGACCTCCAGGGAGGCATGCATCTGGTCCTCCAGGTCCACACCGAGGACGCCCTGCGGGCCGACACCGACGCCGACATGGCGCGGCTGATCGACCTCGGCAAGGACAAGGGGGCCCCCGGCCTCCAGGGGCGCCGCGTCGGGGACAGCTCGTTCGCCGTCACCGCCCCCACGCCGGAGGCGCGGGACGCGGCGAGCAACCTCGCCACTCAATACTTCGGCCAGCGCTGGCAGGTGAGGTCGCAGGGCAATGAGCTCGTCTTCACGATGAACCAGCAGACGGTCAACGAGGTGCAGAACGGCGCCGTCAACCAGGCGGTGCAGACGATCAGCAACCGCATCAACGAGTTCGGCGTCTCCGAGCCGGTGATCCAGCCCACGGCGAGCGGCCACCGGATCGTCCTGCAGCTCCCCGGCGTCACCGACTTCGAGCGCGTGCGCCGCCTGATCAAGAGCACCGCCTTCCTGGAGTTCCGCCTCGTCCGCTTCCCCAAGGGGGGCGGCGGCGTGCCCACCCGGGAGGCGATCCTCGCCAACTACGGCGGCCATCTCCCCGACGACGTGGAGATCATGGAAGGGGACGTGCGCGACCGCGAGACCCAGGGGGTGGTGGGCAAGCAGTACTTCGCCCTGGAGAAGCGGCGCACGGTCACCGGCCGCGACCTCAGCAACGCGCGGCCCGGCCCCGGCCAGTTCGGCCAGCCGGTGGTCGAGTTCACCCTCAAGCCCCAGGCCGCCGAGACCTTCGGCGAGCTCACCGGCAAGAACGTCGGCTCCGGGCTCGCCGTGGTGCTCGACGGCCGGGTGGTCACCGCGCCGGTGATCAACTCGCAGATCCGCGACCGCGGCCAGATCGAGGGCGGCTTCACCCAGCAGTCGGCCCAAGACCTCGCGACGACGCTGCGCTCGGGCGCGCTGCCGGCCAGCATCACCTACCTGGAGGAGCGCACGGTCGGCCCCTCGCTCGGCCGCGACTCGATCCGCGACGGCCTGCGCGCCGGCATCCTCGGCACTGCGCTCGTGGTGCTCACCATGCTCGCCTACTACCACCTGTCGGGTGTCAACGCGGTCCTGGCGCTGGTGCTCAACGTGCTGATCCTGTTCGGCGGCATGGGCGCCTTCCACTCGACCCTGACCCTGCCCGGCATCGCCGGCGTCATCCTGACGATCGGCATGGCGGTGGACGCCAACGTGCTCGTCTTCGAGCGCATCCGGGAAGAGATGCGAGCAGGACGCACCGTGCGATCGTCCATCGACCACGGCTTCGACCGGGCCTTCACCTCGATCATCGACACCCACGTCACCACCCTGATCTCGGCGCTGTTCCTGTTCCAGTTCGGCACCGGTCCGATCAAGGGCTTCGCGGTGACGCTGACCATCGGCCTCATCGCCTCCATCTTCACCGCGGTCTTCGTCAGCCGCTGGCTGTTCGACCTGGTGCTCTCCCGCCGCCGGGTACAGAAGCTTTCCATCTGACCCGGCGGGGTCGAAACAAGGAGCAAAGCCATGGAGCTGTTTCGCGATACGCACTTCGACTTCATGAAGTACCGGCGGTTCTGGATCGCCGTGTCGTTCCTGCTGGTGCTGGGGGGCGTCTACGCCGTGTTCGGCCCCCACCGGCTGAACCTGGGCATCGACTTCGCCGGCGGCACGCAGGTCACCCTCGGGTTCCAGCAGGCCCCGGACCTCGACCGCATCCGCGGCGTGCTCAAGCGGGAGGGGATGGGCGCCGCCGAGATCCAGCGCTTCGGCGATCCCAAGGCCAACCAGGTGATCGTCAAGACGACGGTCAACAAGGGGAACGAGGAGGGGAGCCTCGAGAAGGTGACCGCGGCGCTGAACCGCGATTTCAACCAGGGGCAGACGGGCTTCGACCTCAACCAGGCGAGCTCGGACACCCTCACCGCCTTCCTCGTCCAGACCGATCCCGACAAGGTGGGAGGCCAGGGCCCCGAGGCGGCCCGCGCCCACTACGAGCCCGTGGCCTCGGCGATCGTGGGAGAGCGCGCCAAGGACGGCATGTTCAAGGATCTCAGCCGCCTCACCCGCCTGCCCGGCGTGAGCCCGGCGGCGGTCGCCGCGCTGCAGTCCCAGGCCCACCTCGGCAGCTTCGCCGTGCTGGGGATCGAGAACGTCGGGCCGCAGATCGGCGGCGAGCTGCGCCGGCAGGGCTTCCTCGCCGTGATCATGTCGCTGCTCGGCATGCTGGCCTATATCTGGTTCCGCTTCGAGCTCCGTTTCGGCATCGGCGCGGTGATGGCCTCGATCCACGACGTCATGGTCACCCTGCTCTTCTTCTGGGCGTTCGGCTTCGAGTTCAACCTCATCACGGTCGCCGCCTTCCTCACTCTGATCGGCTACTCGATGAACGACACCGTCGTCATCTTCGACCGCGTGCGCGAGAACATGCGGAAGAGCCGCCGCAAGCCGCTGATCGAGCTGATGAACGACAGCATCAACGAGACCCTGTCGCGGACGATCATGACCGGCGGCCTGACCTTCCTCACCGTGCTCTCGCTGCTCATCCTCGGCGGCGACGTGCTGCGCGGCTTCGCCTTCGTGATGACGGTCGGCATCATCGTCGGCACCTACTCGTCGGTCTACGTGGCGAGCCCGTTCGCCCTGCTCTGGGAGAAGTACTTCGGAGCCGGCGGCAAGCTCTCCAACAAGTCCGGCTCCGTGCCGGTCGCCCGCGAGACCGGCCGCCCCGCCGCGGACCGCGCCGAGCCCGGGCCCGACGCCACGCCGCGCCCCCGGCCGCGCCCGGCGCGGCGGCGGGCGTAAACCCGCCTCAAAGCGCCTCTGCCCTCGGGGCGTCCTGCCCTTCGAAGCCTCACCCCCTGGCCCCCTCTCCACTTCGTGGAGAGGGGGAAACGTG
>JBJMHA010000073.1:0-15752 GCA_045807625.1 Thermoanaerobaculia bacterium | reverse complement strand
TGTGCCGGACCCGTTCGGTGAGACGGGCGAGCGGCTGTACCGGTCAGGGGATCTCGCGCGCTGGCTGGACGGCGGCGATCTGGAGTACCTGGGGCGGATCGACCATCAGGTGAAGATCCGGGGCTTCCGCATCGAGCTGGGAGAGATCGAGGCGGTGCTGGGGTCGCACCCCGGGGTGCGCGAGGCGGTGGTGCTGCCGCGCGAGGACGCCTCGGGCGACCGGCGGCTGGTGGGCTACGTTGTGCCCCGGGAGGGCGGGCTCGACCTGGCGGACCTGCGCGAGCATCTCAAGGACCGGCTGCCGGACTACATGGTCCCCTCGGCGCTGGTGGAGATCCCGGCCGTCCCGCTGACGGCTCACGGCAAGGTGGACCGCAAGGCGCTGCCCGATCCCGCCGAGGCCGTGGTGCTCGCGGAAAAAGGTTTCGATCCGCCGCGCACGCCCACCGAGGAGCTGGTGGCGGGGATCTGGTCGGAGGTGCTGCGGGTGGAGCGGGTGGGCCGAGGGGACAGCTTCTTCGACCTCGGCGGCCACTCGCTGCTGGCCACCCGGGTGCTGTCGCGCCTGCGCGAGGTGCTCGCGGTCGACCTGCCGTTGCGGGTGCTGTTCGAGGCGCCGACGGTGGCGGAGCTGGCGCCGCGGATCGAGGCGGCCCGGGTGGCGGGCGGGATCGAGCTGCCGCCGCTGGTCCCCATTTCGAGAGAGGGGGATCTGCCGCTCTCCTTCTCCCAGGAGCGTCTCTGGTTCCTGGAGCAGCTCCAGCCCGGCACGGCCGTCTACCACATCCCCAATGCCGTGCGGATGACCGGCGCGCTGGACGTCGAGGCCCTGCGCCGGTCGATCGCCGAGGTGGTGCGCCGCCACGAGGCGCTGCGCACCGTCTTCGCCGCGCGCGGCGGCCGGCCGGTGCAGGTGGTCCGCGACGATCTGCGCCCCAGCCTGCCGCTGGTGGACCTCTCGGCCTTTCCCGATCCGAAAGCGGAGATCCGCCGCCTCTCGGCCGCGGTCTCGCGCCGGCCGTTCGATCTCAGCGCGGGACCGCTGCTGCGCCTGGCTCTGCTGAGGCTGGGCGAGGGCGAGCACGTGCTGCTGCTCACCTTCCACCACATCGTCTCGGACGCCTGGTCCCTGGAGGTGCTGCTGCGGGAGCTGGCGGCGCTCTATCCAGCCTTCTCCTCCGGCCGGCCCTCGCCACTGCCGGAGCTGCCGGTGCAGTACGCCGACTTCGCGAGCTGGCAGCGGAGCTGGCTCCACGGCGATGTCCTGGAGGAGCAGCTCGCCTACTGGCGCGAGCGGCTGGTGGGGGTGCCGGTGCTCCAACTGCCGGCAGACCATCCCCGTCCCACCCTCCAGAGCTATCACGGCTCGATGGTCCCCTTCGCTCTCCCTGAGCCGCTCTCGGCCGCGGTGCACGCCCTGGCCAGATCGAAGGGCGCGACCGTCTTCATGGTCCTGCTCGCGGCCTACGAAGCGCTGCTCGCGCGCTACTCCGGTCAGGATGACTTCGCGGTGGGCTCGCCCGTGGCCGGCCGTGACCGCCGCGAGATCGAGGGGCTGATCGGTTTCTTCGTCAACACCCTGGTCCTGCGCTCGTCCCTTGGGGGCGATCTGGACGCCGTGAAGCTCCTGGACCGGGTCCGCGCGGTGGCCTTGGAGGGGTACGCGCGCCAGAGTGTGCCGTTCGAACGGATCGTCCAGGAGCTGGCCCCGGAGCGTAACCTGAGCTTCTCGCCGCTGTTCCAGGTGATGCTCGCCTTCCAGAGCCTGGGGGGGGAGGCCCTGGAGCTGCCGGGGTTGACGCTGGCGCCGCAGAGCGACGAGTTTCCGGTTTCGAAGTTCGATCTCACACTGACGGCGCTCGACTCCGGCTCCCAGATCTTCGGCCACTGGGTCTACAGCACCGCGCTGTTCGAGCGGGAGACGGTCGCCCGCTGGTCCGGCCACTTCCAGGTGCTCCTGGAGGGGCTGGTCACGAATCCCGCGCAGCGGGTCTCGGAGCTGCCTCTGCTGACGGCTCCCGAGCGGGAGCAGATCCTGGTCGAGTGGAACCGTCCGCCGGCGGACTACCCCGAGGAAGGGTTCGTCCACCGGCTCTTTGAATCACAGGCCGAGAAAACCCCGGAGGCGGTGGCGGTCGTCTTCGAAGGCGAATCGCTGACCTATCGGGAGCTCAACGCGCGGGCGAACCGGCTGGCCCGCCACCTGCGGCGGCGGGGCGCGGGGCCCGAGGTGCTGGTGGGCATCCGCGCCGAGCGCTCCTTCGAGATGGTGGTGGGGCTGCTGGCGATCCTCAAGGCCGGGAGCGCCTACCTGCCGCTCGATCCGTCGCTGCCGGAAGAGCGGTTGAGCTACATGATGGAGGACGCCGGGATCGAGCTGCTCCTCACCGAGGATCTTCCCGATTGCGGCGAGGAGTCGGCCGAGAATCTGGCGGTCCCGATCCTTCCGGATCATCCGGCCTACGTCATCTACACGTCCGGCTCGACCGGCCAGCCGAAGGGGGTGGTGGTCTCCCACCGCGCCCTGGGCAACCGTCTCCAATACGCCCGGGCCGGGGACGTGCTGGCGAACGACGCCTTCCTCCAGAAGACGACGATCAGCTTCGACGTCTCGCTGCTGGAGATCTTCGCGCCGCTGGTGATCGGCGGCCGCACGGTGCTCGCCCGTCCTGGCGGCCAGCAGGACCCGGAGTATCTGGTGCGGCTGATCCGGGAGCAGCGGATCACCTACACCTCCTTCCCGCCGTCGCTGCTGCTTGCCCTGCTCGAGCAGGGGAGCTTCGACCGCTGCGACAGCCTGCGGGTGGTGATCACGGGGGGAGAGACGGTCCCGGCGGTGCTGCCGGGGCAGTTTTACGAGCGCCTCCCGGGCGCCAGCCTGCTCAACCGCTACGGGCCGACCGAGGCGACGATCTCGGTCACCTCCTGGCTCTGCGAGCGGGACGTCACGCCGCGCATCCTGCCGATTGGCTGGCCCACGGCCAAGGCGCGGGTCTATCTGCTCGACGCCAACCTGCAGCCGGTGCCGGCGGGGATCACCGGGGAGATCTTGCTGGGCGGGATCTGTGTCGCCCGCGGCTATCTCCGCCGGCCGGACCTGACCGCCGAGCGATTCGTCCCGGATCCGTTCGGCGGCGAGGCCGGGGCTCGCCTCTACCGCACGGGCGATCTCGCGCGGTATCGGTCGAACAGCGGGCCGGACGGCGCCGTCGAGTTCGTGGGGCGCGCCGACCAGCAGGTGAAGATCCGCGGCTTCCGGGTCGAGCTGGGGGAGATCGAGGCGGTGCTCGCCCGCCATCCCGCGGTCCAGGAGGTGGCGGTGGTCGACCGTGAGGACGGCCCCACCCGCAGCCTGGCCGCCTATCTGGTGCTCTACCCGGGCGAGGAGCCGGGAGACGCCGAGCTGCGGAGCTTCCTCGCCGAGAGCCTGCCGGCCTACATGGTGCCGGCCGACTTCGTCGTTCTGGAATCGCTGCCGCTCTCGCCCACCGGCAAGGTGGACCGCAAGGCCCTGCCGGCGCCGCGGCGCCGGGGCTCGGCCGCCGGCTTCGCGGCGCCGGGGACTCCGACGGAAGAGCTGCTGGCGGCGATCTGGGCCGGCCTGCTGGGGATCGAGCGGGTGGGTACCCGGGAGAGCTTCTTCGACCTGGGCGGGCACTCCCTGCTGGCGACGCAGGTGATCTCGCGGGTGCGGGAGGCCTTCGGGGTGGAGCTGCCATTGCGGGTGCTCTTCGAGCGGCCGACGGTGGCCGAGATGGCCGAGGAGGTCGACGCCGCCGTCCTCGCCGGCGCCGGGGTGGCGGCGCCGCCGCTCGTGCCGGCGCCGCGGGACGGGGAGCTGCCGCTCTCCTTCGCGCAGCAGCGTCTCTGGTTCCTGGAGCAGCTCCAGCCGGGCACCTCCACCTACAACATGCCCTCGGCCGTCCGCTTCCACGGCGCCCTGGACGTGGCGGCCCTGCACAACAGCCTGCGAGAGGTGGCGCGCCGCCACGAGTCGCTGCGTACGTCCTTCGCCATCCAGGGCGGCCGTCCGGTGCAGTCGATCGCGGCGGAGCTGGATCTGAACATGCCGCTGCTCGACCTCGGGGAGGTCCCGGAGGAGCGGCTGGCGGCGGCGGTCCGCAAGCTCACCGAGGAGGAGGGGCGGCGCCCCTTCGACCTCGCCCGGGGGCCGCTGATCCGGGCCGCGCTCCTGCGCCTGCGGGAGGACGAGCACGTCGCCATCCTCACGATGCACCACATCGTCTCGGACGGCTGGTCGATCGGCGTGCTGATCCGCGAGATCGCGGCGCTCTATCCGGTCTTCCTCGCCGGCGAGCCCTCCCCCCTGCCCGAGCTGGAGATCCAATACGCCGACTTCGCCGTCTGGCAGCGCGAATGGCTGCGGGGGGACCTCCTGGAGTCGCAGCTCTCCTATTGGCGGCAGAGGCTCGCCGGGCACACCCTCCTGGAGCTGCCGACCGACCATCCGCGGCCGGCGGTCCAGAGGTTCCGGGGGGCGGACGAATTCCTCGCCCTGCCGGCGGAGGCGAGCCGGGCCTTCCTCGCGTTCGGGCAGCGGCAGGGGGCGACCTCCTACATGTCGCTGCTGGCAGGCTTCATGGCGCTGCTCCAGCGCTACTCGGGGCAGGACGACGTCATCCTCGGCTCGACGGTGGCCGGGCGCGACCGCCGCGAGCTGGAGCCGCTGATCGGCTTCTTCGTCAATACCCTGGCGATGCGCGCGGACCTGTCGGGGCGGCCGAGCTTCCGCGAGCTGCTCTCGCGGGTGCGGGAGGTGGCTCTCGGGGCCCTGAGCCACCAGTACCTTCCGTTCGAGAAGCTGGTCGAGGAGCTGCAGCCGGAGCGCGACCTCTCCCGCTCGCCGCTGTTCCAGGTGGTCTTCCAGCTCCAGAACGTGATCTCCACGGCGCTGGAGCTGCCCGGGCTGACGCTGAGCCCGGTGGAGGCCAGCAGCCAGACCGCCAAGTTCGACATCGTGCTCAACCTGCGGGAGGGGGCCCAGGGCCTCGGCGGGGTCTGGCGGTACAACACCGACCTGTTCGACCGCGCCACGCTGGCCCGCATGTCGCGCCACCTGGAGAGCCTGCTCGCGGGCGCCGCCGCCGCTCCGGATCGCCCGGTCGCGGAGCTGCCGCTCCTGACCGAAGCCGAGCGCCGCCAGCTCGGGCTGGAGGAGGGCGCCGCGCTTCCTGAGTCTCTGGATGGACCCTGCCTGCACGAGGTCTTCGCGGCCCAGGCCGCGCGCTCGCCGGAGGCGGTGGCGGTGAGCTGTGAGGGAAGCGCGCTGAGCTACGGCGAGCTCGACGCCCAAGCCAACCGGCTCGCCTGGCACCTGATCGGCCTCGGGATCTCCCCCGGCGATCTGGTGGGGCTCTGCCTGGAGCGGTCGCTCGACATGGTGGTGGCCATCCTCGGCGTGCTCAAGGCCGGAGGCGCCTACGTGCCGCTCGATCCGGCCTACCCGCGCGAGCGGCTGGCCTTCATGCTGGAGGACAGCCGGGTGCCGGTGCTGCTCACGCAGGAGCCTCTGGCGGAGCTCTTGCCCGAGACGGTCCGGAAGGTTTTTCTGGAGCGGATCGCCGGTGAGAGCGAGGACGCTCCGGAGATCCCGGTCTCGGCGGACCACCCGGCCTACGTCATCTACACCTCGGGCTCGACGGGCCGGCCGAAGGGGGTGGTGGTGCGGCACGGCAACGTCACCCGGCTCTTCACGGCGACGGACCCCTGGTTCGGCTTCGGCTCTGAGGACGTCTGGACGCTGTTCCACTCCTATGCCTTCGACTTTTCGGTGTGGGAGATCTGGGGGGCCCTGCTCTACGGCGGCCGGCTGGTGGTGGTGCCGTACTGGGTGAGCCGCTCGCCGGAGGCCTTCCACGAGCTGCTGGTGAACGAGCAGGTGACGGTGCTCAACCAGACCCCCTCGGCGTTCCGGCAACTGATCTGGGCCGACCGGTCCGCTCTGGACCTCGCCCTGCGCTACGTGGTCTTCGGCGGCGAGGCGCTGGAGCCGGCGAGCCTGGTGCCCTGGTTCGAGAGGCATGGGGACCAGACGCCGCGGCTGATCAACATGTACGGCATCACCGAGACCACGGTGCACGTCACGTATCGTCCGATCGGCTGGGAGGAGGCCAGGGGCTCGGGCAGCGTCATCGGCCGCCCCATCCCGGACCTCGGGCTCTACGTGCTGGACGCGAACGGGCAGCCGCTGCCCGTGGGGGTACCGGGGGAGATCCACGTTGGCGGCGCGGGCCTCGCCCTGGGCTACCTGGGGCGTCCGGAGCTGACGGCGGAGCGCTTCGTGCCCAATCCCTATGGCGAGCCGGGCTCGCGGCTCTATCGCAGCGGTGACCTGGCGCGCTTCCTGGCCAACGGGGATCTGGAGTACCTGGGGCGGATCGACCATCAGGTGAAGATCCGCGGCTTCCGCATCGAGCTGGGGGAGATCGAGTCGGCGCTGGCGTCTCAAGCCTCGGTGCGCGAGGCGGTGGTGCTGGCCCGGGAGGACGGCGCGGAGAGACGGCTGGTGGCCTACGTGGTGGCGGACGAGGAGGCCCCCACCCTGCCGGAGCTGCGGGAGGGTCTCGCGGCGAGCCTGCCGGAGTACATGCTGCCCTCGGCCCTCGTGGTGCTCGACCGGATGCCGCTGACCGGCAACGGCAAGGTGGACCGCAAGGCCCTGCCCGCGCCGGACGCGCCGAGGCCCGGCCTCGGCGGCTCGTACGAGGAGCCCGCGACCGGCCTGGAGCGCTTCCTGGCCGGGCTCTGGCGGGAGGTCCTGGGGCTCCAGCAGGCCGGGCTCCGCGACGACTTCTTCGCCCTGGGCGGCAGCTCGATCTCCGGCGCGGTGCTGGTCAATCGCCTCCAGGAGGAGCTGCGGGAGATCGTCCAGGTGGTGGTGATCTTCGACGCGCCTACCATCGCCGAGCTGGCCGCCTACCTGATCGAGCAGCATCCGGCGGCGGTGGAGAGGCTGTTCGGCGCCGAGGCGCTCGGCGGGCGGAGGGCCGGGGAGGCGGAGGAGGCGCCGGTCGGCGAGGCCGATCTGGCCGCCTTCCGGGCCCTGGTCCAACCGCTGCCCCCCGTGCCGCGGACCTCGCCCAGAAATCCTCCCGCGGTCTTCGTCCTATCGCCGCCGCGCTCGGGCTCGACCCTGCTGCGGGTGATGCTCGGCGGCCACCCGCGGCTGTTCTCGCCGCCGGAGCTGGAGCTGCTCTCCTTCAACACCCTCCAGGAGCGCCGGAAGGCCTTCTCCGGCCGCGACGCCTTCTGGCTCGAAGGGGTGATCCGCGCCGTGATGGAGATCCGCGGCTGCGACGCCGCGGAGGCCGAGGCCCTGGTCGAGAACTGCGAGCGGGAGGATCTGACGGCGCTCGAATTTTACGGCCGCATGCAGGAGTGGCTCGGCGGGCGGATGCTGGTCGACAAGACCCCTTCCTACGCGCTCGATCCGGCCATCCTGCGGCGGGCCGAGGAGGGGTTCGAGGAGCCGTTCTACATCCATCTGATCCGCCACCCGCTGGGGATGATCCACTCCTTTGAGGAGGCCAAGCTCGACCAGATCTTCTTCCGCCAGGCTCACCCCTTCTCGCGGCGCCGGCTCGCCGAGCTGATCTGGCTGGCCAGCCACGAGAACATCGTCGAGCACCTGCGCGGGGTGCCGGCCGGACGCCAGCACTGGGTACGGTTCGAGGACCTCCTGCGCGAGCCGGAGGCGGCGATGCGGGGGATCTGCGCCTTCCTCGGTCTCGACTACCACCCGGACATGGCGGAGCCGTACAAGGAGAGGCCGGCGCGGATGACCGACGGCATCCACGCCGAGTCGCGGATGCTGGGCGACGTCAAGTTCCACGAGCACAAGAGCGTCGACCGGAGCACCGCGGAGAGCTGGCGGCAGCACTACACCCGGGACTTCCTGGGGGACGTGACCTGGCGGCTGGCCTCGGAGCTGGGGTACGAGGACGAGCGGACCGGAGCGGGCCTGGCCCCCATCGAGCCGGGGGGTTGGAGCGAAGGGGAGCCCCTGCCGCTCTCCTCCCCCCAGGAGCGGCTCTGGTTCTTCGAGCAGATGGAGCCCGGGAGCCCCGTCTACCACATCCCCGCCGTCTTCCGCCTCTCGGGACGGCTCGACGCGCCGGCCCTCGCCGCCAGCCTCCGCGAGGTGGTGCGCCGGCATGCGGCGCTGCGCACCACCTTCACGCTGGCCGCCGGGGAGCCGGCGCAGACCGTCTCGCCGGAGGTGGAGATCCCGCTGGGCGTCGCCGATCTCTCGGCTCTCCCCCGCGAGCGGCGGCAGGCGGAGGCCCTGCGGCTCGCCCACGAGCTGGTGCGCCAGCCGTTCGACCTCGTCCGCGGGCCGCTGCTGCGGGCCTCCCTGCTGCGGCTTGGGCCCGAGGAGCACGCCGCCGTCTTCACCATGCACCACATCGTCTCGGACGGCTGGTCCATGGGCGTGCT
The DNA here is from genome assembly GCA_045807625.1 of Thermoanaerobaculia bacterium. Classification (GTDB taxonomy): domain Bacteria; phylum Acidobacteriota; class Thermoanaerobaculia; order Multivoradales; family UBA5704; genus DATARR01. The sequence goes on along the minus strand of JBJMHA010000073.1, from coordinate 7,295 downwards.
CATCCGCGAGGTGGCCGAGCTCTACCGCTCCTTCCTGTCCGGGGAGCCCGCGAGGCTGCCGGCTCTGCCGATCCAGTACCCGGACTACGCGCTGTGGCAGCGCCGTTGGATGCGGGGCCCGGTCCTGGAGCGGCAGATCGCCTTCTGGCGGCAGGCGCTCGCCGGAGCGGCCACCCTGCAACTGCCGGCCGACCGGCCCCGTCCGCGCGTGCAGACCTACCGGGGGGGGACCGAGACGTTCCATCTCCCGGCGGCGGTGAGCGAGCGCCTCGTCCAACTGGGGCGCGAGGAGGGGGCGACGCCGTTCATGGCGCTCCTCGCCGGCTACTCGGCCCTCCTGGCGCGGTATTCCGGGCAGGAGGACATCTCCGTGGGCTCGCCGGTGGCCAACCGCAACCGCGCCGAGACCGAGCCCCTGATCGGACTGTTCATCAACATGGTGGTGCTGCGGGGCGATCTCTCCGGCGATCCGGCCTTCCAGGAGCTGATCCGGCGCACTCGCTCGTCGGCGCTCGCCGCCTTGCGCCATCAGGACATGCCGTTCGCCAGGCTGGTGGAGGAGCTGCAGCCGGAGCGCGACCTCAGCCGCGCGCCGCTCTTCCAGGTGATGCTCGTGCAGCAGAGCCCGCGCGGGGAGGCCCTGAGCCTGCCGGGGCTCACCCTCCAGGCACTGGAGGGGCTGGAGGGGAGCACCTCCAAGGTGGATCTGACCCTCTCGGTCGGCGAGACGCCCCAGGGGATGCTCGGCCTGGTCTATTACAATCGCGACCTGTTCGACGCCGCGACGGTGTCCCGGCTCGCCGGCCACCTCGGCGTCCTGCTGGGCGCGGCGGTGGCCGATCCCGGGCTCCGGCTCTCGGAGCTGCCGCTGCTGACCGCCGCGGAGAAGGAGCAGATCCGGGACTGGAACGACACGGCTGTGTCCTACGGCCTGGATGTCTGCCTGCACGAGCTGATCGAGACGCAGGTCGAGCGCTCGCCCGATGCGGTCGCCGTGGCGGCCGAGGCTGGGAGCCTCACCTATCGCGAGCTGAGCGCGGCGGCCAACCGGCTGGCGCGCCGGCTGATCGAGATGGGAGTCGGTCCCGAGATTCCGGTGGGCGTCTTCGCCGAACGCTCGCTGGAGATGGTGGTGGCGCTGCTCGGCATCCTCAAGGCCGGCGGCGCCTACCTGCCCGTCGATCCGGACTATCCGGCGGACCGCGTGGCCTACATGCTGGAGGACTCCAAGGTCCCCGTCGTGCTCACCCAGGACCGTCTGCTCGGCAAGCTGCCGGAGACCGGAGCCCGGGTGGTCCTGCTGAGCGATGAGGCTGGGGATTCCCCGGCTCCGGTGACCGGCGTCCGGCCCGGCAACCTGGCCTACGTCATCTACACCTCCGGCTCGACCGGCCGCCCCAAGGGGACGATGAACAGCCACCGGGGGATCGTCAACCGCCTGCTCTGGATGCAACAGGAGTACGGCCTCACCCCGGCCGACCGCGTCCTCCAGAAGACCCCGTTCAGCTTCGACGTCTCGGTGTGGGAATTCTTCTGGCCCCTGCTGACCGGCGCGCGGCTGGTGATGGCCAAGCCCGGCGGGCACCAGGACCCCAGTTATCTGGTGCGGACGATCAACGCCGAGGGGATCACGACGATGCACTTCGTGCCCTCGATGCTCCAGGTCTTCCTGGAGGCGCCGGAGGTGGAGAGCTGTGCCTCGCTGGTGCGGGTGATGGCGAGCGGCGAGGCGCTGCCCTACGAGCTCCAGCGCCGGTTCTACGCCCGGCTCGGGGCCGGCCTGCATAACCTCTACGGCCCCACCGAGGCGGCGGTGGACGTGACCTACTGGGCCTGCGAGCGCGAGGGCCGGCGGGCCCTGGTGCCGATCGGCCGGCCGGTCGCCAACACCCGGATCCACCTGCTCGACGCGAGCCTGCGGCCGGTGCCGGTGGGGGTTCCCGGGGAGCTCTACATCGGTGGCATCCAGGTGGGCCGGGGCTATCTCGGGAGGCCGGAGCTGACGGCCGAGCGGTTCGTCCCCGATCCGTTCCCGGCGGAGCCGGGCGCGCGCCTCTACCGGACGGGCGACCTCGCCCGCTACCTGCCGGACGGCGCGGTCGACTTCCTGGGCCGCATCGACCACCAGGTGAAGCTGCGGGGCCTGCGCATCGAGCTGGGAGAGATCGAGGCGGCCATCACTGCTCATCCGTCCGTGCGCGAGGCGGTGGTGCTGGTGCGCGCGGAGGGGGGCGCGCTCGGCGCGGTCAATCTGGTGGCCTACGTTACGGGGGACCCCGATCCGGCGGCGCTCAAGGCCTTGCTCGGCCGGTCGCTGCCCGAGTACATGGTCCCAGCGGCCTGGGTGGTGATGGACGAGCTGCCGTTGAGCCCCAACGGCAAGATCGACCGCAAGGCCCTGGCGAAGATCGCGCCCGAGCGGAGCGGGCCGGTGGAGAAGGTGGCGCCGCGCACCGAGCTGGAGCGGGCCCTGGCCGGCCTGTGGAGCGAAACCCTGGGCGTGGCCGCGGATGCCTTCGGCATCCACGACAGTTTCTTCGAGCTGGGAGGCAACTCGATCACCGGCGCCATCCTGATCAACCGCCTCCAGGAGAGGCTGGGGGAGATCGTCCACGTCGTGGCCATCTTCGACGCGCCGACGATCGCCGCCCTGGCCGCGCACCTGGGACGGGAGTACCCCCAGGCGGTGGCGCGGATCTGGGGGGCCGATTCGCTGGGCGAGGCCGGGGCGGCAGCGGAGGTGCTCGCGCCTCCGCTCGGCGAGGAGCGGCTGGCCGAGGTGCGGAGCCTGATCCGCACGCTGTCTCCCGCCGTGCTGGCGCCGGAGAAGAACCCGCCAGCCGTCTTCGTGCTGTCGCCGCCGCGCTCGGGCTCGACCCTGCTGCGGGTCATGCTGGGGGGCAACCCCCTGCTCTTCGCGCCGCCGGAGCTGGAGCTGCTCAATTTCAATACCCTGGCGGAGCGGCGGGAGGCCTTCCCCGGCCGCGACGCCTTCCGGCTGGAGGGCCTGTTGCGCGCCGTGATGGAGGTCCAGGGGACCGGCCCCGAGGCGGCCCGGGAGCTGATCGAGGGCTTCGAGCGCGACGGGATGACCACCCAGGATCTCTACCGGCGCCTCCAGCGCTGGATCGAGCCCCGCCTGCTGGTGGACAAGACCCCGACCTACGCCTGGGACCCGGCGACGCTTCAGCGGGCCGAGGAGGCCTTCGAGGGAGCGCGCTACATCTATCTCGTCCGCCACCCCTACGGCATGATCCGCTCCTTCGAGGAGGCGAGGATCGATCAGATCTTCTTCTCCCTGGACCACCCCTTCAGCCGCCGCGAGCTGGCCGAGGCGCTGTGGGTGATCGCCCACCGCAACATCGCCAGCTTCCTTGAGGGCGTGCCGGAGGATCGACAGACTCTGGTGCGCTTCGAGGAGCTGCTGCGCGATCCGGAGGGGGTGCTGCTGCGGGTCTGCGCCTTCCTGGGGATCAATTACCACCCGGACATGGCCGAGCCATACAAGCAGAAGTCGGAGCGGATGACCGACGGCCTGCACGCCGAGTCGCGCATGCTCGGCGACGTGAAGTTCCACCAATATCGTGGAGTCGAGGCCGGGGTGGCCGAGAGCTGGCGCGGCCAGTACACGCGCGACTTCCTGGGCGAGCCGACCTGGGAGCTGGCGGCGAGCCTGGGCTACGACGTGGAGCGCGAGCGGCTGGAGCCGCGCCTTTCCTCCCCCCTGCTGGTGAAGCTGCGCTCGGGCTCCTCGCGCCGGCCGCTCTATCTGATCCATCCGCTGTCGGGCGAGCTCCTGCTCTATCGCCACCTGAAGAACGTCCTGGACGCGGACCAGGCGGTCTACGGCTTCCAGGCCCAGGGCCTGGAGGACGGGCAGCCGCCGCTGGAACGCATCGAGGAGATGGCGGCGCTCTACGTGGAGGCGCTGCTGGCGTTCCAGCCGGAAGGTCCCTACCTGCTGGCGGGCAGCTCCATGGGCGGTCTGATCGCCTTCGAGATGGCCCGCCGCCTGCGGGAGCTGGGCCGGGAGGTGGCGTTGACGGCGCTGCTCGACGCTCCGGCCCCCGGCCAGATGCGGGAGAGCGAGGAGGGGGAGGCCGAGCTCGACGTGCTGCGCTACGCCACCGGCGGCCGGACCCAGGTCTCCCTGGAGGAGCTGCGCCGGCTCGACCCGGAGCGGCGCCTGGAGCTGATCCTCGCGCGGGGACGCGAGGCGGGCGGTCTCCCGGTCGGCATGGAGGCCGCCGGCCTGCGCCGTCTGGTGGCGATCCTGGAGGCGAACCGCCGGGCCCTGCGCGCCTACCGTCCGGAGCCGGCGGACGTTCACGCGGTCTACATCCGGGCCGCCGAAGGGGTGCGGGCGGACGCCGCCTGGGAGCCGCTGGCCCTCGGCGGGCTCGCGGTCCACGAGGTCGCCGGAAGCCACCTGTCCATGCACCTGCCGCCTCACGTCGAGGCCTTGGGAGAGCGCCTGGCCGCCTGCATCGAGGCGTCGAGCGAGGCATCCTTCACTTCCCTGACTCGCTGAGCCGCAACGGGTGGCGGCCGGCCTCAAGCTCGGGGGGAGGAGGACCGGGCCTTGGCGCCTCCGTCTCGCTAAACCGTCCGTGCCGCACCCTAGAAAAGAGGGGCGGCTCATGCGCCTTGTCAGGAAGTTATCTGCGTAGTACTAGATAATTATCTGTTTTATTGCGTTGAAGGGGGGCCTTGTGCCCCAATCCTTTGTCGTTCTTGGTCTGCGGAACCATGAGTGGAGATGAACAGAGAGAACATCGAGACCATCTACAGGCTGTCTCCAGTCCAGCAGGGCATGCTGTTTCACACCCTCTACGCGCCGGGGGAGGGTGTCTACTTCGAGCAGTTCGAGCTCGACTTCGGTGAGGGTTTCGATCCCGCCGTCTTCACGCGCGCCTGGCAGGAGCTGGTGGACCGGAACCCGGTCCTGCGCACCTCCTTCGTGTGGGAGGGGCTGGAGGACCCGGTCCAGGCCGTCCACAAACAGGTGAGCCTGCCGGTCCTGTCGCTGGACTGGCGCGGCATCCCCGAGGAGGAGCAGGCCGAGAGACTGCGGGAGCACCGGGCCGAGGAGCGGCGGCGGGGGTTCGACCTCAAACGGCCGCCGCTGATGCGCTTCAGCATCGTCCGGGTGCGGGACGACCGCTACCGGGTGGTCTGGCACTACTCCCACCTGGTGCTCGACGGCTGGTCGGTCGGCCTTCTGCTTCAGGAGGCCTACGCTCTGTACGCGGCGGCGGCCACGGGGCAGCGGCTCCAGGCCCAGCCGCGCCGCCCGTTCCGGGACTACATCTCCTGGCTGCGCCAGCAGGACCTCTCGCAGGCGGAAGGCTACTGGCGGCGGGTGCTCGGCGGCTTCACCACGCCCACGCCTCTGGGGGTGGACCGGCCCGCCGGGAGAGGCCGCGACGACCTCGGCCGCGACATGAAGGTGGCCCTGGTACCGGAGGCGGAGACCGAGGCGCTGAAGGCCTGGGCGAGGCAGAGCCGGCTCACCCTGAGCACGGCCGTGCAGGGGGCGTGGGCGCTGGTGCTCTCCCGCTACAGCGGCGAGGACGACCTCGTCTTCGGTCTCACCGTCTCCGGCCGTCCACCGGGCCTGCCCGGCGTGGAGACGATGCTGGGGTGCTTCATCAACACGCTGCCGGTCCGCATGCGGGTGCCGGCCGGCGAGCGGGTGCTGCCCTGGCTCCAGGGGCTCCAGGCGGAGCAGAACGAGCTGCGCCGGTTCGAGCACAGCCCGCTGGTGCAGGTTCTGGGATGGTCCGGCGTGCCGCGCCCGACGCCGCTGTTCGAGAGCATCTTCGTCTTCGAGGGGTTCACGCAGACGGCCCGTGAGGGTGTGTTCCAGCGGACCAACTACCCGCTGACCCTGGTGGTGGGGCCGGACCGGGAGATGGTGCTGCGGGCCGACTACGAGCGCGAGCGCTTCGAGCCGGCGGCGGTCGAGCGCCTCCTCGGCCATCTGAAAGCCGCGGTCCTGGCCTTCGCCGCCGATCCCGGGCGGCGGCTGGAGGAGATCGACGTCCTGCAGCCGGCCGAGAGGGAGCAGCTCCTCACGGTTTGGAACCGCTCAGGGCTCCATTTCGAGAGCCCGCTCTGCCCGCACCAGATCTTCGAGTCCCAGGCGGCGCGCACGCCCGCGGCTCCGGCGGTGACCTTCGAGGGGGAGAGCCGGAGCTACGGCGAGCTGAACGCGCGGGCGAACCGGGTGGCCCACCGCCTGCGGCGGCTGGGGGTGGGGCCGGAGTCCCGGGTGGGCCTGTGCGTGGACCGCTCCTTCGAGCTGGTGGAGGGGCTGCTGGGAATCCTCAAGGCCGGCGGCGCCTACGTGCCGCTCGACCCCCGCTATCCCACCTCGCGCCTCTCCTACATCGCTGGGGACTCCGGGATCGAGGTCGTGGTCACGACGGAGGATCTGCGCGAGCTGGTGCCGGGCGTGGCGGTCCTCTGCCTGAGCGAGACCGGTGGAGAGAGCGAGGAGAATCCGCCGTCCGCGGCAGGCCCCGAAAACCTTGCCTATGTCATCTACACCTCGGGCTCGACCGGCAAGCCCAAGGGCTCTCTGATCACCCACCGCAATGTGGCGCGGCTGTTCGCGGCGACCGACGAGCACTTCCATTTCGACGAGCGGGACGTCTGGTCGCTGTTCCACTCCTTCGCCTTCGACTTCTCGGTGTGGGAGATCTGGGGGGCGCTGCTCTACGGCGGCCGTCTGGTGGTGGTGCCGTATTGGGTCAGCCGCTCTCCGGAGGCGTTCCATGAGTTGCTGGTCAAGGAGAAGGTGACGGTTCTGAATCAGACCCCCTCGGCCTTCCGCCAGCTCGTGCAGGCGGATGGGGAGCGGGGGGGCGAGCTGGCCCTGCGCTACGTCGTCTTCGGCGGCGAGGCGCTGGAGCTGTCGAGCTTGGCGCCCTGGTTCGACCGGCATGGGGACGAGAGGCCGCTGCTGGTCAACATGTACGGCATCACCGAGACGACGGTGCACGTGACCTGGCGGGTGGTGCGGCGAGCGGACCTGGCGGCGGTGGGCAAGAGCCCGGTGGGGGTGCCGATCCCGGACCTCTGCGTGCACCTGCGGGACCGCCACGGCAACCTGGTGCCGGTGGGGGTGGCGGGGGAGATGTACGTGGCCGGCGCGGGGGTGGCGCGGGGGTATCTGGGGCGTCCGGAGCTGACGGCGGAACGGTTTGTGCCGGACCCGTTCGGTGAGACGGGCGAGCGGCTGTACCGGTCAGGTGATCTCGCGCGCTGTCTGGACGGCGGCGATCTGGAGT
>JBJMHA010000072.1:0-75405 GCA_045807625.1 Thermoanaerobaculia bacterium | reverse complement strand
CATCACTGGGTCAAGAGGATCTGGCGTAAGTGGCTCAGTCGCCGCACGCGCGATTCCTACCTGACCTGGGATCGGTTCAATCTTCTTTTGAGGCGTTACCCACTACCGAACCTGAGAATCTGCCACTCAGCCTGAAAGCCGCGTAGCGAAACCGTGGCCTGAAGAACCGTATGCGGTAGTCCCGCACGTACGGGTCTGTGGGGGGCCTGGGTGGGCAACCACCCAGGTCTACCCGGCAGTCCGTTTCAGCACAGCGCAGGCAGGCCACCAACGTCGGGACGTCTCTTCGGAGGGCATACCCTGCCAGACGCCTCGCCTTGACGGAGCCCACCCGCGACGGATTTGTGCGAAAGGAAATCTCCGCGGCCTCGGGAGGTTGAGACGTCCCGACGTTGGCGGCCTGTGAACGTTGTGCTGAAACGGACTGGGACGTCTCTACGGCTCGCCGAGGGTCTTCTGGGGCTACCGCATCTGGCGCGGCCCTATCTGGAGCCACTTGCGATTGATCTGGGCGACCGTGGCTTCGATAAGCTCGGTCGTCGCCTCGCCCCGCCGGAACGACTCCTCGAGGAAGATGACCGACCCCAGATATTCACGGTAGATCTCATAGGCCAGGAAGATATCCCGGGCCACAATGACCTCCCGCAGTGCTTCGTCTGTCTTTTCGAGACTCTGGAGGACCATTGCGAGCTCAAGGGCCAGGATCGCTGTATGAAAGCTCATGCCTACCGCCGAGAACCCTTCCTTCACCTCGCGGAAGACGATCTCGGCACTGAGCAAACTCCCCATTCCATAGTTGATTCGGCCCTCGATCCCTCGAAGCCTAAGCGCGCTGATACGATCCTTATAGATGAGGTGTCGCCGATTCTCGAAGAGAAGTCTCAACGCCTTGGGATAGAGCTTGAGGTCCACCAGAAAGAGCAGGTGATTATGCAAGGAGTGCATGAACAGAGTTGGGTCCTTGGACTGATCAATAAGGCTGGTTCCTCTTTGATTTATTGTAATCGCTTCTTCCGCAGCGCCATCATAGAACGTATACAGTGCGCTGGTAATAAGCGCGCGGCCGGCAAGGTGAGTTTCTCCTAGATCCAAGTACAGATTGGCAAGGCTAGATAGCCGGTGCAGCGCCATCGGGAACTCTCTTAGAGTTCCTAGAAGCGATGCCTCAAGGTCGAAGAGTCGGGCCTTCAGGAAAGGATCGCCCGTGCCCCTTTGTAGAAGCGCATATGCTTCGCCAAAAGCCGTTTGCGACGATCGTAGACGGTCCGCTGCACGGTAGGCATTCGCAAGCTCACCCCAGGCTCGGGCCTGAAGGTCGTTAACCAACTTTGCACGAATTCTGCTTGCGAAGGTCCGGGAGACGTCGAGCGCGATCTCCGCGAGACGCACCATCTCGTCTGGATTATCGAAGCGGACCGACCAGCTATGAGCCAGAAGTGCCTCGTAGACGCCCCGCCCGCTCAGGCACATGCCCGCCTGGGGGATGGCTTGAACGCTGCCTTCGGTCAGCAACCTACGAGCGCGCCGATAACGGGCAAGCTCCCGGAGGGACAGCTTTGCCAGAGCTCGAGCCTGGACCGGCACGTCGAGCAGGATCTCGGGCTCGATATCTAGATCACTGAGTACACGACCCGCAGTTGAGGCTGCTTCTCCCGCCTCGTTTCGTAAGTCGGGTACAAAGTTTCCTCTGTTCTTTACGCCCATAGCAGTGATTGGATCGCCTCTTGGCCAGTGTGCGTCAGTTGGTCGGTATTCTCGCACGGAGCGGGCAAATAGTGAGCTCCTCAAGGGAGGCAGAGGACAGATCTCTGCCTCCTACATCTACGCTGCTTTAACCGTTCGGGTCGATCCCAGGCCCGGCATCCGAAGTCGTACCACCGGCCGGGACGCTCTGCCCCGTCGATCCACCCGACCCTGTCGAGGTCCCGCCGTTCGGGTCGATCCCCAGCCCTGCCTTCTGCTGCAACCCGCTCCCAGATCCCAGGCTGGAGACTCCCCGGCTCCAGAAGCCCGCAAGCCAGCTCCAGAAGTCGACGGGACCGCGGTGGTGGGTGGGTTGGGCAGCCAACGCCGGCCCGGGAAGCGCCAGCAGAGCCGCCAGGATTCCCGCCGCGATGACGTGAGAGAGCTTGCGTCGATTCATGTCTTCTCCTCCTCCGCGGATCGGGATCCGGACCGCCCTGGCCCGGCAGTCCGCGGGCGGCATTCGAGATTGCCGAGACCCACAGCTTGCCAGGATGCGCGGGGCTCTCGGGGATGAGCACCACCACGGACCGTGATCTCCCATCCACCTCTCTACAGAGGTGCCGGGGAGACACGAGGGAGCGACAGAAAAGCCCTCACACTCCAAGAGCCGGCTTCAGCCGGCTTTTCGTCTGACTCGTAGCCCGGGCATTGATGCCCGGGCGGCACGCCCCGCCATGACTTTTTCCTGGTCCGCAGCATACGCCACGGCGCGCTGACTCGGAATCCCGTAACTCCCGTCAGATCTTCAGCTTACGGCTAGACGCCTCGACGCGGGTCCGCGTATATTGAGTTGAAATTGACGGATTTGAGTTGATTCGGATCCCCGAAGATCTGAATCCACCATCCCAAAGAGTCGGGTCCCTCGCGGACCAAGGAGGAGCTGTGACGGAGCATTCCGATCAGGAGCAACGGTCCCGTGCGTTCCTCACGCACCTGGAGCCGGAGTACGACGATGTCCTTCTTCACCTTCTGGAGTGCGCGGAGTGCCGAGGGCTCGCGCGGCGGCTCCTGGCTCCCCGGGAGAGCCTCGCGGCGACCGTTCCCGCGAACGTGCCGGGGCCCGCGACACGCCGCGGCCCTGGGGACAAGACCCTGCGGCGGCTGGAGCGGCTGCTCGCGGAGCCGCCCATGCTGCGGTCCAGGCTGCTGGAGGACGAGGAATTCCGGGACCTGGATCTGGCGGTCCTGCTCCTGGAGCGGTCCGAAGTGGCCCAGCCCCACGATCCGTGGGCGTCCGAAGAGCTGGCGCGGCTCGCCTTCGCGGTCGCCGAGCCCATGGTGCGGGACCCCTGGGTGGGAAGGTCCAATGACGTGAAGGCCCGGGCCTGCGTGCTGGTCGGCAACGTCCGGCGGCTGGAGCGGGACACCGAGGCGGCCGAGGAGACGTTCAGCAAGGCGGTCTTCCATCTCACCGGGCCGCCCAACTGCCGGGAGCGGGCTTTCTATTGCCGCAACGTGGCCCTGCTGCGGGAGGACCAGGGGCAGGTCGACGAGGCCGCGGGTCTGCTCTGGCGGGCGGCCCTGATCTACCGGGAGACGGGCGAGCCGCGGGAGGAGGGGAGCTGTCTCGCCCAACTCGGGCTCCTGTTCCTGGAGGAGGAGGAGATCGAGCGCGCCGTGCCGCCGTTGACGCAGGCCTGCCAGGCGCTCCAGCCGCCGGCCGACGCGGTGCCCTACGCGCGCTGCGCGCTCGCCCTGGCCTATTGCCACGCCGCCTTGAATGAGACCGAGAAGAGCCGGCGGTTCCTGCAAGCGGCGCGCGCGCTCTATCCACATCTTCCGGAAGGGGAGCTGCGGGCCTGGGCCGCCTGGTTCGAGGGCAAGGTGGCGGCGCTCGCCGGAGCGCCGGAGGAGGCCGCCGAGCGTCTCGACGAGGCCCGGCGGGTCTTCCTGGCGGCCGGCAAGCTCCACGCCGCCACGCGGATCTCCGTGGATCTCGTGTGCGTGCTGGCCGGGCTGGGACGGGAGGAGCGCTTCGACGGCCTCCTGAACGATCTGCGGAGAGCTCTGCCGGCGGACCTGGAGCGGATCGGGCTTTTCTTCGCGCTGACCGCGTTCGTCGACGCGGCGCAGCGGAAGCAGGACCTGCGGGAGGCTCTGCCCGTCGCGATCTCCCGCCTGCGCTGCTGCCGGCGCGATCCCATCCTCGTCCTGGGCTACTGGCCGCCCGAGCTCAACGGCACCGTCACTCTCGCCGGTGGCCACTTCGACCCTTCGTTGGCGAGCACGACGCTGACGCTCGCCGCGTTCGATCTCGCGAAACGCCTTTCCGGAGCCGAGGACGGCCCGGACTTTCCGAAAGGAGACGCAGTATGGAAATGACGCAGACGGTTTCGAATCCCACGGATGTGACGCTCGACATGGTCAACGTGGGAGGGACATTCATGTTGGCGACGATCTGGATCGAGCTCAAGCCCGAACGGGTCCAGGAGAGCCTCGCCGCGGACGGAGCGGAGCCGCTCACCCTGAGCCTGCAGTTGGCGATCCATCAGTCGCAGACGGTGACCTTCGGCCTCTCGGGGGCGGGGCTCGCCGTTACTTTCAACAACGTAGGCTTCAACAACGGAAGCGCGGCTCCGGCCGCGTAAGAAAGGAGGCAAGCCGTGGGTAAGGGCAATTCACAAGCCGACATCGTGACCGACTGGGAGGAGCTGCTCCAGGCCGTGCAGAGCAACCCCGACCTCCAGCCGGTCATCGACGCGGAGCGTCAATCCCTGACGCAGTCGCTCACCGAGGTGCAGAACCTCAAGGCACGCCAGAACGAGATGGCGGCGCTCCGCCAGGAATCCACCCAGCATCTCCAGGAAGCCGTGGCGAAGGGAAAAGAGATGGCGATCAAGATCCGGTCGGTGCTGCGAGGCAAGGTCGGACCAAAGAGCGAGCGTCTCGTCCACTTCAAGATCGCGCCCCTGCGGAAGCGTCCGCGCAAGGCGAAGGAGACGGCGAAGAAGCCGGCCGGGGGAGCCTCCGGAGTGACTCCGGATTCGTCAGCCGCCCCGTCCGGCGAAGGTGCCGCCTAGTCCCGAGAACCTGGGTGGGGCGTGTTGCGAGCACGCCCCACCCTTTCGATTCCGAAACCAGAACGACCTGAGGAGAATAGCATGTCCAACTCGACACCGATCACCCCGGAGAGCTGGGAAGCCCTGCTCGAAGCCGTACGCGAGACCGAGCACGACCTCGCGGGAGTGGCCCCGTTCCGGGACACCCTGGCGGACGCCCATACGCGGGCGATCATGCTGAAGACCACCCGTGATTCCCAGGTGGCCTCGGCCCAGGAAGCGCGCCGGAGCTACCGGGAGGCCCTGACCATGGGCAAGGACGCCGCCGTCGCGCTCCGCGGTTTCATCCAGAGCGTGCTGGGGCTGCGCAACGAACAGCTCGCCTGCTACGGCCTCCAGCCCCGCGGCAAGCGTTGCCGCGGGCTCAAGAGGAAGCTCGAGCCCGCGCCGTCCGCGTCCCGCCGCAAGGTGAAGGCTCGGGCGAGATAGACAGGCCTCCAATGGAAAGGAGACACGACATGTCCAAGAGCTCGCAAGAGGGGACTCTGTCCGACTGGGACCAGCTCCTGGCGGCCGTGGAGGCCAACCAGGAGGACCTTCCCCACGTCGGCGGCCTGCGTGCCCAGCTTGCCGAGAGGGTGGCGGGCATCCGGACCCTGCAGACCGAAAGGGACCTGCTGCGGATGGATCTTCAGAGCACGACTCCGAGAATCCAGCAGGCCCTCGTCAAGGGCAAGGATCTGGCCTCCCGTCTCCGCGCCTTCGTGCGGAGCACCTACGGCATCCACAGCGACAAGCTGATCGAATTCGGGATCAAGCCCCTCGGCCGCAAGAAGTGGCCGGAAGGGCGGCTCCCGGCGTATCGCGGTAGCGAGTAGACCGTAACCGCCGGAGGCGTGAGCGATCGCGCCTCCGGCTTCTCCCGAGGGTCCCGCTGTAGGCGGAACCTCCGGCGGCAGCAGGGTTCTTTGACAACTGAATCTAGAAAGCGGACCCGAAGGGTGGTTTTCGGGGCTCTCCTCTGCAATGGAGGGGGGCCCTGTTTTTCGCCTCCTCGGTGGGGCTTGTCCCGGAAATATTTCTTTAAGCACTATTCCTAATATAGGATGCCATGGCGCCGATACCTTTGGTGCTTGCGGTGCCCGGCCTCCCCTCTGGAAAGGAGGGTCTTGCGTGAAAAACGGAATCCTCGCAGTGCTTTTTGCCTCGCTCCTGCCGGGTCTCTCCCCTCTCGCGGCTGAATCCGTGATCCGGCGCGGTATCGACGTCTTCACCACTCCGGCCGATGGCCGGACCTATTACGACTTTGCCCAAAGCCCTATTCCCGCTGGCTTCTTCTGCAAGAGTTCCAGGGCATTCACTGGCCGGGTGGCGTTCAAGGGCCTGTCGCTCGCGACCGAGCCTGCAGGGCAGCTCTGGGGTGGAGATACGGTCGTCGAGCGGCTCGACGACGCAGTCTTCGACGCCAGGGGCACCGCCCGGACGCGCATCCAACTCCGGGCCTTGTCGCTGGTGAGCACCGCCCCCGTCAAGACCGCCTGCGGTGATTTTCACGTCTATGTGACCCTCGGCGGCCGGCAACGTGTGACGACGATGAGCATCCGCCGCGCGCAGGAGGGTGACGGGAGCTTCGTCGCGCCTCTCGCGGTCAATGCGCGCATAAGCTTCATTCCCGTAAAGCCCGAGAGAAACAAGGATCTGCGGAGGCTGGAGCTCACGGCGAGCTTCACCTTCCCCGCCGATCCTCTTCCGTGGAGCCTCGCGGACGTGAGGACGAAGAGGATCGGACCCGCATTCGTCGACACGGATGGTGATCTGTCTCCCGACACTCTGCTTCTCGGAGCCTCGAGCTTCTCGCCGGGTGTTTCGCCAGACCACCTCGTAGCGAACAAATCCTTGGACGGGGGGTGCTCCTGCTCTGAGTTGACGTGCCACGCCGGCGATGGCGAGGAGCACTGCTACTATCCACCCCCTCCTCCCGAGTGCCAGTGGACGATTTGCGGCAATTCGCCCTAGGGCCTGCGCGGCAGGAAAAGCCAAGCAGGGACCAACGGGACAGCAGGGACGACAGGGACAAGAAAAGCTAGATTTAGAGCTCTTTCCGTGTCTTTGTTGTCGCTGCTGTCCCTGTCGTCGGCCCATGGCGCCGCCCAGAATAGGTCTCACCCTAAGCCGATCCCCAGGTGAAGCACTGTTTCAGGTGGCACCGCTCCCACCGGGGGGGGCGAGAGCTCCGGCCGATGTGCCGCGAGTTGCTGATGCCCTTGGCAGCCTGCTCCCCCGGTCCAAGGCGGAGGTGGAGGCTGGTACAACTCCAGGCGGGCAGAGGTACGGAGCGGACAGAGGTATGGAGAGAGATCTCCGAGCTCCGAGGTACAGCCCACACAATCGGTCGAGCCGACGGCAACCGCAAGCAGCACGAGCTCGCGCTTACTTCTTTGCGAACCACAGCCGGGCGAGAGGTGCCAGGCGATTCGCGGCGGCCCGCCAACTGCGAAGCCTGCGGGGGCGTGGAGCTCGCGGCGGCGGCCGATACCCTGCGGACTCTTCGGGACCGGAGGGACCGGCTGCGGGAAGAGATGCAGCAGACGACGGCGGAAGTCCAGGCCGTCCTCGCCCAAGGCAACGACCTGCTGGCCCGTCTTCGCGCGGGCGTGCGGAGCCGCTACGGCATCCACGACGACCGGCTGCGCGAATTCGGGATCAAACCCTGCAACGGCCGGAAGCAGTCGAGGGCCCGCACCTACACCGTTCGCCAGGAGACCGGGCCCGCCCGGAATCCCGCCGAGCCCTGAAGTAGCGAGTAGACCGTAACCGCCGGAGGCGTGAGCGATCACGCCTCCGGCTTCCTCCGGGGAGGTCCCAAAAGAGGGCTCCTCCTCGGGCGCATCAGGGTTCTTTGACAACTGAATCTAGAAAGCGGACCCGAAGGGTGGTTTTGGGGCCCTCCTCTGCAATGGAGGGGGGCCCTGTTTTTCGCTCTGTCTGTTCAGCGCGCGCTTACGCGACAACTCTCTGTCGTATAAGTCCGCTTCCCCGAAGCCCATCCATGGCGACAACTTCATCTCTGTGAGTAGCTTAAGGCTCCAATTCCGGACACCTGAACCAGGTGCATATCGTCAAGGATGGCGTCGCATAACACCGACAGGTACCCGGCCCGACAGCTTGAAGAGGGCGCCCGCCAGACGAGATTGAGCCGGCCGCGAGAGAACTTGACTCCTGAGCAGTGAAACTGATAATATCACATCAGTTTACAAGATTAATGGCCATCATTGCATGTTACTATCAAGCGCGTTGACCGATCTGTTCTCCCGCTCTCGGGTTCATCTGAAGTCGGGTACGAGCCATGTCTATTAGCGCAAGCCTAGAGTTGGTTTTCTGGGTTGCCATCATCGTTGGAGTTGTCGTACTATATTTTCGTATCACGCCCTACTGGAATCAACCCACACGACTTCTCAACCTAAGCTCCTCATCGTTGTCGTCTTCCGATTTAGAGGCACTAGTTGCAATTGTATTTATTGCTGCCGTCGGGGTTGCTGCCATCCAGTTTATTAGGTCGGGGGGCCTCAAGAGGCTGCTTGAGACAATCGGTGCGCTGGCTATCGAAGTCGATGGGAGGCGGACCACAATTGCAGCAGCAGCAAGAGACAGTGATCTGGTTGCTCGCCTCTTGCGCCAAGCCGTAGAGGCGAAGTTGCTGAGCTTGGACCAAAGGGCTCTGGCAGCAGAGAATGTCGATAGGACTTCAGTGACTGCAGCGAACGACGTAGCACAGATGCTCCGTGATGCGCTCGCGACCCGCATGCGACAGCGAGGGATTTGATGCGCACCAATTTAGTTGGAAGTCTAATGGAGAAGCTCCAGAATTATCTGACGTCAGGCGCTAATGCTAAACAAGTTGAAGCCGTTAATTTGCTTAAGGCAAGAATCATGGAAGAGCTTGCTCGCCCTACTCATATAGCCGTCATTGGAAAATGCGGAGTGGGCAAGACATCGACTATCAATTCGCTCTTCGGGTTCAATGGGAAGGTGAGCCACACACGTGCCGCTACCAAGCAGATCCAAGACTACGTGTACGAAACTGAGCACGGCCGACTCAGAATTTCCGATCTCCCAGGTCTTGGCGAAGATCTAGACACCGAAGAGGACTATCGCGCGATGTACGTAGAGGTACTCAAAGGTTGTGAGGTTGCCCTTTTCGTTCTGAGAGCCGACTCACGGGACATGATGGATGTTCAGCGGATTTTTCGCGAGATTGTCAATCCCACTATCCCGGAGGCGACCAAAAAGATTGTTATCGGGCTCAATCAAGTTGATCTTGTGCATCCCTGCGATTGGCTCGAAGAGGCGAACTTGCCTTCGAAAGCTCAAGAGAAGACCATTCAGGTAATAGCAAGGGAGAGGTTGAAAAGTCTCCGAAAGGTTTGCCCTCTAAAGCCGAAACAGCTGGTGCCATACTCAGCGAAAAAGCGCTATCATCTAGAGCACTTGTTTTATTCCTTGATGACCTGTACGTCAGGTGAGGCTTGGATTCTGGATGCCAAGAAACAAATCGCGAATTGGGAGGAGCTTGTCAATGCGAAGTATCTGGTCAGAAGCGTGGAGGCAGAGTGAGTCCCCACGATGAAGATGAGGTAAGGCGGAGAGTCCAGGGAGAGGTTGACAGCCTCTCCGATATGCAGCTTCGCGAAATGAAGCGATCGAAGTCTAGTCTGGAGGCATGGATCTATCGGGTGGCATATCAGATAGGCCGAATTATTACTGCGCCAATCCGATGGATTATTAATCTTATTGAGGGTTTTTTCGAGGGCTTGTTCAGCTAAGTCCGTGCTCATGAATCTCAGAGCAACCAGAACAGGGGCCAGGGTCTCTTCTGAGGAAGCGCCAGTGGGGGGCAGGTGCCAGACGATTCGTGAGCGCTTCGTGCCGGCGCCCCCAATGGGCTCGCCGGCGGCACCTTCCTTTGTGGGGGCCGGCCTCACTGCCGATGCATCGGCCAGGAAAGGAGACGCCATGAAGCCAATCCTCAGTGTCCTCGGAGCTCTCGTCCTTCTCTGCCTTACCGCGCCGGCGTTCGCCGCGCCGGATGCCGCCCGTACCGTGAGCCCCGCTGTCCCAGACGGCTGCGGTGTGGACCTTGCCCAGATCGTGGCGGCCAAGAATGCCCTCGTGTGCAGCGAGAACGGCCCCAGAGTAGGTGCCACCTTCTTAGATATAGATCGGTCGAGGACTTCGGGGGCTCAGTGTGGGGAGGACTTCAGATAGACGCTTAATTGTTAGATTTGCAGGGCAACGTTTCGGTCTTGTGATTGCTCGTGGTCCAAAATGAGGAACATGCATGACTGAAAAGAAAGTGTGGCTCATCACCGGCGCTGGCCGAGGCTTGGGCGTCGACATCGCCAAGGCCGCCTTGGCAGCCGGCCATGCCGTTGTCGCCACCGGTCGCGATGCTGCGAAGGTCGCGGCTGCGGTCGGTGACCACGACAACCTGCTGGCAATCAAGCTCGACGTCACTCGCCCACAGGATGCGCAGGGAGCAGTCGAGGCTGCCGTCGCGAAGCTCGGCAGAATCGACATCCTGGTCAACAACGCGGGCAACTTCTTCGCCGGCTTCTTCGAGGAGCTAGGCCCCGAACAGGTCCGCAATCAAATTGAAACCCTGCTGTTCGGCCCGATGAATGTCACTCGCGCCGCGCTTCCGGTGATGCGTAAGCAGCGCTCCGGTCTGCTCCTCACCATCTCCTCGACCGCAGGCATCGCCGGCCAAATGTTCTGCACGGCGTATGCCGCCGCGAAGTTCGGCATCGAGGGATGGATGGAGTCGCTCGCGCCAGAGATTGCCCCTTTCGGAATCCGTACAATGTTGGTCGAGCCTGGTTTCTTCCGCACCGAACTGCTCACCAACGACTCGACCACGTACGCCCAGCCTACCATTGACGACTACGCCGAGCGAACCAAGGAGATCGTCGCTTCCTGGAAGAGCATGGATGGGAAGCAAGGTGGTGACCCCGCAAAGCTCGCTGACGCCCTCGTGAAGCTCGTCGCGCTCAAGGAGCCGCCAATTCGCTTCGCTGCCGGCGCAGACGCCGTGCAGACGTTCGAGGCCAAGGCCAACACACTGCTCGCCCAAGCCCAAGCCCACCGCGAGCTGTCCACCTCCCTTGCGTACGATGACGTCTGACCACAATGGTGCCCTTGGCGGCTTGAGCAAATCTAACCATGCGCTGCAGCGAACCCGGCCATCGCGCTCTGGTTGCAATCCACACCTCCCGCGGGCCGGGTCGCTGAGCTTGGGTCGTTAGGCCACGAGACACGCTATGGCATCTGATGAACGAGAAATTCGCACGGTGCATTCAATCTGGATTGATGCCGTCAATGCCGGTGACCTGGCTCGTCTGCTCACATTGGTCGCGGAGGATGTCGTTTTTCTCACCCCCGGCCAAGCGCCGTTCGGCCGGGAGGGATTTTCGTCCAACTTCAGGACCGCCCACCAACAGATGCGGATATGTTGCACCAGCGAGTTGGAAGAGGTCATTGTTGTCGGCGAGGTCGCCTACACGCGAAGCCGGGACGCACTGTCAGTGACCCCACGCGCTGGCGGGAAGGCGGCACAGTTCGCCGGGCATCGCATGACGGTATATCGCAAGCAGCGCGACGGTCGCTGGCTTCTGTCCCGCGATGTCCACACTTTGTCCGCCGTGGCCTAACACTGCGCTGGAGCCAACGCCGACTGCGCCTTGAGTTTATGGATGGTTTGAGTTATACAACGATTATCAAGTTTGCGGCCCTCCGGGTTCGGACGCCTCGGTGATTCAGGGAGCGGGAAACAGGTGTAAGATAGAAAAGGAAGGACGGTCGTCACAAAGCCACGACGTTACTGTAAAGGAGAGTAAATGCGAAAACAAAAGAAACTAGTGCTTCATCGTGAGACTATTCTCCAACTCCAACTAATTCGTGGAGGTTGGGATCCTGATCCAACGAATATGAGCGTCTGCCTCTACGACGGTTGTAATCAGCCGGCCTCTGATACGTGCGGTTGTGGTCTCGGCTCTGTGACTTGCGCAAACACCGCTTGCGGCTGTTAGTCGTCGCTGCTGGCGAGGGGCAAGCTGTCGCGTCCTGGCGGCGGGACATGACGTGCAAGGCCCGAACTGTGCCGTGCGCGGCATCGGCTGGAACATCGCGGGCGCTGGCTGCTCCGTGTTGCCGATCGTACGATCCGGCAAAAGTCTCCGCTGAGGCTTCGTGCCGGGTTGCCCGCAGGACTTGGCGTCCAGGGTCTTGGCTGCCACGTTCGAGGCGCAGCCTGGAGAATCCTGTGCTTGTCGGCTCCATGCCGCGCGTTTCCCGCTCTGGAAAGGTCCGTACCGCGGCGCCCAAGCGCCCAAAAGAAGTGCCTGGCAATTCAAGAGAAGACTTCCCTTCGAGGCGGAGCGGGTGTAGCATTTTCCCAGGCAATCAAGCTCGGAGGCACATCGGATATGCACTGCGGTGAACTATCAGCGGCGAACCCGGCCTCGGCAGCGGACGCCAGAGCTCGCATCAACCCGTGCTGGCCTGCGGGCGATCACGGCTTCGATCACCGTTCGAGGACTTTGACTTGGCGCCGCTGAGGGGCATCCCCGTCAGGCGTCAGAGATGACCGCCTTTGCCCTTCCTACTCTGTCGAAGAGAACGCGAAGACTTCGAGAGGTCTTCGGTGCAATTCACAAAGCGAGAAGCTGGGGATCGGAGACCGCCTCGGGTCCAGGATCGACACTTGAACGCGCCGCCTCATTTCTCCCAGACCTGATCGCCCTTGCTCGTTCGCTTGACGTCTCCACGCTCCTCGACGCACCCTGTGGTGACTTCAACTGGGCGCAGCCCCTGGCGGATTCTGTGGACCTCTACGTCGGCATTGATATCGTTCCAGCTCTAATCAAGGACGTTCGTCGGCGCTTCTCATCACCCAAGCGACACTTTTTTTGCCGCGACTTCACTGGCCAGCGGCTGCCGGCCGCGGACTTGATTCTCTGCCGTGACGGCCTCGTGCACCTTAGTGCAGCTGACATTGCGCTCGCGATCGCTAACTTTCAATGCACCGGCGCTGACTACCTGATCGCCACCACTTTCGTTGGTGATCGCGACAATCATGACATCGCTACCGGTGACTGGCGTCCGTTGAACATGCAGAGACCGCCGTTTAACTTCCCGGCGCCGCTCGCGCTCATAGACGAACGCTGCCACCATACCGGCGGTATTTACGCAGACAAGAGGCTCGCCCTATGGCAGCTCAAGAATCGAGCGGCCTTCTACGCGGGCACTTGCCACGATGGAGAAACCGCCCTGCGCGCGCCGACGCGGAAACCGGGAGGAGGCACACGATGAACATCCTGTTGTGGGTCCTGCAGGTCCTCGCCGCGCTCCTGTACGGGTCGTCGGGCGTCATGAAGATCTTCATGTTCGACAAGGTAAGCGGGCAGGTCTCGTCCTTTGGTGCGTTGCCGCGGAAAGCCTGGATGGCCCTGGGCATCCTGGAGCTCGTGTGCACGGTCGGGCTCATCGTGCCCGCCGCCCTCCATTGGCATCCGCCGCTGACGGTCCTGGCTGCCATGCTCCTGGCGATCGAGAGCCTCGTGTTCGTCGGGGTGCACGCCAAGTACCGCGAGATCACGTCCATAATCTTGAGCGGCGTGCTGGGCCTTCTCATGGCGTTCATCGCGTACGGCCGGATGGTCCTGAAGCCGATCTTCTGAACGGCGAAGGAATTCACATATCAAAATGAAATACGATCATATCGGCATCCCAACCACCGAACGCTTCGCGGGGGAGATCGATCTGCCTCATCTCAAGATCACGGTGAGCGACCATGCTGATAACCCCTTCGGTATTCAGTGGCAACGGTACTGGGTGGACGCGCCCTACCCCGAGCTGGTCAAAACGGTCCCGCACGTGGCGTTCGAAGTGGACGAGTTGGAGGCGGCCCTGGAGGGTTACAAGATCCTTATTCCACCCAATCGTCCAAGCCCGGGCGTGCTCGTTGCCATGGTTGAGGTCAAGGGAGCCCCCGTGGAGCTGATGCAGATTGATAGATCAATCCGCAAAGATCTCTAATGGCAGGCCGGTGTGGCAACACCCGAGGGATGAGTTGGGAGAATACAGAATGAACAAAGGCATGCGTGGTACCACCGATGACCTCAGGAATAAGCGGTTCTACCATGGTACCCGGGCGGAGCTGAGGCCAGGAGACATGATCGAGCCCGTCAATCCTCCGGACGTCGGTGAGCAGGACAGGATGGCCACCCATGTCTACCTGACTCCCAATCTGGACGAAGCCATTTGGGAGGCGGAGCTCGCGGTTGGCGAAGGTCCTGGCAGAGTCTACATAGTAGAGCCGATGGGCCAGATTGGAGATGCCTCAGAGCTGACAGGCCGGAAGTCCCCGGGCCATCCATCGATGTCATGTTGTTCCCGCGAGCCGTTGCGGGTCACGGGGGAGGTCACGGAGTGGCCTCTGTATCATGGCACTCGGGCTGACCTGAAGCCGGGGGACCTGATCGAGCCTGGCTATAACTCCAACTACGGTAAGAGGGAGAAGGCAGCCTACGTCTATCTGGCCCGCACTTTGGATGCAGCCACGTGGGGAGCGGAGCTGGCCGTCGGCGAAGGTCTCGGCAGAATCTACATCGTGGAGCCGACTGGACCGATTGAAGAGGACCCCAATCTGACGAATAAGAAGTTTCGGGGCAATCCGACGAAGTCATACCGATCTCGGGAGCCGCTACGAGTCACGGGCGAGATCAAGGATTGGCAGGGGCACTCCCCTGAAGCGCTCAAAGCCATGAAGGACGGCCTAAGCAACTTGAGCGACTTGGTGTTGACGCAATTGAAGACTGAACGAAGATCAAGGCCAGCGAGCCCGCGCATGCATTAGCCTGGAGGAGTCAGTTATTACCAGCCATGCTTCCAGCACGGCAGCGGATCGAGCTCCAGCACCTCCCGCGTCGCGTACTGGAGACGGTCGAATTTTTCCCCGCGGCGGCGCGCCAGGTACTCTTGGGTGCGGTCGAACCAGAGCCCTTCCAGGACCTCGCCTTCGAGCAGCGCACGGACGGCGTGGACTCCGGGCCAGTCCTGGGCCGTTCCACAAGATCCTCCTTCGCCCCGTGCGCGAGCCCGTACCGGAATCGCGCGATCTGGGCCTCGGCCTCATCGCTGATCACGATCGCCTCGTAGCGGTTGACGCGTGATACGGTAGGCCGCAGAAGAAACGCCACCCCCCAAACACCACACATCGGAGGTTCACATGAAGCGAGTCACTGGCATCGGCGGCATCTTCTTCAAGGCGAAGGATGCACCTGCGCTGCAGGCTTGGTACAAGCGTCATCTCGGCATCGATGTCCAGGCGTGGGGCGGTGCCGCGTTCGACTGGGTCGACTCGGATGGCAAGCCCACCGGCGGAACGACCGCCTGGTTGGTTGCTCCGGAGGAAAGCAAGCAGTTTGCTCCAAGCAAGGCCTCGTTCATGGTCAACTACCGCGTTGAAGACCTTCACGCTCTGGTCGCGGCGCTCAAAGCGGAAGGCTGCAACGTCCTCGACAAGATCGATGACTCTGAGTACGGCAAGTTTGCCTGGGTCATCGATCCTGAGGGAAACAAGGTCGAATTGTGGCAACCACCTGCCGGCCAATGAAGCACGCCCACGCTCCCTGCGGCAGTCTGCGGCCGAACCCGCGATGCAGCGGACGCCTGACGCAATCTCAGGCTATGAGGAAGGCGCCAACGTGGAGTGGCACATTCAGATCCATAAGCTGAGATCATTACTTGACAAACTGGCGGGGAGAGAAAAGCTGGCTCCGGATGAAGTGCCGCCGAGGATTGTAGGTTTGCGCGCCGTGAGTTGTTGGAGTGCCTCGACTTACTCGCGCGCTGCCGTGCATGCGTCAACCCCTTCCAGGATGTCTACGCCCCAGCGTATTCGCCTTGACAAAGTTCCTGAAAGAGGGTACGCTGAGAAAGTAGTTGAGCTGGAGAGGCTTGTGAGGACCGACGATTTTCGGGCTGGAGATCTATACAGCCCGGAGATCGCGCTGGTCGTTTTCCCGAGTAAGGAGACCCGAAGATGAAGAAGAATGCGCTCAAGAAGCTTTCCCTGCACCGGGAGACCTTGCGAAGCCTCGGTCAGGATCTGCTGCCCTACGCTGTGGGGGAGGCCCTTTCCGACGGCCCATATTCGTGGTGCAATACCTGCGAGTGCACGTTCGGCTGTTCCTATACCTGCGATACCCAGTGCCAGTGCGGATCGGGATCGGGATCGGGGACGACGGGCCCGACACGCACTTCGCCGTAGCCCTGCCTGGCCCTGATGCGAGGCCTCCTCTTGGGCGGTCTCGGCCTGCAGCGGACGGAAACCGCATACTGCGCGGTTCCGCCGTTGAGGCTCCGAGCGTACCATCCTGCGAATAGAAACTTATTGAGAACAGACTGATTGGGGACAAGGCAGGTCGAGGAGAGGTCTGGCATTCCCGTTAGACGGACGAGGAGACGCATTGCATGTCCCTGCTCGCGATCATCTTCGCGGTGTCGGTCGCGTACCCCCCACCTTCCACTGTGGTCGAGCCTCTGCCTGTCGCCGAGAATTCACAGCCCGGCGAAGGGGACCTGGTCTTCGTGGGAACGGTCACGAAGATCGTACCGACGAGCGACAAGCTGAAGAGTTGGGCCGTGACCGTAAGGGTTGAACGCATCGTTTCAGGAACGTTCTCTGGAACGAGTTTCACCTTCGCTGTCCATAGTCCCGCGATATCAGGGTTGAAAGTCGGCAAGTCCTACACCATCAGAGCGACTTGGACGAAGGACGGGTACGTCGTCGACGAAAGACAGTGGAGACGCCCATGAGCGCGGAGCCGATGCCGGCCGCATGGGTACGCATCGAACAAGGAAAGATCAAATGAAGCACAACGTCATCTTGACCATCACGTCTCTGCTCTCGATCCTCTTCTTGACATTTCACCTGGCGGACGACATCGTCCACGGGATGGAGCCGGGAGGGCTTTCAAACTACACTGGGGTGCTCATCCTGGCCGTCTGGCTGTACGGCACGCTGGTGCTCGCCGAACGGCGATCGGGGTACGTCATCCTCCTCCTCGGGTCGCTCCTTGGGCGGGCGTCCCCATCATCCACATGATGGGCAAGGGAGTCGGCGAGATCGCCAAGTCCAGCGGAGGCTTCTTCTTCGTCTGGACACTCCTCGCGCTTGGCGTGACCGCGATCTTCTCCCTCATCCTCTCGGCGCGCGGACTGTGGAGCCTGCGACGGGGCCAGCCCCGGTAGTCCAACAACCCGAACATGAAAAGGCGCGCGCCGCTGAGCTCAGGATCCATAGGCGGCAGAGGGGAACCTGATGAAACGCACGTGGACGATCCTAGGGGTAGGCGACGTGCCGGGCAGCTTCAAATGGTACCAGGCGCTGTTCGGTCAGCCGGCTACGCTTCCCGCCCATGACGACTTTGGGCAAATCCTCGATTCAGATGGAACTGTCTTGCTCTGCCTCCACGAGTGGGGCGCCCACGGTCATCCCTCCTTGATGAGCCCCGATCACGGGACACCCGGCAACGGCCTCCTGTTGTTCTTCCGTGTCGATGATTTCGACCTGGCGCTTCAAAGGGCACGCGCTCTCGTCACTCGGCTCGAAGAGGAGCCCCACGTGAATCCGAACACTCAAACCAGGGAATTCTCACTCCGAGATCCAGACGGATACTACGTCACGATCAGTGCGCTCTCCGCGGCCTGACAAGGCATTGGAGCTGACCGGCCGCCACCTGGGGGAGCCACGAGCCGGGGTAGCTCCGGCCCGCTTACCTTTTCGCGAACCGCCGCACGAAGATGGTGCCTTGGTCGTAGGGAAAGATGGAGGCCACCCAGGCGACGAGCCACGAGTCTCCCGTCCAGGCCAGGCCGCCTCCCCAGGGCATGCTGCGTCCCCAGGGATCTTCATTGACGTCGCTGTTCACGTCCACCGGCGGCCCCTGGGGCGTGCCCTGCGGATCGAAGAGCCGGATCTGGAGACCGTCGTATCCCAGGCTCCAGAGCAGCACCAGATCCCCTGTGTCGTCGAACGCCATGTCCTGGGGAAACGCAAAGAAATCCTCGGCCGCGGAGGCCCTGCGCTCGGGGCCCAGCGGGATGCCCGACGCATTGAACCAGCGCAGATAAGCCCCCTGGGTGAGGCCCCAGGCAACGACGAATCCTCCACCGGGAGCGGCGGCGACCTTGAGCGCGGGGCCGTAGCCGGAGGACGGGTCGTACAATCCCAGGGGGAACGAATTGACATCGAAATCGGCTCCCAGAGGCTTGCCCGAGGGGGAGAACCGGCGGGCGCGCAGGACCGCGGTCTTGGGGCTCCCCGGGGCGCTCCCGAGCCAGACCGCGACGAAGCTCGCGTCGGCGAGGCCCACGACGGACACGTACGCCGGCTGATCGACCAGGCGGCTGTTCAGACGCAGCTCCGGCCCCGTCCACTGGCCCGAGGCCGTGAGGCGCCGTGCCGCGATGCCGTGCTTGCTCGGCAGCGGCCAGCCGGCCATGAATCCGTTGCCCTTGACCTGCCAGGCCCATTCGGTGAAGGCGTTTCCCAGGCGGACCGGCTTGCCTTCGCTCTGGCCTCGCAGATTGAGGTGGGCCCGGTAGAAGTACGCCGGCCCCTCGTATTCGAAGGCATGCCAGATCACGTCGAAGCCCTCCCGTCCCGCCGTGATGGAATCCACGTCAGGAGCGCCGGTCGGGCTGTAAATTGAATGGTAGCCGGTCCCGTGGTCTATGCCCGCGGGGTTTTCGCCCGCGGGGGTGTAACGATAAGTGAAAGATCCTTCATTGGTCGCAAAAGTGTCGTCGTCCCAAGCGATGACATAGGGACCGCCGGGCTGAGAGGCCACCACGGGAGGATTGGCGAAGACGTCGGCGTAAAGCTCCTCCTCGAAATCGAGCGGCACCAGCTGGGCCGCGCTGGCGGGGTGGGCTGTCGCGCCGAGCCATACCGAGGTGAGGAGCAGGGAGAGCGCGAAACGAGTCCTGTTCATAAAAGTCATGATACTCGGGAGACGGACGGGCGTCATTCTTTTTCAGTTAACGCCATGTGTATATTGAGTGTAGCGAAGGCCGGCTCCCCGGGCTTCCTATCGGGAAGGAGAGAAACATGGCAAATCAGGTGGTCGAGAACGGTGTGAAGCTGGTGGGCGAGCGCATCCTGCCGGGCACCAGCTTGATGATGGACGGCGACATCAAGGGTGGGCTGGCCCACGCGGCGCTCGGGCTGGTGGCGAGGGCGGCGTTCGGGCCGGTGGCCTGGTTCGCGGTGGCCGCGGACTCGTACTCGCGCTCGGTCACCGGCAAGGGCCTGATCGATCACCTGGCGTCGGCCGTGCCGGTGGCGCCTCGAGCCCCGGAGCCCCCCGAAGACGTCCGCTGACGCCCCGCTTCTTCACGGGCACTTGGCCTCGATCTCGGAGAGGAAGGCTTCCGCGAGCCTGGTGAAGCCTTCTTCGCTCAGGACGATCTCGTCTCCGATCCGGAGCTTCAGCACCGCCTTCGCGGGGTCGTACTGGATCGTCTTGTCCGCGCACAGCACGCCGTGGTGGGCCAGACCCCTGGCCGCGAAGTTGCACTCCCGGGGTTCTCCGTCGCTGTATTCAGGGGGGCCTGAGATCTCCGGGAGGTGCTTCGATGTGCCTTGGAGCCGCTGTGTGCCGCGCTTGGATCGCCTTGCTGCTGGGGCTCACCCTGGCCCTTCCCGGGCTCGCCGCCGCGTCCTCGGGAGGGGACGTTCCACCGTCCACCGCCTGGGGCGAGATCGACAAGCTGATCTCCGAGGACAAGCTGGAGGAGGTCCTGCCGTGGGTCGAGGAGCTCCTCGGCGCGGCGCGGGCGGCCGGCGACCAGGAGACGTGGACGCGGGCGCTCGTGCAGGCGGCTTGGCTCCGGGAGAGACTCCGGAGCTCCGAGGACGCCGCCGGCTTCCTCCACGGACAGCCCCGTCCCTCGGCGCCGCTCTACCGCGCCGTGGTCGATCTCTACTACGCCGAGGCGCTCTTGCACGATCTCCGGGTTTCGTGGCAGATCCGCCAGCGGGAGAAGGTGGAGTCCGAAGGGGAGATCCCCCTGGAGCAGTGGACCTGGGATCAGATCGCCGCCGCCGCCCTCGCCGCCGGCCGCGATGCCTGGAGCCTGCGGCGGGAGGTCGGGGACGCCCCTCTCTCCACGATCCACCGCTATCTCCAGTCCGGCAGCTATCCCACGGCGGTCCGCGGCACGGTGCGCGACCTGATCGCCTATCTCTACGCCGAGATGCTGGGGAACACGACCCTGTGGTCGGGGGACGACTCCGCCGCCGTCGACAGCCTCGATCTGCCCGCCCTGATCCGCGGCGATGCCATGCCCGCCGGCACGCCTGCCGTCCACCCGCTTCAGGATATGGCGGCCGTGCTCGGCGATCTGGAGGCGTGGCACCTCGGGGCGGGCCGGCGGGAGGCGGCGCTGGAGGCCCGGCGCGTGCGGCTGGTCCGGCTGCACGCGGCCTTCTCGGAGGAGGAGGACCGCCGGCTCATCCGCCGCGACCTCCAGGAGCATCTCGACTCTTTCCGGGACGTCCCCTGGTGGTCGATGGGCATGGCCGCCCTGGCGGAGATGCTGAAGCAGGAGGAGGAGCCCGGCCGTTTCGCCCGGGCGCACGCCGCCGCCGTCGCCGGCCGCGACGCCTGGCCGGGCTCGCCGGGAGGGGAGCGCTGCCGGGCGATCGCCGGGGAGATCGAGCAGCCCGGCTTCTCCCTCCAGGCCATGGAGAGCGACGGGATCGGCCGCCGCTCTCTCCAGGTGAGCCACAAGGAGATCCCGGCGCTCTACTTCCGCGCCTATCCCGCCGATCTCCTGGAGATGGACGCGCGGTACGGCTTCCGGCCGTCTGACGAGGCGGTGCGGGCCCTGATCCGCGACAGCCGGCCGGTGGCGGCCTGGCGGAGCGAGCTGCCCGCGACCCCGGACTTCGAGTCGCACGTCACCTGGATCGTGCCGCCCATCGACCGCCCGGGCGCCTACGTCCTCGTCGCCTCGTCCGTGGAGGACTTCGCGCGTCCGGAGGGCCGGCTCGCCGCCGTCCGCCTCGTCCTGACCGACCTGGTGCTGTTGAGCCGGGATGCCGGCCGCCAGAGCGTCGAGGTGCTGGCGCTGTCCGGCGCCACGGGCGAGCCGCTCGCCGGCGCCGAGGTGCGTCTCTACCAGACCGGCGGCACCAAGGTCCTCGGGACCGGCGCCACGGGGGCCGACGGCGCCCTGCGCTTCCCCGTGGGGCCCAATCAGAGATACCGGGTGCTCGGGAGCTCGGGAGGTGGACCGGCCCAGTTGGGGAATCTCGGCACTTCGAGCCCCGGCCCGCCGGAGCCGGTGTCGGCCCTGGTCTACACGGACCGCGCCGTCTACCGGCCGCTGCAGACGGTCTTCTGGAAGGTGCTCGCCTATCGGGGATCGGACGGCGAGGGGCCGCCCGGCGCCCTGGCCGGCGAGACGGTGACGCTGCGCGACGCGAGTTCCAAGGAGGTGGCGTCGCGGACCGTGACCACCAACGGGTTCGGCACGGCTTCGGGAGAATTCCAGATCCCCAGCGGCCGCCTGCTGGGCGGGTGGTCGCTCCGGACCTCCAGAGCGTCTCAACCGGCCGGCAGCGAGCTGGGCTCGGCGTGGTTGCAGGTGGAGGAGTACAAGCGGCCGACGTTCGAGGTGGTCCTGGACGATCCCGCCGCGCCGCTGCGGCTGGGCGCTCCGGCGAAGCTCACGGGGCGGGCGGTCTACTACTTCGGCCTCCCCGTCACCCATGGCCAGGCGCGCTGGCGGGTCACCCGCACGCCGGTCTACCCCTGGTGGCAGAGGGAGCACGGGTACTCCGGCGGGCGGACCGTGGCGGCGGGGACCTCGGCTCCGGACGCGGACGGGGAGATCGAGATCGCCTTCACCCCGCGGCTGGAGGGGCGGGACCGCGGCGAGCTGACCTACGAGTACAGCGTCTCCCTGGAGGTGACCGACGAGGGGGGCGAGACGCGGACCGCGGATCGCTCCTTCCGCGCCGGGCGCGCCGCGGTCGAGGGGTGGATCGCCGGCGACCGCGGCTTCCTGCTCGCCGGCCGCCCGTCCGGGCTCACCATCACCCGCCGGGACCTGAACGGCGTGCCGCGGCCGGGCGCCGCCTCCTGGGCCCTCTACGAGTTGCGCCAGCCCGAGCGACCCCTGCTGCCCGGCGAGGAGCCGGTGCCGGCGCCCTCTTCCACTTCGGGAGAGGCTCCCTTCCGCACCCCGGGCGACGCCCTCGCCCCCCGCTGGGGGGAGCTCGCGACGCCGGAGCTCACTCTGCACGGCTGGCCCGAGGGGCGGCGGCTCACCGGTGGCCGCCTGCGTCACGGCACGGACGGCGGGGCCGAGGTGAGGCTCCCGGCGCTGCCGCCGGGCGCCTACCGGCTGGTCTGGGAGACCCTGGACGCTCGGGGCGAGCGGGTCGAGGCGCGGCGGGATCTGATCGTCGCCGGGCGGCGGACCCCCCTCGCCCTGCCGGCGGTGCTCAAGGTGGAGAGCGCGACGGTGCGCGTGGGCGGCACCGCCCGGCTGCTGGTCCATTCGGGCTTCCCCGGACAGAGCTTCTACTTCGAGGTCTGGCGCGGCGGCGCGCTGCTCGAGCGGCGGCGGTTGCGCGGCGGCGAGCCCACCTCTCTGATCGAGCGCCCCATCGGCCCGGCGGACCGCGGCGGCCTCAGCTTCAAGCTGCTGCTGGTTCGCGACCACCAGCTCTGCGATCTCACCGAGTCGGTGCAGGTGCCCTGGGACGACCGCGAGCTGCGGGTGGAGCTCGGCACCTTCCGCGATCACCTCCGCCCCGGCGCTCGGGAAACCTGGAAGGTCACCGTCCGGCCGCCGGCCGGCGAGGCCCCCGAGGCCGCGGCCGCCGAGGTGCTGGCGGCCATGACCGATCGCAGCCTCGAGCTCTTCGCGCGTCACGAGACCCCCGACCCGCTCCAGC
Source organism: Thermoanaerobaculia bacterium (assembly GCA_045807625.1). Taxonomy (GTDB): domain Bacteria; phylum Acidobacteriota; class Thermoanaerobaculia; order Multivoradales; family UBA5704; genus DATARR01. The sequence goes on along the minus strand of JBJMHA010000072.1, from coordinate 52,626 downwards.
TCTACCCCGACCGTACCCAGGTCCCCTGGGTGGCGGCGAGCCTCGGGGCGGCGAACGAGATCTGGTCGGCGTGGAAGGCCTCTGTCGCCGCGCCGCCCGAGCCGGAGGGGGACCGGCTGCTCTTCCCGAGCTTCAGCCGGGGACGGATGCGCGCCGAGCCCATGACCCTGCTCGACGGCATGGTGGAGGAGACGATCGTCGTGACCGCGGAGGCTCCCCAGCTCGACGAGAGACGGATCGCCACCGCAGCCACTGTCCGGCAACTGGAGAATATCCCCACCGCACGCGATCCTCGGGAGGTCCTCGGCCGGGCCCCGGGCGTGCCGCCGCGCAGCAATTTCGCGGAGACCGCCTTCTGGCGGCCGCACCTGCTCACCGGCCGGGACGGCACGGCGACGATCGAATTCACGGTTCCCGACTCGGTCACGGCCTGGGACGTCTTCGTCCAGGCGGTGACGCGCGACCTGCGGGCGGGCACGGTGAGGAAGGAGGTCCGCACCGCCCGCGACCTCCTCGTCCGTCCCTACCTGCCGCGCTTTCTGCGCGAGGGGGACCGGGCGCGGCTCAAGGTGGTCGTCACCAACGCCCGCAAGGCGCCGATGCGGGGCGAGGCGGCGCTCGACGTCACCGATCCGGAGACGGGACAGAGCCTGCTCTCAGACTTCGGGCTCACCGCCCAAGGGGCACGCCTCCCCTTCACCGCGCCGGCCGGCGGCGGCACGAGCGTCGTCTTCCCCCTCGCCGCGCCCCGGCGGGCGGGGCCAGTGGCCTTCAAGATCACGGCCGTGGCGGGCGACGAGAGCGACGGCGAGCTGCGGCCGCTGCCCGTGCTGCCGTCGCGGGTCCATCTGATCCAGTCCCGCTTCGTGGCCCTGCGCGGCGCCGGCCGGCGGGAGATGCGCTTCCCCGACCTGGAGCGGAACGGCGATCCGAGCCGGATCGACGAGCAGATGGTGGTCACCGTCGACGGCCAGCTCTTCCAGGGCCTGCTGGCCGCCCTGCCCTACCTCGTCGACTATCCGTACGAGTGCGCCGAGCAGACCCTCAACCGCTTCGTCTCGACGGGGATCGTGACCCGCCTCTTCGACCGCTATCCCGCCATGGCCCGGCTGGCGGCGGACCTGGCGAAACGGGAGACGCGGCTCGAGACCTGGGACGCCACTGATCCCAACCGCAAGCTGGCCCTGGAGGAGACGCCCTTCCTGGAGGCCGCGCGCGGGGGCGGCGAGAAGGACCTCCTCAAGGTGCTGGACCCGCGGATCGCCCGCGCCCAGCATGACGACTCCCTGGCCAAGCTCACCCGGGTGCAACTCCCCAGCGGCGCCTTCCCGTGGTGGCCGGGAGGGCCGGCCTCGCCGTACATGACCTCCTACGTCCTTTTGGGGATGGCTCGGGCGGCCGAATTCGGCGCAGAGGTGCCCCGGGACCTGGTGCGCAAGGGATGGTCCTATCTGGCGGCGAATTACCGTCAGGAATATGGGAGCCGACCGGCGGAGAGCTGCTGCCTCGCCATCCCCGTGCTGCTCAACTACGCGGCCTCGGCTTACCCCGACCCTTCGTGGATGGGCAACGCCCTGACCGAGGCGGAGCGCCGGGAGATCCTGGAGACCAGCTTCCAGCATTGGACCGAGCTCTCCCCGTACCTGCGGAGCCTGCTGGCCCTGACCCTGAAGCGCATGGGCCGGCCGGACGACGCCCGCCTGGTCTTCGACAGCGTCCTGGACCGCGCCAGGACCACCCCGGACGAGGGGACCTTCTGGCTGCCCGAGGCGCGTTCCTGGCTGTGGTACAACGACGCCATCGAGTCCCACGCCTTCGCCCTGCGCGCCCTGATGGAGCTGCGGCCGGACGATCCCCGCCGCCACGGCCTCGTGCAGTGGCTCTTCCTGAACAAGCAGCTCAATCACTGGAAGTCGACGCGGGCCACCGCCGAGGTTCTCTACGCCGTGGTCCACTACCTCCAGAAGGAGGGGGAGCTCGGCGCCACCGAGTCGGCCACCGTGCGGGCCGGAGGGCAGGCCACCACCTTCACCTTCGAGCCGGACCGCTACACGGGCAAGGAGAACCGGGTGGTGATCCCCGGCGACCAGATCGACCCCGCCCACTCCGCGGTGGTGGTGGAGAAGGAGACGCCCGGCTTCCTCTTCGCCTCCGCCACCTGGCACTTCTCGACCGAGGAGCCGCCGGCGCAAGGGAGCGGCGACCTCTTCCAGGTCTCCCGCCGTTACTTCCTGCGCGTCCGGTCCGGACAGGATTGGGTGCTGAAGCCGCTCGGCCCGGGGACCGTCCTCAAGCCGGGCGACGAGGTCGAGGTGCAGCTCACCGTGAGCGCCCGGGCGCCCGCGGAGTACGTCCAACTGCGCGATCCCCGGCCCGCCGGGCTGGAGCCGGAGACCACCAGCTCCGGCTGGCGCTGGGGCTTGGGGCTCGCCTGGTACGAGGAGACCCGAGACAGCGCCACCAGCTTCTTCTTCGAGGTCCTGCCGGCCGGCGAGCGCACCCTGAGATACCGCCTGCGCGCCAACCTGGCGGGAGACTTCCGGGTGGGGCCGGCCACGGTGCAGTCGATGTACGCCCCGGAGTTCGCGGCGTATTCAGGAGCGGGGGTGGTGCGGGTGGGGGAGTGAGGGCCGGGACTGAGTTGCCGGGCGGTAGCGCCTTGGGGAGAGCCCGCGCGCCCGGCGGAAGGTAGTATTGAAGGCGAGTTCGTGCGGCTTTCCCGGCGCAGGAGAGATACGCGCTGGCTGCGAACAAGTTTCCTTTGTACAATGTGGGCCCTGCATGCTCGGCTCCTGCAACGCTGGTCTTTGATGGGACAGTTGACGCAGAGCAACGCACATGGGAGGGTTGTTACGCGGATTGTATCTGGCCCCCTGAGAAGCAATGAACGCTAAGACCGCTTGGCTCAAGCCGCCATTTAAGGCCGGAGGTATCGATCACCTCGGCATCCAACAGACGCCGATTAGGATCTTCTCGACACTCCTCCCCGGTCTGACTGTCGTCACCGACCGTGTCTCGAACTACTCCTTTTATCCGTGGGTGGCATGGGCATTTGACCAGGAACAGGACTGGGGCGGTCTGGACTTCATCCGCATGCTACGCCGCGCCGAGTGTCTGCTAACCCTGGTCGCTGAGCGGCACGCGCACGTCTGCGGCGAAGACGTGATGCTACATAGCCGCGGACTGGTCGGCCGCAACACTCTGGTGCCAGCGCTTCGCGAGGACGCTCCCAGGCCGATACCGTTGGGCGAGCTCGCGGCGCCTCGCTCACAGAATGCCGATTCGTACTTTCAGCATGAAGCCGGGGGGCTAGGGCAGTACTATCTCGGGCCCCTCCGTGAGCTGGGCATCCTGCAGCGCTTGGGCGCCAGATTCGAGTACTCGGATGACGTTGGAGTCCCCCTTGCGAAGGCATTCGACAGGCGGATAGACCGGAAGGCCTTCCTGCGTGTCGTCAAGCATGGCTTGGTCGACGAGAAGGATCTCGACCAGCTAGAGCGGTTCTGCCCTTGCTATCTTGCAGATCATCCGCCTGAACGGGAGCTGCTCATCGACCTCCTCTTCGTCCGAAGGGGTGAGCCAGCGCAACCCGACATCTACCGCCGCCAAACTCTTCTCCTTTTGCTGGATCTCGCTTCGCGCCGCGCACATCTCGGGAGTGCGCCCCTTGACGCGGCGTTTCGAGCAGCGTGCCTGACAGGAGCAATCGATGACGGAACTGCTTGGCGGACTCCCAAGCCATGGCGAGCCGCCCAGCGCGCCTGGGCTACCTACACGCGTAACGACTGGCTTTCCATTGGCGTCCTGGGGATCTTCTGGGCGGCGCTCAAGCTGCTCGACGAAGTGGGCGGCCAAGCTGAGAGCACTAGGATAATCGGGGAGCTTGTCTCGCGCGAGGTCAAGGCGGCGCTCGGCAAGGAGGCAGAACAGGGACTTCCTGATGTAATAGCTGCCAAGGCGGTGTCTCTCCCCCCGCTGGCTCAGTGGGAAGCTCCCGACCACGAGCTCCAAAGATCGTTTGCTGTCCGCAACGAAGCAAGAAAGGGGAACATCGATGAGTGCTTACGTGCGGCGATCGACACGCTCACTGCTCTTGCCGCACGTCATCTGGAGCCGCAGCCGTACCGGGAGATTGGAATCCCGCCAGATTACCTTGACGACTATCCTCTCAATCTTTCCAGCTTCCATCTCAATCTCGCAGAGGACTGGCGAGCGTTTTCTCTCGCCGAGTGGGCAGGGGTGCTCGCGACCGACTGGGGACTCGAGGCCCATCTACGCGTCGCTCTTCGCAAGATGCACTACGAGTCACGGGATACATTTCTCCTCTATGTCGCCGAGGAAGGAGTCAGGCGGCGCCCCGAGACGGACGCACCGCTTCCTAGTTTTACAGCCTCGCGTCTGAATCGTGCGGTGCAGTTCCTGGCCGATTTGGGCTTGGTCACGTGGGAGCGACCTAGCGGCACAGGTGAGGTCATTGCGCAGTACTCGGAAGAGTGGATCGCGCGGATCTCGCCTATGGGCCGGCAGCTCCGGGAGGAGCTCGGTGATTGAGACGTCGCGCCGTCCGATCTCTCTACTTGAGGAGCTTCGTGCAGGTTTAGGTTTCGAGGCAGGCTTGCTCACCAGCTTCAACTCCTACTTACCCTTCGTCGAGGAGGTGGTCCTGCCGCGCCTGCGAGCGGCGGGCTGCCATTATCTCGTCGTAATGATCGATCGCACGCAACTAGCTGGCGAGCTGGCGGAGCAGGCGCGTCGGCCACTTGCCGCCGGGCGCAGGTATGCGCTCCTCCCAGTTGGATGCGGTGGCGCCTTCCATCCGAAGCTCCTTCTCCTCGTAGGTCCGAGAAAAGCTCGCCTGATCGTGGGAAGCCATAATCTCACAATGTCCGGCTTCATTCAGAACCGCGAGCTTACCAATGTTATCGAGATTGGTGAGTCGAGGGACCAGGAAGGAGCTGCGGCGCTCATCGAATCCGTCGAGTTCTGCAAGGCATGGGCGAGCGGTCTCCCGCCTGCGCTCCTAGGCGTTGTCGAGGATTTCTCGAAATTTTGCAGCTCATACTTGGGTCCGGTCCCGGAGAAGAGTGCTGTGACGGTAGTTGGCTCGCGGCCAAACGGTCCCGACCTCTGGCAGCGAGTGCGAAAGCTATTGCCAGAGGCGGCCCAGAGAATCGTGGTTCTGGGACCATTCTTTGACCAGGAATTGGCTTTCCTAAGGCGTCTCCAAGAGGACTTTCGCCCACAGAGCTTGGTGGTTGGCCTAGACCCAAGGTCGGCCAAGTTCCCGGGCAAAACGAAGTTGTTTCCAGGAGACTTTCGGATTGTAGACGCGCAAGATCTTGATCCAGGCCACAAGGGGCGCGGTTACCTTCACGGGAAGGCGATTCTTATTGAGAGCAAGGTGGAAAAGATCCTTATTACGGGAAGCGCGAACCCAACGGAAAGAGCCTGGCTTGCGCCTGCCGGATCGCGGAACGCTGAGATTGTCGTTGTGCGAAAGCTATCGACGACACAATTTGACGATCTAGGGCTAGTCCAGCTTTTTGATCAGAGCCCGATCGAGCCACTTCTGCTTGCGCAGCTGCACGCACGGCCCGAGCCGAGAGGCAATGTATCGAGTGTTGGCGAGCCTCTAGTCGGAATCTGTCAAGGATCGGACATCCATATCGACGGAGTATTTCGCTCGGTCGATACCGTCTCGGTTCGCAATTTTCGCGGGGTCGAGCTCAGTTCGAAGGTTCGAAAGTCCGCTTCCGGGCTCATCATTGAAATCGGCGAGCATGCCTATGAGGCCAGTTCAATCGCAGCGACTCTCGATGGCCTTCTCTGCCATGGTTTCGTTCATCATCCCGACCTTCTACGAGAGGCAGTGCTCTCTTCGTCACAAAGGAGAGTACGGGATGCGCTGGGCGGCCTCGGCGGCAATGTGTCCCAGCTCGAAAATCTGTATCGCCTCGTAGAGAAGCTGATTTTCGAGGGGCCCAAGGTAGCGAGTGGTACCGATCGGGAAAGGCGAGAGTCGACAGGATCAAAGGGTGACCAAGAGGGTGCGTCCACCGTAGCTCTCGTGGATACCTTGAAGGAGGGGCAGGTCCACGAGAAGCGGCATATTGCCGAGGGCGATCTTGGGCTCCTCCTCGACTACCTCATGAGGAAGCTCTGGCAGAGCTTGAGCCACGAGACATCCTCGGGTTCAAGATCGGAGGTCGAACTTCTCGACAGTGAGGACGAAGACCTTGCAGATCAGCTGCTCAGTGACCGGGCGATCGCCGAGAAATGGCTTCGGAAGAGTCGAACACTTCTCAAGCGGCTCCGCCGCCGGATCGAAGAGAGTAGTGAGGGCGAAGCTCTGCAGGTGGTGATCGAGAGCGCTGCTGTGCTGGGTCTGTTGGAGGCTCTTCGGAGAGTCGAGGATCAGGACCGGTGGCGGTCGTTACGCGCGGAGCTTGTCGATCGGGAAGCCGCAGAGGAGTTCATTTTCGCTGCTACCCCACCTCTTCTTGATGCTGGCACTGGCCTTCTAGATAACTCGACGGCCCAGGCTGGAGCCACTTTTGCGGAACAGCAGGGGTTGATCGAGTGGCTCACCTGGCTCTCGTGGCTTTCGGGTTTCGGACCGAGCGAGCTCTCGTTCGCGGAGGACCCGGACGACCCGGATGCCGGTGGAAAAGCGGCCGACCGTCTCGCTTGTGTCTGCCTGATCGGGGGGCGGGTAGCTCAGTGTGATCCAAACCGAATCCTTGAGCTCTTGGAAGCAACTCCCTTCCCTGGGACCGACGCTCGATTTTGGCTTGACGCGCTCGTGTGCTTGGGAATGATGTTCTCCAACCCAGCGGCTGCTAGGAGACTTGAGAGACCACCCCGGTCGGGCGACCTCGTACTTACTCAGAATGGCGCCGGGCCATTCGTTGTTCGCAGCATTCGGATGGACAAGGCCGATCTCATTGACTACAGTCGCAAGAAAGGATCCGTCCCGTTTCGAGTTAACTCGCTCCAAGTGCTCGATCGGGGGGAGGACCTAGGTTAGCGAGTTGTGGGCTTCTGAGTTCGTAGGTCCGTCTTTCGGACTTTGGAGTAAAGCCGGAACACTCCCAGCTTCTTTCGCTACGCCAACGTAGCGCGTTCGAATGTGGACCGAATTGTGCTACAAGGAAACCGTGCAGGACCGCTACGCAGCCGACATTGGAGACTTCGGCAAGCTCGCCCTAGTACGAGCGCTCGCTCTAGGGCAACGCCTCGGCATCTGCTGGTATATGACCAATGGCTTCGGGGAGTTCAACAATGACGGCCGCTACTTAGCGTACCTCCAGCGGCCCGCTCGGTTCCGCCAACTCGATCCCGAGTGCTTCGACGCCCTTGCCTCTTTCGTAGCGGACTTCGAGGCAGGCCGGTGCCCACGCTCCATTGAGTCGCTCGAAGCTCTGGCACTCCTTCCCTCTGACTCACTGTTCCATAACGAGCTCTGTCCGGGATTACCGGCTGCGCGGCGGGATTGGGTGGCAAGGATGGTGAAATCGATGGACCGAGCTGATCTTATCTTCCTGGATCCCGACAATGGCCTTGAGGGTGCAACACTCAGTCCGAAGAGTACGGCGATAGCGGAGCTCGTCGCTCTCCGTCGGTCTGGTCGAGCATTGCTTCTCTACCACCACCAGTCACGGCGAGCCGGTGGCGCGGTAGCAGAGGCCGCACACGTCGCGCGTCGTCTTGCCGAGGTGGGCTTTGCGAAGATAGATGCCGTCCGCCTGAGACCCTATAGCTCCCGCTTCTATTTCCTCCTTGACGCGGAAACGACTCTCCGTGGCCGACTGCAGGAATTTGCTGCCCAATGGGGGAATCTGGCTCAGATCTACCCGACGGGGACATAATCGCTATTCTTCGGCATCGTCCACCTAAAAGATCCGCGCCGGTCCTGCGAGGTGAGCCTCGGAGTGCTCCCCTGCAACACGGCCAAATGGCGGACGAGCCCGCGAATGTCGAAGACATACTCGAATCTTGCCACAGGGCCCTGCGGGTCTAAGCGAGCACAAAATGCAGTAGCTGCCCCGGTAGGTCGGCGTATTACCGATGCTAAGCAGTGGGATTCAGTATGCTGGCCCGGAAGTGACCCAAATGGTATCCCCAACGGGATTCGAACCCGTGTTGCCGCCTTGAAAGGGCGGAGTCCTGACCACTAGACGATGGGGACCCCGGAGGGTGGGGTTACCGCGGGCGCGGCGAACCGGGCACAATGTACCACAGGAGGGGGCGCCATGACGACCACGGTCCAGGAGGAGGGGAACCGGCGAGGGCAGCTCCGGCAGGCTCTGCGGCTCGAATGGCTGACCGTGGGGTGGAACGTCGTCGAGGGGCTGGTCGGCGTCTCCGCGGCCCTGGCGGCGGGGAGCGTGGCTCTCTTGGGGTTCGGGATCGACAGCTTCGTCGAGACCGCCTCGGGGGGCGTGCTGGTCTGGCGGCTCCAGGCCGAACGGACCGCCATGGCCCCGGCGGAGATCGAGCGGCTGGACCACCGGGCCCGCCGTCTCGTGGGCGTCTCCCTCTACCTCCTGGCGGCCTACGTGGCGGTCGACGCGGTGCTCTCGCTCTGGCGGCGCGAGCGGCCGTCCGCCAGCCCGGTGGGCATCGGCCTGACGGTGGTCTCGCTATGCGCCATGATCTGGCTCGCCCGCGCCAAGCGGCGGGCCGCCGCCGGCCTGGGGAGCCAAGCGTTGAAGGCCGACGCCTTCCAGACCACCGCCTGCTGGTGGCTCTCCCTGATCACTCTGGCGGGGATCGGCCTCAACGCGGCTTTCGGCTGGTGGTGGGCCGATCCCGTCGCGGCCCTGGGAATGACCCCGCTGCTGGCCCGCGAGGGGCTGGAGGCCTGGCGAGGCGAGGATTGCTGCCCGTAGAGCGGCGTCACGGCTGCCGGGAGACCATTCCCAGCACCTCGCTCGCCAGCCACCAGAGGCCCACGAAGAGGATCAGCATCGGCACGGCGTAGCGCAGCCAGAGATAGAGCAGGCGGATCGCCCATCCGGGATTGGGGCCCCCGAGCTCCCGCAGCACGGCCGTCCGCTTTAGGCACCAGCAGACGGCCAGCACTGCGAACAGCGAGCCCAGGGTCTGCATCCCCGAGCCGAAGGTCAGGTCCCAGGCGACGAAGATCTTCTGGTTCGGCATCGGCGGCAGGGCGATCAGGAAGATCAGCAGCGCCAGCCACCCGACGGCCTGGCGGCGGCTGAGCGAGGTGTTGTCCGTGAGCGCCGCCACCTGCACCTCCCAGGCGGCGATGGCGGAGAGGAAGCCGGAGCCGAGGAGCCCCACGAAGAAGATCAGGCCGAAGACCCGGCCCAGCGGGATGGCCGCGAACACCCGGGGCAGGACCACGAAGATGAGGTCGGGCTCGCTCGCCGAGAGGAGGCCCAGGCTGACCACGGCCGGCAGAATGGCGAAGCCGGCCAGGATCCCGGACAGGGTGTCGCCGGCGACGGTGATGGTGGCATTGCCCGCCAGGCGGTCCTCCGGCTTCAGGTAGGAGCCGTAGATCACCATCATGGTGCCGCCCAGGGAGAGGGTGAAGAAGACCTGGCCGAAGGCGGCGGCCAGCACGCGCGGCGTGAAGGCGGTCCACTCGAACTTGCCGATGAACCAGGCCACCCCGCCGCCCGCTCCCGGCAGCGTGAGGGCGCGGATCATGAGCACCAGCAGGCTGAAGAAGAGGGCCGGGATGAGGATCTTGCTCGTGCGCTCGATGCCCGCCCGCAGGCCGCGCAGGAGCACCAGGCCGCAGCCGGCGATGAGCGCGCCCGTGAACGCCATCTGGAGGATGAATGAGCGGAGGTCGAAGCCGGTGGCCGGCGGCAGGATGGCGCCGTCGGCCCAGGGGGCGCCGACGAGGTGCGCCGCTTCGCCCACCGCGTAGTAGAGCACCCAGCCCAGGGCATTGATGTAGTACCCGGTGGCCGCGAACATGACGAAGAACAGGAACCAGCCCACGGCGCGGCCCAGGGGGAAGCCGGCGCGCTCGAAGGCTCCCACCGGGCCGCGGCGGGTGTGGCGGCCCAGCGCCCACTCCGCCATCAGCGCCGGGACGCCCAGGAGCACCGACGCCAGTACATAGACCAGGACGAAGGCGGCGCCGCCGAACCGTCCCACCATGTAGGGGAAGCGCCACACGTTCCCCAGCCCCACCGCCACCCCCAGCATGGTGAGGATGAGGCTGAGCCGGGACGTGTAGGTCTCGCGCTGCGGATCCGGCCGGTCGGGATCGGGCATGAGCGGGAGGATTGTAGCCCACTCGCGCCAGCGGAGCCCTTCTTCACGCCGCCCGGAACGAGCCGCCGGGAGACCAGGCTCCGGGATGGCCGGCCCGCCGGCGGGCCTCTTCCGCTTCCACGGCGCGGGCGGCCAGCCGGCCGGAGACGACGGCGCCCTCCATGGTGGCGAGGTACTGCTGGCGGGTGTAGTCCCCGGCCAGGGTCAGCCCCTCGACCGGGGTCGCCTGCTGCGGCCGCAGCCCGTCGTTGCCGGGGGAGAGGGAGTAGAAGTCGGCCGGTAGCTTGACCACCCGGTAGCGGGTGAGGCGGTCGCGGACGCGGACGCCGAGCCGCTCGGCGTCGCGGCAGGTGATCTCCAGGATCTGGGCGGGCTCCATGTCGAGGAAGGGCTCGGGGGGCGTGAGGATCACCGAGAGGCGCCCGGGGCACTGGCGGAAGGTGGTCCGCGACTGCTCGGCGAAGCTGGCGAGCACCGTCCCCGGGCCGAAGGTGGTGCGGTCGATCGCCATCGACGGGCGGTCGAGCTCCATCTGCACGGTGACCGAGGGCATGGTCGGCAGCCGCAGCATGGGCTGGAACCAGGGGTGGCCGCCGAACGCGTCGCGGATGAGCTGCTGGGCCGGCGCGATGGAGGCCGCCAGGACGACGTGGTCCGCCGCGATCCGCTCTCCGGAGACCTCGACCCCGCTCACCCGCCCCCCTTCGGTCAGGAGCCGGGTGACCCGGGCCCGCGTCCTCACACGCCCGCCGTTGCGCACGATGGCCGCCGCGATTGGCGCGGCCATCACGTCGGTCATGCCGCCGAGGAAGGCGCCGACCCGGAGGGTGTAGATGCGCTGGAGGTAGGGTCCGAGGGTGCCGAAGAAGGCGTAGGCCGAGTAGCGCTCCGGAGGGAGGAAGTAGAGCCCGGAGGTCAGGGGGATCAGCACGTTGTGGATGGCGTTCTCGGTGACGCCGTACGCTCGCGCCTTCTCGCGGACGCTGACCCGGTCCAGAGCGGCGGGGTTGGTAAAGTACTCCGCCAGGCCGGCGGTGATGAAGCCGGCGAGGGTGAGGCGGTCCAGGAGGGAGAGCAGGCTGAAGTTCCCCAGCGCTCCCCCCAGGGTCTCGAAGGGACGGTACAGGGGGGCCGCGCCGAACACGCCGTTGCCCCGGCCGTCGGGCAGCCGGATCTCGACCTCGTCCTCCCAGTAGACGATCTGGTTGACGTCGATGCCCGCCCGGCGCAGGAGGTCGGGGAAGGCTTCGTAGAAGCCGAGGACGCGGTGGAGCCCGGATTCGACCCTCATCCCGTCCTCGTCCCAGGACGAGGTACGGCCGCCGACCACCGGTCCCGCCTCCAGCAGCAGCACCTGGCAGCCGCGGGAGCTCAGCTCGAAGCCGCAGCTCAGGCCGGCCAGCCCCGCGCCCACGACGATGACGTCGGCTTGCTTCATGGTGGATCCCTCCTCAGTCCTGCCGAAGATTCCTGAGAGCGTGCCGCTCCGCGGCCGGGGCTCGGCCGGGATGGTGACCGCGGGCTCGTTCCGGTCCAGGGCGCTCTGGAGGCCCTGGAGGATGGCCTGGACCTCCGGCCGGCTCAGCTTCGAGCCCGGCCCGGCCGTCTCGACCCGGTCCAGGGTGGCACGGGCGAGCTCGACGGGGAGGGCGCAGAAGGCGGTCAGCCCCCGCTCCGCGCCCGAGCGCTGCAGGATCAGGACGTATTCGGCCGCGGTCCGCAGATCGGCCCGCGCCAGAGCCGCCACCTCGGCGCGGTCGACCCCCTCCGGAAGGTGGCGCCGCCCCTGGGCGGCGTCCGCGCGCGAGTCCTTGAGGATGTTGACGAGCTGCAGGGCCTCGCCGAACGCCCGGGAGCGTTCGCGCAAGCCGGAGGCGGCCGGGGGCAGGGCCGGGCGGTCCAGCAGGAACAGCTCGGTCAGGAGCTCGCCCACGATCCCCGCCACCGCGTAACAGTACTCCCTTAGATCGCCCAGGGTCCGCGGATGGGGATCAGGGGAGCGGCCGAGGAAGCCTTTCATACCCTGCGTCGTGCGCAGGGCATGGCTCCTCACCAGCCCGGCGGCGGCCGGGCGGAGGGAGGAGAGCGTGTCGAAGACGAACGGGGCCTCCGCCAGCAGCTCCCGGTATCCGGGCTCCTCGCACGGCACCTCCCGGGCCCAGCGCCGCGCCGCCTCCCGGATCCCGCCGCGGCTGGGCCGCTCCAGCAGGCGGGCGAAGCGCTCCAGGGCCTCGGTCCGCCGGACGGCCGGCCAGGCCGCGGCGTCCTCGAGGGTGTCGGCGATGCGGAAGAGCAGGTAGGCGACCGTCGCTTCCCGCCGCGTGGGCTCGGGCAGGAGGGGGATCGCCAGGGCGAAGGTCCGGCTGGAGATGGCGAGAAGCCTCTCCAGCCGCCCCTGTTCCCCTGCTGAACGCATGGACATCTCCTTCCGAGGCTCCGCCTCCACGGCCCAGCGTAGGCGTCCGTGCTTCAGCAAAAGAATGAGCAGGATCATTCAAAAGAGATCCAGCTTTCAAGGATGGGATAGAATCCTGAGCCTGTTCGCAGATGTCGTTGAGCGAATTCAACCTGGAGAAGGAGGAAGCATGCGGAGAGCTCTTGTGATGATCGGGCTGATGACCGTGGTGTTCCTGGCGGCGTGGGGCGGGCCCAGGGTGGCGTCGGCGACCCAGACCTGCACCGCGACCTGCTCGGGGGGATCCACGCTGTCCTGCACTGTGGCCACCGGCACCTGCTCGACCGCCAGCGGGACGGTCACCTGCTGCGGGCAGACCCACGACTGTGCCGCGATCGACGCCTACAATGCCTGTAAGAGCAACTGCAACACGGAGTACAACCTCTGCAAGAGCCGCTGTACGGTCCGCGACCCCTGCCTGAGCGACTGCACCGACGGCTTCCACCTCTGCCTGTCTGACTGCGGTGCGCGCCCCACGACCAGTTGGTCTTGTTGAGCTGATCGACCCCGAAAGGAGGGAGGAAGCATGAGGAGAGCTCTGGTGATGATCGGGCTGATGACGGTGGTGTTCCTGGCGGCGTGGGGCGGGCCCAGGGTGGCGTCGGCGACCCAGACCTGTACCGCGACCTGCTCGGGGGGATCCACGCTGAGCTGCACGGTGGCGACCGGCACCTGCTCGAGCGCCAGCGGGACGGTCACCTGCTGCGGGCAGACCCACGACTGCGTGGCGGTCAATTCCTACGACGCCTGCCGGAAGAATTGCACCACGCAGTACAACGTCTGCAAGAGCCATTGCACGGTCCGCGACCCCTGCCTGACCGAGTGCAACGACGCCCAGCGCGCCTGCTGGACGAATTGCGGAACCCGGCCGGCCACGAGCTGGTCCTGCTGATTTCCCGCCTGAAAAGAAAAATGCCGCCGTCCCGGGTGGGGCGGCGGCCGTGGAGACTGAGCCGGTCTCAAGCGAGGCGGCCGGCTCAGTGCGGGATGCTGGTGAAGGTGCCGTCCTCGAGCGGCGCCTCGAAGGTGAGGCGTCCCTCGCGGTAGGTGGCGCCCCGGAGGGTGAGGGCGAGGGCGTCGCCCAGATCCTCCGCGAAGTGGATCTTCAGCGAGCCCCGTACCTCCTGAGGAAGATCGTCGAGATCGGCCTCGTTGGCCTTCGGCAGCAGGACCTCGGTGATCCCGGCGCGCACGGCGCCGAGCACCTTCTCCTTGACGCCGCCGATCGGCAGGACCCGGCCGGAGAGGGTGATCTCGCCGGTCATCGAGAGCTCGTGCCGGGACTTGCGGCCCGAGAGGGCGGAGACCATGGCGGTGGCCATCGCCACGCCCGCCGAGGGGCCGTCCTTCGGGATGGCGCCAGCCGGCACGTGGACGTGCAGGTCGCGGTCGAAGCACTCGACGGGGATGCCGAGCGAATCGGCGTGCGACCGGGCGTAGCTCCAGGCCGCGCGGGCCGACTCCTTCATCACGTCGCCGAGCTGGCCGGTGAGCACCAGCTCCCCCTTGCCCTTCATCGTGGAGGCCTCGACGAACATGATGTCGCCGCCCATCGGCGTGTAGTACATGCCCGTCGCGATACCCACCTGGTCCTCGCGGTTGGCGCGCTCGGGGTGGACCTTCGGCCGGCCGAGGAGCTCGTGCACCTTGTCGGCGTCGACGTCCACGCGGTCGACCTCGCGGGCGGCGATCTTGCGGGCCACCTTGCGGCCGAGCTTGCCGAGCTCGCGCTCGAGCTGCCGGACGCCGGACTCGCGGGTGTAGCCGGTGATCACCTCGGAGAGGGCGGCGTCGCTGATGTCGATCTGCTCGACCTTCAGGCCGTTCTCCCTGAGCTGCCGCGGCACCAGGAACCGCTGCGCGATGGCCAGCTTCTCCCGCTCGGTGTAGCCCGAGAACTCCACCACCTCCATGCGGTCGAGCAGCGGCCCGGGGATGTTCTGGATGAAGTTCGCCGTGGCGATGAACAGCACCTCCGAAAGGTCGAACGGCACGCCCAGGTAGTGGTCGGTGAAGGTGTCGTTCTGCGCCGGGTCGAGCACCTCGAGGAGCGCGCTCGCCGGGTCCCCCTGGAAGGAGACGCCGAGCTTGTCGACCTCGTCGAGCAGGAAGACCGGGTTCTTGGCGCCGGCCTGCCGCATCCCCTGGATGATCCGGCCGGGCATGGCGCCCACGTAGGTGCGCCGGTGGCCGCGGATGTCGGCCTCGTCGCGCACGCCGCCCAGGGAGACGCGCACGTACTCACGCCCCATGGACCGCGCGATCGACTTGGCGACCGAGGTCTTGCCGACGCCCGGAGGGCCGGCGAAGAGGAGGATGGGGCCCTTGGCCTTGCGCTTCTCCTCGGCGGTGGTGGGGGGCACGACCTCGTCGGTGGTTGCCGGAATACCCGGGGTGTCGGTGACGACCTCGTCCACTCCCTCGAAATTGATCCCCTCGATGAGGGCGTCGGCTTTCCGCGCCTGCTCCTCGGCCTGCCGGAGCTGGCGGACGGCCAGGAACTCCAGCACGCGGTCCTTGACGTCGCCCAGGGCGTAGTGGTCCTCCTCGAGGATCTCGGCCGCCATGGGGATGTCGAGGTGCTCGGGGCTGCGGCTGTTCCACGGCAGCTCGGAGAGGGTCTCGAGATAGGTGCGGATCACCTGGGACTCCATGGCCTCGCGGCCCATGCGCCCCAGCCGGCCGAGCTCGCGGTCGACCTCCTTGCGGACGTCCGCCGGCAGGTCGAGCGCCTCCAGCTTCTCGCGCAGCTCGTCGACGTCGTTGCCGCCGTCCCCCTCGCCGAGCTCCTTCTGGATCGCCTTGAGCTGCTCACGCAGCAGCATCTCGCGCTGGCGGTCGCCCAGCTCTTCCTGGACCTTGGTCTTGATGTCCTCCTGGGCCTCCAGCACGTTGAGCTGGCGCTGGACGTGGACGAGGACGCGCCGCATGCGCTCCTCGACCGAGAGGGTCTCGAGCAGCATCTGGCGCTGCTGCTTGCTGAGATCGGTGTA
This sequence comes from Thermoanaerobaculia bacterium, assembly GCA_045807625.1. GTDB lineage: Bacteria > Acidobacteriota > Thermoanaerobaculia > Multivoradales > UBA5704 > DATARR01. The sequence goes on along the minus strand of JBJMHA010000072.1, from coordinate 36,921 downwards.
GCCGGCCACGAGGTCGGCGAGCCGGCCCGGCTCCTCGACCCCCTCGAGGACCTGCTGGACGACCTCCTCGGGCAGGCCGGACTTGGTGCCCAGCTCCGCCGCCCGCTCCCGCAATTCCCGGAAGAGTGCGACGAAGGCCGGATCCTGCGGATTCAGCGCCTTCATCTCCTCGGCCTCGCGCACGGTGGCCTGCAGGTGGCCGTCCTTCTCGACGATCTTCATCGCGATGCCGCGGTTCTCGCCGTGGAGGAGGAGCTGCATGCCCGCGAGCCCCCGCTGGAGCTGGCCGATACGGGCCACCGTGCCGATGGTGTGGAGAACCTCGGGGGTGACCTGCTGAACGTCCTCTCGCTGAGACACCGCGAACACCAGCCGCTCGGGCGTGCTCAACGCGGCCTCGATGGCCCTCAGGGTGGCGGGCTTGCCGGCGTTGATCGGCGCCGTGACACCCGGCAGGAGGACGAAATCCCTCAGCGGCAGGACGGGAAGCGTCATTCTTTCAGTCATCTGGATCTCCTTGGACCGCGATGCCTCGGAGGGCTCACGGTCACGTACCCATGACAACCAGATCACCGAGGCGTCAATTCCAAGATTTGCGTGCTGGTCGCTCATGGTACCCCACCTCGCCCGAAAAGAGAAGCGCCGGGCTTCAAAGTCTGATAAAGATCGACTCAATGCGATGTGTGCTCAGGAGTGAGCAGCCATCGCGCCCCGCACGTTATGGGTCGGTAGCAAGGAAGATGCCGGGCCTGTCACGAACGGCTCGCGCCGGGCGGGAATCGAATTCGATCCGGGAGCCTTTTCAAGGATGGCCATGGACGTGACCTCCTCCCCCCGCGCGCGCTTCGCGGAAATCGCCGCCCTTCCCGACGAGCAGATCGACCTCGCCGAGGCCGCGCTGTGGATCGCCGCCGAGGAGCAGCCGGGGCTCGATCCGGCCCCCTGGCTCGCCCGGCTGGAGGAGATGGCCGACCGGCTGCGCCCCCGCCTGGAGCCCGCCTCCTGCGAGCTCGAGCGGGTGGAGGCCCTGGCCGGCTTCCTGGCGGACGAGGTGGGGCTGCGCGGCAACGCCGAGGACTACTATGACCCCCGCAACAGCCTGCTGAACGAGGTGCTCGCCCGCGGGCTGGGGATTCCCATCACCCTGGCGCTCGTGCACATGGAGGTCGGCCGCCGGGCCGGGGTGCCGCTCGACGGCGTGGGGTTCCCCGGCCACTTCCTGCTGCGCCACTCCCGGCGCCCGCAGCTCCTGTTCGATCCCTTCGACCGCGGCCGGCCGCTCACCGAGGGGGACTGCCGGGCGATGCTCGACCGCCTGAGCGGCGGCGCGCTGCCCTTCGACGCCCGCCTGCTGAAGCCCGCGGGCCCGCGCCACATCCTGATCCGCATGCTCAACAACCTGCGGCGGATCTACCTCCACCGCGGCGAGATGCTGCGCACGATCGGCGCGCTCGACCGCGTGCTGCTGCTCGATCCGGACGACGTGGGGGCCCGGCGCGACCGCGGTCTGCTGTCACTGCGCTGGGGGGACCCGGCGCGGGGGATCGAGGACCTGGAGCACTACCTCGCCCTGGAGCCCGAGGCGCCGGATCACGCGGCGATCGAGGGGCTGATCGAGGAGGCTGGTAAGAGGCACGTGCACTAGCGTTTCGTTCCGAACGTCTGCACCCACTCCGTCTGCCATTCGCCGCCGCTCCGCCCGAGGGCGAGGCCGACGCCCAGCTCCTTGAAGTCGCGGTCGAGGATGTTCCGCCGGTGGGGCGGGCTGTGCATCCAGGTATCCATCACCTCTTCGACAGAGAGTTGCCCCTCGGCGATGTTCTCGCCGATCGCCCGCCAGTCGTAGCCGGCGGCGCGGGCCCGCTCGCGCACGGTCTTGCCCTCGGGGCTCTCGTGGGCGAAGTAGTGGCGGGCCAGCATGTCCTGGGCGTGGCTCTGGGCGGCCTGGTCGAGGCGCGGATTCGGCCGTAGAGGGGCCACGCCGGCCTGCTTCCGCTCGGCGTTGACCTGGGCCAGCATCGCGGCGCGCACCCGGCCGAGGTCGCGGATCCCGGCGGTGCCGCGGGCGAACCAGTCCGCCGACGGCTCGGCGACCAGGAGCGTGTAGAGCGGCTGGCCGCCGACCCGGTCGAGGCCTACCCCCAGGTCCCGGGACTCCGGAGCCAGGAGCCTGCGCCAGGACTCGGGGTCCCCCTGCCGGACGTTGCGCAGCACGGCCTCGAGGCCGCCGGAGGTGCTCGCCAGGCTCTCCGTCCAGGCGTGGGCCTCGTAGCCGGCCCGCTTCAGCCGCTCGCGCATCTCCTCGGTGGAGCCGGCCCGCAGCTTCAGCGACCCCCGGGCGGCGATCTCGGCCGCGTGCGCCTGGGCGGCGCGGGTGAGCTCGGGGGAGAGGCGAAGGGGCGGCGCGCCCGCCCGCTGCCGCTCGGCGTTGAGGAGGCGCAGGATCTCCCTCCGCGGATCGCCCTCGGCCGCGGAACGGAGCGCCAGCGCCAGCAGCAGGCACGAGGCCAGGAACAGGAACGAGGGTAGGGATCTCATCTCATTTCGGCTAGGATGTCCGAGCTTTGCTCGACGTGCCGCAGCGTCTCAGCGACCACGACCGCCCCGTGGCGGCGCACCGGCGGATCCTCGCCGCCGCCTGGGGAATCTGGTGCACGGGATTCTACTCTCTGACCCTCCTCTCCTTCCTGCTGCCGCCCATCCAGAAAGCGTTCGGCCTCTCCGAGGGGGACCTCGCGACATTGACCGCCGTGGGGGTGGGGATGACCGGCGCCGGCGGGCTGCTCTTCGGCTGGATGAGCGACCGGCTGGGCCGGCGGCTCTCGATGGCGGTGTCGATCGCCGCCTTCTCGCTGGGCAACGCCGCCTGCGCCTTCGCGCCCGGCTTCGGCTGGCTGCTCGCCGCCCGGGCGCTCACCGGCCTGGGGGTCGGCGGCACCTGGGGGGCGGGGCAGGCGATGGTGGGGGAGACCTTCCCGCCGGCCCTGCGGGGTCGGTATGGGGCCATCGCGCAGACGGGGGCGCCGGCCGGGCTGGGCCTCGCCACCATCGTCGGCTCCTTCGTCGCGCCCGTCCTGGGGTGGCGGACGATCTTCTTCCTCTCCGCGGCGCCTGTCCTGGTGCTGCTCGCCTGGAAACGGTTGCCGGAATCGGACCTCTGGCTGGAGCATCAGAGGCGGATGCGCGCGGGCGAGCCCGGCGCCCGGGCGGGCACGCCGATCCTGGCCCAGCTCGTGGGCGCGGATCTGGCCGGCGTGTTCACGAAAGCGTTCATCCTGACCCTGCTCAACATCTCGGCTTACTGGTTCGCCGTCTCGTGGCTGCCGCGCTATCTCCAGAAAGAGCGGGGGCTGTCCATCTTCGGCTCGGGGTGGTGGACGCTGACCTTCGTCGCCGGCTCGCTGCTCGGTTACCTCACCTTCGGCCGGGTTTCGGACCGGATCGGCCGCCGTCTCGCCTTCGCGCTCTATTGCGCGGTCACGGCTCTGGGGCTGGTGATGGTGACTCTGCTCTGGGGTCTCGTCGCGACGCGACCGGCCGTGGGGCTCGCCTGCATGCTCGTCGCCGGGGTGGGGACGGGGACTTGGTCCTGCTACGGGCCCTACTTCTCGGAGCTCTTCCCGACCCGGGTGCGGGGGGCGGCGATGTCGACCCTCATGAACGTCACCCGCGGGGTGCAGTTCGTGGCGCCATTGGTGATCGCGGGCGTTGCCGGCCGCTGGGGTCTGGCGGGAGGGGTGGCCCTCGCCGCCGGCTTCGCCGCCCTGGCGGGGCTGTGGGTGTGGACCTTGCCGGAGACGGCGGGCGCGCGGATCGAGGTGTAAATCGCGCATAGGCGTGCCGGGGTGCCGGCCGGATCGTGGTAGGATTTCCTATAGGAGGTGCTGGCTATGATCGAGATCGCGGTGGGAAAGCAGTCGAACGGCGCCACCTTCCAGTTGCACCCTAAAACGAGAACGTTGCTGGAATCGCGATTCCCCGGCTGGTCCCCGGTACCGAGCAGCGTCTTTGTCTCCTCCAGCAGACCGTGGGACTACGAACGCATGCAGGACCCGATGTGGGCTCAGATCGTCATGCTCCTGACGCGACTCAATGAAGAGCAGATCGAGGATCTGGGCGGCTTCAGGTTCGTCAGTCCGGCCGATGACCACGTCGTTTACGAGTCCCACGCGGCCTGACGACCTCGTCCATGTCCGGAAAACAGAACCTCTATATAGGCCGTGCGGGTCAGATGGCGGTCATGGCGGAGTTTTTGTGGCGTGGCTTGAATGTCGCCTTTCCGGAAGTCGACGTAGGAGATGACGTTTTCGTCGTCAAAGATGAAACCGGCGAGCTCTGGCGAGTACAAGTGAAGACGGCCTCTGCGGGTCCTTTATCGGATGGTTATTCCGCCCAATTCAACATCTCCTTGAGCCAGCTCGAGAATCCACGTACTCCGGATCTGGTCTATATCTTCGCCGTCCGGAGCTCCTCAGGCTGGGAACCGTTCGTCATCATCGATCGTGAGACTTTGTGGCAGGAGCATCTGACCTACGGTGTAGGGAGTGTCAGCCAGGGCAGCGTGGTTCTTCGCTTCAGCACCCAGGCCGGGAAGCTGCGGTGCTCTGATCGCGACTTCCTGTCCTACCGGAACAACTGGTCGAGATGGCCGGTCATCCGGCACTGAATTTCAGGTACCATCTCGGGGCTTGATCGACTCCAGCGCCCCTCCCCAGAAGATCGCCATGCGGCGGGCCGTCTCCCGTTGGGAGATCGTCGGCTTCTCGGTGAACGACGTCATCGGCAGCGGCGTCTATCTGCTGCCGGCCGCGGCGGCGGCCATCCTGGGGTGGGCGAGCGTGGGGGCGGTGGTGCTCGCGGGGCTCGCCGTGCTCCTGCTGGTGCTCTGCTTCGCCGAGGCGGCGAGCTACTTCGACCGCCCGGGGAGCGCCTACGTCTATACCCGCGAGGCGTTCGGCGACCTGATCGGCTTCGAGGTGGGGTGGATGACCTGGCTCGCCCGCGTCTCCTCGGTCTCCTCGCTGTCGGTGGGGTTCGCGCGGGCGCTCGGCTATCTCTGGCCGGCCGCCAACGTGGGGTGGGGGAGGGGGCTCGCGATCGTCCTGCCCGTGCTGCTCCTGACCTGGATCAACGTCCTCGGCGTCAAGTCGGGGGTGCGCACGGCGGTCTTCCTCGCCATCACCAAGACCCTGCCGCTGCTGATCTTCATCTTCGTGGGGATCTTCTACGTCTCGACGAGCCTCGCGACGTCGGTGGCAGCGAAGGCCAATTCCGGCTCCCTCGGCGACGCCGTCCTGCTGCTCCTCTTCGCCTACGCAGGATTCGAGAACACGGCGGCCCCGGCCGGAGAGTTCAAGAACCCGCGGCGGGACGTGCCGTTCGCCCTCATCACCCAGATCGTCATCGTCACCCTGGTCTACTCCGCCGTGCAGTGGGTGGCCCTGGGGACCCTCCCCGGCGTGGTGAATTCGCAGACCCCGCTGGCGGACGCGGCGGCACGGTTCATGGGCCGCGGCGGCGGCCTGCTGATGACCGTCGGCGGGATGATCTCGATCCTCGGCACCAACAGCAACACGGTGCTCTCGGGGCCGCGCTACCTCTACGCCCTGGCCCGGGACGGCTTCGGGCCGCGGTTCCTGGCGACCCTGCACCCCCGGTACCGCACCCCGGCGGCGGCGATCGTGGTGCAGACCGCCATCGCCCTGCCGCTCGCCTTCACCGGCTCCTTCGAGGCGCTCGCCACCCTCTCGGCGGTGGCGCGGCTGGCCACCTATTTCGGCACCGCCCTGGCGGTGCCGGTGCTGCGGCGCAAGCTCCCCCGCGAGGCGGCGGTCCGCCTCCCCGGCGGACCGGTCATCCCGGTCGCCGCCGCCCTGCTCTGCGTGGTGTTCGCCCTCAGCGCCAAGAAGGAGAACCTGATCGCCGGCGGCATCGCCCTGGTCGCCGGCGGGCTGATCTACTTCTTCTGGCGGCGCCCCGCTACCCCGGATACGGAGTCCTGAGGTAGTCCCGCGCCTTGTCGCGGACCTCGCCGGGCGGCTTCGCCGAGAGGGCCCGGTTGTACCAGTAGACCGCCTCGTCGCGGCGGCCCAGGGCGTCGAGGGCCATCGCCCGGTAGAGGCGGCCGAAGGACTTGTAGTCCTGGTCGGTGCTGCTGCGGGTGGGGAGCCCCTCCAGCCGCGAGAGCACCGGGATCGCCTCGCCGAACTGCCGGAAGCGCACGTCGTCCCGCCCGAGCACGTAGAGGGCCTGCTGCATCACGTCCCCGCGATAGCCGGGCCTCCCCTCGGAATGCCGCGCCAGCACGTCGAGGAGGTCCTGGTGCTCGTCCGGCCAGAGGTTCAGGCGGGCGAGGGCCCTCCCCTCGTAGACGTGGAAGACCGCGTTGTTCGGATAGCGGTCGCGCAGCCAGCGGGCGTAGTGGAGCGAGGTGGCGTAGTCGTGCTCGAAGATGTAGTTGATCTGGGCCAGGCAGAAGGCCGCCTCGGCCTGCACGAAGTGCCCCTTCTCGACCGCCTCGGCGATCTCGGCGAGCCCCCGCTCGCGGCTCCCCTGCGGGAAGAAGCGGGTGAAGGGCTTGAGGACCGGATACTGGCGCGGGGCCACGTCCGCCAGATAGTCGAAGAGGCCCACTCCCAGCAGCAGGTCGGGGTTCTCCGGGTCCCGCTTGCGCACCTCGTCCAGGAGCTGGAGCGCCTTGCGGCCGTCCAGCGCCGCCCGCAGCCAGCTCTTGCGGTCGGTGTACAGCCGGCCGCGAAAAGCCAGGGCCCCCGCCTTGAAGAACATGCCGTCGAGGTCCCGCGGATCGCTCCGCAGGCGGCGGTCGCAGCGCTGGATCACCTCGTCCATCGACTTCAGGAAGGCGTCGTCCTGCGCGTCGTCGTCGGGATCGACCAGGATCTCCCACCAGGGGTGGAGCGAGCGCAGGAACGGGCCGACGGGGTGGCCGGGGTGGTGCGCCTCGATCTGCGCGAAGACGGCGTTGGCGCCGTCGTAGTCCATGTCATAGAGGCGGTCGAGCCCCTGTCGGAGCTCGGCGCGGAACTGCTCGTCGTCGAGGATCGACTTGGGGGCCGCGGCGGCGGGGACCGCCGAGAGACCGAGGAGCAAGACGAGACCTAGAAGAGCTCGGGTCCGGAATCGCGCCAGGTGTGGATGCATGGGTGTCGGGCCTCCGGGTGTGCTGCTCGTAGAAAACGAAGGGGGGGCGCGGCGCTATTCCAGGCGATACTCCAGGCGATACTCCAGCCGCCCCCTTCCTCTCTCCTACGCGCGGACCGGCCGTCCCGTTTCAGGCTCCCACCGCCAGGCCGCCTCCACCCCCTGGAGGTGGACGCCGCCCAGCCAGCGGTCGATGCCGCGGATGCCCACCCAGTCGTCCCGCCCCTCCAGGACCTCGCGGCCGGTGGCGGTGAGGGCGAGCCGCTGCGCCCGCCCCGGGCCGCCGGAGGACGGCTCGAAGCGGAGCAGGGGGCGGGGAGGGGCGGCGAGCTCGCGCAGGATGCGGCCGAAGGAGGCGTCCCCCATGTAGACCCGCTCCTCCATCGCCTGGGTAGCGCGGAAGGCCTCCTCGAAGGTGCCGGCTCCCTGCCGCAGCGCGAGCAGGATCTGCCGCTCGGAGCGCGCCAGGCCGTCGGTGGTCCAGGGGAGCTCCTCCAGGTGCCGGCGCAGCGCCCCGGCGAGGAACGGCAGGGGGGAGGTGTCGCGTGCGGGGATCGCCTCCAGGCCCGTGGGGTCCGGCGAGCAGAAGGCCCGCCAGGCGTCGCGCGCCAGCAGCTTCTGCCCCTCGTAGACCCGCTGGCGCTTGGGCAGCAGGGTCGCCATCTGCTGGGGGGTGAGCTGGCCCAGCCCATGGAAGGGGACGATGCCCGGAAACTCGCCGATGCAGATCAGCGACAGCTCCGTGCCCTCCAGGTTGCGCCCGGCGAAGCCGTCGAGCGCGCGGATCAGCAGGAGCTGGTCGAAGAGGTCGTGCTCGAACCAGAGGACCACCTCGTCGTAGGAGCGGAAGTCCTCCAGGATGTGGTCCCAGCGGGTGAGGCGGGCCAGGCAGGAGTCGTAGTCATCGTAGCCGCTCTCGGCGAGGTAGCGGGCGCGCACCTTCCGCCAGCGCTCCGGGGGGAGGCCGCCGGGGGCCGGCCCCTCGTGGAGCACGTCGGCGGTGACCGAGACGTCGCCGGAGATGCCGGCGAGCCGGAGCGATCCCGCCGCGCTGTCGCCGTTGGTGACGTGGAGCATCCGTCGCACGGAGGAGGGACGGGGCGCCAGGGCGAGCGGGCCGTCGTAGCGCGGCGCCGGGGTCCGCGAGGCGGACGTGGGCTCCAGGGCGGCCCCGGTGGGGAACCGGAACCCCAGTTGCCGCATCAGCTCGGCGGCGGTGATGGGCGGGGATGGGTTGGACATGGCCGCGGCGCTCGGGACGGACCTATGCAACCCTGACAATATACTACGATCCGTCCTTCTCTTTGGCGATCGCCCCCACGGTGCCGCGCGCGGCGCGCAGGTAGTCGGCCGGCGCGAGCAGGATCTGGGTCCCCCGCGCGCCCGCCGAGACCGAGATGACGTCGAACAGCTCGACCGTCTCGTCCACGAACACGGGGTAGTCCTTCTTGCCGGCGAGGGCCGTGACCCCGCCCCGCACGTAGCCGGTCAGCGGCTGTACCTCCTTGAGCGCGACCACCTCGGCCTTGCGGTCGCCGGAGAGACGGGCGAGCGCCTTCAGGTCCAGCTCCATGTCCCCCGGCACCACGGCGAGCAGCACGCCGGTGCGGTCCCCCCGCGCCACCAGCGTCTTGAAGACCTGCTCGGGAGGGAGCCCGATCTTGCGGGCCACCGATTCAGCGGCCAGATCGTCGGGATCGACCTCGTAGTCGCGCAGCTCGTAGGGGATGCCGAGGGAGTCGAGGAGACGGGCGGCGTTGGTCTTCATGGCGCCTGCATAGCGGAGGATGGGGCGATTTTTTCGCAGGGGAGCTCTCCCCCTCCGAGATTCTTCGGGAAAATCTCGGAGGGGGAGAGCTCCCCTGCAAAAATGTTCGGAAAAATCTCAGAGGGGGAGGTCTCCCCTGTGAGATTTTTCCGTCCGGTCTCGCGGGGGAGAGCTCCCCCCGCGAGAATTTCCGCGGAGGTTTCGGAGGTACGGCCTTCCCCTCCGAGATTTTTCCGTTGGGATGAGAATCGGGCCGCTTACCTACTTGCCCTTGGCGGCGGCCGCGGCGTCCTTCTTCACGGTCTCCAGGTTGATGGCGACGTGGACGTCGTCCCCGAGCAGGGCGCCGCCGCTGTCGAGCGCCTTGTTCCACTCGATCTTGTACTCCTTGCGGTCGAGCGTGGTCTCGGTCTCGAAGCCGGCCCGGGTGTTCCCCCAGGGATCCTTGGCCTGGCCGCCGTAGGTCACCGGCAGCGTCACCTTCTTGCTGACGCCGTGCATGGTCAGGGTGCCGGTGACGTTGTACTTGTCCTTGCCGGTGGCCTTGACCGACTCGCTCTTGAAAGTGATCTCAGGGAACTTCTCGACGTCGAAGAAATCGGCCGTGCGCAGGTGCTTGTCGCGATCGGGGTTCCCGGTGTCAATGCTGGCCGCCTTGATGCGGAAGTCGACCGCGGAGCCGGGCAGGTTCTTGGGGTCGAGCTGCACCGTCCCCGAGAAGTCGTTGAAGCGGCCCCGCACCTGGCTGACCAGATGGCGGATCTGGAACGAGACCTCGGAATGGCCGGGGTCGATGGCGAAGGTGTCGGCCCGCAGCGGCAGCGCGGCGAGAGTGGTGAGCACGGCGGCGGCGAACAGTTTGCGATTCATCGGCGTTTCCTCCTGGATTCAGGGTCCCTGATAGGTGTCGGGTACAAGGTTGTCGGTTCAACCTTTCGACTAAAAAAACGGACTACTTGGGTCCGGAGCGGAGCGTGTCCAGCATCCGGAGAAGGCGCTCCTGCTCCTCGGGAGTGAGCATGGCGACCGCCTCGGCGTCGGCGGAGTCGACCGGCTCGTCCAGCCGCTCGACCAGCTCGAGGCCGGCGGGGGTGAGCCAGCAGAGCACCTGGCGCCGGTCGTGGGCGCAGCGCTGGCGGCGCACCAGCCCCTTCACCTCCAGCCGATCGAGCAGCCGGGTCACCCCCGGCGCCTGCTCGATCATGCGGTCTGCGATCTCCAGAGTGGGCAGCCCCTGCTCGCCCGCGCCGCGCAGGATGCGCAGCACGTTGTACTGCTGGAGCGTGATGTCATGCGGCTCCAGGGCCCGCCCGACGGTGCGGCGGACGAGATCCGCCGTGCGAAGCAATGCCACGACCACCTCCTGGCCACGCGAACGGAAGGGCTTTCCCTGCCGGATCTCCCGCTGCAGCTGGCTCATCTCCTTTTCCATGTCGATGATTGTAGGAGTCGATAGTTGACATGTCAAGTATGTCGATCGAAGACCTCCCCCGGTCCGCCGTTTGCATCCTCTTTCAGCTGCCCATGCTCGTCTACGGCGACGCCAAGCGGGTCGGGGACCCCAGGGAGAAGATCGCGGCGATCCGCGCCGGCCTGGAACGGCTGGTGGCGGCCCTTCCGCGGATCGAGCGGCACGCGATCCTGGCCGGCCTGCTGATCGAGGCCGGGGAGCTCGAGCAGGGGCTGCTCGACGACCAGCTCGCCAGGAACGGCGAGGAGCGGCCGAGCCCTCTGGGGGAGGCGGCCTCGCGGCTGACCCGGGCGGTGGCCGGGGTGCTGCTCCCCTCCTTCCGCACCTTCGGCTCCCTCCCCGACGGAGAGGGGGCGCGGTTCGCCACCGCGCCGATCGAGCGGGCCCTCGACGAGCTGCTCGCCCGCGACCTGCCCGTGACGATCGAGGTCTCGGTCCCCGAGGGGTACGCCTTCTACGGGCTCTACCCCGAGACCTACTTCTGCGCCGCCGAGGCCGCGCTGCGCCAGGCAGGGGAGGGGCCGCTGAAGGTGATCGGCATCCGCAGCATCGGCACGGGGCTCGCCGCGGCGGTGGCGGCGGTGGCGGGGGACGCCGCCTCGGTCGCCAGCGTGCGGCCGCAGGGGCACCCCTTCTCGCGCCAGGTGGCCGTCGGCCCGTGGCTCGGCCGGGAGCTGCTGGGCGAGGAGGGGGAGGGGGACCGCCCTCGCTACGCCGTGGTGGACGAGGGGCCGGGGCTCTCGGGGAGCTCCTTCGGCTGCGTGGCCGACTGGCTGGAGGACCGGGGGGTGGCGCCGGAGGCGGTCTCCTTTTTCCCCAGCCACCGCGGCGGGCTCGGCCCCTACGCCGGCGAGCGCCACCGGGCGCGCTGGGAGCGGGCGCGCCGGGAGGTGGCGGAATTCGAGAGCGTCTTCGCCTCCCCGCAAGCCCGCTGGCCGCTACAGGCCTGGGTCCAGGACCTGACCGGGGATCCGGAGGCGCCGCTGGAGGACCTGAGCGCCGGCCGCTGGCGGGAGCGGCTCTTCCCGGACCGCTCGCTCTGGCCGGCGGCGGACGTCCAGGGGGAGCGGCGCAAGTACCTGCTCGCCGCGGGCGGACGGCGCTGGCTGCTCAAGTTCGCCGGCCTCGGCCACTACGGGCGGGAGAAGCTGGCGCTGGCTCAAGCCCTGGGGAGCTCCCGGCTGATCCCGCCGGTCACCGGCCTGCGGCACGGCTTCCTGGTGGGGCCCTGGCTGGAGGAGGTCCGCCCCCTGCCGCTCGCCCCCGAGGTGGACCCCCTGGCCCTGCTCGACGCCGTGGCCTCCTACCTCGCCTTCCGGGCGGCGCGCTTCCCGGCCGCGCCGGAGGAGCGCGGGGCCACGCCCGTCAAACTCTTCGAGATGCTGGTCCACAACACCAAGCGGGCGCTGGGGCCGGCCGCTACCGAGGCGGCGCGGGGCTGGCGCGGCCGGCTGGCCGAGATCGCCCGTCTGGAGCGCCCCGTCCTCACCGACAACAAGATGCACGCCTGGGAGTGGCTGGTGGCGCCCGGCGGGAAGATCCTCAAGGCCGACGCCCTCGACCACCACCGGGGGAACGACCTCGTGGGTCCGCAGGACCTCGCCTGGGATCTGGCCGGCGCGGCGGTGGAGCTCGACCTCGACGACGCCGGGCTCGACCTGCTCGCCAGCGCCGTGGCTCGCCGGAGCGGCACGCCGCGAGCGGAGCGGCTGCAGCTCGACTTCTACACCGTGGCCTACCTCGCCTTCCAGACCGGCCGCCACGCCCTCGCCGCCGAGGCCCTGGAGCCCACGGTCCCCGAGGAGGCGGCCGGCATGCGCTCCGAGATGGAGCGCTACGCCGAGCGACTGCGGCGCACCATCACCCGGGGGCTGGGCGCGGCGGCCTGATGGAAGGGGCAGCCGGTGGGGGCCGCCGCTGGCGCCTGCCAGGGGACCGGCTGATAGAAGAAATTCGGCTTCAGTTCCACGTTCTCATAGGTGGAACAGCGGGGTCGCCGAGCCGGAGAGGGGCGGCACGATCCAGGCCCAGTCGGCGTAGGCGGGCCGCCCCTGCCGCCGCTCCTTCTCCTCGAATTCCACGAAGTGCCGCGACGCGGTGTGGTGGTCGATCATCTTCACGCCGGCCTGCCGGAAGGAGTGGATCACCGCCACGTTGAGCTCCAGAAGGGCCCGGTCCCGCCAGAGGCTCTCCTCCCGCCGGGTGTCGAGGCCGAGCCGGGCGGCGATCTCGGGGAGGAGGTTGTAGCGGCTCTCGTCCGAGAAGTTGCGGGCGGCGACCTCGGTCAGCATGTACCAGCCGCTGAAGGGGGCCGCCGGGTAGCGGATCCCCCCGGCGTCGAGGAGCATCCCGGAGATAGCCGGCAGGGCGTGCCACCTGAGGCCGAGCCCGGCGAGCCAGGGGTGGTCCGGATGGACGATCTCGACCTCCAGGACGGCGTCGCGGGGGAGCTCGAAGAGGTGGAGCCCGCCGTCTGGCATCTGGAGGATGAGCGGCAGGAGGTCGAAGGGGGGTCCCCTCGTCCCCCGTCCATCCCAGGCGGCGGGCGATCCGGGTGAGCTCCTCCTGCCGCGGATCGCCCAGGATGGAGCCGTCCGGCCGCCGGTAGCCGGCGTAGCGGATGAGCTGCTCGTTCCAGATCCGGATCCCGGGCTTCCCCGGCTCCTCGGGAGCGAAGACGGTGATCGTCGGCCGGATCGAGCCGCCGTTGGTCGACAGCCGCAGGTGCTCGACCAGCGCCGCGAAGATCTCCTCGGGGGCTTCGAGGTGGCGGCAGTCCCGGACGGCCAGCGACGGCCAGTACTTGCGGCCCACGCACCGCGTGCTGTTGCGCCAGGCGGCCCGCGCCCCGTGCTCCAGCTCCGCGAAGGTCTGGCGGTAGGTCCCCCGGGAGGCGATCTCGGCCTCGACCTCGCGCAGGCGGGCGGCGGCAGGGGGGATCACGTCTTCTCTCTGCAGAAGCTCCAGGTATTCACCCGCCTCCCGCAGGATACGTCGCGTCTCGATAAGATTTGTCCGTTGTTTTAATGCTTGTTTATTCATCTATAAAGAAGGGTGTGGCGCCCCGGCGAAGCGGGACGAACAGTGGCGTCGTGGCCTGGTCGAGACTTTGAATCCAGCTTGCGGGCTCGTGTTATGCTTTGGAAACCTAAAGGGTGCACCGGGGGATTACTTGACCGCGAAACCGGATGTCTTGCAGTCGGAGGGAGCACTGCTCCGTGGGGGTGAAGACTGGGTCCGCTTTCTCTCCCGTCTGGGCTCTGATATCCGGAGTGAGCATGCCTTTACAGCCCGGAACTTTCTCCTCGACGAGGGGATCGTCCGAGCTCGGGTCGACAGCTACGCCGAGGCTGGCGCCATGAAGGGACACGCTTCATTGGAGGATTGGCAAGGGATCCATTGGACCTATCTGGCTGAACGCGTCTTCCGCCTGCCCACCGGGGATGGACTGCCGAGGACGCTCGATCCCGCGGACGAGATCTCCTGCCCGGAGAGCTTCCGGTTCCTCGACCCGGCCGCGCCCTTTCTGCCCACGGATTCCAGATCTCACCTGATCCGGGTCGAGCGGCTGAGGTTCGTCGCGGAATTTGCGGGGGTCGATCCCGGAGCGCTCCGCAGCGCTGCCGAGGGGGCCTTACAACACGATTCCGACTCCGGCCGGCGGCTGAACGACGCCCTGGACGCCTGGGAACGAGCCGTCGAGGCACGACCGGTCTTCGCCGCCTTCTGGGACGACGTTGCCGATCTGTTCGCAGATACACCCGCGGACGACCCACCCGGATGGGAGGACGTGCTCCGGGATACCCTTGGCCTTCTCCACTATGATCCAGGAACTCGACGTAACGAGATCGACGTCCTGGTATTCAAGTATCCTGTTTCAGTGGTGCCGAAGCTCAAAGGACTGGATCGGGACCGGCGGCCACTCGTGCCGCCCACGGTCCTGGACAACACCCCGTCACCGGCCTTCCTGCCGGCTCCGCGCCATAGCCTGACCGGCCATGTGGTCGACTTGGCGGCCCAAACGAAGGAGCTTCGGCGTGAGGTGCTCCATCCCGGGGTGCCCTTCGAGGCGAAGCACCTCTGGCGGGTCGGCACCATCCGGCGACCTGTCGATCCCACGATCCTGCCTCTGGCCCGTGGGCTGCACCTCCTGCTGGTCCGCGACGCGAGCGGGCGGAAGGACTATGCTCTCGGGACGGACGGAGACCTGTGATGATGACACTCGAGCTCGATCGAATCTTCCAGGGGGGCCGCATCCCGGGCTGGCTTCAGAAGTTTGAAGACAACCCCTCGGAAGCGCTCGAAGACCTCCTCCTGGGGCGGGCCGCTCTCGGTCATCTGAACGCGGACGAGCCGGTCGAGATCCTGCTCGACTGGCTGGAGAGTCTGGGGGAGAGGTCCGAGTTCCCCGCGCAGGTGGACGCCGCGTTGGCGGAGTGGATTGAGCGGAGCTGGGGCCGGTCCCGGCTCCCCAAGACGGAGAGCGCGGCGGTGCTCGCGGTGGCCTGGACTCGTGCCGCGAACCTCATCGCCTTCGAGCCACGTCTGGTCCAGGCGGCGCGACAGCTTCGGTCGTATTTCCCAAAAGACCGCTCTTTCCTGAGCGCGCTGTCCGAAGGGCGAGCGCGCGATCCAGAAGGCCGAGCCTGGCTCGCGGTGGCCCGCCATCAGGAGGACCGTTTGCTGCTCTCCGACTGGTGGCGCCTCTGCAACCTGGCCCCGGACGTGCCCTGGTATCACGGGATCTATGGGATCCAGGGTCTCCGTGGGTTGCCTGCCGAAAGCGCTTCGCGGGAGGGAGCTTTTCCTACCGAGGTTGCCGAGGGGCTCGCCCGGCTGGCTTCGGGCCTCGCGCGAAGGTCCGGCGAAGGCTGGCTGGAGCCGGCGGCGGCACGTGAGGAGTTTCTTCGCACGGCGCGGCTCACGATGTCCGCCTATCCCGCGGCTCGGTGGGTTTCCTTCTGGCGCCACGTTCTCCAGGAGAACCGTCTCCGGGATTATGAAGGGGAGGCTCGCTCCTGGATTCAGGATCTGTTCCCGCAAGAGCTGAAGAATCTTGAAGATTCTGAGCGGCGAGGTGGGCAGAAACGCTGGATGCAGCCGGACATCAACTGGTCGCGTACCGCTCAGAGAATCGCGGCTAGGCTCCGTGAGCGAGACTTCGGAGTCCTTGGAGAAGCAGAGCAGCTCTTACGTGAGCAGAAAAGATTTGCAGAGACCACCGGAGATGCTTATTTCCTCGTCCGTTCCGCTTGTTATTTTGCGGCCCGGGTGCGGGACTCCCGCCCGGACCTCGCGCTCGAATGGGCCGAGTTGGCACGACGTTTCGATCCATGGCACGCCTATGCATGGACCACGGCGGCAGCCTCTCTTCTAACCTTAGGACGCCTTTCCGAAGCTCATGAAGTGGCGATCGGCGCGGTTCAGAGATTTCCTCAAGACCCCGTGGCTCGGAGTACGTTTGGGGAGATCCTGAAAGCCGAGGGCCGCTTTCTTGAGGCCGAGGCGGTATATCGTGAGACGGCATCGCGTTTTCCGAAGGACGAGTTCGCGCGAAATGGCTTGGCCGAGGTACTGAGGGCTCGGGGTCGTAATCTTGAGGCCGAGACAGTGTACCGCGAGACAGTGTCGCTCTTTCCGGAGGACGTGGTCGCGCGAAATGGCTTGGCGGAGGTGCTGAGGGCTCAGGGCCGTTATCCTGAGGCCGAGGCCGTATATCGCGAGACTCTTGAAATATTTCCTTATGCGGAAGATGCCCGGCGTGGGCTCAGAGGCCTGCTTAGAGGTCTCCAGGAGCAGCGCGAAGAAAAGCTGGCTTTTGTAGAGTCTACGGAAATTAAACCGGTGATGCGCGGTCGAGGAGAGCAGGACCAACGATTGGAGAATCTGCTCGCCAGCCCAGACATCGACATCCTGCTCCAGGATGTCTATCTGCTCAGGCGATGGGCTACTCAAACGGATCGATCTTTCCTTCGGTCCTCTCCCGGAGATCTCCGCAAGATAGCCAGGCAGAAGCTCCGCACACTTCTGGATTCGGGGTGGGCTGATTCAGAGCTGGTGGGAGAGTTGGGACTGCTGAGCCTTGAGACCAAAGATTTGGAGGAGATCCTCAACCTGCTTCGAGAAGCCGCGAAGAGATATCCGGGGAGCGCCCGGGTGCGCTATACCCTGGCACGGGCCGAGCGGGAGCTTGCCGCGCTAAGACGTCAACTCGATCCACAGAATCCGGAAGCGCCGGTCCAGCCCTGGCGTCGACTGGGACGGGTCGATGAGCGGCTTGTGCCCCTTCAGTTTCTGGGAGAGGCGCGGACCTGGCTCGTTCAGGTGGACGGAGCTCTTCTGGCCGAACAGGCCCGGACCTCCCTCGGAAAGCTCGCCTATCAGATCCAGAATATGAAAGCTTCGAGATCTGAAGCCGAGGACGTCGAGCACCGCTCTCCCGATTTCGTTTCCTGGTGGACCGGGGAGGTCCGCCTCCACGTTTTCGGCGGCGAGACGGTGACCGGCTACGACGACGTCACCGACCTGGGCTCGATCCGGCAGAATCTCGATCAGAATGCCATGGTTCTGGATCAGCTTGAGGAAGATTGGGTGACTCACTGGGCCAGAGCTTGAATCGTCAGCCCTCTCCCTCTTCCCAGTGCGCCCGGAAGCGGGAGATCTCCTCCAGCGTCTCCCCGTAGTCCCCGCGGAAGCAGACGGCGCGGTCGTCCACGAAGACGTGGGCGGCGGGCTTGCGGTCGGTCACCTCGGAGACCCAGCGGTCGAGCCCGTGCTGGACGAGCCAGGCGCGGGCGTCGTCCGCCCAGCGGGTGGTGAAGACGACCACCCGGTATCCCCGCTGATTGAGCTCGCTCAGAAACTCCTCCGCCCCCGGCCTCGGCGGATCCCAGTGCTTCTCGTGCTTCCAGCCGGTGTAGCGGTCGAGCACGCCGTTCAAATCGACGCAGACGATGGGGCGGTCATCCATGGAGACGATTTTCCAACATCTTCATGGCACAGGGGTTGCACGGGAATGTAGAAGCTGTTGGTGTGCCTCAAAGGAGATCTCCATGAGCCAGAAGGGAGTACACATCGAGCCGGCGGAGGGGAAGCTGGGGGTGCTGCTGGTGGGGCTGGGGGCGGTCTCGACCACCTTCATCGCGGGGGTCGAGGCGGTGAAGCGGGGGCTGGGCAAGCCGATCGGCTCGTTGACCCAGATGGGCACGGTCCGCCTCGGCAAGCGGACGGAGAACCGGGTGCCGCGGATCCAGGGCTTCGTCCCCCTGGCGAAGCTGGACGACCTCGTCTTCGGCGCCTGGGACATCTTCCCCGACGACGCCTATGAGGCCGCCCGCGAGGCCAGCGTCCTCGAGCGGAATCTCCTCGACCAGCTCCGCCCCGAGCTCGAGGCGGTGCGCCCGATGAAGGGGGTGTTCGATCCCCGCTACGTCAAGCGGCTCCATGGGACGTATACCAAGGAGGGGAGCAAGTGGGAGCTGGCCCGCCAGCTCATCGAGGAGATCGAGGCCTTCCAGCGCGAGCGGGGGGTCGACCGCTCAGTGATGGTCTGGTGCGGCTCGACCGAGATCTACATGGCCCCCTCCGAGGTCCACGCGTCGCTCGCCGCCTTCGAGGCGGGGCTGAAGGCGGACCACGACGAGATCCCGTCGAGCATGATCTACGCCTACGCGGCGCTGTCGCTCGGCATCCCCTTCGCGAACGGCGCCCCCAACCTGACGATCGACGTGCCGGCCCTGCGCGAGCTGGCGGCGAAAAGACGAGTCCCCCTCTGCGGCAAGGACTTCAAGACCGGCCAGACCCTGATGAAGACCATCCTCGCCCCCGGCCTCAAGGCCCGCATGCTGGGCCTCCAGGGGTGGTTCTCGACCAACATCCTGGGCAACCGGGACGGCGAGGTGCTGGACGACCCCGACAATTTCAAGACCAAGGAGGTCAGCAAATTATCGGTGCTGGAGCACATCCTCCAGCCGCACCTGTACCCCGAGCTCTACGAGGGGTTCCACCACCAGGTGCGGATCAACTACTACCCCCCCCGCGGCGACAACAAGGAGGGGTGGGACGCCCTCGACATCTTCGGCTGGCTCGGCTATCCGATGCAGATCAAGATCGACTTCCTCTGCCGCGACAGCATCCTGGCGGCGCCGCTGGTGCTCGATCTCGCCCTCTTCCTCGACCTCGCCCGCCGCGCCGGCATGCACGGCATCCAGGAGTGGCTCTCCTTCTACTTCAAGAGCCCGATGACTCTCCCCGAGCTCTACCCGGAGCACGACCTGTTCATCCAGCAGATGAAGCTGAAGAACACCCTGCGCTACCTGATGGGCGAGGAGCAGATCACCCACCTGGGGCTGAACTACTACGAGGCGGACTGAAGGGTCCGCCGGAACGTCTCCCGGTCCGTGGCCCCCCACCAGTATTTATAGGGCTCCCTTCCCCGCAGGAAGTCGATCCGCCTCAGGCCCTGGCGGATCGCCTCCTCGATCGCCGTTCCCACCACCATCACCCCGGGGCTGAGCCTGGCCCACCGCTCGTTGAACCCCTGCATGTAGCAGTAGAAGGTGTCCCGCTCGCGGAAGCCGTAGAGGCCAGCCAGGGGATCGCCGTTCAGGCAGAGCAGATGGAGCCCCAGGGCTCCTCGGGCGTGGAATCCGGCCGCGGCCTCCCGGTGGAAGGCGCGGAGGGTGTCCCCGTTCGACTCCCCCCGGCGGGCCAGGTAGAAGCCGAGCAGAACCTCCAGCCTCTCCTCCCAGGAACCGTCGTGCAGGCGGAGCTCGCCGAGCGCTTCGGCCTTGCGGCGGTACTTGCGGAGATTGGCGAGCTGCCGGGTGGGGACGACCTTCCCGAGATCCTCGACGCGCTCCGGCAGGTCGAGCCCCGGGCAGACGTCCCGGGTCTCGGTGCTCCCCTCAGGAGCCCGCAGGAGCGGGCTGTCGCCGGGAACGGGCTCGAAGTCCGCGACCTCCCAGCGGTCCCGCCGCTCTGCCAGATGGGCCAGCAGGGCGGAGACAGCCTCCTCGCCTTCGGGATCGGCCACCACGTCGCAGTAGTCCGAGACGCCGCCGCCGCAGAAGGCCACGGTCCGCCTCCCTTCATGGGGGTAGATCAGCAGGGGGGCCAGGGCGATCAGCCGTCCCCCCCTCCGCGCCGCCAGCACCCAGGGCTCGCCCGGGGGGAAGGCGCGCCCCCAGGGGAGCAGCCACTCGGGGCGCTGGAACGGGGTCACCTGCGGGGAGCGGTCGCAGAGGTCCGACCACTCGCCTCGCAGCGACTCCAGGGCATCCCAGGATGTAATTTCTTCTACCCGCTCAGACATGGACGGCCTGCCGTACGAGCTGATGGTAGAGGTCGAGGTACCGGGAGATCATGGTCTCGGCCGAGAAGCGCCGCTCGGCCTCGCGGCGGCAGGCGGCGGGATCGAGCACCTCCACCTCCCGGAGGGCCCGGGCCATCTCGGGGACGTCCGAGACGAGGAAGCCCGTCCTGCCGTGCTCGACGATCTCGGGGAGGGCGCCGGCGCGGAAGGCCACCACGGGGGTGCCGCAGGCCAGCGCCTCCATGGAGACGAGAGAGCTGGTCTCGGCGATGCGGCTGGGCACGATCAGGCAGCGCGCCGCCGCCAGCAATCGACGCTTGCGCGCGAGCCCCAGGGGACCCAGGAAGCGGGCCCCCTTTCCCAGCCGCGGCTCGATCTTCTCCCGGAAATACCGCTGGTGGTTTTCGTAAGGGAAGACCTCGCCGGCCAGGATCAGCGGCACCCCCGCCTCCCGGGCCGCGTCGAGCGCCTCGTGGAACCCCTTCTCGGGGCAGATCCGGCCGAGGCAGAGCGCGAACCCCCGCTTGCGGGAGCCGGGCCGGAGCGCCATCAGGTCCACGCCATTGGGCACCGTCGCCAGGAGGGGGGCGCTTGGCGGGCAATCCCGCCGCTGGGGCTCCGAGACGCAGTGGAGCCACGTCCCGGGCCGGCGGGGGAAGAGCGCCTCGGGAGGATAGAGATGGACCGGCAGGTGGAGCGTCGCCAGGGCCGGCGGGCCGGCCGGTGGCAGGTAGGCCGGGAAGTCCACGCCGTGGAAATGGATCAGGTCGACCGGGAAGCGCTCCAGCGCCTCGGCGATCGCGCGCCGGACGTGAACGTGCCCCGCGGCCTGCGACCCCGCGTCCAGTCTCTTCAGAACGGGAATGGGCAGCAGGGTCCCCCGGCAGACCGAGCCCTCGCGAGCGACGACGACCGAGCGGTGCCCGAGAGCCGCATCGAGCGCCGTCAGGATCTGCTCGGCTCCGCCAACCGCGTCTGGACCTATGGGGGCGAACGGATAGGCGACCTCAACAACCAACATCGTGAGGTGATCCGTGCAAGGAAGGAGCCAGAAGACGGTGAGATTTCGCGATCTCCCGCCACTGTTTCCCGTCGATCGGGAACTCCCAGATCTCATACTGGAGGCGCCCCTCGTGGGGCGGCCG
Organism: Thermoanaerobaculia bacterium; assembly: GCA_045807625.1. GTDB lineage: Bacteria > Acidobacteriota > Thermoanaerobaculia > Multivoradales > UBA5704 > DATARR01. The sequence continues at coordinate 16,063 of JBJMHA010000072.1, read as the reverse complement.
GGTGAAGTCGCAGGGGGGAGCGGGACGGAACCGCTCGTCCCGCGGCGGCAGGAAGGGGCGGAGGGTCTCCGCCTGAGTGGCGAAGGCCGCGATCATGCGCCGCTTGAGCTCCCGCTCCGCGTCCGTGAGGACCAGGCGCGTCTCGGGCGGACCGGGGAGAAACTCGTTGACGGTCATCGCCTCCGTTCCCGGCTCGGCGTGGTAGAGCGGCATCTCCAGGACCTCGATCCCCCGGGCCGCTTGCCGTACCGCCAGGGCCACCGCGTCGTGGTCCGGATGCCCCCCCTCGTAGGCCAGGGTGAGCACGGTCCCGGGCCCGATCTCGCGGACGGCGCGGGCGATCCCCTCGGTCAGCCGGGGGATCTCGAAGACCGCCTCCTGGTCGGCGATCTCTAGTCCGAGCAGGCGGTCCGGGCCGATCCCCACGAGAGCGAGGGCGTCCTCGAGCTCCCGCCGCCGCGCCCGGGCGTACTCCTCGCGGGTCCCCTCGAAGCCCCGCGCCATGAACCGGGGATCGCGCGGGGCGCCGTCCGTGGCGTGGAGGATCCAGACGTCCGCCAGGCGGGAGATCAGGGCTCCCGCCCCCACCACCTCGTCGTCGGGGTGGGCCACGACGACCAGGACGGGTGGGCTCAGGCGTAGCGCCGGGTCATCCGGGCGCAGAAGTCCGCGTACTCCTCCAGGCATTGCGGCGGGCTCGTGTGGTGCGGCTGGATGCCGCGGTGCTCGGGGGTGAAGCAGTAGGTGAGGGTGACGTCGAATTCGTCGAGCGCCTTCATCTGGCGGTCGAACCAGGCGTCGGCGCCGGGGCGGAAGCTGTCGGCCCAGGAGAGGCCGGTGCGCAGCCTCTTCACCCCGAGCTCGCGGAGCCGGCGCACGGCGTCGTCCAGGCGGTGGTCCTCGAAGTGGAACCACTGGCAGATGCCGAGCTCGGGGGTGTAGTCGGCGAAATGCTTCAGGGAGAGCTTGGGGGTGCCGTCCTCGCGCAGGATACCCATGTAGAAGTGGCGATAGTAGGAGGACCCCTCGGCCTCGCGGTGGCGGGTGGTGGCCGGCCAGGCGCGAGGCAGGTCGTAGAGGCTGTACCAGTGGATACGCGGGGAGCGGCCGAGGAGGAGCTCGGCGGTGCGGCGCAGGCCGAATTCCTGCACCTCCTCGGCGCCGAAGGTCGACACCCCCACCTCGGTCACCCAGACCGGCAGGTCGGTCAGCGCCTGGACCTCGGCCAGCCGCTCGGGCCACTCGTGGATCGGCCAGTGGTTCCAGTCGAGCGGGAAGCCGTGCACGGCGATGGCGTCGACGTGGCCGAGCACCCCCTGCTCCTTCATGTTGAGGACGAACTTGGCGTCGATCGGCGAGATCCCGCCCAGGACGCGGGTCAGCGAGCCGTTCTCCCCCCGCACGGCCTCCCCCGCGAGCGAGGCCATGCGGGCGAACATCTTCCACTCGGAGTCGATCTCGAAGTCCCAGTGGGACTTGTTGTTCGGCTCGTTCCACAGCTTCACGGCTTCAATCACGCCATCACCTCGCGCCGCTCCAGGAGCTGAATCGCCTCGCGGTAGCCGTGGAGCGTCCCCACGTCCACATAGGATTCGCCGGCGCGGACCCCGCGGGCCTCGCCCCCCCGCGCCAGCCACTCGTTGACCAGGGTGCCAACGTACACGTCCCGCCCTTCGCGCTCGCTCCAGAGGGCGTGGAGGTCGTGGAAGACCCGGCCGGGCATGCGGAAGGCCCCCCAGACCCAGGAGCTGGCGGCGCCGGGCCGCTTGACCTGGATCTCCAGCACCCGGCCCCCCTCGCCCGTCACCACGGCGTCGAAGAATTCCGGGTGATCGACGGGGAAGAGGAGGAAGGAGAGCGCGTCCTCGGGGAGCCGGCGCAGCCCGTCCTCGGGGAACCAGACGGTGTCCGGCAGGCCGATCAGCACCTGGTCGTCCGGTCCGATCAGCGGGATGGCCCGGAAGAGGGCGTCGCACAGCCCCCGCGGCTCCGGCTGCACCACGTAGCAGATATGCGTCGGGCCGAAGCCACCGCCGTAGTACTCGACGATGTCGGACTTGCCCGGCGAGATCGCCATGCAGATGCGAGTGGCGCCGGCGAGGATCATCCGCTCGACCAGGTACTCCGAGACCGCCTTCGGGCGCTCCGTCCCATCGGCGATCCGGGTGCCGACGGGGAGCAGCTCCTTGGAGAAGGCGAGCGGCTGGATGCGGCTCCCCATGCCGGCGGCGGGCACGATCCCCCAGACGCTCATGCCGATACCCCCACCCTCATGTGCTCCACCATCTCCGCCGCCCTCTTCTCCGCCGTGTGCTCCGCCAGCGTCCGCTCGCGGGCGGCGCGGGCGACCCGGCGAATCTCCTCCTGTGGAAGAGACAGGATGTCGAAGACCTCCTCCGTGCTCCCCGCCGTGAAGACCTCCCGCCCCGGCTCGAAGAAGCGGTCGAGCCCCTCCCAGGTGTCGGAGAGCACGGCCGTGCCGCAGGCGGCGGCCTCGAACAGCCGCCCGGAGGGGCAGTAGCCCATGGATGCCATGGCCGCGCGGGTCACGTTCAACGTCAGGGGGGAGGAGGCGTAGAAGGCCGGGTGGTCCGCCGGCGGCAGGTGGCGGACGAAGAAGATGTTGCTCCCCCAGGGGAAATCGACCGGATACTGGGCGCCGCCGATCACGAAGCGCTTCCCGGGCAGCCGGCGCGCCGGCTCCAGGAAGAGCCGCTCCAGCGCCTCCTGCCGGTCCGCGGCGTAAGTGCCCAGATACGAGAAATCCCCCTGGAAGCCCGGGATGGGCTCGGCGGGGCAGTGGACCTCCGGATCGACGCTGCCGTAGAGCGGGGCCACCCGGCGGGCGCCGAGGCGCTCGCGGAGCTCGTCCAGGGCCCGGCCGCCGGTGTAGGAGAGGACGAGGTCGAAGCCGCCGAGCCCCTCGGCCGGAAGGTAGGGGACCGGCTCCCCCTGCCTGAGCCGCTCCAGCGTCACCGGCGTGTCGAGGTCGTAGAAGACCGCGAGCGGCCCGTCCGTCGAGAGGACGAGCTCGGAGGCCGGCACGCCGTCCGGACAGTAGGAGGTGACCATCGCCGCGTCGGCGTCCGCCACCTCCCGGCGGGCCTCGGCGGCGGCCTGCTCCCAGCTCGGATAGAGGCACAGGCCGGTGCCGGGGAGCTCCCGGAGATCGCGGTGGAGGGCGTAGTAGGGGACGTCCCGCTCGAAGAAGACCACCCGGTGGCCGTTGCGGGCCAGGGCCCGGCAGAGCCCCCGCCAGAGGGTCGCGTGGCCGTTCCCCCACGAGGAGCTGAGGGTCAGCCCGAAGATGACCAGCTTCATGCGGCGAGGGCCTCCAGCTCCGCGGCGACGGCCGCCGCCATCTCCGGGCGCAGGCGCAGGCCGTCCAGGTACCGGCGGGCCTGGGGACGGAGCCGCCGCAGGGTGTAGGCCACCTTCCGCCGGGCCGCCGCGGGCCCGAAGTAGTCGAGATAGCCGGTGCTGTTGAGGGAGAAGAAGGAGAGCGCGTCCGCGTCGTTGAGCAGGGAGAGGGCCGCCGCGTCCGGATTCCCCGGCCCGGGAAGGTGCTCGTGCCGGGCGATCAGGCGGGCCGCCCGCTCCCGGGTCCCGGCGTCGACCCCGGCCCGGGCGAGGAGGGCCGCGGCCAATTCCGCTCCGCGCTCCGCGTGGTCGTCCTTGAAGGCCTGGTAGTCGGCGGCGTGGTGCTCGACGCGCGCGTCGGCCTCGGACGCCAAACGCTCGACGTCGTGGAGGAGGGCCGCGAGCTGCGCGGCGAGGTCGGCGTCCGGCGCCAGCCGGAGCACCCACTGCCAGGTGTCCAGGGCGTGGTTGTAATCGGCCCGCACCAGCGGCTTGGCGAGGTCGTGCGCGTCCCGGTGTTGGAGGAGGACGCGGTCGAAGAGGGGGCTGCGGGAGGCCTCGTTGCGGCGGTTCATCCACCGCTGGCAGCGGGTGAGGATCTCGCCCGCCGCCCGCGCCAGCTCCCCGGGCTCGCCGAGGACGTCGACGGCGAACGGTCCGGAATCCCGCTCGGCCAGGGCGTCGAGCCGCCCGTCCATCTCGTAGAAGTTGAAATTTTGGGATTCCCACTCCGCGACCGGCACCGGCAGAGAGGGGAGGCCGTCCGCGCCCGGCGCCTCCTGGAGCTGGACGGCCGGAAGCTCCCGCGCGAGCGCCTCCCACGCCGAAGGCCGTCCGTGCGTCTGTCCCCTGCTCACACCACCGCGAAAGATCGCTCTCAGCCAGCTCATCTCTTGTTCTGTAAATGCAAGCCGTGAGCCATCCAGAGATCCTCGTTGCCCTCTGGGCCCGTCTGCCCTCCGAGGCCAAGGGATTTCTGAAGGCCGTGGCATAATCCGCCCCTCTCATGGCGACCCTCAAATCCGCTCCCAACCGGCTCGCCGTCTACGCGACGGGCGTCCTCCTCTTCCTGTTCATCCCGGTGGTGCTGTTCCTCTTCGTCCGCCATCCAGAGCCGGTGGTACTGAGCCTCGCCGCGGGGGTGGCGCTGATGATCGGCCACCGCTTCCTCGCCCGGCCGTACATGGAGCGGGCGCGGGAGGTCAAATGCCTCTGGTGTAACCGGGTGCCGCCGCGGGAGCCCGTGGACCTGGAGCTGCGCGCCGGGGGGGGCCGGACGGTCGCGGCCCGCTGCTGCGCCCGGCACCGCGAGCCGGCGGCGCGGCTCTTTTCCTTCCTTCAGCTATGGCGTTGGCCGCTGCGGCTGGGGATCTTCCTCCCCCTGCTCTTCCTGCTCACGGCGCTCGCCGTCGCCGCCGCGGGGCAGCCGGCTCCCGTGGCCTTCGCCACCAACTGGTTCAAGCTGGTGGTGGGCATCACCGTGAACGTGGCGGCGTTCGGCTACCTCGCCGCCCGCGAGCACCCACCCCTGGAGGTCCCGTTCCCGGTCCACAACTTCTTCTTGCTGGGGGTGCGCAACCTCCTCTGGATCTTCCGCCTGGTGGGGTTGTGGTGGATCTGGCAGGGGATTTCCTCCTTCTTTTGAGCTATCCTTGGAACATTCACCGCGCTGTCGAGGCGGATTCCACGCAAAAAGGAGGATCGATCATGGTTCAGAAGGCGACCGTCAAGCTGTGTCTGTGCCTCATGTTGATTCTGCTGGTGGGCCTGGCGACCTCGGCCTGGTCTCAGTCCGCGTCCGGTGACAACAAGGCGAAGGGCTATGGCGGCTCCACCTCGTCTTCGGGCTCCTCGGCCAAGAAGGGCGCGATGTGTGGCGGCATCGCCGGCCTCAAGTGCCCGGAAGGGCAGGCCTGCCGGTACCCCATCAACATGTGCAACGTCGCCGACCTCGCCGGCAACTGCGTCAAGCTCAAGAGCCCCTGCCCGACGGGTGGCGCCAAGGTCTGCGGCTGCGACGGCAAGACCTACGCGAATGAATGCGAGCTGTTGACGGCCGGGGCCCGCGCGGCCCACAAGGGCGCCTGCAAGGCCGCGGCGACGAAGTAGCGGTCAGGTCAGTCCCAGATCCCCATAGATCGCGTCGAGCACCGAGCGGATACGCTGTTCGTGCCGCTCGTTGCTCGGCGTACCGTTGAAGGCGAGGGCCACGGCGAGCCCCCGCTCCGGATCGGCGAAGCCGGTGGACGAGCGGTAGCCGCTGTGGCCGAAGGTGCGGGGGGAGGCGTGGTGGCCGTAGCCGTAGGGCACCGTCTCCGCCCCGTGCTGGATTGAATTGACGATGAAGCCCAGCCCCCAGTCCAGCACGTGCTTGAAGGTCACGTCCACCATCCCTACCCGGTGCGGAGTGGTGAAGGCCTCGACCGTCTGCGGCAGGAGGATGCGCTGGGCCCGCCAGCTCCCCCGGCCGAGCAGCATCTCGTAAAAGCGCCCGAGCTCATGCATCGGACCGTAGCCGTTGCCGCCCGGGCTGGGCCGCGTTACGCGCTCCTCCGTGTCCCAGCCGTGAGGCTTCGGCTCCTCCCCCTCGCGATTTCCCTCAGTAACCCACATCGCGCCGATGCGGCGCTCCGCCTCATAGGCCTGATACCGCTCGGGGGGCATGCCGATCCAGGAATCCTCCATCCCCAGCGGCTCGAAGATCTCCCGCCGGACGTAGGTGGAGAAGGGGACGCCCCCCACCCTCTGGATGACCTCGCCCAGGATGAGCCAGCTCGACGCCTGGTGATAGCCGGCCTTCTGGCCCGGAATCCACCGCGGCTCGGGCTTCATGGCGCAGATCCTGGCGACGATCTCCTCCCAGGAGCGGTGGGGCCAGCCGGTGTCGAGCATCCGAATGCCGCCGGTGTGGGTGAGGAGATGGCGGAGGGTGATCCCCTCCTTGCCGTTGGCCGCGAACTCAGGGACGTGCAGCGCCACCGGATCGTCGAGCTCCAGCAGGCCGCGCTCCCAGAGCTGGGCGACCGCCACCGCCGGCACCGGCTTGGTGGAGGAGAGCCAGAGCATGAGGTGATCGCGGGTGAGCGGCTCGCCCGGACGGTCCTCGCCCAGCGCCGCGTCGGCCACCGGCTCGCCGTGGAGGGAGACGTAGAGCTGCGCGCCGAGGTGGAGCCGCTCGCGGATCCCCGCCTCGATCGCCTCCCGCGTGCGGGGGAGCCGGTCCATGGCGCCGTCGGTCATGGCGGGGGATTGTAGAAGATGTGGGGGCGGCCGCGCGGGACCGCCCCAGGGGACCTACTTGCCCTTCTTGCTCATTTTGGTGGGGTGCATCTTCGCGGAGATGTCCTGGATCATCTTCAGATGGTCCTGGAGCGTCGGCAGGGTGTTCGCGGCGAAGCCCTTGACGTCCGTGTCCTTGCCGCTCTTCGACTCCTTCTGGAACTCGGCGACGTCCTTCTTGTGGTCCTGGACCATCATGCTCACGTAGGCCTTGTCGAAGGCGGCGCCGTTGAGCTTGTTGAGCTTGTCGATGTCCTTCTGCTTGCTGGGCGGCAGGGTCGAGGGGACCGTGACCCCCTTCTGCGAGGCGACCTGCTTGAGCTGGTCGTTGGCCTTGGAGTGGTCGTCGACCATGCGCTGGCCGAAATTCTTAACGTCGGAGTCGGAAGCCTTCTGGGCCGCGAGCTGGCCGAGTTGGACCTCCTCCATGCCCCCCACCGCCGCGTTTGTGACGAACTTCTTGTCGGAGGCGCTCAGCTTCGAGGTCGAGGTGGTGGTCATGGTCTTGCTGGTGGTCGTCTTGCTCATCGAGCCCGAGGTGGTGCCTCCGCTCTGCGCGAAGGCCGTGGGGGCCACCGCGAGGAGGCCCGTCAGGGTGGCGGCCATGGCGATGCGGTTACTGCTCTTCATACTTCCTCTCCTTTCCTCTCATTGTGTTGCAGGCAAGAGACAAAGCCCCCGGGCTCCAGGAACGCGAGGGCTTTCTTGCCATGAGAATTAAGCAAGAGGAGTGCCATGAACGGGCGATTTCAGCGTTTGGCGCGCGGAAGGCTGGCACGCTATTTGCCCTTACAGGTTGGCGTCCCGGCGGGCGGGGCCGCTCCCGACGATGGGCCGAGAGCGAGACGTACCGCCTGATGATTTGATAGACAAGGAGCTCGACGATGACGACGCCACGATTCCGCACCGCTTCTCTCCTCGGAGCCCTGGCCGCCTTCCTCTGGGCTTCCAACGCGTGGGCCGGGGGCGCCGCCTTGCAAGAGGACGCCGCGAGGGCGATGCAGCGCGGTGAGCGTCTCATCCAGGAGGGCCACTACAAGGAGGCCGCGGTCGAGCTCGAGCACGCGAGCGACCTCGCCGGCGGCCCCTGCCCCGACTGCCTGCTCGGCGTCGGCCGCGCCTATAGCGGCGCCGGGCAGTACGACGCCGCCCTCCAGGTGACCCGCATGGCGCTCGCCCTCTACTCCTCCCCCGAGGATCAAGCCCGCGCCTACGACCAGCTCGGCACCCTCCTGGCCCTCAAGGGGGAGATGAGCGCGGCCCGCGAGGCCTACGGTAAGGCGGTCCAGCTCGACGGCCGGATGGCGGCGCAGGTCCGCTCCAGCCTCGCCCAGGCGCTGATCAAGCGCGCCAGCCTCGACCCGGCGAAGAGCGCCGCGGCGGCCGTGGTCCAGGGGGTCGCCGTCACCGTCGGAGCTCCGCAGCAGTAAGTGCCTGCTCTTACTTCAGATCTGGATTAACCCCCCGCCGTCCCGGCTTTGCCCCGGCCCCTCACTCTAAGAAGATGGGGGGCAGGGGCAGAGCCCGTTGATGGGTATCGCTCCGGGCTCCCGAGAGGCGGCCCTTTGATCCATCTGCAAGAGACCTTGATCCGTCTGCGGGACGTCGAAGAGGCGCGCGAGCGTCTGGCCGGGGTGGTCCAGCAGACCCCCTGCCAGCTCTCCAAGGCCTTCTCCGACGAGCTCGGCCTGCACGCCTGGCTCAAGTACGAGAACCTCCAGCTCACCGGCTCGTTCAAGGTGCGCGGGGCCTACAACAAGATCGCCTCCCTCTCGCCCGAGCAGTCCCGGCGGGGGGTGGTCGCGGCCTCGGCCGGCAACCACGCCCAGGGGGTGGCCTACAGCGCGACGCGGCTGGGGGTGCTCTCCACCATCCTGATGCCGATCACCACCCCCCTGATCAAGGTCGAGAACACCCGCCGGCTCGGCGGCATGGTCGAGTTGGAGGGGGAGCTGTTCGACGACGCCTACGAGGCGGCCCGCCGGTTCGAGAAGGAGCGGGAGCTCGTCTTCGTCCACCCCTTCGACGACGACCTGGTGATCGCGGGCCAGGGGACGGTCGGCCTCGAGATCCTGGAGCAGACCCCCGAGGTGGAGGTGATCGTGGTGCCGGTCGGCGGCGGCGGGCTGATCTCCGGGGTCGCCGCGGCGGTGAAGGAGAAGAAGCCCTCGGTGCGGATCTACGGCGTGCAGACCGAGGCCGCCCCCGCCATGTGCCACAGCTTCAAGGCGGGCGCGATCGTCCACCATCCGGTGGAGCGCTCCCTGGCTGACGGCATCGCCGTCAAGCGGCCGGGCGAGCGCACCTTCGAGCACATTCAGCGCTACGTGGACGGCATCTGCACCGTCTCCGAGGACGAGATCCGCAACGCCGTCATCCGCCTCCTCGAGACCGGCAAGACCTCCACGGAGGGGGCCGCCGCGGCCACCCTGGCCGCCCTCACCCGCCACCGCATCCCGGCCGCGGCGGGGCGGCACGTGGTGATGATCCTCTCCGGGGCCAACATCGACATCGCCATGCTGTCGCGCATCATCGACCGCTTCATGGTCGAGAGCCACCGCCTGGTGCGGTTCCGCACCCACGTCCCGGACCGTCCGGGGGGCCTGGCCGAGATGCTCCAGGTCATCTCCACCCATGGCGGCAACGTCAAAGCCATCCAGCACGACCGCGTCTTCATGCACGCCGGCTTCTGGGAGGCCCAGGTGGACGCCATCATCGAGACCCGCAACGCCGACCACATCGAGGAGCTGCGTCGCGCCCTGCGCCAGCACGGCTACGCGGTCGAGCGGCTGGAGTGAGGTGTTGAAAGTTTTACCTCAGCCGAGGTAAGGCGACCCGCCGGATCGCGTATGATGGAGGCCGGAGGCGCCATGCATAGGACGATTCGAATCCCTGATCTCGAGCACAACGTTCGGGAAGTCCTGGACGAGGTAAAAAAAGAGCACATCCCCTACGTTCTGACCGAAAACAGCCGACCCGAAGCGGTGATCGTACCTTATGATGAATTCCTGAAGCTGCAGAAGTTTCGGGAAACGGCGGTTCTAGCTCGCTTCGACGAGCTCTGGGCTCGCTTGGGCGCGCCCAACGCCGGGATCTCGGAGGAAGAGATCGAGGAGGATATCGCCGCCGCTCGGAGCGAGCTCTCTCGGCAATGAGAGCGGTCATCGATACCAACATCCTGATCCGTGCCCTGCTCAAGCCGTCCGGCAGTGTAGCGCCAGTCCTCGGGAACCTCAGGCATGACGCGTTCACCGCCCTTTATTCCTCCGAGCTTCTGCAGGAAATCGTCGATGTCCTCGGACGCCCCCGGTTCCGGACGAAGTACGGCATCCAATCTCAGGATGTCGAGACGCTCATCGCTCTCCTGGTGCTGCGGGGAGAGGAAGTCATTCCCCGGCGCAAGATCGAGGTCTGCCGCGATCCCAAAGACAATAAGGTTCTGGAGGTCGCGGTCGAAGGCAGGGCGGATGCCATCGTGAGTGGGGACGAGGATCTGCACGTTCTTCATCCGTTCGAGCGGATCCCCGTCCTGACTCCCCGGGCCTTTCTTGCCAAGCTCGGCTGATCGGATCAGCTCTTCCGCCGGTCGAGCATCTTCATCGTGGCTTTCGACGCGAACGGCATCAGGCCGCTGAAGAAGCGCATGGACTTGAGTAAGGCCCCGGCGAGCCCGTCGGTGTCCGCGCCGATCACCGCGATTCTCATATTGTCGACCTTCCCTATTGACTTTATACCCTTTTGCCCTGATACTCCCCTTCCACCCATCGAAATGGCAAAACCGTCGCGAGGCGGTGACGCAAAGCCATCAGGTCTCACTGAGACGGCTGGGCTGCCGAAAGCGGGACGAAAAGCGGCAGAAACAGTGGCTCTCAAATTCAGCGTTTCGCAAGCTTCATCCTGAGACAGCGATTCGTTTCTGGCTTGGATTCTCCGTTCCGTGAGCACTGATCGGCGTGGTGCCGGTCCTTCCGGAGCGTGCCTCGATGAACCCCTAGACGGGAGGAAGGTTATGACCAAATCGTATGGGAAAGGCGTGCGTCTTGCCGCCCTGGGCCTCGCTGCGGCGACGGTCCTGAGCCTGGCGGCTCCGGCTTTTGCCGGAGAGAAGCCGGCGGCGAAGAAGGGTCACGGCGTAATGGCCGCGATCGATGCCACGGGCAAGCTCCGCCAGCCCACGGCGGCCGAGAGCAAGGCCCTGGCCGCGGGCGTCGAGTCGATGCTCAAGAGCTCGGCGAGCTCGCTCCAGGCCAAGCAGACCGCGGACGGCACGATGTCCGTCGATCTCGGCACCTCGTTCCTGAACATCTCGATCGCCCAGGTCGGCCCGGACGGCGTCCTCCAGCAGATCTGCCTGGACAACGCCGCCGACGCCAACGCCCTCGTCAACGCCGCGCCGCTCTTTGAGGACAAGTAAGCCATGAGAAAGATGAACCGCGTTCTCGGCCTCCTCGTCCTCGCCGCCCTGCTCCTCGCGGGCAGCGTCCCGGCCTTCGCCACGGCCAACATCGTCATCGTCAACACCAACGCGCCGAACGTCGGCTTCAACGATCCCACGCCGGCGGCCCCCGTCGGCGGCAACACGGGCACCACGGTCGGCCAGCAGCGGCTGATCGCCTTCCAGTATGCCGCGAGCGTCTGGGGCTCGATCCTGGACAGCCCGGTGACGATCTACATCCAGTCGTCCTTCCAGCCGCTCGCCTGCACCGCCACCAGCGCGGTGCTCGGCTCGGCCGGCGCCATCCAGGTCTTCGGCAACTTCCCGAACACCGAGATCCTGAACACCTGGTACCACGTCGCGCTCGCCAACAAGCTGGCCGGCGCCGACCTCGCCCCGGGCCCGAACAACACCTCGGCGGACGACATCATCGCCCTCTTCAACAGCGCCATCGGCCAGACCGGCTGCCTCACCGGCACCGGCTGGTACTACGGCCTGGACGCCAACCACGGCACCAACATCGACCTGGTGACCGTGCTGCTCCACGAGTTCGGCCACGGCCTCGGCTTCTCCGGCTTCTTCAACAAGTCGACCGGCGCGCTGCTCGCGGGCTTCCCGGACGTCTACGGGCAGTACACCTTCAACACCACGATCAACAAGCAGTGGCCGGCGATGACCAACGCCGAGCGCGCCGCCGCCACCCTCGACACCAACCACGTGATCTGGACCGGCATCAACGTCACCGCCGCGGCGCCGCAGGTGCTCTCGCCGGGCACCCCGCTGGTCACGGTCAACAACCCGGCCGCCCTGGGCACCTACCGGGTCGGCACCGCGACCTTCGGCCCCGTCATCACCGCGCCGGGCATCACCGGCGACGTGGTCGTCGGTCTGGACCCGGCGAACGTCGCGGGCCCGTCCACCACGGACGGCTGCTCGGCCATCACCAACAGCCTCACCGGCAAGGTCGCCCTCCTCGACCGCGGCACCTGCGGCTTCGTGGTCAAGGTGAAGAACGCCCAGAACGCCGGCGCGATCGCCGTGCTGATCGCCGACAACGTGGCCGGCAGCCCGCCGGCCGGCATGTCGGGCGTCGATCCCACGATTACCATCCCGTCGGTCCGCATCAGCCTGGCCAACGGCAACGCCATCAAGTCGGCGCTCGGGAGCGGCACCGTCAACGTGACGCTCGGCGTCAACCTCAACGTCCTCGCCGGCGCCGATCCGAGCGGCCACCTGCTGCTCAACGCCCCGGTTCCGCTGGCCTCGGGCTCCTCGTACTCGCACTGGGATCCGATCGCCTTCCCGAACCTGCTCATGGAGCCGGCCATCAACTCCGACCTCACCCACAGCGTCGACCTGACCCGCCAGGAGATGATCGACATCGGCTGGTTCTCCGACGGCGACGGCGTGCCGGACGGCGTCGACCAGTGCATCGGCTCGTCGCGGGACGCCACCGTGATCATCGACGGTTGCAACTCGGGCGCGCCGAACACGGTCTTCGCCACCGGCTGCCGGATCTCCGACCAGATCAACGACTGCGCGGTCGGCGCCGGCAACCACGGCGCGTTCGTGAGCTGCGTCGCGCACCTCACGGATTCGCTGAAGGCCAACGGCACCATCACCGGCCAGCAGAAGGGCGCCATCCAGAGCTGCGCCGCGCGGGCGAGCCACTAAGGTTTCCCCGCCGCGGTTTCCGAGGGCCGGCGCGTCGCGCCGGCCCTTTTTCTTTCCGGAAAGCCGCGCTAGTCTCGCCGCCATGCGATTCGAGACCCTCGCGGTACACGCCGGCCACCGGCTCGACCCTTCCACCGGAGCGGTCGCCCCTCCCATCCACCTCTCGACCACCTTCGCCCGCGACGAGCGGAGCGAGCCCTTGAGCGGGCACACCTACATCCGCGAGACGAACCCCAACCAGGAGCAGCTCGAGGAGGCGCTCTTCCCGCTCGAAGGGGGGGAGGCGGCACTCGCCTTCGCCTCCGGCATGGCGGCCGGCATCGCCCTGCTCCAGTCGTTGCCGCCAGGCTCCCACGTGCTCCTCCCCGGCGACGTCTACTACGGCTTCCGCATCGCCGGCGAGGAATTCCTCCCCAACTGGGGGATCCGCGCCGACCTCGTGGACATGACCGACCTCGCGGCCCTGGCGGCGGCGATCCGTCCCGAGACCCGGCTCGTCTGGCTGGAGACGCCGTCCAATCCCCTGCTCCAGGTGGTCGACTTGGGGGTCGCCGTCGCTCTCGCCCGCCAGGCCGGCGCCCTCACCGTGGTGGACAACACCTTCGCCACCCCCGTGCTCCAGCGCCCGCTCGGCCTGGGGGCCGACGCCGTGCTCCATTCCACGACCAAGTACTTCGGCGGCCACAGCGACGTCCAGGGAGGAGCCCTGATCTTCGCCCGTGCGGATGAGCTCTGGGAGAAGGTCGGCCACCAGCGCCACATCCTCGGCGCGGTCGCCTCCCCGTTCAACGACTGGCTCGTGCTGCGCGGCCTGCGCACCCTCGCCTGCCGGATGGCGGCGCAGACCGCCACCGCCCTCACCGTGGCGCGGGCTCTCGAATCGCTGCCCGGCGTCTCGGCGGTCCACTATCCGGGCCTCCCCTCGCATCCGGGCCACGAGATCGCCCGCCGGCAGATGTCCGGCGGCTTCGGCGCCATGCTCTCCTTCCGCGCGGCGGGAGGGCGGGAGGCGGCCCTGCGGGCAGTGGGGCGGGCCCGCCTGTTCATCCGCGCCACCTCGCTCGGCGGCGTCGAGAGCCTGATCGAGCACCGCGCCACCAGCGAAGGCCCCGGCTCCCGCACCCCCCAGGAGCTGGTCCGCCTCTCGATCGGCCTCGAGCACCCGGACGATCTGATCGCGGATCTCGAGCAGGCGCTGGGGTAGGGCAATTGGCCCGTTTTTTGCTGACCCGCTCGCTCCAGCAGGACAGGTTGTTTACCCGGCAGGGAATTCTTCTGGATCGGCTCTGAGAAAGGAGCTTTGCGATGGCCAAGGACGACAAGAAGGGCTCTGGAGAGGCAACGAAGGAAGGCGGAGCGGCGAGCACCCCGGCCAAGCCCGCGAGCAAGAGCGCGGCTGGCAGCAAGAAAAAGGTCCTGGCGTCCGCCGCCGCCGCGGTCGCCGGCGTGGCCGCCGCCGCGGCCGGGATCGCCGCGGTGGCCCGCAAGCGGGGAGCGGCCAAGAAGAGCGCCTCGTCCTCCGGAGAGAGCGGCGGGGGGGCCGCGAAGAAACCGGCGAAGAAGGCCGCCGCCAAGAAGGCCGGCGGCGGCAAGAAGCCGGCGAAGAAGGGCTCCTGAGCCCCTACGGCTCCCGCGTGAGGGCGCGCCGGGCCGCGTTCATCAGATCCTGGAATCCCTCGCGGTCGCGCGCCTCGACCAGGCGCTCGATTTGCCCGAGCGCCTCCCGCGCCGCGGTGTAGACATCGTGCCGGTGCGGGTTCAGGTTCTGGATGTCGAGATAGAGGTCCGGGTCCTCCGAGAGCACGCTGAGCGCCGTCACCGCCTGCCGGTTGAAGGTGGTCGAGGCACAGGCGTGGAGCTCCTCCGGCTCCACCCCGGACTGGGCGATGGTGGCGCCGAACAGGATGTTCGAGAGATGGGCCAGCCCCAGGAGCCACCCCATCAGCCGGTCGTGATGGGGGAAGGGGACCGCCACCAGCTTCGTATAGGGGTGGGTGAGCAGGGGCGCCAGCTCCCGCTTCTCGGCCGCTGGGTCCCCCTGGGCGGCGAGCACGAAGGTCAGCGGCTCGTAGAAGGACTTGCCGGGCCCGAACATCGGGTGCAGGGCGAGCGCCCGCACCCCCTGCTCGCGGGCCTTCGCGAGCACGGGCGAGAGCGGGTTCTTGATCGAGGCGATCTCCACCACCAGCCCGCGCGGCCGCCGCGCCGCCACCTCCTCCAGCACCTGGGCCGTGCGGCCGAGCGGCACCGACACCAGCACCGCGGAGTAGGCGTCGAGGTCTGAGACCTCCGGAAGCCCCGCGAAGCGGCCCTCCGCGTGTGGGAGGCTCCCCAGCGCCGGATCGGCGAGGTCGACGGCGTGCCCGGCCAGCTCGAGGAAGCCGCGGAACCAGCCTCCCATGCCGCCCGCGCCCCCCACGATCAGCACCTTCTCGCCGCGCTGCTCGCGCAGCGAGATCCCCACCCGGTACTGCCGCTCGACCGAGCCGCGGATGATCGCCTGGAACACCTCGGCCATCACCTCCTCCGAGACCCCGCAGGCCTCGGCGTGCTGGCGGGCGCGGCCGAGCACCCGGTCCTCGACGTCCCGCACCACCACGGGGAGGTTCGAGGCCGCCTTGACCCGCCCCACCTCGGCGGCGAGGTCCATGCGGCGGCGCAGCAGCTCCAACAGGGCGCGGTCCACCTCGGCGATGGAATCCCGCAAGGGGGAGAACGGATCGGGTGCGGTCATGGCGCGTTCCTCCAGAAATCAGGGCCGTGATTGTACGCCGCCGGCGGATCTGGAGGAGGGGAGGGAAGCCGGGCGGGGGCGCCCGGCTTCCCCCAAGGTGCCGCGCGGCGAAATTCCCTGCCGCGGGTTGATGGGTGAATCGCGTGTCCGCCCCCTTTACTAGGCAAGCTGGATGCCATGGGATCGGGCGAGCAGAATCAATGATTTACGATCGGCATGTCCTCGCGGGTGAACGCTGCCGGGTACAGGCGTGTCCTCTGAAAAAGACGGCGGGCCCGAACCCTCACCCCCGGCCCCTCTCCCGACCCCTCCCCGCCCTCCCTCACCGGGCATAGGCGCTAACTTATGAAGCAAGCTCCCTGGCTGCCTTCATGGCCCGGGGGGCCTGTTTCTTCCTTTGGCGGCGGGGAGAGTCTAAGAAATAGCGGCAGAGCGGCGAGGCTTTCTGCAGCAGCTCTTTAAGCTTCAGCGCACCCAAGATGGCGTGGGCCATCGCGCCGAGCAGAGCTTGTTGGATTCGCCAGAGGCTGGGCGGGCGGCTCTGGCAGAGGGAAGCCCCAGGGGGAAAAAGACAGGAACTT
>JBJMHA010000071.1:0-30281 GCA_045807625.1 Thermoanaerobaculia bacterium | reverse complement strand
GGAAAGCAGGGCGGCCACACAGGGCCGCCCCTACAACAAGTTACCGCTTCGCGAGCTCCGGCTCGTGGACCTCGGGCTTCGCGCCCTGAGCCTGCGGCTGGCCGGCGGCCTGCTGGCCCGGCTGAGCGGGCTTGGCTTGCTGCTGGCCCGGCTGACCCTGATTCGCCAGGGCGTCCGGGGTCAGGTTCTGCCGCTTGGCCTCCTCCTTGGCGGTGTTGGTGGCCTCCTTGGCGACGTTCTTCACCTTGTCGACCACGCCTTCGGGGGTGAGCCCCTGGTTGCGCGCCTCCGCCTTGACCTTGTCGGCTACGGCCTCGGCGACGTGCTTGCTCTTGTCGAGCACCTGCTGGCCGGTCTCCTTGACCTCGTCGAGCAGGTGGTCGCGGGTCTCGCCCATCAGCTCGTCTTCCTTGTCGGTCGAGGGGAGCACGAGCCCGACGATGACGCCGAGCGCCAGGGTGGCGGCGCCGACCATGAGCGGATTCTCCTCCATGGTCTGCCAGAAGCCGACGCGGGCGCGGCGCACCTGGGTCTTCGCCTGCCGGCGGAGGCCCGAGGCGCGGTCCGTGACCTGATGGCCGAGGGTCGAGGCCTTGTCCGCGACCTGATGGCCGAGCTCGGAGGCCTGCTCCTTGGTCCGTCCGGCGAGGTCGCTCACCTTGTCGCCGGCGCTGGAGAGGGCCTCCTTCGCGCTGCCCGCCACGTCCTGGACTTTGTCCTTGGCGGCGGAGAGCACGCCGGAATCCTCGTCCGTCTCAGAGTCCGCATAGCCGGCGTAGGAGCCCGTCGCGGCGTAGCCCTGCCGGTAGGAGCTGGTGCCGTAACCACGGTAGTCACCGCGGTCGAGGCCGTCGTAGGCGTCCGACTTGCGGGAGCTCTCGACCATCAGCCAGCCGAGGCCGAGGCCGACCACCGCCGCGGGCATCGGATGCTCGCGGGCGACCTGCCACAGCTTGCTGGCGCCGGTGCTCGAGCCCCCCTTGAAGAGGTTCCAGAGCTCCAGGCCGATCTCCTTGGGGGTGAGCTTCGCGTCGAGCGCCGCGAAGGTGTCGTCCATGTCCGACCGGGTGCGGTCGATCTCCGAACGGATCTCCCGGGAGCTGCGCCCGCGGCCCGCGTCCAGATCCGAGTCTCTCGTCACGAAATCTTCTGTTTGAGCCATGCTTTGTTCTCCTGCAAGCTTTGGGTGGTTCTCTGGGGAGCGATGCTCTCTTGCTTGAGGGTCGCGAGCGCCTTCTTGATGAGGGAGTAGCCGACCGCCGCCAGCACGATGCCGACGATCAGCGGCGCCAGCCAGGCCGCCACTCCCAGGGACATGAATTTGTTGAGGAGCGATGTCAGGCCGTAGACCACCGCCAGGAGGAGGGCGATGGCGCCCAGGAAGGCGACTCCGCCGCCGACGGCGACCTCGCCGAGGTTGGCCCCGACGCGCGTGGCCTTCTCGGACATCTCCGTCTTGGCGAGATTCACCTCTTGCTTGAGCAGGATGCTGGACTCCTGCGTCAGCTCCTTCAGCAGTTGACCGATGGACCGGTCGTCCTTGCGTTCACCCGGTACCGCCATGGCTCACACTCCCAGCGGCTCGTCGTAACGCGTCGTGCCGCCGTGGGCCAGACCGGAATCCTGGGTGGTGCCCGGCCGCGAGTCGGAGCCGTAGGACGAGCGGGCCGTGGACGTCCCGAGAGACGAGCTCCGGGCGGACTGGGGATATCCAGTCCAGTTGCCGCCGTCGTACCCGGAGCTGCTGAGCCCCTGGCTCGGGCTGGAGGCCTTGAGGAACCGGGCCAGCATCAGGCCGGCGATCAGCGTGCCGCCGAGGAAGACCTCGGGACGGCGCCGCGCGAAGGTCTCGGTGTCGCGCACGAAGCCGCGCAGGTCGTTGTCGCGCAGGTAGGTCGAGAGCTTCTCGACCTGCTGGGCGGCGCGGTCGGCGTACTGGCCGAAGTCGCCGGCCTGCTCGCCTTCGTTCAGCTTGCGGCCGGCCTCGCGCAGGGCGCCGGCCAGCGACTGCAGGCGGTGGGCCGCCTGGTCCTTCTGCTGCCCGACGAGCGTCTGCACATGGTCGCGCGCCTGGTTGGCCGCGTCCTTCGCCTGCTCCTTGGCGTCGCTGGCAAGGCTCTTGGCCTGCTCCTTGGCGTCCTGGGCGAGATTCTTGTGAGCGGGAAGCTCGTGGCTGGGGTCGAGGGTGGGTGTGGCGGTCTGGCCGCCTCCGACGTCTGTCTGTTTTGCCATCGTGACCTCTCCTTCCGATGTGGTGATATTGCCCGCTGTGCTTGAAGCCCTGAGGAGAGCACATGACCTTCGACTGCAAGGTCATCGCGTTCGAAAATTTGAAGGAGCAAGAGGTGTGCCAGAATGCGCTTTCCAGCGGAATTCGAGAAAAGGGAGATCTGGAATGTCGAACGAAAGACGGAACATCTCGAGCGGCGCCCCCTGGGAGCCGATCGTCGGCTATTCGCGGGCGGTGCGGATGGGGCCCTCCATCCACGTGGCCGGCACCACGGGCATCGACGCCGAGGGCAACGTCGTGGGCAAGGACGACCTCTACGCCCAGTCGGTGCAGGCGCTGCGCAACATCGAGGCGGCGCTCGCGAAGGCCGGGGCGCGGATGGCCGACGTGGTCCGCACCCGCGTCTTCACCACCGACATCTCGCGCTGGCAGGAGATCGGCCGGGCGCACGGCGAATTCTTCCGCGACATCCGCCCGGCCAGCACCATGGTGGAGGTCAGCCGCCTGATCTCGCCCGACATGCTGGTCGAGATCGAGGCGGACGCGATCCTGCCGGAGTAGGGCTCAGACCGACAGCGTCTCGCGGAGCTGGCGCCGCAAGAGGGCCAGCTCCATCCCTGTCCGCGATACGGAGGTGGGCCCAGTGTTCGAGGTGATCTGTCCACAATCCAGATCGTCCTCTTCCTCGTCGTCATCCTCATCCCCGCCCGCGGAGGTGACCTGCCCGCAGAGCGCGAAGCCGGGTTGTGCGAGAGCGCGGAACTTTCCGGTGGGGAGGACGTCGATCATCAGATCCCTGGACTCGAAGCTCATAGTTTTCTCCTGGGCCAAAGCCCGATTCGAGCGCCGGCACGAGGCCGAGCGGACAGGTACTCTCTGAACGGATGCTAGAAGTCTATCAGATGTGTAGAGACGTCAAGTCAACGCTCGTCGCCACCTGACAGGGTGAGCATCCAGACGTCCCCCTCGTCGGTCGAGCGCACGGCGTAGAGCCCCCGGTCGTCCGGCGCCGCGGAGACGGACTTGAAAATGGAGCTCTGGGGCGGCTCGAGGAGGAGGCGGGAGACCTTCGTGCGGAGATCGCAGAGGAAGATCTTCCCGTCCTGGAGATAGAGGAGCGTCCGGTTGTCGTGCAGCCAGCGGGGGACGCCCCCCGTATTCGTGAGGCGCTCGTAGCGGCCCGTGGCGAGCTCGTAGACGACGACGCCCGGGACGCCGCCCCCACCGCCGTCCTTCCGCTCCAGGGTGCCGGCAAGGTAGGCGCCGTCCGGAGACCAGGAGGTGGCCGCGAGGACCTCGCCGCCAGGCGTCGGCGGCAGCATCTGGACCCTCCCGCGGCTGGCGGGGTCGAGGTCGATCAGCGCCGCGCCGTGGGCGCCGAGGGTCGCCACCATCCGTCCACCCTTCGGCGAGGGGATGGGGTTGAACAGAGGGTCGGAGGTGCCGTGGGGGATGGGCTGGAGCTCGCTGCCGTCCGCGCGGATCGACCAGGCGCCGTATTTGTCGGCGCGGCCGGACCGGTTGGAGTAGAAGAGGATCCGCGAGCCGTCAGGGAACCACAGCGGGACGCGGTCCTTGGCGGGGTCGTTGGTGAGCTGGCGCTGGCCGCTGCCGTCCGCGCGCGCCACCCAGAGGTCCTCCTGGGGGGAGGTGGTGTAGTAGGCGACCCACTGTCCGTCTGGTGACACGTCCACGGTGCGGACGGCCCGCGCCCCCTGAGTGACCGGCTGATGCCTCTCCTCAACCCTCATCGCCGCCGGGTCGAACGGCCACCGCTCCAGGTTGGACTTCCGCTCGTCGGTCGCGTACACGAGTTGCCGGCCGTCCCGCGAGAGGCTCAGCAGCCCCAGGGATTGGGATGAGGTGGTAATCGCCCGGGGCTCACCCAGCACCTTACCCGAGGCCTCGTCGATCGGCACTCGCCAGAGGTTCATGCTGCCGCTGCGATCCGAGACATAGTAGAGATACCGGCCGTCCGGCGACCAGACCGGGTCCCAATTGACGTGCTCGTCGTCGACCACCGGCACGGGCGAGCCCCCTTCCACAGGGACCGTCCAGAGGACGCGCCGCCCCTTCCCGGTGGGGATACCCCAGTAGGCGATTCGCTGGCCGTGAGGGGACCAGCTCGGCTGCACGGCGTCCCCGGGACTGAGGAGACGTTTCTTCCCCGTTCCCACGTCCACGATCCAGAGCTGGCTGTTCTGCCGGCGCTCCTGGGGGTTGGCGATCCCCTCGGTGGCGAAGACGATCCTGCGGCCGTCCGGTGACCAGGAGGGGTTGTAGCCGCCATCGGAGAGCCGGCGGGCCGACTCCCCCGTGGCCCCCATCACGAACAGGCCGCTCTCCTCCCGGTCGGAGCGGAAGGCGATCTGCTGGCCGTCAGGGGAGAAGGCCGGCTGGATGTCAGCCGCCGGGGAGTCGCGCGTGAGGTTGAGCTCATTTCCGCCGCCGACCCGCTTCAGGTAGATATCGGCGTTGCCGTCCTCCGCCTTCACGTAGAGCAGGGAGCCGCCGTCCGGCGACAGGCTCGGGAACGACTCGCGCCCCTCCAGGTCCGTGAGCTGCCGGATGCTTACCACCACGGGAGCCGCCGCCCCGGCATGGCCGCGGCCCTGAAACCAGGTCACGGCTCCCACCAGCGCGGCCAAGACGCCCAGGCCTGCGGCGGCCCACACCCACGGACGGCTCCGGAGGGTAACGAGGCGGTCCGGCTGGGTCCGCACGGTGGTGGTCATCGTCTGGTTGCGCAGGGCGCGCAGGTCGCCGAGCGGCCCCTCGGCGCTGGGATAGCGGTCCCCCGGGTCCTTGGCGAGCAGCCCCTCGACGATCTTCTCGAGCTCGGGCGGCGTCTCCGAGCGCACCTGCGTGAGCGGCTTCGGCGGCTCGTTGAGGATGCCGTAGAGCACCGCCTGGTCGTGCTCGCCGCGGAAGGGGCGGCGGCCGGCGACCAGCTCGTAGAGCACGATGCCGAAGGACCAGAGGTCGGTGCGGTGGTCGACGTCCTCGCCGCGGGCCTGCTCCGGGGACATGTAGGCCGGGGTCCCCACCGAGGAGCCGGTGCGGGTGATCGCCGCCGCGCCCACCAGCTTGGCGAGGCCGAAGTCGAGGATCTTCACCACCCCGTCGGCGGTGACCATGATGTTGGCCGGCTTGATGTCGCGGTGGACGATCCCTCCCCGGTGGGCCTTGGCGAGCCCGCGGGCGATCTGCTCGGCGATGTCGACCGCCTCGTCGATGGGGATCGGCGAGCGCTCGATCCGCCGGCGCAGGGTCTCGCCGTCGTAGTAGGGCATGGCGAGGTAGAGGCGGCCGTCGTCGGTCTCCCCCACCTCGTGGATGGTGCAGATGTTGGGGTGGTCCAGCACCGAGGCGGACCGCGCCTCCTGGAGGAAGCGGGACTTGGCATCCGGGTCGCGCGTCAGCTCGGGCGGCAGGAACTTGAGCGCCACGGTGCGCGCCAGGCGGAGGTCCTCGGCTTTGTAGACCACCCCCATCCCGCCTCCGCCGGTGTATTCGAGGACCCGGTAGTGGGCGAGCGTGCGCCCCACCAGGTGGTCGGCATCCCCCAGGACGGAGGAGCCGGCGGAGGGGTGGGAAGGGATCTCCCGCAGGGTGGGGTCGAGGGTCTCGACCGGCACGGGGGCGCCGAGGCGGCCGGCCAGGGCCAGCAGGTCCTCCCGCATCGCGTCCATGCTGGAGTAGCGGTCGCCGGCCTTCTTGGCCAGGGCCCGGGCGGCGATCCGCGCCAGATCGGGAGGGACCCCGGAGCGCAGGGAGGCCATCGGCTCGGGCTCGCGGGTGAGGATGCCGCGGATCCGCTCGTGGTCGTTGTCCCCCGGGAACGGCGTCCGGCCGGTGACCATCTCGTAGAGGACGACCCCGAGGGCCCAGAGGTCGGTGCGGGGGTCGATCTCCTCGCCGCGGATCTGCTCGGGCGCCATGTAGCCGGCGGTGCCCACGGCGGTGCCGTCGCGGGTCAGGCGCGACTGGTCCGCCAGCTTGGCGATGCCGAAGTCGACGATCTTCACCCGGCCGTCCGGCCCCACGATGACGTTGGCCGGCTTGACGTCCCGGTGGACGATCCCCTTGGCGTGGGCGGCGGCGAGGCCGGAGGCGATCTGGGCCGCGATGCGGACGGATTCGGGCAGCGGGAGGGGGCCGCGCTCGATCTTGCGCTTGAGCGTCTCCCCCTCGCAGAAGGCCATGGCGATGAACAGCCGGCCGTCCTCCGTCTCGTCGACCTCGTAGACGGTGCAGATGTTGGGGTGGTCGACCGCGGAGGAGGCCCGGGCCTCGCGCAGGAACCGGCGGGTGTCCGCCTCGCTGGCGCCGCGGTAGGTGGAGAGGAACTTGAGGGCGACCAGCCGTTCGAGCTTGATGTCCTCGGCCTTGTACACCACACCCGCACCCCCGCCGCCGAGGCGTTCGAGGACCCTGTAGCGGGAGATGGTGCTGCCGATCAAGAGGGAGGTTCCTGGGATAGATCCGGGGGAGTCTACCATCCTCCCCGGCCGGCGGACCTCGCCCAGGCTCAGGACTCTGAAATGATCTCGCCGGCGGAGGAGGCCAGGACGACCCGGCTCAACCACCGGTCCAGGCGGCCGAGGTCGCGGCAGGCCAGGATCTCCTGCCGTTGGGCCTCGCTCACGGGAATGCCGCGGGCCTCAAGGACTCTGAGGATAGACTCAGCCCGGCCCTCCGCTTTGCCCTCCGCTTTGGCCGCGGCATCTCTCTCCCGGATCGCCGGGCTGTCCCTGGCCGCCAAGGCCTCGACCACCGCATAATCCGCTCTGGCCGCATCGAGGAGAGCCGCCACGACCAGCGGCGTCACCAGGCATGGGTCCTCGATCCGTGCCCCGGGCTCCAGGAGATGCCAACTCTCGCTCTCGGGGGACCACTCGCAAACCCGGTGCGTCTTCACCCACACCGCGAAGATCCGCCGCACACCCCGGCGGTGCATCCGGCGGGCCTTCTCGGTCACCCACCCCTGGTTCTGCTCCGAGACCACCTCGAAGACGGTCTCCTCGAGGTAGCGCGTGCCCGTGGCAGGGTCCACACCATCCTTGTAGATACAGGCATCGCTGGCGAAGTCCGACTCCTGATCGTACCGGGTGAGCAGGTCCGCCGAGGCGATATACCCGGGGGCGACCTGAGCTTGTAGGACGTAGTCGAGCCGGCTCTGCTGGTTGGCGTGGGGCGGATTGGCCGGGAGGGCGACGACCCGGTGGCCGCCGATGATCTCGTCGCGCGTCACCTCCGGCTCGACCAGATGATCGTCGACCCGCGGGAAGGGACCCCGGCCGGGCAGGCGCATGGAGGAGCCGCCACCCGCGTGTCCGGGAGCTTTGAGATCGTAGCCGCGGCGGTTCTCGTCCATGGATGACATGTTAACAGAGAACCGGTCGCCAGTTGACGGTAAACCGGGCTACCCCCACCCCTCCTCCTCGAAAAACGGCAGCACCGCCGCCTCCGGCCGGGCGAGGTCCGCGGCGAGCGCCGCCACCCCCACCGTCCCCTTGTAGAGGCTGTCCGGCGCCTCGGCGGTGCGCTCGATGGAGAGGGCGGCCTGGTTGGCGAGGTCGCGGGCGCGGGTGAGCCAGGGGGCGCCGCCGCCGTGCTTCCAGAGGTTGAGGAGGGCGTAGGCGCGGCCGGCAAGGCCGCAGCAGAGGGTGCCGTGGGGGTCCGGCGCCTCCCAGGAGCTCCAGGCCGCCCCCTCGGCCATCTCGCGGTAGCGCGGCTCGCCCAGGATCTGATGGGCGAGGGTCCAGAGAAAGACGAAACCGGCGCTGCCGTTGCACCAGCCGGCCATCGTCCCCACGTCCGAGCCGCTCTCGGCGTACCAGCGCCAGCGCAGGCCGCGCCCTGAAGGGTGGGCGCGGTCCGCCAGCTCCGCCAGCCGGGTGGGGACGCCTTCGGGTATCGGGGCTCCGGCGGCCCGGCACCAGCGCAGGGAGGCGTAGAGATAGCCGGCCCAGCCGTGCGCCATCCCCAGGTTCGGCCGCTCGACGCAGTCCGGGACCGGCGGCAGCTCCGCGATCTCCTCCCAGAGACCGGCGAGCAGGCCGTCGCCGAAGGCCCGCAGCTCCGCCGGAGGCTCTCCGGGAGCTTCCAGCAGCAGGGAGGCGGCGAGCAGAAGGCCCGAGCGGCCCAGCGTCAAATCCGGATTGGGACAAGGCGCGGCGGAGGCGGCGAGGAAAGCCGTCGTCGCCTCGCGCCGGGAGCCGGGGTCCCCCAGGGCATGGGCGATCATCGCGCGCACGGCGTGCACGCCGGAGGCGGTGTGGAAGGGGGAGACCCGGCCGAGGTGCTCCGGGGTGAGGCGGGAGTCGGGGCGGTAGAAGGCCTCCTCCCCCATCGTCCCTATGGTCGCGGCCGCTTTCGCCGCCCAGAGGTCGGCCAGCGAGAGGAGCGCCGCGTCCTCCCGCGCCATGGCGACGCGGTGGAGGGCGCAGGCGATCCCCGCGGCGCCGTAGGTGACCGAGGCGCGCGGCGGCTCGGGGAGGCCGTCGCGGAAGAGCGGCCCTTCCACCCCCACCCGTTCGAGCACGCGTTCGAGCAGGGCCTCGGCCGCCCGGTTTCCGGCCGGCCGCTGCCGGGAAGGCTCGACCGCGCCGAGGGCCGCAGCGAAGTCGGCCACCGAGGGGAACCGCTCTCCGGGTGCCTTGGCCAGGGCCCGCGCGAGGACCGCCTCGGCCGCCGGCCAGGGCTCGGCCTCCCGCAGCGCGAAGGGGAGCGGCGGCTCCTCGGCGACCTGCCGCAGCATCTCATCCCTGGCGAGCTTGAAGTCGTGGGTGGGGGCGCCGGCGAGCAACTGGTAGACCAGCGCCGCCAGAGCGTACTGCTCCCCGGGCGCCGACGCGGCCGGCGGGAGCTCCCCGGCCCGGACGGCCGCCGCGTACTCGGGCTCGAAGTAGAAGGCCACGCCGCCGCGCCCGGGATCGCCCGGCAGGTCCTCCGCGAGCGACAGGCCGAAGTCGATCAGGCGGATCTCCCCCGCCGGCCCCACCAGGACGTTGCGCGGATGGACGTCGGCATGGATCACCCCCCGCTCGTGCAGGTGGGCGTAGGCCGCGAGCACGGCCCGGCAGAGCGCCAGCAGGCCGGCCCGGTCCCCCCGGCGGCGCAGCTCGGAGGCGGCCGAGGCCGCGTCCACGCCGGGGAGCCACTCCACGGCGAGCCAGCAGCGCCCTTCGAGCTCACCCGTCGCGAGCAGCCGCGGCGCGATCTCTCCTGAAAGCCGTTCCAGGACCGCCGCCTCCCGCTTGAAGGCCTCGCGGCTCTTTCCCCGGGCGGCGGGGCGCTCGATCTTGAGGGCCGCCGCGCCGCCCTCCCCCCGCGCTAGGTGGAGCTCCGTGTCTTCCAGCACCTGCACGGCCTCCAGCACCTCGAATCCCACGACGCGGTCGCCCGGCGCCAGCGAGGCGACGATGCCCCCCGCCTCCTCGGACCCCGCGGCGACCAGGAAGCCGGCGGCGAGGAGGCGCTCCAGCAACGGATAGGCCTCGACCAGCGTGCTCTCGGGATCGAGGTCCCGCGCCTGGCTGTAGCGGATCACGGCGTCGACGATGGTGCGGGGGGACTTGAGCTCGGCGAGCAGCGCCGCCGAGGCCGCGTCGAGGAGGCGCGAGGGGGTGCGCGCTCTGGGATGGGTGATGGCCCAGTCCCCCTCGCCGGGATCGAGCCGCCGGCGCACCTCCTCCGGCAGCTCGGCCACGGGGACGAGGACCACGTCCGGCGAGAGGAGGATGGGGTCGGTGATCGCCATGGTCAGCGCCCTCCCCACTGGCTCGCCGCCGGGGTCCAGGTGTCGGGGTCGATCCCCTCCAGGCGCAGGCGCTCCACGGCCCAGCGCCAGGGCTCGATCTCCTCTCCCGCGTTCTCTCCCACGTTTCTGGCCGCGAGGAGGGCCCGGGCCAGCCGGTGGGTGAGCCAGAGCCGCCAGCTCTCCCGGCCCCCCCAGGGGTCGCGCTCGGCCGCGGGAGGGTCCATCCCCCAGGAGAGGAGCCCGTCCCCGGCGATCTCCGAGGTGAACGGCACCCCCTGGGCCGGGGCTCCGGCGAGCCGGGGCTCGACCGCCCGCGCGGCCTCCTCCAGCCGCTCGAAGCTGGGGAAGTAGGCGACGATCTTGTCCGGCCGCAGCAGCCCGGCGGCTCCCGCCCCGATCTTGAATTGTCCGGCCCGGGCGGCGGCGAGCGCTTCGAGGACCGCCCCGAACCCCTCGGCCAGCGCCTCCGGCGCGGGGCTGATGTAGAGCTTCCAGGTCGCTCCCCGGGGATCGGCGGCGGGCTCGTCCGCCCGGGAGTGCCAGCTCAGCCAGGCCTCGGAAGGGGGCGAGGAGCGCCACGTCCGGTCGAGGAGCTTCCGGTTGGCTCCGCCGGGGGCGATCCCGAGATGGGCCTGCACGGCCTCGGGGCCGGCGAGGAGCCTCTGCCAGCGCGGGGTCAGCGGCCGGCGGTTGTAGCCGTAGAGACGGAAGGAGAGGCGGAGGGGATCGTCGGTCGCCAGCGCCTGGCCGTAGCGCAGGGCGGCGATGGAGAGCCCGGCGAGGCGCCCCCCGTTCGCAAGCGTCTCCCGGACTTGGAGAGCGGCCGGCCCGCAGAGGAAGGCGCCGGCCCGCTCGATCTCCAGGACGCCGTCCGCGATCAGCCGCGCGATCGTGCGGCCGGCCGCCTCGCCGAGGGCCGACCGCACGTAGGCCGGCAGGGGACCGGCCTCGCGCAGGGTGAGGAACAGCAGGGCCGTGTCGCGGTCGACCGCCTTGACCCCCAGCGCCGCGGCCGGTCCTTCGGCGGACCGGGGGCGCAGGACGCCGTAGAAATCGGGATCGCGCGGCAGGAGGTCGAGGGCGTGGCGCTCCTCGGGCGCCAGCCGGTCCCACAGCACCAGCTCGTAGGCCGGATTGGCGCGCAGCTCACGCCCGAGGAGATCCCGCATGGCGGAACGGCGGCCCTAGAGCTCGGCCGCGGCGGGGCCCCGCGCCAGCCGGTCCCGGAGCTGGCCCTGGAGGAGGACCAGCGCGTCCCGGTCCGGCGCCCCGGCCTTCTTGGGGGGTCTGCGGGGCTCTTGCGGCCCCCCGGGCGGAGCGATGGGCATGGAGTTGTTGGGGCACGGCGGCTTCGTGTTCTCCGGACAGGGCTTGCCTTTGTTGACCGTGCTCTCCGGACACGCCCACAGCCCCTCGCCGGCGGGAAAGATTTGGGTCGTCAGCTCTTCGGCTCTGAAAGCCACCTCATCACCTCCTGGGGAAGACCCCCGTTCGCGCTCCCGGGCTTGAACGCCTGTCTGGAGCGCGGCACTGCATTGGACTTGATGACGGGATTATAAGGCCCGCGTCCGTCATTGGAGCGTGAGCATGCAGATGTCCCCCTCTTCGCTCTGCCGGGAGACGAAGAAGCTCCGGCCGTCCGGCGAGGCGCAATGGGTGACGAAGAACGAGCTCGCCTGCGGAGAGAGCGCCGGACGCAGCTTCCGGGTCGCCACGTCGAGGGCGAGGATCTTCCCTTCATCGAGGACGAGCAGGGTCTTGCCGTCCGGCAGCCACCGGGGTGTCTCGCCACGCTCAGTCAATCGCGTGTAGCTCTTCGTCGCGAGGGAGTAGAGGAAGACGCCGGGCAGAGCGGCCCCGTCCGCCTCGGCCGAGCCGGCCAGCCACTTGCCGTCCGGGGACCAGGAGACGGCGTAGAAACGCTCCCCGGCGGGAGAGACGGGCGGGAGCGGCGACGGCTGCCGGCTCTCGATCGGAAGTGACAGGTCGAGCAGGGCCGAGCCCCGGGTCTGGATCGTGAGGGCGAGCTGCCGGCCGTCGGGCGACCAGACGGGATAGGTCAGGGAATTGCCGGTGGTCCGGGTCTCCGGCCGCTGGCCGCTGCCGTCGGAGCGCACGCTCCACAGCTCGTACCGCCCGCTGCGATCGGACTGGAAGACGAGCTCGGAGCCGTCCGGCGACCAGCGCGGATAGCGGTCCCGGAAGGGGTCGTCGGTAAGCTGGCGCATCCCCTTCCCATCTGTTCCGACGACGAACAGGTCTTCCTGCGGGATCGTGGAGTAGAACGCCACCTGCCGGCCGTCCGGGGAGACGTCGCACGAGCGGATCCCCCGGGAGCCTTGAGTCACCGCTTGAGGATCTCCCGCCCGGAGGCTCTCGGGGTCGAGCGGCACCCGCTCCAGGTTCGCCCGCCTCGCGCTAGTGCTGTAGACGATCCGCTTGCCGTCCCGCGAGAGGCTCAGCAGGCCGCTCCATTCCGACGGCGCCGTGACCGGCTCCGGGGCCCCGAGCACCCGGCCGGAGGCCTCGTCGAGGGGGACCCGCCAGACGTTCATGCTGCCGCCGCGATTGCTGGCGAAATAGAGATACTGCCCGTCCGGCGACCACGCCGGGCTCCAGTTCAGATACTCATCGCGTACCACCGGGACCGGCTGCCCGCCAGCGGCCGGAACCGTCCAGAGGGCCCGGACCGCGCTCCCGGTGGGAATCCCCCAGTACGCGATCCGCCGGCCATGGGGGGACCAGCTCGGCTGCACGGCGTCCCCCTCGACCATCCGGCGGCGCGTGCCCGTGGCCACGTCCACCCGCCAGATCTCGCTCTTGGTCTTCCGCACCTGTGGATCGGAGATCCCTTCCGTCGCCACCAGGATCTCCTTGCCGTCCGGCGACCAGGCTGGATTGAAGCCGGTGTCGGTGAGGCGGCGGACCGACTCCCCCGTGGCCCCCATCAGGAAGATGCCTCCCCCTTCCCGCTCGGACCGAAAGGCGATGGTGCTCCCGTCCGGCGAGAAGGCCGGCTGGGTGTCGTCTGTGGGTGAATCCGCTGTGAGGTTCCGCGGGTTGCTGCCGCCGATCCGCTGCGAGTAGATGTCGCGGTTCCCCGGCGACGTCTCCTTGACGTAGACGAATTCGTTGCCGTTGGGCGCGACGCTCGGGAAGGTCTCGCTCCCCTCCTGATCGGTCAGCCGGGTGAAGGTCACCCGCACCGGCGCCGGGGCGCCCCTCCGGCCGGGGCGCGGCAGCAGGTAGACGGCCGCGATCAGCGCCACACCCCCCAGGGCGGCCAGAGCCCAGACCCACGGCCGGGTCCGCCGGGGGGGCGGCTGTGTGCCGACGATCCAGGTGGTCGCCGTCGCCCCGCCTTGCAGGGTTCGCAGATCCGCGATCGCCTCCTCGACCGTGGGATAGCGGTCCGCCGGCTCCTTCGCCATCAGCCGCTCGGCGATCCTCGCCAGCTCCGGGGGGGTCTCCGGCCGCAGCTCGCGCAACGGCTGGGCGCTCTCGTGGAGGATCGAATAGATCACCGCCTGCTCGCGCTCCCCGCGGAACGGCCGCCGGCTGGTCAGCATCTCGTAGAGCACCACGCCGAGCGACCAGAGGTCGGCGCGCGGGTCCACCTCGTCCCCCCGCGCCTGCTCGGGGGACATGTAGGCGGGTGTGCCGGCCGAGGAGCCGGTGCGCGAGATCGCCGCCGAGCCGGCCAGCTTGGCGAGACCGAAGTCGAGGATCTTCACCACCCCGTCGCTGGTGACGATCAGGTTCGCCGGCTTGACGTCGCGGTGGATGATGCCGTTGCGGTGGGCCTTGGCGAGGCCGCGGGCGATCTGCAGGGCGACGTCCACCGCCTCCTCGACGGCCAAGCGCCCGCGCTCGATCTTGCGGCGCAGGGTCTCGCCGTCGTAGCAGGGCATGGCCATGTAGAGGCGGCCGTCCGGCGCCTCCCCCATCTCCAGGATGGTGCAGAGGTTGGGGTGGTCGAGGCTCGACGCCGCCCGCGCCTCCTGCTCGAACCGCATCTTCGCCTCCCGGTCGCGCGTCAGCTCCGGCGGCAGGAACTTGAGGGCGACGATCCGCGCCAGGCGCGTGTCCCGCGCCTTGTAGACCACCCCCATGCCGCCGCCGCCGAGGATCTCCAGGATCTCATAGGGGCCGACCGCCTGCCCGTGGAGCCCCTCCCGCGTCTCCGGAACCGGCAGCGGCGGGAGGGGGGGCGGAGCGGGGATCTCGACCACGGTGCGGTCCGGGTCCGAGGCGCGGGAGGGGGTGGCCAAGCCGGCGGCGAGCCTGCGCAGCTCGGCGCTCATCGCGTCCATGCTGGCGGTGCGGTCCTCCAGGCGCTTCGCCAGGGCGCGCTCGACGGTCCGCTCGAGGGCCGGCGGCACCCCAGAGCGGAGGCTGGCCATCGGCTGCGGGGCGCGCCGCAGGATCGCCTTCACCGTCTCCGTCTCCGACTCCGCCTCGAAGGGGGAGTGGCCGGTCATCATCTCGTAGATCACCACCCCCAGCGACCAGACGTCGGTGCGGGGGTCGGGCTCCTCTCCGTGGAGCTGCTCGGGGGACATGTAGCCGGCGGTGCCGACCGTGGTGCCAGCGCGGGTGAGGCGGGACTGGTCGGAGAGCTTGGCAATGCCGAAGTCGACCAGCTTCACCCGGCCGTCGGGCGCCACGATGACGTTGGCCGGCTTGACGTCGCGATGGACGATCCCCCGGCTGTGCGCGCGGGCGAGGCCGGCCGCCACCTGCTCGGCGATCGCCACCGCCTCGCTCACCGGCAGCGGCCCGCGGGCGATCCGGTCGCGAAGCGTCTCCCCCTCGCAGAGCGCCATGGCGATGAACAGGGCGCCGTCCGGAGTCTCGTCGATCTCGTAGACCGTGCAGATGTTGGGATGGTCGAGCGCCGAGGCGGCCCGGGCCTCGCGGATGAAGCGCCGCTTGTGCTCCTCCGCCGCGCCGCGCTGGGAGGAGAGGAACTTGAGCGCCACCGGCCGGTCGAGCTTGAGGTCGACCGCTTTGTAGACCACGCCCATGCCGCCGCCCCCGAGGCGTTCGAGGATCCGGTAGTGGGAAACCGTGCTGCCGATCAACGGAAGCCTTCCTGAGCCTGGGGAGGCGGAAATGAGAGGCCGGCGCCAGCCTGCTCTGGGGTCGTTTGGCGCCGGATCTTACCAGAACACCGCCGCCGCGGGCCCTCCCCACCCAGCGTCGGCGTCCATCCCGACGAGAGCGTCGACAAGGACTGTCGACTAGGGCTTATGACGCGATGACGGAACGCAGCATCCGTCACATCGCCGTCATTGATGACGACGGCGATCTGGTCGGGGTGGTCTCTGCTGATCGAGCGCTCGGACCTGCCGCTCCGCTCCCTGCAGGTCCGCTGACCGGAGCTCAGAGTGCCGCGCTGTCGAGAGACCCGCGCAATTGCGCTCGCAGCAACTCCAGCCCGGCGTGGTAGGAGCCGAGACTGTTCCGTTCGTGCTGGTTCGACGCTATGCACGTCGCTCCGGCGCAACCCTCATCCTGGTGAGGATTGGGACCCGGGTGAGACGAGCCCGCACAGGTTGTCAGAGGGCATTCGGGATGAGACGAGCCCGCACAGGTTGCCTGAGGGCATTCGGGATGGGAGCCGGCCACACAGGATCCCTGGGTACATTCGGCTAGATTGAGACTGAGATCTTGCAAATTGAACATGACCTATAGACCTCCCTAGGTTATGCATCACCACAGAGCTCTCGGGAACGAACTTCAGGATACCACATTACTTCAGCGTCAACATCCAGATGTCCCCCTCCTCCTGATTGCGGACCACGAAGAGCGTCCGGTCCTCCGGGCCGAGGTCCGCGCTCGTGAACGTCGAGCCTGCCGGTGGTGCGAGCAGTCGCCGGGACTGCCGCGTCCGGGTATCGAAGACGTGGATCTGACCGGCGGCGAAATACAGCAGGCGGAAGCCGTCGTGGAACCAGATCGGCTGAGATCCCAGGGCGTCGAGCCGCTGATAGAGGCGCGACGAGAGCGAAAAAAGGAACAGGGCCTCCCCCGCTCTCCCCGCCAGCCACTTCCCGTCCGGCGACCACGAAGAGGGCAAAAAGGGAAGCTTGGCTGGTGATGGCGGAAGCCGCTGCGGATTCCGTTCGGCGATCGGCCGTGTCAAGTCGATCAGCGCGGGGCCGGTGAATCCGATCCCGCAGACGAGCCAGCGGGAATCAGGCGACCAGAGAGGGGAGAAGATGGGCTCTCCCCGCGTCCGGGTGACCTGCTGCAGATCGCTGCCGTCCGGACGGATGGTCCAGGCCTCATAATGACCGCTACGGTCGGAGTAGAAAGCGATCCGGCGGCCGTCGGATGACCAGGTAGGGTCGCGATCCTTGAAGCTGTCGTCTGTGAGCTGGCGCAGACCGCTCCCGTCCGTCCCGACGATGAACAGGTCTTCCTGGGGGGACTTGGAAGAGAATGCAAGCTTCCCGCCGTCCGGAGAGACCCTGCCAAAGGCAAATTCTCTTGAGCCTTGAGTGATCGGCTGCAAGGGCTCGACGACGGCTCGCCCCGCGGGATCGAGACCGGCACGCTCGAGGTTCGACCTCGCATACCGGTTGACATAAATGGCCTTCCGGCCGTCCTGGGAAAACCTGATTCCATTGCTCCAGAGAGCAGGCGCGGTGATCGGCTCCGGATCGCCCTGCACCTCTCCCGTCGCCTCGACGATCGCCACCCGCCACAAGCTCATGCTGCCGCCACGATCACTCGTGAAGTACAGATATTGCCCATCCGGCGACCAGGTGGGGCTCCAATCGACGTACGTGTCATGGGTGACCGGCACGGCCTTGCCGCCGCGCACGGGCGCGGTCCAGATCACCCGATGGGAGTTGGCCTTGGAGACCCCCCAGTACGCGATCCGGGTACCGTGGGGAGACCAGCTCGGCTGCACGGCATCCCCTTCCACCTGGAGAGATCGCCTCTGCCCGGTGGAGACGTCCACCAGCCAGATCTGGCCATCCCTGGAACGATTCCTGGGATCCTGGACATTATCGGTAGAGACGGCGATCTCCTTGCCGTCCGGAGACCAGGCCGGCTCGAATCCGAAATCGGTGAGCCGGTGCGCCGACTCACCCGTGGCCCCCATCAGGAAGATGCCGCCGCCGTCCCGCTCGGAACGGAAGGCGATCCGCTTGCCGTCCGGCGAGAACGCCGGCTGCGTGTCGTCCTGGAAGGAATCCGCCGTCAGATTGATCGGATTGCTGCCGCCGACGCGCTGCAGATAAACGTCCAGGTTCCCAGGGGAGGACTCGCGGGCGAAGGCGAAGAGCTCTCCACCCGGAGCGAGGCTCGGAAATTTTTCGCTCCCCTCCTGATCCGTCAGCTGGGTAAAAGATAATTGGAGAGGCCGGGCACCACCGCCGGAGCTCGTCAGCAGATGGATCCCAACGGTCAGCGCTCCGATCACCGCGAGCGCGCCCCCTGCCCACAGACCGATCTTGCGGCGCGAGGGCTCCAGGGCGGACAAGGTCTTCGTTCCCGTCTCCCCCGACAGGGCGCGCAGCCCGGCGAGCGGCTCCTCGATCGATGGATAACGGTCGTCCGGCTCCTTCGCCATCAGCCGCTCGACGATCCGCGCCAGCTCGACCGGCACCTCCGGCCGCAGCTCGCGCAACGGCCGCGGCCGCTCGTGGAGGATCGCGTAGACCACCGACAGCTCGCGCTCCCCCCGGAACGGCCGGCGGCCGGTCAGCATCTCGTAGAGCACCACGCCGAGCGACCAGAGGTCGGTGCGCGCGTCCACCTCGTCGCCCCGCGCCTGCTCGGGGGACATGTAGGCGGGCGTGCCGGCCGAGGAGCCGGTGCGCGAGACCGCCGCCAGGCCGGCCAGCTTGGCGAGGCCGAAGTCGAGGATCTTCACCACCCCGTCGCCGGTGACGATCAGGTTCGCCGGCTTGACGTCGCGGTGGACGATGCCGCTGCGGTGGGCCTTGGCGAGGCCGCGGGCGATCTGCGCCGCGATGTCCACCGCCTCGTCGACCGGCAGGGGCCCTCGCTCGAGCCGGCGGCGCAGGGTCTCGCCGTTGTAGTAAGGCATGGCGAGATAGAGCCGGCCGGCCGGCGCGTCGCCCAGCTCCAGGATGGTGCAGAGGTTGGGATGGTCGAGGCTGGACGCGGCGCGCGCCTCCTGCTCGAACCGCTCGCGCGCCTCTGGATCGCGCGTCAGCTCCGGAGGGAGGAATTTGAGGGCGACGGTGCGCGAGAGCCGGGTGTCCCGCGCCTTATAGACCACCCCCATCCCCCCGCCGCCGAGGATCTCCAGGATCTCGAAGCGGTCCACTCGCTGCCCGGCCCACTCCGCCGCTGCCTTGGGACCGGTGGGCGGGGGCGAGACCGGAATCTCGAGCAGCGTGCTGTCCTCGTCCGGAGCAGGCGGCTCGGCGGCAGCCGCCGCGAGGCTCCGAAGCTCGGCGCTCAGCGCGTCCATGCTGGCGTAGCGGGCGTCCGGATGCTTCGCCAGAGCCCGCAGGACGATCCGCTCGAGAGCCGGCGGCACGCCGGGACAGAGCGAGGCCATCGGGATCGGGAGCTGCCTGAGGATCGCCAGCACCACCTCGGTCGAGGACCCGCCGGAGAAGGCAGGGCGGCCGGTCACCATCTCATAGATCATGGCCCCCAGCGACCAGACGTCCGTGCGCGGATCGGCGATCTCACCTTGGATCTGCTCGGGGGACATGTAGGCCGCCGTGCCCATCACCGTGCCGGCGCGGGTGATGCGGGACTGGTCCGCGAGTTTGGCGAGGCCGAAGTCGACGATCTTCACCCGTCCACCGAGGGCCACCATGACGTTGGCCGGCTTGACGTCGCGGTGGACGATCCCGCGCTCGTGGGCGCAGGCGAGGCCGGCGGCGATCTGTCCGGCGGTCTCGACGGCCTCCGGAATGGCCAGCGGGCCGCGCGCGATCCGGTCGCGCAGCGTCTCCCCTTCGCAAAGGGCCATGGCGATGAACAGGGCACCGTCGTCGGTCTCGTCGATCTCGTGGACCGTACAGATGTTGGGATGATCGAGCGCCGAAGCGGCCCTGGCCTCACGGATGAAGCGCCGCTTGGCCTCCTCCGGGGCGCCGCGCTGGCCGGCGAGGAACTTGAGCGCCACCGGCCGGTCGAGCTTCAGATCGACCGCCTTGTAGACCACGCCCATGCCGCCGCCGCCCAGGCGGTCCAGGATCCGGTAGTGGGAGACCGTGCTGCCGATCAACGGAAGCCTTCCTGGCCTTGAAAGTGAACCGAGAGGCCGGCGCCAGCCTGCTCTGGGGTCGTTTGACGCGGGATCTTACCAGAACGCGATCAGCTCTCTACGCGATCCGCCGCCCCCGCAGCAGGTCGAGGATCTGCCGGCCGTCGGTGGCGTAGCCCTCGGGGCTCCGCGGCAGGGGGAGGAGGTTGACCAGCAGCACCACGGCCGCGCAGGTGACGTTGGCGCGAACGTAGACGCCGAAGTACCCCGCCTCGCCGAGCGCCCGGTCGACCGCCAGCACGGCCGCCACGGCGAAGAGGTTCGCCAGCGGGCCGGCCACGCAGACCGCGAGATCCCGCCCGCGGGTGCGCCGCCGGGAGCTGAACCAGACGTTCCCGCCGAACAGCCAGCGCCAGTCCTGGGTCGCGCCGGCCGTGCGCCGGCCGCCGTCCCACTCCACGGTCAGCGGTCCCAGGATCAGGCGCCGCGGGGTGTACCGCACGCCGCGCACCGCGCTCAGGTGCCCGAGCTCGTGCAGGCCGATGTGGAAGAAGCCCACGAGCCAGTAGAGGAGGATCTGCCAGGAGGAGCCCTGCCGCCACCAGCTCAGGGCCGTCAGGACGAGGGTGAGCCCACAGAACAGAGGGAAGGGACGGGCCCGGCGGTCGAGAAAGGCCCGGGCGCGCTCCCACAGGGCGGAGGTCCAGTCCCTCCCCACGAACCCCCGCCCCATGAGGTCGATCCCGAACAGGGCCATCCCGACGCCCAGGGGGAAGACGATCAGCAGCAGCACCAGCCGGGTGTGCCAGGGCATGAGCCCCTCGCCGGCACGGAACAGGACCGGCAGGGAGCCGAGGAAACCGCCGCAGGCGGCGAACCCCAGGCCGGCGATGAGCGCGAGCACGCGGAAGGGCCAAGCGATGCGGTCCGGCGCCCGTGTCGAGGTGAGCTCCGGCTCCTCGGCCGCCGCGCGCAGCCGGCGGTCCCGTTCCTCCCGCCAGCGGCGGAGATCCACGACTTTCGCCAAGTGGGCGCCGTCATTCCTGCTACTGCCCATCGCGTCGAGCTCCTGCGGATATACTAACCGCCCTTCGCGCCGAGAGATCAACTGTACCAGCCATGAGCCCCGAACCGACCCCCATCGCCGTCCGCTGCCACGGACTGGTGAAACGCTACGCCGACGTGACGGCGGTCGACGGACTCGACCTGGAGGTGCGGCGGGGGGAGTGCTTCGGCCTGCTCGGCCCCAACGGCGCGGGCAAGACGACCACGATCGAGATCCTGGAGGGCTTGACCGAGCCGGACGCCGGCGAGGTGGAGATCCTGGGTACGAGCTGGGCGCGCGACGGCAACGCCCTGCGTGAGCGGCTCGGCATCTCCCTCCAGGAGACCCAATTGACCGAGAAGCTGACCGTGGGCGAGACCGTCCGCCTCTTCCGCTCCTTCTATCGAGAAGGCCGGGACCCGGACGCCGTCCTCTCCCAGCTCGCCCTCGACGAGAAGCGGAATTCCCGCGTCGGCAAGCTCTCCGGCGGCCAGAAGCAGCGGCTGGCCGTGGCCTGCGCCCTGGTGGGGAACCCGGAGGTGCTCTTCCTCGACGAGCCGACCACGGGGCTCGACCCGCAGAGCCGGCTCCAGC
The DNA here is from genome assembly GCA_045807625.1 of Thermoanaerobaculia bacterium. Classification (GTDB taxonomy): domain Bacteria; phylum Acidobacteriota; class Thermoanaerobaculia; order Multivoradales; family UBA5704; genus DATARR01. The sequence goes on along the minus strand of JBJMHA010000071.1, from coordinate 9,439 downwards.
TCTGGCAGATCGTAATGGGCTTCCGCGCCCAGGGGGGCACGGTGCTCCTCACCACCCACTATATGGACGAGGCCGAGCGTCTGTGCGACCGGGTGGCGATCGTCGACCGTGGCAAGGTGATCGCCCTGGGCACGCCGTCCGAGCTGATCAGCTCGCTGCACGCGGCGAACGTCATCGAGCTCTCCTCGGAGCCGGAGATCGAGGAGGAGGCGCTCCGCGCCCTCCCCGGCGTGACCGAGCCGCACCGGCGGGGACCCAACTGGTCGGTACCGGTGGAATCGCTCGCCGAGACCATGCCGGCCCTGCTCGACCGGATCGAGAGCTCGGGAGCGAAGCTGGTGAACCTCTCCACCCACCGGGCGACGCTGGAGGACCTGTTCGTCTCCCTCACCGGCCGGGCGCTGCGCGAGGACTGATAGGGATCGATCCGATGAGCCGACGCTACTCCCCCCTGCTCGAGCTGACCTCGGCGCGGATCAAGGAATTCATCCGCGAGCCGGAGGCGATCTTCTGGGTCTTCGCCTTCCCGCTGCTGCTCGCGGCCGCCCTCGGCTTCGCCTTCCGCGCCAAGGGGCCGGACCAGATCCCGGTCGGCGTGGTGGCGCCAGCCCCGGCCGATCCGGCCGCGGCGCGGGCGGCGGACGCCCTGTCGCGCGATTCCGGCCTCCAGGTCCGCCGCTACTCCACGCGGGAGGGGCGGGAGGCGCTGCGCACCGGAAAGATCTCGCTGCTCGTAGAGGCGGGGCCGCCGGTGGTCTTCCACTTCGACGAAACCCGCCCCGACTCCAGAATCGCCCGCCTGGAGGCCGGCGACGCGCTGCAACGGACGGCCGGGCGCAAGGACCTCCTGGAGGTCCGTTCCGAAAAGGTGACGGAGAAGGGGTCGCGCTACATCGACTTCCTGATCCCGGGCCTGTTGGGGATGAACCTGATGGGCACCGGCATCTGGAGCCTCGCCTTCTCGGTGACCACGGCGCGCAGCCGGCGGATCCTGAAGCGCCTGGTGGCGACGCCGATGCGCCGCAGCGAATACCTGCTGGCGCAGATCCTCGGCCGCCTGGCGTTCCTCTTCCCCGAGATCGTCGTGCTGGTGGGGCTCGGCTGGCTGCTCTTCGGCGTGGCGGTGCGGGGGTCGATCCTCCTGCTCGCCGCCACCTGCCTGCTCGGCGCGATGTCCTTCTGCGGCCTCGGCCTGCTGATCGCCTCGCGGGTGAAGACGGTCGAGGGGGCGAGCGGTATCGCGAACCTGGTCCTGATGCCGATGTGGATCCTCTCGGGGGTCTTCTTCTCCTCGGAGCGCTTCCCGGACGCCGTCCAGCCGCTCATCAAGGCGCTGCCCCTGACCGCCCTGAACCAGGCCCTGCGGGGGATCATGACCGAGGGCCGCGGCCTCACCGGCATCGCGCCCCAGCTCGCCATCCTCCTCGCCTGGGGAGTGGTGAGCTTCGGGGTGGCGCTGAAGATCTTCCGCTGGCGGTAGATGGGGGGTTTCCTCTTCCTCCTCGCCCTCCTGACCCTGATCGCCCACGTCGCGACCGCGATCCAGGTTCGTCTCGGCAACCGGTCGATCCGGTCGCTCCGGGAGCTCCCGCCGCTCACCGGTCCCCTGCCACGAGCTTCGATCATCATCCCCGCGCGGAACGAGGAGCGGAACCTGGAAGAGGCGCTCCGCTCCATCCTCGCCCTCGACTACGACAATCTGGAGATCGACGTCGTGGACGACCGCTCGACCGACCGCACGGGGGAGATCCTGAACCGCATGGCGGCGGCGGACCCGCGGTTGCGGATCGTCCACGTCCGGGAGCTGCCGCCGGGATGGCTGGGGAAGAACCACGCCCTCTGGCTGGGCGCCGAAAAGGCCACCGGCGAATTCCTCCTCTTCACCGACGCCGACGTCGTGATGGAGCCCTCGACCCTGCGGCGGGCCGTGGGAGCGATGGTGGCCGACCGTCTCGACCACCTCACCGCCGCCCCCGAGATCGCGCGCCCGAGCGTCCTGTTCGAGATGTTCATCGGCGCTTTCTCGCTGTTCTTCACCCTGTTCACCAAGCCCTGGAAGGTCAAGGACCCCGACAGCCCCAGCCACGTCGGGATCGGCGCCTTCAACCTGGTCCGCGCCTCGGCCTATCGCGCGGCCGGCGGGCATCAGGCGATCGCCATGCGGCCAGACGACGACCTCAAGCTCGGCAAGCTCCTCAAGAAGAACGGCTTCCGCCAGGAATTCGTCTTCGGGTTAGGAGCGCTGCGGGTGGAGTGGTACTCGTCCGTCCGGGAGCTGGTCCAGGGGCTGATGAAGAACGCCTTCGCCGGCGTGGACTACCGGGTCTGGGTGGTGGTCGTCTCGACGGTGATGCAACTCATAACCCTGGTCTGGCCCTTTCTGGCGCTCTTCCTCACCTCGGGAGCGACGCGCTGGCTCAACCTGGCCGCGGTGCTGGTGCTCCTTGCCCTCTGCTGGATCAACGCCCCACTGGCCGGCGTGCGCCGCTGGCACGGCGTCGGCTTCCCCCTCGCCACCCTGCTCTTCCTCTACATTCTCTGGCGCGCTACGGTGCTGACTCTCTGGCGAGATGGTATCGATTGGCGGGGGACGCATTATCCCTTGGCGGAATTAAAGACCAACAAGGTGTAAGTGGCACGTACCGTGCTGCTTACACCCTTCAGGGAAGGGGGTGGCCGCGGCATTGCGCATTCTTCTGGGTCTCCTCGGCATCGGCATCCTTCTCGTCACGATCTACGACGTGCTATGGACCACCCTGCGCCTCACCAGCGGAGGGCCGATCACGTCCTGGGTGACGGACGGGCTCTGGAAGCTGTCCGTGCGCATGGCCCGGTCGTACAAGGTGCCGCACAAGGTGCTGGCGACTCTCGGGTTCTTGATCGTGCTCTTCACGGTCGTTCTCTGGGTTCTGCTGGTCTGGACCGGCTGGACGCTGGTGATGGAGATGTCCCCGCGCGCGGTCCTGGAGAGCGCGACCGGCCGGCCCGCCGATCTCTGGTCCCGGATCTACTTCGCGGGCTCGACGATCATCACCATGAACGTCAGCGAGTACCGGCCCGGCAGTGCCGGCTGGCGGATCGTGTCCACGATCGCCGCCGCCAACGGATTCTCCATGGTCAGCCTGATCATCACCTATCTCCTGCCGATCGTCGGCGCCGAGCTCGAGCGGCGGCGGCTCGCGATCTACATCACGGCCCTGGGCCGCACGCCTTACGAGATCCTGCTCCGCGCCTGGAACGGCTCCAGCTTTGGAAAGCTTCCGGATCACCTGATCGCCCTGACCCTGCCGATGCTGGAGATCGGCCAAGGCCATCTCGCCTACCCCGTCCTGCATTGCATCCACAGCAGCACGCGGGAGACGGCTCTGGCGCCGAGCGTCGCCGTGCTGGACGAGGCGATCACTCTGTTCGCGGGCGTCTGCCCCGAGCAGCGGCCGGACAAGTGCGCCTTCTACCCCCTCCGCCAGGCGATCGCCGAATTCCTCTCGACCCTCGCCGAGGCGCATCTCGAGCCGAAGCGGGAGCCTCCACCTCCGCCCCCCCTCGACCCGCTGCGGGAGGCGGGGATCACCACCGTGAAGGACGAAGAGTTCCGGCTGGCCCTGGAAACCCTCGCCGACCGGCGGCGCCTGCTCCTCGGCCTCATCGAGGAGGAGGCCTGGCGCTGGGAGGACGTCACAAGATCGAGCCGCGAGATCGTGAAGAGGATGGAGATCTCGGACCTGTAGCCCTGCCGGCGCCGGCGAGCCCTCACTCCCCAACCCCTCTCTCCCGGCCCCCTCGACCTGACGGGAAAGAGGGGCTCAAAGCGTGTAGGGTGCGCTGTGCGCACCAGAACCGGCGAAGGTGCGCACAGCGCACCCTACACGCTCTTGACAAGCCAAGCTAACCCCTCCCTCTTCTCCCGTCGGGAAGGGAGGGAGGCCGGGAGAAGAGGGCCGGGCCCCTTAGAGGGGATCAAGATGAGGGCCAACCTGCCGAGGGCGACAACGCTGCCCTCAGTTCACCCACTCTCCCCCCTCATCCTTCCGGGGGACCTCGACCGGAATCTCCACCGGAGCCTCCACCGCCGCCAGCCGGAGGCGCTCGTCCTCCGCGTCCCACATCCGCCGGAGAGCCGCGTCGCGCTCGCGGCGGCGCTTGATGGCCCAGAGGGCGAGCAGGGTGACGATCATCCAGAGAGTGACGGAGCTGGTGAGCACCGGCACCCAGCGGTACCAGAAGGTCTGGCGGTCCCAGAAGGAAGATTCGGCCGCGGTGAGCGAGTCCCCCGTGGCGGCGCGGAAGGCGTCCGGGAACGAGAGGCCGCGCGAAACCCCCTGGAGGATGCGGGCGGCCACGTCCTGGCCGTAGCGGTCGAAGAGGTCGTGCACGAAGGAGCCGGCGATGGCATAGGCGCGGTTGACCTCGGACTGCCCGCCAGCGAAGCGCTGGTCGAGCTCGGCCAGCGAGACCGGCCGGTCGACCAGGAGGGCCAGAGTCAGCCGGGAGCGGTCGTCGAACCCCCAGGAGAGGCCGGCGATCATCGCCATCCCCTCGTGGAACCAACGCGGCAGCGGCTGCCCGCCGGCCGCCCGCGCGACCAGCACGTGGGCCATCTCGTGGGAGAGGAGGTCGGTGAGCGACGAGTCCGGATAGCTCGGCACGCGCGCGGGCAGGAGCACGATCGTCCCCTGCTCCCCCACCGCGTAGCCGGACACCCAGGGCGGGACGATCCCCGCCGCCATGCTCTCCTCCGGGGCCAGGATCACCCGCACCGGCGGCCCCGGCTCCCGCAGCCCCACCAGCCGCATCACGCTCACCAGGCGCGCGGGATCGATCGCTCTCAGTTGAGCGGCGGTCCCTTCCAGCCTCGGCGGAGCCTCCACCACCATCCGCGGGGGCTCCTGGGCCCGGGACGCGAAAGCGCTCAAGACGAAAAGAATCAGCAGGGCCAGGGTCCGCGGAATTGTCATACGAGCATATTTAGCAAATAGAGACATTTCTCTGTACTTGGGTTAAGATCCTCCCACGAATGTTGGTGAGGTCTTCCCAAGAGCCGGCCGTTGGAGATAGGCTGCGGTCCTCTCGCGATTCGGCTCGATGAATTCGGATGATGTCCGCCCTTGGCGGCAGCGTCCTCTGAGGTCTGGCTTGGAGGTGAAGATGGCTCGTCCGCGTCTCCTTGGTCTCGCCTTGCTCGTCGCCCTCTCGCTCGCGGGTTGCCGCGAAGCCGCCATCCGCTACAACACCCGCTATAACACCCTGCTCCAGGAAGAGCTTCCACGCACGCTGCCGATCCCGGTCGACGGCGTCACGGCGAGCCATCTCCAGAACACCTGGGGCTTCGCGCGGGACGGCGGCCGGCATCACAAGGGGATCGACATCTTCGCGCCGCGCAACACGCCGGTGCGCACCGCGACGGCGGGAATCATCGAGCTCAAAGGGATGAGGGGACTTGGAGGGCAGGTGGTGACGGTCACCGGCCCGGGCGGCTATCGCTTCTACTACGCGCACCTCGAGGAGCTCGGGCTCCAGGAGGTCGGCGACTGGGTCGAGCCCGGCGAGGTCATCGGCTACGTCGGCAACTCCGGCAACGCCGCGATCTCCTCCACCCATCTCCACTACGGCATCTACGAACCTTCCGGAAAAGCGCTCAACCCCTACACGTTCCTGAAGAACGGCCAGCCGTTCTCCATGCAGCAGGTGGAGATGCAGACGGCGGCGAAGTAAGCTCCCCTCCCCAGCACCTTACGAGCTCACGACGGACCGCCGTAACCCTACGGCGGTCCATTTCGACTCAGCAGAGGCAAGTCGCCCCATCGGAGCAAAAACCCGGTCTGGGCAGGATCTGCTGGCTGGGAACGCCGCCGGCCACTGGCACCAGCTCCGGCCCCTCGAGACCACGCAACGTTTCCTTCGCCAACGTCAGCTTCTTCATATGCTTCTTCATGGAGATCTCCCTAGTAATGCCAGGGAGGCGCCCCCGGCTCGTGCATTCTAGCCCGCTCCCGCGTCAGGGGTGAGGGTGCAGCATCCCCTCGATCCCCGCCCGGATCATCGCCACCGAGATGGCGGCCAGGAAGAGGCTCGCCACCTTGGCGATCGCCCGCGAGCCGGCCGAGCCGGCGAAACGGCCGATATACGGGCTTGCGATCAAAGTCAGGAACACAAGTCCCATGTTGACGATCAAAGAGACCAGGGTGGGGATGTAGCCGTAGGCCTCCCGCGAGACCAGGATCGAGGTGATCGCCGCGGGGCCCACGATGAGGGGGATCCCCAGGGGCACGATGCCGACCGAGGCCAGATCCTCCTCCCCGCCCTCCGTCGGGTCGCGCCGGCGGTAGTCGCCGAAGATCAGGTTGGAGATGCTGAGCACGAGGAGGATCAGCCCGCCCCCGACGCGCAGGTCGTTGACCGTGATGCCGAGCAGCGAAAAGATGAGCTGGCCGGCGAACAGGATGATCACGGAGAGCCCGATCGCGGTGAGCATCGCCTGGAGAGTCAGGCGGCGGCGCTCGGACGCGGAGAGGTTCTCGGTGACGCTGAGATAGATGGGGATGATCCCCATCGGGTTGATGGCCACGAAGAGCGGCAGGAAGCTTTCGACGTAAGGGGCGATGTAGGCGCGCATTGGACAGGGATCCTAGAGATCCCGGGGAGCATATCGCGATGAGAATCCAGAGCCACCGTTTCGCCTTCGCCGCCGCCGCCGTTTTCGCCCTCCTCGCCTCCGGGTGCGCGTCGATGGGCCACCGCCCGGGCACCGGGGACATCGCCTTCCGGCTCTACTGGCAAGGGGAGGAGGATCTCGACCTCCACGTCGAGGAGCCCTCGGGCGCGGCCATCTACTTCCAGCACCGCAAGGCCGAGTCGGGAGGCGAGCTCGACGTCGACTGCAACTCCGCCCCCGACCGCATCTGCTGGTCGCCGGTCGAAAACGTCTTCTGGCCGGTGGGCAAGGCCGCCGGCGGCGACTACACCTACTGGGTCGAGGTGTTCGAGCATCCCAACGGCCAGCCCCAGGTCCCCTTCACCCTCCAGGTTCTGCAGGGGCGGAAGGTGGTCCACACCGAGACCGGCGTGCTCACCGTGACGGTGCGCTCGTCCCAGAAATACCGCTACAGCTTCCAGCGGAATCCGGTGCTCACGAAGAGGGCGGCTGGATCGCGACCCTGATCCCAATACTAGGGATGGTAGGTGGCCACCACCACACCCGTCGGCGTCGCGCTGCTGCTGACGAGACGCAGGTGGGCCACCCCCTCCTCGCCGAACAGGCGCAGCCCGGAGCCGAGAGCCAACGGGTGGATCAAGAGCACGAATTCGTCGATCAGGTGGACCGGCAGCAGCGAGCGGATCAGCTCTCCGCTCCCCATGATGAGGATGTCCTCGGAGAACTCTCGCTTGAGCTCACCCACGGCCGCCACCACATCGCCCTTCAGCAGCGTGGAGTTGCTCCACGGCAGCGGCTCGCTGAGCGTTCTCGACGCGACATACTTCGGCTTGCTGTTCAGCCACGGCGTGATAGGGCTGTCCGTCCTCTTGGGCCACACACTGTAGAAGTCCTCGTAGGTGCGGCGGCCGAGGAGCAGCGCTCCGGCCGTGGAGAACACATGGCCGGCATGGGCCATCGCCGCATAGGGCGCCGCCCAGCCGCCGTGCGCGAACCCGTTCCGCGTGTCCTCGTCAGGCCTGGCGGGAGCCTGCATCACCCCGTCCAGCGTGATGTTGGTGCAAACCACGACTCTGCCCACGGTAGCCTCCAATATCCTGAGGAATGCTCGCCGGCATGCTTTCACCGGCAGCCTCGGGATGAGGCGATTCTATTTCATGCTTGCGGCCACTCGTCTCAGCTATGGCAGGCCGCCAATGACCACCATCTTATATATCAGCATCACCACGACTACCGCCGCGACAATGCCTACAGCCACCCGGTATCGCCCGAAGAAGTACGCCACGACAGCCGCCCACGCCCCAACTGCCGCCATCAGCCCACCCGTGATGTAGGGCGCCACCTCGGCCAGCCCGAGCGCCGTCCCACGCACATACCGCAGCCGGTAATACTCCGCCAATGTGCGTACGAGCGCCAGGAACAGCCCTGTGATCGCAAGCTCCGACAGCCGCCGAGCCGTGATACGTGCCATACGTGTGCCGTTCCCGTGCGCGCTTTTATCTGAGTGGCTCGCCGAGCTCCGCCGGCAAAGGTTGGCTTCCACAGCGGAAGGCATTGCCGCGCAAGGTCCGGCGCCCGGACTCCCACGATCCCGGGGCCACGGACACCACGACGGTGTTCGCCGACTTGTGCGCGGCGCGCTCCCGGAGCGTGGGCAGAAGCCCCATCGGATCAAAAAACCCGGCACTCCCTCCGATGGCTTCGGGGATCGTGGCACTGATCGAGCTCACGAAATCACACCCCTCGAGCGTTTTCGGCAAGGCCTCGGCCCCGGTTCGACCGACGTTGAACACGAAGACCTCGTCCTTTTTGTCGGCGGGACGAGCCCACCCCGGGATCCCCTTCAAAATCTCCTTCGGTGGAGCCCCAAACCCCATTTGCGTGTTGATCGTAAGGACATAGCTCACGTTGACCGGCTTGCCCTCGAGGGTCGCGGGCAGGAACACCCACTGCCGGACGGCCTCCAGGGCTCCCGAGTCCTGATACTGGTTGACCCCCTGGACCACCTTCGAGTCCCGCACGCATCCGTCCTCATCGACGACAACCTCCAGGATCACGGTACCGTTGACCGGACGGCGTGCGAATTCAGGCTTCACGCTCCGGAGGATGGTCGGACGGGCGACCTTCCCCCCGACCTTCAGCGGTTGAGGCTCGGAGGGTGTGAGGGGGGCGTTCCCCTTTTTCTTGCAGATCTCGATACGCTCTCGCTCGGAATAGGCGCGCTCCGCGGCAGGGGGCACACCTGGCAACTCCGCTGCGGTGGGCTGCTCTGTCGTCTGGGGGAGAGCGGTCAGGACCAATGTTAAGAAAGGAACAGAAAAGATCCCCATAGGACCTCCGAGATGAGTTGGCGGTGAGCGGCGAGTTTCCGTCCGCTCGACCGCCGGGATACTGATTTGAGGCCCCCTCCAGCCTGCCACCACGGCAGGCTGTTGGCTGACACACCAAGAAAAGAGGCCTCGATGCCGCACTTGCCGCGCCATTGCAGTGTCGCCCTTAGGACTGTGGGTCGAACCCGAAGACGCGCAGTTCTTGGTCGCACCGACAGGCCTTGGCGATACGCGCCGCCCACGCGATGGCCTCGTCGCGCGAAGGCAGTTCCAACACGGTGAAGCCGCCGCCATCGAGCGTGGGCGCCCAAGGATAGCCGCCCATTGCAACCGTGCCGTCAGCAGAGACGAGCACGGGCGGTACGTCTTCGTCGATTCCGCCGCCGAAGACGTAAACACCGGCGGCTTTCGCCTCATCAATCACAGCGTGCGCGTCGCGGCCTACCGCTCCCCATTC
>JBJMHA010000070.1:0-61015 GCA_045807625.1 Thermoanaerobaculia bacterium | reverse complement strand
TCCGCTTATCCCACTACGTCGGCTCCCCGTTACAGTCTCTCGAGGCTGGTAACCACGGCCTGCACACTCGCTGTCTACGCTTCGTGGCTGGAAGACTCACTAGGGCCACGCAAGACTCGCTTCCGGTGGGTGGCTAGCCCTTGCCGGGTAGGATTCGGACCTACTGGGTCCACTACGAAGGGTTTCAGGCTCTGTCTATTGCATGCCCCTTCCCCCCTTCCCAGGCTTCGCCTGGCGCGAGGGAACGTCTCTACGCCCTTCGCCGCAGGCAGGTACCCATCCCTTCCGGGATACAATCCCCTCCGGGAGGCGCGCGCGTGTTCTTCGGCAGGCCCATCGAGCTCTTCGAGATCTTCGGCTTCAAGGTCCGGATCGACCTTTCTTGGTTCGTGGTCGCCGCTCTGGTGACGTGGCAGCTCTCCGCCCTCACCTTCCCCGCCCAGCTCCCGGGCCTCGCTCCCGGCACCTACTGGCTGATGGGGGCCTCCGGCGCCCTGGCCTACTTCCTCTGCCTCCTCCTGCACGAGCTGTCGCACTCTCTGGTGGCGCGGACGTACGGCGTCGAGATGCGGGGGATCACCCTGTTCATCTTCGGCGGCGTCGCCGAGATGACGGGGGAGCCCCCCTCCCCGCAGTCGGAATTCGTGATCGCGGCGGCCGGGCCGGCGGCGAGCTTCGGCATCGCGCTCGCGTGCGGCGGGCTCTACATCGCCGGCAACGTCGAGGGGTGGCCGGCCCCGCTGACGGCGGTGCTCGGCTACCTCGGCCTCCTCAACGGCTCGCTGGCCCTGTTCAACCTGGTCCCCGCCTTCCCGCTCGACGGCGGGCGCCTGCTGCGGGCCCTCCTCTGGGGATGGAAGGGGAACCTGCGCTGGGCCACCCGGGTCTCGGCGGGGGTCGGCTCCGGCTTCGGCCTGATGCTCATCGGGCTCGGCGTGGTCTCCGTGCTCAACGGGGTCCTCTCCGGCGTCTGGCTGTCCGTCCTCGGCCTCTTCGTGCGCAACGCCGCCAGCGCCTCCTACCAACAGCTCCTGCTCCACCGCACGCTGGAGGGGGAGCCGGTCTCGCGCTTCATGCACCCCGACCCGGTGACGGTGCCGCGCGCCATCTCCGTGCTGGAGCTGGTGCAGAGCTACATCTCCCGCTACCACTTCAAGATGTTCCCGGTGGTGGACGACGCCGGCCGGCTGCTCGGCTGCGTCACCGCCCGGCACGTGCGCTCCCTCCCCCGCGAGGACTGGGAGCGCCAGACGGTGGGCGCGCTCGCCGACAAGTGCTCCCCCGAGAACACGGTACAGGCGAATACCGACGCCATGGAGGCCCTCTCCCGGATGAGCCGCACCGGCGCCTCCCCCCTGATGGTGGTCGAGGGCGACCGCCTGCTCGGCATCCTTTCCCTGAAGGACCTGCTCCGCTTCCTTTCCCTGAAGATGGAGCTGGAGAAGACCCGCTGAAGCCGGCGCGGGCGGCTGGGAGAGGGAATTCCAGCGGCAAATTTATGTAGTCATGGCTAATTATCTTGAGCGCAGGAGGATTCCCGGATGGGGAGGATCGTCCGCGCGCTGCTCTCCCTGAGCGGTGACGAGAGGCGCTTCGCGCGCTCGCTTGAGGATTTCGCGGACGGGGAGGTCCGACGGCGCCTGGAGAAGGTCGGCGACACCTTCCTGGCCGGCTACCGAGCCTCCCTGGAAGAGGAGGATACGGAGGCGCTGGCCGGCCGCGTGGCGCAGATCGACCCCGAGCTTTTGGGGTTCGCCCATGAGGGGGTCGGCCTCGGCCTCGCCCTGCTCGACTCGCTGCCGCCCTGGCGGCAGAGCCGTTTCTCCGCCTTCCTGCGCGGCCCGGGGGCCGGCCAGCCCTACATGCTCCACGTCGGCGCCGGCTGGGTGCTCGCCCGCCTGCCGGTCCCACCCGCCCGCTTCCTCGCCCGTTTCGATCCGATCCTGCGCTGGATGGCGCTGGACGGCTTCGGCTTCCACGAGGCCTTCTTCCACTGGCGGCGCACGGTCGAGCTGCGGCGGGTCCCGGCGCGGCTCCCGGCCCAGGGCCGGGGGCAGTTCGACGTGGGGGTGGGCCGCCGTCTCTGGTTCACCCCCGAGGTCGAGGCCGGGCGCCTGCCCGGGATCATCGGCGCCTTCCCCGCGGACCGGCAGGGGGACCTGTGGACGGGGGTCGGCGAGGCCTGCGCCTTCGCGGGCGTGCGCGGCCCGGAGGCCCTCGCCGGGGTCCCGCGGGCCGCGGGAGGCTTCGCGCCCCAGCTCGGCCAGGGCGCCGCCTTCGCCGCCAAGGTGCGCGAGCGCGGCCGCAACCCCGCTCCGCACACGGAGCTCGCCTGCCGGCTCTTCTGCCGGATGAGCGCGGCCGAGGCCGCCGCGCTGACCGACGAGGCCCTGGCCGGCCTGCCCCCGGACGGCGAGGTCCCCGCCTTCGAGGTCTGGCGGCGGCGCATCCAGAATCGCCTACAGACAGGGCAAGAGCGCTAAAATGGACTATGGCACCGCCACCGGCGCGCTCATCCTTTCTTAACGCACCTCTTCTATAAGGAGCGAGCTCTGTCTGAGCCCGAGTGTGAGCGTGAGCCCATCGACGGAAGACCACAGCACTCCCCTGCCGTATCCGGAGGTCCCCACCCCCCGTTCGGCCGGGGCCGTCCTCAAGCGGGCCCTGTTCGGCATCGCGCCGGGGGAGACCACGTTCGCCAGGCGCCGGTTCCGCGGCGACTCGGCCGCCGTGCGCGAACGCCTGGAGACGGTGGGAAGCTGCTTCGTGGCCGGCTATCACGCCGCCCTCGAGGAGGACCGGCCCGCGCCTCTCGCGGCCCGGATCGACGAGAGGGTCGGCCGCGAGCACCGCGGCTTCGCCTACGAGGGGGCGGGGATGGCGCTCGCCCTGCTCGACACGCTGATTCCGGGGCGGCGCGACCGCCTCTCCCGGTTCCTCGCCGGGCCGGGGGCTGCGCACGCCTACATCGTCAACGTCGGCGCCGGATGGATCCTGGCGCGTCTCCCCCTCTCCCCCGAGCGCCTGCTCGCCCGCCTCGACCCGCTCCTCGGCTGGCTCGCCCTCGACGGCTACGGCTTCCACGAGGGGTACTTCCACTGGCCGCGGTCGGTGGAGCGGCGGGAGGTGCCGCGGAAGCTGCGTGGCTACGCCCGCCGCGGGTTCGACCAGGGGCTCGGCCGCAGCCTCTGGTTCGTGGACGGGGCCGACGTGGGACTCCTGCCACAGACGATCGGCGCCTTTCCGCCTGAGCGCCGGCCGGACCTCTGGGCCGGCCTAGGGCTCGCCGTGGGCTACGCCGGGGGGCGCTCCCGGGAGGAGGTCCAGGAGCTGCGGCGGGCCGCCGGCCCCCTGGCGCCCGAGCTCGCGCAGGGGGTCGCCTTCGCCGCCAAGGCGCGGGAGCGGGCCGGCATTCCGGCCGCCCACACCGAGCTGGCCGCCCAGGCGGTCTGGGCCTTGAGCGCCGCCGGGGCCGCGGCGGTGACCGACGCCGCCGCCGAGGGGCTGCCGGCCGACCGCCCGGGGGAGCCGGCCTTCGAGGTCTGGCGCCGGCGCATCCAGGATCATTTCAGGAAGGGGGTCTGACCCGATGAACGAGCAGCAGCCCGGCTTCTTCCGCCGGTACGGGACGCGGCTGGCGGCGGTGGCGTTGATCGCGGGGCTCTACGGCTTCGCCCGCCAGCCCACCCTGGCGCCGGCCGAGCGGCAGGCCCTCGCCTCCCGCTTCGCCTTCGAGCGCCAGCCGCTGGCCACCCCCGCCGGCAACCTCGACCGCTCGGTGCGCGAGGTCCATCCGGGGTTCCGAGACATCCGCTCCTGGATCTCCAGCGTGGGGGCCGGCGTGGCGCTCAACGACCTCGACGGCGACGGGCTGCCGAACGACCTCTGCTCGGTCGACCCCCGGGTGGACCAGGTGCTGGTGGAGCCGGCGCCGGGCACGGGCGCGCGCTACGCCACCTTCGTCCTCGATCCCATCCCCCTCCCTTACGACGCGCGGACCACGGCCCCCATGGGGTGCCTCCCCGGCGATTTCAATGAAGATGGCCTGATGGACCTCCTGGTCTACTACTGGGGGCGGCCGCCCATCGTCTTCTTGCGCCGCGCCGGCACACCCGCCCTGGGCGCCGCGGCCTACCGGCCGGTGGAGGCCTTCCCCCGTAACGAGATCTGGAACACCAACGCCCTGACCGCGGCCGACGTGGACGGCGATGGGCACCTCGACCTCGTCGTCGGCAACTACTTCCCGGACGGCATGCGGGTGCTCGACGCCCGGGCGGCCGACAGCGCCCACATGCACCGCTCGATGTCCCGCTCGGAGAACGGCGGCAAGAACCGGCTGCTGCTCTGGCAGGCGGGGACTTCGGGACCGGAGCCCACCGTCCGCTTCGCCGACGCGCCGGACGCCTTCGATCCCCAGACCGCCTACTCCTGGACCCTGGCGGCGGGCGCCGCCGACCTCGACGGCGACCTGCTGCCCGAGATCTACTTCGGCAACGACTTCGGCAACGACCGCCTGCTGCACAACCTCTCGACGCCGGGGCATCCGCGCTTCCAGGTGCTGGAGGGGCGGCGCTCCTTCACCACCCCGGCCTCGAAGGTGCTCGGCCACGACTCCTTCAAGGGGATGGGGATCGACTTCGCCGACCTGAACGGCGACGGCATCCCCGACCTCTACGTCAGCAACATCGCCCAGAACTACGCCCTGGAGGAGAGCCACTTCGTCTGGGTGAGCACGGGGGAGGTGAAGCCGATGCGCCTGGGAGTGGCCCCCTACACCGACCGCGGCGAGGACCTGGGATTGTCGCGCAGCGGCTGGGGCTGGGACGCCCGCTTCGCCGACTTCAATAATGATGGGATTCCCGAGGCGATGCAGGCGGTCGGCTTCCTGCGCGGCGAGAAGAACCGCTGGCCCGAGCTCCACGAGCTGGCCATGGGGAACGACAACAACATGCTTTTCCCCGGCGCCTGGCCCCACTTCACCCCGGGGGACGACCTCTCCGGCCACCTGCACAACCCCTTCTTCGTGCGGGCGAAAGACGGCCGCTACTACGACCTCGCCCCCGAGCTCGGGCTGGACGACAGCCACGTGACCCGGGGGATCGCCATCGCCGACGTCGACGGCGACGGCGCCCTCGACTTCGCCATCGCCGACCAGTGGGAGCCGTCCTACTTCTTCCACAACACGGCCAAGCGCCTGGGGGCGTGGCTGGAGATCGAGCCCCGATTGCCCGCCGGAGACGGCACGCGGCCGGCGGTGGGGGCTCAAGGCGTGGTCTGGCTGCCAGACGGCCGGCGCAGGGTGGCCCAGGTGGACGGCGGCAGCGGCCACTCGGGCAAGCGGGCGCCGGAGCTCCACTTCGGCCTCGGCCGCCTGGCGCCCGGCACGCCGTTGCGGGTCGACCTCCGCTGGCGCGACGGCCACGGCCGCGTCCAGTCCCAGACGCTCCGGCTTGGAGCCGGGCGGCACACGATCCTCCTCGGCGCGCCGGCCGCGGCTCCCCCCGCGGCCCTCGCCGCGAAACCCTCCAGCTTCACCGGAAAGGCGGGTTGAAGAGACATGGCTGAGCGGAAGCCCACTCCCAAGAAGGACATGCGCCTGGCGGCGCTGCGGCGGTTCGCCACCGCCATCACCCTGCTGAACGTGCTCGGGCACACGGTGCTCGGCTTCGAGCAGTCGCTGGCCCAGCCGGCCGTGGCCCTCCTCACCGCCTATCTGACCGAGATCCTGCTCGAGACACTGGAGTCGCGCCGCCTCGGCCGCAAGCCCCGCTTCCTGGGACCCGGCACGGCCTTCGTCGATTTCCTCCTCTCGGCCCACATCACCGGCCTGGCGGTGGCCATGCTGCTTTACGCCAATGACCGGCTGCTGCCGATCGCCTTCGCGGCGGCGGTCGCCATCGCCTCGAAGCACCTGTTCCGGGCGGGGACCAACGGCTCGCGCCGCCACTTCTTCAACCCCTCGAACCTCGGGATCACGGCGACCCTGCTCGCCTTCCCCTGGGTGGGGATCGCCCAGCCGTACATGTTCACCGAGAACCTCACCGGCGGCTGGGACTGGTTCCTGCCGGCGGTGATCGTCTGCTCGGGGTCGTTCCTCAACGGCGTGTTCACCAGGAAGATCCCGCTGATCCTCACCTGGCTCGGCGCTTTCGCGCTGCAGGCGGCGGTGCGCCACTTCCTGTTCGGCAACCTCTTCCTGCCCTCGCTGAACCCGATGACCGGCGTCGCCTTCCTCCTCTTCACCTTCTACATGGTGACCGATCCGGCGACGACCCCCAGCACGGTACGCGGGCAGATCGGCTTCGGCGCGGCGGTGGCGGCGGCCTACGGCACGCTGATGGCCTTCCACATCGTCTTCGGCCTGTTCTTCGGCCTCAGCCTGGTGTGCGCGGGCCGCGGCGTCCTTCTCTACGCCAAGGCTTTCGCGGCCCAGCGGGCCGAGGCCCGGCAGCGGATCGAGGTCCGGGTGCCGGCGGAGGCCTGAGATGCCCGAGGGGATCGCCATCGCCGGGATGGCCTGCCGTTATCCCGATGCCCGCACCCCGGGCGAGCTGTGGGAGAACGTCCTCTCCCGCCGTCGGGCCTTCCGGCGCATCCCGCCGGAGCGCCTGCGGATCGAGGACTACCTCACCGCCGATGCCGCCGATCCCGACGGCCTCTATGCCGCCGAGGCCGCCGTGCTGGAGGGGTGGGAGCTCGACCGCGTGCGCTACCGCGTGGCCGGCCCCACCTTCCGCTCCGCCGACCTCGCCCACTGGCTGGCCCTCGACGTCGCCGCCCAGGCGCTCGCCGACGCCGGCTTCCCCGACGCCGAGGGATTGCCCCGCGACGCCACCGGGGTGCTGCTCGGCAACTCGCTGACGGGGGAATTCTCGCGCGCCAACCTTCTCCGCCTGCGCTGGCCCTACGTGCGCCGGACCCTGGCGGCCCAGCTCGCCGCCGAGGGGTGGGACGAGGAGCGGACGGCGGAATTCCTGGCCCGCCTGGAGCCGGCCTACAAGGCCCCGTTCCCGGCGCCGATGGAGGAGACGCTCGCCGGGGGGCTCTCGAACACCATCGCCGGCCGCATCTGCAACCACTTCGACCTCCACGGCGGCGGCTACACCCTGGACGGCGCCTGCGCCTCCTCGCTCCTGGCGGTGGCCAACGCCTGCTCCGCGCTGGCCGCCGGAGACCTCGACGCGGCGCTCGCGGGAGGGGTCGACCTCTCGCTCGACCCCTTCGAGCTGGTGGGCTTCGCCCGCACCGGCGCCCTCGCCCCTGGGGAGATGCGGGTCTACGACGCCCGCTCGGCCGGCTTCATCCCCGGCGAGGGGTGCGGCTTCGTGGTGCTGATGCGGGAGAGCGACGCCACGCGGCTCGGCTGCCGGGTGTATGCCGTCCTTCGCGGCTGGGGGATCTCCTCGGACGGCCACGGCGGTATCAGCCGTCCGGAGGCCGAGGGGCAGAAGCTCGCCCTGGCCCGCGCCTACCGCCGGGCCGGCTTCGGCATCGAGACGGTCGGCTACTTCGAGGGGCACGGCACCGGCACGGCGGTGGGGGACACGGCGGAGCTCACCGCCCTCTCCTCCGCCCTGAAGGAGGCCGAGCAGAGAGCCACGGCCCCCATCGGCTCGGTCAAGGCCAACATCGGCCACACCAAGGCGGCGGCGGGGATCGCCGGCCTGATCAAGGCCACCCTCGCCCTCCACCACCAGGTGGTGCCGCCGGCCACCGGCTGCGAGGAGCCCCACCCGCTGCTCCAGGGAGAGGGGGCGGTCCTGCGCGCGCCGTCGAGCGGCGAGCCCTGGCCCGCGGACCGGCCGTTGCGGGCCGCCGTCTCGGCCATGGGCTTCGGCGGCATCAACACCCACGTGACGCTCGAGGGGACCGCCCTCCCGCGCCGCCGCCCCCTCGCGGCCCGCGAGCGCGAGCTCCTGGCCTCCTGGCAGGACGCCGAGATCCTGCTGCTGGCGGCGCCGGACGCGGAGGCGCTGGCGGCCCAGGCCGAGCGCCTGGCCGAGACCGTGGCCCGGCTCTCCCGCGCGGAATTGGCCGACCTCGCCGCCACCCTCCAGCGCGGCCTGGAGGACGGCGCGGCGCGGGCGGCGGTGGTGGCGGCGAAGCCGGCGGAGGCCGCGGAGCGGCTGCGGCTCCTGGTCCGGCGGCTGCGGGACGGCGAGACGGTGGACCTCGACCCGCGCCATGGCACGTTCCTCGGCACCGGTCCCCGCGGACGGAAGATCGGCCTCCTCTTCCCCGGCCAGGGGGCGCCGGCTCACCTCGACGGCGGCCTGCTGCGCCGCCGCTTCGAGGAGCTGGAGGCCTTCTACGAGGACTCCGCGCTCGCTCACCCCCCGGGCGCGGACGGCGTCCACACGGCGGTGGCCCAGCCGGCGATCCTCGCCCACTCCCTGGCCGGCCTGCGGCTGCTCGACCGGCTGGGAGTGCGTGCCGGGGTGGCCCTCGGGCACAGCCTGGGAGAGATCGCGGCCCTCTGCTGGTCCGGCGCCCTGGACGCCGGGAGCGCCCTGCGGCTGGCGGCGGCGCGCGGCCAGGCGATGGCGGAGGCGGGCGGCGAGGATGGAGCCATGGCGAGCTTCGGCGCGGACGCCGCGACCGTCCAGGCCCTCCTCGGCCCTGGCGCCGTCATTGCCGCCTACAACTCTCCGGAGCGGACGGTGATCTCTGGAGATGAGGCCGCGGTCGAGGCCGCCGCCGGGCTCGCCCGCGCTCAAGGGATCGAAGTGCGGCGGCTGCGGGTCTCGCACGCCTTCCACTCGCCGCGCATGGGGGGGGCCCGGCCGCGCCTGGCCTCCGAGCTGGCGGCGGTCCCCTTCCGGCCGCCCCTCCGGCCGGTCGCCTCGACCGTCACCGGCGCCCGGCTCTCTCCGGAGTCGGACCTCCCCGCCCTGCTGCTGGAGCAGCTCACCGCGCCCGTCCGCTTCACCGAGGCCTTGTCCGCGGCATCGGCGGCGGGTGAGGCCGATCTCTGGATCGAGGTCGGCCCCGGGCGCGCCCTCTCCGAGCTGGCGGGCGAGTCGCTCGCATCGCCCGTGATCCCCCTGGACGTGGGGGGCCCCTCGATCTCCGGCCTGCTGGCAGTGGCCGGCGCCGCCTTCGCCCTCGGCGTGCCGGTCGACACCGGCGTCCTGTTCGAGGGGCGGTTCACCCGGCCGTTCGATCCCGAGCGGCCGCTCAAGTTCCTGGCGAACCCCTGCGAGACGGCGCCGGTGGAGGCCGGGGAATCCCGCCCCTCCCCCCGAACCCTCACCCCTGGCCCCTCTCCCGACCCCTCACCCCTCCCTCCCCGGGAGAGGGGAAACAGCCCCCGCGACGTCCTGCGCCAGCTCGTGGCCGAGCGGGCGGAGCTGCCGGCGGCGGCGGTGCGGGACGACAGCCGCCTGCTCTCGGACCTCCATCTGAACTCGATCTCCGTGGGCCAGCTCGTGGTCGAGGCGGCCCGGCGGCTGGGGCTGCGCCCCCCCGCCTCCCCCACCGACTACGCGCGGGCGACTGTGGCGGAGGTGGCGGAGGCGCTCTCCCAACAGGACGCGCTCACCCCGACCGAGCCGGCCGGCGCGCCGGCCGGAGTCGACTCCTGGGTGCGGCCGTTCACGGTCGAGCTCGTCGAGCGCTCCCTGGCCCCCTCCGGGCAGGCGGCCGAGGCGGCGGGGGGCTGGCGCGTAATTGCCCCACCCGGCCACCCGCTCGCCGCGGCGCTCGCCGGGCGGCTTCCCGGGAGAGGCATCGCGCTCTGCCTGCCGGCGGACGTGAACGAGCAGCACCCCGGGCTCTTCGTCGAGGCCGCGCAGGCCGCGCTCGCCGCGCCCGGCCCCCTCCGCTTCGCCCTCGTCCAGCAGGGAGGCGTCGGCGGCGGCTTCGCGCGGACGCTGTACCTGGAGATCCCGGGCACGACCACCTGCGTAGTGCGGCTCCCCTTCGATCATCCGGACGCGGTCTCCTGGATCGCCGCCGAGGTCGGCGCCGCTTCCGGCTATTCCGAGGCCCACTACGACGCCGCGGGGGTCCGCCGCGCCCCCGTGCTGCGCCTGCTCCCGGCATCCGGCGGGCCGGATGAGCTCCCCCTCGGTCCCCAGGACGTCCTGCTGGTCACCGGCGGCGGCAAGGGGATCGCCGCCGAGTGCGCCCTCGACCTCGCCCGCGCCTCCGGCGCCCGGCTCGCCTTGCTCGGCCGCTCCCTGCCGGAGCGGGACCCCGAGCTGGCGGCCAACCTGGAGCGGATGGCCGCCGCCGGCGTCCAGGCGGTCTACCTGCCGGCGGACGTCACCGACCGGGCGGCGGTGCGCGCGGCGGTCGAGCGCGCCGAGGCCGAGCTGGGGCCGGTGACCGCGTTCCTGCACGGCGCCGGCACCAACACCCCCCGCGGCCTCTCCGCGCTCGACAGGGACGCCTGCCTGCGCACCTTCGCCCCCAAGGGGGCCGGCTTCCGCAACGTCCTCGCGGCGGTCGATCCCGGGCGGCTGCGGCTGCTGGTCACCTTCGGCTCCATCATCGCCCGCATCGGGCTTCGCGGCGAGGCCGACTACGCCCTCGCCAACGAGTGGCTGGCGCGGGCCACCGAGCGCTTCGCCGGCGAGCATCCCGGCTGCCGCTGCCTGGCCCTCGAATGGTCGGTGTGGTCCGGGGTCGGCATGGGCGAGCGGCTCGGCACCCTGGAGAGCCTGATGGCGCAGGGGATCGCGCCGATCCCGCCGGGGACCGGGGTGGCGCTGCTGCGGGATCTCGTCTCCCGGCCGCTCCCCGCCGTGTCGATCGTGGTCGCCAGCCGCTTCGGCGAGCCGCCGACGCTGCCGGTCGAGCGCGCCGAGCTGCCGCTGCTCCGCTATCTCGAAACCCCGCGCTTCCACCTGCCGGGAGTCGAGCTGGTGGTGGACGCCACGGTGTCGGCCGACACCGACCCCCACCTCGCCGACCATGTCTTCCGGGGGGAGCCGCTGTTCGCCGCCGTCCTGGGGATGGAGGCCATGGCCCAGGCCGCCATGGCGCTGGCCGGGACCGACGAGCTGCCGGTCTTCGAGGACGTCGTCTTCCAGCGCCCGGTCGCGGTGCCGCCGGGGCGGTCGACCACGATCCGCGTCGCCGCCCTGGTCCGCGAGCCGGGGGTGGTCGAGGTGGTGCTGCGCGAGGCCTCGACCGGCTTCGCCGCCGACCATTTCCGCGCCGTCTGCCGCTTCGGCGCCGCGGACGAGGCCCGGCCCCGGCTGCTCGCCACCTTCCCCGCGGGCGGGACCGTGGCGCTCGCTCCGGCGGACCTCTACGGCGGCGTCCTCTTCCACCAGGGGCGCTTCCGCCGCCTGGTGGGGTACCGGGCCCTGCGCGCCACCGAGTGCCTGGCGGAGATCTCGGCGGACGGCTCCACGGCCTGGTTCGGCCGCTACCTGCCGGACCGCCTGGTGCTGGGCGACCCCGGCGCCCGCGACGCCGCCATCCACGGCATCCAGGCCTGCATCCCCCACGCGACCCTGCTGCCCATCGGCGTCGAGCGGGTGGTGAGCCGGGGCCTGGCCTCGGACGTCCCCCTGCTCCTGGCGGCCCGCGAGCGCAGCCGCGACGGCGACGAATTCGTCTACGACCTGGAGCTGGTCACGGCCGAGGGCGAGCTGCGCGAGCGCTGGGAGGGCTTGCGCCTGCGCGCCGTCGACCGTATCGCCCCACCGGAGGCCTGGACGGCCGCCCTCCTCGCCCCCTACGTCGAGCGGCGGCTCCAGGAGCTCCTCCCCGGAACGGACCTCCGGGTCTCCCTGGGCGCGGACGGCCCGGAACGCCGCCACCGCCCGGACGGCGCGCCCGAAGGGGGCATCTCCCGGTCTCATGCCGGCGGTCTCGTCCTGGAGGTGGCCGGCGGCGGCCGCATCGGCTGCGACCTGGAGCCGGTGGCCGAGCGATCGGAGGAGGTCTGGCGCGGCCTGCTCGGCGCCGAGCGCTCGCGCCTAGCCGAGCTGATCGTCCGCGAGCGCGACGAGACGTTCGGCGCCGCGGCCACCCGGGTCTGGGCGGCGGCCGAGAGCCTGGTCAAGGCCGGGGTCCCCCCGGGCGCCCCGCTCACTCTGGAATCCGGCGGGGACGGCGGCTGGCTCCTCCTGCGCTCGGGCGAGCTGCGCATCGGCACCCTGGTCGCCCCGGTCCGCGAGCTGGCGGGCCCGGCGGCGCTCGCCATCCTGGCCGAGACCTCCCATTGAAGGCCTACGAGTACCGCCACCTGGTGGGGTTCGAGGAGACCAACCTGGTCGGCAACGTCTACTACGTCAACCACCTGCGCTGGCAGGGGCGGGCCCGCGAGATGTTCCTGCGCGAGCACGCCCCGGAGATCCTGGAGGAGCTCGCCCGTGGCCTCGCCCTCGCCACCGTCCGCTGCTCCTGCGACTATCTGGCCGAGCTCGAGGCTTTCGACGAGGTCGCCGTCCGCATGCGCCTGGGCGGCATCGTCCAGAACCGCATCACCCTGAACTTTGAATACTGGCGGTTGACGGAGCAGGGGGAGGAGCTGATCGCCCGCGGCGAGCAGGTGGTCGCCTGCATGCGCCGCGAGGGGAAGCGGGCGGTGCCCACGGCCATCCCCGCCCCCTTGCGCGAGGCGCTGAAGCCGTACGCCTAACCCCCCTGCCGCATCCGCGCCGCCCGGCGGCGGAGCCGGCGCAGCAGGAGCCGGCGGCGGCTGGTGCGCGGCCGCTTCTCCCCCCGCTGGAGGGCCAGCTCGCGGTAGATCTCGGAGTTGACCTCGCCCCCCATCAGGATGGCGAAGGCGGTCAGGTAGAACCAGACCAGCATCACGATCACCGCGCCGAGCGAGCCGTAGGTGCGCGTATAGGAATGGAAATAGACGAGATACAGGCGCAGGCCGAAGGAGGCGAGCAGCCAGAGGGCGACGCCGGTCACCGCCCCCGGGCTCCCCCAGCTCCGCTCCTGCGCCTGGCCGAGGTTGGGCGCGTAGTTGTAGACGATCTCGAAGGAGAGGACGGCGAAGAGCAGGATCAGCAGCCAGCGCAGGTAGACGTGCCAGAGCGCCGAGAAGATGACGCCCACCCCGACCCGGTCCGCCACCGCCTCCCCGATCTCGCGGCCGTAGAAGATCATCCCCAGGGCGGCCACGGCGAGCACGCCGAAGGTGAGGGTGAGCAGGATGGCCATGATTCGCCGCCGCCACCACGGCCGGGTCTCCTTGAGGCCGCAGGCCGTGTTGAGCGCCCGCGACACCGCGAGCATGCCGTTCGACGCCACCCAGATCGCCGCCGCCAGGGAGAGGTAGAGCTTGGTGCCGGTGCGGGCGGTGCGGATCTCGGTCAGGGTGTTGTTGAGCAGGTCGGTGACCTCGCCGCTGGGGGAGACCCGGGCCACGTAGCGGAAGAGGTCCCAGCGGATCCCGGGGTTGGCCTCGGCCATGTAGCCGAGCAGGGTGGTGAGGAACAGCAGCAGGGGGAAGACCGCGAACAGGAAGAAGTACGCCAGCTCCGCGCACCGCCCCAGCAGCTCGTCCTCATAGATCTGCCGCCACAGCCGCCACCCGAGCTGTCTCCAGGTCAGCCCGGCGCGGGTCCAGAGGGAGGTCATGGGGAGAAGATAGCAAAGCGGGCCTCTCCCCCTCCTCCCGCCCTCCCTCACCGGGAGAGGGGAGCCGGAAAGAGGGTTTTTCTCATCCGACGGATCGGACGGATCCGACCGATCCGTCGGATTTAACCGATAGGGAAGGGCGATGGGAGAAAAGCGCCGGGGTGATGAGGGGGCTTGGGCGGGAGGGAGGCGGTGATGCTACAGTTCCCCCTCCAACAGTTTCGACGGAGAAACGCCCCGATGACCCGCGACCAGGCCGCGAAGCGGATCTCCAGGCTGCGCAGCGAGATCCGCCACCACGAGCACCTCTACTACGTCGAGGACCGCCCCGCGATCTCCGACGAGGAGTTCGACCGCCTCTTCCACGAGCTCGAGGCTCTGGAGGAGAAATACCCCGACCTCGTCTCCGAGGACTCCCCCACCCAGCGGGTCGCCGGCAGCCCGGTCGACTCCTTCCCGACCGTCGAGCACGCGGCGCCCATGCTCTCCCTCGACTCCAGCCAGGACGAGGCCGCCCTCCGGCGCTTCGACGAGCGCCTGCGCAAGGGGCTGGGGCCGGACGTCGCCGTCGAATACGTCCTGGAGCCCAAGCTCGACGGCCTCTCCATCGAGCTGGTCTACCGCGACGGCGTCCTCCTGCAGGCCGTCACCCGCGGCGACGGGCGGAAGGGGGAGGGGATCACCGCCAACGTCCGCACCATCACCAGCGTCCCCCTGAAGCTGCGGGAGAGCGACCGTCCGGTGCCGCCGTTCCTCTCCGTCCGCGGCGAGATCATCATGTTCGCCAGGGACTTCGACAAGCTCAACGAGCGGCTGATCGCCGAGGGCAAGGAGCCCTTCGCCAGCCCGCGCAATTCCGCCGCCGGCTCCGTGCGCCAGCTCGACCCGCAGCTCACCGCCTCTCGCCGGCTCCACATGTACGCCTACGACATCCTCGCCTCCGAAGGGGTGGAGGGCATCGAGACCCAGTGGGACGTGCTGACGGCCCTGCGCGCCTGGGGTCTCAAGGTCAACGAGCGGGTGACGAGGGCCAAAACCCTCGACGAGATCCTCGCCTACCACCAGGGCTTTGAAGCCGAGCGGGACGACCTCGGCTACGAGATCGACGGCGTGGTGATCAAGCTGAACGACCTCGCCGACCGCGACACCCTGGGCTGGACCTCCCGCCACCCGCGCTGGGCCTTCGCCTTCAAGTTCCCGCCCCGCAAGGAGGTCACCCGCATCCTCTCCATCCTCCCCTCGGTGGGACGGACCGGCGTGGTCACCCCGGTGGCGATCATGCTGCCGGTCGAGATCGGCGGCGTCACCGTGGCCCGCGCCACCCTCCACAACCGCGAGGAGGTGGTGCGGAAGGATGTCCGCGAGGGGGACCGCGTGCGCGTGCAGAGGGCGGGGGACGTCATCCCGCAGGTGATCGAGCGCATCGAGGAGCCCGGCCACGAGCGGAGCCCCGAGTGGCGGATGCCCGGCGTCTGCCCCTCCTGCGGCACGCCGCTCACCGAGCGCGGCCCCTTCACCGTCTGCCCCAACAGCTTCGAATGCCCGGCCCAGCTCGCCGGCCGCATCGTCCACTTCGCCTCGCGCGACGCCCTAGACGTCGAGGGTCTGGGGGACGAGACCGCCAAGCTCTTCGTGACCGAGGGGCTGGTCAAGCAGCTCCCCGACCTCTTCGAGATCCGCCCCGAGCAGCTCGTGGAGCTGGAGGGGTTCGCCCAGAAATCCGCCAACAAGCTGGTGGAGGCCCTGAAGAAGGCCGCCTCCGCCGCCGAGCTCCCCCGCTTCCTCTATGGCCTGGGGATTCCCGAGGTGGGGGTCGCCGTGGCCCGCGACCTCGCCCGGCACTTCGGCGCCTTCGCCCGTCTGCGCGCGGCGGACGAGGCGGCGCTCCAGGAGGTGCCGGGGGTGGGGCCGCGCATGGCCGAGCAGATCACCGCCTTCTTCCGCGAGCCGAACAACGCCAAGGTCCTCGACGAGCTGACCGCCCGCATGCGCCTGGTGGAGACGGAGCCATCCGGCGGGGGGGAGGGGGCCGTAAAACCTCTTGCGGGGCAGAAGTGGGTCTTCACCGGCGGCCTCACCCGCCTCACCCGCCGCGACGCTCAGGGCCACGTAGAATCCCTGGGCGCCCGCGCCACCGGCTCGGTCAGCAAGTCCACCGACGCCGTGGTGGTCGGCGAGGACGCCGGCTCCAAGGCCGAGGACGCGCGGAAGCTGGGGGTCCGGACCATGAACGAGGAAGAATTTCTGGTCTTCCTCCGCGGGAACGGGATCGACGTCTGACCTGTTTACCCGGGAGGAGGCCGGAGATCCCGGCCGCCACACGAAGGGGAAAGCTCCAATGAAGCTCACAGTCACACTGACCGCCCTCGCCCTCGTCCTGGCCGGCATCGCCCTCGCCGCCGGACCGGCGGCGGCGCCGCCGAAAGGAAGCCACGCAGTGATCGAGAAGATCGTCAAGACCGACGACGAGTGGAAGAAGATCCTCACGCCCGAGCAGTACAACGTGCTGCGGCACGAGGGGACCGAGCGGGCCTTCACCAGCCCGCTGAACAACGTCCACGAGAAGGGGGTGTTCGTCTGCGCCGCCTGCGGCCTGACGCTCTACAGCTCGGACCAGAAGTTCGACTCCGGCACCGGCTGGCCGAGCTTCTGGGCGCCGATCGACCCCAGCCACATCACCACCAAGACCGACCGCAGCTTCTTCCAGGTCCGCACCGAGGTCCTCTGCGCCCGCTGCGGCGGCCACCTCGGCCACGTCTTCCCCGACGGCCCCCCGCCGACCGGGCTGCGGTACTGCATGAACGGCGTGGCGATGAAGTTCGTGCCGGCGAAGTAGGATCGCCTGGCGCAGGAGCGGAGGTTGGCCCCTCTCCCGGCTGGGAGGGGGGCTTATGAGGCCTTCACCAGAACGTACTCGGCAAAAAACTCCGACTCTGGGATCGGCAGACCGTCTTCCCTGAGCCCCTCGACGTGCATCTGGAGGGCCTCGTATATGTTGGCCTCCACCTCCTCGCGGGTGTAGCCGGTGGCGACGCACCCGGGAAGATCCGGAGAGTAGGCCGAAAAGTTGTTCTCCGCCTTTTCGATGATGACCAGAAACTTGTGCATGATGCCTCTATTTGAGCTTCGCCTGCTTCAAGATGCTGTTCACTGTCCCGGGAGCGAGATCGTCCGAAGGTTTCCCGGCGATCGTGACCCGCCCAGGCTTCTTTGAGTGCTTGTATTGGCGATGGCTGCCTCGGGTCGAGACGCCAGCCATCAGCCTCGATCCGCTTGATCATCTCATGGACTTTCATCGTCCGGGCTATTCTAGACGAGCCAACCCCTACGCCCCGTGCCGCAGGCTCTCCCCCAGGAACGGATCGTTCCGCGGCAGCAGCGGCGCGCTGGCGAGGGCGCGGGAGCCGGCGAGCCAGAGCAGGGCGGCGAAGCCGGCGGCGATGAGGAGCTCGGGGGCTCCCAGGCGTGGGCCGGGGAGCACCGCGGGCGCCACGTTCATGTAGAGGTCGAGCCAGCTCCCCGCCAGCACCACCGCCGCGGTCCCCGCCAGCACCCTCGGGCTTCGCTTCGCCCGCCTCGACAGCAGGACCAGGAAAGGCGCCAGCCAGCGGAGCACCGGCGCCAGCGCGAAGAGCGGCAGCCAGGCCCCCCGCGTGCGCACGGCGTAGTAGGGGATCTCCTCCGAGAGGTTGCCGTACCAGATCAGCAGGTACTGGCAGACCCAGATGTAGGCCCAGAAGATGCTGAAGGCGAAGAGGAGCTTCCCCAGGTCGTGCAGGTGGCCCGGGGTGACGCTCCCGGCGAGCCCGCCCCGGGAGAGTCGCGCCACCGCCAGCGCGATCGCCGCGATCCCCGCCTGGAACAGGCCCGCGAACATGTAGATGGCGAACATCGTGCTCGTCCAGCGGGGCTGGAGCGACATCAGCCAGTCGAAGCTCGCCAGCGAGAAGGTGAGGGCGAAGAGTACGAGGAAGATGGCGGAGAGGCGGACCATCTGGCTGTGCCGCGCCAGGCCCGGCTCCCGGTCCTGGGCCAGGGAGGCGCGGCGCAGGAGCACGGAGAAGAGGCTCCAGAGGGCCAGGAAGAAGAGCATGCGCCCGAGGAAGAACGGCTCGTTCAGGTAGGCGCTCTTGGCCTTCAGCACCGGATCGCTCTCCAGGGCGCCCGGCCGGGTCCACGAGTAGAGCGCATGCCTCCCCAGCCAGACGGCGAGCACGGGGAGCGCGGCCAGGGGGACCAGGGACATCAGGGCCTCGGGGACGCGCCGGAAGGCGATCCACCAGCCGGCGGAGGAGGCGTACTGGATGGCGAGGAAGACCTGGCCGGCCAGCGCCAGGGAGAGGAAGAGGAAGGCGCAGACCAGCAGGTCCGTCCAGCCGCGGGCCGGATCGGCCCGCAGCTCGAACAGGGCCGCGGCGGCCCCGGCGGCGATCAGGGCGAAGGCCGTGAGAGAAGAGAGACGGCTCATTTCTGGGCCACCTCCGCGGGCCGCTGCAGGGTGTTGGCCTGCAGCTCCCGGATCCAGTGGATCACCTTCCAGCGGTCCTCCGGCGCGATTTGCGCGGCGTAGGAGGGCATGAGGCTGGTGCCGCGGGTGATGGTGTGGAACATCTGCCCGTCCGCCATGGTGAGCAGGCGCGTGCTGGTGTAGGCGGGCGGATTGGGGAGCTTGGGGATCACCGGCCCGTCCCCCGCGCCCATGGCACCGTGGCAGGGGGCACAGAAAGTCAGGTACATGGCGTGGCCCCGCGCAAGTACTTCCCGGCTGTGCGGGTAGGGGTTGCGCAGCTCGCGGCCGGCGCGCTCGGCCTCCTCGGGGGTGGCCGCGTAGTGGAACGGCAGCGCGGCGCCGCGGGCGATGGTTCCCGCCACCGGGAGCTGGTAGGTGAGGCCTTCGCGGGTCACCGGGTTGGGGGCGAAGGCGTCGTAGGGGACCGAGCGCGCCATGTCCGGCAGGAATTCGTAGCCCGGCGAGGCGGGGTCGTGATGGTAGGCCCAGGCGCTGATCGCGGTGAGCAACGGCAGGGCGAAGAAGCGGAGCTTTCTCATCGGGCTCATCGGGCTCATCGGTCCTCCTCCCGGACCTCGCGCGCGCCGGCGGCGAGGAGCAGATCGTGGAGCGCGGTCCGCTCCTCCGGCCCGGCGCCGTCCAGCTTCAGCACCAGGGCCATGGCGTCGTCGGTCACCCCCGCGGCCACGGGCCGGGGCTCCGCCAGCGGGCTCAAGCGGCTGCGCCAGAAGAAGGCGCCCGCCGTGGCGAGCCCCCCCAGCAGGATGGTGGCCTCGAAGGTGATCGGCAGGAAGGCGAGACCCGAATTGGCGGGCTTCCCCCCCACGTCGAGGGGCCAGTCGACCACCGCGCACCAGACCTGGAGGGCGATGGCGCCCGCCATGCCGCAGAAGCCGCCGGCCAGGGTGACCCAGGGGAGGCGCGAGCGCCGGAGCCCGAGGGCCTCGTCGAGCCCGTGCACCGCGTAGGGGACATAGACGTCGAGGACCGCCGCCCGCCGCTCCCGCGCCGCCCGCACCGCCGCCAGCAGCCGGTCCTCGTCCGCGAAGACCGCCACCATCCGGCCGCTCATGAATGGGCCTCCCCGGCCTGCGACGCCGCCACCCCCTTGACCTCCCACATCGCCACCATGGGGAGGACGCGGATGAACAGGAGGAAGCAGGTGAAGAAGAGGCCGAAGCTCCCCACCAGGATTCCGATCTCAATGAGGGTCGGCCGGTAGGACCACCAGCTCGACGGCAGGTAGTCGCGGTGGAGGGAGGTGACGATGATCACGAAGCGCTCGAACCACATCCCCACGTTGACCAGGAGCGAGAGCACGAACAGGGCCGGCACCGAGGTCCGCACCCGCTTGCTCCATAGGAGCTGGGGGAGGATGGCGTTGCAGGTCATCATCGTCCAGTAGGCCCAGGCGAAGGGGCCGGTGGCGCGGTTCCAGAAGGCAGCCCGCTCGTAGGGGTTGCCCCCGAACCAGGCCAGGAACAGCTCGGTGAGATAGCAGAAGCCCACCATCGAGCCGGTCACCAGGGTGATCTTGGCCATCGCCTCCAGGTGGAACAGGGTGATGTAGCGCTCAAGTCCCATCACCTTGCGGGTGAGGATCAGCAGCGTCAGCACCATACCGAAGCCGGAGAAGACGGCGCCGGCCACGAAGTAGGGGGGGAAGAGGGTGGTGTGCCAGCCGGGGACGAGGGAGGTCGCGAAGTCCATGCTGACGATCGAGTGGACCGAGACGACCAGCGGCGTCGCCAGCCCGGCCAGGATGAGCGACAGGGTCTCGTAGCGCGACCAGGTGCGCCAGGAGCCGTCCCAGCCGAAGCTCAGGAGGCCGTAGATCTTCTTGCGCCAGCGGTCCCCGCGGCCGGCGGCGCGGTCGCGCAGGGTGGCGAGGTCGGGGATCATCCCCACGTACCAGAAGACGAAGGAGATGGTGAAGTAGGTGCTGATGGCGACCACGTCCCAGAGCAGGGGGGAGCGGAAGTTGACCCACAGCGGCCCGCGCGAGTTGGGATAGGGGAAGATCCAGAAGCCGAGCCAGGGGCGGCCCATGTGGATCAGGGGGAAGAGCCCGGCGCACATCACGGCGAAGATGGTTATCGCCTCGGCCGAGCGGCTGATCGAGGTGCGCCACTTCTGGCGGAAGAGCAGGAGGATGGCCGAGATCAGAGTGCCCGCGTGGCCGATGCCGATCCAGAAGACGAAGTTGGTGATGTCGAAGGCCCAGCCCACGGTCTTGTTCAAGCCCCAGGTGCCGATGCCGGTGGCGATCTCGTAGGAGGCGGCGGCCACGCCGCAGCCGAGGGCCAGCGCCGCCGCCGCGAAGCAGGCCCACCAGCCCAGGGTCGGGCGCGCGGTCAGCGGACGCGAGATGTCGTCCGTGATCTGCCGCAGGGTCGGTCTCCCCTCCACCCAGGAGGGGCGCAGCGCCAGGGGATCGGCGATCATGATTGCCCCTCCTCCGGAAGATCGCGCACCCGGGCGAGGTACCCCACCACGGGGCGCGTGTTGAGCTCCGCCAGCTCGTGGTAGAAGCGGGGGGAGGCCTGGCGCTTGGCGACCGCGCTCCCGGGATCGGTGAGGTCGCCGAAGGTGATGGCCTCGGCCGGGCAGGCCTGCTGGCAGGCGGTGCGGATGGCGCCGTCGGCGAGCGTCTCGCCGGCGGCCTCGGCCCGGAGCTTGCCCGCCTGGATGCGCTGGATGCAGAGCGAGCACTTCTCCATCACCCCGCGCGAGCGCACGACGACATCGGGATTGAGCACCATCCGCCCCAGGTCGCTGTTCATGTTGTAGTCGAATTTCGGGTTGCCCGCGTAGCGGAACCAGTTGAAGCGCCGCACCTTGTAGGGGCAGTTGTTTTCGCAGTAGCGGGTGCCCACGCAGCGGTTGTAGACCTGCTGGTTGAGGCCGTCGGCGCTGTGGACGGTGGCCAGCACGGGGCAGACGGTCTCGCACGGGGCGTTCCCGCAGTGCTGGCACATCATCGGCTGGTGGACCATCTCCGGGGCGTCCGCGGGGCCGTCGTAGTAGCGGTCGAGACGGATCCAGTGCATCTCGCGCCCGCGGGTGATCTCCTCCCGCCCCACCACCGGCACGTTGTTCTCGGCCTGGCAGGCCACCACGCAGGCGGAGCAGCCGGTGCAGGCGTCGAGGTCGATCGCCATCCCCCAGTGGTGCCCCTCGCGCGGCCACTCCTTCCAGAGGCTGTCCTGGGCCTCCTCCCCCTCCCTGCCCTTGCGCAGCTCGGCGGGAGTCACGGTGCGCACGATGGGCCGCCCCTCCATGGAGCTCTGGCGCTGGACGGCGGCCAGGGTCTCGCGGCGCCCCGTCTTCTCCAGGCGGGCGCCCGCGGCCCAGCCGCGCAGGAAGCCGTCGCGCACGGCGGCCAGGGGGAAGGCGTTGGCGCCGACGCCGTCCGCCACCTTGCCGGCGCGGGTGCGGCCGTATCCCAGGGCCACGGCCACCATCCCCGGCGGCTGGCCGGGCTGGAGGCGCACCGGCAGCTCCAAGGACGCTTTTGGGGAAAGATTGCCGTGGCGCAGGGCCACCACGTCCCCCTCCTCCAGGCCCAGCTCCGCGGCCAGCCGGGGGGAGAGGTCGATCTGGTTCCCCCAGGTGAGCCGGCTCACCGGATCGGGCAGCTCTTGGAGCCAGGGGTTGTTGGCGTGGCGGCCGTCCCGCAGGCCGACCTTCTCATAGAGGAGAACCTCGTAGCCTTTCTGGCTCCGGGCCTCCTGACGGGCGGTGACGATCGCCGCCGTGGCCGCCGCGAGGTCCCCGGCGTCATGGACCGGCGCCGTCTCCGGTGCCGGGCGGTCGAGCTCGCAGGCGCCGTCCTGGAGCGAGTGGTCCCAGAAGTCGTCGAAGCTGGCCCAGCGGGTCTGGCGGGGGAAGAGCTCCCGCTGCCAGTGCTCCCGGAGATGGCGGTAGGCGTCCGGCCGCTCCTCCCCCATCCAGCGCAGCAGGCTCGCCTCGGCGGCGCGGGTGTCGAAGAGCGGGGCGATGGCCGGCTGGCGCAGCCCGAAGCACCCCTCGACCGGCTCGGCGTCCCCCCAGGACTCCAGGAAGTGGCGGTCCGGGGCCACGACGTCGGTCAGCGCCGCCGTCTCGTCCAGCCGCTCGGCGAAGGAGACCTTGAGCGGCACGTTCTCCAGCGCGCGGGCGAGCCGCCCGGCCTCGGGGTGGTCGTAGAGCGGGTTCACCCCCCAGAGGAGGAGCCCCTGGACCTCGCCGCGCTCCACGGCCGCGATCAAGTCCGCCACGGCGGCCTCGTCCCCCTGATTCTGCTGAGAGGGGCGGCCGGGGTCGACCGTGCGGCCCACGTTCCCCAGCAGGAAGTTGAGGCGGTTGACCGCCGTCTGCACCGCCAGGTCGTTGACGCCGCACACCACCAGCGACTCCCCCCGGTGGCTCCAGAGGTCGTCCGCCACGGCGTCCAGGGTCTTGGGATCAAGGGCGGGGTCGGGGGCGTCCGGCGCGCCCTCGCCGGCCCGGCGGGCCACCCGGCGGACCAGGGCGAGCGCGGCCAGCCCCAGCTCCGAGGGGAGCACGGCCAGCCGGCGGTCGGCCTTGCCGCCGGTGAGCGACATCCCCGACTCGATCTGATAGTGCCGAGGCAGCGGCCCCCCGGCATCCGGCCGGCGGCCCCGGGCCCAGGCCT
The DNA here is from genome assembly GCA_045807625.1 of Thermoanaerobaculia bacterium. Lineage (GTDB taxonomy): Bacteria > Acidobacteriota > Thermoanaerobaculia > Multivoradales > UBA5704 > DATARR01. The sequence continues at coordinate 38,297 of JBJMHA010000070.1, read as the reverse complement.
TCGCGATCTCCACCGGCGACAGCCAGGTGCCGAGGAAGTCGGCCTCGATCCCCACCACCCGCCGCGCCCGGTCGAAGCGGTATTGCGGGATCACCGCCCGGCCGAAGCTCCGCCGGTTGGCCTCTCGGGTCGCGGCGAAGGAGACCGGCTCCCAGACGGCGTGCCGGGACCCGGGGTGGCGGGCCAGGAAGCCGGCGATCAGCTTCCGGCTGGAGGGGCTGTGGATCGTGCCTGTGAGCAGCGCGAGACCGCCGCGGGCGGCGCTCTGGGCGGAAATAGCCACGAGCCGGGGCGCGACATAGGCGTCGACCTCGGCCCACGACGCCGGCCGTCCTTGGAGGAGCGGCCCCCGGAGCCGGCGGTCGTCGTAGAGCGAGAGCACCGCCGCCTGCCCCGTGGCGCAGGTGGCGCCGCCGGAGACCGGGGAGGAGGGGTTCCCCTCGATCTTGATCGGCCGGCCGTCGCGGGTCTTGGCGAGCAGGCCGCATCCCGCGCCGCAGCCGCCGCAGGTGGTGGCATACCAGGTCTCGACGCCGGGCAGCGGCGCCCCGTCGGCGAGCGCGAGCGGCGGCACCGCCTGGCGCTCCGGGATGGGGGTGCAGCTCGCGAGCGCCGCGGCGCCCAGGCTGAACCCCATCAGCTTCAGGAAATCCCTGCGGCTCGCCTCCCCGAGGTCCCAGGGGGCCTCCTCGTCATGTGTGTTGGACATGTGCCTTCCCCTAGTAATGGCATTTACCGCAATCCAATCCGCCGATCGCCGGGTGGAGCTGGCGGCCGCCGCGCTGGGCGGCCGGAGCCACCCCCTCGCGCCGGTGGCAGTCCAGGCACCAACCCATGACCAGTGGCTCCTCCTGGCGTACCCGTTCCATGGTCTCGACCGGCCCGTGGCACCGCTGGCAGGCCACCCGGCCGCCGCGCACGTGCTGGCTGTGGCTGAAGAAGACGAAGTCCGGCAACTGGTGGATGCGGGCCCAGCGGATGGGCCGCCGCTGGGAGACCGCCTCCTTGAGCTTCTCCATCTCGGCCGAGGTCACCTTGAGCTTGCCGTGGCAATTCATGCAGACGCTCTCGGGGGGGATGCCGGCGTGCCGGCTCTTCTCCGCCGCGAAGTGGCAGTACTGGCAGGCGATGTGGTAGTCGCCGGCGTGGATGCGGTGGGAGAAGGCGATGGGCTGGGCCGGCTCGTACCCCTGGCTGACCCCCACCCGCTGGAAGGCCCCGACCAGGAAGATCACGGTCAGCAGCGCCAGGCCCGCCTCCACCCCGGCCATGGCCCACCGGCTCGCCCGCAGCGCCGCGAGCTTGCGGGGGAGGTCGAGCACCGCCCCGGCCAACGCGTACACCCCGCGGGTGAAGGGGAGGACCGCCGCCGACGCCAGCCCCGAGAGCACGTGGAGCCGGACCGGCCAGGGCAGCCCGGCCGCCAGCGAGACGTCCGGCGAGAGCCCCGCCAGCGACTGGAACCAGGGGAGGAGCGACACCGCGTACCAGGAGGAGCCCCAGCGGTAGAGGGCGGCCGACGCCAGCCCCGAGACGAGGGAGGTGGCGAGCAGGAGGACGAGGAGGAAATCCGCCAGGGGCCGGCGCCCGCGAGTTTCCCAGATCAGCAACAGGAGCCCGGTGAGGGCCATGGCGCCCAGGGTGAAGCCGGTCGCCTCCAGGAGAATCCGGCGGAGGGGCATCCGGTCCCACAGGAGCAGCCAGCGCGGCGTCAGGAAGGCCCCGGCGTGGCCCAGCAGGGCCAGGGCGAGGCCCCAGCGCCAAGCCACGGAGCCGTGGTAGAGCGGCGCGCTCCGCTCCCGGGCCGCCTGCACCCCTCCCCGCCGGCCGGCCGCGATCAGCCGCCAGGCCGTGCCGCCCGCCAGGAGCGCCACGGCGAGATAGGGGAACAGCCCGTAAAGGAAGAGGTCACGGGTCATCGGCGCCGCTCTCCCCGCCGGGCCAGCCAGAGAGCGAGGCCCGAGCCGCCGGCCCCCAGAAAGAGCGGCGGCACCGTGGAGGAGAGCGGATCGGCGGGGACCCGCGAGCGCGAGGCTTTATAAAGGAACGCCTTGAGGGCGAACGCCTCGTCCTCGGTCAGCGGCCGGTCGCGGTAGACCACCATCAGGGGGTCGCGGGATTCGAGAAGCGCCCGGGTCAGCCAGGCGTCCGGGTACCGTTCGTAGACCCGGGTGAGGTCGGCGGCCAGCGTGGCGCCCCGCAAGGCGCCCGCGCTGTGGCACTCCCCGCAGGGGGGGCCGCCGTGGACGAGCGGCGCCGCGCCGGTGAACAGCGCCCGGCCGCGCGCCGCCTCGGCCGGAGTCGCCAGGCGCGCCAGGCGGAACCGTGCCGGCGGCTTGGGGCCGCCCGACGCAATGAATCGCAGCAGCTTATCGATTTCCTCGTTCGAGAGGTCGTGGTCGGGCATGACCTTGCCGAACTTCCCGAACAGAGTCTTGGCGGCCGTGTCTCCCTTCTTCACCATCCCCTGGGACGAGCGGATGAACGAGTGGAGCCAGTCCGGAGGGTGGCGCGAGGCCACCCCCGCGAGGTCCGGCCCCACCACCACCCCCCGGCCCACGCTGTGGCAGCCGCTGCATTGCACCTCGAAGGTCGAAGCCGGATCGAAGCCGGCCGCCAGGGCCGGGCTCGCGGCGAACGCCGCGAGCAAGAGGACGGACCGAGACCTGTCCCGCAACATAGACGAGCCCATACTGATGTCCTCCAAAAGAGAGCCAACAAATATGGGGTAACCGCGTCGACGGTGGCCCGCTAAATCATTCGCATAGCACCATACCCATTAGCGTGGGTGCTTGTTTCACCAAAAAGTGAGCCGATCAAGTGATGGCTCAACGAAATCTCTGAAATCTCCTGCCGGAGGATCTATGAGGCACGTCCTGAAGCGCTGGGCCCTGGCTCTGCTCGCCTTGATCCCCTGCGCCGGCCTGGTGGCCCTGGCCCTCCAGTCCGAGCCGCAGACCGGCGAGCTGCCGAACCGCCTTCCCCAGGCGGCGCCCTACGACGTCGCCGAGGCGCGCCACTTCCCGCCCCCCTTCGAGGAGGCCTGGGAGGGGGCGCACAACCCCGGCAAGTGCGCCACCTGCCACGCCAAGATCTTCAGCGAGTGGAACGGCTCCATGATGTCCAATTCCTGGCGCGATCCGGGGTGGCGCGCGGCCTTCCTCCTCGCCGCCCGGCAGACCTCCACGGCGGGAAGCTGCGAGGCCCCGGCGCCGCCGGACGGCACGGAGCGCGCCGTGGTCAACCCCTTCGCCGGCGGCAACTGCGCCAGCACCTTCGACACCGGCGCCGGCATGGCCACCACCACCCGCCCCGGCTCCCTGCTCGACGGCTTCTGCACCCAGTGCCACATGCCGGCCAACTACGCGGACAACGTGCCGCTGGCCGCCGTCGAGGCCGACCCGCTCTCGGGGCTGGAGCACGGCCGGCTCGACCCGGAATACAACCCCACGTCCGACGCCGGCACCGGCCTCGCCTTCGCCACGATGGAGTCGCGCTTCCGCAACACCGACGCCGGCAAGCGGGGGATCTTCTGCGCCATCTGCCACACCTACGCGGACACCCGCGAGATGCCCTTCGGCTACGCCCACAAGTCCGGCACCCCCTACCCCTCGGTGCCGGGCACAGCCAGCCGGGCGAAGCTCCAGCCCGAGGGGCAGCAGGACCGCGCCGCCGTCCCCGACCCCGCCTCCCCCAACCAGGGGTACGCCGTGGGCGCCGGGGCCTACAAGCTCTCCCCGCACGCCATCGCCTTCCCGGAGTACCTGGGGCCGCTCGCGGCCCACCCGCCCAAGGAGCCGCGCGACGCCTACCTGAGCGGCGTCTTCAAGACCGACCTCCCCCATCAGCAGACGCAGCGCTCGGGGCACGAGGGGTACTACCAGGCCCTCCACGAGCGGGCCGAGATGTGCGCCGCCTGCCACGACGTCACCAATCCGCTGACGGTGAAGAACCGCCTGGGCCGCTGGGTCGGGGGGTTCCCCATCGAGCGCACCTACGCCGAATGGTCCGCCAGCCGCTACGCCGACCGGCCGGGGAACCGCAATTTCGACCCCCGCTTCAAGCGCGACTGCCAGACCTGCCACATGCAGCAGGACTTCGGCCAACCCGGCACCGCCCAGACCCTTTACAAGGACGGCCACCCCGCGCCGCCGCGCACCGGCAAGGTGGCCAACGACGGCCCGGAGCGCGCGCCCGCCTTCAGCCACCACTTCATCGGCGGCAACACCTTCGTGACTCGCCTGGTGGGGGCGGACGTGAACGACTCCGGCGCCCCCGAGCCCTACCCCGAGCTGTCGGTCTTCAGCTTCACCTCGGCCGACGAGACGAGCCCGTACCACAACGCCTTCTTCGAGAACGTCTCAGCCCGCGGCGCCATCACCCAGCACTCGCGGCTGGCCTGGGACCGCCTGCGCAACGTCGTCGACCTCGGTCTGAAGGCCCCGCCGGCCGCCGATCCGGGTACCCGCGCCCCCCTGCGGGTGACGGTGACCAACAGCGGCAGCGGCCACGACTTCCCCTCCGGATTCCCCGAGGGGCGCGCCGCCTGGGTGGCGGTGCGCGCCTTCGACCTCGACTCCGGCCGCGAGCTCGATCTCTGGGATTCCCACTGGAAGCGCGCGTCCAAGGGGGTGGGCTACCTGACCCGGGAGGAGACGGCGGACCCCAACTACCCCCGCTGCAAGGAGTGGCGGCTCCCCGCCGGCTCCCCCGATCCGTACGCGGTCCAATTCAAGGCCATCGCCTCCCTGGGGGACGGCTGCCCCACCCTGGAGCTCGCCTATGCCTCCCCGCTCAACCTCAAGGTGAACGGCGACGGCCTGCCGGTGGACGCTCAGGGGCGGGTGATCGACCGCCGCAACCCGCGCGGAGTACCGGTCTACGAGGACCGCGACGGCGACGGCGACGTCTGGGACGACGCCTTCCTCTCCGACACCCGCCTGCGCCCCCTGCCCAACCAGGGCGCCATGGCGGTGATCGACCGCTACTCTGTGATCGTTCCCCCAGGAACCCGGGGGCCGGTCGCGGTGACGGCGGCGGTCTACTACCAGTCCTTCGAGGGGGTGGTGGCGAAGAAGCTGCTGGGGAACCTGGCGGACCAGAACGGCGACCGCAAGCTCCAGCCCTGCGTCCTCGGCGGCCTCTGCGACGGCCGGGTCCCGTCCGTCGAGCCCGCCGTGGTCGAAGGGGCCCCGCCGGTGCCCATGGAGGTGAGGAGCGTGGTGATCGACGTCCGCGGCGGCGCCGCCGACACCACCCCGCCCGGCGCCCGCACCTACCCCGGCGATGGCGTCCAGGGGATCGCCCGCGACGTGGTGCCGAAGGTCTTCTTCTCCGAGCCGGTGGCCGGGGTGGACGCGGCCACCTTCACCCTCACCGACGACGCCGGCAACCCCGTGCCCGCCTTCGTGGACGCGGTGGGCGACGGCGCCTGGGCCCTCTTCCCCCACCAGGTCTTCCTGGAGCCCCACCGCACCTACACGGCCCGCGTGGCCGCCGGGGTCTGCGACCTCCACGGCAACTGCGCGCGCCACGAGACCTCGTGGCGCTTCACTACCGGCGAGAATCCCGGCGAGGGGACCGGCGACACCCGCGTGCCGATCGGCTTCCCGGCCGCCTCGCCGCCGCCGCCCGATCCACCCCTGGCGGTGGCGGGGGTCCAGGCGGGAGGGCCGGACGGCGCGGTCACCGTGGCCTTCTCGCGGCCGGTGCTCAACGTCACCCCCCTCACCTTCCAGGTGCGGGAGGGGGACTGCGGCGCCGGCCCCATCCTCCCCGGCCGCCTCAGCGCCAGCGCGGCGGGCGACCGCTGGGAGCTCAAGCCCGAGCGCCCGCCGGCCCCCGGCCGGCCACTCTGCCTGACCCTGTCGCCGAAGATCTACGATCTCAAGGGGCGGGGGCTGGCGGGGCCAGTGGTGAAGCGGCTGCGCTGACCCCTCATCACCCCGGGGAGATTCGCTACCCCGGGGCCTGATCGCTGACTCGGTGGATCAGGCGGCGGCTCTCAGGCGCTGATGGAGAAACTCCGGCGCGAGATCAGCGCCGTTCTCCCAGGCCAGAGTATGGTGGTGGATGGTGAAGCGCTTGAACAGCTCCACATCCCGCAGGGGACCGAAGACAGGCCCATCGAGCTCTCCGCTCAGGTCCGCCTCGCCGGAGGTGCCATCGCTGAAACGCAGCCAGACTCTGTAATCACCTAGGTATCTGGCTTCCAGGACGTGCAGGAACATGGGCTACTCCAGTGGGTCGATCGGCTTCAGCGGAAGCTTTTGCTGCGCGAGCCGCCAGTCTTCCGCAGCTCGGCCTTGTGTAGAGAGTACCATTCCATGACCAGATTCAGCGCTCGCCTCGGGAATCTGCCCGTCACTGCTCCTGACTCGATCTCAATGGTGGCCTCAAACTCACCATACTCCGCATGGAAGTGGGGCGGAGCATGATCCCGGTAGTACATATAGATCTCAATTCCGAGAAAGCGTGTCAGCTCGGGCAATCCGACGCGCTCCCTTCATCAGGTCCTCGCATCGTGGAAAAGCATTACGCTGGCTCCCGATTCTAGAAAACGATTGGGACGGAAGGCAAGCGGAATTATTTCCGGAGACGATGAAGACTCTCAGGCCTAGGATCTGTGTAACCAAACGCTGTTCCCGTCCGTAGTAAAGGCCTAAGATCCTCCCTCGCTCCAAGGAGACCCCATGCCCCGCAAACTCCTGCTCGTCCTCCTGGCCCTTCTCTCCCTCGCCGCCGCCCCGCCCCCCAAGGTCTCGGAATTCAACCACTACTCCGGCTACTCCGAGGCGGTCTATGACGGCTGGGTCCGCAGCTCGCGCTACGTGACGGCGCGGGACGGCACCCGGCTGGCGGTCGACCTCTTCCGTCCCACCCGGGGCGGCAAGGTCACGGAGGAGAAGCTGCCGGTGGTCTGGACCCATAACCGGTACCAGCGGGCCGTGGTGGAGGACGGGAAGACCTACACGATCCTCGACAGCTTCGAATGGCTGCCCGAGGTGGTGAAGCATGGATACGTGGTGGCGGCGGTGGACGTGCGCGGGTCCGGAGCGTCGTTCGGCACCTTCACGGGGATGTTCAACCCCCAGGAGACCCGGGACGCCTACGACGTCACCGAGTGGCTCGCCGTCCAGCCCTGGTCGAACGGCAAGGTCGGCATGTACGGCGTGTCCTACCTCGGCATCACCCAGTACATGGCCGCCGGTCAGAAGCCCCCTCACCTCAAGGCGATCTTTCCGGAGAAGGCCGTCACCGACCTCTACGACCTCCTCTGGCATGGCGGCATCTTCCATGGCCCGTTCATCCAGAATTGGACCAGGCTCGTCCACGAGCTCGACGTCGACAAGCCCGCTCTTCCCGTGGACGAGGACAAGGACGGCGCCCTGCTCAAGGCCGCGGTCCAGCAGCACCGGGCGAACCGCGACGCGGCGAAGCTCTACGCCGGCCTCCCCTTCCGCGACAGCGCCGATCCCCAGACAGGCGTCCAGGTCTGGCGGGACTGGACCCCGATCACCTATCTCCAGCAGATCCGTGAGTCCAAGGTCGCCGTCTACCACCTCGCCGGCTGGTACGACCGCTACGTGCGCGACCAGACGCTCCTCTTCCGCAACCTCGACAACCCCCAGAAGCTCACCATCGGCCCCTGGACCCACGTGCAGAGCGAGCACATGGACTTCGCCGCCGAGCACCTGCGCTGGTGGGACTACTGGCTCAAGGGGATCGACAACCACGTGATGGACGACGCGCCGGTCCACTACTACGTGATGGGCGCTCCCGAGGCGACCGCCTGGCGGGCCGCCAAGACCTGGCCGCTGCCCAACGAGCGGCGGACCCCCTACTGGCTGGGCCCCGACCGGTCGCTGCGCACGGCGCCGCCTCAAGAGGGGGAGAGCCGGGACGAGCGGACGGTCGACTACTCCGCCGCCGTCGCCCCCGATCCGCGCTGGTCGCTGGAGCGGAAGTTCCCGGAGCTCTCGGCCCACGACGCCAAGGGGCTCACCTACACCACCCCGCCGCTGACGGCGCCGGTCGAGGTGACCGGCTATCCGATGGTCCACCTCTGGATCTCCTCCTCCGCGCCGGACGCCGACCTCTTCGTCTACCTGGAGGAGGTGGACGCGCAAGGGGCCTCCCGCTACGTCACCGAGGGGATGCTCCGCGCCTCCGACCGCGCCACCGCCGACCCCGGCTACGACACCGCCGGCCTCCCCTACCACCGCGGCAACCGGGCGGACCGCGCCGGCCTCAAGCCGGGCCAGCCCGTGGAGCTGGTCTTCGACCTCTACCCCACCTCCACCCTCTTCGCCGCCGGGCACCGCATCCGCGTCACCGTCACCGGCGCGGACCACGCGAACGCCGTCACCCCCGAGCGGAATCCGCCCCCGAAGCTGACCCTCTACCACGAGCCCGGGCGGGCGTCGTACGTCGAGCTGCCGGTGATCCCGGACCCTCACCCCTGACCCCTCTCCCGACCCCTCCCCCCTCCCTCACCGGGAGAGGGGCACCACCCGCCCCCAAAACTTCGAAGGGATCTTTCTCCCTCCTCTCCCGGTGAGGGAGGGGGGAGGGGTCGGGAGAGGAGGGCCGGGGAGGTGAGGGGGCGGGCGGGGGAAAGCCCAGGCGGAGGAGGGGTGCTAGACTCCCCCACATCGATGACAGCGAAGATCGCGCTCCTGTGCTTCTTTTTGTTCGCCTCGCGGGCCTTCGCCGACGCCGAGATTTCCGAAATCAAGATCGGCCTGGACGCCGACCGGGTGCTCACGACCTTCACCCTGGGCGGCGCCTTCGACCGCCGCTTCGCCGAACGGGTCGACAGCGGCCTGCCCACCTCCATCCTCTACCGGCTCGAGCTGTTCCGCGACCGCAAGCGCTGGTGGGACCAGCGCCTGCGCGAGAGCACCTTCGAGGTGGTGGCGACCTACGACGCCGTGGCCCGCGCCTACGCCGTCCACTACAAGCTGAACGACAAGCTGATCGAGAGCCGCACCGTGCGCGAGCGCAGGACCCTCGAAGAGGCGATGACCCGCGTCGAGCGGCTCCCGGCCTTCTCGGTGGCCGGCCTCCCCCGGGAGTGGCGCCTGCTGGTCAAGGTGGAAGCCGAGCTCGGATCGCGGACGGTGCTGTCCCTCATCCCCGTCACCATCAGCACCCCTTGGAGGGAGAGCCCCAAGTTCCGTCCCCCGGGCACCCCCTAGAAAACCGATGGGCCTGCGCGAGAAGCTCCGCCGCAACCGCAAGAACAACCGCCTGATCATCGGCGGGCTGGTGGCCCTGCTGCTGCTGTTCACCGGCCTCTTCTACCTCGCCCAGCGCGGGCGCGACCTGCCGAGCGCCCTGGTCACCAACCGGGTGCTGCTGTTCGTGCTCTGGTACGTCAACGTCCTCCTCACCCTGATCATCCTCTTCGTCCTGCTGCGCAACCTGGTCAAGCTGCTGATCGAGCGCCGCCACCGCGTGCTCGGCTCGACCTTCAAGTCCAAGCTGGTCGCCACCTACATCGGCCTCTCCCTGATCCCCGTGCTGCTGCTGTTCGCCATCGCCACCGAGCTCCTCCGGGGATCGATGGACCGCTGGTTCAACACCCCGGTGGCCCCGGTGCTCGAGCGCGGCAACGCCGTCGCCCAGGCCCTCTACGACCAGATCGAGCGGACCAACCTGCGCGACGCCGGGCGCGCGGTGCGCGAGATCCAGGGGATCGACCTCGACGATCCCCAGCAGCGCCCGCGCCTCAACCGCCGGCTGAACGCCCTCCTGGGCGAGCTGGGTCTCGCCACTCTCGAGGTCTTCGAGGGGCAGGACTTCGTCTCCGGCCTCATCGATCCGCAGTCGGGGCTCCACGACCTGCCGGACGTCGACCGCTCCCTCCTGGAGCAGGCCGCGCAGGAGGGGAAGGCCACCGCCGTCCTCACCCCCACCGGCACCCGCGGCAGCCTCCTGGTCGCCGCCATGGCCCTGCCGGACCGCCCGGCCGGCGCGCCCCCGGCCGTCCTGGTGGTGGGCTCGCTCCTCGACCCCGGCATCACCGCCCAGCGCGAGAAGCTGGTCGAGGACTATCAGGCCTACCGCCAGCTCGTGGCCCAGAAGGACGACCTGAGGGCGAGCCACATGCTGCTCTTCCTGATGGTGACCATGGTCATCCTCCTCGCCTCCTCCTGGACCGGGCTCTACCTGGCCCGGCGGGTGACCCTGCCCATCCAGGCCCTGGCCGAGGGGACCCGCCGGATCAGCGGCGGCGACCTCTCCCACCGCGTGGAGGTCGAGGCCGACGACGAGCTCGGCGTGCTGGTGGACTCCTTCAACCGCATGACCGGGGAGCTGGCGAGCAGCAAGGACCTCCTGGAACGGAGCAACCGCGAGCTGACCACCAGCAACCAGCGGCTGGGGGCCGAGCGGGCCCTGATCGCGGCGGTGCTGGAGAACGTCGCCGCCGGCGTGGTCTCGATCGATTCCCAGGGGCGGATCTTCACCTGCAACGGCGCCGCCCTCAACATGCTCCGCCAGCGGGAGGAGGACGTGGTGGGCCGCCCCTTCGAGGAGGCCTGGGGGGACCCCGACCGCCGGCGGCTGGCGGCGGCGGTGCGCGAGGTGGGGCGCGGCGGCCACGGCAGCAAGGAGGTCCACCTGACCGTGGGCGGCGAGTGGAAGACCTTCGAGCTCAAGGTGACCGCCCTGCGCGACGCCGCCGGGACGATCCAGGGGGGCGTGGTGGTCATCGAGGACCTCACTGAGCTGATCAAGGCGCAGCAGCTCGCGGCCTGGAACGAGGCGGCGCGGCGGATCGCGCACGAGATCAAGAACCCGCTCACCCCCATCCGCCTCTCCGCCGAGCGGCTGCTCCGCAAGTCCCAGCAGGGGGACCCCGGCCTCGCCAGGGCGATCGAGGAGGGGGTCGAGATCATCGTCCGCGAGGTGGTGACCCTGCAGGGGATGGTCGACGAGTTCTCGCGCTACGCCCGCATGCCCCGGCCGCGGCCGGCGCCGGTCGACCTGCCGCGGCTGGTGGGCGAGACCCTCCACCTCTACCGCGACCTGAAGCCGGGGGTGGAGGTCGAGGGGGAGGTGGACCCCGCGCTCTCGGCGGTCTGGATCGACGGCGAGCAGATCAAGCGCGCCCTGATCAACCTGCTCGACAACGCCGTCGAGGCCACCGAGGCCCCGGGGCACGTCACCGTCGCCGCCCATCCCGTCAACGGCCACCTGGAGATCCAGATCGCGGACACCGGCCGGGGCATCCCTCCGGCCTCGAAGGAGAAGCTCTTCCTCCCCTACTTCTCCACCAAGGGGCGCGGCACCGGCCTCGGCCTCGCCATCGTCCACCGCATCGTCACCGACCACCAGGGGGCCATCCGGGTCGAGGACAACGCGCCGCGGGGGACGGTGTTCACGGTGGAATTGCCGATGGGGTAAGGGCGCCCGGGGATCAATCCCCGGGCGGTCTACTTCACCCGCGCCAGATGGAACGTATGAGCCCCCGCCTGCTTCCCCCCGGCATAGACCTCCCACTGGCTGTCCACGTGGCCGTCCGGCATGGGAGGTCATAGGTGCTTCGACTATACGGCGCGACGGGGCTCAGGGCCGGATCACCGGGCTCCAACGGGAGACCCCTGATCGCGTCCCCACGATACGAACCGGGTGTGCCGGGCTTGCCTGAGACTCCGGCATCGAGTAAGTTAGAGCCTGTCATGGCGACTCCCAAAAAACAGCCGTCCATCCTTCAGGAAGAGGAATTCCACCCCCGGAGCCCCCTGGGCCGGGAGCTCTGGGAGATCCGGCAGCGCGTCGTGGCGTCCGGGGAGCCTCTGTTGGATTGGGAGGATCTGGAGCGTGAGCTGGCGGAGCGGCGGGGCGGGAGCTCTTCCTCTCGTTGAAGAAGGTCACCTTCATCGACGCCGGAGTCTTGATCGCGGCTGTTCGCGGGAACGCGGATCTCGCCCACCGCGCTTTCGAAGTCCTGGATGACGACCGTAATCGGTCCTTCGCATCCAGTACGTTCATCTGTCTGGAGGTCCTCCCCAAGGCGCGATTCCACAAACGAGCGGAAGAGGTCGCGTTCTACGAAGCCTTCTTCAACCGCGTGGAGCATTGGGCGACACCCGGCGCCGCCCTCCTTGAGGATGCATTCGAGCTCGGAGCCGAGAACGGCCTCTCCGCTCTGGACGCTCTGCACGGGGCTGCCGCTCTATCGGTCAGCGCCATGGAGCTCATCACCTCCGAAAAGCGCGGCAGGCCTCTGCATCGCCTCGCGTCCATCAAAGTCACGACGATCCAATCGGGATAGAGCTTGAGACCAAGCTGGGAGGAGGAGGACGGCAATCGGGGGAGGCCACCCCTCGGTGGCCTCCCGGAGGGCCGGGCCTACGTGGCCCAGCAGTAATTCTGCCGGCAGACGCCCCACCCGTTCGTGGGGGCCGCGTTCCAGCAGTCGCAGAAGCCTTGAGGATCCCGGCAACTGGAGGTGATGTTGGACGGGTTGCACGTGCAGTAGGTGATGTTGCCGTCGCAGAGAACCCAACTGGTGTTCCCGGTGCAGGAGGAGCCACTGCACATGATCGGGGTGCCGCCGAGAGTGGCGCAACTGGTCGACGCCGTGCAACTGCGGTTGACCGGCTGCGGATTGAACAGAGCGCCGAGGTCGATCCCTTCCTGCGGCGGGGCCTCGGTCTTTGCCTGGGGGCTGGAAACGGCCGCATTGTCCTTCGGCGCGGCTGCATCTTGGGCGAGCACGGCCGTGGCGCCCAGGGTGAGAGCTGAAAGGGTACAGATCAGGAACGTCCGTTTCAGGCCAGTCATAGAGCCTCCTGTTCAAGATCGCCGGGATCGGCGAGATGCTGTAACATCATATAGAATGTCCTGCATCAAAACAAGAGGCCGTCGCTGCTTCTTACTCAGCATCCAGCCGCTTCCGGAAGTGCTCCCGCCACCCCTCCGCCAGCGCCTCGACCCGCACCGCCCGCCGCAACAGCTCCGGATCGCTCTGCCCCTTCCGCTCCAGGTAGAGGCGGATGACGTCCACCACCGTGACGCGGTTCTCGTCCTCGTGGACGCGCTCCATGGCGTCACCGGCGCCGATCTCCCCTTCCCGGACGATCCCGAAGTAGATCCCCGGGCGCTCGCTCGCCAGGAAGCGCTCAACGATGTCGTCGCGATCGAATTTCAGGGCCAGCTTGAAGCAGGGGGTGCGCGGCTGGGTGACGACCAGCTCCGCCGTGCCGATCCGGAAGCGGTCGCCGACGTGGACCTGGTCCTCCCACCACCCCTCGGTGGTGAGGTTCTCGCCGAAGGCGCCCCAGGGCAGGGTTTCCAGCCCCAGCTCGCGCCGCCAGTAGGGGTAGTGCTCGGAGGGGTAGGCGTAGACCGCCTTCTCCGGCCCGCCGTGGACCGAGAGGTCCGCCTGGGCGTCCCCCGCCAAGTTGTCCCGGCGCAGGCGCACCCGCCCCTCGACCGGCTCCTTGAAGATGCCCGTCATGATCCGCCGGCCCTTCCAGCTCACCGGCCGGGGGAGGCCTACGTTCAGGGAGAGGATTCTCATGGGAGGGGGATGGTATCGCGTTGTGGGGCGGCGTAAGAGCCCCCGTGCCGGTTGGGGCGGCCTGCCCTCCGAAGCCTCACCCTCGGTCCCTCTCCACTGCGTGGAGAGGGAGGGCCCAGAGATCGACATCTTCCAGATTCGGCAAGCTCAGCTCAGCTACGTTCCCCCTCTCCACGAAGTGGAGAGGGGGCCAGGGGGTGAGGCTTCGGAGGGCAGGCCGCTCCGAGGGCAAGAGGCACGTAGGAGATGTCGGGCCTACTTCGCCCCCTGCCCCCGCAACAGCTCCACCACCTTCTCCTGCTTCCCCATCTGCGCATGCCGCAGCAGCGGAATCCCATGCGGCCCCTTAAGGTCGATCACCTTGGGGTCGTCCGCCAGGAAGGCGCGGACGATCTCGATCTTCCCCGTGGCGGCGGCGCAGAAGACGTCCATGCGGGCCCCCCGCGAGAGCAGGAATTCCGCGATCGGGACGTTCCCCATGTGCGAGGCGCCGCCGAGGGCGGTCTCCCAGTCCCCGCCGCCCCAGTCCCAGGCGGCGTTGATCAGGGTGGGATGCAGATCGAGCAGCTCGCGGGTGCGGTCGAGCTTGCCGTGGCCGGCAATCACGAATTCGCGCACCAGGTCGGGATCGAGGCGGGGCCCGCGGTCGGGGATCGACGTCTGGGCCGACGTCTGGGCCGAAGGCTGGGCGGGGGTCTGGGCGGCGGCGGCGTTGGCGGCGAGGGCTCCGGCGGTCATGAGCAATCCTCCTTGGATCAGGTCTCTGCGGGAGAGGGTCATGGGTCTTCCTCCTTCCACGCCCATCCTAGAAAAGCCCACTCACCCCCGCATCTGGCGAGAGAGGTAGCCGCCGCCTATGTCTTTCGACCGATGCGCGCTGGACCCGCGGGGCGTAAGATCCGCCCATGACCTCGTCGCACCGGCTGCAGCGCTGGGGAGGGCTCGCCGTCTGGCTCGGCGTGGGCGTGCCCATCTGGCTGCAGCGCGACCAGATCAAGCCGGACCGCTTCGCCGTCTGGCTCGCGGCCTGGCTCCTCTTCGCCGCCGCCTTCTGGGTGACCTCGGCCGGCCGGGAGCGCGCTCGGCGCCTCGACCTCTCCCTGCTCGCCTTCCAGGCCGCGTGCGTGATGACCCTCGTCCTCTTCCTCTGCGACGGCTTCGAGGGGGCGCTCCTGGTGCTGGTGGCCATGCAGCTCGCGCCCCGGGTCTCCGGACGGACGGGGCTGCTCTGGATCGCCGTCCAGTCGCTCCTGCTGGGGACCGCGATCACGATCCACTGGTCCCTGAAGCCGGCGCTGATGCTGGTGCCTCCCTATCTCGGATTCCAGATCCTGGTCTTCCTCGCCATCGAGGCGCTCCACCGCGAGGCGCGGGCCAACGCCGAGCTGCGGGCCGCCCGCGAGATCCTCGCCCACGGCAGCCGGGTGGCCGAGCGGCTGCGCATCGCCCGCGAGCTCCACGACGCCGTGGGACACCGGCTGGTCGCCCTCAGCCTCAACCTGGAGCGGGCGGGGCATCAGGAGGGCGAGGAAAAGGGCGAGGCGATCGCCATGGCGCAGTCGCTCGCCCGGCGCCTGCTCACCGATATCGGCGAGATCGTGGACACCCTGGGCCGGGCCGAGCGGCTCGACCTCCGGCGCTCGCTCGAGGGGCTGATCGAGGAGATCCCGCGCCCGCGGGTCCACCTCGGCCTGCCGGCGGGCCTGGCGGTGGAGGACCCGGAGCTGGCCCACCTCCTCCTGCGCTGCTGCCAGGAGATCGTCACCAATGCGGCCAAGCACGCCGAGGCCGAGAACCTCTGGCTCGACGTCGTCCAGGAGGAGGGGACGATCGAGGTGCGCGCCCGCGACGACGGCCGGGGCGCCGCCGAGGTGGCGGCCGGCCGCGGCCTCTCCGGCATGCGCGAGCGGCTGGAGCGGGCCGGCGGGCGCCTGGAGGTGGCGACGCGGCCGGGGATGGGCTTCGCCGTCGAGGCCCTGGTGCCGCTGCGGCCGCTGCGGGGAGAGGCGTGAGCGCCATCCGTGCCCTCCTGGTCGAGGACGAGACCCTGGTCCGCCAGGGGATCCGCAAGCTCCTGGAGCTCGATCCCCGCATCGAGATCGCCGCCGAGGCCGCCGACGGCGAGGAGGCCCTGCGCCGGATCGCGGAGGTGCGGCCGGACGTCGTCCTCCTCGACGTCCGCATGCCGAAGCTCGACGGGCTCGGCGTCCTGCGCGCCTTGCGAGCCCACCCCGGCGCGCCCCCCTGCCTGGTGCTGACCACCTTCGACGACCGCGCCCTGGCCCTGGAGGCGATCCGCGAGGGGGCGCGCGGCTACCTCCGCAAGGACGTCACCCTGGCCGAGCTGGTGGCGGCGGTCGAGACCCTCGCCGCGGGCGGCACCCACCTCCAGCCGGCCCTCACCGCGGCCCTGCTCGAAGGCGCCCGGGCCCACCCGCTGCCGTCCGCGTCCGGAGCGGTCCTCGTCGAGCCCCTGACCCCGCGCGAGACCGAGGTCCTCCGCCTGATGGCCGCCGCCTACACCAACCGCGAGATCGCCGAAGCCCTGGGCACCGCCGAGGGGACGGTGAAGATCCACGTCTCGAACGTCCTGGCGAAGCTGGGAGCGCGGGACCGCACGCAGGCGGTGCTGCGGGCGCTGGAGGGGCGGGTGCTGTAGGGGGCGGACACGCCTGCCGGCGATTTCCCCCGCTCTCCCCGCGATCGGGGACCTCCCGTCACGGAACGACGGACGCGGTACCTGTCCGGTCCCCCGAGGGGACGGTGAGGACCCTCTTTGGGGCGCTGATCATCCCCGAGAGGGAAGGTACCTTCCCTCTTGGGGATCGTAAGGACCCTCTTGGGGGAAGGTACCGTCCCCGAGCTTCCCGGCTCCGTCCCCGAGGGGGAAGGTACCTTCCCCCTTGGGGATTGTGAGGACCCTCTTGGGGGAAGGTACCGTCCCCGCCGGGGACGGTACCTTCCCTCGCGGGGATGCAACCTTCCCCAAAGAGGGCGCATATAAAAAACTTGGGGATCCATATAGGTACCGTGTTCGTCCACACGTGCACCTTGAGGGCGCGATGGGGTCCCGAGAGGGTCCAAAGGGCGAAGGAGTCCGTCCAACCAGACCCCTCGTCCGTCCACGCGCGCACTTTGAGGGCGCGAACGCGCACCATCTCCGTCCACGCGCGCACCTCGTCCGTCCTTCCGCGCACCCCCTGCCTCAATCCAGAAACCGGTACATCACGTAGGCGTCCACCAAGCCGAGATCCCGGTGCCGGAACGCCTTGGGGAGCGTCCCCACGATCGCGAAGCCGAGCTTCTTCCAGAGCGCGACCGCCGCCTCGTTGGTGCTCACGACGAAGTTGAACTGCATGGCCAGGAAGCCGGCCGCGCGGGCCTCCTGGAGGCAGTGCAGCCCCATCTCCCGCCCCACGCCCCGGCCGCCGAAGCCCGGATCGACCATGAACGAGGCGTTGGCCACGTGGGACCCCAGGTCCCGCTGGTTGGGGACGATCTTGTACATGCCGGCGACCCGCCCCTCGTCCTCGGCGACCCAGGAGCGGACGCCATCGCCAAGCCAGTAGGCGAAGGCTTCCTCCCGGGACGTCTCGGGATCGAAGACATAGGTCGTTCCCGTCGAGACCACGGCCCGGAAGATGGGCCACATCGACTCGAAGTCGGCTTCCGTAGCGCGCCGGATCTCCATGATGAGCGGGATTCTATCCTCTCGGCCACTTCGCCCTCGCCCTGCCGACAGTGCTAAACTAGAGAACAGGTCCCTATCTGAGCCTCAACCCGGGTATCGCGACGAAGGCATATGCGCTTCGCGGCGGCCCACAACCATACCGGAAAAACTGGAATGATCGATCGGAAAAGAAGCACCGGAGCTTTGATGATCGTGTTGGGCTGGAGCGTGCTCGTCCCCTTTCGAGCGGCGGCCCAGAACAGCACGGCGCTGAGTTGGCAGCCGTGGGAGCAGGAGCTGATCTCGACCGTCGACTACACCGCGAGCAGCGGCAACCCTTATCGCGACCTGGCCCTGGCGGTTCAGTATTGGCGGATGCCCGGAGGCACCACGTCCTGCGGCGCTCCGGTGACAGGAAGTGATTCCACCACCTACTTCACCGGCTATGGGTTCTGGGAAGGGGTCAAGAAAAACGCGAGCGCCGGTTGGGACACGAACAACAAGCGGTTCCTGATCCGCAGCACTTTCTCCGATGGCACCTGGTGTTGGAAGACGACTTGCCAGCGCTCGCTGCCGGACTCCTCCCCCTCCTCGACCCCGGATTGCGCCACCGATACCGGCCTCAACAAGACCGGGCAGGTCACGGTGGCCAAGGCGACCTCCCCCGTCCGCCTCTATGCGGTCGGGCTGCCCAAGGTCGCTCCCGACCGCCGGAGCCTCGTTTACGGAGACAATGCGACGCAGTTCCTCTGGTTGGGAGAGACCGCCTGGGATGCGCCGATCCACTATGGTAGTGGTGCTCAGTGGTTGGGCTTCGTCACCGATCGTACCGCGCCGAGCAAAGACTTCCGCACGGTGCTCGTGGCTCCCGCGACGCAGAGCGTGCAACCCGTTCCGTCGGGCGGCTTCCAGGGCTTCGGGACCGCCAGGACCGACTGCTCGGCGGCGGAGAAAGCCGTCGTGCCCAACCGCTGCACCACCTGGGACGCCAGGTACTGGGAGCAATTCGACGATCTCGTGCTCAAGGCCAACAGCACCCGCAAGGGGTTGATGGTCATCGTGGCGGGCGTCATGGACCCGTTGGTCCGTGGCGGCGACAACAACGGCCTGAACGTGAGCTTTCCCCGGACCGCGGAAGCCAGGGTGTTCGCGCGCAATCTGGCCGCCCGCCTGGCGGGCTATTTCGTCTTCTACTCGCCTTCGTACGACGCGAAGACGGTACCGGAATCCGGCGTTAACCTCACCGTAAATGGTGACTCCGTGACCACGCTGATCAAAAACGTGGGTGCGGCGATCAAGTCGGCGGCCCCCCGGCACCTCATCGGGGTCCACCTCGCCGGGTCCAATCCCCTCGGAGATTATCTGAGCTTTGCCGGCGAGACCTGGCTCGACTTCCAGATGTTTCAAAGCGGTCATGGCGGATCGAACGCGGGAGCCCCGTGCAACTACTCCATCGACTTCCAACGCACGGTCTGCCGGGCCCGGGAGGGGGCCCTGGAGCTCCGCTGCATCCACGAGGCCAGCCCGACGTACACCCCGCTCGCCGTCTGCGTTAACGGCAACAACGCGGACCGGGTCGGAACCCCCAAGCCGGCCGTGAACGTGGAAGGAGAGTACGAGTCGGCCTACGTCAAGGTCACGCAGAACGGCACGACCACGCTGGTCAGAGACTTGAGCGAGCTCACTCCTTCGCGCGCGCGATCCCGCCATACCGCCTGGGCGACCGCGTTTTCCGGCTCCTTCGGCTTCAACATCGGCCTCTACCGGGACGTCGTCGCGTGGACCAACCCGGCCGCCTACAGCAACAACTACACGGAGGCACGCCGCACCAACCTCTTCCAGTCGGACGACGACCTGGGCCGGATGAGCCTGCTGCTCGGCCAATCGCCCTGGAGCCAGTACGTCCCTGGCCATACGCTCGTCTGCGGCAATTTCCCCGCGACCACGTCGCCGGACCCTTGCGGCACGGGGAACACGATTCGCCCGGAAGAGTTGAAGCGGCATATCGGTATTACCGATAAAGTGATCCTGGTACACGTACCAGGGGTTGGCCCAAAGCCATCTCAGCAGCCCGTGGTGAGGCTCCTCAGCCGTGACCTCCTGGCTGGTCTTACCTGTAGCAGCAGGAGCGTGACCTGGGTGGATCCACGCCCGGGTACCAATCTCCGAGAAGTTACGGCGAAATGTGATGCAGTGGCCAACGGAGTACAGTTTTCCGTGCCCCTGAATTCCCCGAGCCTCGGTTGCTCGGACGCTCAACCGACCTGCGACTGGATCCTGAAGCTCCAGTCCAAGACGCTGGCCAGCGCGAACGCGCCCAACGTGTCCGGCGATCCCACCGCGGTGAGCAGTCGGCTCGAAGCCAAGCTCGGTCTCACCGACAACGACCTGCAAGTCTGGACCGAAATCGACCCGGACTCGCAGGGCGCTTCGGTCTGGGCCCAGCTTCTCGACGCAAACGGCGACCCGATCGGAGACTCGTTCCTCGTCCATCCTCTCGATCCCAGAATGCGTTCCCTCCCTACGGCGACCCGGGATTCCCTCGGCAACTTCCTGGTCGTCTGGGAGGAAGAAGGGGATAACTCCACCTACAACATCCTCGCCGTCCAGATCAGCAACGACGGCGTCCTCCTGGGTGATCCCCTTCTCGTGAACGGCTCGACCGACGACCAGAACGGCGACCCGGCCGCCACCTCGGACAGTGGCGGCTTCTCGTATGTGACCTGGACGGAGTATCCTCTGGACGGCAGCCTGGGCAATGTCTGGATTCAGATCTTCGGCCCCCTCGGCACGCCTCCCGGAGACGTCCCGAACGCCTTGGTGGTTACGAATGATCCCGGCAACCAGTTCGGCTCCCAGGTCCAGGCGGACGGCCAGGGAGGGGTGGTGGTCGCCTGGAACAGCGATCCGCCGCCCGCGGACGCCACGCTGGCGAAAGGGAAACCCGCCGCCGGGCAGGGAGTCTACTTCCGCAAGCTGCGCCGGAACGGCAGAGCCTGGGGGCCCGCGCATGCGGTGCACGGAAATGGAAAGGGACGCGACCGGCTGGTCGATCTCAAAGTGAAAGCGAACGGCAAGTTCAGGATCGTCTGGAAAACTGTAAACGACGCGGGAGAGATCGAGGGAATGTACGAGCAGGACTTCGACAGTGAGGGGAATCCGGTGTCCGCACGGAAGCGGTTGGGAAGTGGCTCATGAAAGCTCCAGGCCGGGCCACCCTCATAGCTCTTGCAACGGTTTTCGCCTTCGGTGGGCTCGCACGGCCCGGCAGGTCACAGAGCCCGATCGGATCGGACGTTCTGATCAGCGACCATTCCAAGGGATTTCCCGTTCATGCCGCCGGCCAGCTCGTCGCCCTGGCCGACGGCACTTGGCGCACCCTCTGGACAGAGCAGCCCAATCAGTACGTGGTCGAGCCTCCCTTCGACGAGTTTCGGGCCTCTCGCGAGATCGGCCACGCAGGGGAGCTCGGGCCTGTGCAACGCTTGTTGCATGGAATCGTCCCGGATACCCAATTCGGAGTTGTTTTCCTGACCATCAAGGACCCTCTGCACTTCGCGATCCTCTTTGGACAACAGGGGGGAAATCCCGACGCGCTCCATGGAGCCTTCTACGACCTGGAGGGGAGCCGGACCGGCTCCTTTCGCAGCCTCCACCCCGCCGGGATCTGGTCTGTCCTCCCCCGTCGAGGAGAGCTCTGGACAACTCTGGGCTATTTGATCGGGCCTTCGTTCTGGGAGGTCCTGGACACCCACGGTAACCAGGTCCTCGGGCCCCGGACCATCGACCAGGGAACCAAGCCGTCAGTATGCGGCTATGGCTTCGCGGCGACTTTCGACGGCGTTGGGGCGGTCGTCTGGTCGGAGGTCGCCAACCCGGACCGCAAGACCGGGGACGTGCGGGCGCGCTTCTTCACCGCCACCGGCGAGCTCGGGCCCGAGCTTCAGGTCAATCCGCGCCCGGGCACCTCGATCTGTCCGGAGGTCGCGATGCTCCCCGGAGGCCGCGAGGCCTGGGTGCTCTACCGGGACGCGGAGTCGTTCTTCCCGCCGAGCACCGACCTCCACGTGCAGCGGGTTACCTTCTCCGGTCAGCGCGTCGGCCCGGAGATCACGGTCTCGGCCGGTCCGGACGCTGCGCGAGAATCTTTCAAAATCGCCTCGGACCGCTCCGGCAACTTCATCGTGGCCTGGAGCCAGCTCGCTTTTCCACCGGACTACTGCGGCATCGCTGGCCGTCTCTACCGCGCGGACGGACGGCCCATCGGTGAGCCTTTCGCTTTTGCCACCGTACCCTATTTGTGTGGCATGTTTCATCAGGTGGCCTTCGCCGATAACGGCACCCTCGCCGCGATCTGGCAGGTTTCACCCAACGGGGGGGAGGGGGACATCTACTTCGCCCGGTTCTCGGCCTCGCCGGCCGACGAGCCCTGTCTCGTGCGGGCCGGGCACCTGCTCTGCGACACCGGCAGGACGGGCGGGCTTCCAGAGATCGATCTGGCGGTCTCGACCGACCCGGCCGCGCCCCTGTTGATGGGGGACGTGGACGGCGACGGACGAGCCGATCCCTGCGTCGTCGAGGGGAACCGTCTGCGCTGCGACCTGGACCACCGCGGCGCGCCCTTCGAGTGGGAGCGCGACTTCCCGCCTCTCGTCCCCGACGGCACCGATATCCCCCTCCTCGGCGATGTCGACGGCGACGGCAAGGCCGACCTCTGCCTCTGGCGGCCGGGCGCCCTGCGTTGCCGCACTCCTTCCGGGCTGTTCCAGGAGCGCTTTGGAGAGGCCGGGGACGTCCCCCTGCTGGGCGACGTCGACGGCGACGGACGAGCCGACCTCTGCGTGCGGCGCGGGAATCAGTTCCTTTGTGACACGGCCCACGACGGTGGCGGCGCCGAGCTCAAGATCACCTTCGGCCTGCCCACCGATCTCCCCTTCCTGGGCGACTTCGACGGCGACGGCCGGGCCGACCCCTGCCTGTTGCGCGGGCGCCTGCTGCTCTGTGACACGAAGCACAACGGCGGTATCGCGGAGGGAAAGCTCATCCTCGCGACTCAGCCCGGAGACCGGCTGTTGCTGGGCAATCTGGACGGGCTGTGAGCTGCTCCACCAATAGGCTGGCACCCCTCTGAGCACCCCCTCTGATACGCTCCCACCCGGACGGACGACGAGGAGGAGCCACCATGCGCACCATCACCGATCTGTTGCAGGCCGAGCTCGAACGGGAGGCGCCCGGGACGCGCCGCCTGCTGGAGCGCGTCCCGGAGGGGAAGAACGACTGGAAGCCGCACGAGAAGTCGATGCCCCTCGGGTACCTGGCGGGGCTGGTCGCCACGATGCCGGGCTGGATCGCGGCGATGATCGAGCAGGACGAGCTCGACGTCACCGCCGCCGGCGAGTATCAGACGCGGGCCTGGAGCACGAAGGACGAGCTCCTGCGGGCGTTCGACCAGGCCCTGGACCGGGCGCGCAAGGCCCTCGCCGCCACCACCGACGAGCACCTGATGACCTCCTGGCGGATGCTCGCCGGCGGCCACGTCGTCTCCGAGCAGCCGCGGTACGTGGCCATCCGCGACGGCGCCCTCAACCACCTCGCCCACCACCGGGGTCAGCTCACCGTCTACCTGCGGCTCAACGAGGCCCCCGTCCCCTCGCTCTACGGACCGACGGCGGACGAGAAAGGGTTCTGAGCGGGCCGGCCTCAGGGTCAAGGTACAATCCCGGCATGCTCCTACTGACCCCCTGGGTCCTGTCCCTGCTCCTGGTCTCTCCCGGGGCCGCCAAGGCTCCCCAACCGGCCGTGGCGGAGGGTTCCATCCTCGCCGCCGCTCTGAGGGTGGCCGCAACGTCGGCCATCCCGGAGATGCGGCGTGAGACCAACCTCACCTGGCAGAGCAGCCAGTTGACCGAGCTGGCGCGGCTGTACGCGAAAGCCGGCCGGTACGACGACGCCTTGCGGTTGATCCAGAAGCTCGACACGCCGGACCACGTCAAGGCCCCGGCCTTCGTACCCATCGCGATCGCGGCGATCCAGGCTGGCGACCACGCGCGGGCCGAGCTCGTCCTCAAGCGCCTGTCCGCGATGGCGGAGGAATGGACCGCCCCGATCGCGGTCGCGGACATCGCCGTCGCGATGGATCAGGCCGGAGACCCTCTGCGAGCGGCCAAGCTGGTGAGCGGAGCGCAGGACCCGGTGGCGAAGGCCAAGGCGTTCCTGAAGATGAAACGGCTGACCGACGCCTTGCGGGCGGCCCGGGAGGTCGCTCCCGGCCAGATGCACGTCCCTGACAAAAGGGGGGCGCGCTGGGAAGAGAACTATGAGGAGAGGCAATCCCTTCTGGTGGAGCTGGTCGCCGCCTTCGTCGACCGCAAAGACCCGCGGCACGCTCGCGAAGCCATGAGCGCGCTGGAGTCGGTGCCGGACCGGGTTATCCACTCCTTTCGCGCGCGGGCGCTGATCGAGATCGCGCGGGCCGGACAGCCGGTCGAGACGCTCAAACAGGCGCTGCGAGAGATCGAGAAGGCTCCCGAGGAGCGGCTGGGCGACTTCAGCGCGCGGGTCGACGTCAGGGCTACGCTCGCGGAGCGCCTGGCGAAAGCCGGTCAACGGCAGCTCGCGTCCGCCGCGCTGGACAAGGCCCGCGCGGCGGCCCTGGGCTTCACCCCCTGCCCCGACCCGGGGATCTGTGAGCCGACCCTCTGCGCCGGGCTGGTCAGGATCGCTCGCGCCGACCTCGCGCTCGGCCAGAAGGCGGATGCGCTCGACCTCCTCGACCGCGCGGCGCGGATCGCCGACAGCATCGCGGTGCCGCCGCCCAGGGCCGCGGGCGACACCGGGTGGGATTCCGCTTCGTCCAATCGCGAGCACAGGGTCGAAGCCAAGGCGCGGGTGGCCGCGGTGTTGGAGCTCGCGGGCGAGGCCAAGAGAGCCGAGAGCCTCCTCGGCTCGGCTCTCTCGGAGCTCGCCGCCATCGCCAACGCCGAATGGCGCGGTTCTGCCTGGCGCTCCATCGTCCGGGCCTACCGTGACGCGGGCAGGCCCGGCCGGGCGATCGAGATCCTCGCCTCCAGCGGACCGGCCACCCCTGAGAAGGCCGGCGGGATCATGGAATTCCCCGAGGAGGAGCTGCTCGCCATCCCGCGCGAGCGCCTCTGGAGCCTCCTCCGGGCCCTGCCGGCCTGCTACTACAAAGTCGACCTGTCGGCCCGGCTGGCGGCGCGGCTCGAAGCTGGCGGGAGCCGGGAGGACGCCGCTCGCCTGACCACAGAGGCGCTGACCGCCGTCGCCGCCAGGGCCGAGGGCTGGGAGAGAGCGCTGATCCTCCTCGCGAACGAGCTCCCCAACCCCGGCCGGCCGGGGGACGAGGAGCAGCTCAGGCTCCTGCGGAGCCTGATGCCACGATGAGCGCCCAAATCACCGAAATCGCTGCGCTTCACCCGGGCTCTTCCGGACTCTCCGCGAGCCATTCCCGGAGCTGATCGTAGACCTCAGGCCGGCTGAGCAGGTCCATGTGACCCATGCCGTAGCCCACCCACTGCCGGGACTCTGGAATGGCCAGGGACCGGCCGGGCTCGTCATGGCGGCCCAGCGCGCCGCTCAAGGAGACGAGGCCGTCTCCCAGGAGCCGATCGTTCAGATCGCCCGGCTTTTTTCCCGTCGTCGTCGCGGCCGCGTAGCACCGCACACCGTCCGGCAGGGGCACGGGCCGGCGGGCGTCGCGCACGGGCTCGAATCGATCACGGCCCTGCCAGTCCTCGTCCAGCAGGCTGCCGTAGCGCAGGTCGGTGATGCCCGCGCTGCGGATCTTGCCGAGCCGGGCGAAGGGCGCGGCGTAGGGGGTCGCGTCCAGAACGGCGTCCACCCAGTTGCCGCCGCGCTCCAGCGCCGCGCCATGATGAGGCGTGCCCAGGAACACCAGCTTCCGCAGGCGCCGCGGCCACTCGTGCTCCGCGCGCGCGCCGTAGTGGAGGGCGGCGCGGGAGACCAGTCCCCCGAGGCTGTGGGCGACGATCACCAGCTCCTCCACCGGCCGCGGCCAGCAATGGATCAGGTTTTCGAGCAGGCCGGCGAAGGCGCGCCCGTTGATGGACGTGTGCAGGCCGCTGTTGTAGTGGAGATAGACCGGCATGTATCCCAGATCGCGGGCCAGCGCGGCGCCATGATCGTGCCCGCGGCGGTGCCAGTGCAGATCGTTCAGGCACAGGCCGTGCGCCAGCACCACCACCCGGCCTCCCGCCTGGGGGATCGCCGCCTCCAACGCCTCTTTCTCGAGGACGAGGGCCTGGCCATTCCGCCGCAGGGACATCGGGATCGCCAGCGGATTGCCGCCGGCCGCCAGATGGTCCCCCAGCACGCCGTTCAGCGCGGCCAGCCAGGCCTCGCGCTTCCGTGACGAGCTCCGACCCGCGAGCCTCGGAACGAACGGCGCAAGCAGAGCGTCGAGACCGCCTCCCACCAGGCGTGTCACCCCGCGGACGCTGCCGTAGACCAGCCCCGGGATCCCCCGCCGCGGCACGCCCAGGGGACGGGCGATTCCCTGGTGCACGGCCTCCACCAGGTCCGTCACACCCGTGGTGGCCTCGGCCGCGAGCCGGGCGAGCCCGCGCACATCGGAAAGATGAAGAGAGGGATCGGTCACGGAGCGATACTATACGCGCCCGCGGCGCCTGCTGTTTCCCGGCCGGTCAGAGCTGCCCCGAGGTCATCGCCTCCATCCTCGCGAGGGCGGGCCGCACCACAAACGAAAGCCCCTCTCCCGAAGGAGAGGGGCCCCGTGAAGCCGCGGAAAAACCGTTACTTCTGAGACGCGGTGGCCGTGGTCGTGGAGACGGTGCAGCTCTCGGCCGCGAGAGCGGCGGCCTTGGTGGCGGAGGCGTCGCTGACCGGCGTCGGGTTCTTCACCACCGGGCACGGCGGCGGCGGCTGGTAGCAGTGCCGGGCCGGCAGGGTCTTGTTACCGATGCGGCAGATGCGGGCCGGCTGCTGGGTGACCGGATCGATGCCGGGCTTCCACGGCGCGGTCCGGGACGCCGTCCCGCCGCCCGTGCCGATGACCGCCTTGCCCCGGACGCGGGTGGCGGCGACGCCGGTCGTGGACCCGTAGGCCCAGGGAGCCGAGGAGTCGTCGCCGAGGGTGCCGCTCACGTACGTGGTCCCCTTGACGGTCCCCGCGCTGTCGATGGCCCGGATGACGGCGCTCACCGGCACCTGCGCCGTGAACGTTCCGCCGGCCGAGCTGGTGCGCGTGAGGGTCATCAGGCCCGTGCTCTGGACGGAGTCCTGCGTGACCCGGATCGTCAGCGGGCTGCAGGGATGGGAGCCGTCGTTGACGAACGACAGTTGCTTGAGCTGGATCTTGACTGTCGCCGTATTGCCGGTCCCGAAGGTGGCGTTGTCCAGGCGGGTGACCACGGTATCCGCCGTGCCCAGGCCCGGGATGTTGTAGCCGACGAGCTGTACCACGGTATCCGGCACGCTGGCCCCGCACAGGGCCTTCCAGTCCGCGGACGAGAGCGTGACCTCACTGGCCCCTCCGCCCACCGAATCCCAGGCGTCGTCTCCGGCGAGGATGTCCTGGCCCCAGCCGGGAAGCGCGCCCAGCAGCAGGGCGGCGCTCAAGAGTCCCAACATCAAGGTACGAGCTTTCATGCGTTCGTCTCCTTTCATGGATTACATCTCCTCAAAAGAAGAACGTGCTTGATCACCGTGAAAGGGGACAAACTTCCGCTCGCGGCTCTCGCGGAGGCTGAGGGCGGCGCTGAGGCCGGTCAGCGTGAAGGCCGCGGCGGTGAGCAGGGCGAGGCCGACGAGCAGCCCCAGCCGCCGGTTGGCCGGCACCTGCGAGGCGGCGAGCAACCCGAAGCCGAGCGAGATGGCGAGAGCGTCCCAGAGGATGGCGGGCCCCGCCTCCAGGATGGCGGTCCGCGTCGGCCGGTCCTCCCCCTGGGCCACGGCCAGCTCGCGCCGTTCCAGGAAGTGGATGGCGTAGTCGTCGCCGATCCCCAGGGCGATGGCGCAGAACATCGACGTCGCGACCCCCAGGGGGATGCCCGCCCAGCCCATCAGGCCGAAGGTCCAGAGGATGGCCCCGAGGGCGGGGACGACCGCCGCCAGCCCCGCGCTGAGGCGGCGCAGGCCGAGGGCCACCGTCAGCGCGGAGCCCAGGAGGGCGCCGGCCAGCGAGCGGACCTGGCCGTTGACGATGGCGGGGATCATCTCCTGGCTCACCGCCACGTCCCCCCCGAAGGAGACCGCGCCGCCCAGGGGGGCGAGCCGCTCGCGCTCCAGGGCCCGCGCCCGCGCCATCAGCCGGGAGGTGTCGCGGAAGTTGGCCTGGCGCAGGAAGACCTCGAGAATCCCCCGCGAGAAGTCGTCCGTCACGATCTCCCGCCGCGCCTGCTCTCCCAGCACCCGGTCCACCTGGGCGTAGAGCACGGCGTTCCATTCCGGGCGCCGGCGGATCTGCCGGAAGCGGACGTCCCCCCCGGCGATGCCGGCGGCGGTGGTCAGCAGCCGGTAGGGGCCGATCACCCCTCCCACCTCCGGCAGGCCGCGGAGCTCCGCCTCGACCTCCCCCAGCCGCGCGAGCACCTGGGGATCGAGCAGCGGCCGGGGGGGCGCGCCCGGGCCCGTGAACCGGACCTCCAACAAAAGCCGCTGGGAGCCCAGGAAGCGCTCGTCGAGCCGTGTGGTGGCGCGGCGGAGCTCGCTGCCGGGGGCGAACCCCTCCAGCCAACTGTCCTGCACCTCCAGCCGCCCGATTCCCGACCCGGCGGCCGCCGTGGCCAGGATCAGGATCCCGAGCACGGCCCACGGCCGCCCGGTGATCAGGTCGGCCAAGCGCTCGCGGACGGGCCCCAGACGGGACGGCGCGGCGCTCCGCGGCGGGCGGAGCCAGCCGGCGGGCAGGAGGGAGAGCAGGGCGGGGGTGGCGGTCAGCGAGAACAGCAGACAGAGCCCCACGCCGGCGGCGGCCACCCATCCGAAATGGGCGAGGGCGGCGATAGGGGTGAGGGCGAAGGAGGCGAAGCCGGCCATGGTGGTGACCAGGGCCACCACCACCGCCTGTCCGAGCTCGGCAAAGGCCCGCTCGCGGGCGAGGTCCGGGGCCTCTCCGGCGGCCAGGAGCTGGCGGTAGCGGGCCAGCAGGTGGATCTCGTCGGCCAGCCCGACGGCGACCAGGATCACCGGCAGCACCGCGGTGGTCAGGAAGACCGGCTCCCCCAGCCAGCCCATGGCGCCGAAGAGGAGGGCGAGGCAGAGGCCCACCTTGCCGAGGCCGACCCCCACCGCCGCCACGCGGCGCGAGCCGAGGAAGAGGATCAGCGCCACCAGGACGAGGGCGGCGGGGACGAGCAGGCGCAGGTCGGAGAGGACATGGCGTCCCAGCAGGGCCTCCGCCGCCGGGGCCCCGACCACCGAGACGCGGTGGCCGCCGCCGGCGAAGCGGCGCGCCAGCGCGTCGACCTGCCGCCAGAAGTCGTAGCGGTCGCCCCCCGAAGCCTCGCGCGGGGGGACCCCGACCACAACGGCCGCCGCCGAGCCGTCCCGCGAGACCAGCAGGCCGTCCGGGAGGTCGAGCCAGGCCACCTCCTCGCGCACCGCGGCGAGCCGGGCGGGGGTCTCCGGGAAGGGCTCGAGGAGGGGGAGGAAGTCCTTCCGCCCCGGGTCGTAGCGGCTCCCCCGCTGGGTGGCGAGGCTCCGCACGTGCTCGGGGCCCACGCCGGGCAGCGCGGCCAGGGACGCGGTCAGCCCGGCGATCCGCCGCAGCGTCTCCGGGTTGTAGACGCCGTTGGGATGCGACGGCTCGATCAGGACCAGCAGCGGGTCGCGGCGGCCGAAGGCGCGGCGGATCTCGCGGTCGCTGAGGACGGCCGGCGCCTTCGGCGGCACCAGGGCCCGGCCGTCGGTGCGCAGCTCCAGCCGGGCGAGGCCCGGCAGGGCCAGGGCGAGCAGCGCCCCCCAGGAGGCGAGCGCCGCGAGGGGGTGGCGGAGGGCGAGGCGGACCAGCCGTGGCGGCGCCGGGCGCGGAGGTGGGGGGGCGGTCTCTTCCATCGCGGAGGCTCGGGCGCGATCACGCGGCCCTGCCTAGAGGGGTGCATCCCGCGGGGCCGAGCGAGCAGGCGCGGCCCCGACAGATGGCGTGAGTAGAGAAGGCTAGTGATCGTTGCCGTTGCCGTTGCCGTTGGGCTCGGGGTAGAACAGCAGCGTCGACCCGGGGAGCTGGGTCGGCAGCGAGAGCGTGCCCGGCCCGGTCCCCCGCAGGAACTGATCGAAGAAGGTCATCAGGACCGTCCGCGTCTGCGCCAGGCCCAGGTACGGGTCCTCCAGGGACACGAACTGCGTGGGGAAGAGAATGGCCAGCTCGTCGACGTTGTTGTGCAGGAACTTCGGGATGGTGAGGTCGTAGATGTCGTCGCGGCGGTTGGGGATGAGCTGCCGGATGGCGTCGCGGACCGGCTGCGGCAGGCCGACGCCGAACATCAGCAGAGTGGGCATCTTGACCCCCCGGGCGCGGACCGCGATGGGGAACGCTCCCTCCATGCTCGCGATGGCGTCGACGTGGAACTCGTCGTCCTCGCCCTCCCCTCCGGCGATGGCGCCACAGGCCTTGGAGCCCAGCGAGTGGCTGAACAGCCCGAGGCGCTTCCAGTCGATCTTGCCGGTCAGGCGGCGGGCCGGATCGTTGTCGCTGATCCGCTTGAGGCTCTTGAGGGCGAACCGGAGGTCCCCCGCCGCCAGGGCGCCCGGCGTCTCCAGGAACTGGTCGATCGGCGGGTAGGGGCCGCCGCGCAGATTGAGCGGGATCGGGAAGGCGTTGCGGATCTCCCGGCCGTCCGGATAGGTGACGAAGCCGACGTACGGGAAGTCCACCGCGAACACCACGTACCCGTGGCTCGCCAGCTCCTCGGCGACCGAAGTGTAATAGGTCCGGGAGAGCTGGGACCCGGGGCAGATGGCCACGATGGGGGCCTTCTCGATCTGTGAGTTGAACGGTACCCCCGGCCGGCTCCACCCGTTGCCGCCGAGCCCCGTGTCGAGGGGAGCGTAGACGTCCGTCGGCGCCGTCGTCGGCGCGAGGTCGGACGGGTACCACACCTGGGCCATGATCTCGCGCACGTCGTCCGGATAGGGGGAGATCTCGTCGAGGCGGCTGGGGTCCGGCCACTGCCAGACGGCCGTGCCGACGCCGAACGATCCGGTCGGCTGGGGCAGGATGATGCTCGCTTGGGCCGCCAGGGGCGCGGCGGCGCAAAGAGCTACGAGAAGGCACGTTACGGTCCACCGGACGGTTCTGCTCATCGGGTACCTCCCTCCATGGGATCGTTCACAGAAACATTGGGGCTATAGCGCGATCAGGCGACGAATTGCTCTCTAAAGGCTTGGTGCGCCAACCCCGGTCTTGCGGGACAAGATCCGCCGCCCGGCTGCGATATAGGTGGCCTGCTGCTGCCTGTCGACCTGGCCCCGCCGACACCGCATGGCTACGGCTTCATGAACGATACCGGTCCATAAACGGTCGCGGCGCACGAGGGGTCGAGCCCCTGGACCGAGGCGCGGTCGGTGAAGTCGCGGATCAGCTTGTCCGTACACTCTCCGGCGCCGCCGTGACTGCCGCGCCGGACGATCACGTGCAGGTGGTTGGCCATGAATTGCGCCGCCTGGGCCGCGAGATCCGGCGGGGTGACCGGGTCGCGCTCGCCCGAGATCAGCAGCACCGGCACGTCCGAACGGACCGGCTCATGGGCGTCCGCGGGCACCTTGCCCCGCGGCCAGATTCTGCAGACGGCCTTCTGCTGGCGGATGCGGTAGTCGCCGAGGTAGGTCCCCGCGGTCCATTTGCGGATCATCTCCTCGGTGATGAAAGGCAGGTCCTCGGCGCAGGTGACCGAGAAATCCATCCCCCAGTCGAGGACCTCGACAATGTCCAGCCGGCGCTCCAGCGACATCTGGATGAGCGGCGCGAGGTCTCCCTGGGCGGCCTTGTGGATCTGGAGCGGCAGGCTCCCCGCCCCCTGGCCGTACATCAGGTATCGGAGCCCCTCGGCCACCAGGCCCCAAGCCGGCCGCACCTCCTGCCTCTCCCCCGTGCGCGTGTTGGTGACGGTGACGGTCACGCCCTTCTCGATCCGCTCCCGGATCACCTTCAGCTCCGCCTTGGTGTCGGGGAACGCGGCCCGGCAGTCGGGCTGCGCGGCGCAATCGGCCAGCAGGAGGTCGAGCGCCCGCTGGCCGGCGTAGGCGTGGGCCAGGGGGATGTACGACTTCAGTCGGAGCACGCCGACGAGCACCACGCTCCGCACCGTCTCCGGGTGCAGGCGCCAGTAGACCTGGGCCATGCTCGTGCCGTACGAGCCGCCGTTCAGGTTGATCTTGCCGTAGCCGAGCCACTGGCGGACCTCGTTCAGATCGTCCGCGAAGGCGAAGGTGGTGTACTGGCTCAGGTCCGCGACCTTCTCCAGCCTCGCCCGGCACCGCCGGACCGCCGCGGGCGGGAACAGCTCCCGGGCAGCGCGGCGGAAGTCGGCCGGCTCGCCGTAGAAGGAGCATTGAAGCCGGTTCGACCGGCCGGTGCCGCGCTGGTCGACCAGCACGATGTCCCGCTTCTGGCGCAGCTCGCTCCGGGCCTCGAAGCCGGCGATTTGGGTGATCGCATCCCCCGGGCCGCCGCCCAGCTCGAAGATCGGATCGGGCTGCTTGTCCGGTCCCAGGGCGGGGAGGATGACGATGTTCAGCCCGATCTTCCTCCCCCGCCGGGTCTCGCGGTTCTCCCAGACGGGATAGGTGGCGCAGAGCACGTCCTGGTCATAGTTGGGCACCCGGCACGGGTGGGGCTTGATCTTGACCGCCTCGGCCTGAGCGGGGACCGTTCCGAGTTGGGCCCGCTTCTCCTTCTCCCATCCCGCGGCGTCGAGAGGCTGAGCGCTCGCGAGCTGGAGCTTCAGGCCCGGCCCGTCCTTTCCGGCGTCCGTCTCCAGGGCCGCGAGCCGGCTCTCGTCGCGACGCACCCAGGCGAAGCCGCTCAGGCCCTCGCCTTCCAGGCGGTACTTGCGCGCCGGGGCTCCCTCGCGCGCCTCCTCCCCCACGTAGGAAACCTTGACCGGGCCGGAGAAGTGAAGGGGCGGCTGGTTCGGCGTGTCGTTCGGGGCGATCACGCCCACGGTGAAGCCCTCCCGGGGGTCCTTCGCGGCGGCAAAGGCGAGGCCCAGCGCCGAGAGCCCCTGGGGCAGGATCCAGGGGAAGACCGGCTCGGCGACCGTCTCGGCCGGCCGGCCCGAGAGAAAGACCTCGACGCGGACAGCCTTCTCCGCCGGCAGCGACTCGACCGTTCCGAAGAGCGTCCGCCGCTCGCCCGGAAAGAGCTCCCAGACCCTCAAGGCCTTGGGAGCCAGGCCGGGGCCGTCCATATCATAGGCGAGCAGACGGCCGGATTCGTCGCTCTTCGCCTTCGAAAAGACCTCCACGCGGCTCCCGCTCACGAAGAGAAGCTCGTCGCCCGCGCCGCTCCCGTCCGTCCGGCTCACGCTGTAGCGGTAGATCGTCCCCGCTTGGCCAAGGGCCGGCGCGGCGATCCAGAAGAGGGCCAGGAGCAGGGCGGTGAGGATGGCGGCTCTGGTCGGACAGGCTTTTCGCATCGAGAAGGTCCTCCAGGAAGGATTTTCTCATCCTACGGATGACTAGCTTCCTTTGTTTCACTTCCTTGAATCGCCTGCACCGCGAAGGGGCGAACGCCTGTGCTAGCCTGCCGCGCCATGGGCGACGGACCTTGCGATCTCCCGGCACGGCTGCTGGCGCGCCGGCTGAGACGGCGGCAACTGACCGCGGTCGAGGCTCTGGAGGCCCACCTCCAGCGGATCGAGGAGCGCAATCCGGGGCTCAACGCGGTCGTCTCGCTCGACGCCGGCCGGGCGCGGAAACGGGCCGAGAAGGCCGACGCGGCCCTGCGGCGGGATGAGGTCTGGGGCCCGCTCCACGGCGTCCCCATGACGCTCAAGGACGCGCACGACGTGGCCGGCCTGCGCACGACCGTGGGCACCGTGGAGCTCGACCGGATCGCGGACGAGGACGGCACGGTGGCGGCCCGGCTGCGCGCGGCGGGCGCGATCCTCATCGGCCACACCAACGTGGCGGCCTGGCTGGGCGACCCCCTCCAGACCGCGAATCCGGTCTTCGGCCGCACCCGCAACCCCTGGGACCCGGAACGGACCCCGGGCGGCTCCAGCGGCGGAGCCGCCGCCGCGCTCGCCGCCGGCATGACGCCCCTCGAGGTCGGCTCGGACCTCGCCGGCTCGGTCCGGCTGCCGGCGTGCTTCTGTGGGGTTTACGGCCTCAAGACGACCGAGCACCGCGTGCCCTTTACCGGCTTCTTTCGCCAGCCGGACGGAGTCCCACGGTCGGTCCGCATCCTGTCCTGCCTCGGTCCCATGGCTCGCGACCTCGGCGATCTGGAGCTTGCCCTCCGCGTCCTCGCCGGTCCGGACGGGCAGGACGGCGACGTGCCGCCGGTCCCTCTCGGCTCACGGCGCCCGCTCCGGCTCCAGGACCTGCGTCTGGCCGTGTCTCCCGCGCCGCCCGGCGGCAAGATCGCGAAGAGCGTGCGGCAACAAGTCGAGCGGGTGGCGGCAAAGGCTTCCGATGCCGGCGTGAAAGTCGACGAACGTCTGCCCGAGGTCGACTGGGAGGATCTCTACAAGCTGTTCGGCGATCTGGTGGCGACGGTTACCGGCCTCTTCTCCCCCGGCTCCCACCTGCGGGACGAGCAGCGCACGCTGTCCTGGTACTTCGAGGCTCTCGAACGGCGCGACCGCCTGACCGCCGCCTGGCAGACGTTCTTCGAGGGCTTCGACGGCCTCATCCTGCCTCCGGCCATGACCAACGCCTTCACCCACCGCGAGCCCGGCGATCCGGTCGAGGTCGATGGGGAGAAGGTGAGCTATTGGGAGATCGCGGGCGCGCAGGTGGTCTGCAACCTGACGGGCCTGCCCGGGCTGGCCGTCCCGGCCGGCCTCGACGAGCGGGGCCTGCCGGTCGGCATTCAGCTCGTCGGCCCCCTCTGGTCCGAGCTCCGCCTGCTGGAGATCGCCCGCGCGCTGGAGGGGGCCTGGGCCCTGCCCGGATTCCAGGCGCCGCCGTATCCTTGAGGGCTTACCCTCCCGTCGTCTCCCCTCCCATCTCCTGGAGCACGATCCCCGTGATGTAGGAGGAATCGGCGTCGCTCGCCAGGAAGACGTAGGCGGGGGCGATCTCCTCCGGCTGGGCGGCGCGCTTCAGCGGCGTCTTGGCGCCGAACTTCTCGATCTCCTCGGGGCTGGAGCCCTGATCGGCGGGGTTCAACGGCGTCCACACCGGGCCGGGGGCCACCGCGTTGACGCGGATCCCCTTCTCGACCAGTTGCTGGGCCAGGGTCTTGGTATAGGCGTTGATGGCGCCCTTGGTCGCCGAGTAGTCCGGCAGCTCCTTGGCCCCCATGATGCCCGTCTCCGAGCTGGTGGCGATGATCGCGCTCCCCGGCTTCATGTGCTTGACGGCGGCCTTGGTGAGATGGAAGTAGGCATCGATGTTGGTGCGGAAGGTGCGGTCCCACTCCTCATCCGTGACCTCCTCCAGGCTCGCCTTGCGGTTCTGCCAGGCGGCGTTGGAGACCAGGATGTCCAGGCGGCCGAGCTCGCGCACGGTCCGCTCGACGACGTCGCGGCAGAGCTTGGGGTCCCGCAGGTCGCCGGGCAAGTCCAGGCAGCGCCTCCCCTCCTCCTCGATGGCCTGGCGCGTCACGTCCGCGTCTTGCTGCTCCTCGGGCAGGTGGACGATGGCCACGTCCGCCCCCTCGCGGGCGTAGAGATAGGCCACGGCCCGGCCGATGCCGCTGTCGGCGCCGGTCACCAGCGCCACCTTCCCCTCCAGCTTGCCGGCCGCCTTGTATTTCGGGGCCCGCCATCGCGGCTTCAGCTCCATCTCCGCCTCGAGGCCCGGCTTCTCCAGCTTCTGCTTCGGGTACGGCGGCTTGGGCTCCGCCTGGACCTGCGGCTGCTCCTCCAGCGTCGCCGTGCCGCCTGAGTTTCCCTGATTGTCGCTTCGTGCCATGGTCATCCTCCTGGGTAGTTGAAGCGCATTCAGGGGGTGGGCTTGCAAGCCGCGTTCCTATGTAGGGGCGGCCCTATGTGGCCGCCCCTACAAAACAACCGCCCTTTCGAGACTGGCCGCGCGCGAAGTCGCTTACCATAGCCCCTCTGGACCGCCCTACCCCACGAGGTGCCCGATGAAGCGTGCCCTATGGTCTCTCGCCGGTCTCGCGCTCGCCCTTCTCTTCCTCGCCGCCGCGCCGCAGCCGGCCCCCAAAATCGTCGCCGTGCGCGCCGGCCGGCTGATCGACGGACAGGGCGGCCCTCCCGTCCGCGACGCCGTCATTCTCATCCAGGGGGACCGCGTCACCGCGGCCGGTCCGGGGCTTGCCATCCCCGCCGGCGCCGAGGTGATCGACCTCTCGAAGAAGACGGTGCTGCCGGGGCTCATCGACTGCCACACCCATCTCACCCAGCAGTCCGGGGACTACTACGAGGACCTCTTCCGGCGCAGCCCGATCGATCAGGCCATCGTCGCCCCCGTCTACGCCCGCCGCACCCTGGAGGCCGGCTTCACCACCGTGCGCGACGTCGGGGCGAGCGAATTCATCGACGTGGCCCTGCGCAACGCCATCAACCGGGGAGACGTGCCCGGCCCGCGCATGCTGGTGGCGACCCTGGCCGTGGGGTCCACCGGCGGGCACAACGACCTCTCGGGTTTCTCTCCGTATCTGCGATTCGATCACTTTTCCGGTATCGCCGACGGCCCGGCCGAGATCCGCAAGCTCATCCGCTTCGAGGTCAAGAACGGCGCCGATTGGATCAAGGTCATGGCGACCGCCGGCGTGCTCTCCGAGGAGGAATCCGTGGGCGGACCGCAATATTCACAAGAGGAATTGGACGCCGTGGTCGCGGAGGCGGCGATGTGGGGAAAGAAGGTCGCGGCCCACGCCCATGGCACTGAGGGGATCAAACGCGCGGCGCGGGCGGGAGTGGCCTCGATCGAGCACGGCGGCCTCATCGACGACGAGGGGATCCAGTTGCTCAAGACGAAGGGGATCTATCTCGTGCCGGACATCTATACGGACGAGTACATCCTCGCCGAGGCCGATCATCTGGGATTGCCGCCGAAGATGGTCGAAAAGGAAAAAGAGCTGCGCAAGCACCAGCTCGTCAACTGGAAGCGGGCCATCGCGGCCGGCGTCAAGCTCGCCTTCGGCACCGACGCCGGGGTCTACCCCCACGGCCAGAACGCCCACCAGTTCCGTTCCCTCCTGGATCTCGGCCTGACCCCGGCCCAGGTGATCCGCATGGCCACCCTCAACGCCGCCGACCTCCTCGGCTGGAGCGACCGCGTCGGCACCCTCACCCCCGGCCGCTACGCCGACCTGATCGCGGTGGACGGCGATCCGCTGACCGACGTCACCGAATTGGAAAGGGTACGTTTCGTGATGAAGGGGGGCGTGGTGGTGAAGGGGGAGGGGGCCGCTCACCCCAAGAATTGACAAGATCTGTCATCCGGTCTATCCTAGCACCTGGAGTGAAGCGCAATGACGACACTGAATATTTCCCTTCCCGAGAACCTCAAAGCCTTCGTCGAGGACCAGGTCAGTTCCGGGGGCTTTAGCACGGTCAGCGAGTACATCCGGTCTTTGATCCGCGACGCTCAGGAGCGGAGAGCCCGGGGAGTCCTGGAAGCCAAGCTCCTGGCTGCTCTGGAGAAGGCGCCCGAAGAGATGCGCCATGACGATTGGGAGCAGCTTCGGGCTCGTGTGCGGCAGTTGAGTGGAGAGACCCCCAAGCCGTGAGGCGGCGCCTCCTCGTCCGTCCTCTGGCCAAGGACGACCTCGACGAGCAGGCACGGTACATCGCTCAGGACAACGTGGATGCAGCCCTGCGGTTTCTGGATGCCGCCGAGGCTGCCTTCGAGCGTCTCCGGTCTTTTCCCGAGTTGGGACGGCGCCGCGACTTCGTGCACCCCGAGCTCGCGAAGGTCCGCTCGTGGCCGATCCAGGGATTTGAGAAGCACGTAATCTTCTACAGGGCAAGCTCGACGGAAATTGATATTCTCCGGATCATCCACTCAGCACGCGATCTCGCCTCTATCTTCGGGCCGGAAGATATTTAGAGCGCGACCTTTCAGGCCGCTTCGGGATCGATCCTTCCGCCTCAATCCCAGGGCGATGCCCTGGGCTGAGGGAGAGCGGCCCCGTTGGGCCTCAAAAGACGGCCCACGCCGGGAGCCTGATTCCATAGGCACAAACCCTGAAGCAATCGCATGTGTTCCGGGCCAACGGCCTGGGCTCCCTCAGCCCAGCCCAACGGGCTGGGTTGCGATTGATCCAAGCCACCATCCCGCGCCCCAACGGGGAGCGATAATAGGTGTCCGCCACGTGCGGGACCGGCCTGAGAATCGCCGCAGCCGCCGTTTCGCCTCATTCCGGAGACCGGGCCAGCGCTGCCATCGCCGCCTCGATCTCGATGTCGGACTTGCCCATCTCTTGGAGTAGACCCCAGTAGTTGCCGATAGCGGCCCGCAGATGCGGATGCTCGTATCCGGTGCGGCGCATGAAAACGATGAAAATGGCCAGTTGACGGCGCATCAGCGGCTCGGCTTCGCTGAGACGGTTCGTGGCCTGGAGTAACGAGGCCAGGTTGTTGAGGTCTCGGGCGACGTCGGGATGTTCCGTTCCGAAGCTCTTCTCGTCGATTGCGAGCGCACGGCGCATCAGCGGCTCGGCCTCGCTGAGACGGTTCGTGGCCCAGAGCAATGTGGCCAAGTTGTTGAGGCCCTTCGCGACATTGGGGTGATCTTCACCGAGGCTGTTTTCCAGGATCGTGATCACACGACGCATCAGCGGCTCGGCCTCGCTGAGACGGTTCGTAGCCTGGAGTAACGAGGCCAGATTGTTGAGGTCTCGGGCGACGTCGGGATGTTCCGTCCCGAAGCTCTTTTCGTCAATTGTGAGCGCACGACGCATCAACGGCTCGGCCTCGCTGAGACGGTTCGTGTCATGGAGCAACGAGGCCAAGT
>JBJMHA010000069.1:0-114077 GCA_045807625.1 Thermoanaerobaculia bacterium | reverse complement strand
CGAGTGGTCGTCGCCGCCGCTCGAAGGCCGCATCGTCGACAAGCCAGGTTTTGGAAAGGTTTTGATGGGCCGCGGCGCGGTCAACCAGAAGGGCCCGGAGTCGGCGTTCCTGGCCGCGCTCCACGCCATCCACGGCGCCGGGAAGAAGTGCCCGGTCAACCTCGTGCTGGTGGCGGAGGGGGAGGAGGAGATCGGCTCGCCGCACTTCCATCAGGTGGTGCGCCGGCCCGAGGTCGCCGCCGCCCTCAAGCGCTGCACGGGCGTCTTCATGCCGGCGGCGTCGCAGGACCCGGACGGCACGGTCACCGTGTCGCTGGGTGCCAAGGGGGTGGTCGAGCTGGAACTGGTGTCGAGCGGCGAGAAATGGGGACGGGGCCCGAAGAAGGACGTCCATTCGAGCAACCGGGCGCGGCTGGACAGCCCGGCCTTCCACCTCGTGCAGGCGCTCGCCACGCTGGTCAACGCCGACGGCGACCCGGCGATCGACGGCTTCGCCGACGTCGTGCGCCCGCCGTCCGCCGCCCAGCGGCAGATGCTCGACACGGCGGCCGCGCGTCTCGACGAGGCCACCGCCAAGCGCCTGCTCTCCGCCGACCGCTGGGCCCACGACCTTCCCTGGCGCGCCTCGCTGGAGCGCTTCCTGTTCACCCCCACGGTGAACATCGAGGGGCTGGTGGCGGGCTACACCGGGCCGGGCGGCAAGACCGTGCTGCCGCACCGCGCGGTCGCCAAGCTCGATCTCCGGCTGGTGCCGGACATGACCTACGACCACGCCGTGGCCGCGCTCAGGGCGCACCTGGCGAAGCGGGGCTTCGGCGACGTCGAGGTCAACCCGAGCGGCGGCTACGATCCCACCGACACGCCCGCGGACACGCCGCTGATCCGCGCCCAGATGGCGGTCTACCGCCGCGACGGCCTCGACCCGATCCTCTGGCCGCGCAACGCGGGCTCCTATCCCGGGTACGTGTTCACCGGCGAGCCGCTCAAGCTCCCCGCGGGGCACTTCGGCCTCGGCCATGGCAGCGGCGCGCACGCCCCCGACGAATATTTCGTGATCGAATCGTCCAATCCGAAGGTGACGGGTTTCGACGGTGCGGTGCGCTCGTTCGTCGACTACCTTTACGAGCTGGCAACCATCGCTTGAGCGATCGGGAGAGCCCATGTCCATCGCCGCCAACGCCGTGATCGGTCTCGTCGCGCTCCTGCACGTCTATTTTCTGGTGCTGGAGATGTTCCTGTGGGACAAGCCGGCCGGCCTGCGC
Organism: Thermoanaerobaculia bacterium; assembly: GCA_045807625.1. Lineage (GTDB taxonomy): Bacteria > Acidobacteriota > Thermoanaerobaculia > Multivoradales > UBA5704 > DATARR01. The sequence goes on along the minus strand of JBJMHA010000069.1, from coordinate 112,815 downwards.
GCCTTCGGGCAGACGCTGGAGGCGGCGCGGGCGTCCAAGGTCCTGGCCGCCAACCAGGGGCTCTACAACGGCTTCCTGGCGGCCGGCCTGATCTGGGGGCTCACCCTCGGCCCGGCCGGAACCAGTGTGAAGGTGTTCTTTCTGAGCTGTGTGCTGATCGCCGGCCTCTACGGCGCGGCGACCGCCAGCCGGAAGATTTTGTTCATCCAGGCGATCCCGGCGGCGATCGGGCTGGCGCTCGTCCTGCTGGCTTGACGTCAGCGCCGCGGGTCCAAGATAAGGCTCACGGGATCGCCAACGCGGATTGTGCCGGTTCGCACCACCGTTCCGTAGACGCCCGCGTTGTTCTTGTTCAGCCGGACGACGGTCTTCAGCACCCGCTTGTCCTGTAGGGCCGTGTCCGGATCGAGGTTGAGCATCGCGCATCGCACGTCGCGCGCCGTGACGCTCACCGTCGGCCTTGGCTCGCTGTCGCCGAACACCAGGGTCCCGCCGACCCACCCATCCTCGAGAAACGGCTCGCGGCCGCTCGTCTCAAGAAAAATGTTGGCCCGGAATCGCCTGCGATCGAGGCTCACTCCCGCCTCGACGCCGATGCCGGCGATGGTCGCTTATGGGGTGCCACCCAATTCGCTGGGGCCTGAGTCGCCTCTTCTAAAATACCGAAAGCGCTCTTCCACCCTCCTCGCAAACCCAAGCGGCTCTGGGGTGAATCAGATTCAGGACCGATTTTCCGTCTTCTTAGGGTATGAGCCGACGACTCCGCTTCATCCCAGACGGAGGGGCCCTGGTCGAGGTGACCTGCCGGGCGCTCCACAGCCGTCTCCTGTTCCGTCCCGGTCCCCTGATGAACCCGATCATCATCGGGACCCTCGCCCGGGCCAAGCAGCGCCACAAGGTCCGGGTCTGTTTCTTCGTCTGCGCCTCCAATCATATGCATATCCTGCTATGGGTTGAGGATGCTCGGGAGCTCGCCAAATTCATGGGCTACTTCCTCTCGAAGCTGGCGCGAGAGGTCGGGCGTCTGACCGGTTGGAAGGAGAAGATCTTCGGAAGGCGCTATCAGGCGATCGTGGTCAGTGACGAGGAGGAAGCCCAAATTGGGCGACTGCGATACGGACTCGCGCACGGTTGTAAGGAGGACCTTGTGGATCGGCCCCGGGATTGGCCCGGGGTCCACGCCGTTCGGGCGCTGCTCGAAGGCGAGGTTCTGGACGGACTTTGGTTCGACCGCACAAAGGAGTACCTGGCTCGCCGCCGCGGGGAGAAATTCGACCGTCTCCAGTACGCGACCCGGGAGGTGTTGGAGCTCGATCCGCTGCCTTGCTGGGAGCCTCTGACGGAAGAGCAGAGGCGCGCCCGGGTCGCGGCCCTGGTGGAGGACATCGAGTCCGAAGCCGCCGCCCGGAGAAAGAGGACGGGCGTCAAGCCCCAGGGTCCGGCGGCCGTCCTGGCCCAGAATCCCCTCCGGCGGCCAAAGAAGACCAAGAAGTCTCCCGCGCCGGCCTTCCACGCTGCGAGCAAGGCCGTGCGCCGTGGGCTCTGGGACGCCTACGCCTTGTTCGTGGCGGCCTACCGCGATGCCGCCGAGAAGCTCCGGGCCGGGGTCCGCAACGTGGTGTTTCCCGCAGGGAGCTTCCCTCCGGCCTTGCCGTTCGCGAGCGGGTAGGCCGGCGGTCGGCGTTGTTGAGCTGAAGAGAGCCTGATTCGGCGCTCCGACGAGGAGCGGACGGCGGAGGTGTTTCTGGCTGGGGTGTTCGAGCGCGAATACCGGAAGTTACCGTCGCCAATTCTGACTGGATTTGGACAGAAGAGACACCGGAACCAGAGAGTGGCCCTGGGAGAGGGGTGTCAGGGGCAGGGAGGGAGCGGCTTATCAAGACTCTTCTATGTCGAGGAGGGTGGCACCTGTTCTGTTCTGTTCTGTTCTGTTCTGTTCTGTTCTGGCTGTTCTGGCCGATTCTGCCCGGCACCAACCGCGAATGGAGAGGCTCGAACCGCGGATGGAGAGGCTCCAGGAAGTCAGAATCGCCTGGCACGCTCTTGACAGCGGAGCAACGGTAGTCAAGACTGACCCATTGAGCTGAGGGTGAAGGCGTCCTCCTCCGCAAGGTTAGATGTGGCAAGGTCCCTAGGTCGAATCCCTGTTCGATGACGCCTCTTCCCTTCGATGTCCCATGTCCCTTTAGAGGGCGGGACGAGTCTCCCGCGAGCCTGCGCAGGTGCGAAATACTTGGCGCCGACTAACCGGCGGCCAATTGCACAAAGGAGGGGGCCGATGCGTAAAAAGGCTGGCTTGAGCAAGAAGCTGCTCCTCTCAAAGGAGACCATCCGTCATATGCTCTCGGACGAGCTGCGGCAGGTAGGCGGCGCCGGCCCCGGCCAAAGCTGTGGCGACGACTCGGCATGTGACTGTTCGAGTTACGATGCAACCAGCTCCATCTGCACCAACCAGGGCACTCTGTACTGCACCCACTACCAGTACTGAGTCAGGGACCTATGGACTTGGCAGTGCCGCCGGGGGCTACGCAGAGGACTGGCGATCCCGGCGGCGTTGCTCGTTCGGTCCCCTCGGTGCACGAGATCTTCGGTGCTTACCTGGAAGACTATCTCGCCGCTGCCCGTCTCCGGTCCTGGGTGGATCTGCCTCGTCAGCAGCAGGGTCTTTATGGGAGCCTCGCTTTCGGTGCGGCGGGGATCGCCTACGCTCACTGGTATGCCGGCTATCTCACCGGCAATGAGGCTCTGCTCGACCAAGCCGGTCGTTGGGTACGCGGGGCCCTCGCGGGACAGCGCAACCGCCTCGCCTTTCTCGGACCGGCGGCACCTCCCGGAGCCCGGATGCCTGCCGGCGCCTATCTCTATGGCCTCGGCGGCGTACATTTCGTCCATGCTCTGATTGCGCGGGCGCGGGAGGACCGGCGGGCCGAGAGGCGCGCGCTTGGGCGCTTTGCCGAGCTGAGCCGAGCTAGCACCGAGGGCCCGTCGGATCTCTACATGGGAAGCGCCGGGTGCCTGGCCGCCACGGCCATCCTGCTGCGGCACCTGAAAGAAGAGCGGCTGCTCGACGTCGGCGCGGCACTCGCCGGGCACCTCGTGCAACACGCCCTACCGGACCGGCAGGGTGGCATGCACTGGCACGACCTCCATGGGCTCGGGCTGGCGCACGGCACCGCGGGAGCCCTGCTCGCGCTTCTCCTCTGGTCGGCCGCTGCCGGCTCTCCCCCACCGCCATGGTTCGTCCCTTCTCTCGCCGCCCTCCTCGACACCGCGCTGCACTCTCCCGAACGATTCACCCGGCTCGCGCGGCACCGCTCGCGCCTCTGCGGCGGCGTGATGGGTTCGACATTCCTGGCCGTACGGGCAGCCCAGGTCTTGCGAGAGCCTTCCTTGCTGGCGTCGGCCCGCGAGACTGCTGCACTGGCGTTGGCGCATCTGCCCAGCGCGCCCGACCTGTGCTGCGGCCGCGCGGGCTGCGCCTTCGCTCTCTTGGCGCTGGCCGAGCAGGACCCGGGCGGCCCCTGGCGCAACCTGGCCCATGAGCTGGCGCTCTCCACCTTGCTTTGCGAGCGCGCGGAATGGCCTTTCATCGGGCTCTACGGAGGAGAGGCCGCGATCCCATGCCTAGCCCTCAATATAAGGCTGGGCATCGATAGCGGCCCTCCCTGCCTGGATTTCATCGCACCGCGTCAAGCCGGCAGCGGTTCTCCAGGCTAAAACCAATACCGTCCACTCAGCTTAAGTGGACGGTATTGAGGCTAAAACGGCAGGCGTCATTGCCGCCGTCTTCCCTGCTGGAAGCTTTCCAGGCGGCTGACGATCACGTCCAGCAGCACCGGGTGCTCGAGCGCTTCGGCGTTGGCCCGCAGGTGTGCCGCCAGGTCGGGCGACGTGCGCGCAAGAACTCCTCGCTGAGCCCGTCCGGCCCAGCGGCGCGCAGCGCCTTGTATCGGCCCTTCTGAATGGTCATCCCCACCCACGGTCGGCCGTCGGTGCCGATGATCAGGTCCGCCGCCTCGCGGATTGCGCGGCTCGCCTCGCGGTCTACGCCGTCCGCCCCGCGGTCTGCGCCACCCGCCCCGAATCCGCGGAGCCCGCCTTGCGGGGGCGGCGGCTCGCCTCGCGGGACGGGTGAGCGCCCCCGGAGTCTGCGTCTCGTCGGATTCGGATTGCGTCAGCCGCCCCGCATCCGGCGTGCTCGCCTCGCGGTGGTGATGGCCCGCCTCGCGGGGCGGACCGCGCAGGCCGAATCCTACAGAGGGGAGCTACGACTTGTTGGGGGTGGTTTCCCGGCGTCCTCGCCTCAGGCCTGGGCCTCCCGCGCCCGGTTCCTCGCCGCCAGGGCGGAGTAGACGGGCGGGGGCGGCACCACCAGCACGTTGCAGCGGGCGTGGCGGATGACCTCGCTGGCGACGCTGCCGAGGACCAGGCGCTTGAAGCCGCCGCGGCCGTGGGTGCCGAGGATCGCGAGGTCCACCTGCCGGTCTTCCAGGGTGGCCAGGATCGCGCCGCGAGGGTAGTCGGTGGTGATCTGCCGCCGGAAGGGGACCGGGCTTGGGGCCCCGGCCGCGAGGAAACGGTCGAGCTCCTCGGCGGCCATGCGCTTCAGTTGGTCGGGGGAGAACTGGAGCGAGCCCTCGAGCTCCAGCGGGCTGAGGGCGAAGAGGATCTCCGTACGCGGGGGAGGCCCGCCGATCCCGGCGAGGAAGCTCAATCCCTGGCGGAGGGCGTTGGCCGAGATCGGCGAGAGGTCCACCGGGATCTCCACCCGCGACGGCGGGAAGTCGGCCGCGGCGCGGGCCAGCAGTACCGGGCATGGCGCCTTGCGGATCACCTCGTCGGCGGTCGAGCCGAGCAGGATGTGGCGCAGGGCGCCCCCCTCCACGGGACCGGTCACGATCAGGTCGGCCTTCACCGCGCCGGCGAGCGCCAGGATCTCCCGGGCCGGCGAGCCCACCATCAGGCGGAGGCGGTCGGCCTGGAAGTCGGGGAGGTCGGCGAGCCCCGTCCGGCGGGCCTGCTCGCCGAGGGCCGAGCGCAGGGTCTCCAACTGCTGCCCGAGCCGCGACCGGTCCCCTTTGCGGATCTCGGGCGGCAGGGCCGCCGGCGCGCAGACGTGGACGAGCCAGACCGCGGCGCCGGTGGCCCGGGCCACCGCCACCCCGGTGCGTACGATGCCGTCGCTGACGGCGGAAAGCGAGGTGCCGACGACAATCGTCTGCAGGGTCACGGTCATTCCCTCCCCTCCCCCGACGCGGCCGGCCGGATGTGATGCGATGTGATGCAGAAAAGGGTAACCCCGAATAATAGGCGGAAAAGCCGGCCGGACGCAATCCCCACAAAACGGGTAGGCCCGGGGGAGTACGGCTCGCCAAGCCGGAAGCCGGGCCAGACCTGGCGCGCGGCGCGCTGGCTGTCGCCGTTCCTGTAGGGGACGGTCCCGCGGCATACGCCTTGCTCTGCCTTTCAGCGAACGGCACCCGCCCTGGAGGGCGAGGGCTTTTTGGAAGGGAGCAGACGTATGGATCAGATGAAGTTGGCGAAAGGGCTCGGATGGTTCAGCATCGGTCTGGGGCTCACCGAGATGCTGGCTCCGGAATGGCTGGCCCGCCAGATCGGCGTGGACGAGGAGCGGACCACGCTCCTGCGCGCGATGGGGGCCCGCGAGGCGGTGACCGGCGTCGGCGTGCTGATGGAGGAGACGCCGACCGTCGGGATGTGGGGGAGAGTGGCGGGCGACGCGGTGGACCTCTCCCTGCTGACGGCGGCGCTCAAGTCCCCCCGGAACGGGAAGGGGCGGGTGATCGGCGCGCTGGGCATGGTCCTCGGGGTGACCCTGCTGGACGTGCTGTGCGCCCGGAGCCTGCAGGCGGCCACGGCCTGAGCGGGGTGGGGGCGGCTCGGATATGATCCCGCCGTGACCGCGCCGCCCCAAAGCCCCGCCCCTCCCGGACGCTTCCGCATCAGCGAGCCCGTGCGCTGGAGCGACGTCGATCTCGCGGGGATCATCTTCTACGGCTCGTACGTCCGCCTCTTCGAGATCGCCGAGACCGAGCTGTTCCGCGCCGCGGGCCTCCCCTTCTCCCGTATGTTCGAGGAATTTGACCTCTGGCTGCCCCGGGCCGCGCTCCATTTCGAGTTCCGCCGGCCGGCGCGGCTCGACGACCTGCTCGACCTGGAGATGTGGATCTCCAAGATCGGCAACACCTCCCTGCGTCTCCAGTTCGAGGTCTACAGGAGCGCTCCGGAGCGCGAGCTGACCGCCGAGGGGTACGCCGTGCTGGTGGCGGTGCGCCGGGCCGACATGAAGCCGGTGCCGCTGGCCCCGGAGTTGGTCGCGGCGCTGGAGCCGTATCGCGGCGAAGCGGGCTGAAGACCTAAACATCTCCTCCCCCCGCTCCGTATAGATTTCAGACGGCTTGCCCGTCGAGGAAGGTATTTTTTACCTTCTAATTTTCGACCGGAGATTCGTAATCGTTCTTTGAGATTGTAAGAGGGCGAGATGCGTCGTGCAGCGGACGGCCTTTCCAGAAAGGAGACCCCATGGCCTTCAAGTTGCGGATCCTGTTTGACGGACTGTGCATCCTCGTCCCGAACACCGAAGAGAGCAAAGGCATGCGCGTGCTGATGATCGACGCGCGTGCTCCTGGAGTCGCTTCCAACGGCGAGAACCAGGTCTCGCACATCCCGAGCGTCCGCTTCAAGCTCGCGGACCTCGTCCCGGGCCGGCGGCAGCCTTCCTACCGGGTCGAGTACGCCGGGGAGGAGAGCGTGCCGCGCGGCCAGTGGTATCTCAACGGCGACGACCTCGAGATCCGGGTGGACGGCCATGGTCTGCCGGATGAGCCGTTGAAGGTGCTGCATTCCCATCCCACCCGGGATTTCTCGCTGATCCCGAGCATGAAGGCGATCTATCCGGAATACGGCGGCGTCGACGTCCGGGAGGAGTGTCTGGACAACAACCTTACGCGTCTGACGGACGCCGGGCTGGTGGGCCGGCTGCGCCTGAAGGCCGGAGCAGTGGGCGCCTGGGACGGCCACGACGGCCGCTTCATCTCCTCGGACGAGTACATGTTCAGTGGCAACCCGGCCCGGCACCGGCAGAGGCTGTCCTCGCGCACGTTCTTCGAGGCGGACATCGTAGGCGAGGAGGTGGAGATCTTCTCGCGCCAGCGCGGGCATGGTCTGGTGCTGCGCCCGGAGAACGGCGCGGAGCTCGAGATCCTTTTCGAGAATCAGCCTCCCGCGGGCCTGATGACGGCCAAGCCCGCAGATCCCAACGCGGACTACGACTTCGAGCTCGTCTACCTGATCGCCAAGAACCCGCCGCTTCCGCTGCGTATCCCGGTTCTGGCCACGGCGGCGTGGGAGGCCTCGGCTCTCAGCGGGCTGAGCGGGGAGGCTGGAGCCTACGATCGTGTTATCTGCCCTGGCACCAGCTACAACCCAAATAACGAGGCGAGCGTAGACAACCCAAAATGCCCACCAGTCACCTACAACTCGAATAGTGAGGCCACATCGACGGGTGTCTTTTGCCCACCCGCCGCGTTCAACCCGAACAGCGAGGCATCGGGAGAAAACCGCCCCATCTGCCCGGGAACGATCTACAACCCGAGCAGCGAGGCCAGGATACAGGATCGAGTTATCTGCCCGCCGTCTGCTTACAACCCGAGCAGCGAAGCCGCGCAGTCGGCGCCTCCATGCTCTCCTGTGGCGTTCAATCCGAGCAGCGAGGCCACTGATTCAAAACCCCTCTGCCCGCCGGTTGCGTACAACCCGAGCGGTGAGGCAAGCCCCGATTCCCGCCCGATCTGCCCGATGACAACCTACAACCCTCATCCCGAGGCTTGAGCGACCGAGCTCTTCGAGAAAGGAAAAAACGATGTCATTCAAGCTACGGATCCTGTTTGACGGGCTGTGCATCCTCGTCCCGAACACCGAAGAGAGCAAGGGCATGCGCGTGCTGATGATCGACGCTCGCGCTCCCGGGGTGGCCTCCAACGGCGAGAACCAGGTCTCGCACATCCCGAGCGTCCGGTTCAACCTCACGGACCTCGTTCCAGGCCGGAAGCAGCCGTCCTATCGGGTCGAGTACGCGGGGGAAGAGAGCGTGCCGCGCGGCCAGTGGTACCTCAACGGCGACGACCTCGAGATCCGGGTGAATGGTCAAGGCTTGCCCGACGAGCCGTTGAAGGTGCTGCACTCCCATCCCACTCGGGATTTCTCGTTGATCCCGAGCATGAAGGCGATCTATCCGGAGTATGGTGGCGTCGACGTCCGGGAGGAGTGTCTGGACAACAACCTCATGCGGCTGACGGATGCCGGGCTGGTGGGCCGGTTGCGCCTCAAGGCCGGGGTGGTGGGCGCCTGGGACGGCCACGATGGCCGGTTCATCTCCTCGGACGAGTACATGTTCAGCGGCAACCCGGCTCGGCACCGGCAGCGGCTCGCCTCGCGCACGTTCTTCGAGGCGGACATCGAAGGTGAGGAGGTGGAGATCTTCTCGCGCCAGCGCGGGCATGGCCTGGTGCTGCGTCCGGAGAACGATGAGAAGATCGAGATCCTGTTCGAAAATCAGCCTCCGGCGGGCCTGATGACGGCCAAGCCCGCGGACCCCAACGCGGATTACGACTTCGAGCTCGTCTATCTAATTGCCAAGAATCCGCCGCTTCCGCTGCGCATTCCGGTCTTGGCCACGGCGGCGTGGGAGGCTTCGGCGGCGTCGGCTCTCAGCGGGCCGAGTGGGGAGGCTGGTTTATCGGGTCCCAAATGCCCGCCGGCTATCTATAACCAGAACAGCGAAGCTGGAGTCTACGATCGTCTGATCTGTCCGGCAGTCAGCTACAACTCGAGCAGCGAGGCTATTCTTCGCAGCCCCCAGTGTCCGCCCACTTCCTATAACCCAAGCAGCGAGGCTACTGGAAAGCCTTATTGCCCACCCGCCGCGTTCAACCCGAATAGTGAGGCATCAGGAGAAAACCGCCCCATCTGTCCGGGAACGATCTACAATCCGAGCAGTGAGGCCGCCTCAACGGCCCGCCCCATCTGCTCGTCGGCTATATACAATCCCAGTGGCGAGGCAAACCCTGAATCCCGCCCGATCTGTCCGATGACGATCTACAATCCCCATCCCAACGCTTGATCAACCCACGGGGAGCGGCACGATCGCCGCTCCCCGCTCTGTTTCGCTTTCGGGGATGCCGTTCGAAATCCAGAGCGCGAAGTCCTGACGCGGAGGCTCGACCTGGCCTGTCAGACAATCCATCGTGATCTCCAGGCTGGTCACGGAGACTCGCACGCTATCACCCTGCGCTGTTCCAGCCTGGAGATAAACATTCTGGAGATTGTCCCACCCCTCGCGTTCGACGGGCCCATGGATCGACCAGCCGTCCGCGAAATGATTTCCAAAATAGGTCCGCTCGCCGACTTCCACGTTGAGAGAGAGACGGTTGACGAGCGCGGAGACCTCGGGAGATCCACTGCCGAGAGGACCCGGCGGATCGGTCCAGGCCAGGGTGACTTTGAGAGGTCGGGTGGCGTCCGCGACACGAATCTGCCAGGTTTTCCGCTGGCCCGTGGCGGTGAAGAGGACGGTCTGGTCGAGCCAAGCGCGCCGGAGATCGGGGGCCAGGATGTTGCCGAGATGGAGCCGCCCCCAGCCTTGCCGGCGGTTGGGGATGGGGCCGCCGTCTCCCGTGTCCACCGCGCCGTTGACGATCAGGGCGCGCAGCAGGGCCGGCGACGGGTCGCGGCCGGTCTCACGCCGCCACCATTGGATCAGGAGGGCGCAGGCGCCGGAGGTCAGCGCCGTGGCCCCGGAGGTGCCGCCACCCCAGGTGAGCCGCCGGCTCAGGTACTTCCTCTCTCCCGGCTGGGAGCCGTAGTTGGCCGTGGCGGACCACTGCCCGGGCGCCACGATGTGGGGACGGATGCGGCCGTCGCCGCAGTTGCCCAAGCTGCTGGCGAAGAAACCGGTGTCGTAATCCCCCCGATAGACCGTATAGATCGTTTCAGCCTCGATCCCTCCGTCGCGGGGGCGATAAGTGCTCGAGTTGCCGGTCACCAGGACGTTCTTCGCTCCCGCGGGGCGATTGAGCCCCCGGGCCCCTTCGTTCCCGGCCGCGAAGCAGATGGTGAGGGGTTTGGGCGTTGGTCCTTCGGGGTCTGCATCGCGCACCATCCGGTCGTAGAGCGCCTCCTCGGAGCCGTAGTCCATGGGGTCGCGGGTCCCCTTGCCGAAGGAGTTGTTCTGTACCGTGCCCGGGACACCCGAGGGTCCCGCCTCGGTCACGGTCTGACGGCAGACCTCCTCGGGCGGAGCGAAACGGTCCTGGGCCAGCAGGTCGGCCGCGGGCGCCACTCCCAGGCCGTAGAAGTAGCCGTTCTCGTCCCGTTCTTCGAGGTAGCGGCCGGCGGCGAGCCCCGCCATGGCCGTGCCGTGCCAGGACCTCTTGCCGCCCGCGAGGTCGCGGATCCGCCCGGCGAAGGCGGGGTGGTCGACCTCGATGCCACTGTCCACGATGCCGAGGGTCACACCCGCGCCGTCGAGGCCTTGGGAGCTCAGCCAGCCGAGGTAGGAGCCGCTCGGGATTCCCTGATCGTCGTACCGGCCCGCGAGGATGAGGCCGGTCAACTCGTCCTGGAGGACCGGAGGCTGCCGAGCTCGATCGCCAGCACGCGCGGCGCGGACAACGTCCGTTCCTGGTCCTCTTCGGTCAAGGTCGCCGGCAGGCGCTCGAAGTAGCCAGTCTCTGGGGAGGGCTCGACGAGCCGGACGATCCAGACGTCGCGGCTCCCGCCTTCGGGGAAGGTGACCCGAGACTTCAGGGATGGGGTGAGCGGCACGACACGTCGAACGAAGCGGGCCGCGCCGGCCTTCCTGAAAGCATTCTGGGAGCCCACGCAGAGATAGATCGCAGGGGGGCGGTACTGGAGAGGCTCGACGCCCTCGGCGCGTAACGCCGCCGGCCAGCCCGGCTCCACCGGACCGGTGAGCTCGACGTAGGCCGCCAGGCGGCTTCCTGACACGGCTCTTCCCAAGAAGCTCTCCGAGAGTTGGGGACAACCGCCCCCATGCTGTTCTACGTAGACTATGCGTCTTTGTCGTTGGTGACCTATTCCGGATTTACACGCCATATACAAATCCGGGCGGCCTTTCGCTGGAACCACGCGTCTTTCGTCAAAGCGGGCTCACTCTTCGCCCGCCGCGACACAATGCAGTAGGAGAGCTACTACATAGCGGGTGCAACCTCGCGATGGGGAGTGGAATGAAGATACTGCTGGTGGACCGTTCGGGCCGGGGACACGCCTTCGCCGACCTTTTTTCCCGTACGAATGAAGACGCGATCATCTACTACGCGCCGGGGTGCCCGGCGGTCACCACGCCGCGGGTGATCTCGCGGCCCGAGCTGTCGCTCGTCGATCCCGGGCCGATGGTCCGCTTCGCCGCGGACGAGAAGGTCGATCTGGTGTTCGTGGCCAACACCATGGCCCTGGCCGACGGCTTCGTCGACGCCTTCCGGGCGGCCGGGCTGCCGGTGATCGGGCCGGACCGGGCGGCGAGCCGGCTGGAGACGAGCAAGGTCTATTCGAAGGGGCTGTTCGCCCGCCACGGCATCCCCAGCCCGGCCTACGCCGCCTTCGACGATCCCGAGGAGGCGCGGCGGCACGTCCGGAGCGTCCCCTACCAGGTGGTGGTCAAGGCGGACGGGCTGTGCGGCGGCAACGGCGCCTTCGTCTGCGACGGCGAGGCCGAGGCCCTGGCCGCCATCGACCGCCTGATGGTCGAGCGGATCTTCGGCGACGCCGGGGCGCGCATCGTGGTCGAGGAGCGGATCGCGGGGCGCGAGGTGTCGTTCTTCGTCCTCCTCGACGGCGAGGGGTATCTGCTCCTTCCCATGGCACTCGACTATCCCAAGTCGGACGACGGCAACCGCGGGGTGGTCTCGGCCGGCATGGGAGCGCTCTCCCCCCACCCCCTGGAGAGCGCGGAGCTGAGCGCGAGGGTGGAGAAGGAGATCCTTCATCCGCTTCTGCGTCTCATTTTGAATGAGAAGCTGCACTACAACGGAGTGATTTACCTCGGCTGCATGCTGGTCGAGGGGAGGCCGCATCTGCTGGAAATCAACGCCCGCATGGGGGACCCGGAGGCCGAGGTGATCTTCCCCCGTGTCGAGTCCGACTTCACCGGGATCTGCCGGGCGATCCTCGGCCGCCGGCTGTCGCGGGAATCGCTCCGTCTGAACGACCGCGTCTGCTGCGACGTGGTGGCGACGCAGGGGCCCACCGAGGGGCACCCCGGCTGGCCGTTCGGGGCCTTCAGCCGCCAGCACCCGATCACCGGCATCGACGCCGTCGATCCCTCCCGCTGCCGGGTCTTCCTGGGGGAGGCCCAGGTGCTGCCGGAAAAGGGGCTGGTGACCGACGGCGGCCGGGCCGTCCATCTGGTGGGGCTCGGCGCCACCGTGGAGGCGGCGGCGGCGAACGCCTACGAGGGGATCTCCCACGTCCGCTTCGAGGGGATCCGCTACCGCCGCGACCTCGGCCGCGTGATGCCCTGGGAGGAGCCGCGGTGAGCCGCTGCCTGCACCAGCTCTTCGCCGCCCGGGCGGCACGCGACCCGGAAGCTCTGGCGGTCGTCCTGGGAGGGTCGGACGACCCCGCCAGCCGGCTGACCTACCGCCAGGTGGACGAGCGCTCCAACGATCTCGCCCACCGGCTGCGGGCCGCGGGCGTGGGACCGGAGATGGTGGTGGGGATCTACGCCACGCATTCGCCGGAGATGATCGTGGCCCTCTGGGGGGTGCTCAAGGCCGGCGGCGCCTATCTGCCGCTGGACGCGCGCGCGCCGGAGGCCCGGGTGGCCGCCGTGCTCGACGAGGCGGACGTCCGCGTGGTGGTGACCGCCCACCCCCGCCCGCCGGAGCCGGTGGCGCAACGGTATTGCGTGCCGGTGGCGCGGATCGAGGGGGAGATGATCACGGCCGAGCCGTCAAATCTCGCCCTGCCGCAGAGCCGCGCCATGGTGCTGTTCACTTCCGGATCGACCGGCAAGCCGAAGGGAATCGACCTCCCGCACGCCAGCCTGGTGAGCGAGTACTACGCCTGGGAGGCGGCCTATGAGCTCGGGACCGGGGTGAGGAGCCACTGCCAGATCGCCAGCTTCCCGTTCGGCGTCTTCCAGGCGGACGTGATCCGCGCCCACGGCTCGGGCGGCAAGCTCGTGCTCTGCTCGTGGGAGACGGTGAGCGCGCCCCAGAAGCTGGCCGAGATCCTCGCCCGCGAGGAGGTCCACTACGCGGAATTCGTCCCCGCGGTGCTGCGCGGGCTGCTCCAGCACTTCAAGGAGAAGGGGGAGAGGCTCCCCGCTTCCCTGCGCTTCCTCGTGGTGGGCTCGGACCGCTGGTACGTGCGCGAGCACCGGGAGCTGGAGGCGCTCTGCCAGGGGCGGACGCGCCCCATCCACTCCTTCGGCGCCACCGAGACGAGCTTCGACACCGCCTGGTTCAACGGCGCCAGCGTGGAGCTCTCCCCGCACCAGCTCACCCCGCTGGGCAGGCCGTTCAACGGCGTGCGGGTCCACATCGCCGGCCCCGGCCTCGCGCGGCTGCCGCAGGGGCAGACGGGGGAGATGCTGGTGGGCGGCGGCGGCATCACCCGCGGGTACTTCGGCAACCCGGCGCTGACCGCGGAGAAATTCATCCCCGACTCCTTCAGCCCGGAGCCGGGAGCGCGGCTCTACCGCTCCGGCGACCTCGCCCGCGTGCTCGCGGACGGCAACATCGAGTTTCTCGGCCGCGCGGACTCCCAGGTGAAGGTGCGGGGCTACCGCATCGAGCTGGGGGAGATCGAGGCGGCCCTGGAGCAGCATCCGGCCATCCGGGAGTGCGTGGTTGTGGCGCGCGAGGACGCGCCCGGGGAGACCCGGCTGGTGGCCTACATCGTACCGAGGGAGGTGACCTCATGAGCGAGACCCTGGATCTGATCGGCATCGGCATCGGCCCCTCGAACCTCAGTCTCGCCGCGCTGCTGGCGCCGTTCCGGGAGGAGGTGCGCGCCCGCTTCTTCGACCGCACCCGCGAGCTCAAGTGGCATCCGGGGCTGCTGTTCCCGGAGGCGGAGATCCAGGTGTCGCACCTCAAGGACCTGGTGACCCCGGCGGACCCCACCAGCCGCTTCTCGTTCCTCGCCTTCCTGCACGCCCGGAAGCGCCTCTACCGGTTCATGCACGCCGAATTCCCCCGCATCCGGCGGTCGGAGTTCGACCAGTACCTGCACTGGGTGGCCTCGCAGCTCCCGGAGCTCTGCTTCGGCCAGGCGGTGGACGCGGTGACCTGGGACCGCGGCCTGGTGGTGCACACCGGGGGCGAGGCGATCCGCACCCGCCATCTGGCGCTGGGGAGCGGCCTCTCGCCGCGGGTGCCCTCCTTCGTGCGGCCCCACCTGGGGGAGACGGTCTTCCACTCCTCCGACTACCTGCTGAAGCGGTTCCAGCCGGCGGGGCGGCGGGTGATGGTGGTGGGGGGCGGGCAGAGCGGCGCCGAACTGGTGGCGCAGCTCCTGGCGGATTCGGACGCCCTGCCGCGCGAGCTCTACTGGGTGTCGCGCCGGCCGAATTTCCTGCCGCTGGACGAGAGCCCGTTCGCCAACGAGTGGTTCACGCCCACCTACAGCCAGCACTTCTTCCGCCTCCCCTCTCGGATGCGGGAGAAGCTGGTGGCCGAGCAGACGCTGGCCAGCGACGGCATCAGCACCAGCCTGCTGAAGGCCATCTGCCAGCGGCTCTATGAGCTGGACTTCCTCCAGGCCGCCCACTGCGCGCGCCACCTCTGGCCGGCGCGCGATCTGGCGGCCCTGGAGCCGGACGGCGCCGGCTGGCGGGTGACCGTGCGGGACCTCATCGCCGAGCGCCCGGCGGAGGTGGGGGTGGACTGCGTGATCCTCGCCACCGGCTACACCTGGGCGATCCCGCCGTATCTGGAGCCGATCCTCGACCGCATCGAGTTGGAGAACGGGTGCTTCCGCTTCCAGGAGGACTATTCGATCGCCTGGGAGGGCGCGCCCAAGCACAAGATCTACGCCCTGAACGCGGCGCGGGTTGCCCGCGGCGTGGCCGATCCCAACCTCAGCCTGCTCGCCTGGCGCAGCTCGAAGATCGCCAACAGCCTGCTCGGCCGCCAGGTCTACGAGGTGGACGAGGCCGCGGCGCCGGTGGTGTGGGGGAGCCCGGAGCCGGCCGGCTCGCCGGTCGAGCCTACCCTGGCCGCCCTGGAGACGGCCGCCGCCAGCCAGCCGTGGGGTGAGCTCTGACGGAGACGTTCGATCTCGCGATCGCGGGGGCTGGGATCGTCGGCACGCTGGCCGCCGCGCAGGCGGCGCGGCGGCGTCCGGATTGGCGGGTCCTGCTGGTCGACCGCGGGATGGCGGGCGGCGGCGCCACCCGCCATTCGGCCGCCCTCTGCCTGCCGTTCGGCCGCACCGAGGGGCACCGCCGGATGGAGCGGGAGAGCGACCGCTTCTACCGCGAGCTGCGGGCGGAGCGGCCGGACCTCCCCATCCGGGACGTCCCCTGCTTCGTGGTGGCCCGCGAGGGGAGCCTGGAGGAGGTGCGGACGCGCTGCACCACCCACGTGCGGGAGGCGCCGGCGGGGACTTTCCCCGGGCTCGCCCTGGCGGCGGACGAGCGCCTGCTGGAGGTGGACGGAGCCTCCTACGCCCTGCCGGATCCCGTGATGGCGGCCCTCCGGCCCTCGGGAGTCTGGGAAGGGGTGGAGATCACCGCCGTCCGCTCCCGGGGAGACGGGGTGGAGCTGGAGACGGCGGACGGCCGCGCCATCGCGGCCCGGCGCGCTATCCTCGCTCCCGGGCCGTGGATTGCCGAGGGGCCGGCCGGCGGGCTGGCGCGGGGCGCCGGCGTGCGGGTCAAGAAGGTGGTGGCGCTGCACTTGGACCTGGTTCCGGGGCCGGACGATCCCGTGCTCTACTTCTTCGACCACGACGCCTTCCTGCTGCCGCTGGTGGAGCGCGGGCACTGGCTCTTCAGCTTCACCTGCCAGGTCTGGGACGTCTCGCCGGATGGGCCGCTGCGTATAACCGAGGAGGACCGCCGGCAGGGGCTGGCGGTCCTCTCCCGCTACCGTCCGGAGTGGGCGGAGCGGTGCGTGGGCGGCCGGGTCTTCTGTGACGCCTACGGGCCGGAGTGGGTGCCGGTGGTGACCGCGGCGGCGGACGAGCCGCGGATCGTGCTGGCGACCGCCGGCTCCGGCGCCGGCTACCGGCTCGGGCCGGCCATCGCGCGCCAGGCCCTGGATACCGTGATCTCTGGAGCATGCTGACGATGTTTCATACCGAGAAATGGATCGAGGTCCCGGGCGGCCGCGTGAAGATACGGATCGCGGGGGACGGCCCCGGCATCCCCCTGATCGTCCTCCACGGCGGGCCGGGGTCCACCCACGACTACCTGCGGAACCTCGCGGCGCTGGGCGACGAGCGGCCGGTGGTCCTCTACGACCAACTCGGCTCCGGCGACTCGCAGCACCCCGGGGACCGCTCGCTCTGGCGGATCGAGCGCTACGTGCGCGAGCTGGCGGCGATCGTCGAGGCGCTCGGCTACCCCCGGGTCCACGTGCTGGGCCACTCCTGGGGGACCATGCTCGCCCTCGACTGGTTCCTGGCCGGCGGGCGGGAGCGGACGGCGAGCCTGGCGTTCGTCTCCCCCTGCCTGAGCGGCCGGCGCATCCAGGGCGACATGGAGCGGCTGAAGGGGGAGCTTCCCAAGGCCGTCCTGGACACCCTGGCGCTCCACGAGGCGCGGGGGACCACCGGCTCGGGCGCCTACCGCGCCGCCATGCGCGTCTTCTACCAGCGCCACCTGTGCAGGCTGGAGCCGTGGCCCGAGGTGCTGAGCAGCGACGAGGGGTTCTCCTGGGACGTCTACGGCACCATGTGGGGCCCCTCGGAGATGGCCTTCACCGGCAACCTTTCGGCCTACGAGGGGGCCGACCGGCTGGGCGAGGTCGACGTGCCGGCGCTCTTCGCCTGCGGGCGTTACGACGAGATCACCCCGGAGTCGACCACGGCCTACCACGAGCGGACCCCCGGCTCCCGGCTGGAGGTCTTCGAGACCAGCGCCCACATGCCCAACCTGGAGGAGCCGGAGCGCTTCCTGGAGGTGGTGCGGAGCTTCCTGCGCGACGCCGAGCGGGAGCCCGCGACGCTGGTCGACCTCCTACGGGCGCGGGCGGCGGAGAAGGGGGAGAATGAGTTCTATACCTTTTTGGCGGACGGCGAGGCGGAGGAGGCGAGCCTGAGCTACGCCGGGCTGGACCGCCGCGCCCGCGCGATCGGCGTCCGGCTCCAGGAGGCGGGGGCGGCAGGGGAGCGGGCCCTGCTGCTCTATCCGCCCGGGCTCGACTTCATCGCCGCCTTCTTCGGCTGCCTCTACGCGGGCGCCGTGGCGGTGCCGGCCTATCCGCCGCGGGCGGGCCGCACGCAGCCGCGCCTGCGCTCGATCGCCGGGGACGCCCGGCCGCGCCTGGTGCTCACCACCGCGGCGGTGGCGGCCAGGACGGCGGAGCTGTCGGAGCAGATCCCGGAGCTGGCCGGGGCGGAGTGGATCGCCACCGAAGGATTGGATGAAGGGCTCGCGGAGCGCTGGGCCCCGCCGTCCGTGGGGCCGGGGACCCTCGCCTTCCTCCAGTACACCTCGGGATCGACGGCGACGCCGAAGGGGGTGAGGGTCACCCACGGCAACCTGCTG
The DNA here is from genome assembly GCA_045807625.1 of Thermoanaerobaculia bacterium. GTDB lineage: Bacteria > Acidobacteriota > Thermoanaerobaculia > Multivoradales > UBA5704 > DATARR01. The sequence goes on along the minus strand of JBJMHA010000069.1, from coordinate 95,057 downwards.
CACAACGAGCGGAGGATCGGCGAAGCCTTCGGGATGACCGCGGAGTCGGTGGTGGTGGGCTGGCTGCCGCTCTACCACGACATGGGTCTGATCGGGAACGTGCTCCAGCCGCTGCACGCGGGGGGCCGGTGCGTGCTGATGTCGCCCGTGGCGTTCCTCCAGCGGCCGATGCGCTGGCTGGAGGCGATCAGCCGGTATCGCGGCACGGTGAGCGGCGGGCCCAACTTCGCCTACGAGCTGTGCCTGCGCAAGGCAACTCCTGAGGCGCTGAGCCAACTCGATCTCTCCTCCTGGCGGGTGGCCTACAACGGCGCGGAGCCGGTGCGGGCCTCGACCCTGGAGCGCTTCGCGGAGGCGTTCGCGCCTTGCGGGTTCCACGGGGAGGCGTTCTACCCCTGCTACGGGCTGGCCGAGGCCACGCTGTTCGTCTCCGGCGGCCACGGCTCGCGGGTGGAGCGGGAGCGGGTGAGCTGCGGCCGGGTCTGGCAGCGGATCGTGGTCGCCGATCCGGAGACCGGGGCCGAGCGGCCGGCGGGAGCGGAGGGGGAGATCTGGATCTCCGGCCCCAGCGTGGCTCGCGGCTATTGGCAGAACCCGGAGGCCACGGCGCGGGATTTCAACGCCTATCTGCCGGGCGGCGAGGGGCCGTTCCTGCGCACCGGGGACCTCGGCTTCCTCTCGGGCGGGGAGCTGTATGTCACCGGACGGCTCAAGGACCTCATCATCCTGCGCGGGCGCAACCTCTACCCGCAGGACGTGGAGCTGACGGCGGAGCGCGCCCATCCCGATCTGCACCCCGGCGGGGGCGCGGCCTTCTCGGTGGAGGCCGGTGGGGAGGAGCGGCTCGTGGTCGTCCACGAGGTGGCGCGGCATCCGAAGCAGAGCGTCGAGGAGATCGCCGAGGCGGTGCGGCGGGCGGTGGCCGCGGAGCACGAGGCGCAGGTCCATGAGGTGGTGCTGATCCGCCAGGCGGGGCTGCCGAAGACGTCGAGCGGCAAGGTACAGCGTAGCCTCTGCCGGGAGCTCTATCTCAAGGACGGGCTGCCGGTGGTGGGGCGCAGCGCGCTGGCGGCGGCCGATCCGGCGCCTGAGCTGGCGGCCTCGCTGACCCGGGAGTCGCTGGCTGGGCTTACCGCCGGGGAGCGGCGGGGGATGCTCGCCGCCTACCTGCGGGAGCGTGCGTCGGCGGTGATCGGCATGCCGGTGGGCCTCGACCAGCCGCTCACCGGGCTGGGCCTGGACTCGCTGTCGGCGATCGAGCTCAAGGGGGCCGTCGAGAGCGCGCTCGGCCTGTCGCTGCCGCTGGGGGACCTCCTCCAGGGGATCACCGTGGCGGGGCTGGCGGACCGGCTGCTCGCGGAGGCGGAGATCCCGCCCCTGCGGGCCCACGGCCAGACCGGCGACGCGCCGCTCTCGGTGGGCCAGCGGGGGCTCTGGTTCCTCCACCGCCTCGCTCCCGAGGGGGGCGCCTACAACATCGCCGTAGCGGCGCGCGTCCGCGGGCTGGACCCCAAGGCGCTCACGCGGTCTCTGACCGCTCTGGTCGAACGGCATGAGGCGCTGCGGACGGTCTTTCCGGTGGTGGGGGATGAGCCGGTGCAGCGGGTGCTCGCCCGGCTTGCTCCGGACACTCAGGTTGGGGAAGATCTCAGCCGCCTTCCCGGGGAAGCCTGGCGGCCGTTCTCCCTGGATCGCGGCCCCCTGCTGCGGGCGCGGATCTTCACCGGCCCGGAGGAGACCGTGCTGCTGCTGGTGGTCCATCACATCGTGGCCGACTTCGCCTCGCTGGCGGTGATGGCGCGGGACCTCTCGGCCCTCTACCGCGGGGAGACCCTGGAGCCGCTCGCGCTCCGCTACGCCGACTACGTCCGCTGGCAGTCCGAGATGCTGGCCGGCCCGCGCGGAGAGCGGCTGTGGTCCTACTGGCGGGATCAGCTCGCCGGCCTGCGCGACCTCGACCTCCCCGTCGACCACCCCCGGCCGCCGGTGCAGACCTGGCGGGGGGACGTCCGGGCGGCCTCCCTGCCTCCGGACCTCCTCGCCGGGCTGGGGACGCTGGCCTCGGGCCGGGGAGCCACCCTCTTCATGGGGCTCCTCGCCGCCTTCCAGGCGCAGCTCGCGCGCTACTCGGGCCAGGAGGATTTCGCGGTCGGCTCCGCGCTGTCGGGCCGGCCGCTGCCGGAGCTCGCCGGGCTGGTGGGCTATTTCGTCACCCTGCTCCCCCTGCGCGCCGATCTCTCCGGGGAGCCGGGCTTCGGCGGGCTGCTCGACCGGGCGCGCCGCTCGGCGCTGGACGGCATGGAGCACGGCGACTTCCCGTTCCCGCTGCTGGCCGAGCGGCTGCGGCCCCAGCGCGATCCCGCCCGCTCGCCCCTCTTCCAAGCGGTGCTGGTGCTCCAGAGCGGCCGGCCGGGGGACGCTCCGGGCCTCGCCGCCTTCTCGCTGGGCGAGGAGGGGGACCGGGTCGAGCTGGGCGGCCTGTCGCTGGAGTCCGTGCGGCTCCCGGACCGGCGGGCCCAGTTCGACCTCACCCTGTTCGCGGCCGAGGACGCCCACGGGGCCTTGCGGCTCTCCCTGGAATTCAACGCCGACCTCTTCGACGGCGGCACGGCGGAACGCATGCTGGGCCACCTCCGGACCCTGCTGGAGGGGGCCGTGGCGGCGCCGGAGTCCCCCGTCTGGCATCTGCCGCTCCTCTCGGAACCGGAGCGGGGACAGTTCTTCGAGACCTGGGACGACACCGCCTGCGACTACCCGCGCGGTCTCCTTCTGCATCAGCTCTTCGAGGCCCAGGCGGAACGGACGCCGGACGCCGAGGCGGTGGTCTCGGGGGAGAGCCGCCTGACCTACGCGGAGCTCAACGCCCGGGCCAATCGCCTCGCTCACCGGCTGCGGCGGCTGGGGGTGGGGCCGGAGGACCGGGTGGGGGTCTGCCTGCGGCGCTCCGAGAAGATGATCGTCAGCCTCTTCGCCATCCTCAAGGCGGGTGGGGCCTACGTGCCGCTCGATCCCACCTATCCACGCGAGCGGCTGCGGGGCATTCTTGAGGATTCCTCCGCCCGGGTGGTGATCGGCGAGGAGGCCACCGCCCCGCGCCTCGCGGAGGAGAGCGGAGATCGCTGGCTCTCTATTGAGGAAGATTTGTCGGGAGAGATCGCCGAGAATCCCGTTCCGCTCGCGACGCCGTCGAATCTCGCCTACCTGATCTACACCTCGGGCTCGACGGGCAAGCCCAAGGCGGTGGCCATCGAGCACCGCAGCCCGGTGGTGCTGATGTGCTGGTCCCGGGAGGTCTTCCCGCCCGAGGAGCTGGCCGGAACGCTGGCGGCGACCTCGATCGGCTTCGACGTCTCGGTCTTTGAGATCTTCGCCCCGCTCTCCTGGGGGGGACGGATCTTCGTGGTCGAGAGCCTGCTGGCCCTGCCCGGCATGCCCGATGCTCCCGAGGTGAGGCTCGTCTGCGGCGCGCCCTCGGTGGTCTCGGAGCTGGTGAGGATCGGCAAATTTCCCTCCTGGGTGCGGACGGTCAACCTGGGAGGCGAGGCGGTGCCGCCGGCCCTGGTCGAGGGCCTGGCCGCGGCGGCGCCGGGGATGCGGATCGTCAACGCCTACGGCCCCTCCGAGGACACCACGTATACGACGATCGCCTTCCTGAAGCCGGGGCGCCCGGTGGCGATCGGCCTGCCGGTGGCGAACACCCGAATTTATCTCCTGGACAGCCACGGCGAGCCGGTGCCGGCGGGAGTGCCGGGGGAGCTGTACATCGCGGGGGAGGGGCTGTCGCGCGGCTATCTCGGCCGGCCGGAGCTGACGGCGGAGAAATTCGTCCCCAACCCATTTTCTGAAGAGCCCGGAGCGCGCCTCTACCGCGTGGGCGACCTCGCCCGGCGGCGGCCGGACGGCCTGCTCGACTACCTGGGGCGGATCGACCATCAGGTGAAGATCCGCGGCTTCCGGGTGGAGCTGGGGGAGATCGAGGCGGCGCTCGCGAAACACCCCGGAGTCCGCGAGGCGGTGGTGATGGCGCGCGAGGACGGCGACCGGGGCAAGCGCCTGGTGGCCTACGTGACGCCGCGGGGGTCGAGCTCCTCGGAGCTGCGGAGCTTCCTGCGCGAGAGCCTGCCGGACTACATGGTCCCCTCCGCCTTCGTCCACCTGGACACCCTGCCGCTCTCCACCAACGGCAAGGTGGACCGCAAGGCGCTCCCCGACCCCGGCGCGCCCGCCGTGGCTCCGGCCGCGTCTCCCGCCTCCCGCGAGCCCATGACCGCGGCGGTGGCGGCGCTGATGGCCGAGACCCTGGGCCGCGAACGGATGGAGGCTTCGGACGACTTCTTCGAGCTGGGCGGCCACTCCCTGCTCGCCACCCGGCTGGCGGCGCGCGCCTCGCGGCAGTTCGGCATCGAGGTGCCGGTGAGCGCCGTGCTCCTCTATCCCACCCCGGCCGCCCTGGCCGCCCAGATCCTGGCGGCGGGGCCCGGCGAGCTGCTGCCGGCCGCCCTGGAGGAGATCGAGCGGCAGATCGAGGTCCCCGCCGCGCCGGAGCCCGTCGAGAGGCTCCAGGAGCCGGCCGCGGAGATCGTGGCCCCCCGCAACGAGGCCGAGGAGCGGCTGGCCGGGATCTGGCGTCTGGTGCTGGGCGTCGAGCGGGTGGGGGTCCACGACGACTTCTTCGAGCTGGGGGGGCACTCCCTGCTCGCCATCCGCATGCTGGCGCGCATCCAGGAGGCCTTCGGGATCGATCTGCCGCTGGGCGATCTGGTCGACGCGCCCACCATCGCCGGGTTGGCCGAGCGGCTGGAGGATCGCGCCGGGGAGGAGGCTCCGCCCCCGCCGCCGCTCCTGGAGGCCGGCGAGGACCTGCCGCTCTCCTTCGCCCAGCAGCGGCTCTGGCTGCTCGACCAGCTCGAGCCCGGGAGCCCCAAGTACAACGTGCCGATCGCCCTGCGGCTGCGGGGGAGGCTGGAGGTCCGCCCCCTGACGCGGGCCCTGGGGGAGATCGCCCGCCGCCACGAGCCGCTGCGGACGGTCTACGCCCGCCGCGGAGAGGCCCCGGTGCAGACCGTGCTGGCCGCCCCGGCGATCCCCTTCTCCCGGGTCGACCTCGCCGGGCTCTCGGAAGGAGCGCGGGAAGGGGCGGCTTGGGCGGCGCTGCGGGCGGAGGCGGCGCGGCCGTTCGACCTCGCCCGCGGGCCGGTGGTGCGCTTCCTCCTGCTGGAGCTGGGGCGGGAGGAGAGCGTGCTGATGGCCGCCTTCCACCACATCGCCACCGACGGCTGGTCCACGGCGGTCTTCTTCCGCGAGCTGGTGGCCCTCTACGGCGATTTCGCCGCCGGCCGCGAGCCCTCCCTGCCGGAGATCCCCCTGCGCTACGCCGACTGGGCCGCCCGCCAGCGGGCCGATCTCGAAGGGGGGAAGCTCGACGCCCAGCTCGGCTACTGGCGCCGCCAGCTCGCCGGCGTGCCGGCCCTGGAGCTGCCCACCGACCGGCCGCGGGCGGCGGCCGGGGACCGCGGCGGCGGCCGTCCCGTGGAGCTGCCGGCGGGGATCACGGCGATCCCGCGCGGGCTGATGGCGGGGGGCGGCGTGACACCCTTCACCTTGCTGCTGGCGGGCTTCGCGGCCCTCCTCGCCCGCCTCACCGGCCAGGATGACTTCGCGATCGGCCTCCCCACCGCCGGGCGCAACCGCCCGCAGGCCGAGGGGCTGATCGGCTTCTTCGTCAACACCCTGGTGGCCCGCGTCCGGTCGGCGGACGATCCCCCCTTCCGCGCCCTGCTGCGGCGGATGCGCGACACCGCCCTGGTGGCCCAGAAGTACCAGGACGTCCCCTTCGAGCGGCTGGTCGAGGAGCTGCAGCCGGAGCGCTCGGCCGGCGGCACGCCCTTCTTCCAGGTAGCGCTCAACTTCATGGCCGATCCGCTGGCGCGGATGCCCATGCGCGACCTGGAGGTGTCGCTCGTCGACGTCACATCCGGGACGGCGAAGTTCGACCTCACCCTGGCCGTCTACGAGGAGGGCGGGCTGCGCGGCTGGGCCGAGTACCGGGCCGACCTCTTCGATCCCGCCACCGTCGAGCGCTGGATGGGGAGCTTGCGCGCCCTGGTCGCCGGAGCGCTGGCCAACCCTGAGCTCCCCCTCTCGGAGCTCCCCCTGCTCTCGGCCGCCGAGCGCTGGCAGACGGTGGCGGAGTGGAACGACACCGGCGCCGCCCAGCTCCCGGACCCCCGCCTGCACCGCCTGATCGAGGCCCAGGCGGCCCGCACGCCGGAGGCCCTGGCAGTGTCGTTCGAGGAGAGCCATCTCACCTACGCGGAGATGAACGGCCAGGCCAACCGCATCGCCCGGCGGCTGCGCGCCCTGGGAGTGGGCCCGGAGGAGCGGGTCGCCGTCTCCCTGGAGCGCTCACCCAGCTTGGTAGTGGCCCTGGTGGCGGTGCTCAAGGCCGGCGGCGCCTACGTGCCGCTCGACCCCTCCTATCCGGCGGAGCGGCTGAGCTACATGCTGGAGGACTCGGGGGCTCGCGTGCTGCTCGACCGGGATCTCCTCGACCGCGAGGCGGCGGCGATCGGTGCCGAAGATCCGTCCGACCTTCCGGACGGCGCCGGGCCGGAGAACCTCGCCTACGTGATCTACACCTCCGGCTCGACCGGCCGCCCCAAGGGGGCGATGAACGAGCACCGGGCGATCGTCAACCGGCTGCTCTGGATGCAGGACACCTACCGGCTCGACGCCGCCGACCGGGTGCTCCAGAAGACCCCGATGAGCTTCGACGTCTCGGTGTGGGAATTCTTCTGGCCGCTGATGACCGGCGCGCGCCTGGTGGTGGCCCGCCCGGGCGGGCACCAGGACAACGCCTACCTGGCCGACCTGATCGCCCGCGAACGGATCACCACGCTCCACTTCGTGCCCTCGATGCTGGCCCTCTGGCTGGAGGAGCCGGAGGTGGAGCGCTGCCGGGACCTCCGGCGGGTGGTGGTCAGCGGCGAGGCGCTGGCCCTGGAGCACGAGCGGCGCTTCTTCGAGCGCCTGCCGGAGGTGGAGCTGCACAACCTCTACGGCCCCACCGAGGCGGCGGTGGACGTCACCTGGTGGCCGTGCGCGCCGGGCTCGCGCCACCGCTCGGTGCCGATCGGCCGGGCGATCCGCAATGTGGCGATCCACGTCGTGGACCGCGGGCTGCGCCCCGTCCCGGTGGGCGCGGCCGGCGAGCTGCTGATCGGCGGCGCGCAGGTGGGGCGCGGGTACCACGGCCGGCCGGCGCTGACCGCCGAGCGGTTCGTGCCCGATCCGTTCGCCGCCGAGCCGGGGCGTCGCCTCTACCGCACCGGCGACCTCGCCCGCCGGTTGCCGGACGGCGCGGTCGAGTACCTGGGGCGCATCGACCACCAGGTGAAGATCCGCGGCGTGCGCATCGAGCTGGGGGAGATCGAGTCGGCCCTGCGCGAGCAGCCGGCCGTGCGCGACGCCGCGGCGGTGGTGCGCTCCGTGGGGGACGACCGCCGGATCATCGGCTACGTGGTGCCCCAGGGCGAGCCGGGGCCGGAGCTGGCGGCGGAGCTGCGCGCCGCCCTCGCCGCCCGCCTCCCCGAGGCGATGGTGCCGGCGGCGCTGGTCTTCCTCGACGCCCTGCCGCTGTCCCCCAACGGCAAGCTCGACCGCGCCGCCCTGCCGGCCCCGGAGTGGGCCTCGGAGCGCAGGTTCGTGGCCTCCCGGACCCAGGTGGAGGAGGTGCTGGCCGGCGCCTTCGCCGCGCTGCTCCAGGTGGAGCGGGTGGGGGTGGAGGACGACTTCTTCGCCCTCGGCGGCCACTCGCTGCTCGCCACCCGGCTGGTGTCGCGCCTCCGCGACTCGCTCGGCGTCGAGCTGCCGGTGCGCACCGTCTTCGCCCATCCGACCGTGGCGGCGCTGGCGCGGGCCGTGGAGAGCGCGCGCGGGGCCGTCCCCCTGCCGCCCATCGAACGGGCGCCGCGCGGCGAGGCCCTGCCGCAGTCCTACTCGCAGGCGCGGCTCTGGTTCCTCTATCAGCTCGCCCCGCGCAGCGCCGCTTACAACATGGCAGTGGCGGTGCGCTTCGCCGGGCCGCTCTCCGTGCCGGCCCTCTCCCGCAGCTTGGATGAAATTGTGCGCCGCCACGAGGTGCTGCGCAGCACCTTCGACACGGCGGTGGGGGAGCCGGTGCAGCGGGTGCGCGAGGCGGCTCCGGTCCCCCTGCCGGTGATCGACCTGTCGGGCCTGCCGCCGGAGGCGCGGGACGGGGAGGTGCGCCGGCTGGCCCACGAGGAGGGGCGCCGGCCGTTCGACCTCTTCCGCGGCCCGGTGATCCGCGCGTCGCTGCTGGCCGCCGGCCCCGGGGACCACCACCTGCTGCTCGCCCTCCACCACATCGCCGCCGACGGCTGGTCCTGGGGGGTGCTGGCGCGCGAGCTGGAGGCCCTCTACCCGGCCTTCCTGGCGGGCGAGCCCTCGCCGCTGCCGGAGCTGCCGGTGCAATTCGCCGACTTCGCCGTCTGGCAGCGGCGCTGGCTGGAGGAGAGCGGCCAGCTCGAGGCCCAGCTCGCCTACTGGCGCGAGCAGCTCCGCGGCGCGCCGCCGCTGCTGACCCTGGCCACCGACCGGCCGCGCCCCGCGGTGCAGAGCTTCGCCGGCACCCATCTCGACTTCCACCTGCCGGCGGAGTCCACCCGGGACCTCCAGGCCCTCGGCCGCGCCCACGGCGCCACGCTCTACATGTCGATGCTCGCCGCCTTCGGCGTGCTGCTCGCCCGCTGGAGCGGCCAGCGCGACCTGGTGATGGGCTCCCCCGTGGCCAACCGGCGGCGGGCCGAGCTGGAGTCCCTGGTCGGCTTCTTCGTCAACACGGTGGCCGTGCGGACCGATCTGGCGCGGGCCGGCGGCGGCGGGGACCCCGCCTTCCGCGAGCTGCTGGCCCACGCGCGGGAGGCCACCCTGGGGGCCTTCATGCACCAGGACCTCCCCTTCGAGAAGCTGGTGGAGGAGCTGCAGCCGGAGCGCCAGCTCAGCCACTCGCCCCTCTTCCAGGTGCTCTACGTCTACCAGAACACCCCCAACCAGGAGGGGCGCCGGCCGCTGCCGGACCTCACCGTGTCGCTGGCGGAGAGCGAGGACCTGGGGTCGCAATTCGACCTCACCCTGATCCTGGGCGAGGAGGCGGACGGCCGGCTCAAGGCCTCGCTCTACTACAGCACCGAGCTGTTCGACGCCGTCACCGTCGAGCGGATGTGGAGCCAGCTCGCGGCGCTGGTGGAGGGGGCGGCGGCGAATCCGGAGGCGCGGCTCTCGGCGCTGCCCGGGCTGGCCGAGGCGGAGCGGGAGGTGCTGATCCGCCAGCGCAACGCGCCGCCGGCGCGGGCGGGCCGGGAGCGGGTGCGGTCGATGCGGGCCTCCGGGCTCCTGCCCTCCGCCGCCGAGCTGCGGGAATTCCTGGCCTCGCGCCTCCCCGAGTACATGGTCCCCTCGGCCTTCGTCTACCTCGACTCCCTGCCGCTGACCTACTCGGGCAAGCGGGACCTCCGGGCCCTGCCGGCCCCCGAGCCGTCGGACCAGGACTGGGACATCTACGTGGCCCCCCGCACGCCGGTGGAGGAGACCCTGGCGGGGATCCTCGCCGGCCTGCTCAAGCGCGAGCGGGTGGGGGTGGAGAGCAACCTCTTCGAGCTGGGCGGCCACTCGCTGATGGTGATGCAGCTCATCGGCCGTATCCGCGAGGCCTTCGGGGTCGAGCTGACGGTGCAGAACGTCTTCGAGACCCCCACCGTGGCCGGGCTGGCGGCCCTGGTGGACACCTGGCGCTGGGCGGCGGGGCCGGCCCCCGTGCCGCCGCCGGCCGACGGGCTGGAGATCGAGGAGATCGAGCTGTGAGCGGAGCCTTGGAGATCCTGGCGGAGCTCCGCCGGCGGGGGATCGAGGTGCTGCTCGAAGGGGGCCGCCTGAAGCTGCGGGCCCCCAAGGGATCGCTGCCGGACGAGCTCCGCGCGGCGCTCGCCGCCCGCCGGGACGAGGTGGTCGACCTCCTCCGCCGCGCCCAGGGAGGAGAGAGCTCGCCGCGCTCCCGGCCGGTCCGCCGCGCCTCGCGCGACGGCGGCCTGCCCCTCTCCTTCGCCCAGGAGCGGCTCTGGCTGATCGACCAGATCACCCCGGACAGCGCCGTCTACAACGTCGCCACCCCGCTCTGGTTGCGCGGCCCCCTGGACGCCGCCGCCCTGGAGCGCGCCTTCGCCGAGGTGGTGCGCCGCCACGAGACCCTGCGCACCACCTTCGCCCCGCGGGACGGCCGGCCGGCGCAGGTGATCGCGCCGCCGGGCGAATGGAGCCTGCCGGTGGAGGATCTCTCCGGATTCGCCGATCCCGCCGCCGAGGCGGTGCGGCGGGCGGCGGAGGACGCCCGGGCCCCCTTCGACCTGGCCCGCGGGCCGGTGCTGCGCGCGCGCCTCCTCCGCCTGGGCCCGGAGGAGCACGCCCTGCTCGTCACCCTCCACCACATCGCGGCCGACCTCTGGTCGGCGGAGGTGATGATCCGGGAGGTGACGCGGATCTACGCCGGGGAGGCGCTCCCCGAGCTGCCGGTCCAGTACGCCGACTTCGCCGTCTGGCAGCGCGAGTGGCTCGACGGCGCCGAGCTGGAGCGCCAGCTCGCCTTCTGGCGACGCGAGCTGGAGGGGGCGCCGGCCGGGCTCGACCTGCCCATGGACCGGCCGCGCCCGCCGGTCGAGAGCTTCCGCGGCGCCGCGCTGCCGGTGGCCCTCGGCCGCGAGCTCAGCCGGGATCTCGCCGCCCTCTGCCGCGCCCACGACGCCACCCCGTTCATGCTGCTGACGGCGGCGCTGGCCGTGCTCTTCTCGCGCTGGTCCGGCCAGGACGACGTGGTGCTGGGCTCGCCGATCGCCAACCGGCAGCGGCCGGAGCTGGAGCACCTCCTGGGGATGTTCGTCAACACCCTGGCCCTGCGGGTGCGGCTGGGCGAGGCCCGCACCTTCGCGGAGCTCCTCGCCCGCGTGCGCCGCACGGTGCTGGGCGCCTTCGAGCACCAGGACCTCCCCTTCGAGAAGCTGGTCGAGGAGCTGAAGCCCCGTCGGGACCTCTCCCGCCATCCGCTCTTCCAGGTGGTGCTCGCCTTCCAGAACGTGGAGCTGGGGGTCACGGAGACCCCGGGGATGCGGCTGGAGCCGGTCCTGTTCGACTCCGCCACCACCAAGTTCGACCTCACCTTCACCCTGGCCGAGGGGGAGGAGGGGATCGCCGGCCGGCTCGAATACGCCACCGATCTCTTCGACGGGAGCACGATCGAGCGCCTGCTGGGGCATCTGAGGAACCTGCTGGCCGGCATCGCCGCGGCGCCGGAGACCTCGCTGGAGGATCTGCCGCTGCTGGGGGCGGAGGAGCGCCGGCAGCTCCTCGCCTGGAGCGGCAAGGAGCCGGTCCACCCCCGCGAGTCGATCCCCGCGCTCTTCGCCGAGCAGGCCGCGCGCAGGCCGGAGGCCGTGGCCGTGGTCTTCGGCAACGAGGAGGTCACCTACGGGGATCTCGCCCGCCGAGCCCGCCGGGTGGCGGGGCGGTTGCTCAGTACGGGAATCGCCCCCGAATCGCGGATCGCCGTGATGGCCGAGCGCTCTCCGGAGCTGATCGCCGCACTCCTGGGCATTCTCCAGGCCGGCTGCGCCTACCTGCCGCTCGATCCCGACCTGCCCGAGGAGCGGCGGCGGTTCCTGCTCGCAGACGCCGGGGCGGTTCTCCTCGACCTGAGCGAAGACCCATCCGTCGGATCCGTCCGATCGGTCCGATCTATCTCTCCCGACCAACTCGCCTATGTGATGTACACCTCCGGCTCCACCGGCGCTCCCAAAGGGGTGGCGGTCACCCACGGCAACGTGGTCCGGCTGGTGCGCGGCGCCGACTGGGCCGATTTAGGGCCAGAGCAGACCTTCCTGCAGCTCGCCAACCTGGCCTTCGACGCCGCCACGCTGGAGATCTGGGCGCCGCTGCTCAACGGCGGCCGGCTGGTGCTCTTCCCCGGCCGCAGGCCCTCGCTGGACGATCTCGCGGAGACGATCGCCCGCCACGGCGTGACCACCCTCTGGCTGACCGCCGGGCTCTTCCACCAGATGGTCAACGAGCGGCTGGAGGCCCTGCGCCCCCTGCGCCAGCTCCTGGCCGGCGGCGATGTCCTGTCCCCCGCCCACGTCCGCCGCGCCCTGGAGGGGCTGCCCGGCTGCACGCTGATCAACGGCTACGGCCCCACGGAGAACACCACCTTCACCACCTGCTATCCGATTGGGCCGGAAGGCTGGGAGGCCACCGTGCCGATCGGCCGGCCGATCCGGGGGACGGCGGTCCACGTGCTCGACACCTTCCTGCGGCCGGTGCCGGTCGGGGTCTGGGGGGAGCTCTTCGCGGGAGGCCACGGCGTGGCCCGGGGGTACCTCGGCCGGCCGGACCTCACCGCCGAACGCTTCGTCCCCGACCCCTGGGGAGAGGGAGCCCGGCTCTACCGCACCGGGGACGTCGCCCGCTGGCGGCCGGACGGCCTGCTGGAGTTTCTCGGCCGGCGCGACGGCCAGGTGAAGGTGCGCGGCTTCCGGATAGAGCTGGGGGAGATCGAGGCGGCGCTGGCGGCGGTGCCCGGCGTCCGCCAGGTGGTGGTGCTGGCGCGATCCGACCGATCCGACCGATCCGTCGGATCTCCAGGATCTCCAGCCGACCGCCGGCTGGTCGCCTACGTCACCGGTGACACCGCCGCCGACGACCTGCGCGCGGCCTTGCGCGAGCGGCTGCCGGATTACATGATCCCCGCCGCCTTCGTGCTCCTCGACCGCCTGCCGCTCACCCCCAACGGCAAGGTGGACCGCCGGGCGCTCCCCGATCCGGACCCCGCCAGGAATCAACGCGAGTATCTGGCCCCCGCCAACCCCATCGAGGAGAGCCTGGCCGCGGCCTGCGCCGAGGTGCTGGGCCTGGAGCGGGTGGGGATGCGCGACAACTTCTTCGACCTCGGCGGGCACTCGCTGCTCGCCGCCCAGCTCATCTCCCGGCTGCGCGACCGCTACTCCCTGGAGGTCCCCCTGCGGAGGGTCTTCGAGGCCGCCGACCTGCTCGACCTGGCGGACCGGCTGGTGGGGCAGGTGGTCTCCGAGATCGGCGATCTCTCGGCCGAGGACCTCCAGGCCCTGCTCAGCGCGGAAGAAACCGCGCCGTGATCACCTTCCCCCCGGCCTCTTCCCGGTAGTCCAAGCGGTCGGCCAGGCGGGCCACCGCGCCGAGGCCGGTGCCCAGGCCGCCGCGGCGGAGGATCAGGGCGGGATCGATCGGCCCCCGGTCGTCGTAGCCGTCGGTCATCGCGAGCTGGAGGTCGTGAATGGGGGGGCCGACGTCGTGCGCCTCGACGGCGATCTCGCCGTGGGGCGGCGTCCCGGGGCTCCAGATCAGGCGGATCTCCCCCCGCACGCCGTGCTTGACGATGTTGGAGGCGAGCTCCGAGACCACGATGGCGAGCTCCGTGGCGCGCCGGACGTCGAAGCCATGGCGCACCGCGAACCGCCGCCCCTGGCTGCCCGCGACCACCACGTCGCTGCGCCCCTGGATGGCGAAGGAGCGGGTCTCGGACAGCATGACCCGCGTCTCGTCCAGCCCAGGGGTGGGTCCCGTCATCCGCTATGTCTCGGAGCTCAGCTTGCGGGCGAGCTGGGAGTGCTGGTGCACCACGAGCTGCTCGGTCTCCCGCAGGTAGAGCTGCAGGGCGTCGCGCAGGCTGCGCAGCGTCCGGATTCCCGTGAGGTCGACCCCGATGTGGGTGAGGGTCTGGGCGATCCCCGGGTTGATCCCCGAGATGATGCACTCGGCGCCCAGCAGGCGCACCGCGCGGGCCATCTTGATGAAGTGGTCGGCGGTCTTGGTGTCCATCACGTCGATGCCGGTGATGTCCACGATCGCCATGCGGGCCTGCTTGGAGACGATCGTCTCCAGCAGGGTCTCGGTCATCTCGGCGCTGCGCTGGCTGTCGACGATGCCCACCACGGGGAGGCAGAGGACACTGGCCCAGACCTCGATGATCGGGGTGGACAGCTCGCGGATGGCCGCCTGCTGCACCTCGATGGTCTCCAGCTTGGCCTCGAGCTCGCGGTTGACCGCCTCCTGCTGGGCGAGCGTCCGGTTGAGCTCCGACTTGGCCTCGCCCAGCTCGCGGACGAAGATCGAGAACGCCGTCTCCAGCTCCGAGAACTCGTCCTTGATCTCGCCCGACCGCTGCAACAGGGTGAGGCAGGAGTCGAACTCGTCGACGCTTGCGTAGGAGAGCGCCTCGATGACCGACTGCAGGCGCTCGGATGTGACGATGACGTGAGGATCCTCACTCTCAGACATGCTTTTCTTCCTCGCCATGCGAATTTATGAAGCGAACGGTCTTATCCCTTGAAAATAATGCGCCGGGAGGCGATCCATGCCCGCCCTTCCTCCTCGGTGTCGAAGAACGCGATCGGGTTCAGCTTCGAGTCCTTGCGGAACAGGTTGATCGCGGTGATCACCAGCTTGGTCACCACTTTCGCCTTCAGCGGCGCCTTGATCACCGCCATGCCGCGCAGGGGGATCTCCTTCAAAGTCTCCGCGACGGCCCGGCGCCCCTCGGGGGCGATGTTCTCGAGCTCCTCGGCGTCGATGAGGAAGAAGAGGAGGCTCCTCCCCTCCGACATCGCGACCTGCCGGCGGAGCAGCTCCAGGGAGTCCTCCGTCGAGGCGGCGCCGCCGAACCGCATGAAGATGATGTCCGGCTCCTCGAAATAGGTGATGTGCTTGCCGGCGATCCAGTTCGCCGGGTCGCTCTTCGGGTCGTTCTTGTCGCGCGCGATAGCCATCATTATCCCCTCCATGAAAAAATTGACCGGATCAGCTCGACAGCTCGCCATAGGCCAGGATGACCGCGGTGGCGTCGTCGTGGTCCTTGCCCCAGTGCTCGACGATCCGCCGCGCCACCGTCTCCGGCTCCCCCGGCAGGCAGGCCTTGAGGTTGCCCCGGGTGGAGACGCCGTCGCTCATCAGACAATAGATGTCCCCCGGCTTCATCGCCACCGGCATCACCTTGGACGTCCGCAGGTTGTGCCCGACGATGCCGGCGAGGCAGAAGACGCTCGGCGGCGAGCCGTTGAGCGCCTGCACCTCGATGTTGCCGATGCCGCAGAACTCGCCGCGGCCGTCCCCGGCGACCTTCATCAGGCCGACCGCGGCGCCGCGCGTCGGGCGCAGCTCCTGGTGGACGCGCATCAGCAATTGCCCGACCGAAAGGTCGCCGAGCTCGCGGATCACCTCGACGGCGCGCCCGGCGGCCACCGAGGACTCATACCCATGCCCGAGGCCGTCGATGACGGCGGCCAGGGTCTCCCCCTCGCGCTCCTCGATCACGAAGCTGTCGCCACAGATCGACAGCCCCTTGTACGGACGGCTGAAACCACCGGTTCTCAACGTTCCCCCTTGAAGACGCACGTCACGATGGTGCCGACACCCGGGCGGGTGTCGAGCTGGAAGTCGTCCACCAGCTTCTTCACCGCGACCAGACCCTTGCCCATTCCGCGTTGCGATTTGTAGGTGCCGGCCCAGATCTCCTCCAGCTTGGCCGAGGGGATGCCCGGCCCCTGGTCCGACGCGATGATCTGCAGCCCCAGGACCCCGCGGTCGTCCTTGACCGAGCGCAGCTCGACCGCCCCCTTGCCGGCGTAGAAGACGATGTTGCGGGCCAGCTCCGAGACCGCCGTCGCCACCTTCACCGAGGCGAACTTGGAGAGGCCGATCCGCACGGCCTCGCTCCACGCCTCCAGGCGGGCGGTGGCGATGTCCTTCTCCTGCTCGATGGGGAGCTTCTTCGGCGCCATCGGCACGGTGGCCGTGGAGCCGCCGATGCCGGCCATGGCGCCCCCCAGGCCGCCGCCGGGGCCGGGGGAGAGGGCCTTGGCGCATGAGGCGATGAGCTGCGAGCTGTTGCTGCGCGCGAACAGGCGCACCGAGTTCTCCAGCTCCTGCATGATCGTCGCGCGGTCGCTCGCGGTGAGCTGCTGGACCGGGGTCGTCGCCAGTCCCCCCAGGCGGTTGAAGATGCTCCGCTGGGTGATCGACGAGATCGTCCCCGAGAGGATCGACCCGATCTCTTTCTCGACCGTTTTCATTGCAACAGCTCAAGCCTCTCCAGAGCGAGATCGAGGTTGAGAGCGGTGTTGACCGAGTCGAGCTCGACCCCCATCTCGATCAGGGTCATGGCCACTGCCGGCCGGATGCCGACGATGTAGCAATCGGCGCCCATGAACCGCACCGACTTGCCGATGTCGTTGAGGATGCGGGTGATGTAGCTGTCGATGACCTCCACCGCCGAGACGTCGAGGATGACCCCGCGGGCGTTGACGTTGCGCACGCGGTCCATCAGCGACGCCTGGAGGTCGAGGGCGAGCCGGTCGTGCAACTCCGTCTGGATGCTCACCAGCAGGCAGTTGCGAATCTGGATGATCGGTAGCTCTTGCTCCACCACGGCGCTCCACTCCCGGTACGGGCTGATGACCGGCGATGAAGCCCAGGCGCGCGAGCGGGACCCACGGATGCGAACGGCCTCCCGCTGGGTGGACGGCTCCCGCGCTTCAACACGCGCGGATCCCGGAAGGGACCACCCTCCGGCCTCGCCGTGCCTGGCCTTCGACGTCGGAAGTTCTGGGACTTTTTAGCATATTGCTACCGGGAAAAGCTAGCGGGGGCTCTCTTCACCCGGCCTCTTCTCCCGTCCCCTCCCCCTCCCTCACTGGGAGAAGAGGGAGAAAACCCCTTCGGGGTCGTCTTGGGCGGGTGGTTCCCCTCTCCCGGTGAGGGAGGGGGGTGGGGACGGGAGAGGGGCCAGGGGTGAGGGTTCGGGTGGGGGGCGCCCTACGCCGACTGGAACGCCGGCAGCCGCGCCACGTCCGCCTCGCGCAGGCTGGTGAGCACCACCTGCTCGTCCGTCTCCTTCAGGCGGCCGGCTCGGAAGGGGATGAGCACGTGGAGCGGCTCGATGCGCGCGGAGCCCCCCTCGCGGCCGTCGTCGTCCCGGGGGACGGCGCCGGTGAAATCCGCCGCGTGCTGGCGGGCGCCGGCGTTGAGGTCCGCCGTGCGCTCGCTCTCGCCCACCGTGGGGTCGGCGTCGGCCAGCGGCCGGGAGCCGGGGCGGTTGGGGTCGGCGGGGTAGGCGCCCGCGGTGATCCGCTCCGCGCCGCCGGGGGTGTCGAGGTCCTGCTGGAGCGCCGTCTGGTCGAGCTCCATGGCGAAGAAGCGGGACTCGTCGTCGTGCGGATCGGCCAGCAGGAAGCGCACCCGGCCGAGCTTCCGGCCGTCGGCGCCGACCACCGTCCAGCCGCGCACGTCGGGGTGGTGCACCTCGCGCAACGAGGCCCAGCGGCCCGTCTCGTCCATCGCGGTCCTCCTCGCCTCAGGCGTACTGGCGCAGCTTCGGCGGGATGTTGTCCCACTGGTTGTCCACCGCCGCCGCTCCCGGGCGATGGACAGGCGCCGCCGCGTGCCGGTGCGCCGCGCTCGCGGCCCCCAGGATCACCAGCGCCAAGAGGACCAGACCCAGGATCCAGGGCAGCACGTTGAAGCGCCGCTTCGGTGCGATCTTGATCTCGGCCACGACGTCTCTCCTTGCCTCCACCCGGGAGGGGTACCGGCCCGGACGCCAGCCCACGAGGCGATTACTGGAAGAGAGTCAAGGCTGGCGTCCGGGCACCGATGCATCATCTCCGCCTCACGGCCGAATCCCTTTTGCAAAGAGCAGGCCCGCTCCGGCCTCCCCTGGAGAGCTGGAGAAAGAAACCGCGGGCCCCGGCGCGCGTATAGTGACCGGACACGAAAGGAGAGCGAGATGAGATCCGTGATCCGCCGTGGGGTCCTGCTGTGGCTCCTGTCGTTGACGCTCGCCGGTGCCGCCCTCGCCCAGGCGCCACCCGCCGTTCCCACCGCTCCGCATTTCGATCCGCAGGCGGCCACAGAGGCCTGGCTCGCCCACATGACCCCGGAGCAGAAGGCCCGCTCGGACGCCTACTTCGAGGGGGGCTACTGGCTCCAGCTCTGGGGCTTCCTCTACGGGCTCGGAGTCGCCTGGATTCTCCTCGGCTCGCGGCTCTCGGCCCGCATGCGCGATCTCGCCGAGCGGCTGACCCGCTTCCGGTGGCTCCAGACCTTCCTCTACGCCGCGCAGTACATCCTCGCCACCTTCGTGCTGGCCTTCCCGCTCACCCTCTACGAGGGCTTCTTCCGCGAGCACCGGTACGGCCTTTCCAGCCAGAGCTTCGGCGGCTGGATGGGGGACGAGCTCAAGGGGCTCGCCCTCGCCCTGGTGCTGGGCGGCCTGGCCCTGGCGCTCCTCTACGCGGTGCTCCGCAGGGCGCCGCGCACCTGGTGGCTCTGGGGGGCGGTGGTGGCCCTGCTCCTGCTGGCGCTCGGCATCGCCGTGGGACCGGTCTTCATCGAGCCGATCTTCAACAAGTACACCGAGCTGCAAGACCCGGCGCTGCGCGGGCCGATCCTGTCGCTGGCGCGGGCGAACGGCATCCCGGCGAGCCACGTCTACGTGTTCGACGCCTCCAAGCAGACGAACCGGATGAGCGCCAACGTGGCGGGCCTCTTCGGCACCACCCGCATCGCGCTCAACGACAACCTGCTCCGGCGCGCCTCCTCGCCGGCCGAGGTCGAGGCGGTGATGGGGCACGAGATGGGGCACTACGTGCTCCACCACGTCAACAAGAGCATCCTCTTCTTCGGCGTCGTGCTGGTGGCCGGCTTCGGCTTCCTGCGCTTGGCGTTCGAGCGCGCCAGGGCCCGCTGGGGGGAGCGCTGGGGGATCCGGGAGGTGGCCGATCCGGCCGGGCTGCCGCTCTTCGCCGCGCTGCTCTCGATCTACTTCTTCGTGCTGACGCCGGTGATCAACACCCACGTCCGCACCGAGGAGGCGGAGGCCGATATCTTCGGCCTCAACGCCGCCCGCCAGCCGGACGGCATGGCCGAGGCGGCGCTGCACCTGGGGGAGTACCGCAAGATGTCCCCGGGACCGGTCGAGGAGTGGATGTTCTTCGACCACCCCAGCGGGCGGAACCGTATTTCGATGTCGATGCGGTGGAAGGCGGAGCATCTCAACGATCCGCCTTCAGGGCGGTGAGGTAACGGGGGCGGCTCCGCTCCGAAGCCTCACCCTCGGTCCCTCTCCACTGCGTGGAGAGGGAGGGCGCGACCCGGCAGGCTCAGCTCTCCGGAATCGGGTTTCCCCCTCTCCACTTGTGGAGAGGGGGCCAGGGGGTGAGGCCTCGAAGGGCAGGACGCCCCGACATACAATCCGCTCATGTCCACCCCTCTCCGCCTCCACATCGGCAGCGGCAACGTGCGGCTCCCGGGCTGGACCAACGTCGACGCCCAGCGGCTGCCGGGAGTGGACGTGGTGGCCGACGTGACGCGGGGGCTCGACTTCGCGGACGCCGAGGCGGTCTTCTCCGAGCACTTCCTGGAGCACCTGGCGGTGGACGACGCCTTCCGCTTCCTCCTGGAGGCACACCGGGTGCTTATGGATGGGGGGTGGGTGCGGCTCACCACCCCCAACCTCGACTGGGTGTGGAGCACTCACTACCGGCTGGAGGGGGACGAGACGCGGAAACGGGAGGCGGCGCTGGCGATCAACCGCGCCTTCCGGGGTTGGCGCCACCAGTTCCTCTGGAACCGCGAGATGCTGGCCGAGGCGCTCGCCGCCTGCGGCTTCGAGGCGGTCCGCTGGTGCCGCCGGGGGGAGAGCGAGCTCCCCTTCTTCCACGACCTCGAGCGCCACGACACCTACGAGGACAGCGAGGAGATGCCGCACATCCTGATCGTCGAGGCCCGCAAGGGGGAGCCCCGGCCCGACCGCCTCCGCGAGCTGCGGGCGGCGGTGCAGGCGGGGTTTTTGGATCACATGAAGGATTAGGAGAGCCAATACCCCCGCGCCAGCTCCCCATACGCCGCCACCTGCCCACGCTCCCACGCCTCATCCCGCCCGAGCTCCCCGGCCAGCAGGCGCGCCACCGCCGGCGCCATCTCCACGCTCGCCCGGGCGTCCAGCAGCAGGGAGCGGGTGCGGCGGGCGAGGACGTCCTCGACGGTGCGGGCCATCTCGTGGCGGGCGGCCCAGAGGACCTCGCAGACCCGGTAGGGGAGGTTGAGATGGAGCGGCTCGTCCCAGCCGGGGCGCTCGGCGGCGAGGCGGGCGAGGGCCGGGGCGTCCGCGCCGTAGACGGACCCTTCGCGGAGCGGCCCCTCCCCGGTCCAGCCGTGGAGACGGAGCTCGGCCGTGCGCGAGGGGCGCTCGTCCAGGCCGGCCACCAGGGCGGCGTGGTCGATCGTGTCCTCGCCCATCTTGCGGTAGGTCGTCCACTTGCCGCCGGCCAGGGTGACCAGGCCGGAGGGGGAGACGAGCAGGGTGTGGTCGCGCGACAGGGCGGCCGTCTTCGCCACCGCGCGGTTGCCGCGCACCAGGGGGCGCAGGCCGGCGAAGACGGAGAGGACGTCCTCGCGTCCGGGGTCCTGGGTGAGGTAGCGCGCCGCGTGCTGGAGCAGGAAGTCGACCTCCTCCGGCAGCGGCCGGGGCTCCAGGGCGGGCTCCGCCACGGGGGTGTCGGTCGTCCCCACCACCACCCGGCCGTGCCAGGGGACGGCGAAGAGCACCCGGCCGTCGTCCGTGTGGGGGACCAGGATGGCGCTCTCCCCCGGCTGGAAGCGGCGGTCGAGCACCAGGTGGACCCCCTGGCTGGGGGCCAGCAGCGGCGGGCTCTCCGGGCTGTCCATCCGCCGCAGGCCGTCGGCGAAGATGCCGGTGGCGTTGACCACCACCCGGGCGCGGACCTCGGTCTCCTGCCCCGTCTCCTCGTCGCGCACCCGCGCGCCGCACACCAGCTCCGACTCCTTGAGCAGCGCCACCGCGGAGACGTAGTTGACCGCCACGCCGCCGAGGTCGGCGAGAGTGAGGGCGAGGGTGACGGCCAGGCGGGCGTCGTCGAACTGGGCGTCCTGGTAGACCACGCCGCCGCGCAGCCCCGCGGGCTCCAGGGTGGGGATCTGGTCGAGCGTCTCCTCCCGCGAGAGGAGATGGGAGGGCTTCAGCCCCATGCGGCCGGCCAGCAGGTCGTAGAGCTTGAGGCCGGCGCCGTAGTAGGGGGCCTCCCACCAGTCGTAGCTGGGGACCACGAAGGGGAGGTCGCGCACCAGGTGGGGGGCGTTGCGCAGCAGCCGGCCGCGCTCGCGCAGGGCCTCCAGCACCAGCGCGACGTTCCCCCGCTGGAGATAACGCACGCCGCCATGGACCAGCTTGGTGCTCCGGCTGGAGGTCCCCTTGGCGAAGTCGTGCCCCTCGATCAAAGCCGTGCGGTAGCCGCGCGACGCCGCCTCCACCGCCGTGCCGAGGCCGCTCGCGCCGCCCCCCACGACCAGGACGTCCCACGGCGGCTCGCCGGGAGCGAGGAGGCGGGCGAGCATATCGGGGCGATTCAAGAGGCTCTACCCTTCTGGGACGCCCTGCCCTCCGAGGCCTCACCCCCAGCCCCTCTCCACTTCGTGGAGAGGGGGGGCGTGATCCTGGGAGACGAGGTTTTCGGAAGGGTGTTTTCCCCCTTCTCCACTTCGTGGAGAGGGGGCCAGGGGGTGAGGCTTCGGAGGGCAGGACGTTCCGAGGGCACCGGCGCGCTGGACCCGCACGGCCTCACTTCCCCTCCTCCCACCCCTTCGCCCGCTCCACCGCCCGGCTCCAGCGCGCCCGCCGGGCGGCGGCCTCGCCGCGGTCCAGGGTGGGCTCGAAGGTGCGCTCCACCTGCCAATGGGCGGCGATGTCGCCGGTGTCCTTCCAGACCCCGGTGGCGAGGCCGGCGAGGTAGGCGGCGCCGAGGGCGGTCGTCTCCTGGACGCGTGGGCGGACCACCGGCACCCCGGCGAGGTCGGCCTGGAGCTGCATCAGGAGGTCGTTGGCCGCCGCGCCGCCGTCCACCCGCAGCTCGGCGACGGGCACGCCGGCGTCCGCCTCCATGGCCGCGAGCACGTCCGCCACCTGGAAGGCGATCCCCTCCAGCGCGGCCCGGGCGAGGTGGCCGGCGGTGGTGCCGCGGGTGATCCCCAGCAGGGCGCCGCGGGCGTAGGGGTCCCAGTGCGGCGCGCCCAGGCCGGTGAAGGCGGGCACCAGCACCACGCCCCCGGAGTCCGGCACGCTTGCCGCCAGCGCCTCGATCTCAGCGGCTGAGCGGATCAGCCCGAGGCCGTCGCGCAGCCACTGCACCACGGCGCCGGCCACGAAGACGCTCCCCTCTAAGGCGTAGTCGGTGCGCCCATTGTCCGCGGAAAGCCTCCAGGCCGGCGTGGTGAGCAGCTCGTGGCGGGACGCGACCGGTCGATCGCCGGTGTTCATCAGCAGGAAGCAGCCGGTGCCGTAGGTGTTCTTCACCATCCCGGGCCGCAGGCAGGCCTGCCCGAAGAGCGCCGCCTGCTGGTCCCCCGCCACCCCGGCGATGGGGACCGGCGCGCCGAGCAGCCCGGGGAGAGTCTCGGCGTAGAGCTCACTTGACGAGCGCACCTCTGGCAAGATCTCGCGCGGGACGCCCAGCAGGCCGAGGAGCTCCTCGCTCCACTCCTCCCGCCGGAGGTCCCAGAGCAGGGTCCGCGAGGCGTTGGTGACGTCGGTCGCGTGGAGGGCGCCGCCGGTGAGCTTCCAGATCAGCCAGGAGTCGACGGTGCCGAAGGCGAGCCGGCCGGCGGCTTCGCGGACCCCCGGGACGTTCTCCAGGATCCAGGCGAGCTTGGTGCCGGAGAAGTAGGGGTCGAGCACCAGGCCGGTGCGCTCGCGGACGAGGGGCTCGCGCCCTTCCCGCTTCAGGCGATCGCAGAGGCCGGCGGTGCGGCGGTCCTGCCAGACGATGGCGTTGGCGACCGGCTCTCCGGTCTGTCGGTCCCAGACCACCACCGTCTCCCGCTGGTTGGTGATGCCGAGCGCCGCGAGGTCGCGGGCGGCGAGGCCGGCGCGCTCCAGGGCCTCGCGGGCCACGGCGAGCTGCGACTCCCAGATCTCTTCGGGGTCGTGCTCCACCCATCCGGGCTGGGGGAAGATCTGCCGGAATTCCCGCTGGGCGGTGGCGACCTGGGCGCCGGACTCGTCGAAGAGGATCGCCCGGGAGCTGGTGGTCCCCTGATCGAGAGCGAGGACGTGGGGCATGGCGGGAGAAGAGTAGCAGTACCATAGGCGGCTCGAACCGCCAGGAGGGGAGGCCCATGCACGAGCACCGCATCCGCAGGAAGATAGAGTACGTGGACACGGACATGAGCGGCATCGTCCACTTCTCGCGTTTTCTCATCTACATGGAGAACGCCGAGCACGCCTTCCTGGCCGCGATCGGCACCAACGTTCACTTCCAGGACGGGGGGCGGGAGATCTCCTGGCCCCGGGTGGCGGTCTCCTGCGAGTACCAGTCCCCCGCCCGGTTCGGCGACGTGCTGGAGATCCACCTGCGGGTGGTGCGCAAGGGGACCCGCTCGCTGACCTACGCCTTCGAGATCTCGCGGGACGGCGTGACCCTGGCCCGCGGGCGCTCCACCTGCGCCTGCTGCGTGATCGACGCGGGCGGCATCAAGGCGATCCCGATCCCCCAGGAGATCGCGGACCGCATCGAGGAGGCCCACCCGCGCGAGGGGGACTGAGCGGCGTTCGTGACGGAGCCGCCCCGGGGGGCGAAAGAGCGGACCCGGGGGTCCAGGGCGCCGACCCGATCTGTGACGGGAGCGACCCGAGGGGCGGCGTCGACGACCCGGGGGTCCACGCTTACGCCCCGCGGGTCGTAAACGCCACAGATCGGGGCGGAAGAGCCACAGATCGGGTCGGGAGCGCCACGACTCGGGTCGCAAGCGTGGACCCGCGGGTCGGGAGCGCCACAGATCGGGTCCAGAAGGCCGCAGATCGGGTCGGAAGCGCTACAGATCGGGTCGGGGAGTCTACAGATCGGGTCGGGAGCGTGGACCCGAGGGCATGCTGGATCCCGGCTTTCCTTCCCTCAGAGGGGATTGTCTTTGAGCTGTATACTTGTCCCTGCGCCTGGAGGATTCGCAGTGAAGATCAAAGTTGTAGTCCATGAGGCAGAGGAGGGGGGGTATTGGGCGGAGGTTCCGGCCATCCCGGGCTGCGCCACGCAGGGGGAGACGTTTGAAGATCTCCTGCACAACCTCTACGAGGCGGTCGAGGGGTGTCTCTCGGTCGATCTGGAGGCGTCCGAATACCCGACCTAAGGACTACTGCCAAGCTTCCCGACCAGCTCCTTGACTCCTACTCCTCATCGTCCTGCACCATCGCCTCGAACTTCGCCTTGTTGGTGGCCTTCATGTAGGCCTCGCGGGGGGTGATGCGCCTCTGCTCGACGAGCGTCATCAGGGCGTCGTCCATGAGCTGCATCCCCTGGGCACGGCCGCTCTGGATGATCGAGGTGATCATCGGCGTGTTCCCCTCGCGGATGACGTTTGCCAGGCCGGGGGTCTTCAGCAGGATCTCGTTGACGGCGCAGCGACCCTGGCCGTCGGCCGTCTTCAGCAGGAGCTGGGAGACGATGCCGGCGATCGATTCGGCCAGGGTGGTGCGGATCTGCGGTTGCTCGTCGGCCGGGAAGGCGTCGATCAGGCGGTCGATGCTGTTCGCCGCGCCGCTGGTGTGCAGGGTGCCGAAGACCAGGGCTCCCATCTCGGCGGCGGTGATGGCGAGCGAGATCGTCTCCAGGTCGCGCATCTCGCCCACCAGGATGACGTCGGCGTCCTGGCGGATGGCGGCCCGCAGGGCGGCGCCGAAGCTCTCGGTGTCGCTCCCCACCTCGCGCTGCGAGAAGACGCACAGCTTGTTCTGGTGGACGAACTCGACAGGGTCCTCGATGGTCACCACGTGCTTCTGGTAGGTGGTGTTGATCTTGTCGATGATCGCGGCGAGCGTCGTCGACTTGCCGGAGCCGGTGGGACCGGTCACCAGCACCAGCCCCTGCTGGAGATGGGCCAGGGTGTCGATCGCCTTGGGGAGGTCGAGCTCCTCCAGGGGGATGATCTGCTCCGGGATGATGCGGAAGACGGCGCCGCAGCCGTTCTCCTGGCGCAGGTAGTTGGCGCGGAAGCGGGCCACCCCCTCGAGGCCGTGGGCGAAGTCGAGATCGCCGCAGCCGGCGTACTCCGCCCACTGGGCGTCGGAGGCGATCTCGCGCAGCAGGTCGAGGAGATCGAAGTGGGAGAGCACGGGCCAACCCTTCACCGGCGCCAGCGAGCCGTGGACGCGGATGCGCGGCTCGAGGCCGGCCGCCAGGTGGAGGTCGGACCCCTTGTGCTCCTTCAGGTAGTGGAACAGCTCGTCGATGCGGGCCATGGCGATGATCTCAGGCTGGGGCGCCGAAGCGCTGCGGCTCCTCGGCGTTGCGCGCCGCCTCGTCGCGGGTGATCACCTTGTTCTTCACCAGCTCGGCCAGCGAGGCGTCGAGCAGGCACATGCCGTGGCTGGCGCCGGTCTGCAGCACCGACTTGATCTGGAAGGTCTTGTTCTCGCGGATCAGGTTGCCTACCGCCTTGTTGGCCATCAGGATCTCCAGCGCCGGCACCCGGCCGTTGCCGTCGGCCCGCGCGGCCAGGCGCTGGGAGACCACGGCGCGCAGCGACTCGGAGACCATGGTGCGGATCTGGTCCTGCTGGTTCGGCGGGAAGACGCCGAGGATGCGGTTGACCGTGCGGATGGCGTTGTTGGTGTGCAGGGTGGCGAGCACCAGGTGGCCGGTCTCCGCGGCGGTGAGCGCGAGCGAGATCGTCTCCAGGTCGCGCAGCTCGCCGATGGCGATGATGTCGGGGTCCTCGCGCAGGGCGCCGCGCAGGGCGCGGGCGAAGGAACCGGTGTGGGGGCCCACCTGCCGCTGGTTGACCACGCACCTCTTCGAGGGGTGGATGTACTCGATCGGGTCCTCGATGGTGATGATGTGGTCGGGCCGGGCCTCGTTGATGATGTTGAGGAGGGCGGCGAGGGTCGAGGACTTGCCGCAGCCGGCGGGGCCGGTGAGCAGCACCATCCCCTGGTGGTAGTTGGCCAGCCGGGCGAGCGAGGCCGGGAGCCCCAGCTCCTCCAGGGTCGGCGGCTTGGGCGGGATCACCCGGAAGACGGCGTCGATCCCCCGCTGCTGGCGGTAGGCGTTGCTGCGGAAGCGCCCTTGGGCCCCCAGGGTGTAGGCGAAGTCCACCTGCCCGCGCTCGCGCAGGGCCTCCCTCTGCTCGGGGGTGAGGATCTCCTCGACCAGCTTCTCGGCGATCCGCGCCGCGACCGGCGTGTCGTTGAGGTCGGCCATGCGGCCGTTGACGCGGATCTTCAGCGGCGCGCCGCTGTGGAGATGGAGATCGCTGGCGCCGATGCTCAGCGCGTACTTGAGCAGCCGGTCGAGCGCCCGGGGGACCTCGAAGTCGAGCTCGATCCGGTCGACGGCCAGGGTCGGAGCGGCGGCGGGCGGCGCGGGGGGGGCGGACACCGGAGGCTCGGCCACGGCCAGAGAGGGCATCGCCTGGACCGTCAGCGCGGGCATGGCCTGGGGCTGCAAGGGCGCCGCGGCCGGCTCCGCCTGGGCCGCCGGGGCCTGCTGCTTGGCCACGTAGTCGCGCTGGACGGCGAGGATCTGCTCCACCTGGCGCGGGGTGAGGACCCCGCGCTCGGTCAGGATCTCGCCGAGGCGGCGCCGGCCCCCCTCGTTCGTCTGGATCTGGGTAGCCTCCAGCACCTGCTCGCGCGTGACGAGCTTGTAGTGCAGGGCGATCCGCCCGAACAGGAGGTCTTCCGCTACTTGCGCCATGAGCTGAGGAAGAGAGGGTAGATGAGGGGGAGGGTGGGCGTCAACGGGCGGGCGTCCCGCCCCGCCCGCCGTCCCGCACCATGGATCTGGTCTAGAATCCGCGTTCGTCAAGCGAAGGGAGGTCACGATGGCGGTCCAGGGTGGGTCCAGAGGTGTCGTCGAACCGGGAGCGCGGCCGGCGGGATGGGGTCTCGCCGCGGCCCTGGTGCTGTTCGCTGTCGCGCTGCTGCTGGCGCGTCTGGGTGGCCCCCCTCCGGCGAAGCCGGCGTCGGCCCCCGCTTCGGAATTCTCCGCCGGCCGGGCGCAGGCGGTGCTGCGCGACCTGCTCGGCGACGGCGCCCCCCATCCGGTGGGCTCGCCGGCCGCGGCGGCGGTGCGCGAGCGCATCCTCGCCCAACTCCGCTCCTTGGGGCTGACGCCGGAGGTCCAGCAGGGGCTCGCCTGCTCGCCCAGCGGCAACTGCGCCCGGGTCAACAACGTGCTGGCCCGCCTGCCCGGCCGGGAGCCGGGCAAGTCGGTGCTGCTGCTGGCCCACTACGACTCGGTGCCGGCCGGCCCCGGCGTCAGCGACGACCTGGCGGGAGTGGCGGCCATCCTGGAGGCGGCGCGGGTGCTCAAGGCCGGCCCCCCGCTTCGCCACGGCGTGCTCTTCCTGCTCGACGAGGGGGAGGAGATGCAGCTCCTGGGCGCCGAGGCCTTCCTGAAGCACAGCCCGGCGATGGCGGAGGTCGGCGCCGTGGTCAACCTGGAGGCCCGCGGCACCGCGGGGCCGAGCCTCCTCTTCGAGACCAGCGGGCCGGACGCCTGGATGGCCGGCGACTTCGCCGCCCGGGCCACCCACCCGTTCGCCAACTCGGTGTTCTCCACCATCTATGAGTACACGCCGAACGACACCGACCTCACGGTGTTCAAGCGGCGGGGCCTGCCGGGGCTGAACTTCGCCTACATCCAGCGGCCGCTGCAGTACCACTCGCCGCTCGACAACCTGGCGGACCTCTCGGCCGCCAGCCTCCAGCACCACGGCGAGAACGCGCTGGCGGCGGTGCGCGGGCTGGCCGCGGGGGACCTGGCGAGCCCGCCCGCGGGCAAGGCGGTCTTCTTCGACCTCTTCCACACGGTGGTGGTGCGCTGGCCGGCGGGCCTCTCGCCGCTGCTCGGGCTGCTGGCGCTGGCGCTCACGCTCGGCGCGGCGTTCCTCCTCCGCCGGCGCGGCCTGCCGGTCTGGGGCGCCGACTTCATGCTCGGCTTCGGCGCGGCCCTGGCGGCGCTGCTCTTCCTGCTGGTGCTCTCGATCCTCTTCGAATTCCTGATCGCCCGCGCCTTTCCGGCCCCCTGGATCGCGCATCCGGGGCCGGCCACCGCCGTCTTCTGGCTGCTCGCCGTGGGTGGCGGGCTGGGGCTGGCGGGCCTGATGGGGCGCCGGGTCGGCCTGCCGGGGCTCTGGGCGGGCGTCTGGGTCTCCTGGTCGCTCTTCGGGCTGATCTTCGGGCTCCTGCTGCCGGGCATCAGCTACCTGATCCTCGTGCCGGCGCTGGTGGCCGGCGTCTGCGGCCTGGCTCTGGGCGGCTCCCCCGCGGGCCGCACCCTCGCCGCGGTCCTGCCGGCCTTCGTGGCGGCGCTCCTCTGGTGCGAGATCCTGGGCCTGCTCTATCTGGGGCTCGGCCTCACCGGCCTGCTGGTCACCGCCGTGCTGCTGGCGGTGGTCCTGAGCACCCTGACCCCGCTGATGTCGGGGGCGGGCCTGTGGGCGCGGCGCTGGCTGCCGCTGGCCGCCCTCGCCCTGGCGGTGGTCTGCCTGGTGTGGGCCCGGGCGACGCCGCCGTTCGCGCCGGCCTCGCCGCACGACGTGGTCATCCTGGCCCATCAGGACGCCGCCTCCGGCGAGACCCGCCTCGTGCTGCGCGGCACGCCGCCGATCCCGCCCCCCATGCGGCAGGCGGCGGCGTTCGGCAAGACGCCGGTGGTCCCCTTCCCCTGGTCGCCGCCGGTCGCCCGCCTCTTCGTGGCGCCGGCGCCGCCGCTCAACGCCGCGGGGCCGGACCTCGCGGTGCTGTCCGATTCGGTGGTGGGGAATCAGCGCCACCTGCGCCTGCGGTTGACCTCCGGGCGGGGCGCCCGCACGGCGACCGTTCTCATCCCGCCGAAGGCGAAGCTGGCCTCGGCCCAGGTGGACGGCGAGCCGGTGCCGCTGGGCGGCGCCACGAGGCCCGGGCGTCCCGCCCGCTGGTGGCAGCCGATCACCTACCACACCCTCCCCACCGGGGGGGCGGTCCTGGACCTCGTGCTCGACTCCACCGAGCCCAACGACTGGTACGTCTACGACCGCACCTACGACCTGCCCCCCTCCGCTCAAGGCGTGAAGGCGGCGCGGCCGAAGTGGGCGGCGGCGCTGCAGGATGGGGATGGGACGATGGTGAGCCGGAAGGTGCGGATCTAGGGAAGGGGACCCTCATCACCCCGGCCCTCTTCTCCCAGCCCTCCTCCCGCCCCTGCCGGGGAGAAGAGGGAGACCGGCTGCGGGATGCTGTCGTAGGGGCGGCCCTATGTGGCCGCCCTGCAGCCTGCCGAGAACGAAACAGGGCGCCCACGCAGGGGCGCCCCTACAGAGCCCCTCTCTCCCCGGCAGGGGGGGAGGAGGGCTGGGAGAGAGGGGTTGGGGAGTGAGGGCCTACTGGCCAGCCTTCGCCGGCGCGATCGACTCGACCTTGATGTCCTTGCCCTCGAGCTCGCCAGTGACCTTGACCTCCTGGCCGAGGTTCGCCTTGGCGACGTCCTGCTTGTCGAGACCGTAGATTTTCTTGTCGGCGGTGTTGTAGAAGACCAGCTTGCCGCCGCGGCCGGCGCACTTCTCGGCGCAGGCCTTGTGGTCGGCGCTGGCGCCCTTGGCGCCGCAGTGCTCGTCGGTGACCCAGCCGGTCCAGGACCCCTTGGTGCCGGCGGCGCCGGCCAGGGCGGCCAGGGTGAGGGTGAGCAGAGCGAACAGGACGATCGTCTTTTTCATCGCGGTTATCCTCCGTTTTCGGATTGTGTTTGCGGCAGACCCGAGCCCATGAATCAACAGAACGATTCATCCTAGCACGAGTATTTCGAGGAGCCGAATGCCGACCTACCGTCTGACCCTCGAGTACGAGGGGACCCGCTATCACGGCTGGCAGGAGCAGAAGAACGCGCGCTCGGTGGCGGGGGAGCTGCGGCGGGCCCTCGAGGAGGCCGGCGCGCCGGTGCGGGAGCTGGGGGGCTCGGGCCGCACGGACGCCGGGGTCCACGCCCTCGCCCAGGTGGCGCACCTGCGGCTGGCGCGGGAGGTCGACCCCGAGCCGTTCCGCCGGGCGGTGAACGACCGGCTGCCGGCGGACGTCCACGTCCTGGCGCTCGACGCCGCGCCGGACCGCTTCCACTCCCGCCACGACGCGGTCACGCGCTCCTACCTCTACCAGATCTCCCGCCGGCGCACGGCGCTCGCCAAGCGCTTCGTCTGGTGGGTGAAGCGCCCGCTCGACGAGAGGAAGATGGCCGAGGCCGCCGCGCTCCTCGCCGGCAAGCACGATTTCCGTCTCTTCTGCGAGCGTCCCGCCGAGCAGCCGAGCACGCTGGTGGTGGTGGAGAGCGCCGAGGTGGCCGTCGACGGCGCCCTGATCCTGGTCCGCCTCGCCGCCTCGCATTTTTTATGGAAGATGGTGCGGCGCGTCGTCGGCACCCTGGTGCAGGTGGGGGCGGGGGAGCTGGACAGGCGGGGATTCGAGGCTCTGCTGTCGGCGAGGGTGCCGAAGTCGGGGAAGGGGCTGCCGGCGGAGTGGACGGCGCCGCCGTCTGGCCTGTTTCTGGAAAAAGTTCTCTACGAAGGAGATCCGCCACTGGGACCGGTGGCGCCAATCATCTCCGTCAGCGACGAGGGGAGAAATTTCCAGTAAGATGGCTTTGAGGTGAGAATATGACCATCCGTCAGCGCGTAAGGATTCAGCCCGGTGGGACAGTCGAGGTTCGGGACCCAGATCTCCCCTCGGGTGCCGAGGCTGAAGTCACCATCACCGTGGAAGAGTCTCAGGGAGAGCCTGAATACGACCCCACCGCGCGGCCCGTCTGGGAAGAGGTTCTTGAGATTGGAGCCAGTATTCCGATGGAAGAATGGGAGAAGGTGCCTACGGACCTCTCGATAAACCTTGACCATTATCTCTACGGGTCCCCCAAAAAAGAGGAATGAGCAGGGCGGTCTTTGTCGATACGAGCTACTGGATCGCCTTGCTGAATCCGAGGGACCGGCTTCATGAGAGAGCGAACCGGCTCTCCCAATCCCTCGGCAGCATCCGCATGGTGACGAGCGAGATGGTTTTCGCTGAGCTCCTGAATGACTGTAGCGGCCGCGGTGAGACACTGCGTCGCGGCGCGGTCCGTCTGATCGAGCGCCTTCGGAGAAATCCCAATCTCCAAATCGTGTCCCAGTCCAGCCTGCAGTTCCAGGAGGCCCTTTTGCTGTACGCGAGCCGGAGCGATAAGGACTGGAGCTTCACGGATTGCGCCTCCTTCCGGATCATGGGCCGAGATGGCCTCACCAGAGCACTCACGCATGACCACCACTTCGAGCAGGCAGGTTTTCAGGCTCTTCTGAGAAACTGATCGGTCTCCTTGATCGCGGTAGAGCTATGATCCATGCCATACGAGAGCACCTAACGGTGGAACAGGAGGGGGTTATCGAGGTCCACAACCCTGCCCTGTCTATTGGAACGAAGGCTGAGGTCATCGTTCTCGTCGAGCAGCCGCCGGTCGAGGAACAGCCCCTCGTCAGCTTTCTGGGACGGGGCAAGGGGTGTTTCACGGATGCAGCCGAGGTGGATGCCTTCCTGCGGGCGGAGCGTGAGAGTTGGGATCGCTGAAGGAAAGGCTCGGGTCGAAGCCCGCCTGGGGTTGAAACCCCAAGCTCCTCAATAGCCGCCCTTCCAGGGCGGGCCCACCGCCCGCTCCTCACGATATCCTCCCTCCGCCATGAATCTCCTCCACACCGCGCACGTCCCCGCCGGCGACGGCCCGTTCCCGGCGATCATCACCCTCCACGGTTGGGGGGCCAGCGCTCACGACCTGCTGGGGCTCGCTCCGGTGCTGTTCGACGGCAAGGCGGTCATGCTCTGCCCGCAGGGGCAGGTGGCCGTGCCTTTCGGCGGCGGCCAGTATGGATATGGATGGTTCCCGCTGCGGATGGGGCAGACGCCGGACGTCGAGGCGTTCCAGCACGGGGCGGACGCCCTGCGGGAGTTTCTCGACACGGCGCTGGAGCGCTATCCGATCGATCCCCGGAAGGTGGTCCTCGCCGGCTTCAGCCAGGGAGGGATGATGGGGTACGAGCTGGCGCTGCGCCAGCCGTCGCGCTTCGCCGGGCTGGCGGCGCTCTCCTCTTGGTTCCCGCCGCCGCTGGTCGAGCTGCTGCCGAAGCTGCCGGAGCACGAGGGCTTTCCGGTGCTCGTCCTCCACGGCACGCGCGACGACCGCATCGACGTCGAGATGGCGCGGCAGTCGCGGGAGAGCCTGCGCCCCTACGGAGTCGCGATGACCTACCGCGAATTCGACATGGGGCACGAGATCCGGCCGGACGCCCTGCGCGTCTTCCTGCAGTGGCTGGAGGAGAAGGCGCTGAAGGAGAAAGAATAGAGGGCGCCCGCGCGGGGCGCCCCCGGAGGCGTTACGCCGTCGCCAGGGCCTCGGCGGGCTCGGCGGCGGGCAGGGTCTCGGTGCCGAACATCACCTTGCGCAGGCGGTTGAAGAAATTGATCCAGAGGCTCCACATCTCCTCGGCGTTGGTGACGATCGCGTCCACCTCCGCGGCGGAGAAGTCGGGCTCTATCGCCTCGTTGACCTGGGCGACGTGGTCGGGCTCCTGCTGGATGTGGATGTCCACCCAGGGGAGGTCCTTCAGGCCGCTGACGCGGCGGACGGCGTTGCCGATGCCGGCGACCATGGCGAGGTCGGCGACCTCGGTGCCGTAGACGAAGCCGAGGGCGCTCAGCCGCTCGCCCGAGGCCTCCTGGTAGCGCCGCACCAGCCGGGCCGTCTCCTCGAACGGCGCCGCCCCGGCGACGGTGGCGTCGTCGAAGCCGGCCTCCCGCATCGTGGAGACGTAGATCCGCTCGTGGGCCCGCGCGGGATCGCCCTCGCCGAGCTCCTGGTAGAGGATCTTCGAGATCGCGGTCTTCATCTCGAGCATCGGCACCTGATCGATGGTGCGGGAGAGGAAGTGCGGAAAATAGTGGAGCGGGTGCCACCACTGACCCAGGAAGACGCCGACTTTTTCTCTATCGAGAGCTTCGGAGGAGCGGACCTCCTTGAAGAAAGGATGATGGATCAGCTCCTTGCGGAGCGGGTTCTCTTCCAACCTTTCGTTGATTCCAGTACCAAGCATGAATTCTCCTTTCTTACTTCGCGAGCCCGAGATTCTTAACATCTGGCAAGTGAGAGGTTTCCGGATCTCGAAGCGTTTCCGCCCAGAGACGGGAACCCGTTGGAGGGACGGCAATTCCGCCTCTTTACATGGGTGCATCGGAGCTTCAGCGTCGTGACAGGCCGCATGTGACGATGCGGTGAGTGTCTCGGGACGTGGAAGAACCGACACCTTATTTGCGGTTCTGAATGTGCGTCCGCAGTCGCGCGGTCCCGTCGGAGTCGCCCCACCTTCGTTTGAAAGCTTATTCAAGGGGACGTAAATTTTGTTCAAGCTCCTGAAGCGCTCGCTCACGATTCTTTCCTCCTCCGGACCCGGCGGGAGGCGGAAGCCGTGACGGAGCCCACGGTAGGGTCGGCGGCGGGAGCGGCCACCGTCGCGGGGCTGCTGCGCGCCCGCGCGGCGGAGCGGCCTGAGCAGGTGGCGTTCACCTTCCTGGCGGACGGCGAATCCGAGGGGGGGAGCCTCACCTACGCCGAGCTCGACCGCCGGGCCTCCGCGATCGCGGCGGTCCTCGCGGACGCGGTGCCGCCGGGCGAGCGGGCGCTGCTGCTCTACCCCCCGGGCCTCGACTTCATCGCGGCGTTCTTCGGTTGCCTCTACGCGGGCGTGGTGGCCGTGCCCGCCTATCCGCCGCGTCCGAACGACCGGTCGCAGTCGCGCCTGCGGGCCATCGCCCACGACGCCACCCCGCGGGCGGCGCTGACCACGGCGGCGATCCTGGCCGGGACGGTGGAGCCGCGCGGGTTGCTCGCCGTGGCCCCCGAGCTCGGCGGCCTGCGGTGGATCGCCACGGATTCCTTGCGCGGAGACGGAGCGGCGCCGGCCCGCGAGCCGGACCCGCGGTCGATCGCCTTCCTTCAGTACACCTCAGGCTCGACGGCGACGCCGAAGGGGGTGATGGTCACCCACGCCAACCTCCTGCACAACGAGCGGATGATCGGCGCCGCGTTCGACATGGACGAGGAGTCGGTGGTGGTGGGCTGGCTGCCGCTCTACCACGACATGGGCCTGATCGGGAACGTGCTCCAGCCGCTCCACGCGGGGGGCCGGTGCGTGCTGATGTCGCCGGTGGCCTTCCTCCAGCGGCCGATGCGCTGGCTGGAGGCGGTCAGCCGCTACCGGGGGACGGTGAGCGGCGGCCCCAACTTCGCCTACGAGCTCTGCCTGCGCAAGGCGGCGCCCGAGGCGCTGGCGGGCCTGGACCTGTCGAGCTGGAAGGTGGCGTTCAACGGCGCCGAGCCGGTGCGGGCCTCGACCCTGGAGCGCTTCGCCGAGGCGTTCGCGCCGTGCGGGTTCCGTCGAGAGGCCTTCTACCCCTGCTACGGCCTGGCGGAGGCCACGCTCTTCGTCACCGGCGGCCATGGGGCGCGGGTGGAGCGGGAGCGGGTGAGCTGCGGCCGGGTCTGGATGGGGCAGCGGGTGGCGATCGCCGATCCGGAGACCGGGGAGGAGCGGCCGGAAGGGGAGATCTGGATCTCCGGCCCCAGCGTGGCGCGCGGCTACTGGGAGAACGAGGAGGCCACGGCGCGGGACTTCCACGCCTTCCTGCCCAGCGGCGAGGGGCCGTTCCTGCGCACCGGGGACCTCGGGTTCCTGTCCGGCGGCGAGCTCTACGTCAGCGGGCGGTTGAAGGACCTGATCATCCTGCGCGGACGGAATCACTATCCGCAGGATGTCGAGCTGACGGCGGAACGCAGCCATCCCGGCCTCCTGCCCGGCGGGGGCGCGGCCTTCTCGGTGGAGACCGCCGGGGAGGAGCGGCTGGTGGTGGTCCACGAGGTGGCGCGGCACCGGAAGGACGGCGTCGAGGAGATCGCCGAGGCGGTGCGGCGGGCGGTGGCCGCGGAGCACGAGGTGCAGGTCCACGAGGTGGTGTTGATCCGCCAGGCGGGGCTCCCCAAGACGTCGAGCGGCAAGGTGCAGCGGCGGCTCTGCCGGCAGCAGTACCTCCAGGACGAGCTGCCGGTGGTGGGGCGGAGCGCGCTGGCGGCGGCCGATCCGGCGCCGGAGCTGGCGGCGTCGCTGACCCGGGAATCGCTGGCGGCCCTTACCGCCGGGGAGCGGCGGAGGATGCTCGCCGCCTACCTGCGGGAGCGGGCGTCGGCGGTAGTCGGCGTGCCGGTCGGGCTGGATCAGCCGCTCACCGGGCTGGGCCTCGATTCGCTGTCGGCGGTGGAGCTCAAGGGGAGCGTCGAGGGGGCGCTGGGGCTCGCGGTGCCGCTGGCGGACCTGCTCCAGGGGGCCAGCGTCGCCGAGCTGGCGGACCTGCTGCTGGCGGGGCTCGGCATCGAGCCCGCGGTGGAGCTGCCGCCGCTGCGGGCTCAAGGGCGGACCGGGGACGCGCCGCTCTCGGCGGGCCAGCGGGGGCTCTGGTTCATCCACCAGCTCGCTCCCCAGGGGGGCGCCTACAACATCGCCGTGGCGGCGCGCGTCCGCGGGCTGGACCCGGCGGCGCTGACGCGCGCCCTATCGGCTCTGGTGGAACGGCATGAGGCGCTGCGGACGGTCTTCCCGGTGGTGGGGGACGCGCCGGTCCAGCGGGTGCTCGCCGGGCTGGCGCCGGACGTGCAGGTCGAGGAAGGCCTCGCCCGGCTTTCCGAGGAGGCCTGGCGCCCCTTCAACCTCGAAACCGGGCCGCTGCTGCGGGCGCGGATCTTTGCCGGCCCGGAAGAGGCTGTTCTGCTCCTGGTGGTCCACCACATCGTGGCCGACTTCACCTCGCTGGCGGTGATGGGCCGGGACCTCGCGGCGCTCTACCGCGGGGAGGCCCTGGAGCCGCCCGCGCTGCGCTACGCCGACTACGTCCGCTGGCAGGCCGAGCTGCTGGCCGGCCCGCGCGGGGAGCGGCTGTGGTCCTACTGGCGGGACCGGCTGGAGGGGGTGCGCGATCTCGACCTGCCGGCCGACCACCCCCGGCCGGCGGCGCAGACCTGGCGGGGGGACGCGCGGGCCATCGTGCTGCCGCCGGCGCTGGTGGCCGCGCTGGGGCCGCTGGCCGCCGGCCGGAGCTCCACGCTGTTCATGGTCCTGCTCGCCGCCTTCCAGGCCCAGCTCGCCCGCTACACGGGCCAGGAGGGGTTCGCGGTGGGCGC
Organism: Thermoanaerobaculia bacterium; assembly: GCA_045807625.1. GTDB lineage: Bacteria > Acidobacteriota > Thermoanaerobaculia > Multivoradales > UBA5704 > DATARR01. Next base: position 58,680 of record JBJMHA010000069.1, on the reverse strand, counting down.
GGCCCTGGCGGGGCGCCCCCTCCCCGAGCTCTCGTCGCTGGTGGGCTACTTCGTCAATCTCCTCCCCCTGCGCGCCGACCTCTCGGGGAGCCCAAGCTTCGGCGAGCTGCTGGAACGGGCGCGGCGCGCGGCCCTGGAGGGGATGGAGCACGGGGACTACCCCTTCTCCCTGATCGCCGAGCGGCTGCGGCCGGTGCGCGATCCCGCCCGCCCGCCGCTCTTCCAGACCATGCTCGTCTTCCAGCGGGCGCGGCCGGAGGACCCGGCAGGGCTGGCCGCCTTCTCGCTGGGTGAGGAGGGGGCGCGCCTGGAGCTGGGCGGGCTGGCCCTGGAGTCGGTGCGCCTGCCGGAGCGGAGGTCGCAGCTCGACCTCTCCCTGTTCGCGGCCGAGGACGGCCAAGGCGGGGTGGCCCTGTCCCTGGAATTCAACGCCGACCTCTTCGACGGCGGCACGGCGGAGCGCATGCTGGGCCACCTCCGGACCCTGCTGGAGGGGGCCGCCGCGGCGCCGGAGACCCCCGTCTGGCACCTGCCGCTGCTCTCCGGGCCTGAGCGGGGGCAGTTCTTCCAGAGCTGGGACGACACGGAGCGGGAGTACCCGCGCGATCTCCTCCTGCACCAGCTCTTCGAGGCCCAGGCGGCGCGCACGCCGGACGCCGAGGCGGTGGTCTCCGGGGAGGCGCGGCTGACCTACGCCGAGCTCAACGCCCGGGCCAACCGGCTGGCCCACCGCCTGCGGCGGCTGGGGATCGGTCCCGAGGACCGGGTGGGGGTCTGCCTGCGGCGCTCCGAGCGGATGATCGTCAGCCTGTTCGCCATCCTCAAGGCCGGGGGGGCCTACGTGCCGCTCGACCCCACCTATCCGCGCGAGCGTCTGAAGGGGATCCTGGAGGACTCCTCCGCCCGCGTGGTGATCGGCGAGGAGGCGACCGCCTCGCGGCTGGCCGAGGAGAGCGGCGAGCGCTGGCTTTCCGTGGACGAGGATCTGCCGGGAGAGAGCGCTGAAAATCCCGTTCCGGTGGCGACGCCGTCCAACCTCGCCTACCTGATCTACACCTCAGGCTCGACGGGCAAGCCCAAGGCGGTGGCGATCGAGCACCGCAGCCCGGTGGTGCTGATGCATTGGTCCCGCGAGGTCTTTCCTCCCGAGGAGCTGGCGGGGACGCTCGCCGCGACCTCGATCGGCTTCGACGTCTCGGTCTTCGAGATCTTCGCGCCGCTCTCCTGGGGGGGACGGATCTTCGTGGTCGAGAACCTGCTGGCCCTGCTCGGCATGCCCGATGCTCCCGAGGTGAGGCTCGTCTGCGGCGCGCCCTCGGTGGTCTCGGAGCTGGTGAGGATCGGCAAATTTCCCTCCTGGGTGCGCACGGTCAACCTCGGCGGCGAGGCGGTGCCGCCCGCCCTGGTCGCGGGGCTGGCCGCGGCGGCGCCGGGGATGAAGATCCTCAACGCCTACGGCCCCTCCGAGGACACCACCTACACCACCACCGCGATCCTGGAGGCGGGGGAGCCGGTGGCGATCGGCCGGCCGGTGGCGAATACGCGGATCTATCTCCTGGACGGCCATGGCGAGCCGGTGCCGGCGGGAGTGCCGGGGGAGCTCTACATCGCGGGCGAGGGGCTGTCGCGCGGCTATCTCGGCCGGCCGGAGCTGACGGCAGAGAAATTCGTCCCCAACCCATTCTCTTCGGAGCCCGGAACGCGGCTCTACCGCGTCGGTGACCTCGCCCGGCGGCGGCCGGACGGCCTGCTCGACTACCTGGGCCGCATCGATCACCAGGTGAAGATCCGCGGCTTCCGGGTGGAGCTGGGGGAGATCGAGGCCGCGCTCGCCCGCCACCCGCAGGTCCGCGAGGCGGTGGTGATGGCGCGCGAGGACGGCGACCGGGGCAAGCGCCTGGTGGCCTACGTGACGCCGCGGGGGTCGAGCTCCGCGGAGCTGCGGAGCTTCCTGCGCGAGAGCCTGCCGGACTACATGGTTCCCACGGCGTTCGTGCACCTGGATTCCCTGCCGCTCTCCACCAACGGCAAGGTGGACCGCAAGGCGCTCCCCGACCCCGGCGCGCCCGCCGTGGCCGCGGCGCCGGCCGCGCCGGTCTTCCGTGGCCAGGACGCCGAGCTGCTGGCCGGGCTGATCGCCGAGGTGCTCGGCGCGAGACAAGTGGGTCCGGACGACGACTTCTTCGCCCTGGGCGGCCACTCGCTGCTCGCCACCCGGCTGGCGGCCCGCGCCTCGCGCCTGCTCGGCGTGGAGCTGCCGGTGGGGGACGTCTTCCTGCACCCCACGGCGGCCTCCCTGGCGGCGCGCGCGGCCGAGCTCTCCGGCCGGCCGGCCCCGCCGCCCGTGCGGCCCCTGCCGCGCCGGCCGGGGGAGGGGCTGCCGCTCTCCTTCGCCCAGCGCCGGCTCTGGTTCCTCGACCACCTGGAGCCGGGGAGCCCCGTCTATCACCTCCCCGGGGCCATCCGCCTCACGGGGCCGCTGGACGCGGACGCCCTGGAGCGGGCCCTGGCCGAGATCGTGCGCCGGCACGAGGCGCTGCGCACGGTCCTCCGCGAGGAGCGCGGCGAGCCGGTCCAGATCGTGGAGCCGCCTCCCGCCTCCGTGCTGGAGCGGATCGACCTCACGGGGGCTCCGGACGCCGAGGCGGCGCGGCTGGCCCGCGAGACCGCCACGGCGCCCTTCGATCTCGCCCGGGGGCCGCTCTTCCGCGCCCTCCTGCTGCGGCGGGGGCCGGAGGACCACGAGCTGCTGCTCACCCTCCACCACGTGGTGGCGGACGGCTGGTCGCTGGGCATCCTGCTGGCCGAGCTGGCCGCCCTCTACGAATCCTTCGCGGCCGGGCTCCCCTCGCCGCTGCCCGAGCTGCCCGTGCAGTACGCCGACTGGGCGGTCTGGCAGCGGGAGCGGGAGGGAATCGACGAGCAGGTCGCCTGGTGGCGCGAGCGGCTGGCCGGCATGGCGCCCCTGCCGCTGCCCGCCGACCGCCCCCGGCTGGCGGTCCGTTCCTCGCGCGGCGGCACCCGCTCGCTCGCCCTGCCGGCGGCCGGGATCGAGGCGCTGGCCCGGCGGGCCGGGGCGACGCCGTTCATGGTGCTGCTCGCCGCCTTCCAGGCCCAGCTCGCCCGCTACGCCGGCGCCGAGTCGGTACCGGTCGGCTCGCCGGTGGCCAACCGCGGCGCGGCCGAGGTGGAGGGGCTGATCGGCTTCTTCGTCAACATGCTGGTGCTGCGCACGCCGGTCGGCGGGGAGCCCGCCTTCCTGGAGTTGCTGGAGCGGGTGCGGGAGGTCTGCCTGGGGGCCTACGCCCACCAGGACGTCCCCTTCGAGCGGCTGGTGGAGGAGCTGCGGCCGGAGCGGCGGCGGGCCCGCAACCCGCTCTTCCAGGCGGTCTTCCAACTGGAGGAGCCGCTGCGGGTCGAGCGCCTGGGAGCGGCGGCGGTCACCGTCGAGCGGCTGGAGACCGGCACCGCCAAGTTCGACCTCATGCTGAGCGTGGTGCGCCAGCCCGAGGGGCTCGCCGCGACCCTCGAATACAACGCCGACCTCTTCGATCCCGCCACCGCCGACCGCCTGCTGGGGCACTGGCGGACGCTGGTGGAGGGGATCGCCGCCGACCCGCGAGCTCCTCTCTCCCACCTGCTGCCGCTGACCCCCGAGGAGGCGGCGCAGCTCCGCGCCCTGCCCGCCGGCCCGGAGGACGACGGCTGGGAGGCGCCTGCCGCCGGCTTCGTGGCGCCGCGCACCCCCGAGGAGGAGCGGCTGGCGGCGATCTGGCGCGAGGTGCTGGGAGTCGAGCGGGTGGGGGTCCACGACGACTTCTTCGAGCTGGGCGGCCACTCGCTGCTGGCCATCCGGGTGCTGGCGCGCACCGGCGAGGCCTTCGGCGCCGAGCTCACCCTGAGCGAGCTGTTCGAGGCCCCCACGGTGGCCGGCCTCGCCGCCCGGCTGGCCGGAGGGGCGCCCCTCCCGGCGGCTGAGCCCGAGGCCGCCGAAGCCCACCCCGCGGCGGCGGAGACGGTCTTCCCCGGCGCTGAGGTCGAGGACTGGCTGGCGGCGGTCTGGCGCGAGGTGCTGGGGGTCGACCACGTCGGCCCGCACGACGACTTCTTCGAGCTGGGGGGGCACTCGCTGCTCGCCGTGCGGGTGCTCTCCCGCATCCGCGACGGGCTGGGCATCGACCTCCCCCTGACCACGCTGTTCGAGGCGCCCACGGTGGCCGGCCTCGCCGGGCGGCTGGCCGGCGCCGCCGCCGAGGAGTCCGTGGAGCTGCCGGAGGGGGGCGAGCGGCTGCCGCTGTCGCTCGCCCAGCAGCGGCTCTGGCTGCTCGACCGGCTGGAGCCGGGGACGCCGAAGTACAACGTGCCGATGGCGGTACGCCTGGAGGGGGCGCTGGCCGTGAGCCCCCTGGCCCGCGCCCTGGCGGAGATCGCGCGGCGCCACGAGCCCCTGCGCACGGTCTACGCCCAGGGGGAGATGGGGCCGGTGCAGGCCGTGCTGCCGTCCCTCGACATCCCGTTCGCGCGGGCCGACCTCAGCGGGCTGCCCGGGCCGGCGCGGGAGCGGGCGCTGCGGGAGGCCCTGCGCGCCGAGGCGGCGCGGCCGTTCGACCTCGCGCGGGGGCCGGTCGCGCGCTTCCTCCTGGCCTCGCTGGGGCCGGCGGAGAGCGTGCTGCTGGCCACCTTTCACCACATCGCCACCGACGGCTGGTCGATGGCGGTCTTCTTCCGCGAGCTGGCGGTCTTCTACGGCGACCTCCTGGCCGGCCGGGAGCCCTCGCTGCCGGCGCCCGCCGTGCGCTACGCCGACTGGGCCGTCTGGCAGCGGCGGGCGCTGGAGGGGGGAGCGCTCGCGCCGCAGCTCGCCTGGTGGCGACGGGAGCTCGGCCGCCTGCCGGTGCTGGAGCTCCCCACCGACCGGCCGCGCGGCGCCGGGGGGGACCGCGGCGCCATGCGGCCGGTGGAGCTCCCCGCCGGGCTGGTCCGGAGCCTGCGGGGGCTCGGCCGCCGGGAGGGGGGGACGCTCGCCACCGTCCTGATGGGGGGCTTCGCCGCCCTCCTCTCCCGTCTGAGCGGCCAGGACGATTTCGGGATCGGCCTCCCGGCCGCCGGCCGCAACCGGCTGCACGCCGAGGAGCTGATCGGCTTCTTCGTCAACACCCTGGTGGCGCGGGTGCGCGCGGCGGACGATCCCTCTTTCGCGGCGCTGCTGGGCCACCTGCGCGAGACGGCCCTGGCCGCCCAGGCGCACCAGGACGTCCCCTTCGAGCGGCTGGTCGAGGAGCTGCAGCCGGAGCGCGCGGCCGGCGTCACGCCGCTCTTCCAGGTCGCCTTCAACGCCCTGGCGAGCCCGCTGCCGCCCGTCCCCATGCCGGGGCTGGATCTGTCGCTGCTCGACCTCGGCGTGGACGTCGCGAAGTTCGACCTCACGCTCTCGGTCTACGAGGAGGAGGGGCGGCTGCGCGGCTGGGCCGAATACCGCACGGCGCTGCTCGATCCCGCCACGGTGGAGCGCTGGATGGGGCACCTGCGGGAGCTGCTGGCCGCCGCGGCGGCCGATCCCGCGATCCCCCTCTCGGAGCTGCCGCTCCTCTCGCCGGCCGAGCGCTGGCAGGTGGTGGGGGAGCACAACGACACCGCCCTGCCCCTCCCCCTCGGCCTCTGCCTGCACGAGATGGTGGAGGCGCAGGCGGCGCGCACCCCGGACGCTCCGGCGGTGATCGCCGGGGACGGCGAGCTGACCTACCGCGAGCTCGACGCCCTTGCCGGACGCCTGGCCCGCCGGCTGCGGCGGCTGGGGGTGGGGCCGGACGCCGCCGTGGGCCTCTTCGCCGAGCGCTCGGCCGCCCAGGTGGCCGCCGTGCTGGGTGTCCTCAAGGCCGGCGGCGCCTGCGTGCCGCTCGATCCCGCCTGGCCCGCCGCGCGCCTGGCCGGCATGCTGGAGGACACCGGCGCGCGGGTGCTGCTGGCCCCCGAGGCGCTGCTGGACCGGCTGCCGCCCCACGAGGCCCGGGTGGTGGTGCTCGACCGCGAGGACGAGGAGCCGGCGGAGGAGCCGGCGGGGCCCCGGGCCACCGCGGACAACCTGGCGGCGGTGATCTTCACCTCCGGCTCGACCGGCCGCCCCAAGGGGGTGATGTTGCCGCACTGCGGGCTGGTCAACCGGCTGCTCTGGGCTCAAGGTGTCTATCGCCTGGGCCCCGCCGACGTGGTGCTGCTCAAGGCGGCGCTGGGCTTCGACTTCTCGCTCTGGGAGATGCTGGCGCCGCTGATCGCCGGTGCCCGGCTGGTGGTGGCCCGCCCCGGCGGCCACCAGGACGCCGGCTACCTGGCCCGCCGGATCGCCGAGCGCGGGGTGACGGTGGTCCATTTCGTCCCCTCGATGCTCGGCGTCTTCCTGGAGGAGGAGGGGGCGGCGGAATGCCGGTCGCTGCGCCAGGTCTTCTCCGGCGGCGAGACCCTCTCGCCGGACCTGCGGGAGCGCTTCCTGGCCCGCTTCCCCGGCGTGCCGCTGGACAACCAGTACGGGCCGACCGAGATCTCGATCGACACCACCCGCTGGGTGTGCGCCCCCGGGCAGGACCCGCGGCGGGTCCCCCTCGGGCGGCCGATCGCCAACGCCCGCATCCACCTGCTCGACCGCGCCCTGCGGCCGGTGCCTCCCGGCGCCGCCGGGGTGCTGCACGTGGGGGGGCCGGGGGTGGCGCGCGGCTACTCCGGCCGGCCGGACCTCACCGCCGAGCGCTTCCTGCCCGACCCCTGGGGGGACGGCGAGCGGCTCTACGACACCGGGGACCTCGCCCGCCGGCTGCCGGACGGCACCCTGGAATTCCTCGGCCGGGCCGACGCCCAGGTCAAGGTGCGCGGGGTGCGCGTCGAGCCCGGCGAGGTGGAGGCGGCGCTGCGCCGCCATCCGTCGGTGGCCGCGGCGGCGGTGGGGGCCGATCCCGAGAGCGCGCGGCTGGTCGCCTGGGTGGTGCTCCAGCCGGGGACGGATGCCACGGAGCTGCCCGGCTTCCTGCGCGGCGAGCTGCCCGAGGCGATGGTGCCGTCGCTCTTCATCCCTCTTGACGTCCTCCCCCTGACTCCCAGCGGCAAGCTCGACCGCCGGGCCCTGCCCGTGCCCGCGCCGCCGGCGGCGGGCGGCGCCGCGGCGGACGCCCCGGCCACTCCGGCCGAGGAGCTGCTGGCCGGCCTCTGGAGCGGCCTGCTGGGGGTGGAGAGCGTGGGGGCCCACGGCGACTTCTTCGCCCTCGGCGGCCACTCGCTGCTCGCCACCCAGGCGGTGTCGCGGGCGCGTGAGGCCTTCGGCGTCGAGCTGACCCCCGCCGACCTCTTCCTGGCGCCGACGCCGGCCGCCCTGGCGCGGCGCATCGCGGAGCTGCGCGGCGAGGACCGCGCGGCCCTGCCGCCGCCGGTGCCCCTGCCGCGCGATCCGGCCGGCGACCCGCTCTCCTTCGCCCAGGAGCGGCTCTGGTTCCTCCAGCGGCTGGCGCCGGAGAGCTCGGCCTACAACGTGGCCGGCGCCCTGCGCCTGCGCGGCCCCCTCCGCGCCGGCGTGCTGGCGCGCGCCCTGGGGGAGATCGTCCGCCGCCACGAGGCCCTCCGCACGGTCTTCCGGGAGACGGCGGGCGGCACCCCCGTGCAGGCCGTTCTGCCGCCGCCGGAGACGCCGCTGCCCGTCGTCGACCTGAGCGCGCATCCCGAGGGAGAGGCGGAGCGGCTGCTGGCCCTGGAGGCCGGGCGGCCGTTCGACCTCGCCGCCGGCCCGCTGGTCCGCGCCCTGCTCCTGCGGTTGGGGGAGGAGGATCACCTGCTGGCGGTGGTGATACACCACGCCGTCTCGGACGCCTGGTCGCTGCGCGTCCTGCTGCGCGAGCTGGCGGCGCTCCACCGGGCGTTCGGCGCGGGCGAGCCCTCCCCCCTCCCCGAGCTCCCCCTGCAATACGCCGACTTCGCGCGCTGGCAGCGGGAGCAGCTCGCGGGGGAGCGGCTGGAAGCCGAGCTGGCGCACTGGCGGCGGACGCTCGCCGGCGCTCCCGAGGCGCTCGACCTGCCGGCGGACCGGCCGCGCCCGGCGGTGCCCACGTTCGCCGCGGGGAGCCGGCCGGCCGTCCTGCCGGCCCCGTTGAGCGCCGAGCTGCGCGCCCTCGCCCGCCGCCAGGGGTGGACGCCGTTCATGGTCCTCCTCGCCGCCTTCGACGCCCTGCTGGCGCGGCTCACCGGCGAGCGCGACCTGGTGGTGGGGGCGCCGATCGCCAACCGCAACCGCCTGGAGACCGAGGGGCTGATCGGCTTCTTCGCCAACACCCTGGCGCTGCGGCTCGACCTCGCCGGGGACCCCTCCTTCCGGGCGCTGGCCCGCCGCGCCCGCGCCGCCACCCTGGAGGCCTACGCCCACCAGGACCTGCCGTTCGAGCGGCTGGTCGAGGACCTGGCGCCGCGGCGCGAGCGGGGGCGCAACCCGCTCTTCCAGGTGCTGCTGGCGCTCGACGACGTGGCGGCGCCCGCGGCGCTGGAGCTCCCCGGCCTGGAGGTTGAGGGGGTGGAGGTCCCGGCGGCGGAGGCGAAATTCGACCTCACCCTGTTCCTGGCCGAGCGGGCGGACGGCTTCGCCGGCCACCTGGAATTCAGCCGCGACCTCTTCGATCCGGCCACGGCGGACCGCCTGCTGGGGAACCTGTTGACCCTGCTCGCCGGAGCGGTCGCGGAGCCGGGGACCCGCCTCTCCGAGCTCCCCCTGCTGACCGCCGCGGAGCGCGCGGAGATCGCCGCCTGGGGACGGCCGCTGCTGCCGCCGCCCACCCCGTGGCTGGTCCATGAGCGGGTGGCCGCCCAGGCCGCGCTCCATCCGGAGGCCGAGGCGGTGGTCTCCGGCGCGGAGAGCCTCACCTACGGCGAGCTGCTGCGGCGGGCCCGCAAGGTGGCCGCCCGGCTGCGCGCCCTGGGGGTGGGGCCGGACGTGCCGGTGGGGATCTTCCTCGGCCGCTCGCTCGACCTCGCCCCCGCCATCCTCGGCGTGCTGGAGGCCGGCGGCGCCTATCTGCCGCTCGACCCCGGCTATCCGCGGGAGCGGTTGCGCCTGATGCTGGAGGACGCCCGGGTGCCGGTGGTGCTCACCGAGCCGGCGCTCCTGGAGTCGCTGCCGGAGGGGGCCGGGCTCCCTCTTCTGATCGGCGAGGCGCTCGCCGGGCCGGACCCGGAGCCGTGGGTCCCGGTCCCCGCCGACCCCGCCAACCTGGTCTACCTGATCTACACCTCCGGCTCCACCGGGCGGCCCAAGGGGGTGGGGATGACGCACGGCGCCATCGCCTCGATGCTCGACTGGCAGCTCCGCACCTCGCGGGCGGGCGGCGGCCGCACGCTCCAATTCGCCCCGCTCTCCTTCGACGTTTCGTTCCAGGAGACCTTCTCCGCCTGGTGCGCGGGCGGCTCGGTGGTGCTGGTGGACGAGGAGGCGCGGCGCGATCCTCCGGCGCTGCTGCGGCTGCTGGCCGCCCAGCGGGTGGAGCGGCTGTTCCTGCCGTTCGTGGCCCTCCAGCAGCTCGCCCTGGCGGCGCGGCCGGGGGAGGTCCCGTCGAGCCTGCGCGAGGTGATGAGCGCCGGCGAGCAGCTCTACGTCACGCCGCAGGTGGCGGCCCTCTTCGCCGCCCTGCCCGGGGCCGAGCTGCACAACCACTACGGCCCCACCGAGACCCACGCCGCCACCTGGCTCCCGCTGGCCGGGGACCCGGCGGGGTGGCCCGAGCGGCCCACCGTGGGAGGCCCCCTCGACCACGCCCGCATCTTCCTGCTCGACCGGGACCTGGCGCCGGTGCCGGCGGGCGTCCCCGGCGAGCTGTATATCGGGGGAGCGGGGCTGGCGCGGGGGTACATCGGCCAGCCGGACCTGACCGCCGAGCGCTTCCTCCCCGATCCGTTCGGCGGCGTGGACGGCTGGGCCCCCGGCTCCCGGCTCTACCGCACCGGCGACCACGCCCGCTGGCTCCCCAACGGCGAGATCGAGTACCTCGGCCGCGGCGACCACCAGGTGAAGATCCGCGGCCAGCGCATCGAGCTGGCCGAGGTGGAGGCCGCCCTCGCCGGCCACCCGGCGCTGCGCCAGGCGGCGGTGGCGGTGCGCGGCGCCGGCTCCGGCTCGCGCCGGCTGGTGGGCTACGCCGTCTTCCGCGAGGGGGTGGCGCCGCTGGAGCCCGCCGCCCTGCGCGCCTGGCTCGCCGAGCGGCTGCCGGACGCCATGGTCCCCTCGGCCTGGGTGGTGCTCGGCGAACTCCCGCTCACCCCCAGCGGCAAGGTGGACCGCCGGGCCCTCCCCTCCCCCGAGGCGGAGCGCCACCACCCCGGCGGGCCCGAGAGCGCGCCGCGCGACCCCGCCGAGGAGCTGATGGCGGCGGTCTGGAGCGAGGTGCTCGGGGTGCCGCGGGTGGGGGTCCACGACGACTTCTTCGAGCTGGGGGGGCACTCGCTGCTCGCCACTCAGGTGATGTCGCGGGTGCGCGAGGCCTTCGGCGTCGAGCTCCCCCTGCGCCGGCTGTTCGACCGGCCGACGGTGGCCGAGCTGGCGCGCGAGGTGGAGGCGGCGCTGGCGGCGGGCGCGCCGGCTCCCGGGCCGATCCCGCGGGCGCCGCGCACGCCGGAGGACGGCGGGCTCCCGCTCTCCTTCGCCCAGGAGCGGCTGTGGTTCCTCGACCGCCTGCGCCCCGGCGAGACCCTCTACAACCTGCCGCTGATCCTGCGCCTGGAGGGGGAGCTGCGCGCCGCCGCCCTGGCCGCCGCCTTCGGCGAGATCGTGCGCCGACACGAGGCGCTGCGCACCGTCTTCGCCGACCTCGACGGCGAGCCCGTGCAGGTGGTGCTCCCCGCCGCCCCCTGGGCGCTGCCGGTGGCCGACTTTTCGGGGCTCCCCCCGGCGGCGCGGGAGCGGGAGGCGGCGCGGCTCGCCCTGGGGGAGGCGGCGCGGCCGTTCGACCTCGCCGCCGGGCCGCTGCTGCGCGGAGTCCTGCTGCGGCTCGCCCCGGCGCGCCACGACCTGCTGCTGACCCTCCACCACATCGTCTCGGACGGCTGGTCGATGGGGGTGCTGGTGCGCGAGGCCGGCGCCCTCTACGCCGCCGCGCTCGCCGGGCGGCCGTCGCCGCTGCCGGAGCTGCCGGTGCAGTACGCCGACTTCGCCCTCTGGCAGCGCCGCTGGCTCACCGGCGAGGCGCTGGAGAGCCACACCAGCTACTGGCGGGAGCGGCTGCGGGGGCTGCCGGTGGAGAGCGGGCTGCCCACCGACCGCCCCCGCCCCGCCGTGCCGTCGCACCGCGGGGCGGAGCACCGCTTCGCGCTCGGCGCGGGACAAGCGGCGGCCCTGGAGGCGCTGGCGCGGCGCGAGGGGACGACCCCGTTCATGGTGCTCGCGGCGTCGCTGCTGGCCCTGCTCTCCCGCCTGAGCGGCCGCGGCGACCTCGCCATCGGCACCCCGATCGCCAACCGCAACCGGGCGGAGACCGAGGGGCTGATCGGCTTCTTCGTCAACACCCTGGTGCTGCGGGCCTCGACCGCCGCGGCCCCCGCCTTCCACGACCTGCTGCTCCAGGTGCGCGAGACCACCCTCGGGGCCTACGCCCACCAGGACCTGCCGTTCGAGAAGCTGATCGAGGAGCTGCAGCCGGAGCGCGACCCGGCGCGCTCCCCCTTCTTCCAGGTCCTGCTCGCCTTCCAGAACACGCCGCTGCCGGCGGCGGAGCTCCCCGGGCTCACCCTCGCCGCCGGGGAGCCGCCCAGCCGCGAGGCCAAGTTCGACCTCACCCTCGCCCTGGTGCCCGGGGAGGGGGGGATCACGGCGGCGATCGAGTACGCCACCGACCTTTTCGACCCGCCGTCGATGATCCGCTTCGCCGGCCAGTGGCGCGAGCTGCTCGCCGCCGCCGTGGCCTCTCCCGAGTCCCCCCTGGAATCGCTGCCGCTGCTCACCGCGGCCCAGCGCCACCAGATCCTCCACGAGTGGAACGACTCCGCCCGCCGGTGGCCGGACGATCCGGCCCTGCACCAGCTCTTCGAGCGCCAGGCCGATCTGCGGCCGGAAGCGCTGGCGGCGGCCGGCCCGGAGGGGAGCGCCACCTACGGCGAGCTGGAGGCGCGGGCGAACCGCCTAGCCCATCACCTGAGGGGACTCGGAGTGCGGCGGGGCGATCCGGTGGGGCTCTGGATGGAGCGCTCGCTCGACCTCCCCGCCGCCGTGCTGGGCATCCTCAAGGCGGGGGCGCTCTACGTGCCTCTCGACGCCGCCTGGCCGGCCGAGCGGGTGGAGACGATCCTCGCCGGCACGGCGGCCCCCGCGCTCCTGGCCGGCCCCGCCCTGCTGCCCGCCGTGGCCGCCTTCCGCGAGCGCCTGCCCGGCCTGCGGCATGTCGTTGAGACCGGCGACGCGGCGGGCGAATCCGCGGAGCGGCCGGCGCCGGTGACGGACGCGGACGCCGCCGCCTACCTGATCCATACCTCCGGCTCGACCGGCGCGCCCAAGGGGATCGTGGTCCGCCACCGCTCGGCGGTGAACACCCTGCGCTGGAACAACGAGACGATGGAGATCGGCCCGGGCGACCGCCACCTGTTCGTCAACTCGATCTGCTTCGACCTCTCGGTCCAGGACCTGTTGGGGATGCTCGGCGCCGGCGCCACCCTGCGGGTGGCCTCCGAGGAGGAGCTTCGCGACCCCGAGCGGCTGGGCGCCATCCTGCGCGAGGAGGGGATCACCACCTGGAATTCGGCCCCGGCGGCGCTCCTGCAGCTTGTCCCCTTCTTCCCGCCGCCGGGGGAGGGGAGGTCGCTGCGGCGGGTGCTGCTGGCCGGCGACTGGATCCCGCTGTCGCTGCCGGACCGCATCCGCGAGGCCTTCCCCCACGCCGAGATCGGCAACTTCGGCGGCGCCACCGAGACCAGCGTCTGGTCGAGCTGGTACCCGGTGGGCGCGGTCGATCCCGCCTGGGCGTCGATCCCCTACGGCCGGCCGCTCGCCAACACCCGCTTCTACGTGCTGGACGGGAATCTCGAGCCCTGCCCGCCCGGCGTGCCGGGGGACAACTACATCGGCGGCGGCTGCCCGGCCCTCGGCTACGCCGGCCAGCCGGCGCTCACCGCCGAGCGCTTCCTGCCCGACCCCTTCTCGCCGGTGCCGGGGGGGCGCATGTACTCGACCGGCGACCGCGTCCGCTTCGGGCCCGGCGGCGTCATGGAATTCCTGGGGCGCGTCGACTTCCAGGTCAAGGTGCGGGGGTACCGCATCGAGCTGGGGGAGATCGAGGCGGCGCTGCTGCGCCACCCCGGGGTGCGCGAGGCGGTGGCCCTGGCGCGCGAGGACGCCGGGGGGGAGAAGCGGCTGGTGGCCTACGTGGTACCTTCCGCCGGCCAGCCCGCCCCGGCGCCGGCCGAGCTGCGCGAGGCCTTGCAGCGCACCCTGCCGGAGTACATGGTCCCCTGGTCGTTCGTGACGCTCGACCGCCTGCCGGTGACCGCCAACGGCAAGCTCGACCGCGACGCCCTCCCCGCCTCTGGGGAGGCGGCGGCCGGCGAGGCCTGCGTGGCCCCCCGCAACGAGCTGGAGCGGTCGATCGCCGCGGTCTGGCGCGAGGTGCTGGGGCTGGAGCGGGTGGGGGTGCACGACAACTTTTTCGAATCCGGCGGCAGCTCGCTGCTGATCGTCAAGCTCCACGGCCGCCTCAACGAGGCGCTGGGGACCGACATCCCCATCATGGAGCTGTTCCGCCACACCACGATCGACGCCCTGGCCCGGAGCCTTTCCGAGGCGCCGCCGGCCGAAGAGGCCCCGGCCCCCGCGGAGGCTCCGAAGGCGGAGGAGGCCCGCGAGCGGGCGCGCTCCCGCCAGGATTCGTTGCGCCAGCTCCGGGAATCCCGGGCGAAAGGACGAGCTCCGAGATGAGCAGTGAGATGACTGAGAACCTTCCGGCCCAGGGCATCGCCGTCGTCGGCATGTCCGGCCGTTTTCCCGGCGCCGGCTCGCTCGACGAGCTCTGGCGCAACCTCCGCGACGGCGTGGAGTCGATCTCCTTCTTCGGCGAGGAGGAGCTGATCGCGGCCGGCCTCGACCCCGCCCTGGTGCGCGACCCCGCCTACGTGCGGGCCAAGGGGGTGGCCGCGGGGGTCGAGATGTTCGAGCCCGCCTTCTTCGGCTTCACGCCGCGCGAGGCCGAGCTGATGGACCCGCAGCACCGCGTGCTGCTCGAATGCGCCTGGGAGGCCCTGGAGGACGCCGGGGTCGACCCCGGGCGCTTTCCCGGGCGGACGGCGGTCTACGTGGGCTCCGGCACCAGCTCCTACCTGCTCTCCAACCTGCTGCCCAACCCGGAGGAGATGCGCCGCGCCGGCACCCTCCAGGTGCTGATCCTCAACGACCGCGACTTCGCCGCCACCCGGCTCTCCTACAAGCTGGACCTGCGGGGGCCGAGCGCCGTGGTGCAGACCGCCTGCTCGACCGGGCTGATGGCCGTCCACATGGCCTGCCAGAGCCTGCTCGCCGGGGAGGTCGACCTGGCGGTCGCCGGGGGGGTGTCGATCAGCTCGCCGGTGAAGGAGGGGTACCTCTACCAGGAGGGGAGCATCGCCTCGCCGGACGGCCACTGCCGCTCCTACGACGCCGGGGCCGGCGGCTCGGTGACCGGCACCGGCGCCGGCATCGTGGCGCTCAAGCGGCTGGCCGACGCCCTGGCGGCGGGGGACCCCGTCCACGCGGTGATCCTCGGCTCGGCGGCCAACAACGACGGCTCGGCCAAGGTGGGGTTCACCGCCCCCAGCATCGAGGGGCAGGCGGAGGCGATCGCCGAGGGGCTGCTGATGGCCGGCGTGGAGCCCGATTCGATCGCCTACGTCGAGGGGCACGGCAGCGCCACCGCCCTGGGGGACCCGATCGAGGTCTCGGCCCTGCGCCAGGCCTTTGCGCAGGCCGGGCACGGCGGCGGCCGGGTCGCCCTGGGATCGATCAAGAGCAACGTCGGCCACCTCAACACGGCGGCGGGCATCGCCGGGCTGATCCGCGCCGTGCTGGCCCTGGAGAACGCCACCATCCCGCCGACGGTCGGCTTCGAGCGCCCCAACCCGCAGGTGGATTTCGGGCCCTTCCACGTGCCGGCCAAGGCCGTCCCCTGGCCGGAGGACCTCCATCCGCGCCGCGCCGGGTTGAGCTCGTTCGGCCTCGGCGGCACCAACGTCCATGCCGTGCTAGAGGCCGCGCCGGAGCGGGAGCCCTCGGGACCCTCCCGCCCCTGGCAGCTCCTGACGGTCTCGGCGCGCACTCCGACGGCGCTGGAGGCCCAGGCGTCCCGTCTGGCGGACCGGCTGGAGGCCGGGGACCAGGATCTGGCCGACGTGGCGTTCACCCTCCAGGCGGGCCGCAAGGCCTTCGGCCACCGCCGGGCCGTGGTCTGCAAGGAGGTGGCGGACGCCGTCGCCGCGTTGCGCGAGGGGCGCGGCGCCACCGGCGTCTTCGAGGGGAGCCAGCGGCCGGTGGTCTTCCTCTTCCCCGGCCTGGGCGACCACTACGTGGACATGGGGCGGGAGCTCTACGATTCCGAGCCCCTGTTCGCCGCCGAGGTGGACCGCTGCGCGGAGATCCTGCGCCCCCACCTGGGCGTGGACGTCCGGGAGATCCTCTTCTCGGCGGGGCCGCGCTCCGTATCCACGGACGCGGAGAAGAAGGTCGACCTGCGGGCGATGCTCCGGCGGGGCGGGGAGCGGAGCGAGGGGGATCTCCGGCTCGACCGCACCGAATACGCCCAGCCCATCCTCTTCGCGATCGAATACGCCCTAGCGCGGCTGCTGATGGCCTGGGGGGTGCGGCCGCAGGCGATGATCGGCTACAGCCTGGGGGAGTACGTGGCGGCCTGCCTCTCCGGCGCGCTCTCCCTGGAGGACGCCCTGGCCCTGGTGGCGCGGCGGGCCAGGCTCATCCAGGAGCTCCCCGGCGGCGCCATGCTGGCCGTGCCGCTGCCGGAGGCCGAGGTCCGGCCTCTGCTGAATGAGACTCTGGCCGTCTCCGCCACCAACGGCCCCCATTTCTGTGTGGTGGGGGGATCGGACGAGGCGGTCCAGGATCTCGAAAAGCGGCTGGGAGAGAGAGGGGTGACCTGCCTGCGGCTGACCACCACCCACGCTTTCCATACCCCGATGATGCAACCGGCCGTGGACGAGCTGACCCGGCTCGCCGGCACGGTCAGGACAGGGACGCCGAGGATTCCCTACGTCTCGAACGTCACCGGCACCTGGATCACCGCCGCCGACCTCCAGGACCCCGGCTACTGGGCCCGCCACATGGTGCGGCCGGTGCGCTTCGCCGAGGGGCTGGCCGAGCTGCTGGGCGATCCCGACCGCGTGATGCTGGAGGTGGGGCCGGGCGGCACCCTCTCCGCCCTGGTGCGCCAGCATCCGGAGGCGGGGGCGGGGCGGAGCGCCGTCACCACCCTGCGGCGGGCGAGCGAGGCGGGGTCGGACCTCGCCCTGCTGCTCGACGCCCTCGGGCGCCTCTGGGTGGCGGGGGTCCCCTTCGATCCCGGGAAGCTCTACGCCGGCGAGCGGCGCCACCGCGCGCGGCTCCCCACCTACCCCTTCGAGCGCCAGCGATATTGGATCGATCCCCCGAAGGGAGGGGCGGCACCTCAGCCGCAAGCCTCCACCGCCGCCCACGCCGACCTGGCGGACTGGTTCTGGGTGCCCTCCTGGAAGCAGGCCCCGCTGGCGGCGCCCCCCGCGATCGCCGAGGGCGGCTGGCTGGTCTTCCTGGACCATGAGGGGCTCGGAGAGCGGATCGCCGGACGGCTGCGGCGCGAGGGGCGGCGGGTGGTCATGGTCGCGCGGGGGAGCTCGTTCCAGGCGGACGGCGATGCCCTGACGGTCGATCCCGCCCGGCGGCAGGACTACGACTCCCTGGTCAAGCACCTAGGCCATGAGCTCCCCTGGACCGTCCTCCACCTGTGGGGGATCACCGGCTCGGAGCCCTCCTTCGGCGACGCGCAGACGGCCGGGCTGCTCAGCCTGATGCTCCTGGAGCAGGCGCTCACCGCCGCCGGCGGGGAGAAGGCGCCGGTCCATCTCGCCATGGTGGCCGACGGCCTGTACGACGTGGCGGACGGCGATCCGGTCCACCCCGCCAAGGCGACGGTCCTGGGCGCGGTCAAGGTGATCCACCAGGAGTCGGCGCGGCTTACCTGCGCCACGATCGACGTCCGGCCCGGAGAGGAAGGGCTGGAGGACCGGCTCCTCGCCGAGGCCTCGCTGCCGGCCGGCTCCCGGGAGGACGCGGTCGCCTTCCGCGGCCGCCGCCGCTGGGCGCGCTCCTTCGAGCGGGCGTGGCTGGCGGAAGAGGGTGCCTCGCGGCTGATCCCCGGCGCGGCCTACCTGGTCACCGACGGCGTCCACGGCGGCGGCGCGGCGCTCGCCGAGCTGCTGGTCCGGCCGCTCGGCGCCCGGGTGGCCCTGGTGGTGCCGCCGCAGTTTCCGGCCCCCGAGCGCTGGGACGGCTGGGAGGGGCTGCCGGCCGTGCCGCCGGGGGCTGACGTGATCGGGGCGGCCGTCAAGCGGCTGTCGGTCCTGACGGCCGAGGAGCGGGGACGGCTCCTGCTGGTGCGCGCCGAGCCGGGCGCTCCGGCGGTGATCCCCGCCGTGCTGGCGCAGGTCCGCGCCGCCCTCGGCCCCCTCCAGGGGGTCTTCCACACCGCGGGCGCCTTCACCGGCGGCCTCATCCAGCTCAAGACGCCCGAGGCCCTGCGCGCCGCCCTCGACCCCGCCGCCCTGGGGGCCGAGGCCTGGCTCGCCGCCCTGGCGGGGCTGCCCGAGCCCCCCGCCTTCGTGCTGCTGATGGCCTCCACCCTGGCCTTCACCGGCGGCCTGGGGCAGCTCGACATCGCCGCCGCCGGGGCCTTTCTGGAGGCCCTGGCCCGGCGGCGCGCTGCGGACGGCCACCCGTTCACCATCGCCGCCCACTGGGACCCCTACCAGTGGGACGGCTGGCTGATCGCCGCCGCGGCCGGTGGCCTCGGCATGCAGCCTGAGGAGCTCCAGAAGAGCCTGGAGGCCTTCGGCATCCCGGCCGCGCGGAGCGGCGAGGCGCTGCGCCGGCTGCTCGCCTCCCCCCTGCCGCAGGTGGCGGTGGCGGCGCGCGACCTGCCCCTCCTGATCGCCGAGGCGGACGCCGTCAACGCCGAGACCCTCTTCGCCCAGATGGCGCCCATGCATCGCGGCGAGAAGGCCGCGCGCCCAGCGCTCTCCACCGTCTACGCCGAGCCGCGCGACGAGCGCCAGGCCAGGCTCGCCGCCCTCTGGGAGGAGCTGTTCGGCATCGCCCCGGTGGGCGTCGAGGACAGCTTCCTCGAGCTGGGCGGACACTCCCTGCTGGCGATCCAGATGGTCACTCAGATCCGCGCCCTGTTCGACGCCGACCTGCCGGTGACGGCGCTGTTCGAGGAGCCCACCATCGCCGGGCTGTCCAAGCTGATCGGCCGCGCCAAGGGTGAGGAGAGCCCGGAGGACCTGGAGGCGCTGCTGGCCCTGGTCGAGGGGCTCTCCCCGGAGGACGCCGAGCGCAAGCTGGCCGAGATGGGGGCCGTGCTTTGAGCCGCTCTTTGGGAGTAACGGAGCGTCTCTCCTCCCTCACCCCGGAGCAGCGGGCCCTCTTCGAGGCCCTGCGCCGGAAGCAGCAGGAGGCCGCCACCGCCCGCCAGCCGCCGCCGGTGCGCCGGGTCACCGGTCCCAGCGGCGCGGGGGACTGGCCGCTGTCGATCGACCAGGAGCGGCTCTGGCGGCTGCACCGGGAGAATCCCGCCCTGGTCTCCTGGAACGTCGACGCCGCCAGCCGCATGCGCGGGGAGCTGCGCGTGCCGGCCTTCGCCGCCGCCCTGCGCGAGCTGGTCCGCCGCCACGCCGCCTTCCGCGCCAGCTTCCCGCTGGTGGACGGCCGGCCGGTGCAGCGGGTGGCCGAGCACGCCGAGGTCCGGCTCGACCTGATCGACCTCACGGCCCTGCCGGCGGAGCGCCGCGAGGCCGAGGGGCGCCGCGCCCTGTACGATCACACGCGGGCCCTCTTCGACCTCCAGCGCGGGCCGCTGGTGCGCACCGCTCTGGTCCGCCTGGACCAGCGGGAGCACTTCTGCCTGCTGACGGTCCACCACACCGCCACCGACTGGATCACCTTCCAGGTCGCCTTCCAGGAGCTGATGGCCCTCTACGAGGCGGCGCGGACCGGTGCCCCCGGCCCGCTGCCGGAGCCGGCGCTGCACTTCTCGGACTACGTCCTCTGGGAGCGCGAGCAGTGGAGCGGCGCGGCGTTGCGGGAATATGCCGATTTCTGGCGCCGCGAGCTGGCCGGCTTCCCGCTGGTCCTGGACCTGCCCGGCGACCGCCCCCGGCCGCCCGTGCAGAGCCAGCGGGGCGGGATGATCCCCTTCCGCTCCGGCCCGGAGCCGGCGGCCCGGCTGCGCGCCCTCGCCCGCCGGGAGGGGGTGACGGTCTTCATGGCCCTGCTGGCCGCCGTCGACGCCCTGCTCTTCCGGCTCACCGGCCGCGAGAAGCTGGTGGTGGGCTCGAACAGCGCCAACCGGCCGCGCCCGGAGCTCGACACGGTGGTGGGCTTCTTCCTCACCCAGGTGCCGTTCGCTGCCGACCTCACGGGGGACCCGACCTTCCGCGAGCTGCTGGCGCGGGTGAAGAAGGCGACCCTCGCCGCCTACACCCACCAGAACATGCCGTTCGACAGGCTGGCCGAGGCCCTGGCCCCGGAGCCGGACCCCAGCCGCAACCCGGTGGTGCAGGTGCTCCTCCTGGTGCTCAACGGCCAGAGCCACGGCGGGGACGGCGAGATCGACTCCGAAGCGGTGCCCCTGTTCGACGGCAATTCGCGCTGGGACCTGATGTTCGGCCTCTACGACTACGAGGATCTGGGCTTCTCGGGGCCGGTCGAATACAACGCCGACATCCTCGACCGGACCACCGTGGAGCGCTGGCTGGGGCTCTTCCGGCTCATCCTCGACCGGGTGACGGCCGATCCGGACGCGCGGCTCTCCGGGCTGCCGTCGCTGGCGGAGGTGGCGTGAGCGTCTCCGACCGCCTGGCGGCCCTCAGCCCTGAGCAGCGGACCCTGTTCGAGGCCCTGCGCCAGAAGCAGCGCCAGGCCGCTCCGGCGCTCGCGCCGCCGCCCGTGGAGCGGGTGAGCGGCCCCGGCGGCGTGGGGGACTGGCCGCTGACCTTCGACCAGGAGCGGCTCTGGTTCCTCCAGGCCCTCGACCCGGCGGGCACCGCCAGCAACATGGTCACCGCCATCCGGCTGAAAGGGCCGGTCGACCCCGCCCGCCTGAAGGCGGCGGCCAACGTCGCCGTCCGCCGGCACGGCGCCTGGCGCACCACCTTCCCCGTAGTGGACGGCCGGCCGGTGCAGCGGGTGGCCCCCGAGGTCCGGCTGCCGCTGCCGGTGGCCGACCTCTCGGCCCTGCCCGCCGGGGACCGCGAGGCCGCGGCGCTGGGCTTGGCCAGCGAGGCGGTCCGCCGGCCGTTCTCCCTGGAGACGGGCCCCCTGGCCCGCCTGCTGCTGGTGCGGCTCTCGGCCCGCGAGCACGTCTGCGTGCTCGTCGTCCACCACATCGTCAGCGACCTGATCAGCCTGGAGATCTTCTGGCGCGAGGTCGGCCTGCTCTACGAGGGGGTCCACCTCACCGAGCCGCCGGTGCAATTCGCCGACTTCGCCGTCTGGCAGCGGCGCTGGCTGGACGGCGAGACGCTGGCCGCCGAGATCGCCTGGTGGCGCGAGCGCCTCCAGGGCTTCCCGCTGGTGCTCGACCTGCCCACCGACCGGCCGCGGCCGGCGGTGCAGAGCGGCCGGGGAGGCCGGCGGCGGATCCACCTCACCCCGGAGGGGGCCGAGGGGCTGCGCGCACTCGCCAAACGCGAGGGGGTGACCAAGTTCATGGCGGTGGCCGCCTTCAGCGCCGCCCTCTTCCACCGCCTCTCCGGCCAGGACCGGCTGATCGCCGGCACCCTCAACGCCAACCGCGCCCGTCCCGAGGTGGAGTCGCTGATCGGCTTCTTCCTCACCCAGCTCCCCCTGCCCATCGACCTGGAGGGGGACCCGCCGTTCCGCGAGCTGCTGGCCCGCGTGCGCGCCGTGGCGGTGGCCGCCTTCGCCCACCAGCACCTGCCGTTCGGCAAGCTGGTGGAGGCCCTCCATCCCGAGCGGGATACCAGCCGCATGCCCGTGGTGCAGGCCCTGGTGCAACTCGTGGAGATCCAGGGCTCCGCCCAGGCGCCCGGCGAGGTGGAGATCGAGGGGCTGGAGATCTACGACGGCAACGTCCGCTTCGACCTCATGCTCGTCCTCTTCGAGCGGGAGGGGGCGATCGGCGGGCCGCTGGAGTACGACGCCGATCTGTTCGATCCCGCCACCGTGACGCGCATGGCCGAGGGGCTGGCGGCGATGCTGGACGCGGTAGCCGCCGATCCCGGGCCGCGCCTCTCGGAGCTGCCGGTGCTCGGCGCCGCGGCCCGCCATCAGGTGCGGGTGGAGTGGAACGACACGGCGCGGCCGGATTCCCCCCGCCCCTTCCTGGAGCTCTTCGCGGCACAGGCGGCGCAAGCCCCCGGAGCGGTGGCCTGTGCCGGAGAGGGCTGGAGCCTCGGCTACGCCGAGCTCGACGCGCGGTCCAACCGGCTGGCTCGCCACCTGGGACGGAAGGGCATCGGCCCCGGCGATCTGGTGGCCCTCTGCCTGGAGCGCGCGGCCTGGCTGCCGGTGGCCCTGCTGGGGGTGCTCAAGTCCGGCGCCGCCTACCTGCCGCTCGACCCCGCCCACCCCGCCGAGCGCCGGGCCTTCGTGCTGGCGGACGCCCGGGCCGCCATGGTGCTCACGCAAGAGTGGCTCGACGCGGAGGGGCCGGAGATCGAGCGCGAGACGGCGGACCCCCTGCCGCCTTCCGCCGGCCTGGACGGCCGGGCCTACGTGATCTACACCTCCGGCTCCACCGGCAGGCCCAAGGGGGTGGAGGTGCTCCACCGCGGGCTCGCCAACTACCTGGCCGCCTTCGCTGTCCGGCCGGGGCTGGGAGCCGGCGACGTGATGATGGCGGTGACCACGCTCACCTTCGACATTTCCGTCACCGAGCTGCTCCTCCCCTGGTCGGTGGGGGCGCGGGTGGAGCTGGTGAGCCGCGAGACGGCCGGCGACGGCGCCCTCCTGGCCAACGCCCTGGACGCCGTCGCCGCCACCTGGCTGCAGGTGACTCCGGCGACCTGGACCCTGCTGCTCGACGCCGGCTGGCCGGGGCGGCCGGGGCTCGTGGCGCTGTGCGGCGGCGAGGCGCTGCCGCGCTCCCTGGCCGACCGGCTGCTGCCGCGTGTGGGGGAGCTGTGGAACGTCTACGGGCCCACCGAGACGACCGTCTGGTCCACGGCCTGGAAGGTCGAGCCGGAGGGACCTGTCGCCATCGGCCGGCCGCTCGCCGGGATGCGCGCCCACCTGCTCGACCGCCGGCTGGCGCCAGTCCCCCTGGGGGCCGTGGGCGAGCTCTGCATCGGCGGCCTGGGGGTGGCCCGCGGCTACCTCCACCGTCCCGACCTCACGGCCGAGCGGTTCGTCCCCGACCCCTTCGCCGATCCCTTGACAACCGAGCCGGGGGCCCGCCTCTACCGCACCGGCGACCTGGCGCGGCTGCGCCCCGACGGCCGGCTGGAGTCGCTGGGGCGCACCGACCACCAGGTCAAGCTGCGCGGCTTCCGCGTCGAGCCCGGGGAGATCGAGGACGCCCTGCGCCGCTGCCCCGGGGTGGCCCAGGCGGCGGTGCTGCTGCGGGAGGACCGCCCGGGGGACCGGCGCCTGGCCGCCTATCTGGGCCTCGCCCCCGGCGCCGAGCCGCCGTCGCCGGCCGATCTCCGGCGCGATCTCGCCGGACGGCTGCCGGACTACATGATCCCGGCCGCCTTCGTGGTCCTGCCCGCCCTGCCGCTCAACCCCAACGGCAAGGTGGACCGCAAGGCCCTGGCGGCGGTACGGCCCGAGGGGGCGGGCGGGTCCCGGGTGGCGCCGCGCACGCCGGCCGAGGAGCTGCTGGCAGGGATCTGGTCGCGCGTCCTGGAGGTCCCCGAGGTGGGGGCCCACGACGACTTCTTCGCCCTCGGCGGCCACTCCCTGCTCGCCTCCCAGCTCGTGCCGCGGGTGCGCGACGCCTTCGGCGTGGAGATGCCCCTGCGGGCGGTCTTCCAGGCCCCCACCCTGGCCGCCCAGGCGGAGTGGATCGCCAGGGCCCGGAGCGGCGAGGCGCCGGCCTCGGCGCGCCCCATCCACCGCGTCGATCGCGAGGGGCGCGCGGGCGATCTGCCGCTCTCCTTCGCCCAGGAGCGGCTCTGGTTCCTCGACCAGCTCACCCCCGGGAGCGCCGCCTACAACGTCCCGGCGGCCTTCCGGCTCCACGGCCGGCTGGACGCCGCCGCCCTGGAACGCGCCTTCTACGAGGTCGCGCGCCGCCACGAGGCCCTGCGCACCACCTTCCCCTCGCGCGGCGGCCGCCCCGTGCAGGAGATCGCGCCGCCGGCCGGCTGGACCCTGCCGGTGGCCGACCTCTCGGCCCTCCCCGACCCCGCCGCCGAGGCGGCCCGCCGGACGGCTGAGGAGATCCTGCAACCCTTCGACCTGCTCCGGGGACCGCTGCTGCGGACGCTGCTGCTGCGGCTGGGGCCGGAGGAGCACGTGCTGGTCCTCACCCTGCACCACGGGGTGGCCGATCTCTGGGGGGCCGGGGTGCTGGTGCGCGAGGTGGCGGAGCTCTACGCCGGCGCCGTCCCGCCGGAGCTCCCGGTCCAGTACGCCGACTTCGCCGTCTGGCAGCGCGGCTGGCTGGACGGCGCGGAGCTGGAGCGCCAGCTCGGCTACTGGCGGCGGGAGCTGGCCGGGGCGCCGCCGGCCCTGGACCTCCCCACCGACCGCCCCCGCCCGCCGGTCGAGAGCTTCCGCGGCGCCAGCCTGCCGGTCGCGGTGGACGCCGGGCTGACGGCGGCGCTCGCCGAGCTGGGCCGCACACGGGGGGCCACGCCGTTCATGACGCTCACCGCGGCGCTCGCCCTCCTGCTCTCCCGCTGGTCCGGGCAGGACGACCTGGTGCTGGGCGCGCCGATCGCCAACCGCCAGCGGCCGGAGCTGGAGGGGCTGATCGGCATGTTCGTCAACACCCTGGCGCTGCGGGTCCGCCCGGGGGAGGTGTCCACCTTCGCGGATCTCCTCGCCCAGGCGCGGCGCACGGCGCTCGGCGCCTTCGAGCACCAGGACCTGCCGTTCGAGCGGCTGGTGGAGGAGATGCGGACCCGGCGCGACCTCTCCCGCCATCCGCTCTTCCAGGCGGTCTTCGCCTTCCAGAACGTGCGGCTGGGGCGCGTGAAGGTCCCCGGGCTGGCCCTGGAGCCGGTCGACCTGGCGAGCGCCACCACCAAGTTCGACCTCACCTTCAGCCTGTGGGAGGGCGGGGAGGGTCTGGCCGGCCGGGTCGAGTACGCCACCGATCTCTTCGACGGCACGACCCTCGAGCGCCTGCTGGGACACCTGCGCAACCTGCTGGCGGGCATCGCCGCCGCGCCGGAGGCCCCGCTGGAGGACCTGCCGCTGCTGGGGGAGGAGGAGCGCCGCCAGCTCCTCGCCTGGAGCGGGGAGGAACCGGTCCATCCCCGCGAATCGATCCCCGCGCTCTTCGCCGAGCAGGCCGCGCGCAGGCCGGAGGCCGTGGCCGTGGTCTGCGGCGGCGAGGAGGTCACCTACGCCGAGCTCGACCGCCGCGCCCGCCGGGTGGCGGGACGGCTGCTCCGCATGGGCCTGCCCCCCGAGTCGCGGATCGCCGTGACCGCCGAGCGTTCCCCGGAGCTGATCGCCGCCCTGCTGGGCATCCTGCAGGCCGGCTGCGCCTACCTGCCGCTCGATCCCGATCTGCCGGAGGAGCGGCGGCGGTTCCTGCTGGAGGATGCCGGGGCGGTCCTCCTCGACCTGAGCGAAGACCCATCCGTCGGATCCGTCGGATCGGTCCGATCTGTCTCGCCTGACCAGCTCGCCTACGTCATGTACACCTCGGGCTCCACCGGCGCGCCCAAGGGGGTGGCGGTCACCCACGGCAACGTAATCCGGCTGGTGCGCGGCGCCGACTGGGCCGACCTGGGGCCGGAGCAGACCTTCCTGCAGCTCGCCAACCTGGCCTTCGACGCCGCCACGCTGGAGATCTGGGGACCGCTGCTCAACGGCGGCCGGCTGGTCCTCTTCCCCGGCCGCAGGCCCTCGCTCGACGACCTGGCGGAGACGATCACCCGCCACGGGGTGACCACGCTCTGGCTGACCGCCGGGCTCTTCCACCAGATGGTCAACGAGCGGCTGGAGGCCCTGCGCCCCCTGCGCCAGCTCCTGGCCGGCGGCGACGTGCTCTCTCCCGCCCACGTCCGCCGCGCCCTCGCTGCGCTTCCGGGTTGCACGGTGATCAATGGCTACGGCCCCACGGAGAACACCACCTTCACCACCTGCTACCCGATCCGGCCGGACGGCTGGGAGGCCACGGTGCCGATCGGCAAGCCGATCCGGGGGACGACGGTCCACGTGCTCGACGCCGCCCTGCGGCCGGCGCCGGTGGGGGTCTGGGGGGAGCTGCTCGCCGGAGGCCACGGCGTGGCCCGGGGGTACCTCGGCCGGCCGGACCTCACCGCCGAGCGCTTCGTGCCCGACCCCTGGGGAGAAGGCGGCCGGCTCTACCGCACCGGGGACGTCGTCCGCTGGCGGCCGGACGGCCTCTTGGAATTCCTCGGCCGGCGCGACGGCCAGGTGAAAGTGCGCGGCTTCCGCGTCGAGCTGGGGGAGATCGAGGCGGCGCTGGCCGGCCACCCTGGAGTCCGCGAGGTGGTGGTGATGGTGCGATCCGACCGATCCGTCGGATCCGACCGATCCGTCGGATCTCCAGCCGATCGCCGGCTGGTCGCCTACGTCACCGGTGACACCACCGCCGACGACCTGCGCGCGGCCTTGCGCGAGCGGCTGCCCGAGCCGATGATCCCCGCCGCCTTCGTGCTCCTCGACCGCCTGCCGCTCACCCCCAACGGCAAGGTGGACCGCCGGGCGCTGCCCGATCCGGACCCCGCCGCCGGCCGCAAGCGCGAGTATCTGGCCCCCGCCAATCCCATCGAGGAGAGCCTGGCCGCGGCCTGCGCCGAGGTGCTGGGCCTGGAGCGGGTGGGGATGCGCGACAACTTCTTCGACCTCGGCGGGCACTCGCTGCTCGCCGCCAGCCTCGTGTCCCGCCTGCGGGACCAGTACGGCCTCGACGTCACCCTGCAGAGGGTGTTCGACGCCGCCGACCTGCTCGACCTGGCCAACCGTCTGGTCGGGCAGGTGCTGGACGAGGTGGGCGATCTTTCCCTGGAGGACCTGCAAGCCCTGCTCGCCGGAGAGCCCCCCCAACCGGATGGAGCCGTATGAGCCTTACCGACCGCATCTCCGCCCTCACCCCCGGGCAACGCGCCCTGTTCGAGAAGCTGCGGGAGAAGCAGCGCAAGGCCGCGAGCGTCGCCAAGGCGCCGCCCATCCCCCGCGTCACCGGCCCCACCGCCGAGGGGGACTGGCCGCTGTCGCTCGACCAGGAGCGCTACTGGTTCATGGAGCAGCTCTATCCCGCCGGGGCGGGGCTCAACATCACCGCCGCCACCCGCATGCGCGGCCCGCTCGCGCCGCCGGTCATCGCGGCGGCGCTCACCGAGATCGCGCGCCGGCACGCCGCCTGGCGCACCGTCTTCCCGGCGGTCGACGGCAAGCCCGTGCAGCGGGTCCTTCCGCCCCGTCCGCAAGCGCTCCATGTGATCGACCTCACCGCCCTGCCGGCGGACCGGCGGGAGGCCGAGGCCCGGCGCCTGGTACAGGAGGAGACGGCGGCCCCCTTCGACGTCGCGCGAGGCCCGCTGGTGCGCTCGGTGCTGGTGCGGATGGGCGCCGAGGAGCACGTCTGCCTGCTCACCATCCACCACCTGGTGACCGACTTCCTCTCTTTCCACATCGCCTGGTCGGAGCTGGCGGCGCTCTACGGCACCCTCGCCGTGGGCGGCCGGCCGGCGCTGCCCGCGCCGCCGGTGCAGTATCCGGATTTCGCCGTCTGGCAGCGCCAGTGGCTCCAGGGGGAGGTGCTGGAGGAGCTCTCCTCCTGGTGGCGCGAGCAGCTCGACGGCTTCCCCCGCGAGCTCGACCTGCCCACCGACCACCCCCGCCCGGCGGAGCTCCGGATGCATGGCGGCCGCCTCCCCTTCACCTTCGCCGGCGAGCTGCCGGAGGGCTTGCGGGGGCTCGCCCGCCAGGAGGGGGCCACCCTGTTCATGCTGGTCCTGGCCGCCACCGCCGCCCTGCTCTGCCGCGACTCCGGCCAGGAGCGGCTGATCCTCGGCGCCAACAACGCCAACCGCAACCGGCCGGAGATCGAGCCGGTCCTCGGCTGCTTCCTCACCCAGGTGCCGTTCCCCATCGACCTCACCGGGGACCCCGCCTTCCGGGAGCTGCTGGCGCGCGTCCGCCGGTCGGCGCTGGGCTCCTACGCCCACCAGGATCTGCCGTTCGGCCAGCTCGTCCAGGCGATCGGGTTGGAGCGCGACCCCAGCCGGCAGCCGCTGATCCAGACGCTCGTGCAGGTGCTCGACGGCCAGATCTCCACCTCGAATCTCGCCGGCACCGCCTCCGAGGTGGTGGACGCCTGGGACGGCAAGGCCCGCTACGACCTGCTGATGACGATCTTCGACTACCCCGATCTCCTGGACGGCTCGCTCGAATACGACGCCGACCTGTTCGAGCCGGCCACCGTCGAGCGCCTGCTGGGACGGCTGCGCGCTCTGATGGCCGCCGCCGTGGCCGATCCCGGCCTGCGGCTCTCGGAGATCCCGCTGCTCTCCGCGGCCGAGCTCGACCAGATCCGGCGGGACGAGCTGGGTCCCGACCCCGGCGCCGAGCCCTGGCGGCCCGTCCACGAGCAGGTGGCGGAGTGGGCCCGCCTCGACCCGGTGGCCGAGGCGGTCGTCTGCGGCGAGGAGATCCTGAGCCGCCGCGATCTCGACCGGCGCTCCGAGGACCTGGCGCGGCGGCTGCGGGCCTTGGGGGTGGGCCCCGAGGTGCCGGCCGTGCTCTGCGTCGAGCGCTCGGCCGCGATGATCGCCGGCATGCTGGGCATCCTCAAGGCCGGCGTCTACGTGCCGCTCGACTTCCAGGACGCGGCGGCGCGGCTGCCGTTCGTGCTCGCGGACTGCGGCGCGGCGGCGGTGGTGACTCAAGCGTCGCTCATTCCCCGCCTGCCGGCGGTGGGCGTGCCGCTCGTCCTGCTGGAGGACCTCGGCGAGCCGGCGCCCGGGGAGCCGCTCCCCGCCGTGCCGCCGGAGAGCCTGGCCTACGTGATCTACACCTCGGGCTCCACCGGCCGTCCCAAGGGGGTGGGGGTGTCCCACGCCTCGCTGGCCCGCCAGGTGCGCGCCAGCGTGCGGTTCCACGGTGTCCGCGACGGGGAGCGGATGCTCCAGTTCCACTCCCTGAGCTTCGATCCCACCCTGGAGCAGATCCTCGCGGCGCTGGTCTCCGGCACCACCCTGGTGGTGCGCGGGGCCGAGATCTGGGAGCCCGCCGAGCTCGGCCGCCGGCTCGCCGAGCTGAGGATCACGCGGATGGACCTGCCGACCGCCTACTGGGCGCGCTGGGCCGCCGAGGTCGAGGCGAGCGGGGAGGAGCCCCCGCCGCTCCTCCGCCGGGTGATCGCCGGCGGCGAGGCGATGCGCCCCGCCGCGGTGGGCCAGTGGCTCCGCTCGCCGTTCGCCCGCGTGCCGATGCTCAACGCCTACGGGCCGACCGAGGCGGTGGTCACCGCCACCCTGCACCAGGTGACCGCCGCCGACGCCGAGGCCGACACGGTGCCCATCGGCCGGCCCCTCCACGGCCGCGCCGCCCGGGTCCTCGACCGCTGGGGGGGGCGGCAGCCGGTGGGCGTGCCGGGCGAGCTCGCCCTGGGCGGCCTGCTCGCCCGCGGCTATCTCAACCGGCCCGGCCTCACCGCCGAGAAATTCGTCCCCGATCCGTTCGGCGGGCCGGGCGAGCGGCTCTACCGCACCGGCGACCTGGCGCGCCGCCGGCCGGACGGCCTGCTCGAATTCCTCGGCCGGGTCGACGCCCAGGTCAAGGTGCGCGGCTTCCGCGTCGAGCCCGGGGAGATCGAGGCGGCGCTGCTCGCCCATCCGGACGTGGCGGAGGCCGCGGTGGTGGCGCGTCCGGGCCCCGGCGGCGAGCTCTCCCTGGCCGCGTACTGCGTGCCGGCCGCCGGCGCCGCGCCCGGCATCGCGAGCCTGCGCGAGCACCTGGCGGCGCTCCTGCCGGCCTACATGGTCCCCGCCGCCTTCGCCGTGCTCCCGGAGATGCCCCTGGGGCCCACCGGCAAGGTGGACCGCGCCCGCCTGCCCGCCCCCGAGGCGCCGGCCTTCGACGCGGGGGAGGCCCCCCGCACCGCCCTGGAGGAGATCGTGGCCGGCGTCTGGCGCGAGGTCCTGGGGCTTCCCGCGGTCTCCCGCTCGGTGAGCTTCTTCGAGCTGGGCGGCCACTCCCTGCTCGCCACCCAGGTGGCGAGCCGGCTGCGCGCCGCCACCGGCGCCGAGCTGGCCCTGCGCGAGATGTTCCAGCACCCGACCGTGGCGGAGCTCGCCGCGGCGATCGAGGCCGCGCTCTCCGGCGGCGCCGCCGCCTCGGCGGCCCCCCCGATCCGGCCGGTCCCCCGCGACCAGGACCTGCCGCTCTCCTTCGCCCAGGAGCGCCTCTGGTTCCTCGACCGCCTGGCGCCGGGGCACGCCGGCTACCACATCCCGCTGGTGCTCGCCGCCCGCGGCGAGCTCTCCCTGCCCGCCCTGGAGGCGGCGCTCGGGGCCATGGTGGACCGCCACGAGGCCCTGCGCACCACCTATGAGGCGCGCGACCGGCCGGCGCAGCGCATCGCGCCCCCCGCCCGTTGGACCCTGCCGCGGGTCGACCTCTCGGGGCTGCCGGAGGGGATCCGGGAGGCCGCGGCGCGGCGCCTGGTGGAGGCGATGGTGGTCCGCCCCTTCGACCTCCAGCGCGGCCCCGTGCTGCGCGCCCTGGCCCTCCGCCTCGGCCCCCGCGAGCACGTGCTGACGCTGGTCGTCCACCACATCGCCGCCGACGGCTGGTCGCTCGGCGTGATGGTGGAGGAGATCGCCGCGCTCTATCCGGCGGCCCTCGCCGGCGCCCCGGCCGCCCTGCCGGAGCTCCCCGTGCAGTACGCCGACTTCGCCGTCTGGCAGCGGGACTGGCTGCAAGGCGAGGCGCTGGAGCGGCAGATCGCCTACTGGCGCGAGCGGCTGGCCGGCGCGCCCCCGCTCGACCTGCCCACCGACCGCCCCCGGCCGCCTGCGCAGAGCTTCCGCGGCGCCACCCGCATGCGCCGGATCGACCCCGAGACCACGCGGGCCCTGGAGGCGCTGGCGCGGCGGCACGACGCCACGTTATTCATGCTCCTGCTCGCCGCCATGCAGACCCTGCTCGGCCGCCACGCCGGCCAGGAGGACGTGGTGCTCGGCTCGCCGATCGCCAACCGCACGCGGGCCGAGATCGAGCCGCTGATCGGCTTCTTCGTCAACAGCCTCGCCCTGCGCGGCGACCTCTCCGGCGATCCGCGGTTCGACGAGCTGGTGGCCCGCGCCCGGCGCTCGGCCCTGGAGGCCTACTCGCACCAGGACCTCCCCTTCGAGCGGCTGGTGGAGGAGCTGCGCCCCGAGCGGCGGCTCTCCCACAACCCGATCTTCCAGGTGATGGTCGCGGTGCAGAACACGCCCCTGCGCCCCTTCGAGCTGCCCGGCCTCGCCTTCGCGCCGGTGGGCTTCGCCTTCCCGGCCACCCGCTTCGACCTGGAGGTCTTCTTCACCGAGGCCGGCGGCGGCCTGGAGGTGCAGCTCACCTACAGCACCGACCTCTTCGACTGGCCGACCGTCGCGCGCCTCGCCGGCCACCTGGACAACCTGCTGGCGGCGGTGCTGGCCGATCCCGGGCAACGGCTCTCGGAGATCCCGCTGCTCAGCCCCCCGGAGCGCCACCAGCTCCTCGCCGAGTGGAACGACACGGCGGCGGCGATCCCGCGCCAGGACGTCGCCGCGCTCTTCCGGGAGCAGGCGCGGCTCCGCCCGGAGGCGGTCGCCGTCTCCGCCGAGGAGGGGGATCTGACCTACGCCGAGCTCGACCGCCGCTCCTCCCGGCTGGCCCGTGCGCTGGCCGCCGCCGGGGTGGGGCCGGAGGTCCGCGTGGCCCTCCTGGCGCAGCGCTCGCCGGCCCTGATCGTGGGGGTGCTGGGCATCCTCAAGGCGGGCGGCGCTTACGTGCCGCTCGACCCCTCCTATCCGGCCGAGCGGCTGGCCTGGATGCTGGCCGATTCGGAGGCGCGGGTGCTCCTGGGCGATCCGGCGCTGCTCGCGGAGATCGAACGTCCCGCGGAGATCCCGGTCCTGGAGCTCACCACCGATCCCGAGGAGGCCGGGGGACCGGAGCCCGTGGGTCCGCTGCCGGACGGGCTCGCCTACGTGATGTACACCTCCGGCTCCACCGGCGTGCCCAAGGGGGTGGGGGTCACCCACCGCAACGTCGTGCGGCTGGCGCGGGAGAGCGGCTTCGCCGATCTCGGGGCCGGCCAGGTCTTCCTGCAGCTCGCGCCGGTCTCCTTCGACGCCTCCACCCTGGAGCTCTGGGCGCCGCTGCTCAACGGCGGCCGGGTGGCCGTCTTCCCGCCCCGCCGCCCGTCCCTGGAGGAGATCGGCGAGGCGGTCGCCCGCTTCGGCGTCACCTCGCTCTGGCTCACCGCCGGGCTCTTCCACTCGATGGTGGAGGACCGGCTGGAGGCCCTACGCCCCCTGCGGCAGCTCCTGGCCGGCGGCGACGTGCTCTCGCCGCCGCACGTCCGGCGGGCCCTTACCGGACTCCCCGGCCTCACCCTGATCAACGGCTACGGCCCCACCGAGGGGACCACCTTCACCTGCTGCTTCCCGATGACCTCGCCGGACGAGGTGGGGACGACCGTCCCCCTCGGCCGGCCGATCGGCAATACCCGGGTCCACGTGCTCGACGCCGGTCTGCGGCCCGTCCCCGCCGGGGTCTGGGGGGAGCTGTGCGTCGCGGGCGAGGGGCTCTCGCGCGGCTACCTCGGCCGTCCGGACCTCACCGCCGAGCGCTTCGTGCCCGATCCGTTCGGGGACGGCGGCCGGCTCTACCGCACCGGGGACGTCGCCCGCGTCCGCCCGGACGGCCTGATCGAGTTTCTCGGTAGGCGCGACGGCCAGGTGAAGCTGCGCGGCTTCCGCGTCGAGCTGGGGGAGATCGAGAGCGCCCTGGCCCGCCACCCCGCGGTGCGCGAGGCGGCGGTGGCGGCGCGCGACGACGGCGGGCCGCTCGGCCGCCGCCTGGTCGCCTACGTGGTGCCCCGCCCCACCGAGGCGACATTGACGGCGGTGGAGGAGACCGGCGGCCGGCACGTCGAGCAGTGGCGCGAGCTGTACGACCAGACCTACGCCCAGGGTCCATCCGATGGCGATCTCGAATTCAACGTCCAGGGGTGGAACAGCAGCTACACGGACGAGCCGATCCCCGCCGCCGAGATGCGCGAGTGGCAGGACGGCACCGTGAGCCGCCTGCTCGCCCTGCCGCACCGCCGCGTGCTGGAGGTGGGCTGCGGCACCGGCCTCCTGCTCTTCCGTGTCGCCCCCGCGGCCGATCGCTACCGCGGCACCGACTTCTCGGCCGTGGCGCTGGCCCAGGTGCGGGCCGGGCTGGTCCGCCGCGGTCTGCCGCAGGTCGAGCTGGCCCAGGGGCTGGCCGATGACTGGAGCGGCGTCCGCCCGGGGGACTTCGAGCTGGTCGTCCTCAACTCGGTGGTGCAGTACTTCCCCGGCGTCGACTACCTGGTGAAGGTGCTGGAAGGGGCGGTGGCGGCGGTGGCCCCGGGCGGCGCGGTCTTCGTGGGCGACGTGCGCAGCCTGCCGCTCCTGGAGGCCTTCCACGCCTCGGTGCAGCTCTTCCAGGCCTCCCCCGGCCTCCCCGCCGCCGAGCTGGCCCGCCGGGCGCGGCGCGGCGTAGCGGACGAGGAGGAGCTGGTGGTCGATCCTGCCCTCTTCCTGGCCCTGGCCCGCCGGCTGCCCGCCGTCCGCCGCGTCCAGGTGCTGATGAAGCGCGGCCACGCCGCCAACGAGCTGACCCGCTTCCGCTACGACGTGGTCCTGCATGTGGGTGGGACGGACAAGGACGGAGGAGGGACGGACACGGACGGACACCGGCCCTGGAGCTCCCTGGCGGAGCTGGAGCGCCTCCTGGCGGAGCGTCCGGCGGCCGTGGCCGTCTCCGGCATCCCCAACGCCCGGCTGGCCGGCGAGGCCGCGGCCCTGGAGCTGCTGGCCGGCGCCGGCCGCGAGATGGAGACGGTCGAGGAGCTGCGCGCCGCCATCCAGGCCGCGATCCAGGGGCGCGAGCAGGTCGATCCCGAGGACCTCTGGGCCCTCGCCGACCGCCTCGGCTACGACGCCGACCTCACGGCTGGAGGGGCGGACGGCCGCTTCGACGCCGTGCTGCGGCGCCGGGGAGCGGGCGTCCCCCCCGGGGTGGCTCCTGGAGATGTGGAGATGCCGGACCTCCCCTGGAGCGCCTGGGCCAACGACCCCCTGCGCGCCGACCAGCAGCGCCGCCTGGTGCCGGAGCTGCGCCACTTCCTGGAGGCCGAGCTGCCGGACTACATGGTCCCGGCCGCCTTCGTCCTGCTCGACCGCCTGCCGCTCACCGCCAACGGCAAGGTCGACCGCGCGGCCCTCCCCGCCCCCGAGCAGGCCGCCGGCACGGCGGAGGAGTGGGTGGCGCCGGCCACGCCGCTGGAGGAGCGGCTCGCCGGGGTCGCCGCCGAGGTGCTGGGCGTCGAGCGGGTCGGGATGCGGGACAACTTCTTCGCCCTCGGCGGCCACTCGCTGCTCGCCACCCAGCTCGTCTCCCGCCTCACCCAGACCCACGGCGTGCCGGTGACCCTGCAGATGGTCTTCGACGCCGCCGACTTCGGCGAGCTGGCCGACCGCGTCGTCGAGGCCGAGCTGGCGGCGGCCGACGCCGGCCTGCTGGACGACGCGCTGCGGGAGATGGAGGGGCTCTCCCTCGAGGAGATCCAGGTGCTGCTCGAAGGGGGTGCCGCTTGAGCGGCTCCGCGGTCGCCGACCGCCTGGCCGGGCTCTCCCGCGAGCAGCGGGCCCTCCTCTTCGAGCAGCTCCGCAAGCGCAAGGAGCAGGCCGCGGCGCCGCCGGCGGGGATCCCGCGCCGGCCCCCCGAGCCCGATCCGCCCCCGGCCTCCTTCGCCCAGGAGCGGCTCTGGCTGATCGACCGCCTCCAGCCCGGCCTGCCCACCTACAACATCCCCCTGGCCCTGCGCATCGAGGGGGACGCCAAGGCCCCCGTGCTGCGGGCCGTGCTGGGCGAGATCGTCCGCCGCCACGAGGTGCTGCGCACCACCTTCCGCGAGGCCGACGGCCGGCCCGCGCAGGTGATCGCCCCGCCGGGCCGCTGGGAGCTGCCGCTCGTCGACCTCTCGGCCCTGCCGGCCGGCCTCCGCCTGGAGACCGCCCGGCGGCTGGCCCAGGAGGAGGCGGAGCGCCCGTTCGACCTCGGGCGCGGCCCCCTCCTGCGCGCCACCCTGCTGCGGCTGGCTCCGGCCGAGCACGCCCTGCTGCTCGATCTCCACCACATCATCGCGGACGGCTGGTCCCTGGGGGTGCTGGTGCGCGAGATCACGGCGCTCTACGGCGCCGCCGTCACCGGCGCGCCGTCGCCCCTCCGCGAGCTGCCGGTGCAGTATGCCGACTTCGCCGTCTGGCAGCGCGGATGGCTGCAGGGGGAGACCCTGGAGCGCCAGCTCGCCTACTGGCGCCAGGCGCTGGCCGGCCTCCCCCCCTCGCTCGATCTGCCGGCCGACCGGCCGGTGCCGGCGGAGCGCACCCACGCCGGAGCGCGCTTCCGCGTGCCGCTCGACCGCGAGCTCACGCGCGGCGTGGCGGCCCTCGCCCGGCGCTTCGAGGCCACCCCCTTCGCGGTGCTCCTGGCGGCCTTCCAGGCCCTGCTGGCGCGGCTCACCGGCGCCTCCGGCCTCGCCGTGGGCTCGCCGATCGCCAACCGCAACCGGGTGGAGATCGAGCCGCTGATCGGCTTCTTCGTGAACACCCTGGTGCTGCGCGCGGAGCTGGGGGACGACCCGCCGTTCCGCGAGCTGGTGGCCCGGGCGCGCAGGTCCACCCTGGAGGCCTACGCCCACCAGGACCTCCCCTTCGAGCGCCTGGTCGAGGAGCTGCGCCCCGAGCGCCAGCTCGCCGTGAACCCCCTCTTCCAGGTCCTCTTCGCCCTCCAAAACGCCCCCGTGGGCGCCGTGGACCTCCCCGGCCTCACCCTCTCCCCGCTCCCCTTCGAGACCCGCTCGGCGCAGTTCGATCTGGAGGTGAGCGTCTGGGAGGGCCCGGAAGGGATGGCGGTCGACGCCGTCTACAGCGCCGAGCGCTTCGATCCCCCCACCCCGCGCCGCTGGATCGGCTACCTGGAGACGCTCCTGCGCGGCCTGGTGGCGGACCCCGGTCTTCGGATCTCGGAGGCGCCGCTCCTCTCCCCGGCCGAGTGGGAGCAGGTCGTCCGCGACTGGAACGACACCGGCCGGGAGATCGCCGAGGTGTCGTTGGCCCACGAGATCGTGGCCCGGCAGGCGGCGCTCACCCCCGAGGCCATCGCCGTCGAGCACGGAGAGGAGCGGCTGAGCTACCGCGAGCTCCTGGAAAGGGCAAGGAGCCTCGCCGGGTCCCTGCGCGGCGTGGAGCCGGACGAGCCGGTGGCCCTCTGGGTGGGCCGCACCCTGGCCCTGCCGGTGGCCGTGCTGGGAGTGCTCGAAGCCGGCGGCGCCTGCCTGCCGCTCGACCCCTCCTATCCGGAGGAGCGCCTGGCCCTGATGCTCGCCGACGCCGGGCCGCGGATCGTGGTCGCCGAGGAGGGGCTGGCGGCTCCGGAGGGGCTGTTCGCGGGGCTGGAGGTGGTCTTCCTCCAGGATTCTTCTTCTGTCCCTGGCGTCCCTTTGTCCCTCTCCCCCGACCACCTCGCCTACCTCCTCTATACCTCCGGCTCCACCGGCCGCCCCAAGGGGGTCGCCCTGCCGCACCGGGCCCTGGTCAACCTGGCCGCCTGGGCCCGCGAGGCGCGGCCGGAGACGGGCCGGCGGGTGCTCCAGTTCTCGCCGCTTGGCTTCGACGTCTCCTTCGAGGAGCTGTTCTCCACCTGGGGCTCCGGCGGCACCCTGGTGCTCATGCCGGAGGAGGCCCGGCGCGACCCGCAGGCCCTGCTCTCCTTCCTGATCGAGAAGGGGATCGAGCGCGTCTTCCAGCCCTTCGTGGCCCTGCAACAGCTCGCCGAGGCGGCGCGCGAGCGGGGGAGGATCCCGGAGTCCCTGCGCGAGCTGGTCACCGCCGGCGAGCAGCTCCGGATCACCCCGGCCGTGGCCGCCCTCTGCCGGGGGGGCGTCCGCCTGTTCAACGAGTACGGCCCCACGGAGACCCACGTCACCACCGCCCACCTCCTGGAGGGGGACCCCGGCGATTGGCCGGCCCTGCCGCCGATCGGCCGGCCGCTCGCCAACCACCGCGCCCTGCTCCTCGACCGCGCCCGCGAGCCGGTGCCGGTGGGGGTGCCCGGAGAGCTCTGCGTGGGCGGCGCGGGGGTCGCCCGCGGCTACTTCCAGCGGCCGGACCTCACCGCCGAGCGCTTCATCCCCGATCCCACGGGGTTGGAGCCGGGTGGCCGCCTCTACCGCACGGGAGACCTCGCGCGCTGGACCCCCGGCGGCGATCTCGAATACCTGGGGCGGACCGACTTCCAGGTCAAGATCCGCGGCTACCGCGTCGAGCCCGGCGAGGTCGAGGCCGCGGTCTTGGCCCACCCGGGCGTGCGCGAGGCGGTGGTCGTGGCGCGATCCGACCGATCCGACGGCTCCGACCGATCACTGGTGGCCTACGTGGTGTGGGATGGCGAAGCCTCCGAGCCCGGGCTGCGCGAGGCGCTCAAGGCGGCGCTGCCGGCCGCCATGGTCCCCTCCGCCTTCGTGGCGCTGGACTCCCTGCCGCTCACCCCCAGCGGCAAGGTCGACCGCCGCGCCCTGGCCGGCCCCGCCTTCGCTCCCGAGGGCCCGGGGACCGCCGCCACCGCCTACGTGGAGCCCGCGACCGGGACCGGGCGGGAGCTGGCGGCCGTCTGGAGCGAGATCCTGGGGACCGGACAGGTAGGCGGGGCGGACGACTTCTTCGACCTCGGCGGCCACTCCCTGCTCGCCACCCGGCTGGTCTCCCGCGTGCGCCAGGCCTTCGGAGTCGAGCTCCCCCTGCGCGCCGTCTTCGAGGCCCCCACCCTGGCCGGCTTCGCCGCGCGCATCGACCGCGAGCGGGGTGGCTCCCGGGTCCTGGTGCCGCCGGTGCGGCCCGTGCCGCGCGAGGGCCCCCTGCCGCTCTCCTTCGCCCAGGAGCGGCTCTGGTTCCTCTACCTGGTGGCACCGGAGAGCCCGGTCTACAACCTCGGGGCCGCCATGCGGCTCGCCGGCCGGCTCGACCCCGCCGCCCTCGCCGCCGCCCTCGGCGAGGTCCGGCGCCGCCACGAGGCCCTGCGCACCACCTTCCGCACCACCGCCACGGAAGCCGTGCAGGAGGTCCACCCCTGGGCGCCGCTGCCGCAGCCCCGGATCGACCTCTCCGGCCTGGCCGCGGAGGCGCGCGAGCGCGAGGCCCGGCGGATCGCCGCCGAGGAGAGCGTCCGGCCGTTCGACCTCCAGCGCGGCCCCCTCCTGCGCGCCCTGCTCCTGCGGCTGGGCCCGGAGGACCACGTCGCCCTCTGGACCACCCACCACATCACGGCCGATGGCTGGTCGCTGACCGAGGTCTTCGTCCCCGAGCTGAGCCGCCTCTACGCGGCGGCCGTGGAGCGCCGCCCCTCGCCGTTGCCGGAGCCGCCGGTGCAGTACGCCGACTACGCCGTCTGGCAGCGGGACTGGCTGCGCGGCGAGGTGCTGGCCGAGCAGCTCGAATACTGGCGGGGGGAGCTGGCCGGCCTCGCCCCCCTGGACCTCCCGGCCGACCGCCCGCGCCCGCCGGCCCCCTCCGGCCGCGGCGGCACCGTCTCCTGGGAGCTGCCGCCCGCGCGCACCGAGGCGCTGGGACGGCTGGCCCGCGCCGGGGACGCCACCCTCTTCATGGCCCTCTTCGCCGCTTTCGCCGCCGCCCTCCACCGCGAGACCGGCGCCGCCGCCCTGCCGGTGGGCCTGCCGGTGGCCAACCGCTCGCGGAGCGAGATCGAGGGGCTGATCGGCTTCTTCGTCAACACCCTGGTCCTGCGCGGGGACCTGTCGGGGGACCCCGACTTCCCGGCGCTGCTGGCCCGCGCCCGCGCCACCGTGCTGGGCGCGCTCTCCCACCAGGACATCCCCTTCGAGCGGCTGGTGGATGAGCTCGGGCTGCCGCGCAACCCGCACCGGCCGCCGCTGCTGCGCGTCACCTTCCAGCTCCAGACCGCCACCGCCCAGGGCCCGCTGGAGCTGCCGGGGGTCACCCTCACCCCCTTCGAGGCGGGCGCCGAGGCCGCCAAGTTCGATCTCGTGGTCAACCTCTTCGAGACGGCGGGGGGGCTCGCCGGCTACTTCCTCTACGACGCCGACCTCTTCGACGCCCCCACCATCGCCCGGCTGGCGGGGCACTTCGGCATCCTGCTGGGCGCCTGGATCGACGCCCCGGCCCGGCGCCTGGCGGACCTGCCGCTGCTCACCCCGGCCGAGCGCCACCAGCTCCTGGCCGAATGGAACCCGGCGCCCGTCGTGGAGGACCGCGGCCGGCTCTGCCTGCACCGCCGCTTCGAGGCCCAGGTGGACCGCGCGCCCGAGGCCGTCGCGGTCTCGTCGGACGGCGAGCCGCTCACCTATCGGGATCTCGACGCCTGGGCCAACCGGATCGCCCACCACCTCCAGGCCTCCGGCGTGCGTCCGGGGGACCGCGTCGCCCTGCGCCTGGAGCGCTCGGCGGGGATGGTCGCCGCCCTCCTCGGCGTGCTCAAGGCGGGCGCCGCCTACGTGCCGGTCGATCCCGCCTACCCGGAAGAGCGCATCGCCTTCACCCTGGAGGACAGCGGCGCCGCGCTCGTGCTCACTGCGGAGGAGCTGGCGGCGGCCGATCGACAGAGCGGCGAGCGCCTGGAGATCCCGGTGGACGCGGATTTCCCGGCCTACGTGATCTACACCTCCGGCTCCACGGGACGCCCGAAGGGGGTGGCCGTCACCCACGCCAACGTCGACCGCCTCTTCACGGCGACCGGTCCCTGGTTCGATTTCAACGCCGGGGACGTCTGGACCCTGTTCCACTCCTATGCCTTCGACTTCTCGGTCTGGGAGAGCTGGGGGGCCCTGCTCCACGGCGGCCGGCTGGTGGTGGTCCCCTATTGGGTGAGCCGCTCGCCGGAGGCCTTCCACGAGCTGCTGCGGGAGGAGCGGGTCACCGTGCTCAACCAGACCCCCTCGGCCTTCCGGCAACTGATCTGGGCCGCGGAGGGGAAGCCGGCGGACCTCCCCCTGCGCTACGTGATCTTCGGCGGCGAGGCCCTGGAGCCGGCGAGCCTCGCCCCCTGGATCGCCCGCTACGGCGAGCGCCCGCGCCTGATCAACATGTACGGCATCACCGAGACCACCGTACACGTCACCTACAGACCGGTGGGGGAGGGGGACCTCGCGGCCGGCAGCCGCATCGGCGTGCCCATCCCGGACCTCGCCGTCCACCTCCTGGACCCCGGCTTGCGGCCGGTGCCGGTGGGCGCTCCGGGGGAGATCCACGTCGGCGGCGCCGGGCTCGCCCTGGGCTACCTCGGCCGGCCGGACCTCACCGCCGAGCGCTTCCTCCCCGACCCCTTCTCCTGCCGGCCCGGAGCGCGCCTCTACCGCTCGGGGGACCTCGCCCGGCGCCTGCCGGACGGCGACCTCGAATACCTCGGCCGCGCCGACCAGCAGGTCAAGATCCGCGGCTTCCGCATCGAGCTGGGGGAGATCGAGGCCGCGCTGGCCACCCAGCCGGGCGTGCGCGAGGCGGTGGTCCTGGCGCGATCGGACCGATCCGACGGATCGGTCCGATCCGTCGGATCTCTAGCCGATCGCCGGCTGGTCGCCTACGTCACCGGCGACACCACCGCCGCCGCCCTGCGCCAGGCCTTGGGCGAGCGTCTGCCGGACTACATGATCCCCGCCGCCTTCGTCTTCCTGGAGGCCCTGCCGCTCACCGGCAACGGCAAGGTCGACCGCCGGGCCCTCCCCGCGCCGGAGGCCGCCGCTCCGGCCGCCGCCGACCGCCGGGAGCCGCGCGACCCCCTGGAGCGCTTCCTGGCCGCCCAGCTCCGCGATGTCCTGGGATTGTCGGCGGACCGCGAGACGGGGATCGACGAGAGCTTCTTCGACCTCGGCGGCAATTCGATCACCAGCGCCATCTTCACCCACCGCCTCCAGGAGGCCGTGGGGCAGGCCTTCCACGTGATGGCGATCTTCGACCACCCCACGGTGGCCACCCTGGCGGCCTACATTCGGGATCGCCATCCGGAGATCGTCTGGAGCGAGGCCGGGCCGGCCGTCCGCCCCCGCCTGTCCGGCCGGGGCGCGCTGGTGCCGCTCCAGACCGGCTCCCCCGGCCGCCGGCCGCTCTTCTGCATCCACTCGGTGGGGGGCGAGATCGTGGCCTACCGCGAGCTGGCCCGCGGCCTCGGCGCCGACCAGCCGGTCTGGGGGCTCCAGACCCCCGATCCCCCCATCGAGACGATCGAGGAGATGGCGGCGCGCTACATCGCCGACGTCCGCACGGTGCAGCCGGAGGGGCCCTACTGGCTCGCCGGCTGGTCGATGGGCGCCGCCGTGATCTACGAGATGGCCCGCCAGTGGGAGCTCGCCGGGGAGAGGACCGCCATCCTGGCGGTGATCGACGCCGTCTCGCCCACCCGCAGCGCCCTGGAGCCGGTGCGCAGCGACACCGAGCTGCTGGGCCTCTTCGCGCTCGCCCTGGCGGATCTCCACGAGGTCGACGTGGCG
Organism: Thermoanaerobaculia bacterium; assembly: GCA_045807625.1. Lineage (GTDB taxonomy): Bacteria > Acidobacteriota > Thermoanaerobaculia > Multivoradales > UBA5704 > DATARR01. The sequence goes on along the minus strand of JBJMHA010000069.1, from coordinate 17,533 downwards.
GGCCTCGACCTGCCGCCGGAGCTGCGGCTCGCCACGGTGGACCTCTCCCAGGTCGACCTCTCGGGCCTGGACGTGGACGCCGCGCTCGACATCACCCTCGACCTCGGCCGCCAGGCCGGCCTGCTGCCGCCGAGCCTCGACCGCGCCGAGCTCCGCCGCCTCTTCGAGCGCTTCCGCGCCAACCGCGCCGCCCTCTCGGCCTACCAGCCGGGCCCCTACGGCGGCGAGGTCCACCTCATGCGCGCCAGGGAGCAGCCGGAGTGGGAGGACGACCCCAAGCTGGGCTGGGAAGACCTGACCCCCGGCCGCGTCCGGATCATCGAATCCCCCGGCGACCACCACTCCATCCTGCTGCGCGAGGCGGCGGCTCTGGCGGCGCGGTTGCGGGGGTTGATGGGGGAGTGACTTTCGGATATGACCCTCACCCGAGAGGAGACCCCCATGCGCCAGATCATCCGCCCCATCGCCCTGTCCGCCGCGCTCCTCGCGGGAGCCGCCCTGGGCGCTTTCGCGCAGGCTCCGGCGCCGCCGCCGGCCGCCCGGGAGCCGGTTGACGCCGGCCGGCTCGACCTCATCCCGCGCTTCGATCCCAGCTCCGTCGACCGCTCCGTCCAGCCCTGCGACGACTTCTACCAGTTCGCCTGCGGCCAGTGGCTGGCGAAGAACCCCGTCCCCCCCGACCGCTCGCGGTGGGGCCGCCTCGCCGAGCTCGGCGAGCGCAACCTGGGGACGCTCCGCGGCATCTTGGAAAAGACCGCGAAGCCCGGCCCCAACCGGAGCGCCGTCGACCAGAAGATCGGCGACTACTACGCGAGCTGCATGGACGAGCCCGCCGTCGAGGCCAAGGGGACCGCCCCCCTCAAGCCGGAGCTCGACCGCATCGGCGCTCTCAAGTCGAAGCGCGAGATCGCCGCGGCCCTCGCCAAGCTGCACGCCAACGGCGTCGACGCCCTCTTCCGCTTCGGCTCCCAGCCCGACTTCGACAACGCCACCCTCAACCGGGCGGCGCTGGACCAGGGGGGCCTCTCCCTGCCCGACCGGGACTACTACCTGAGCGACGAGGCGCGGTTCGCGGACGTCCGCAAACAGTTTCCCGGCCACGTCCAGAGGATGCTCGAGCTCGCCGGCGAGCCGCAGGAGGCCGCCGCCCGGGACGCCCAGACCGTGCTCGACATCGAGACCGCCCTCGCCAAGGCCTCCCTCGACCGCGTGCGGCGGCGCGACCCCGCCAACAGCAACCACCGCACGACCCGCCAGGAGCTGGCGGCGCTGGCCCCCCACTTCGACTGGAGCTCCTACTTCACGGCCACCGGCGCGCCCCCCTTCACCCAGCTCAACGTGAGCTGGCCGGACTTCTTCAAGGCGGTCGACCAGCTCGTGGAGGCGCGGAGCCTCGACGACTGGAAGGTCTATCTCCGCTGGCACGCCGTCCACGACGCGGCGGCGCTCCTGCCCGCGGCCTTCGTCAACGAGGACTTCAACTTCTTCGAGAAGACGATCCGCGGCACCCAGGAGCTGCGCCCCCGCTGGAAGCGCTGCGTCGAGCTGGTCGACCGGCAGCTCGGCGAGGCCCTGGGCCAGCGCTACGTGGAGTCCACCTTCGGCGCCGAGGGCAAGGCCCGCATGCTGAAGATGGTGCTGGCGCTCGAATCCGCGCTCGACCGCGACATCCGCGACCTCCCCTGGATGACCGCGGCCACCAGGAAGAAGGCGCTGGAGAAGCGCGCCGCCATCGCCAACAAGATCGGCTATCCCGACCGCTGGCGCGACTACTCCCGGCTGAAGATCGCGCGCGGGGACCTCTTCGGCAACGCCGAGCGGGCGGTCGTCTTCGAGCAGGCGCGCGACTGGGCCAAGATCGGCCGCAAGGTGGACCCCATGGAATGGCGGATGACCCCGCCGACGGTGAACGCCAGCTACAACCCGTTCGAGAACAACGTCAACTTCCCGGCCGGCATCCTGCAGCCGCCGTTCTTCGACAAGGGCCAGGACGACGCCGCGAACTTCGGCGCCATCGGCGCGGCCATCGGCCACGAGCTGACCCACGGCTTCGACGACCAGGGGCGGAAGTTCGACGCCAGGGGGAACCTCGCCGACTGGTGGACGGAGGCGGACGCCCGGGAGTTCGAGAAGCGCGCCGCCTGCCTGGCCGACGAGTACTCGGGGTTCACCGTCGCCGGGGGGGTCCACCTGAACGGCAAGCTCACCCTGGGCGAGAACACCGCCGACAACGGCGGCCTGCGCATCGCCTATATGGCGCTGGAGGACACGCTCAAGGGCAGGACGCCGCGGCGCGACGGCTTCACCGCCCAGCAGCGCTTCTTCCTGGCCTGGGGCCAGGCCTGGTGTGAGAATTCGACCGAGCAGAGCGCCAAGGTCCACGCCCAGACCGACCCCCACTCGCCGGGCCGCTACCGCGTCAACGGCGTGATGCAGAACATGCCCGAGTTCCAGCAGGCCTTCGACTGCGCCCCCAAGTCGCCGATGGTGCGCGAGAACGTCTGCCGGGTCTGGTGAGGGCTGTAGGGGCCGCCCCTACAAAACCCCTTCTGATACATGACGCCTTGCCTGATATAAACAAATAGACCCAATGGCATAATTATTGCCCTGCCTCTCCCGGCACCGCCGCGACATTTCTCGACATAGTCCGACATTCCCCCGCCATAGCGATCAGATTTTTCGCGGCGCCGTCTCCGCGCCGCGCGCGCTGTGATCGTCCCTGATCCGTCCGTGTAAGTCACTGTCCGTCAATGCCTTGCCGGATCTATAACAATTTTCACCGGACCCTCCGCCCCCCTGGCACGACTCTGGCTATAGGGATCTGCATTCGCAGACACGGTCCCGAGGCCCTTTACCCCAGACCACGGGACCCGAAACCAAACCCGGGGAATCAGGAGGTGTCCAGTGGTCAACACCAAGCAGTTCACGATTTTCTTTCTGTTGGTCGTCGTCTTCCTCGTCGCGATCATGATCGTGACCGCGTTCGCCTGGCGGGAGTCGAGCACGACGTACGACACCACCAGCATCCGCGCGAGCCTCATTCGCATCGTCGACTTCTCGGTGTTCAAGATCCATGAGCAGGAGCTCGCGATGCAGCACTGGGTCGTCGACGTCGACCGCGAGCTGCACGACGTCGAGAATCAGATCAGCTTCTTCGAGAGTTACACCGACTCGGCGATCTATGCGGGCCCCGTTCCCGCGCCCGCGCCCTGATGGGGCGCACACTTGCGGGATCCTCGGTTGCAGGCCCTCATCGTGTGGCTCGATTCTCGGGGTTCTTTGCAAACGGGTCGTTCATCAGCCGGCCGCGCCGCGGCCGGCCCCAGGGGTGAGGCGGTACAGGAAGCCGGTGGTCCGGCCCCCCTGGGAGCTCCCCGCGGGATTCGAGAGGCGGTACAACGCGGTCTCGAAGATCGCGGACCAGGAGAACGCGATGCGGAGCTGGGTCGCCGAGGTGGGACGGGAGATGCGGGACGTGGTGAGACAGATCGGCTTCTTCCGGCATCGCGTGGAGTCGAGGATCTACCCGGAAGGGCCGCAGCCAGAGACGTGTCGGAGTTGCAGAAAAACGTGATCGTTACCGGCCTTCCAGGCCACTTTAAAAAGCGGACCTGGAAGGCCGGAGGGCCCAGGAGATGCAACCCATGAAACCTTACGATTCAGCGCCGCGACGGTTTACCAGAATGGTTTCGATCGCGCTCCTCGTCCTGGGCGCCGCCGGAGCCGCGAGGGCGGCCCAGCCGCCCGGCGAGGTCAACCTCGACGACGTCCCCGTCGGCCAGGCGTTGAGCGTGCTCGCCGAGAGCTATGGCCTGTCGGTCGCCATCGGCTCGCTGCCCGACGCCCGGGTGACGGTCCACCTGCGGGGCATCAGCGCCGAGGAAGCCTTCGCGGCGGTCGCCGCGGCGGCGGGGCTCACGGTGGTGCGGGACGGAGCGGTGCTGCGGGTCTCGCCCAAGGGCTCCGAGGCCGCGGCGCTCCAGATCGTCCCCGCCGTCTTCCCACCGGGCGCGGACGCCAACCTCGACGGGTTGCGCGAGGCCGGCGTCCAGGCCCACCGGTTCGGCCAGGGGAGCGTGCTGCTCGCCGGGGGCAAGGGCTCCGTCGAGGTGGTCGCGGCGGCGCTCGGCAAATACCGGCAGACTCAGATCGAGACCCGCCTGCTCCACCTCGGCGCCTCGCCGGGCGAGGAGACTCTCAAGGCGGTCCTGCCGCTGCTCGATCCCTGCTTCGAGACGGCGACCTTCAACGCCGCCGAGAACGTGCTGTTGGTCTCGGCGCTGCCCGCCACGCTGGCGCGCGTCGACGCCTTGGTGGATGTGCTGACGCGGACGCAGGCGCAGTACGAGATCGAGGTCCAGGTGGTCGAGGTGTCGAAGAACGCGCTGCGCCAGATGGGCGCCCAGGGCACCCTCGGGCTCGACATCCGCGGCGGCGTGCTGGCCACCACCTTCCCCCTGCGCGGCCTGCGCGACGCCCGGCGCTTTCTGCCGTCGGCGAACGACCTCGCCGCGATCGGCCGGCTGGGCAGCGCGGGCGGCCTCACCTCCAGCAACGAGCCGGGGAGCTTCGCCGATCCGGGGTTCCGCTTCGGGCAGATCGACGCCCGCGGGGTCGGCCTGACGATCCAGGCCCTGGAGCAGGCCGGCGAGGCCAAGGTGATCGCCACCCCCAGGGTCACGGCGCTCGACAACCGGGTGGCGCACATCAGCATGGTCACCACGCTGCGCATCCCCACCTACACCCAGAACCAGGCCTTCGCCACCACCACCGTCACCGGCATCGAGCAGGTCGACGTGGGGACGACGCTCGACGTCCGGCCGCGCCGCGGCAACGGCCGGCAGATCGTGCTGAAGGTGGCGCCGGAGGTGAGCGAGCTGCAGCCGAACAGCTCGGTGTTCACCCAGAGCGGGCTCACCCAGGGACTCCCGGTGGTCACCCGGCGCCGCACCGAGACCGAGGTGATCCTGGAGTCCGGAGAGACGCTGGTCATCGGGGGCTTAAGCGTCGAGCACAACAACGAGACCCACGGCAAGACCCCCGGCCTCGGGCACATCCCGGTGATCGGCCGCATGTTCCGCCTGGAAGGCAAGCAGACCGACAGCACGGTGCTCCTCGTCTTCGTGACCCCCCGCGAGCTGCCGTCGCCGGAGGAGCGGCGGGCCAAGGTGCGGATCGGCGAGGCCTGGGTCCCGGTCCCGCTCGCGAAGCGGCTCGAAGCGGCGCGCGCCCTGCTGCGCGGCGAGAGCGCGGCGGACCGCGTGGCCGGCGTCCGCGCCCTGGAGGCGGCCGACGCCGACCTCCTCGCCGCGGGGGTCGACACCGCCTCCGACGTGGCGGCCCTGGAGGGGGACCCGGACCTCGACGCGCGGACCGCGGCGGCGCTCTTCTTCCTGCGGTCGCGGCCGGCGGACGCCCTGGCGGAGCTGGCGCGCTTCAAGGACAGCCGCGCGGTGGCCGCCGCGGCCCTGGCGGCGCCCCTGGCGCCCCACCTGCGCGCCGCCCTGGCCGGGCCGGCGGCGCGGCCGGACGCCGAGGCCGAGCCCGGCGCCACCGAGCCGGCCCTGGCCTGGAGCGGCGCTCCGGCCGAGATCGTGCTGCGGGGGGACGCCGCCGGCACCGGGATCGTCCGCGAGGCGCTCGACCTGCTCGCCCGCCGGGCGCCCGACCTGCGCCACCTGGTGGGGCTCGGCTTGGCCGCGGTCGAGGCGGGAGCCGACGGGCCCGCCGTCGATCCGGCGGTGCGGAGCGCCCGCGTCACCACCTCCGGCGGGGCCATGGCGCAGAGCGTGGCGCTCCAACTGGTCCGCTTCGCCACCCTGGTCTTCGAGTCGCGCGTGCACGGCCTCCCCGCGGCCGGCGAGCGCAACCGCTCGCGGGCCCAGCGGGAGGAGACCGCCGCCCTGGAGCGCCTCACCGGCGGCCGGGCCCCGGCGGCCCAGCCCGCGGCCCGCGACGCCCTGCGGGCCGGCCTGCTCTGGATCGCCGACGACTCCCTGGTCACCGCGGTCGGTCCCTTCCCTTCCACCTCGTCCACCTTGTCCATGACGGGAGGCTCGCGATGAAACTGATGAGCTTCGCGGTGCCCGTGCTGATCGTGGCGCTGCTCACCGCCGCCGTGGGGACCCTGGGGCTGCTGACCGTCCGCGCGAGCGCGGCCTCCACCCAGGCCAGCCTCGACCTGCTGCGCATGCACCTGCGGGTGGCGCGCCTCCATGAACAGCTCCTCGAGCGCTCCCAGCACCGCCTGGCCACCCACGCGGGCGAGCTGCCGCCGCTGGCTCCGGAGAGCGCCGCGCCGGCCCTGCGCCGCCTGCTCGAACGCATCGAAGGGGGCCCGTCCATCGACCGGCCCACGGACCAGCCCGAAGATCGCCCCGCGGACCGGGAGCTGGGGGAGGGGAGGCCATGATCCAGCCCGTCGCCGCCCCCGCGCCCCCGGGCCGGGAGCTCTCGCTGCTCGACGGCCTGCGCGCGGTGCCCCCCCGGCTCGCCCGCAGCCACCAGGTGATCCCCCTGCGCTACGAGGGGGAGCGGCTGATCGTCGGCGCCCGCGATCCGCAACGCCCGCGCACCCTGGAGGCGCTGCGCCGCCTGGGCAACCCCCAGGTGGCGCTGGAGCCGGTGTCGGCCGAGCGCTTCCAGGAGGTGTTCGACAAGTGGTACGGCCCGGCCGGGGACGTGGCCGAGCTGGTCGCCGGGCTGCCCGCGGTATCGCCCGCGTCGCCCTCCGCGCCCTCCTTCGGACCGGGAGAGCCGCTGGAGGCCTCGCCGGCCCCGCGCTTCCTCGAGCTGACCCTCCGCGCCGCCCTCGCCGAGGGGGCGAGCGACGTCCACGTCGAGCCCGATCCGCGCGCCCCCCGGGTGCGCTTCCGCGTCGACGGCATCCTCACCGAGCGGGTGAGCCCGCCCGCCTGGCTGATGAGCCGGGTGATCGGCCGCGTCAAGGCCCTGGCCGGCCTGGCACTGGGGGAGTGCCTCTTCCCGCAGGACGGCGTGCTCGACTTCCCGGGTCCTGACGGGCCGGTGACGGTCCGCGTCTCCATCCTGCCGACCTCCCGCGGGGAGTGCGCCGTCCTCCGCCTGCTGACGGTCGAGGACGCCGTCCCCTCGCTGGCCGGGCTGGGGGTGCCGCCGGAGATGGCGCGCACGCTCGCCGCGGCCGCCGCGGCGCCCGAGGGGCTCATCGTCTTCGCGGGGCCCACGGGGAGCGGCAAGACCACCACCCTCCACGCCCTCCTGCGGACCGTCGACGCCGAGCGGCGCAACCTGGTCTCCATCGAGGACCCGGTCGAGATCCGCTCGCGGCGCCTGCGGCAGGTGCCGGTCCGCCGCGATGTCGGGCTGGACTTCGCCGGCGCCCTGCGCCACGTCCTGCGCCAGGACCCGGACGTCATCCTGGTGGGGGAGACGCGCGACGCCGAGACCGCCCAACTGGCCGTCCAGGCGGCGCTCGCCGGCCACCTGGTGCTCACCACGGTCCACGCCGCGAGCGCCCTGGAGGCCTTCGACCGGCTGACCCAACTGGGCGCCGACCGCGCGCTCCTCTCCCAGATCACCCGGCTGGCCGTGTCGCAGCGGCTGGTGCGCCGGATCTGCCCGTACTGCGCGGGGGAGGGGTGCTTCGCCTGCGAGGGCTCCGGGCTCAAAGGGCGGACCGGCCTCTACGAGGTGGTGCCCATGAGCTCAGGCCTGGCCTCCCTGGTGCGGCGGGGGGCGGAGCCCTGCGAGCTGCGGCGGGCGGCGCGCGAGGCCGGCTGCCGCTCCCTGCTCGACGCCGCCCGGGACCTCGTGCGCCAGGGGGTGACCACCCAGGCCGAGACGGCGCGGGTGCTCGACGCCGAGGGGCTGCGCGAGGCCGAGAAAGGAGCCGCCCGATGAGCCTCCTCGCCGTCTCCGATCCCTCCCTGGTGCGCGCCGCGAAGCGGCGCCTGCCGGCGACGGTGGCCCTCGACCTGCGCGCCGCCAGCCGGGTGGCCGCGGTGGCCGTGAGCACCGGGGGCGGCCTCGCCGCCTGGGCCATCGTCTCCGGGAGCTCCGGCGGCGAGCCCGTGGCGCTCGCCCGGCGGGCCCTCCGCGAGCTGCGGGTGCGGCCGCGGAAGGTGCGCGTCCTCCTCGGCGGTGGCGAGACGCAGGTGACCGTCCTGAGCCACGCGGGGGCGCCGGACGCGGAGACCATCGCGGCGGCCCTCTTCGCCGAGGGGTATGAGCGGCTGAGCGAGCCCTCGGTGGCCGCCCTCCCCCTCGCCCCGGACACCTGGCTGGTGGCGGCCTGCGGCGCCGGCGCGGTCGAGCCGCTCGCCGCCGGCCTCCTCCTGGAGAGCGGCGCCGAGCCGGCCTTCACGGTCGACCAGCTCCTGGCTGCGGCCGCCGCGGGGCCCGGCGCGGCACTCGAGCTGGTCGAGTCCGGCGAGGCAGCGCTCCTGGCGTCGCTCGCCGGCGAGCTGCCGGAGGACGGCGGCGAGACCCTGCCGGCGGCCTGCGGCCCCGCCTGGCGGCTGGCGCTCCAACCGGACGTGCCGGAGCTGGCGAGCCCGCGGAGCGAGCGGCGGCGGACGAGCCTGGCGTGGGCCCGCCGCGGGGCCCGGGCCGCCCTCGTCCTGGCGGTCCTCGGCGCCCTGCTGATGGCGGCGGGGCTGCGGATGGCCTGGGCGGGGCTGGCGAGCCGGACGCCCGCCGCCCGCGCCGCCGACGCCCGGCTCGTCCAGACGCTGCGGGAGACCGGGGAGCTGGCCGGCGAGGTGGAGACGCTGCGGGCCGGGCTCGCCGGCCAGCGGGCGCCGTGGCCGCGCCTGGCGGAGCTGGCCGGCGCCCTGGCCCGGCGCCGGCCCCCCGAGGTCGCCTGGGAGCGCCTCCAGGTCAAGGACGGCGCCCTGGAGCTGGAGGCCTCGGCCGCCGGCCAGGACCCCTTCGCACGCCTCCAGAGCCTGCGCCACGACCTGGAGGGCGCGCCGGGGATCGCCAACCTCTCCTGGAGCACGCCGGCCGCCGACCGCAAGAGCGGCCGCCTGCGCCAGGTCTTCCGGGCGGCGCTGCGGGAGATGCCCGCCGCCGCCCCGCGAGGAGAGCCATGAGCACCGTCTGGCGTTACACCGCGATGCTGCTGGCCGGGTCCGCCCTGCTGCTGGCGGCCGGGCTCTATACCGCCTGCTCGGGAGTGGCCATGAGCCGCGGCCCGCGCGGCCTGCTGGAGACCCGCGCGATCCTCCGCGAGCTGGGCGGCGAGCCCGGCCTCGCCACGCGCAAGACCGCCCTGGCCGCGATGGCCGCGCGGCTCCGGCTGGAGCGGGCGGCCCGCGCCTCGGACGGCGGCGCCTTCAGCCGGCGCGTCGAGGAGACCTTCGCCGGCCTCGGCCTGGTGCTGACCTCGTCGAGCGACTGGGCGCCGGTGCCCAAGCTCAAGATCGCCGGCGCGGCGGCCTTCCAGCGCACCTTCACCGGCACCGGCCCCTTCGACCGGCTGCTCGACGCGCTGGCCACCCTGGAGAGCTGGCCCGACGGGGTCCGGGTGCGGTCGCTGTCGGTCGTCCGGCAGGGGCCGGGACAGGTCGCCTTCACCCTGGAGGTCACCGCCGTGCGCACGGTGGCCAGGAAAGAGGGGAGCTAGCCATGTCCAAGCGGAGGATCGCCCTCGTCGCCGCCGGCCTCCTGCTGGGGCTCGCGGCGCTGCTCCTGGTGGCGCGGGGCCTGCGCGGCGCCGCCACCCCTGGCGGCGGCTCTCCGGACGCCGTCGCCCCGGAGAGCCGCGGCCGGGGCAAGGAGAAGGAGCCGCCCCCCCGTTGGCAGAGCTTCCTGCGGCCGGGGGAGAAGGCGGCGCCGCCGCGCCCGCTGGTCCGCCTCGCGCGGAAGATGTCCGATCCCTTCGACCGCCCCCAGGGGGCGGCCCCCCGGCCGGCGGGCAATCCGGGCTTCCAGCTTCAGGGGATCTCCACCGGCGGCCGCGCGGTGGCGCTCGTCTCGGGGCACGCGGTGCGGGAGGGGGACAAGCTGGCGGGCTACCGCGTCGTGCGGATCAGCCGCTCGGCGGTGACGCTCTCCGGTCCGGGCGGCCGGGTCAACCTCGCCCTGCGGGCGCCGGGGGTGGGGCGGTGAAGGGCTTGACGGGGCGGCTCCCCGCCACGGCGGTCCACGCCCTGGCCGACCTGGTGGCGGCGGGCTTCGGGGCCGGCCAAGCGCTGGCGGCCCTCCCCCGGCAGTCGCTGCCGCCGAAGGTGGCGCGGCGGGTCGAGGCCGAGCTCGCCCTCCTCCAGGACGGGGGGCCGCTCGACGCCGCCCTCGACCGGCTCGGGCTGGAGATCACCGCCGCCTCGATCCGCGGCTCGCAGGCGCGGGGGGCGGACCTGGAGGCGGCCCTGCGCGCCGACGCCGAGGCGGGGACGGCGGCCGACGGGACCATGAAGAAGACGCGGCGCCGCATCGGCAGCGCCGTCGTCGTCCTCGCCGGCCTCACCGTGTCGACGCTCCTCCTCGCGTTCGTGGTGGTGCCGGCCCAGCTCCAGAACCTGATCCCGAAGAACGGGGATGCCCTGCCGCCGGGCTGGCAGACGCCTCCCGTCCTGCTCCAGTTCGAGAGCTTCCGGCGCTTCTGGCTGACGGCCGGGGGGGCCTTCCTGCTCTCCGGATCGGCGCTGGCAACGGTCTTCGCCGGCCTCCTCGGCAAGCAGCGCTGGAGCGCCTTCCTCCAGGACCTCCGGCTGCGCCTGCCCTTCCTGCGCGAGCACGCCGCCCAAGCCTGCCGGGCCCGGCTCCTGGAGGCGATGGCCTTCGAGCAGGCGGCCGGCCTGCCGGCGGACGAGACCCTGCGCCGCGCCGCCCGGCGGGAGCGGGTACCCCGGCTGGTGGCGGCGCTGGAGCTGGGCGCGGCCCGCCTGGCGGCCGGCGAGCCGTGGGCGAGCTGCCTGCGCGGCACCCCGCTCGACACCTCGGTCCTCGCCGACCTGAACGCCCTCGTGGGGCAGGGGGCCAAGCCCCTCCAGGGTCTGCGCTGGGCCGCCGGACAGTGCCGGGAGCAGGCGATGCAAGGGCTGCGGCGGGCGATCACCGCCCTGGCGGCGGTCTTCCTCCTGCCCTCGTTCCTCTACCTGCTGATCCTCCTGCACGCGGCCTCCGTGACCGCCGCGGTCGCCCAGGTCGAATCGATCCGCTTCGAGATGGAATCGCTGACCGACGAGGTGGATCAGATCCTCCGGAGCGAGTGAGCCGGGCTCGTCAGCGTTCTCGTCCCGGTCCGTCGGCCCTGTGTGGCCGCCCTGGGAGGGGGCGGCCTTCGGAACAGGGCGGCCACACAGGGCCGCCCCTACGAAAATCCTTCCGCGTCCTGTTTGAAGCCCCTCTCTCCCGTCAGGTCGGGGGGGAGGCGGGGAGAGAGGGGTTGGGGAGTGAGGGCTCGCCCCGAAAGGGGCGCCAAGACCGCTCCGGACAAGGCGCACCTGCCAGCTTTCAGTTATCATTTCTACGTGCACTCTAAAAAAGGTCGGCCGGAGCCTCCGGAGAGGCTCGGGCCCTACCGGCTCGACCAACTGCTCGGCAGCGGCGGCATGGGGGCGGTCTGGCGCGCGTGGGACGAGCGGCTCGATCGTTGGGTCGCCCTGAAGCAGATCCGCGCCGGCGCCACCCTGCGCCATGGCCGTGAGCGCCTGCGGCGCGAGGCGCGGGCCGTGGCGCGCCTGAGCCATCCGGCGATCGTCCACGTCTACGACATCCTGGAGGGGGCGGACGGCGACTGGATCGTGATGGAGCTGGTCGAGGGCCGGACCCTCCGCCGCCTGCTCGACGAGGAGGGCGCCCTGCCGCCGTCGCGCGCCGTGAGGCTCTGCCGCGAGATCGCCGAAGGGCTCGCCGAGGCCCACGCCCAGGGCATCCTCCACCGGGACCTCAAGGCCAGCAACGTGATCGTGGGCTCCTCCGGCCGGGCCAAGATCCTCGACTTCGGCCTCGCCAAGGAGATCCCGCGCGAGGGGGAGCCGGAAGACCAGGACCTGACCGGCTCGACGCCGGGCATGATCCTCGGCACCTGCTTCGCGATGTCCCCCGAGCAGGCGCTCGGGCGCCCCCTCGACCAGCGCTCCGACCTCTTCTCCCTCGGCTCGCTCCTCCACGAGATGCTGACCGGCGAGGCCCCCTTCCAGGCCGAGAACGTCCCCCTGTCGCTCGCCAGGGTGGTGGATCACGAGGTCCCGCCGCTCCAGGTGTTCCATCCCGCGATCCGCGACCTGGTGAGCCGGCTGCTCCAGAAGGACCCTCTCCAGCGCCCCCAGTCCGCGGCCGAGGTGATCGCGGCCCTGGACACCGCGGCTGGATCCGGGGGAGAGGATTTGGCGCGTTCCCGGACGCTCGTCTGGTCGGGCGCCTCCACCGCCTCCACCGTCGCCGAGGCGCCGGTCCGCGCCCCCCGGCCGGCCGCGGACGGGAAGCGCCCGCAGAGCGGCGGCGAGCGGCGGACCGTCACCATCGTCTGCTGCGCGCTGGTCCCGCCCCGCGGGTCCGCGGGGGAGGTGGGCGCGCTCGACGTCGAGGTCCTCTCCGAGGCCACCGCCGCCTTCGAGGCCCTTGGCCGGGAGATCTGCCAGGAGCTTGCCGGCTCCCTGGGCGCCGTGCTCAACCGGACGCTCTGGCTCTGCTTCGGATACCCGCGGGCGCACGAGGACGACGCCGAGCGGGCCGTGCGGGCGGCGTGGGAGCTCCAGGAGCGCTTCGCCGCCCTGCCGGTCGCGGCCGCCTGCCGGCTCGCCGTGCGCGCCGGCCTGCACACCGGGCCCGCCGTGGTGGTGACCCGCTCCTCCACGGGCCCGGCGCTCCAGCCCGGCGACATCTCCGACATCGCCATGGCGGTGCAGGGGCAGGTCCCGGCCGGCGGCATCGGGGTGAGCGCGGCCAGCCGCCAACTGCTCGACCGGCGGTTCGCCACCCAGCCCCTGCCCCCCGTCCACGTGAAAGACCTCGACGCCACGGTCGAGGTCTTCGAGCTGGGCCCCGCCGTGGAGCCGGAGGGCTGGGAAGGGGGGCCGCCCTCCCCTCTGGTCAGCCGGGAGGCGGAGCTGCGGATCCTCCTCGACCGCTTCCGGCGAGCCCGCTCGGGCGAGGGCCAGGCCGTGCTGATCTCCGGCGAGGCCGGCATCGGCAAGTCGCGTCTGGTGCGGGCCCTCGCCGAGCTCCTCGCGGCCGACGCGCCGGTCTGGTTGATCGCCCACGCCTCGGCCTTCGCCCAGAACACGCCGCTCGGGCCCATCGTCCACCTCCTGTCGCGGGCGGTCTTCGCCTCCGGCGCCACGGAGCCCTCCGGCGAGGAGAAGCTCCGCCGGCTGGAGGAGGCCCTCGACGGCTACGGCCTCCCCCGGCCGGACCACGCCCCGCTCCTCGGCGCGCTGCTCTCGCTGCCGGTGGAGGGGAGATACCCGCCCCTCGTGCTGAGCCCCGAGGCGCGGCGCAAACGGACCCTCGCCTCCATCCTGGCGCTCCTCGGCGCCATGGCCGAGCAGCGTCCCGTGGTGCTGGTGATCGAGGACCTGCACTGGATCGACCCCTCGACCCTCGATCTGATCGGCCTGCTGCTGGCGGAAATCCCCGAGCTCCCCCTGCTGTTCGTCGCCACCTTCCGGCCCGAGCTCTCGGTGCCCTGGCGCCACCAGACCTCCGTCACCCAGCTCAGCCTGCGCGGGTTGAGCGAGGCCGACACGGTGGAGCTCATCGAGCGGATCCCCGGCGGGGAGCGGCTGCCGGCCGAGGTGCGGCGGGAGATCGTGGCGCGCACCGACGGCATCCCGCTGTTCATCGAGGAGCTCACCAAGACACTGCTGGAAGGGGACGCCGCCCTCCGCAAGCCGGCCGGTGTCCCGCTCACCCTCGGCGGCTCGCTGCTCGCCCGCCTCGACCGCCTGGGGGAGGCCAAGGCGGTGGCCCAGCTCGCGTCGGTGATCGGCCGCACCTTCACCCTGGAGCAACTGGAGGCCCTCTCCTGGATCAAGGGGGCCGCCCTGCGGACCGCGCTGGAACAGCTCCTCCAGGCCGAGATCCTCCACCGTCGCGGACCGGCGTCCCGGGCGCGCTACGTCTTCAAGCACGCCCTGATCCAGGACGCCGCCCACCTGTCGCTCCTGGCGAGCGACCGCCAGCAGCTCCACCGGCGGCTCGTCCGCCTGCTCCAGGAGGACTTCCCGGCGGTGGCCGGGGACGAGCCCGAGCTGATGGCCCATCACTGCGAGCACGGCGGCCTGACCGCGGAGGCCGTCGGCTATCTCCAGAAGGCCGGCCAGCGCGCCATGGGGCGCTCGGCCCTGCTGGAGGCGGTGAGACACCTCACCCGGGCCGTCGACCTGCTGCTCGCCCTGCCGGAGACGCCCGAGCGGTCGGAGCGGGAGCTCACCCTGCGCCTGGCGGTCGGCGCCGTCCTCCCGGCGATCCGGGGGTGGGGGGCCGCGGAGGTCGGCGCCAACGCCGGGCGCTGCGTCGCCCTCTGCCGGGATCTCGGCGACCACGGGCGGCTCATCCCCTCCCTCTACGCCTTGTGGGACCATCACCTCATGCGCGGAGAGAGCCGGCCCGCGATCGCCCTCTCCGAGGAGATCGCGCGCCTCGCGGAGACCCCGGTCGAGGTCTTCATCGGCTGCGTGACGCGGGGACAGACGATCTTCGAAACCGGCCGATTCGCCGAGACCCTGGCCCTGCTCGAGCAGGCGGCGGCGCTCTTCGAGCCCAGGCTGCACCCGGAGCTCGCCCAGGTCTTCGGCGAGGAATCCAGCCTCATGTCGCACCTCTTCCACTTCTGGGCGCTCGCCATGACCGGCAGGCCGGACACGGCGGTGCGCGAGCAGGAGGCGGTGCTCGCCGCCGTCGAGACCCAGGGCGCGCCTTTCCTGCTCAGCATGGCCCTGACCTTCGAGATGATTCTGTGGCACCAGCTCCTGAGCCCCGAGCGGGTGGCCGAAGTGGCGGAGCGGCTGCGGAGCCTGGCTTACGAGCAGGAGTTCGCCCTGCTCTTCTCCTTTGCCCACGTCGGGCGGGGGTGGGCCGCCTGCCAGCGCGGCGACCTGGCGGGGGGAACGGCGGAGATCGAGAAGGGGCTGGAGCTGCGGGAGGCCACGGGAGCGCAACTGGTGCGGAGATACCAGTCCAGCTACCTGGTCGAAGCCCATCTGGCGGCCGGGCGGATCGCCGAGGGGCTCGCCGCCGTCCGCGAGATCCTGGTCCTGCCGGAAGGCCAGCTCGGCGGCTCCTTCCTCGACTCCGAGCTCCACCGCCTGGAGGGGGAGCTCCTCCGCCTCTCCGGAGACGCCGCCGCGGCCGAGGCCTCCTTCCGCAAGGCGCTCGGCATCGCCCGCGGCCAGGGGGCCCGCGCCTTCGAGCTGCGCGCGGCAACCAGCCTGGGCCGCCTCCTCGCGGACCAGGACCGCGGCGCCGAGGCCCTGCCCCCCCTCGCCGCCCTCTACGCGACCTTCGACGAAGGCTTCGCCACCCGCGACCTCCAGGAGGCTCGCGAGCTCCTGGAGCGGCTCGAGCGCGGCTCCTGACCGGGCCCCGGCACCCCGGCGCGGGCGGTCCACGCCGGATCTGGAGCCGTCCGCCTCGCGGCGTGAGCCACCCGCTCCGAATCCGTGAGCCTCGCCTTCCGGCGGCGGTGGCTCGCCTCGCGAGGCGGGTGACTCACGCCGGATCGTGGACCCCTCGCGCCGGATCCTGGGACGCCCGCGCCGAATCCGGGACGTCCGCCTTTCGGCGCGAGCGGCTCGCTTCGCGAGGCGGACGGTCCACGCCGGATCTGGAGCCGCTCCATCCCGGAATCTCAGACGTCGTAGAGCTCCACGTCCTGGCTCGCTCCCAGCCCGACCCGCGCGATCCTCAGCCGCAGCGGCAGGGGCCGCCAGAGCGGCTCCTCCAGATCGGTCCAGGTGGCGAACCAGCGCCCGGCGAAGTAGACCACCTGCAACCCCGAGTCGTCCGGAGCGGGCGCGTCCCCCTCGCCGGCGAACTGGATCTCGACGATCCGGTCGTAGAGCCTCCGGCGCGTGCTCTCGCTGAAGCGTGTGAGATCGAGCTCGGGCGGCGTCTCAGCCATGAAATCCTCCTCCGCCGGGGAAGGCCTCCAGCCCCTTGTCTCCCCGGAGCCATACGAAGTTCTCTCTCTTGAGAAGCTCATGAGGAGGTTGTATCCGATCTCCGATATTGAGTCAATATGTTTCAAAAATGTAAGGCTTGCGCGCCTGGGTGCGGTTAGGGTAAGCTCTGTTGACCATGAAAGCCCGGAAGACGGAAGACATGCCTGAAGCCCCCGTGTCCGAGGAGGTCCGCCAGCTCATGGACCTGCTGCGCATGCTGGCGCGGACCCTGGGGCTCAGCAACGCCGCGCTGGCGCGGAAGGCGGACGTCTCGCTCGCCAGCCTGGTGCGGTACTTCAAGGGCGAGGCCGAGCCCCGGCTCGACTTCGTGCTCCTGGTGGTGCGGGCGATCGGCCTCAGCGCCCGGGAATTCTTCGAGCTGGCCTACCCCGCGGGCGAGGCGCCCACCGCGGCCCGCCAGAAGATCGAGAGGGTCCTGGGCCCGGTCCGGCCGGGCAGGGTCCTGGAGAGCCCGCCGCCGAAGGAGCCCGAGCCCAGGCCGGAGGCCACCCCTCTCCGCCGCGAGAACATCGACAGTATGCTGGAAGACCTCCGCCGCGACGTGCGCGAGATCCTGGAGAGGCAAGCCGGGAAAGCCGAGCCTCCCGAGGCGGCCGAGCGTCCACCGAGAACGAAAAACGGCAAGAAGTGAGCCCAGGGGAGAGCGAGCTTGTCCGATCCCACAGAAGAGCTTCTCCCTGCTCGGCCTGTGCCGGCCGCCCGATCCGATTCGGAGGAGGAGCTTTATGACGCCTTCCGCGAGACGTTCCTTGCCGAGGTCCTCGATCCGGAATCCCATGCCGTCATCCGGGCTTTCGGCAAAGTGCTGGGCTCTATGGCTCTGATGGATGACCAACGCTGGCCGTACAGATGTATCGATGCGACCGCCCACCGCCTCCAGGCAGGGCTCGCCGAGCTTCGTCACCTGCAAGGTTTCTTCGCCAGTTGGGGCGAAGAAGAGCCCACCCTGTGGAAGGGCAACAAAACGGCGAAACGGCACGATAAGTTATGCCAGTTGTCAGTACAGATCGCGCAGACGCTTGGCCAGATCGCGGACAAGCTCGAAAAAGAGGTCGGCGATTGGAAGTTCGGGGCTGAGGCCCGATCTCGTAGGCAAACCGGCTCCGAAGCCGCCGAGCCCTCGAAGCCCCGCAAGAAGAACGGCGACGGGTGAGAAGCCCCCAAGTCCGTAGAGACGTTCCCTCGCGCCAGGCGAAGCCTGGGAAGGGGGGAAGGGGCATGCAATAGACAGAGCCTGAAACCCTTCGTAGTGGACCCAGTAGGTCCGAATCCTACCCGGCAAGGGCTAGCCACCCACCGGAAGCGAGTCTTGCGTGGCCCTAGTGAGTCTTCCAGCCACGAAGCGTAGACAGCGAGTGTGCAGGCCGTGGTTACCAGCCTCGAGAGACTGTAACGGGGAGCCGACGTAGTGGGATAAGCGG